>CANKXX010000004.1 GCA_947487835.1 uncultured Microbacteriaceae bacterium
GCTCGTGGTGACCGTTTGCGGAACGGCCACCGATTCGCGGCGGCACCATCCGCATTCCGTCGCTGCTCGCGAAGCTCCGGAGAACAACCAGCACAGACCGGCGGCACCACCTCGGTCCCTGAGCCTGTCGAAGGGACGCGAGGTCGGCGCACGTCGCTTCGACACGCTCAGCGACCGTGGGAGGCGACTCACGTCAACGCACGGTCCGGGGTGGCGGGGCGGCGGGTTGTGATCGGATCGGCGCGCGACTAGGGATGAAGGATGAGACGTATCCGCTACGCCGGCGAATCCGTGGTCACGGGTGACGCCATCGCGGCGCTCGTCGTCGAGTACTCGGAGGCCCTGGCCAAGGCGAACACGGCCGGCACGGTCGAGATCCCGGTGCTCCTCGGTGACGGCAGCGTGGGCACGGCGACCATGCTGGTGGGCCCCGCAAGCCAGCTGATCATGGTGCCCGAGCTCACCGAGACCGCCGACATCGTGGACGAGGAGCTGATGGCCTCGCTGAAGCAGCGCATCGAGGACCTCGGCCCCGTCGAGGCCGTGCTCACCGAGAGGGACGACCAGCCCGTGCACAGCCTCGACGACCTCGACTTCCCCACCGACGGCAGCGACCAGCTGTGACCGGCACCCGGGTCGTCGCCTCACCGGTCGCCTCGCCGGTCGCCGCGGCGCTCGCCGCGGCCTTGCGCCGCCGGTGAGCGCGAGCGGGATCCGCGAGGGTGGCGCCGACGTGTCCTCGGGCAGGCGGCTCGCGCGGAAGGCGCAGCGCAGCGGCGTGTTCGCGGTGCTCGCGCGGCTCGGCTTCGCGGTCAGCGGCGTGCTGCACGTCATCGTCGGCGTCATCGCGATCAGCGTCGCCCTCGCCGCGGGAGAGTCGGGCGGGGCGTCGCCGAGTGGTGGCGGATCCGGCGCCGCGACGACCCGACCCGGTCCCGGCTCGTCGGGCGCCGCAGGACGGGCGGACGAGACGGGCGCGCTCGCCTCGCTCACCGCAACACCGCTCGGCTACGCACTGCTCTGGGCCGTCGTCGTCGGACTCGCCGCGCTCGGCGCCTGGCAGGTGACCCAGACGATCCTCGTGCGCGAGGACGACAGGCGCCGCGCCGTCGCCCGGCGGGTGATGGAGGGCTTCAAAGCCCTCGTCTTCCTCGTCGTCGCCGCATCCGCGCTGGCTTTCGCGCTCGGCGGTCACTCGTCCGCGGCACGCACCATCCACGACCTCAGTGTCGCCGCCATCCGGGCGCCGGGCGGCGCGGTTGTGCTGGTGATGGCGGGACTGATCGTGCTCGCGGTCGGCATCACCTTCGCCTACCGCGGCGTCACGCGCGACTTCCGGCGGGACATCCACGTGCCGGCGGGCGTGCCCGGGGTGCTCACCGTCACCGTCGGCGTGGTCGGGCACGTCGCCAAGGGCGCCGCCCTCGGCATCGTCGGCGTCCTGCTCGGCATCGCCGCCCTCACCGCCGACGCGTCGCAGGCCACCGGCATGGACGGTGCCCTGCGCGCGCTCGTCTCGCTGCCGTTCGGTGGTGTTCTGCTGCACCTCGTCGGGGTGGGCCTGATCGCCTACGGCCTCTACGCCCTCGTGCGGGCGCCGACCGCCCGCCTCTGAGGCCCGCTAGACGCCGGCGCCGCCTGCGGGCGCAGCACCGGTCAGCACGCCCTCGGGCAGCACCGCGTGCACGCCCCACGTGCGGTTCGCGACCTGCGTCACCCGCAGGTCGACCACCGTGCTCGCCAGCGCGAGTGCCGTGGGCTTCGCGACGTCGAGCAGCACGCACATCCACTCGACCATCGCGTCGAGGGCGTCGCCCATCGCCTCGTCGAGGTCGGTGGAGAAGCCGAAGGTGATGCGCCCCGCCGGCGTCTCGGCGTGGATGGTGCGGAGCGGCCGGTCGCGCGCGATGTCGACGACCGCCTCCGTGCGCATGGGGCACTCGATGGCCGTGCCGCCGACCTCGCCGTCGCCCTGCGCCGCGTGACCGTCGCCGAGGTAGAGCAACGCATCCGGCACGCACACCGGCAGGTAGAGGGTCGAGCCCGCGACGAGCTCGCGGCAGTCGATGTTGCCGCCGCTCTCCGGCCGGGGCGGGATGGTCGAGTGCTCGCCCGGAGCGGCCGGCGCGACGCCCATCACGCCGAGGAAGGGAGCGAGTGACCGGGCGAAGCCGCGGCTCTCCGTCGCGACGCCGCGCTCGGCATCGAGCTCCCAGAGCAGCCATGCGGGCGCTCCGGCGCCCAGCCCGAGGCGGCGCGTGATCGGCGTCTCCGCCGCCCCCGCGACCGTCCAACCCCATTCGCCGACCCGCAGGTCCACGAGGCGCAGCGCGAGCATGTCGCCGCGGCGAGCGCCCCGCACCGCGATCGGTCCGGTGAGGGCGTGTCCGCGCGGGTCGGCGAACAACTTCGGCCGCACCTCGCCCGGCATCGTCTGACGCTCGAGATGCCCTGACGCATCCAGCGAGTCGACGACGATCGTGTCGCCCGGGTCCACCGTGAGCACCGGCGCGTGCCGGGGATCGAACACGTCCGCGGTCGTCTCCCGCGTCGCCTCGAGACGGTGCTCCGTCACGGCGTGACCGTCGTCCGGGTGAACAGGGGCGACGGCTCGGCGGCCGGGGCGATGCTCATGCCGCCCAGTGTAGGCGGGGGCCAGGCACCTCCTGGGTTAACCTGCTGCCGCGGGCACCCCAACGTTCTGGCCGAGGTGTGCGTCTGTACAGGTGAAGGGAACGAGCGTCACCAGGACGCCCGGCCCCGATGACCCCCTCAGATGGGAGCGTTGCCGCGTGAGCACATCGACAGTCCGGTGGGAGGGCATCGTGCGCGAGCTCGTCGAGCGGCGCGGCGACGAGCTCACCCGCTACGCCTACCTCGTCTGCGGCGACCCGGATGACGCGCGGGACCTCGTGCAGGACGCGCTCGTGAAGACCTTCGGCCGACTCCGGAACGGGTTCTCCGTCTCCAGCGCGGAGGCGTACGTGCGCCGCGCCATCCTCAACGGTTACCTCGACCGGGGACGCCGCGCGACCCGGTGGCGGTCGGTGGCCCACCTCGCCGCCCAGCCCGAGGCGACCCACCCGGACACGCCCGACGTCGAGCGGCGCCTCGACCTGCACGGCGAGCTCGCGGCGCTCTCCCCGCGCGAGCGGGCCTGCGTGGTGCTGCGCTACTACGACGACCTCAAGGTCGACGACATCGCCGCGACGCTGGGCATCAGCCCCGGCGCCGTGAAGCGCTACCTGAGCGATGCGCTCGGCAAGCTGCACACCTCGCTCGCGGCGACCGAGTCCGGCACAGCACCTGGCACATCACCCGCACCCGGCACCGACCCCGCACCCGCACCCGCACAGCGCAGCACCCGAGAATCAGGAGCCCACCATGTCTGACCCCCGCGAGGGCGCGGCCGCCCGAGCCCTCCTCCGCTCCACGGCCGCGAGCGCGCCGACCGGCGCGCTCGACGTCGACGCGGTCCTCCGGCGCGCGCGCCGGCGCCGGCTGCCGGGACGGCTCGCCACCGGTGGCGTCGGCGTGCTGGCCATCGCGGGCATCGGCTTCGCCGGGGCGAACGCCCTGGGCGGCGTCGGCCAGGTCACGACGCTGTCGAGCGGCGAGAGCGAGGACTCCCCCGCCGGCCCGGTCGAAGGCCAGCCGGGAGGTGGCGCCGAGTCCGGCGGCCTTCCGGCGCCCGGCGGGGCGACATCGGATTCCGGCGCCGCCGGCGGGGGCATCTCGCTGGCCCCCGCCGAGAAGGTCAACTTCTGCGGCGGTCCCCTCGCCGAGGTCGCGCCCGCGCAGACCGGTCTGGTCGCGACGCCGCGCTTCCCGGCCACGGCGCCGGCCGGCACGGAAACCATCACGGGCACCGTGACGGTCACGAATACCGGCACCGAGCGGGTCACCGGCTACACGGGCGCCAGCCCCGCCATGACGGTGTCGGAGGCGGGCATCACGGTGTGGCACAGCAACGGACCGCAGATCATGATGGCTCAGCTCATCGATCTCGAGCCCGGCGCATCCGTCGACCTGCCCGCGAGCATCCTGCCCGTGCGCTGCGGGGTGGAGGACGACTCGGCCGAGTCCTTCCGCGAGGACCTGCCGCCGCTCGAGCCCGGCGTCTACCAGCTCTCGGCGATCTTCTACCTCATCCCCGAGGGACCGTCGGCCGCGTCGCTGCCGTCGCCCGACGTGGTGAGCGGACCCCACGCGGATATCGAACTGCAGTAGTGCCGGCCCGCCGGGGTGCCGCCATACTGGGCAGGTGCCCCGACTCGTCGACCTGAGCCACAGCATCCGCGCCGGAATGGTGACCTACCCCGGCCTGCCCGTGCCCACGATCACTCCGCACCTGACGCGCGAGGAGTCGCGCAACGTGTACGACCCGGGCACGGAGTTCGCCATCGACGTGCTCACCATGATCGGCAACACCGGCACCTACCTCGACAGCCCGTACCACCGGTACGAGGAGGGCGGCGACCTCGCGTCCCTCGAGCTCGAGACCCTCGTGCGGCTGCCCGCCGAGGTCTTCCCGCTCGACGGCGCGGCCGAGCGCGGCATCCGGCCCGACGACCTCGCCGGACGGGACCTCGGCGGCGCCGCCGTGCTCCTGCACACGGGCTGGGACCGGCACTTCGGCCGCCCGGAGTACGGTCTGAACGCGCCGTTCCTCACCGAGGAGGGTGCGCGCCACCTCGTCGAGGCGGGCGTGCTGCTCGTCGGCATCGACTCCCTCAACATCGACGACATCCAGAGCGGCGGCTCGCGCCCCGCCCACTCCCTGCTGCTCGACGCCGGCATCCACGTCGTGGAGCACCTCACCGGTCTCGACCGGCTGCCGGAGAGCGGCGCACTCTTCACCGCCGTGCCGCCGAAGGTCGAGGCGTTCGGCACCTTCCCCGTCCGGGCCTTCGCGGAGGTGCCCTGAGCGGACACTCGGACAGGGCGCGTGCCCTCCCGATAGCCTTGCCTCGAACGTCCGACACGCCGTGAGGAGATTCGTAGTGCGATCGAGGCTGATGGTGGCCCTTCTTCTGGTGCTGGGGTTCGTCGGCCTGTCCTCCGCATCCCCCGCGTATGCCGAACCGCCCGTGGACTTCGGGGGCTCGAACCTCCTCGACAGCGCGGACGTGCTCGACACCGGCGCCGAGGCCTCGGTGCAGGACGCGATCGACGAGCTCGAGTCCACGACCGGCCGCACGCTGTACGTCGCCTTCGTCGACTCGTTCGACAGCCCGGCGGACCGCGAGGGCTGGACCGACGCGACCGGCCAGCTCAACCAGTTCGGCGCCGACAACTACCTCCTCGCCGTCGCGGTCGAGGAGCGGGTGTACAACCTCGGCATCTCCCCGTCGTCCGACCTCTCGGGACAGGGCGACGACATCAGCCGAGAGTACATCGTGCCGAGCCTCGCCCAGGACGACTGGGCGGGCGCCGCGATCGGCGCGGCCAACGGCATCCAGGCCGCGGTCGACGGCGACCTCGCGGCGGGCGGCGGCGAGCAGCCCGCGTCCGGATCCGGCGGCGGGCTCGGCGGGTTCTTCGCGATCCTCGGCCTCTTCGTGCTCGTGGTGCTCGTCGCCGTGGGCATCGGCATCGCCTCGGCCGTGCGCAAGCGCCGCGCGGGGGCGAGGCAGGTCGAGGCGGCCCAGAACGAGCAGAGGGAGCTCGACCAGCGCGCGGGCAGCATGCTCGTCCAGCTGGACGACGCCCTGAAGACCAGTCAGCAGGAGCTCGGCTTCGCGGAGGCGGAGTTCGGCGCCGAGGCGACGAAGCCGTTCGCCGAGGCCCTCACCAGCGCCTCCGGCAAGGCTCGCGAGGCCTTCACGCTGAAGCAGAAGCTCGAGGACGCGTTCCCGGACACCGACGAGGAGCGCCGCGAGTGGACCTCGCGCATCATCGAGCTCTCCGAGTCCGCCAACGCCGAGCTCGACGCGCAGACGACGGCGTTCGACGAGCTGCGCTCGCTCGAGAAGAACGCGCCCGCGACCATCGGCGGCGTGGTGACCGAGGCCGAGGCGATCAGCAGGCGCCTCGACGAGGCCGACCGCAAGATCTCCTCGCTCGCCAGTCGCTACGAGGGCGAGACCATGGCGACCCTGAACGGCAACGTCGACCAGGCCCGGAAGCTGCTCGAGTTCGCCACCCAGAGCGCCCAGGAGGCGGCGGGCGGCCTCCGCGAGGGCCGCACCGGCGTCGCGATCCCGGTACGCGCCGCCCAGCAGAGCCTCGGCCAGGCCAGGCAGCTGCTCGAGGCCGTCGACAAGGTGGACCGCGACCTCGCGACGGCGTCGCGCCAGATCGAGGCGGAGATCGGTGACGTCGAGTCCGACATCGCCGAGGCCCGCCAGCTGACCCGGCGCATGCCGCACCTCACCGGCCTCATTCAGTCCGCCGACCGGGCCATCGCGGACGCCCGCGCGGCCCGCGGAGCGCGCACCGACCCGATCGCGACCGTGCGCCGGCTGCAGGACGCCGAGGCGCGCCTCGACGAGGCCCTCGCCGGTGTCCGCGAGCAGCGCGAGCAGGCCATGCGCGCGGCCGCTTCCCTCGGCCGCGCACTGCAGGTCGCCGAGGCGCAGGTCTCCGCGGCGGACGACTTCATCTCCACCCGGCGCGGCGCGGTCGGACCGCACCCCAGGCAGCAGCTCGCCGAGGCGGCACGCCTGCTCGACGACGCGCACGCGCGGGGCCGCAACGACCCCATCACCGCTCTCGCCTCCGCGCAGCGCTCAGCCGCCCTCGCGTCCAACGCGATCCGTGAGGCGCAGGAGGACGTGGACGACTACACCACCCGCGGGGGCGGTGGCTTCGGCGGCGGCGGGGGCCTCGGCGTCGGCGGCTACGGGGGCGGCCGCGGTGGCGGTGACGCCTTCTCCGGCGCCATCATCGGCGGCATCCTGGGCGGCATGCTCGGCGGCGGCCACCACGGCGGCGGCATGTTCGGCGGCGGCGGGGGCGGCGGCGGCGGAATGTTCGGCGGCGGCGGCGGAGGCGGCTGGTCCGGCGGAGGCGGCTTCGGCGGTGGTTTCGGCGGCGGCGGAGACGGAGGATCTTTCTAATGGCAACCCTGTTCGGCAGAAGAAGAAAGAGAGACAACATGGCAAAGCAGTCCATCCTCGGGCGCATCGCGCAGCTCGCGAAGGCGAACATCAACAGCATGCTCGACCAGGCCGAGGACCCGAAGCTGATGCTCGACCAGATGGTCCGGGACTACACGAGCAGCATTGCGGAGGCGGAGAGCGCGGTCGCCCAGACCATCGGCAACCTGCGCCTGCTCGAGGACGACCACCGCGAGGACATCCAGGCCGCGAGCGACTGGGGTCGGAAGGCCCTCGCCGCGAGCAGCAAGGCCGACGAGCTCCGCTCCTCCGGCAACGCGGGGGACGCGGACAAGTTCGACAGCCTCGCCCGCGTCGCGCTGGGCAAGCAGCTCCAGTACGAGAACGAGGCGAAGGACGCCGAGCCCACCATCGCGTCCCAGACGCAGGTCGTCGACCAGCTCAAGCAGGGCCTCAACGCCATGCGCGAGAAGCTGGGCCAGCTGAGCTCCAAGCGCGACGAGCTGATCGCCCGCTCGAAGACGGTCGAGGCGCAGACCCAGGTGCACGAGGCCATGAAGAGCATCGACATCATGGACCCGACGAGCGAGGTGAGCCGCTTCGAGGAGAAGATCCGCCGCGAGGAGGCCAAGGTGCGCGGCCAGCAGGAGCTCGCCGCCTCCAGCCTCGACGCGCAGTTCGAGAGCCTCGAGGACCTCGGCGAGCTCACCGAGGTCGAGGCCCGGCTCGCCGCCCTGAAGTCCGGCGGCAGCCAGCGCGCCGTCGAGTCCGGCGCGTAACCAGCGCGCGCGGCCGGCCGGCCGGGCAGCACACCTGCCCGCGCCGGCCGGCCTCCCCTGCGCGTCGCCATTCCCCCCGACAGGTATGCCGCCACGACGGCGGCGGACAGGAACGTGCCCATGGTCGCCACCTTCGTCGTCGTCCCCCAGTGGCAGGGCTCGGGATCGTCGCGCGCCATGCGCCTCATCGACGGGGCGGACGCCATCCGCGGCGACCTGCCCTCCGCTGCGACCCGCGTCGTCGCCGTGCCGATGGAGGCCGGCGAGACGCTCGACAGCGGCGTCTCCCGCTTCGCCTCCCTGCTTGCCGTGCGCTCGGCACAGCGCTCCGCCCTCGCCGAGGTGGACGGCCCGGCCATCACCATCGGTGGCGACTGCGGCGTCGAGTTCGGCGCGGTCGAGCACGCGCTCGACCGCCACGGCGCGGACACCGCGCTCGTCTGGTTCGACGCCCACCCCGACCTCAACACGCCGCAGTCGTCCCCGTCCGGCGCGTTCCACGGCATGGTGCTGCGGGCGCTGCTCGGCGACGGGGCGGACGGCCTCGCGCTGTCCCCGGAGCTCGCCCTGTCGGCCGGCCGGGTGGTGCTCGTGGGCACCCGCGCGGCCGACGACCCCGAGGACGCCTTCCTCGCGGAGACGGGCATGCCGCGGCTCTCCCCCGGCGACGTCGCCGATCCGGAGTCCGCCGCCGCGGCGGTCCTCGCGGCGGTGCGAGGAACCGGCGCCCGCCGCGTCTACGTGCACGTCGACCTCGACGTGCTCGACCCCGGCGAGATGGCCGGCATCGGCTACCCCGAGCCGTTCGGGCTGACCGTGCCGACGCTCGTGGCGGCGATCACCGCCCTGCGCGGCGAGTTCGAGCTCGTCGGCGCCGGGATCACCGAGTTCGCCCCCTCCTCGCCGGACGACGTGTCCCGCGACATGGGCGCGATCCTGCGCATCATCAGCGCGCTGACGCGCTGACCCGAGCCGAGGAGCCCGCATGACCCTCCCGCCCTCCCCCGACGGGCCGCGCGTCGTCGTCGAGCAGCGCGGCCGCGTGCGGTTGATCGGCCTGAACCGGCCCGAGAAGCGCAACGCCGCCGACCTCCGGATGCTCGCCGAGCTCGCGCTCGCCTACGGCGAGTTCGAACGGGACCCGGACTCGTGGGTCGCGGTCGTGCACGGCGTCGGCGAGCACTTCACGGGCGGGCTCGACCTCGCGGACATCGCGCCCCGCATCGGCTCCGGCCCGGACGGCGGGCTCGACATGGTGCCCGAGGGCGGCATCAACCCGTGGCAGGTCGACGGGAGTGCGCTGAGCAAGCCCGTCGTCCTCGCCGTGCAGGGCACCTGCCTCACCCTCGGGATCGAGCTCGCTCTCGCGAGCGACATCGTGGTGGCCGCCGAGGGCACCCGCTTCGGTCAGCTCGAGGTCAGCCGGGGCATCCTGCCGTTCGGCGGCGCGACGCTGCGCTTCCCCCGCGCGGTCGGCTGGGGCAATGCGATGCGCTGGATGCTGACCGGCGACCTGTTCGACGCCCCCGAGGCGCTGCGCATCGGCCTGGTGCAGGAGGTCGTGCCGGACGGGCAGCAGCTCGATCGCGCGGTCGAGCTGGCCGGCCGCATCGCGGCGCAGGCGCCGCTCGCGGTGCGGGCGACGCTCGCCAACGCGCGCCTCGCGGTTCGGGAGGGCGATGCGGCGGCCGAGGGGCGCCTGCCGGGCGAGCTGGTGCGGCTGGCGACGAGCGAGGACGCCCGCGCCGGGATGGAGGCGTTCCTCGCGCGACGTCCCGCGCGCTTCGAGGGCCGCTAGAGATACGAAAAGGGCGACCCGCGGACCGGTCTCCCGGTCGGGCGGGTCGCCCTTCCAATACGTTCACACCGAAGGGTGGCGCTCGCGCTAGGCGGCGCCGGTCCGGCTACTTGAAAACGTCTTTGACGTTCTCTCCGGCCTGCTTCAGGTTGGCCTTGGACTGGTCACCGGCGCCTTCGGCGGCGAGCTTCTCGTCACCGCTTGCGTTACCGCTGGATTCCTTGACCTTTCCGACAGCCTCTTCGGCGGCGTTCTTGATCTTGTCGTCGAGTCCCATAAGCGACCTCCTTCATACGCGAATCTCGCGAACATCCACACGCTACGCCCCAGAGGACCCGAATGTTAGGGGTAGTAACGTTCTGCCCATGACGACGACGTATGACCTGGTGGTTCTCGGTGGCGGAGCGGTGGGCGAGGTCCTGGCGGACCGGGCGAAACAGGGCGGACTGAGCGTCGTCGTGGTCGAGCACGAGCTCGTGGGCGGCGAGTGCTCCTACTGGGCGTGCATGCCGTCGAAGGCGCTGCTGCGCAGCGGCATGGCCCTGCGGGCCGCGAAGGGCGTGGGCGGCAGCAGGGAGGCCGTCACGGGCGACCTCGATGTCGCGGCCGTGCTCGCCCGCCGGAACTCCTTCACCCACGACTGGAACGACGACAGCCAGGTCGACTGGCTGGACGGCGCGGGCATCGACCTCGTGCGCGGGCACGGCCGCATCACCGGCGTGCGCACCGTCGAGGTCACCGCGACCGACGGCAGCCTGGTTACCCTGACCGCGAACTCCGCGGTCGCCGTCATCACCGGATCCGCCCCGGTGATCCCCGACATCCCCGGGCTCGCCGACGTCTCTCCCTGGACGAGCAGGGACGCCACCTCGGCGCAGGTCGTGCCGGACAGCCTCGCCATCATCGGCGGCGGCGTCGTGGCCTGCGAGATCGCGACGGCGTACGCGTCGTTCGGCTGCACGGTGACCATGCTCGTGCGCAGCGACATCCTCGGCGGCACGGAACCGTTCGCGGCCGAGCTCGTGGGTGACGGGCTGACGGAGCTCGGCGTCGACATCCGGCGTGGCGTGTCGGCGACCTCCGCCGAGCGCACCGCCGACGGCCACGTCGTGCTCGCCCTCGACGACGGATCCTCCCTCACCGCGGGCGAGGTGCTCGTGGCCACCGGCAGGAGCCCGCGCACCGGGGACATCGGCATCGACAGCGTCGGCATCACCCCCGGCGAGTGGCTCGACGTCGACGACACGCTCCTCGTGACGGCCGAGACGAACGAGGCGGAGCAGTGGCTCTACGCCGCGGGCGACGTGAACCATCGGGCGCTGCTGACCCACCAGGGCAAGTACCAGGCGCGCGCGGCGGGCGACGTGATCGCCGTCCGCGCCGCGGGCGGAACGGTGCACGACGAACCGTGGGGCGCTCACGTGGCGACGGCGGACCACGCGGCCGTGCCGCAGGTCGCCTTCACCGACCCCGAGGTGGCGTCGGTGGGACTCACCGCGGCGGCCGCGGAGAAGGCCGGCCACCGCATTCGGGTCGTCGACTACGAGATCGGCGATGTCGCGGGCGGCAGCCTGCAGGCCGACGGGTACACGGGTCGCGCGCGAGCGGTCGTCGACGAGGACCGGCAGGTTCTGCTCGGCGTCACGTTCGTCGGCTCCGACGTGGCCGAGATGCTGCAGTCGGCCACCATCGCCGTCGTCGGCGAGGTGCCGCTGTCGCGGCTCTGGCACGCCGTCCCCGCCTATCCGACGATGAGCGAGGTGTGGCTGCGGCTGCTCGAGGCCTACGGGCGCGAGTCGGCTTGACCGTGCTCCGGCGGCTGCTGATCGACTCTCCCGTCTCGCGGGCGGGGTTCTACTTCGCCACGCTCGTGGGGCTCGCCGTCGGTGTGCCGCTCAGCACGGGCCGGGTCCGGCGGGTGGGCGAGCTCATCGTGTGCACCGGCCTGCCCGCATGGGCGTTCCGGCGCGGCGGCACCTGCGTCGGCGCCGTCTACCTCACCCGGTCCAACGCCGGTCCACGGGTCCTCGAGCACGAGGCCGTGCACGTGCGCCAGTGGAAGCGCTACGGGATGCTGTTCCCGCTGCTCTACGCCCGCGCCGGCCGCGATCCGCTGCACAACCGGTTCGAGATCGAGGCGGGCCTGGAGAAGGGCGGCTACGTGCGCAGCCGCCCCTCCCGCAGGGCGAGGGGCTAGCCCGCCGGCGTGACCTTCGCGGCCGCAGCGGCGAGCTGGGGCACGAGCTGCTCGAGCACGACGGGGATGGCGAGGGGGCTGGCCGCGGAGTACGCGTCGGACAGCTCGTCCTCCGGGTCGATGAACACGGCGCGGCCCTGCTGCACGGCGGCGAGGCTCGCGATCAGGGGGTCGGCCTGGGTCTCCGCCACGGTGTAGCCGATCGGCAGGATCACCGGCACGTCGGCCTCCAGCGCGCCGACCTGCTCGGCGGACACGGCGGTGAAGAAGCCGCTGGGCTCGAGCGTCTCGACCCCCGGGGCGTTGACGAAGCCGAGGTCGGCGAGGATGTCGAAGCGTCCGTCACCGGCGAGGTACGCGCCGTAGGCATCGCCGAACTTGGTGCCGGCGACCGTTGTGAGGCCCTCGAACTCCGGGTGCTCCGCGGCGGCGGCGTCGATGGCGGCCTTCGTGTCCTCGATGATGGTCGCGCCCTGCTCGGTCTCGCCGAGCGCGGCGGCGACGCTGGTCATCTGCACGTCCCAGCTCGTCGCGAACGCGGCGGTGCCCTCGGGCGCGTAGACGGTGGGGGCGATCTCGTTCAGGCGATTGAACTCCTGCTCGTCGTTCGAGCTGCGCACGTTGAGGATCAGGTCGGGGTCGAGCACCTCGATCTGCTCGTAGTTCAGCGTCTCGTCGGCGCGCTCGAGGATCTCGGGCATCTCGTCCTCGAACAGGTCGGAGGCCCACGGCCCGACGCCCTTGTCCGCCTCGCCGAAACTCTGCCAGTCGAAGACCGCGACGGGCTTCACGCCGAGGGCGAGCGCCATCTCGGCGTCGGACCAGCCGAGCGCGACGACCCGCAGCTCGTCCTCGGGCTGGGGCACCTCGATGGTGCCGAACATGGTCTCGACGGTGCCGAGCATCTCGCCGGCGGAGCCGGACGCCTCACCGGACGGGGTCTCCTCGGCGGACGACGAGCAGCCGGAAAGGACGAGGAGGGCGGCCGAGAGCACGGCGGCGCCTGCTGTGGCGCGGGACGCGGAACGGGGCATGGCGGATCTTTCTGTGAGGGAGCAGGGGTTCGAGCTTAGGTAAGCCTAACCTACAGCAGCGCCGGTCGAGTCAGGAGACGGGCGCCAGCGGGATCACCAGCGGCGTGCCGGTCTCGGGGTCCTCGATGATGCGGGCTTTGAGCCCGAACACGTCCGCGACGAGGTCCGCGGTGACGACGTCGACCGGCCGGCCCTCGGCCACGACGCGGCCGTCCTTCATTGCGATGAGGTTGTCCGCGTAGCGCGAGGCCTGGTTCAGGTCGTGCAGGACCGCGACGAGCGTGCGGCCCGCGACCCGGTTCAGCCGCGCGAAGAGGTCCAGCAGCTCGACCTGGTGGGCGATGTCGAGGAACGTCGTCGGCTCGTCGAGCAGCAGCAGCGGGGTCTGCTGGGCCAGGGCCATGGCGACCCAGACCCGCTGGCGCTGGCCGCCGGACAGCTCGTCGACCGGGCGGCCGGCGAGGTCGTCAACGCCGGTGGCCGACATCGCCCGCGTCACCGCCTGCTCGTCGACCTCGGACCACTGCCGGAGCAGCTTCTGGTGCGGGAACCGGCCGCGGGACACGAGGTCGACGACCGTGATGCCGTCCGGCGCGATCGAGGTCTGCGGCAGCAGGCCGACGACGCGCGCGACCTCCTTGGCGGAGTAGGACGCGATGGCCTTGCCGTCGAGCAGCACCGAGCCGGCCGACGGCGGAAGCAGGCGCGCGAGCGACCGCAGCAGCGTCGACTTGCCGCACGCGTTCGGCCCGACGATGACCGTGAACGACCCGTCGGGGATGTCGATGTCGAGCTCGTGCAGGATGGTGCGGTCGTGGTAGCCGACGCGCAGGCCGCGGCCCGTCAGCCTCGCCCCGTGCTCCCCCGCGGTCGCCCTGTTCGTTCCCTCGGTCGTTCCCTCGGTCATGCCCGTCCCTCCGGCCTGCCTCGCGGTCATCCCTGCCTCCTGGTCTGCGCGATCAGGAGCCCCACGAGGTAGAGCCCGCCGATGCACACGGTGACGATGCCGACCGGCAGCTGCGTCGGCGCGAGCAGTCGCTGCGCGACGACGTCGCTCGCGAGCATCAGGGCGGCACCCATGGCCGCCGAGGGCAGGAGGGCGACGCCGGGCGACCGCGCGAGCCGCCGGGCGAGCTGGGGCGCCGCGAGCGCGACGAACGCGATGGGGCCGGCCGCCGCGGTGATGGCCGCGACGAGGGCGACGCCGGCGAGCAGCAGGACGCCGCGGGTGAGCTCCGGACGCACGCCGAGGCTCTGCGCCGTCTCGTCCCCCATCTCCAGCAGGGCGAGCGGGCGGGCGAGGACCACGAGCACCGGGACGACGAGAAGGACGGCGACGGCGACAGGCACGACCTTCTCCCAGCCGGCCTCGTTGAACGAGCCGGCGCCCCAGGTGGCCGCGGCGAGGGCCTCCTCGAGCCGCGCGCGGATGATGAGCCACGCGTTCAGGGAGTGCAGGATGGCGCCCACCGCGATGCCGACGACGATCAGCCGGAAGCCCTGGACCCCCTTGGTCCAGGCGAGTACGTAGACGAGCACGGCCGCGACGAGGCCGCCCACCAGCGCGCCGACCGACTGCGCGACGTAGTTACCGCCCAGCAGGAGGACGACGACGAGGGCACCGGTGTACGCGCCGGTGTTGAAACCGATGATGTCCGGGCTGCCGAGCGGGTTCCGGGTCATCGACTGGAACACCGCGCCGCTCAACGCGAGGGCGGCGCCGGCGATGACGGCGAGCACGATGCGGGGCAGCCTGCCCTCGAGCACGATCCGGCGGACGCCGTCGGAGCCGCCGCCCGCGAAGGCGTCGACGATCTGGGCGATCGGCACGGGGTACTCACCGAGCGTCACCGCGACCGAGGCGAGGGCGAGCGTGAACAGCACGAGGGCGAGCACGACGATCGCGCCCCGCCGATGCACGATCAGGCTCATCCGGCCGCCCGCGCGGATGACCGTGCGGCCGACTCCCCCGCCGGCCGGCGGTGCCGCGACGGCCGCAGACCGGGTCACAGCGGCCTCGACTTCCGCGAGCGGATGATGAGGATGAGGATGGGCGCGCCGAGGAAGGCAGTCACGATGCCGACCGGCAGCTCGGAGCTGACGATCACGCGGCCGAGCATGTCGGCGCAGAGGAACAGCAGGGGCGCGAGCGTGAACGTGAACGGGATGACCCAGCGCTGGTCCGGCCCGAACAGCGCACGCGCGACGTACGGCACCATGAGGCCGAGGAAGCCGACCGGCCCGGCCGCGGCCGTCGCGGCGCCGCAGAGCAGCGTGATGGCCAGGAGCGCGAGGATCCGGGTGCGCTGGATGTGCGCGCCGAGGCTGCGGGCGAGGTCGTCGCCGAGCGCGACGACGTTGAGCACCCGGGAGAGGTAGAGCGCGAGGGCCATGCCCACGACGGCGAGCGGGAGCACGCCGACCACGATGTCCATCTGCCGGCTCTGCAGCGAGCCGACCGACCAGAACCGGATGCGGTCGAACACCTCCGGCTGCAGCAGCGTGAGGCCGAGGCTCAGTCCGCCGAGCACGGCGCCGATGGCGACGCCCGCCAGTACGAGCCGCACGGGCGTGGCGCCCGCCCGGCCGCGGGAGCCGATGACGTAGACCGCGATGGTCGTGACGACGGCGCCGCCGAAGGCCCACCAGACGTAGCCGGTGACGGCGCTCGCGCCGAAGAAGGAGATGCCGGCGACGACGGCGAAGTACGCGCCGGCGTTGACACCGAGGATGCCGGGGTCGGCGAGCGGGTTGCGGGTGATCGCCTGCATGAGTGCACCGGCGAGTCCGAGGGAGGCGCCGACGATCAGGGCGAGCAGCATCCGGGGCACCCGGAAGCCGGCGACGAGGATCGCGTCCGTGTCCGATCCGCCCGACAGCAGCGCCCGCCAGACCACGTCGGCCGGGATGTCGCCCGAGCCGACGAAGAGGCTGGCCCCCGCGACCATCGCGAGCACGAGCACCGACGCGGCGAACAGCAGCGACCGGGCGCGCGTCGAGTGCAGCAGGCCACGCCTGCCACCCTTGAGCGCGGCCGCCGGGGTGCGAAGCCGAACGCTGTCGAGTGTGTCGCTCACCGGGTCAGTTCTCGGGCCGCCCCGCGCGCCAGTACCCCATGAAGGCCACCTGCGAGCGATCGAGGCCCGCCTCGCGGACCAGGAACCGGCGCAGCCCCTTCACGGTGGCCGCCTCGCCGGCGAGCCAGGCGTACAGGCCGAACGCGCCATGGAGCGGCGGGTGGCCGGCCGCCCAGTGCCGCACGGTCTCGGCCAGGCGCTCGCCGTGCGGGAGGTCGTTGCGGGGCAGCCAGGTGACCGTGACACCGGCGGGCGCGGCCACGGGCTGGATGTCGTCCGCGCACGGGACCTCGAGGAAGACGTGGCCCGTCGCCGACGCGTCGAGCGAGCCGAGGATGCCGCAGATGGCGGGCACGGCGGTCTCGTCGCCGGCCAGGAGCAGGGAGCGGGCCTCGCCCGGACGCCACTCGATGCCGACCCCGGCGCTCGCCTCGCAGAGAGCGTTCGGGCCGATGAGCATCAGCGCGTCCCCCGGCTGGGCGGCCGTGGCCCAGCGGGTCGCCGGTCCGGTGTCGCCGTGGCAGACGAAGTCGACGTCGACCTCGCGCAGCTCCGGGCGCACCGCGCGTGCCGTGTAGGTGCGCAGCGGGTTGCGCTCCTCGTCCGGCAGCGCCCGCCAGGTGCCGTACCAGTCGGCGCCGCCGTCGGCGCCGAAGAGGTCGCACATGGGCATGCCGTCGACGGGGATGACCACCTTGATGCGCTGATCGAGGCACTCGGCGCCGAAGTGCTCGAGGTCGTCCCCCGTGAAGGTGAAGCGCAGGAACGACGGTCCGAGCCGCCGGATGCGCGCCACCGTCACCGAGAACGGCCGGTACACGGGCTCCGACAGACGCACACGCGCGGGAGCGTCAGTCAAGGTAAGCATTACCTAAGTATGGCAGGGCTAACTGAGCCTCAGCAAAGAGTCGCCCGACTGACCCGTGCCGGAACCCGCCGGCGTCCTCGCCATCGACGCAATTCAGCAGATCGAAGCCGACCACCGACGCAATTCAGTAGATCCCGCCCGACACGCCGACGACGGGTGCCGACACGCCGACGCGGGGGCCACATCTGCTGAACTGCGAGAGGTGGCCGGGGCGGGCGCGCATCCCTCCGGCAGCGGATGCGGCACGCGGCGCACGGAAAGGGCGCGCCGGGAGGTCCCGCGGGTGTATTCAGAAGTATGGAACTCGGCATCTACAGCTTCGGCGACATCCACGCGGATCCGGTGACCGGGCAGCGCATCAGCCCCGGGCGGCAGCTCGCCAACACGATGGAGCGCATCCGGCTGGCGGACGAGCTCGGCCTGCACTCGTTCGGCCTCGGTGAGCACCACCGGCCGGAGTATGCGATCTCCGCGCCCGCCACGGTGCTCGCGGCCGCAGCCGGCATCACGAGATCCATCCGGCTCGGCAGCGCGGTGACGGTGCTGAGCACCGAGGACCCCGTGCGGGTCTACCAGCAGTTCGCGACGCTGGACCTGCTGACCGGCGGCCGGGCGGAGCTCATGGCGGGGCGCGGGTCGTTCATCGAGTCGTTCCCGCTGTTCGGGGCGCGGCTGGAGGACTACGACGCCCTGTACGAGGAGAAGCTCGACCTGCTCCTCGCCATCGACGCCGACGAGACGGTGACCTGGAGCGGGCGGTTCCGGCCGCCGCTGGAGAACGCGCGGATCCTCCCCCGGCCGACGTCGGGGCACCTCGACATCTGGGTCGCCACCGGGGGCAACCCGCAGTCCTCGGTGCGCGCGGGCAGCCTGGGGCTGCCGGTCAGCTACGCCATCATCGGCGGGCTGCCCGAGCGCTTCGCCCCGCTGGCCGAGCTCTACCGCGAGGCGGCCGCCGAGCACGGTCACGACCCGTCGGCGCTGCGCGTCGCCGTGGCCGGGCCCGGCTTCGTCGGCCGCGACTCGCGCACGGCGAAGGAGACGTTCTACCCGTACTGGATCGACTCGATGCGGCGCATCTCGGCCGAGCGCGGCTTCCCGACGCCGAACCGCATCACCTACGACCAGATGACCGCGCCGCGGGGCGCGATCTTCGCCGGCAGCCCGAACGAGGTGGCCGACCGGATCCTCGCCCTGCAGGAGCGGATGGGGCACAGCCGGCACACGCTGCAGATGGACTGGTCCGGCGTGCCTCAGCCGCTGATGATGGAGTCGATCGAGCTCTTCGCCACCGAGGTGCTGCCGCAGGTTCAGCGACACGGGGGCGGGAGCGCCTGACTGTGGGCGGCGTGACGGCAGCGTCGCGTGACGGCAGGGTCGCGTGACGGCAGGGTCGCGTGACGGCAGGGGTCGCGCTGATCCACTGACGCGCTCTTACCGCTTCGCTCTTACCACTGGGGCGGGTGCCTGCGGTGCCAGCGCAGCCGGCGCTCGAGCTGCGCGCCGATCGCGAGCAGGGTCGCCTCGCCGCCCGGCCGCCCGATCAGCTGCACGCCCATCGGGAGCCCCTCCGGCGTGACGTGCACGGGCAGGGTGATGGCGGGCAGCCCCGTGACGTTCGCGAACGACGTGAACGGCGTGTACTGCACCTGCTGGGCGAAGTTGCGCTCGCCGTCCTCCGCGTCGTACCAGCCGACCGGCCGCGGCGTCTGCGCCAGCGCGGGCGTGAGGACCGCGTCGAAGGACGAGAACTGGGCGAGGACGCTCCTCTCGTAGGCGGCGAGCGCGGCGAGCGCGCCCGACAGGTCGCGGGCCGACAGCGCACGGCCGCGCTCGATCAGCCAGCGGGTGAGCGGCTCCACGCGTTCGAGCTCGGCGCCCTCCGCGGGGATGCCGGCCGCCCCCGCCTGCCAAAGCGTGCGGAACGCGGGGCCGTAGGTGTCGTCCGGCCGGAGCGCGATCTCCTCCAGCCCGTGGCCGATCGCGTCCAGCTCGCGCACGGCGGCCTCGAGCGCGACTCGCGCCTCCGGGTCGAGCGCGATCTCGTACGCGTCGTCCCAGGGCGAGGTCGTCATGACCGCGAGCTGGAACCGCCCCTCGCCGCGCACCGCGGCGCCGAGCAGGGGGGCGCCGTCGTCCGGCGCGCGCAGGGTGAAGGGGTGCGCGATCCGGCCGTTCACCCGCGCGATCATGGCGTCGAGCAGCATGGCGGCGTCCGCGACGGTGCGGGCCAGCGGCCCGGGAACGACGAGCCCGCCGAGCGAGGCGATGCCGGTTCCCGCGGGCACGAGGCCGCGTGACGGCTTGAGGCCGACGAGGCCCGTCGCGGCGGCCGGGATGCGCACGGAGCCGCCGCCGTCGGACCCCGGCGCGACGGGGAGCAGGCCGGCCGCGACCGCGACCGCCGCGCCACCGCTGGAGCCGCCGGCACCGAGGCGCCGGTCGTACGGGTTGCGCGCGGGAGGCGCCACCCGGTTCTCCGTGTAGGAGGGCAGCCCGAACTCGGGCGCGTTCGTCTTGCCGAGGCTCACCCCGCCCGCGGCGTCGAGCACCGACACGATCTCGTCCGTGCTGTCGGGCACGAAGTCCTCGAACAGGGCGGAGCCGAAGGTCGTGCGCACCCCCGCGCGCCGGGCCAGGTCCTTGTCGCCGAGCGGCAGACCCCAGAGCGCGGCGGAACGCGGCACGAGGTCCGCGAGATCGGCGGCGCGCTGCAGGGCCTCGCGCCTGGTGACGGTGACGAAGGCGCCGAGCTCCTCGTTCAGACGGTCGATGCGGCCGAGGTAGTGCTCGGCCAGCTCGGTGGGGGTGATCTCGCCGCGGTGCAGCCAGTCCCACTGCTCCTGGGCGGTGAGGTGATGGAGTTCGAACACCCTCCGAGCCTAGGCGGATCCGAAAACCGGCCCTTGACAGCGGAGGGGGTACCTGGTTGGTTAGTTACATGAGTAATGAACCGGGTAACCACCGCCCGACCGGGGCGGCTCCCGGACCGGACCCGCTCCGCCGGGTCGTCCCCAGGGAAGGAGGGAACCCGTGATCGACGACGGAAAGCCGATCTTCGTGCAGCTCGCAGAGCAGATCGAGAACGACATCATCGACGGCGTCATCGAAGAGGAGTCCCAGATCCCGTCCACGAACGAGTTCGCCGCGTTCTACCGCATCAACCCCGCCACCGCGGGGCGCGGGGTCAACCGGCTCGTCGAGGACGGCGTCGTCTACAAGAAGAGAGGAATCGGCATGTTCGTCGCCCAGGGCGCCCGCGAGCGCCTGATCGCCCAGCGCCGCGAGGGCTTCCGCGAGGAGTACCTGCGCCCCCTGCTCCGGGAGGCCGCGAAGCTCGGCATCGACCCGAAGCAACTGTCCGACATGATCCGCACGGAAGAGGTGACGGCATGACCGCCGCAACGAACCCCACGGCCCCCGTCGTCCGGGTGGACGGCCTGACCAAGCGCTTCGGCTCCTTCACGGCCGTCGACGGCGTGTCTTTCACCCTCGAGCCGGACCGGATCTACGGGCTGCTCGGCCGCAACGGCGCGGGGAAGACCACCCTCATGCAGCTCCTCACCGCGCAGCAGTTCCCCACGACCGGCGGCATCGAGGTGTTCGGCGAGTCGCCCATGGAGAACCCCGCGGTGCTGCGCCGGGTCTGCTTCGTCAAGGAGAGCCAGAAGTACCCGGACGACTGGCGGGTCAAGCACGTGTTCGCGAGCGCGCCCTGGTTCTTCGACAACTGGGACGCCGCGTTCGCCGAGCGCCTCATCCAGGAGTTCCGGCTGCCCATGAAGCGCCCGATCAAGAAAGTGTCGCGCGGCCAGCTCTCCGCCATCGGCGTCGTCGTGGGTCTCGCGTCCCGGGCGCCGCTCACCTTCTTCGACGAGCCGTACCTCGGACTCGACGCCGTGGCGCGGCAGATCTTCTACGACCGCCTGCTCGAGGACTTCGCGGAGCATCCGCGCACGGTCGTGCTGTCGACCCACCTCATCGACGAGGTGTCGAACCTGCTCGAGCACGTCCTCGTGATCGACGATGGGCGCATCCTCATCGACCAGGACGCCGAGGACGTGCGCTCGTCCGCCATCACGGTCGTCGGCGGCCGGCGCGCGGTCGACGCCTTCGTGGCGGGCCGCGAGGTGCTGCACCGCGACGGCGTCGGGGGGCTGGCATCCGTCACCGTCCCCGCCCTCACGGATGCGGAGCGCCGCGACGCAGCTGACGCCGGCCTCGAGCTGGCGCCCGTCTCCCTGCAACAGCTCATCGTCCGCCGCACGAACACCACCGAGAAGGAATTCGAGCAGACATCATGACCGCCATCACCCCGTCCTCGACCCTCGGCGCGCCCCGGGCCGAGCAGACCAACCGCATCTGGAACGTCGTCCGGCTCCACCTCACGAACACCTGGGTGATCGTGCAGACGCCGGCGATCATCCTCGCCCTCATCTTCGCGGTGAACTACGCCATCTGGACCGTGCTCGACGTGAGCATCCAGATGGACTCGGGCGAGGCCGTCGACGGCACCCAGTGGAGCGGCGCGGCGACGTTCATCTTCGTCTACATGTCCGTCGTCGCGGCCCAGGCCATCACCGTGACCTTCCCGTTCGCGCTCGGCTATAGCGTCACCCGCCGCGAGTACTACCTCGGCACGTCGCTCCTGTTCGTGCTCGTATCCGCCGGCTACGCCGTCGCCATGGCGGTCCTGGCCGCCATCGAGGAGGCGACCGGGGGCTGGGGGCTCGGCGGACACATGTTCACCGCGGTCTACTTCGGCACCGAGGGCGGGTTCGCCCGCCTGTTCGTGTTCTTCTCCATGTTCCTGTTCTTCTTCTTCGCGGGCGCGGCCATCGCCACCATCTACATGCGCTGGCGCATGTACGGCATGATCGCGTTCTGGGCGGCGCTCAGCGTCCTCCTCATCGGCCTGGTCGCGCTGTTCACGTACACCGACAGCTGGGCCGACGTCGGCACCTGGTTCGCGACGAACGGGGCGTCCGGGGTCGCCGCGTGGCTGCTGATCCCCACGGTGCTCGCGGCCGTCACCGGGTACCTCGTGCTGCGGAGGGCGACGCCGAAGAACTAGCCCGGCGCGCGGGTCTCAGCATCGATCCCCGCGCCGGTCCCCGCAGCCGATCCCGCCGCACCACCGATGGCCGTTCCGTCCTCTCCGAGGGCGGAGCGGCCATCGGTCGTTTCTGCCAGGCACTCCCCGGTTGGCAGGGGCGGTGGTGCGGAGAATGCTGGGACGGGGGGCTGCTCCGGCTTCCCACGGACCACGCAAGGGAGAAGAGAATGAGCGAGCGCGGGAACACCACGCACGGATTCAATCTGGACGACGAGTTGCAGCACGAGGAGCAGCCGATCATCCAGGGACATCGACCCGGACACGTGGAGGAGTTCCGTCAGACGGAACCGCTCCCGGACGACACGGACTCCGACGAGGTGAACCAGGCCTCCGGACTGAACGCCGCCGTGACGCCCGACTTCTCCGACCGGGGCGCGGCGCAGGTCGTCGAGGAGGCCGGCACCGGGGAGCCCGGCAGCGGCGAGACCTTCACCACGGAGACCGGGGACGAGGGGGCGGCCGAATGAGTGACGCCGTCCACACCGTCCTCGCCGAGCTGTACCGCTCGGAGGCCCCTCTGGTCACGGTCTACGCGGACGCCTCCGAGGACACGAACGACCCGCACCGCACGCGGGAGCTCCGCAGGCGTGCGCTCCGCGAGGAGCTCGCCGCGGCCGGCGCGCCGAACTCCGACCTCGACATCATCGACGAGATCCTGTCCCGGCCGTCGCACGTCGGGGGGCCGGTGAGCCACTTCCTCGTCCTCCGCGGCGGCGAGGTGCTGCTGCAGGAGCTGCTGCCCGGCCAGCCACGCGCCGAGCGCGCCGTGAGCTACGGCCTCGTGCCCGGTCTGCTCCCCCTCATCGCGCACCGGCCGCGCGACCTCAGCTACGTCGTCGTCGAGGCGAACCGCGAGGGCGGCATGGTCAAGCTCTTCCGGCTGGGTTCCTCCGCGCCGGAGTCCGAGAAGGAGATCGAGGGCGAGACCGAGCAGATCCGCAAGGTGCAGCTCGGCGGCTGGTCCCACCGCCGCTTCCAGCAGCACGCCGAGGAGACGTGGAAGCGGAACGAGGCCCAGATCGCCGAGTCGATCGACGAGCTCGTGCGCACGGAGAAGGTCGAGCTCGTCCTCATCTCCGGGGACGTCCGCGCCCAGCAGCTCCTTCGGGATCAACTGGGGTCGGCGGCGCAGAAGGTCGCCGTGCTCGTCGCGGGGAACACCCGTGCGGAGGGCTCGTCGGACGAGCCGCTCGAGCACGAGATCGAGACCCACATCGCGGAGCTCCTCGCTCTCGAGGAGCGGACCGCGCTCGATCGCCTCGCGCAGGAGACGGCGTCGACCGGCGGGCTCGGCGAGGTCGGCCTCGGCGCTGTCGTGCACGCGCTGCAGCAGAGCCAGGTCGACACGCTCCTCGTCTCGCAGAGCCTGCTCGCCGACCGGACGCTGCTGGCCCTGGCCACGGAGCCGTGGGTCGCGACGGCGCCCGAGGAGACCCTCGGGGCGACGGTCGTGGGGCACGTGCCTGCGGCCGACGCGCTCGTGCGAGCCGCCGTGCTCACGGACGCGAAGGTCCTCGCGCTCGGCGACCAGGAGCTGCCGCAGGGCGTCGCCGCGCTGCTGCGCTGGCCGACCGGCCCCGCCGCGCGCAACGACTGACCGGCCCCGCCTCCGCCGGCATCACCACCGCCCCTGCCCAGGCAGCGGCATCGTGCCCAGGGTCACCCCGGGCACGATGCTCCTGCCTGGGCAGGGGCGCGTTCGTGGGATGCAGGCCCGCGCGGGCTGCGGCTGAGGTGCGGGATGCGGGGGTGCGGCCGTGCGGGGTCGCGCTACTTGAGCGACTTCTGCAGCATGATCGTGCCCAGCCAGCGCTCGAACTTGTAGCCGACGCGGCCCATCCGGCCGATCTCGCGGAAGCCGAAGCTCTCGTGCATCCGCAGCGACGCGTCGGCGCCGCGGTCGGCGATGACGGCGATGATCTCCTTGAGCCCGGCCGCCTTCGAGCGCACGATGAGCTCCTCCATGAGGGCGCGCCCGAGTCCCTTGCCCGTCGCCGCCGGGCTCAGGTAGATCGAGTTCTCCACCGTGAACCGATACGCCTTCTTCTGGGCCCAGGGGGTCACGAGCGCGTAGCCGAGCACGATGCCGCCGGGCGAGACCGCCACGATGAACGGCATCCCGAGCTTCTGCAGGTAGGCGAACTTCGAGCGCCACTCCGCGAGCGTCATCGGGTCCTCGTCGAACGTGACCGTGCTGTTGGCGACGTAGAGGTTGTAGATCTCCCGGATGTCCGGCAGGTCCGTGGGCTCCGCGGCGCGGATGGTGAACGCGAAGTCCGCGGGCTCGGGCGCCTGCGGCCGCAGGTGACGCGGCAGCCTCCTGCGCTCCTGGTATTCCTCTTCCAGCATGATGCGTCGAGTCTAGTTTCCCGGCATCGCGGGCGGCAGCGCCCAGTCGACGGGCCGCTCGCCCTGCTCGGCCAGCAGCGCGTTCACCCGGCTGAACGGCCGCGAGCCGAAGAACCCGCGGCTCGCGGACAGCGGGCTCGGGTGGACGGACGTGATGGCAGGGGTGGCGCCGAGCATGGGCGCGACCGTGCCGGCGTCCTTCCCCCAGAGGATCGAGACAAGCGGGCGACCGCGGGCCACGAGCGCGCGGATGGCGAGCTCGGTCACGGCCTCCCAGCCCTTGCCGCGGTGCGAGCCGGATGCTCCCGGCTGCACGGTGAGCACCCTGTTGAGCAGGAGGACGCCCTGGCTCCCCCACGCGCTGAGATCGCCGTGCGCGGGCTGCTCGACGCCGACGTCGTCGCGCAGCTCACGGTAGATGTTGGCGAGGCTCCGCGGCACCGGCCGCACGTGCGGCTCGACCGCGAAGGCGAGGCCGATGGGGTGGCCGACCGTGGGATACGGGTCCTGGCCGACAATGAGCACGCGGACGGAGTCGAACGGCGTGCGGAACGCCCGCAGCACGTTCGGGCCCGCCGGTAGGTAGCCCCGACCGGCCGCGGTCTCCTCCCGCAGGAAGTCGCCGAGTGCGGAGATGGTGTCCTGCGCGGGCGCGAGCGCCGCCGCCCAGCCGGGGTCGATGTCCCCCGCGTCGGCGAGCTCCGCCAGGCTCCGGGGCGTCATGCCCTCGCTGCGGCCGAGCTCACGGTGACCCCGGACTCTACGGCGATGACAGTCCAGACGCTGCCGCGGCCGGCGACGCGAAGCGGCCCGTCGCCCGCGATCAGAACGGTGCTCTCGTCGATGGCGAGGCCGCCGTCGACGAGCCCGGACTCGGTGGCCGCGATCAGGCGCGTGAGGGTGCCCCACTGGGCGGCGTGCACGTCGATCGCCACGTCGAGCAGGCCGATGCCCTCCTCGATCGTGACCTCCTCGAGCTCCTCGCCCGCCTCCTCGGCGCAGATCTCCACGTCGCCGATCTTCCAGCCGCCCACGATCGCCCGCTCCGCCGCGATCGCAGCACCGGCGGAGAAACCGAGGTAGGGGGTGCCGTCGGCGACCTGCCGGCGGATCTCGCCGAAGCGCGGTCGCAGGCTCTCCAGGTAGGCGGGCGTGAGGCCGCCGGCCACGAGGATGGCGTCGACGTCCGCAAACGCGGTCTGCGGCACCTCGGCGCCCTCGGCGACGAGCACGCTCACCGGCTCGCACGGCCCGGCCGTGCCGAGGACGGAGTCGAAGCGCGCGAAGGTGTCGAGGCCGTCGCCGTCGTGGACGACGATCACCGCGATCCGCGGCACGGAGCGGCCACTGGACACCGCTCTCGCGGTCGCCTCCTCGAGGAAGGCGCGGTACACGCTTCCGCCGTCGTCAGACCAACCGCCACCGACCAGATGCACACTCACCTGGCCAACGCTAGCCGACCGGGGCCCTGCGAGGCGTCAGTGCGCGGCCGCGGCGTCCCCCGGGCCGGCGGCGCCTGCCGCCTCGACGACCGGCTGAGAGGACCACGGGAAGTCGATCCAGCGGTCGGTCTCGCGCCAGGCGAAGTCGGGCGTGAGGATGGTGCGGGGCTTCGTGTACAGGGTGACGCTGCGCACCTCGGCGGACATGCCGGCGAGCAGCTCGACGACCATGGCGAGTGTCCGGCCGGAGTCCGACACGTCGTCGACGAGCAGCACGCGCCGCCCGGCGAGGGCGGGCGCGTCGAGCATCGGCGGCAGCAGCACGGGCTCCGGGAGCCGCTCGTCCACGCCGGTGTAGAACTCGACGTTGAGGCTGCCGCAGCTCTTGGTGCCGAGCGCGTAGGCCAGCGCCCCGGCGAGCAGCAGCCCGCCGCGGGCGATCGCGATCACGAGGTCCGGCCGGTAGCCGCTCTCGGCGACGCGCGTGGCCAGATCGCGGGACGCCTCGCCGAAGCCGTCCCAGCTCAGCACCTCGCGCGGGGCCGACGCCGCGTCGATCGCCGCGTCGGTCGTCGCGGCGTCCGCGCCCGCCTCGGTCGGCGCCTCGGCCGTCACGAGTAGTCGGCGCTCGGGATGCCGCCCGGGCGGTAGACCGCGCCCTCGGCCTCGGAGTCGAGCTCCCAGACCATCTCCTCGCCGTCCTCCCCGGAGGGGCGGACGAAGCTCCGCTGCGGCTCACCCGCGACGAGCTCGAGCTCGACGCTCTCCGTGCCGTCCTGTCCCACCAGCTGTGCCGTGTACGTCGTTTCACTCATGATCCGACCCTACGCCGGGGCCGCCGCCGGGCGCTGGCCGTCAGCCGCGAACTCGCAGCTCGCCCTTCGCGAGCTTGTGCGGGGCGGCCTGGGCCACCGGCTTGATGGTGATCAGGTCGAGGTTCACGTGACCGGGCAGCTCGAGCGCGTGCACGATCGACTCCGCGACGTCGTCCGCGGACAGCGGGTCGGGCACGTCGCGGTAGACCGCGTCGGCGCGCTCCCGGTCGCCGCCGAAGCGCACGAGCGAGAACTCCTCCGTGTGCACCTGGCCGGGCGCGACCTCGATCACCCGGATCGGCTCGCCGTTCAGCTCGAGCCGCAGCACGGCGACGAGCGCGTGCTCGGCGAACTTCGCGGCGTTGTACCCGCCGCCGCCCTCGTAGGCCACGTGGCCGGCGATGGAGGTCACGGTGAGGAGGTCGGCGTGGCCGCCCTCCGCGACGGAGGCGCGCAGCGCGGGGAGCAGCGCGCTGGTGACGCGCTTGGTGCCGATCACGTTCACGTCGTACATCCGCAGCCAGTCGTCGGCCGACCCCGCCTCGACGGTGTCGAGGCCGAAGGCGCCGCCCGCGTTGTTGACGAGCGCGTTCGCGCCGCCCGTGCTCTCCACGTACGCCCGGAGCGCATCGACGTCGGCCTGGGCCGTGACGTCCGCGGCGAAGACGTCGCAGCCGGTCTCCTCGGCCAGTGCGGCCAGCCGGTCCTCGCGCCGGGCGACCCCGACCACGTGCCAGCCCCGCGCCCGGAACAGGCGCACGGTCGCGGCGCCGATCCCCGAGCTCGCTCCGGTGACCACGACCCGTCTGACATCTCCCACGGCAACTCCCTCACGTCGGCGGGCCCGAGCGGCTGCGTGCGGCCCGGCCCCCTCCCACCGTACCGAGCCGGGCGGCGGCCGCGAGCCGCGGGCGCGGGCAGGCGGTGCCCGCGAAGGCCGGACGCCGCCCCTATGCTTGCCGCGTGAGCGAACCCGCGACGAACGCCCCCGGTGCGTTCGGCACCGAGGAGCTCGCCGCGCCCGAGACGAAGAAGCGCGTGCGCGTCCCGTTCTGGGACAACGCCCGCTTCCTCTGCGTGATGCTCGTCGTCATCGGTCACGGCATCCAGCGCCAGACCATCGACTCCGACAACGCGCTCGCGGTCTACCTGGTGCTCTACGCCTTCCACATGCCGGCGTTCGCCATCATCAGCGGCTACTTCAGCAAGTCCGGGCCGCCCACCCGGCGGGGCATGAAGCGCGTGATCACCGACATCCTGCTGCCGTACTTCATCATGGAGACGATCTGGACGGTCGTGCAGTGGCTGGTCGAGGGGAAGACCGACGTCAACCTCACCAAGCCGTCGTGGACCCTCTGGTTCCTGCTCGCGCTCGGCATCTTCCGGCTGGTCCTGCCCTACCTGGCGCTGGTGCGCTGGCCGCTCTTCTGGGCCGTGCTGCTGTCCATCGGGGTGGGCTACCTGACGAACGTCGACAACACCTTCTCGCTCTCGCGGACCATCGGCATCCTGCCCTTCTTCGTGCTCGGCTGGAAGCTCAACGAATGGCACCTCGTCGACCGGTGGCGGTTCGCGGAGCGCGCCGTCTGGTGGGTCCGGGCCGCCGCCCTCGCCGCGTTCGCCGCCTGGGGCATCGTCGTCTACGTCTACATCGACACCTGGCGCGAGATGGACCTGCGGTTCTGGTTCTTCTACGACGACAACTACCAGGTGCTCGGGGAGGACCAGTGGTACGCGGGCCTGCTGCGCCTGGCCTTCATCCTGCTCGCGGTCCTGCTCAGCCTCGCCTTCTTCGCCCTCGTCCCGCGCTCGAAGACCTGGATCACGGCCTTCGGCCAGTCCACGATGTACGTCTACCTGCTGCACAGCTTCGTGCTCTATCCGATCCGGGAGTCGGACGTGCTGCGCGGCGACAACTCGAACGCGACCGCCCTGATCAGCATGATCCTCGCCTGCATGGGCATCTCGATCCTGCTGTCCGGGCCCTGGGTGCGACGGGTGTTCCGGCCGCTGGTGGAGCCGCGGCCGCGCTGGCTGTTCGTCGAGGCCGACGACTCCCCCGCCCGGTCCTCGCGCACGGATCCCACCGGGTCCCGGCGGGACTGACCGCACGGGCGCGATCCCCCGGGGACGGACCGGCACGTCCGGGCGCGTTACGCGGTGTGTCCTGGTTCGTTGACGCTCGTTCCGGCCCTCCCTAGTGTCGAGCGAGACCCGACCTCACATAAGGAAGTGCGCAGATGAGCGACAACGCGGCAACGGACAAGGCCGACTGGAAGTTCGAGACCAAGCAGATCCACTCCGGAGCCGCGCCCGACCCGGTGACCAACGCCCGGGCGACGCCCATCTACCAGACGACCTCCTACGTCTTCCGCGACGCGGAGCACGCGCAGAACCTGTTCGCGCTCACCGAGTTCGGCAACATCTACACGCGCATCCAGAACCCGACCCAGGCCGTCGTCGAGGAGCGCGTCGCCGCGCTCGAGGGCGGAACGGCAGCGCTGCTCGTCGCGTCCGGCCAGGCCGCCGAGACGTTCGCCGTGCTCAACCTCGCCCAGGCGGGCGACCACATCGTCTCGTCCTCCTCCATCTACGGCGGCACGTACAACCTCTTCAAGTACACGCTCGCCCGGCTCGGCATCGAGACGACGTTCGTGGAGAACCAGGACGACCCGGAGGAGTGGCGCCGCGCCGTCCGCCCGAACACGAAGCTGTTCTTCGCCGAGACGATCGGCAACCCGAAGATCAACGTGCTCGACATCCGCACCGTCGCCGACGTCGCGCACGACAGCGGCGTCCCCCTCATCGTGGACAACACCATCGCCACGCCGTACCTCATCCGCCCCTTCGAGCACGGGGCCGACATCGTGGTGCACTCGGCGACCAAGTTCCTCGGCGGTCACGGCACCGTCATCGGCGGCCTCGTCGTGGACGGCGGCCGCTTCCCGTGGTCGCAGCACGCGGAGAAGTTCCCCGGGCTCACCACCCCCGACCCCTCCTACCACGGCGTCAACTACGTCGAGGCGCTGGGCGACGGCCTCGCCTACATCATCAAGGCGCGCGTGCAGCTGCTGCGCGACCTCGGCGCCTCCATCGCGCCGGCCAGCGCCTGGCAGCTCATCCAGGGCATCGAGACGCTCAGCCTGCGCATCGAGCGCCACGTGCAGAACGCGCAGCACGTCGCCGAGTGGCTGGACGCGCACGACGACATCGCCACGGTCTACTACGCCGGCCTGCCCTCAAGCCCCTGGTACGCGGCGGCCAACCGCTACGCCCCGAAGGGCGTCGGCGCGGTGCTGTCCTTCGAGCTGAAGGGCGGCGTCGACGCGGGGCGCGCGCTCGTCAACAACCTGTCGCTGTTCAGCCACCTGGCCAACATCGGCGACGTGCGCAGCCTCGTGATCCACCCGGCCTCGACGACGCACTCCCAGCTCACCCCGGAGCAGCAGCTCACCTCGGGCGTGACCCCCGGGCTGGTGCGGCTCTCGGTCGGGCTCGAGAACATCGACGACATCCTGGCGGACCTCTCCGCCGGCCTCGCCGCGGCCCGGGCCACGGTCGAGGCGTCCCGCGTCTAGCGGGCTCGGACGGGCCGCGCAGGTCGCGCCGGGTCCGCGCTCCGCGCACACCAGGAAAAGGAAACGGTCCCCGAGCCGGAAGGCTCGGGGACCGTTTCCCTGGGTGTCTTTCCCTGCCGCTTGTCAGTCCTCGAGGAACTCGTGGGCGGCGATCGACCGTAGGTGCGCGATGGTCTTCAGCTCCACCTGGCGAATCCGTTCCCGGGTCACGCCGTAGAGCATGCCGATCTGCTCGTAGGTCTTCGTCTGCCCGTCGCCGAACCCGAAGCGCAGCGTGAGGATCTCCCGCTCGCGCGTCGGCAGCGATTCCATCAGAGTCGCGACGTGCTGGTTCAGCATCGTCGCCGTGACGGAGTCGAGGGGCTGGATCGTGTCGGTGTCCTCGATGATGTCGCCGAACTCGCCGTCGCCCTCGTCGCCGAGCGCGGAGTGCAGGGAGAGCGGGTCGCGGCCGCGGTCGCGGAGGTCCTTGACCTTCTCGACGGGGAGGTCGACCTCCTTGGCCACCTCCTCGATCGTGGCGTCCCGGCCGAGCTCCATGCGCAGCTCGCGCTCCATCCGGGCGATCTTGTTGATCAGCTCGACGGTGTGCACCGGGATGCGGATGGTGCGGGACTGGTCGGCCAGCGCACGGGCGATGGCCTGGCGGATCCACCAGGACCCGTAGGTCGAGAACTTGAACCCGGTGGTGAAGTCGAACTTCTCGACCGCACGGACCAGGCCCATGTTGCCCTCCTGGATCAGATCCATGAACGGCATGCCGCGGCCGGTGTAGCGCTTGGCGATGCTGACCACCAGGCGCAGGTTCGCGCTGACCAGGTTCTCCTTCGCGACCGCGCCGTCGTGGGCGAGCCACTTCAGGTCCCGGCGCAGCTGCGCGTCCAGGTCGGTCTCGGTGTCGAGCTTCTCCTGCGCGAACACGCCGACCTCGATCCGCTTCGCGAGCGAGACCTCCTCCTCGGCGGTCAGCAGCGGCACCTTCGACAGCTGCCGCAGGTAGTCCTTCACCGGATCGAGGGAGGCACCGAGGATGAACCCGGCGCGCTGCTCGATCTCGTCGTCGTCGTTGAGCGCGATCCGCAGGGGGGCCTCGCCCTTCGTGGTCTTCGTTCCTGTTGCGTCATCGATGATCGTCATCAGATTCCCTCCATACCGGCGCGATCCACGGCCGTTCAGGTCCTTGAGAGCCCCCGGGCCGTCCCCCGTTCGGGGGCCACTGCCAGAACTGTAGTTCCAATCCATAACGATCGTCATTTCCATTCTTGAGGCTTGACACCGGGCGTTCGACCACCTACAACGCCCCCGATCGGGATCGGCGGGCAGGGCACGACGGGCGGCCGGGCGTAACACTTCTCCGGGCCGTTTCCGCTTCTGCTCTACTTGACTCACCATGGACTGGCAGATCTCCGAAGACACGGTTCCGTCGAGCTTTGTCACGGACGCCCAGGTGCGATCGCTGCTCGGCAAGCCGCCGGCGAGCGGGGCCTGGCGCGAGGGCGACCCGGTCTTCGAGCGCCGCTTCGCACCCATCGGCCGTTTCCGGTTCGACCGCGGGGACGAGCTGCCCGCCGTGCGCGTCGCCTACGAGACATGGGGCGAGCTCTCCCCCGAACGGGACAACGCGGTCCTCGTGCTGCACGCCCTCACCGGCGACGGTCACGTCGTCGGGTCCGCCGGCCCCGGTCAGCCGACCGCCGGCTGGTGGAGCGGGATCGTCGGGCCGGGCAGGGCGATCGACACCGACCGCTGGTTCGTGGTGGCGCCGAACATGCTGGGCGGCTGCCAGGGCACGACCGGGCCCGCGTCCCTCGCCCCGGACGGCCGCGAGTGGGGGCCGCGCTTCCCCTACGTCACGATCCGCGACCAGGTGCGCGCCCAGATCGCGTTCTCCGACGCAATCGGCATCGACCGCTGGGCCGCCGTGATCGGCGGCTCGATGGGCGGCATGCACGCGCTCGAGTGGGGCATCCTCGCCCCGGACCGGGTCGAGCGCCTCGCCGTGCTCGCCGCCCCGCCGCGGTCGAGCGCCGACCAGATCGCCCTCAACTCCGTGCAGGCGCAGGCCGTGCGCGTCGATCCGCAGTTCCGCGGCGGCGAGTACTACGACGCGCCCGACGGCGAGGGCCCGCACCTGGGGCTCGCGCTCGCCCGGCGCATGGCGCTGCTCAACTACCGCAGCCCGAGCGAGCTGAACGACCGGTTCGAGCGCTCCTGGCAGAGCGAGATCAGCCCGCTCGGCGGCGAGGGGCGCTTCGCCGTCGAGTCCTACCTCGATTTCCACGGCAACCGGTTCACCCGCCGGTTCGACGCGAACAGCTACCTGCGGCTCGTCGACTCGATGAACTCGCACGACGTGGGTCGCGACCGCGGCGGGGTCGCGCGCGCCCTCGGCGCCATCACGGCGCGGACCCTCGTGCTTGGCATCGACAGCGACCGCCTGTTCCCCGTGCCCGATCAGGAGGTGCTGGCCCGGTTCATCCCGCGCACCCTCGACGGAGACGAGCCCGCGGTCATCACGAGCGCCTTCGGGCACGACGGCTTCCTGATCGAGGACGACGCCGTCGGCCACCACCTCGGACGGCTGCTCGCCAGCTGAGCGCACCCGGGTACCCGCGGGACCCCGTGCGAACCCCGGAGCCCTCCGAAACGCCCTCGAACGGGGGCCGGATGCACCTGAACGGGGGGCAGGCCTGCGCCCCAGTACAGGGGTGAAACGACCTGTCGCGCCCCCGCGCGCCCCCGTTCGTTCCTAGTATTTCGGCAACCCCGCAATTCCTGGCACGGGGGGTGCCGGAATGCGGGCGAAGAGAACTGGATTCCGTCCGATGACCCGCACGTCCCTCAGCGCCCCTGCGCCCGCCCGTCTCCGCGTCGCGATCGTCGACGACCACCAGCTGTTGCTCGACGGGCTGAGCGCCCGGCTCGCGAAATCGCGCAGCGGAATCGACGTCGCCGTGATGACGACGACCTGGCGGGGACTGCTCGCCAGCGAGGCGTTCCCGACCGACATCGTCGTGCTCGACCTGAACCTCGAGGACGACATCCCGATCGGCGTCAAGATCCGGGCGATCTCGGCCGCCGGCGCCAAGACCATCGTCATCAGCAGGCACGCGGACACCGCGTCCATCCGCGGCGCGATCCGGGCCGGCGCCATCGCCTTCGTGCCGAAGAGCGAGTCCGCCGCCGAACTGCTCGAGGCCATCCGCGCCGCGGCGGTCGACCGCCAGCGTCACTCGCCCGTCGTCCAGCGCGCGCTGACCGACGGGGCGACGGACGTGGATCCCGGCCTCGGCAGGCAGGAGATGCGCGCGCTCGTGCTGTACGCGGCCGGCCGCTCGATCCGCCAGGTCGCCGAGGACATGGAGACGACGCAGGAGACGGTGAAGTCCTACATCAAGCGGGCCCGGCGCAAGTACCTCGCCGTGGGCATCGACCTCGGCTCGAAGCTCCTGCTGCGCCGCCACGCGGTGCGCCAGGGCTGGATCACGCCCGAGTGAGACGCGCGGCCCCGTTGGAGGGACAGCTCGACGGGGCCGCGCCTTTTCGCCTCCGGACCGTCGCGGGGATCGATTTCCCCGATGCGGTAACCGTTTCCGCGGTTTCCCACCTACAATGTCGAGTGGGGGATCGGTCATTTTTCTGACGCTTGTCGAGCCCCCACGGGGGGTCTTGGTTCGGTGCGCGCACCGGTCGTCTCCTCCTTCCCTATTCACGCGAGCGAGTGGCCGAGGACGAATGGAACGGATCCTGCGGGAGCGCGACCTTCTGCTCCAACGGACGGCGCGCGTGTTCGGCCACGGCTTCACGGGCCTCGCGCTGCTCCTGCTCGTGCTGCCCGGCGCGATGGAGCCCGGCACGCTCGTGCTCACGCTGCCGCTCTTCGCGGTACTGGCCTACGGCCAGTACCGCATCTCGATCGGCTCGTGGCTGCCCTGGGCGCTGCTCACCACCGCGAGCGCCCTCGCCATCGTGATGCTCGTCGGTCTGCGCACCGAGGGCGCGCCGACGCTCGCCGGCATGGTCGCCGTGGCGATGCTGGCCGGCGGCTCGACGTCGTCCGTCGCCATCGCCTTCAAGGCCAAGCCGGCGCGGGTCGCCGTCGTCACGGTCGCGTTCCTGGTCTCCGTCGCCCTCGTCGTCCTGGTCACGGCCGGCACCGGATACTTCCCCACCCTGCCCGCGTTCGTCGTGTTCGTCTGGGTCGCCGCGTTCCTGGCGGGCTCCTGGCTCAGCGCGAGCCTGCGCCGCGCCTCCCGGCGCATCGCCAACATCGGCCGCGCCCACCGGGCCGAGCGCCAGGCGAGCGAGACCGAGGCGCAGCGCCGGCAGGGCGCCCGGCTGCTGCATGACACCGTGCTCGCCACGCTCACGCTGCTCGCCCACTCCGGCTACGGCGTCTCCGAGGCGGCCCTGCGCCAGCAGGCGGGCGACGACGCCCGGCTGCTGCGTCAGCTGCGCCTCGGCGCGACGCCCGCCCCGCAGTCGTCGGGGGACTACACGCTCGAGCCCGTGACGGAGTCCGTGCTCGGCAACACCCTCGAGAACGTGAAGCAGCGCTTCGGCCGGATGGGCCTCGAGGTCAGCTGGCACGGCACCGGGCAGGTCCTGCTGCCGAGCGAGATCCTCGACGCGTTCCTGCTCTCGCTCGCCGAGTGCCTGGAGAACGTGCGCCGGCACTCCGGCGTCACCGTGGCCCACGTCACCATCACCGACGACGACACGACCGTGCGCGCCATGGTCACCGACTCCGGCGTCGGATTCGAGATCGGCGACATCGACACGCAGAAGCTCGGCTTCAAGGAGTCGGTCGTCGCCCGGCTCCGCGAGGTCGGCGGCAACGCCCGCCTGTTCTCGGCCCCGGGATCCGGCACGACCGTCGTCCTGGAGGTGCCCAAGTGACATCGGCCATCGAGGAGAACACGCTCGGCGGTATCGCCGGCATCCAGAGCAGGCGCACGAGGCCGATCAAGACCGCGGGGAGCCGCCCCGCGTCCGTCGGCACCGACTACCTAGGATTCGGCACCGCCCTGGTCTTCGGCCTCATCGTGGTCTGCGGCCTCGTCCAGTTCGGTCTGCACTTCACCCGCCATCGGGAGCCCGTGCTCACTGTGGTCGCCTGGATCGTGCTGATCGGCGTCGGCTGCGTCGCCGCGTACTTCGTCGGCCGCAACTCGTCCCGCCTGCCGAACTGGGTGTTCGCGACGCTGCTGGGCGGTCTCGCCGCCGTGGTGGCGCTCGACCTCATCGCGGTTCTGCCGGAGCGGGACATCGGGCGCTACGGCACCGCGTCCCTCACCGTCGGCGGCGTCCTCGTGCTCCTCGTCACGCTCCGCCGCTCCCGTGAGATCCTGGCCGCGGCCGCGGTCGTGGCGGTCGCCCTCGTCGTCACGACGCTGCTCGTCCGCCCCGCCGACCTGGCCCCCGACTCCCCGGCCCTCGCGGCCCTCGTCGTCGCGGTCGCCCGGGTGGTGTTCCCCGCCGCCGTCGGCGTGGTCGTGGTCACCGGCTTCCGCCGCATCGTGCAGATCGAGCTCGACCGCGTGCAGGTGCAGAGCACCGTCTCGGCTCCCCGCTTCGCCGTCGGGATGCTCGCCTCCGAGGAGCTCGCCCGCCTCGACCTCGCGGCGGAGCGCCTGCTCGAGGACGTGGCCACCGGCGCGGAGCCGCTTCCGCTGTCCCCGCAGACCGCCTCGACCGCGGCGTCGCTCGCGACGGAGCTGCGCCTCCACCTCATCGAGGGCAGGCGCGAGACCTGGCTGCACCACGCCATCAGCGAGTCGGAGTTCCTCGGACCCTCCGTGCGGCTGGTCGACCCCGGCGCCCTCGCGGGCCTCATGCACCCGCGCCAGCGCGACGGACTGCTCTCCGCGGCGTGGCTGCTGCTCACGAGCAGCACGCGGCAGGGCGTGACCGTGCAGCTCACGCTGGGCCCGATCAAGCACCCGGCCCCCGGCACGAACATCGACCGCAAGGTCGTCCTGCCCATCGTCATCGGCACGACGGGGATCCCGCGCAAGCGGGTCAACCCGTCGCTCTGGGAGGCCCTGGGCAAGGTCGGCTCGCACGTGGTGCTGGTCAAGGACGGCAGCATCCGCGTCGAGATCGACTGCATCGTCGGCAACCCCGCCGATCAGTAGGCACGGCACGAACCAGCAGGCACAGCTCTTCCTCGCGCACCACTTTCCAGCATCAGGACGAAGGACACACATGGCATCCCCCACCGAACGCATCCGACTGGCGATCGTCGACGACCACAAGATGCTCCTCGGGGCACTGACGGAGTGGATTCGCAACGCCGCGAGCGACATCAACATGGTGGCCGCGGTGTCGACCTGGCCGGAGCTGCTGACCCACCCGGAGTTCCCCGTCGACGTCGTGCTCCTCGATCTCGACCTCAAGGACAACATCCCGATCTCGCTGAAGCTCTCGACGCTCCGCACCACCGGGGTGAAGACCGTGCTCATGAGCACGTACTCGGAGCCGGCCGTCGTGCGCGAGGCCCTCGCCTCGGGCGCGCTCGGCTACCTCGTGAAGAGCGAGGACGCGAGCATGATCGTCGACGCGATCCGCCTGGCCAACGTCGGCTCGTCCTACATCTCGAGCGAGCTCGACCTCGCCATCAACGCGACCGACGTCGGCGGCGTGCCCAAGCTGAGCGCGCAGGAGCGCCGGGTCATGGCGCTGTACGGCGGTGGCGAGCCGGTGAAGTCGGTCGCCTACCAGCTCGGCATCTCCGAGGAGACGGCGAAGTCCTACCTCAAGCGGATCCGCGAGAAGTACCGCGTCGCGGGCTTCGACGTGGGCACCAAGGTCGCGCTGCGGAAGCGCGCGATCCAGGACGGCATCCTGCTGCGCACGGAGTAGCCGAGCGGCGGCCGACGCGCGGCGGCGCCGGGAATGAGCCCGAGCGCCCCCCCAGGATGCGCCGCTGTGACCCGTCGCCGGAACCGTGCGCTCAGCCCTGGGCGGGGATGGGACGGGTCCTCGGGCGCGGGTCGGAGCCGATCCGCGCGGACCGCGTTCCGGGCCGGTCGAGCGAGAAGCTGACGGCCGCGAGCATCACGCCGATGACGCTCATGCCGAGGCCGATCCACACCGGTGCGAGGTAGCCGAAGCCCGCGGCGACGCCGACGCCGCCGAAGAACGCGCCGGACGCGTTGCCGATGTTCAGCGACGAGTGGTTCAGCGCCGCCGCGATGGACTGGCTGTCCTTCGCCACGTCCATGAGCCGCACCTGGATGCTCGGGCTCAGCGCGGAGGCGGACGCGCCGACGAGGAACACGAACACGAACAGGCCGGGGAGGGTCGAGGCGGTCAGCCCCAGGCCGACCAGCGAGACGATCATCGCGCCGAAGAACACGAAGATCGAGCGCCGGGTCCCCCGGTCGGCGTACCAGCCGCCCACGAAATTGCCGACGGTCATGCCCAGGCCGCAGACGACGAGCGTGAGGGGCACGAGCTCGATGCCGGCACCCGTGATCTCCGTCACGATCGGCGACACGAACGTGTAGACGGCGAACAGGCCGCCGAATCCGACGGCGCCGATCAGCAGCGCCCACCAGACCTGGCCGCGCGCGAAGACCCGGAGCTCGGAGCGCACGCTCGCGCCGGCGTCGCCGGACTGGAGCGGCACGCTCGCCCAGACGGCCACGAAGGTCGCGGCGAAGATGGCGGCGACGAGGAGGTAGGAGAGGCGCCAGCCGGACGTCTGGCCGACCCAGGTGATGATGGGCACCCCGATCACGTTCGAGATCGTCAGGCCGGACAGCACGAAGGCGACGCCACGCGCCCGCTTGCCCTCGCCCATCAGCGAGGCGGCCACGAGCGACGCGATGCCGAAGTAGGCACCGTGCGGCAGGGCGGCCAGGAACCGCGCCGCGAGCACGAGCTCGAACGTCGGGAGCACGGCCGACAGGATCGTGCCGACCGTGAAGGCGGCGAGCAGGCACAGCAGCAGCTGCTTGCGGGGCCAGCGCGTCGCCGCCGCGGCGATGGTCGGGGCGCCGACCACGACGCCGAGCGCGTACGCCGAGATCAGCAGCCCGGCCCGGGCGTTCGCCGCCTCGTGCGACGCGGCGTAGGCGTCCGGCAGCAGGTCGGCCGCGATCGTCGGCAGGAGTCCCATGGCCACGAACTCGGTCGCGCCGATGGCGAATCCACCCAGGGCGAGCGCGAGGAGGGCACAACGAATACGGGCCGAGGACATCGTCGTCGGCCCCGAAGAGGGGGGATTCACCCGACAAGCCTAAGCGCGGCGGGCGACGGCGACGGACGGCGCCCGCGCCTCCCCCTGCCGGGTCAGGGCGCTAGGCCCCGTCGGTGCCGTCCTCGAGCGCGCGCTCCAGGCGCTCCAGCTTCCCGGTCAGCTCGCCCGTGCGCCCGGGCCGGATGTCCGCCTTGAGCACGAGCGACACCCGGGGACCGAAGCGGCCGACCGCCTCGGTGGCGCGGCGGATGACGTCGAAGACCTCGTCCCAGTCGCCCTCGATGGTCGTGAACATCGCGTCAGTACGGTTCGGCAGCCCGGAGTCGCGCACGATCCGCACCGCGGCCGCGACCGCGTCGTGCACGGACGCGTCCGGCGACTCTCCCCCGCTCGGTGCTACTGAGAATGCGACAAGCATGCGGTACCCCTTTTCGACCCTCGGCGGCGACGCCGGCAGCGGCGGACGGGCGGATGGCCCGTCAGACCCCTTCGTGCTGCACGACGACGCGCCCGCTGAGGAGCGGCCGCGCCGTCCCAGCCTTCCACAGCTGCGCGGCCGCCCAGCCGAGCAGCACGAACCACAGGGCGTTCCGCAGCGTCAGGACGGTGAGGAGGGCGGGCGAGAGCTCGAGCAGCAGCCCGTACAGCACGGGGTAGACCACCTGCGTGAGCAGGGCGAGCACGAGGCCGAGCACCGCCGGGACCGCGAACCGGCGCCCCCGGGTGAGCAGGCCGAGCACGATGGGCGCGGCGATCCAGCAGGTGAACTGCGGGGAGCCGACCTTCTGGAAGGCGATCAGCGCGACGACGAGGGCGAGGGCGAGCACGGGCAGGAGGTCGCGGGCCGCGGCGCCCCCGCGGATGGCGCGCACGCCGAGCAGGGTGACCAGGAGCACGGCGATCGCCTGCAGCGGCGTCATCAGCGCGCCGGCGAGGTCGACCCCCGCCCCGCGCACCTGGAAGGTGAGCAGGTCGCGGTCGTAGTAGATGCTCGCCTCTCCCCCGGCCTGGGCGAGCCACAGAAAGGGTGTGCTCACCGGCGACTCGATCTGCAGGCCGCGGCCCGTCTGCTGGGTGATGAAGCTCAGCACGTTGGCCCCGCTGCCGAGCGCGAGGGCGACGAACACGACGGCGACGGACACGGCCGCCGCAGCGGCGAGGATGCGGCGGCGAGCGCCGAGGGCCACGAGCGCGGCCCCGACGAGCGCGGCCGGCCACACCTTCACCCAGGCGCCGACCGTGAGCAGGGCGGTCGCGAGCGCGGGACGCGTGGCGAGGAGGAGCAGCCCGGCGAGCGCGAGCGGCACCGTGAGCGCGTCGATGCGGCCGAGGGCGATCGGGCCGAGCAGCGCGAGGAAGGCGATCCACCACCACGCGGCGCGGACGCGTGCCCGCCGCGGCTCGGCCACCACGCGGGCGGCGTGCAGCAGCACGGCGAACGCGCAGGCGTCCGCCGCGACGGCGATGAGCATCCAGGTGAGGGCGTAGGCGTCCCAGCCCAGCGCGGCGGAGGCGAGCATGGGCGGCAGGGCGAGGATCGGGTAGACGAACGGCGTGTCGATGCCCACGACGGTGCCGTCCAGCGACTGCTGCGCCCAGCCGAAGTAGACGCGCCGGATGTCGCCGATGGGGTTCGACGTGCGGTCGAGGAGGTTGAAGGCGGCGATGGCGACGTGCACGAGAAGGAACGCCGACCACAGCGCCGCGGGGTGCGCCGCGGCACGGTGCAGTGCTCTCCCGGCGGCCGTCATCGGCACGACTCTACCGGTGGCTCCACCGAGACCGGGCCGGCCGTTCGCGCGTCGTTCCGCCGCGCTCCCCCAGCAGGGGCACCGTTCCTGCTAGAACTGAGTGACGGCCCGTGGCGACCTGTGCCCCGGCCGAGTGAGAGGTGCGTCCATGGGAAGACTGGTGTACGGGCAGCGGGGTTTCGAGATCCCGATCGACGATCGCCCGCTCGCCCACCTGCAGGTCGTCATGGGCTCGAAGCTCCGCCGCAACGAGAGCTTCTTCTTCTCCTGGACGAACGGCCTCGCGGGAGGCTCCGGGCGGGGCACCGCCTGGATCCAGCCGGCCATCCCGCTGCTCTTCCTCTACTCCGGCAACACCGCGCCGCAGCTCAACCGCGACTGGCTCGAGAAGCTCCTCGAGCTCGCGAACAGCCCGCAGGGCCTGCACATCGTCGACGAGCCGGGCGCGCCGCACATCTCGGCCGACGCCTCCTAGCCCCGGTCCGGAGGGAGCGATACCCGGGGGTCACCCCGGCGGGCTCGCTTCGGGCGGTCTCAGTCCTCGGTGAGCGGCGACGTGCCGCCCGTGAGCGCCTGGGTCACGGCGAACGAGACGCCGGGCGCGATCAGCAGGTGCGCGGGCGTGTACTCGCCCTCGCCGCGCTGCACCTCGAGCCAGTGGAGCGATCCCGACCGCAGCGCCTCCTCGATCTCGGCGCGGACGGAGGCGGCATCGCGGTTGCCGATGGAGTACAGCTGGCTGTCGTAGACGATCTCGACGCGTGTCGCAGGTCTCCCTCGGTCCCATGTGCGCCGCCGGCGGGCTCGCGCACGATCTGCAGGCCGGTCGCCGTGTTCGCGGTCGCGAGGAGCGCTTCGATCCAGAGCCGGTTCAGGGCGGGCGGTTTCCCACCGTAGTAGCGGTAGTAGAGCGGCACGCTGTCCTGGATCCAGATCGTGCTGCGCCCGTCGCCCGCCTTGGGGTCGTCGCGCCAGCTGAAGTAGAAGGACTCGCCGCGACGCAGCTTCATGCCGATCACGACCTGCAGGTGAGCGAGGAGACGGTCGTCGAACTCCACCGTGAGGTGCGAGTCGTACGTGAGTTTGCCCATTCGTCCACCTTCTTGCTCGCAATCACCCTACTCATGCCCGTTCCTCCCGGAGATCCTCGGCCACCGGATTCCCCCGCCCGCCCTACCCGGGAGACGTCATCCGCTTCCGAGCAGGGCGGCGATCACGGGCGGGGTCGCCGCGGCGATGTCGAGGGCGACGAGCGGGCCGCCCGCCGACGCGCGCACGCCCGCCCGCCCGTGCACGAGCGCCGCGGATGCCGACACGCGGGCGAGCGCGGAGGGGTCCGCGGCGATGCGGTCGCTCGCCGCCGCCACGAGGGCGCCCAGGATCCCGGCGAGCACGTCGCCGGAGCCCGCCGTGGCCAGCCAGGCCGGCCCGGCGAGCACCCGGATGCGGGTCTCGGGCCCGACGACGTACGTCGTGTGGCCCTTGAGCAGCACGGTCACGCCCAGCCTCTCCGCGGCGCGCTCGGCCCAGCCGGGTGCGTCCGCGGCGATGTCCTCCGCCGTCACGTCCTCCCCCGCCGCGGTGAGCACGGTCGCGAGCTCCCGGTAGTGCGGCGTGATGACGGCGGGGCCGATCACCCGGTCGACGAGGTCGAGCGCGCCCGCGTCGAGCACGGTCGGCACCCCCTGGCCCAGCGCGCGCAGCAGCCCCTCGGTCGCCTCGTCGGTGCGGGTCTTCGCGTCCATGCCGGAGCCGAGCACCCACGCCTGCACGCGGCCGTCCGCGGTCACCGCCTCGGGCCGCCGCTGCAGCACGAGATCGGCCGCGCGGTCGGGGCCGAGATAGCGCACCATCCCCGCGCCGGCGCGCGCCGCCGCCTCCACTCCGAGCACCGCGGCGCCCGGATACATCGCCGATCCCGTTCGAATGCCCACGACGCCGCGGGTGTACTTGTCGTCGCCCGGCACGGGCGGCCGGAGGTCGGCCCGCGCGTCCGCCTCGGACCAGGACCGCCAGTCGGCGCCGCTCACCGGTCCGTCGCCCCCGCGTCGCGGGCGGTGCGGGGATCTGCGGCGGAACCGGAGTGCGTCATGACGCTCACGATAGGTTGAATCCGTGACCCTGCGCATCCCCGACCGCGTCGTGCTGTTCGACTACGGGGAGGTCATCTCGCACGGCCCGAGCGCCGCGGACCGTGCCGAACTGCTCCAGCTCGCCGCCGTGCACGCCGACGCGTTCTGGCCCGAGTACTGGCGCGACCGCGGGCTGCTCGACCAGGGTCGCATCGATGCGGCGGAGTACTGGGGCCGGATGGGCCGGCGCCTCGGGGCGACGTGGCCGCCGGCGCGCATCCACGCGCTCTGGGTCGCGGACTTCCGCAGCTGGCTGAGCGTCAACACCGACGTCTTCGACGTCCTGTACGAGCTGCACGAGGGCGGCACCCGCCTCGCCCTGCTCTCGAACGCCGGCTTCGACTACGGCAGCTACTTCCGGCACGGACCGATGGCCCGCTTCTTCGAGCGCGTCTTCGTGAGCGCGGAGCTCGATCTCCTGAAGCCGGACCCCGCCATCTTCACGCTCGTGCTCGGCGAGCTGGGAATAACGGCGGACCGCGCGCTCTTCGTAGACAACAAGGAAGAGAACGTGGCCGGGGCCGGATCGGTCGGCATCGCCGGGCACGTGTTCGTCACCGCCGACGGCCTGCGCGAGTTCCTCGTCGCCCACTCCGCCGCCTGAGCGACGGACCCCGGGCACGCCGGGTCGCGCGGCCGACCCAGCCCAAGGAGCCTGCATGCCCACTCCCGCCCTGTTCACCCCCATCACCCTCCGGTCGCTGACGCTGCGCAACCGCCTCTGGGTCGCGCCCATGTGCCAGTACTCGGTGCACCAGCGGGACGGCGTGCCGACGGCCTGGCATCTCGTGCACCTCGGGTCGTTCGCCAAGGGCGGCGCGGGCCTCATCCTCACGGAGGCGACCGCCGTCAGCCCCGAGGGGCGCATCTCGCCGGAGGACACCGGCATCTGGAACGACAGGCAGCGCGACGCGTGGCGCCCCGTGATCGACTTCGCGCACTCGCAGGGCAGCCCCATCGGCATCCAGCTCGCGCACGCGGGCCGGAAGGCGTCCACCTACTCGACGGGCGGCCACGGCACCGTACCCGTCGCCGAGGGCGGCTGGCAGACCGTCGGCCCGTCCGCCGTCGCCTTCCCGGGCTACGACGTGCCCGTCGCGCTCGACGCGGACGGCATCGACGCCGTCGTGGCGGACTTCGCGTCCGCGGCGCGGCGCTCCGTCGAGGCGGGCTTCGACACGGTCGAGATTCATGCCGCGCACGGTTACCTCCTGCACCAGTTCCTCTCCCCGCTGAGCAACGAGCGCACCGACGAGTACGGCGGGAGCCTGGAGAACCGCGCCCGCCTGCTGCTGCGGGTGATCACCGCCGTCCGCGCCGAGATCGGCGAGGACATGCCGCTGCTCGTGCGCTTCTCCGCGACCGACTGGTCCGAGGGCGGCTGGGACGAGCAGCAGACCGCCGTCGTCTCCGGCTGGTCCCGCGAGGCCGGCGCGGACTTCTTCGACATCTCCACGGGCGGCAACGTGTCCGCGCCCATCCCGCTCTCCCCCGGCTATCAGGTGCCGTTCGCCACGTACGTGAGCGAGCACGCGGGCGTGCCCGTCAGCGCCGTCGGCCTCATCACGACCGCTCAGCAGGCGGAGGACCTCGTCTCCTCGGGCGCGACGGACGTCGTCATGATGGCCCGGGAGTTGCTCCGCGACCCGCACTTCCCACTGCGCGCGGCGCACGAGCTCGGCGCGGACCTGGACTACTGGCCCGCCCAGTACACCCGCGCGAAGTGGGCGTCCTGACCCGCATCCGCCCCTTCCCCGCCCCTTTGCCCGCACCCGCTGAGCGCCCCGGACCCGTTCCGGATTCAGGCTCAGCTGCGACACGCCGCATCCCGGCCCCCCGGGATGCGGCGTGTCGCGTTTTCAGCCTGAATCCGGAACAGGAGGCCGGCCGAAACGGAGCGGAAGCCGGGGGGCGGGTCAGGAGCGGCGGGTCGCGTCCTGCACCTCGCCGACCAGCTCCTCGATGATGTCCTCGAGGAACACGACGCCCGTGGTGCGGCCGTCCTGGTCGAAGCTGCGGGCGAGGTGGGCGCCCGATCGGCGCATGGTCGCCAGGGCGTCCTCGAGCTCGGTCCCCTCGTAGATCGACACGAGCTGGCGCACGCGCTTGGCGGGCACCGGCTCGTCGAACTCGTCCTCGTCGTCCAGGTCGATGACGTCCTTGAGGTGCAGGTAGCCCACCGGCTCGCCCTCGTCGTTCACGAGCACGTAGCGCGAGAACCCGTTGCGCGCGACCGCGGCCTCCACCTGCGCGGGGGTCGCGGACTCCGGCAGGCCGATGAGCTTGTGGAGGTCGATCGTCACGTCGTTCACCCGCTTGTTGGTGAACTCGAAGGCCGCGGTGAGCGCGCCCGCCGCGTCCTCGAGCACGCCCTCGCGCGTCGACTGGTCGACGATGTTCGCCACCTCGTCGATGGTGAACGCGCTCGCCGCCTCGTTCTTCGGCTCGACGCGGAACAGGCGCAGCACGGCGTTCGCCGTGGCGTTCAGCAGCACGATGATCGGCTTGAACACCCGGCCGACCCAGACGAGCGGCGGCGCGAGGATCAGCGCGGCGCGATCCGGCACCGAGAACGAGATGTTCTTCGGCACCATCTCGCCGAGCACGACGTGCAGGAACGACACGAGCAGCAGCGCGATGACGAACGCGACCGTGGAGATGACCTCCTCGGACAGCGGCGTGAGCGACAGCGGGATCTCCAGCAGGTGGTGAATCGCCGGCTCGGAGACGTTCAGGATGAGCAGCGAGCAGACCGTGATGCCCAGCTGACTCGTGGCCAGCATGAGCGTCGCATGCTCCATGGCCCAGAGCGTGGTCTTCGCGGCCTTGCTGCCCGCGTCGGCCCGCGGCTCGATCTGCGACCGGCGCGCGGAGATGACGCCGAACTCGGCGCCGACGAAGAAGGCGTTGAGCGCGAGCAGGACGACGAGTGCGGCGAGGCCGCCCCAGTAGCTATCCACGGGACTCCTCCCTGCGTCGCTTGACCTCGGCGGCCAGCTCGTCCATGGGCCGGTCGTTCTCCGGCGGGGTCGGCGTCGGCGTGAAGCGGATGCGGTCGATGCGCCGCCCGTCCAGGCGCTCGACGCGGAGGGTTCCGCCCTCGACCTCGACCTCGTCGCCCACGACGGGCAGACGGCCGACCGCGCTCATCACGAAGCCGGCGACCGTCTCGTAGGGCCCGTCCTCCGGCACGGTGATGTTGGCACGGTCGAGCAGCTCGTCGGGCCGCAGCATGCCGGGGAACGTGGTGTAGCCGCGGCCGCTGACGACGTCGGCCCGCGCGCGGTCGTGCTCGTCCATGAGCTCGCCGACGAGCTCCTCGACGAGGTCCTCGAGCGTCGCGACTCCGGCGGTGCCGCCGTACTCGTCGACGACGATGGCCATCTGGTAGCCCCGGCCGCGCAGCTCGCCGAGCATGGAGTCGAGCTTCATGGTCTCGGGAACCCGCACGGGCTCGGTCTGCAGGGCGGAGGCGGGCACGAGCGAGCGCTTGGCGCGCGGCACGGCGACCGCCTGCTTCACGTGCACGAGGCCGACGATGTCGTCGACGTCGTGGTCGACCACCGGGAAGCGGGAGTAGCCGGTGCTCTTCGCGAGGTCGATCACGTCCTGGGCGGAGTCGCCGCGCTCGACGGTGGCCACACGCAGGCGGGGCGTCATGACGTCGGCCGCGGTGTGCGCGCTGAACATCAGGGTGCGGTCGAGCAGCACGGCCGTGTCGGCCTCGAGCAGCCCCTCCATAGCGGAGCGGCGTACGAGGGAGGACAGCTCCTCGGCCGTGCGGGCGCCGGAGAGCTCCTCCTTCGGCTCGATGCCGAGGAGGCGGAGGATGCCGTTCGCGCTGTTGTTGAGCAGCAGCACCGCGGGCTTGAAGACCGTGGTGAACAGCACCTGGAACGGGATGACGATCTTCGCGGTGTGCCGGGGAAGCGCGAGGGCGAAGTTCTTGGGCACGAGCTCGCCGATCACCATGGACAGCAGGGTCGCGATGACGATCGCGAGCACCGTGCCGATCCCGGGCAGCACGGCCTCGGGCACGCCGAGCGCTTCCATGGGCGCGCGGAGCAGCGTGCTGATCGCGGGCTCCATGGTGTAGCCGGTGAGCAACGTCGTCAGGGTGATGCCGAGCTGGGCGCTCGAGAGGTGCGTCGAGGTGATGCGCAGAGCACCGATGGTCGGGCCGAGGCCCTTTTCGCCGCGGGCCTCGCGCGCCTCGAGGTCCGAGCGGTCGAGGTTGACGAGCGCGAACTCGGACGCGACGAAGAAGCCGGTGCCGACGGTGAGCAGGAGGCCGACGCCGAGCAGGATCCACTCATACATGGCGGCCTCCCGACGGGATCACCGGGAAGAGGGGAAGACGGGAGGGGCGTGGCGCCGATCGGAACGGCGCCGTCGTACTGGGAGGAGGGTCGTCCATTATTCGGCCCAGTGTAGTCATGCCCCGGCTGAGAAGCCGCCCCCACCGCCCCTCCGACGGGACGCCGGTGACACCAAGGACGGGAGCCGGGCGACGCTCACCAGGAGACCGGCAGCGCCTTGCCCTCCTCGTAACCCGCGGCCGACTGGATGCCGACGAGCGCCCGCTCGTGGAACTCCTCGACGCTGGACGCGCCCGCGTAGGTGAAGGAGCTGCGCACGCCCGAGGTGATCATGTCGAGCAGGTCCTCGATGGACGGGCGCTGCGGGTCGAGGTAGATGCGGGAGCTCGAGATGCCCTCGGCGAACAGCGTCTTGCGGGCGAGCTCGTAGGGGTCCAGCCGGCCGAAGCGCTCCTGCACCGCCTTGGTCGAGGCCATGCCCCAGCTCTCCTTGTAGTGCCTGCCGTCGTCGTCGGTCACGATGACGCCGGGCGCCTCGATCGTTCCGGCGAACCAGGAGCCGACCATCACGGACGCCGCCCCCGCGGCCAGCGCGAGCGCCACGTCCCGCGGGTAGCGCACGCCGCCGTCCGCCCAGACGGAGGCGCCGGCCGCGCGGGCGGCCTCCGCCGTCTCGAGCACGGCCGAGAACTGCGGGCGGCCGACCGCGGTCATCATGCGGGTCGTGCACATGGCGCCGGGGCCGACGCCGACCTTGAGGATGTCCGCGCCCGCCTCGACGAGTGCCGTCACCGCCTCCGCGGTCACCACGTTGCCCGCGACGATGGGGTGCGGCAGGCCGAGCGCCTTCACCGCGGCGATCGCGTCGAGCATGCCGCGCTGGTAGCCGTGTGCCGTGTCGAGCACGAGCACGTCGACGCCCGCGGACGCGAGGGCCTTCGCCTTGGCGGCGACGTCGCCGTTGATGCCGACCGCGGCCGCGACGAGCAGGCGGCCGGACGCGTCGACGGCGGGCGCGTACAGCGTCGAGCGGAGCGCGCTCTTGCGGCTCAGCGTGCCGATGACCTGGCCGTGGTGCAGCACGGGGGCGAAGTCGACCCCGGCGTCGGTCATCAGCCGGAAGGCGTCGCGCGCGGTCGTGACGTCGTCGGCGTCCAGCGCGGTCAGCGGGCCGTGCAGCAGGTCGCCGAGGCGCGCGTCCGGCAGGGCGGTGCCGAGCCGGGACGCCTCGATGCAGCCGACGTACCGGTCGCGCTCGTCGTGCAGCACGATGCCGTGGCCGGGCACGGCGGGCAGCTTCGTGAGCGCGGTGGCCACGGTCTCGTCCGGCCGGAGGATCAGCGGCGTGTCGTAGGCGACGGGCTGGTCCTTGACCCACCGGATCGCGGCGTCGAGGTCCTGCAGGTGCATGTCCTGCGGCAGCACGCCGAGGCCGCCGCGACGGGCGAGCGACGCCGCGAGACGCGGTCCCGTGACCGAATTCATATTGGCGGACACGATCGGGATCTGCGCGCCCGTGCCGTCGTTCGGCGCCAGCGAGACGTTCAGCCTGCTCCCGACGTCCGAGTGGCTGGGGACGAGGAAGACGTCCGAGTACGTGAGGTCGTGCCGGGGCTTGGTCTCATAGAACCGCATGGATCCCACGCTACTTCCTGGACTTCCTGGACGTTCCGGGCGAGGCGCCTTTGCTGGAAGGTTTAGGCTTGTCAGTTGGAGACAGTGGGGCGGATCAGGGCTGATCCGTTCACCGGGATTAACGAAGCGAGAGAGTGGGCGAGCGGCTGTGTCGAGCCAATTGACCGGGACCGGAACAGAGGATGCCACCGCCGCCGAGTTCGGTGTGAACGAGTGGCTCGTGGACGAGATGTACGAGCGTTTCACGGTGGACAGGAACTCCGTCGACCGGTCGTGGTGGCCGATCCTCGAGAACTACACGCCGCAGGACCATGACGCCGCCATGGCGTCGGACGCTGGCGAAGACGCCGGCGACACAGGCGACGGCGGGGCGGGTGCGACGGCAGACACGCCGGCACCGCCGAGCGCCGCCACCGACCCCGCCGCCACCACGGCCACCGGCGCTCCCGCGGACGCCCCCTCGGGCAAGGAGGGGAACGTCGCGACCGGCGCGAGTGAGGACACCACGCGCCGCGAGACCGAGATCGACAGCGACGTCGAGCCGCAGATCCCGGTCGAGGTCGCCCCCGATACGGCCACCGACGGCCCCGTCGCCGGCAACGCCGGGGCTGCCGCGTCCGCCGCGGCCACCGCCAACGAGCAGGTGGCGCCCGTGACGCCGAACCAGCCGACGGCCCGCACGACGTCCGTCGCGGCGAAGGCCCAGCCGATCCCGGCCGAGGCGCCCTCGACGACGCAGAAGAAGTCGACGGCCGAGCAGGCCGCGCCCGTCGCCGAGGACGTCGTCATGCCGCTGCGCGGCATGGCGAAGAGCCTCGCGACCAACATGGACGCCAGCCTCACCATCCCGACCGCGACGAGCGTGCGCACCGTGCCGGCGAAGCTGATGATCGACAACCGCATCGTCATCAACAACCACCTGAAGCGCGCCCGCGGCGGCAAGGTGTCCTTCACCCACCTCATCGGCTGGGCGCTCGTGCAGGCGCTGAAGGACTTCCCGAGCCAGAACGTCTACTACGACGAGGTCAACGGCAAGCCGTCGGTCGTCGCACCCGCCCACGTGAATCTCGGCCTCGCGATCGACATCCCGAAGCCGGACGGCACCCGCGCCCTGCTCGTGCCGAGCATCAAGCGTGCCGACACCATGACCTTCGGCGAGTACCTCTCCGCGTACGAGGAGCTGGTCCGCAAGGCCCGCAACAACAAGCTCACCGCCGAGGACTTCCAGGGCACCACGATCTCGCTCACGAACCCGGGCGGCATCGGCACGGTGCACTCCGTGCCGCGCCTCATGCGCGGACAGGGCTCGATCATCGGCGCCGGGGCCCTCGAGTACCCGGCCGAGTTCCAGGGCGCGTCGCAGCAGACCCTGAACGAGCTGGCCATCGGCAAGACGATCACCCTCACCTCGACCTACGACCACCGCGTCATCCAGGGCGCGGGCTCGGGCGAGTTCCTCAAGGTCGTGCACGAGCTGCTCACCGGCAAGCGCGACTTCTACGAGAACATCTTCGCCGCGCTGCGCATCCCCTACACCCCGATCCGCTGGGCGCCGGACATTCACGTCGACCTCTCCGAGCGCATCAACAAGACGGCGCGCGTGCACGAGCTGATCAACGCGTACCGCGTGCGCGGCCACCTGATGGCCGACGTCGACCCGCTCGAGTACCGCCAGCGCAGCCACCCGGACCTCGACATCGAGACCCACGGGCTGACCTTCTGGGACCTCGACCGCGAGTTCGTCACCGCGGGCTTCGGCGGCAAGCGCCAGGCGGCGCTGCGCGACATCCTCGGGGTGCTCCGCGACTCCTACTGCCGCACGACCGGCATCGAGTACATGCACATCCAGGACCCGGCGCAGCGGAAGTGGTTCCAGGAGCGCCTCGAGGTGCCCTACACGAAGCCGACCCACGACGAGCAGATGCGCATCCTGGGCAAGCTCAACGAGGCCGAGGCCTTCGAGACGTTCCTGCAGACGAAGTACGTCGGCCAGAAGCGGTTCAGCCTCGAGGGCGGCGAGTCCACCATCTCGCTGCTCGACACCATGCTGCAGGCCGCCGCCGAGGAGGGCCTCGACGAGGCCGCCATCGGCATGGCGCACCGCGGCCGCCTGAACGTGCTCACGAACATCGCGGGCAAGACGTACGGCCAGATCTTCCGCGAGTTCGAGGGCACGCAGGACCCGCGCACGGTCCAGGGCTCCGGCGACGTGAAGTACCACCTCGGCACCGAGGGCATCTTCCGCGGGGCCAACGGCGAGGAGATGCCGGTGTACCTCGCGGCGAACCCCTCCCACCTCGAGGCCGTCAACGGCGTGCTCGAGGGCATCGTGCGGGCCAAGCAGGACCGCAAGCCGGTCGGCTCCTTCCCCGTGCTGCCGATCCTCATCCACGGCGACGCGTCCATGGCCGGACAGGGCGTGGTGTTCGAGACGCTGCAGCTCTCCCAGCTGCGCGCGTACCGCACCGGCGGCACGGTGCACATCGTCATCAACAACCAGGTCGGCTTCACCACTCCCCCGACCGAGTCCCGCTCGTCCGTGTACTCGACGGACATCGCCAAGAGCATCCAGGCGCCCGTGCTGCACGTGAACGGCGACGACCCCGAGGCCGTGGCCCGGGTGGCGAACCTCGCGTTCCGCTACCGCCAGGAGTTCAAGCGCGACATCGTCGTCGACCTCATCTGCTACCGCAGGCGCGGGCACAACGAGGGCGACGACCCGTCGATGACGCAGCCGCTGATGTACAACCTCATCGAGGCGAAGCGCTCCGTGCGCAAGCTCTACACCGAGGCGCTCGTCGGCCGTGGCGACATCACCCAGGACGAGTACGAGGCCGCGCACCGCGACTTCCAGGACCGCCTCGAGCGCGCCTTCGCGGAGACGCACGCCGCGCAGACGGCGTCCATCCCGATCACCGTCGGGGACGACGGCGCTATCGCGGACCTGGAGCGCCCCGACTCGCAGCAGGACGACGCCTCGGGCGAGCCCGAGAGCACCGCCATCGCCGAGTCCCTGCTCGCCGCCATCGGCGACGCGCACGAGAACCCGCCCGCGGGCTTCACCATCCACCCGAAGCTGCAGGCGCTCATGCGCAAGCGCGTCGACATGAGCCGCAACGGCGGCGTCGACTGGGCGTTCGGCGAGCTCGCCGCGATCGGCTCGCTGCTCGTCGAGGGCACGCCCGTGCGGCTCGTCGGCCAGGACGCCCGACGCGGCACGTTCGTGCAGCGTCACGCCGTGCTGCACGACCGGCAGAACGGGCAGGAGTTCCTCCCGCTCGCCAACCTGTCCGAGAAGCAGGCGAAGTTCTGGGTCTACGACTCGCTGCTCAGCGAGTACGCGGCCATGGGCTTCGAGTACGGCTACTCGGTGGAGCGGGCCGACGCCCTCGTGCTGTGGGAGGCCCAGTTCGGCGACTTCGCCAACGGCGCGCAGACGATCATCGACGAGTTCATCTCCTCCGCGGAGCAGAAGTGGGGCCAGCGCTCCTCCGTCGTGCTGCTGCTGCCGCACGGCTACGAGGGCCAGGGACCCGACCACTCGTCCGGCCGCATCGAGCGCTACCTGCAGCTGTGCGCGGAGAACAACATGACCGTGGCCCGGCCCTCGACGCCCGCGTCGTACTTCCACCTGCTGCGCCGCCAGGCGTACGCCCGGCCGCGCCGCCCCCTCATCGTGTTCACCCCGAAGGCGATGCTCCGCCTGCGCGGCGCGACCAGCGGGGTCGCGGACTTCACGAGCGGCCGCTTCGAGCCCGTGCTTGACGACCGCCGCGTCCCGGACAAGGGCGACGTGCGCCGCGTGCTGCTGCACGCCGGCAAGCTGCACTACGACCTGCTCGGCGAGCTCGAGAAGCGTCAGGACACCTCCGTCGCCCTCGTGCGGATGGAGCAGTTCTATCCGTTGCCCGCCGACCAGCTGAAGAAGGTCGTCGACCAGTACCCGAACGCCGAGCTCGTCTGGGTGCAGGAGGAGCCGGAGAACCAGGGCGCCTGGCCGTTCATGTGCATGGAGGGGACCAAGGCGCTCGGCGGCCGCGACCTGAAGGTCGTCTCCCGCCCCGCTGCCGCCTCCCCCGCCGCCGGTTCCGCGAAGCGGCACGGCCGCGAGCAGGAGCAGCTGATCAACCGCGCGCTGGGCTAGCAGCCAGACATCGACGACGACGGAGCCGGGTCCCCGAGGGAACCCGGCTCCGTCGTCGTTGTGGCGCCTGCGGCTGCGCAGGGGTCAGCGGGAGAGGACGGCGGGATCGATGCCGTGCCTGCGGTCGCCCTGCACGCGCCGCGCCTGCAGCGCCTCCGCGGCCGCGGAGAACGGGGCGCGCCGCGCCTGCACCGCCGCGGCGACGTCCTCCATCATGAGCTCGCCGTGGATGCCGGCGCCCGCGGTGGCGCCCGCGGCCGCGGACACGGCGACCGTGGCGGTGAGATCGGCGGAGTTGCCCGCCACCCACACGCCGGGCACATCGGTGCGCCCGCCGGGGGCGGCCGGGAGGAACACCCCGGTCGGCTGCCGGGTCAGGGTGCCGCCGAGCTGCTCGTAGAGCTCCCCACGGGCGACGAAGCGCGGGGCGACGACGAGGGCGTCCTGCTCGAACTCGTGCCCGTCCTCGAGGACGACGGAGCGGAGGGCGTCGCCCTCGGCCCGCAGCTCGCGGACCGTGCCCCGCACCACGCGGACGCCGAGAGCGGCGAGCTGCTCCCAGGCCTCGTCGTCCGGCTCCGGCATGGTGTGCAGGAACAGGGTGACGTCGTCGCTCAGCCGGCGGAACAGGAGCACCTGGTGGATGCTCTGCGGGATGCTGCCGAGCACGCCGATCCGGCGGCCGCGAACCTCCCAGCCGTGGCAGAACGGGCAGTGCAGCACGCTCCTCCCCCACAGCGGCCGGATCCCCGGCAGGTCCGGCAGCTCGTCGACCAGCCCGGAGGCGAGCAGCAGACGGCGGGCCCGGAGAGTCGTTCCGTCGGCGAGGTGCACCTCGATGCCGCCCTGGACCGCCCGTGCCGCGACGGCCCGTCCCGGCAGGACCGTCGCCCCGTAGCCCTCGGCCTCGGCGCGCCCCGCCGCAAGGAGCTCGAGCGGCGGCACCCCCTCCCGGCCGAGCAGGTTGTGCGCGCCGGCGGCGGGCGCGTTGCGCGGCTCGCCGGCGTCGACCACGACGACGGAGCGGAGCGAGCGGGCGAGCGTGACGGCGGCGGCGAGGCCGGCCGGGCCGCCGCCGATCACGATGACGTCGGTGCCGGTGCCGGTGCCGGTGCCGGTGCTGAGTGGTGCGTTCATGGGATTCCTCCTGAGGGATGCGGGACGAGGGGATGTGGGGATGCGGTGGGTACCGGTCAGGGCCGGCGGGCGACCCAGGCGGTCCGCGACGTACGGATCCGGACTCCGCCGGACGGGAGCGGCGCATCGGCGTCCCGCCGGGCGAGCAGCGCGTCGAGGGCGGCGAGGTCCGGCGGGCTGAGCCGGTCGTGCAGCGCCGGGCGGAAGTGCTCGAGGGAGAGGAGCGCGTACCGGTCGGCGTCCGGCGACCCCGGCCCCACCTCGACGGCGAACGAGCGCGCGTCGACGAGCGCGAGGCCCGCGTCCTCGAGCGGCACCCGCCAGTCGGCGTGCGTGTCCCCGCGGATGGCCGCCTCGGCCTCCCGCAGGCGCGCCTCCCAGCCGGCGTCCACCACGCTGTCGGGCCCGAAGGCGACGCGTGCGGGTCCGTCGAGCTCGAGGAGGACGACCAGCCCGCCGGGGCGGAGGGCGTCGCGCACGTTCCGCAGCACCCGCCCCGGGTCGGCGACCTCGTGCAGCGCGGAGGACGACCAGACCAGGTCGACGGGCCCGAGCGCGGGCCAGCCGGCATCGACGTCCGCCTGAACGGTGCGGATCCGGGCCGCGGGGGCGGTGCCCCGGGCGGCCTCCTCGACCCGGCGCAGCATCTCGGCCGAGCGGTCGAGGGCGATCACGTCGGCCGACGGGAAGTGGCGCGCCAGCGCGAGAGCGCCGACGCCGGTACCGGCGCCGAGGTCGACGATCGTCCGGGGCTGCCCGGCGACGAGCGAGGAGAGCCAGTGCATCGCCTCGCCGAGGTAGGAGCCGAGGACCGCAGCGTCCAGGTCGAGCAGCTCCACGAGCGCTCCCGACTCGTGGGCCTCAGGGTGAGCGTGCCCTCGATCGCCGGCGTACTCGCGAGTCGTCCGGTGCGGCGAGGAGGGGGAATGCGTCATGCCTCCACGGTAGATCAGCACTGCGCGAGACGCATACACTATTGCGTATGACGCAAGAGACGAATCTGGACGCCCTGATCCGGCAGCGCATCCGCGGACTGCGCATCGGCCGGGGCTGGTCCCTCGACGCCCTCGCGGCGCGCTGCTTCCTCAGCCCGTCGACGCTGAGCCGCATCGAGACGGGCCACCGCCGGATCGCGCTCGATCAGCTCGTGCCCATCGCCCGGGCGCTCGGCACGACCCTGGACGACCTCATCGAGTCCGCCGAGGAGGAGGACGTCGTGATCCGGCCCGAGCCGGAGTCCGTTCCCGGGCTCACGACCTGGCTGCTCTCCCGCGAGGGCGCGCTGAACGGCGTGACCGTGTCGAAGATGCGCATCACCCCGGAGCGCACGACGCAGCACGAGCTCGGCGTGCATCCGGGGCACGACTGGTTCACGGTGCTCTCGGGCACCGCGGAGCTGCGGCTCGGCGAGCGGACGATCCTCGTGCAGGCGGGGCACGCGGCGCAGTTCTCCACCATGGTGCCGCACGCCATCCGGGCACACGGCGGCCCCGTGGAGATCCTGACGATCTTCGACCACGACGGGGAGCGCGCGCACCTGCACCCGGGCGCGGGCAGGCCGAAGCCCGCCGGCGCGGGGAGCGCGGAGCCCGCGCCCTAACCCAGCTTGAAGAAGCGCAGGCCCGCGGCGTGGTAGCCGCGGCGGGCGTAGAACCGCGAGACGCTGTCGACGGCGGCGGCGGACGTCGCGTAGAAGCGGATCGCGCCCTGCGCCCGCGCCCACTTCTCGAAGTGCAGCACGAGGTCGGACCCGATGCCGACGCCGTGGCTGCCCTCACGCACGACGAGGATGATGAGCTGGGCCTGCGGGGCGTCGTCGTTGAAGCCCCACATCAGCTGGCCGCCGGCGAGGCCGACGATCTCGCCGGAGCCGTTGCGCACGACCCAGTTCTCGTGACCGGCGTCGGCCTTCATGCGGGCGATGCGGCGGGCGACCTGGTCGGTCGTGGCCTCGTAGCCGAGAAGGGCGAGCAGTTCGACGATGACCTCGAGGTCCCCGTCAGAGGGAACGCCGAGCGGTTCGATGGCATTGGTCACTGCAGAAACCTATCGCAGCCCGCAGCCCTCCCCGACGCCGTCGTCGGGACTTCCGCCGGGACGTGGGTCAGTGGGCGCTCTGCATGGTGCGCAGAGTGCTCAGCACCTGGACCCGCAGGTCCTCGGGAGCCGTCTCCTTGCACGCGCGCTGCACGACCTCGGTCAGCACCTCGCCCACACGGAGCTCGGCCATGCAGTCGGGGCAGTTCTCCATGTGCTCGCGGATGTCCGCCGCGTCCTCCTTGCGGAGTTCGTGGTGGAGGTACTCCTCGAGGTCCTTCTTGGCCTTGTCACAGCCGCAGTCGGTCATTTCTTCACTCCAGTGAGGCGCTTGGATACGGGAGCGTGCACACGCACGCCGCGCTCCTTGGCATAGTCGGTGAGCTTGTCCCGAAGAAGGCGACGACCGCGGTGAAGGCGGCTCATCACGGTGCCGACCGGCGTCTTCATGATGTCGGCGATCTCCTGGTAGGAGAAGCCTTCGACGTCCGCGAGGTACACGGCCAGTCGGAAGTCTTCGGGGATGGACTGCAGCGCATCCTTGACCGCGGTGTCCGGCAGGTGATCGATGGCCTCGGCCTCCGCCGAGCGGGTGGAGGTCGACGTCGCCGACTCCGCACCGCCCAGCTGCCAATCCTCGAGCTCGTCGATGGTGCCGCTGTAGGGGTCGCGCTGCTTCTTGCGATAGGTGTTGATGAACGTGTTGGTGAGGATGCGGTACAGCCACGCCTTCAGGTTCGTGCCCTGCTGGAACTGCCCGAACGCGGAGTAGGCCTTCACGAAGGTCTCCTGCACCAGGTCCTGGGCGTCCGCGGGGTTCCGGGTCATGCGCAACCCGGCGGCGTACAGCTGATCGAGGTAGGGCAGAGCCTGCTCCTCGAAGAGCGCACGGTTGTCGGGCAGCACCGTCTCGTTCGGGGCGTCTGCAGAAGCGCTCTCGTCACTGGTAGTCATCAGCAGCAATTCTAGCTTCGACACGTCCGTGTCGGCTGAGGCCGTCATCGTCGCGAGCACACTTCTCCTTTCCCCGATCCGATTGTTCCGGGCCGGTAGTGTTAGCAACCGATGGAGATATTCAGGTATTCCGGACCGCAGTTCAATCCCTACGACGACGGGGCGAACGGCGAGATCGTGGGCGACGACGACGGACCGTGGGCGGCGCCGGTCGCGACCGGCCCGCTGAACGCCCGCCTGCAGATTCCCGGGTCGAAGAGCCTGACCAATCGCGAGCTCGTGCTCTCCGCCCTCGCGGACGGGCCCTCCCGCCTCCGCGCGCCGCTGCACTCGCGCGACACCGCCCTCATGGTGCAGGGGCTGAAGGCCCTCGGCGTCGGCATCGCGGAGGAGCAGGGTACGGGTGCGTACGGCCCGGACCTCGTGGTCACCCCCGGCGCCCTCGAGGGCGGCACGTCGATCGACTGCGGCCTCGCCGGCACCGTCATGCGCTTCCTCCCGCCGCTCGCGGCGCTTGCGCTCGGTCCCGTCACGTTCGACGGCGACCCGTCGGCGCGGCGCCGCCCCATGCGCACCACGGTCCAGGCGCTCCGGGCGCTCGGCGTCGACGTGAACGACGACGGCCGGGGCACCCTGCCGTTCAGCCTCTACGGCACGGGCGCCGTCGAGGGCGGCGAGCTGGAGATCGACGCGTCGAGCTCCAGCCAGTTCGTGTCCGCCCTGCTCATGGTCGCGCCGCGCTTCGAGCGCGGCCTCGTCCTGCGGCACACCGGCGAGTCCCTGCCGAGCATCGCGCACATCGAGATGACGATCGCCGCGCTCGCGGAGCGCGGGGTGACGGTGGAGTCGCCCGAGCCCGGCACCTGGGTCGTGCCGCACGCGCCGATCCGGGCGCGGGACATCTCCATCGAGCCCGACCTCAGCAACGCCTCCCCCTTCCTCGCCGCCGCCCTCGTCGCCGGCGGGTCGGTCACGATCGAGAACTGGCCCGAGCACACCACCCAGGTCGGCGGCGAGGTGCCGGGCATCCTCGAACGGATGGGAGGGCGCTCCTCGTTCACCCCGACGGGTCACGGAGCGGGAGACCTCACGGTCACCGGCACCGGCCGGATCACCGGCCTCGACCTGGACAACGCGAGCGAGCTCGCCCCCACCGTCGCCGCCGTCGCGGCGCTTGCCGACACCCCCACCCGCCTGACCGGCATCGCCCACCTCCGCGGCCACGAGACGGATCGACTCGCCGCGCTCGCGACCGAGATCAACGGCCTCGGCGGCTCGGTCACCGAGACCGATGACGGGCTCGAGATCTCCCCCGCCCCGCTGCACGGCGGGCCCTGGCGGAGCTACGAGGACCACCGCATGGCCACGGCCGGGGCGATCCTCGGCCTGGCGGTCGACGGCGTGCTCGTGGACGACATCGCCACGACGGCCAAGACGTTGCCCCAGTTCCCGGAGCTGTGGCTCGGCCCCCTCCTCGGGCGCACCCCCGCCGTCGTCGACCCGCTGAGCCTGCTGTGATGCGGCCGGAACGGGGCGCCGCGCGATGAGCTGGCTCACGGGGCTCGACGAGGACGACGAGTACGAGGAGTACGACGAGTCCGCCGTGCGCACCCGGCCGAACCCCAAGGGGAACCGACCGCGCACGAAGACGCGGCCCGGGCACGAGGGGGCCATCCCCGGCCGTGTCACCACCATGGACCGCGGCCGGTACGGCGTGCTCGTGGGCGAGGGGACTCCCGAGGAGCACGAGCTGACCGCCACGAAGGCCCGCGAGCTCGGCCGGAACTCCGTCGTGACGAACGACGTCGTCGAGCTCGTCGGCGACACGAGCGGCGCCGAGGGCAGCCTCTCCCGGATCGTCCGCATCCTGCCCCGCACGACGCTGCTGCGACGCAGCGCGGACGACACGGACGCCGTCGAGCGCGTGATCGTGGCGAACGCCGATCAGATGCTCATCGTCGTCGCCGCGGCGAACCCCGAGCCGCGTACGCGGCTCGTCGACCGCTACCTCGTCGCCGCGTTCGACGCGGGCATCACCCCGCTCCTCTGCATCACCAAGACCGACCTGGCCGACCCCGAGGAGTTCCTGAGCAACTTCGCCGGGCTCGACATCGAGGTGTTCCGCAGCGCGGAGGGCGCCGTGCCGGTCGACGAGATCCGCGAGCGCCTGCTCGGGCACACCACCGTCACGGTCGGGCACTCGGGCGTCGGCAAGTCGACGCTCGTCAACGCCCTCGTCCCCGGCGCCCACCGCGCGATCGGTCGGGTCAACACCGTCACCGGGCGCGGCAGGCACACGTCGTCGTCGACCCTGTCCTTCCGTATGCGCGAGGGCGAGCGGAGCGGCTGGATCATCGACACCCCGGGCGTGCGGTCCTTCGGCCTCGGCCACGTGGACGTCTCCAACGTGCTGAAGTCGTTCCCCGATCTCGACGCGATCGCGGAGGACTGCCCGCGCGGCTGCACGCACATGCCGGACGCGCCGGACTGCGCGATCATGGAGCGCGTCGGGGAGGGCGAGCTCGGCGACGTGGGCCGCGCTCGCCTGGACTCGCTGCAGCGGCTGCTCGGCACGCTGCGGTCCTGACCGCCCGCCGGACCTGCGCCGCCGGCACGCTGCGGACCGGTGTCACCGAGCGGACCGATACAGCCGGCCCCGCCGCCGCCACTCGATAGGGTGCATAGGTGGCCTCCGATCACCTGTACTCGCTCCAGTCCGACCTCCGCCTCGCGCGCGACCTCGCCGACATGGCGGACGAGATCACCCGGAGCCGGTTCCGCGCCGTCGACCTCGTGGTCAGCACCAAGCCGGACACGACCCACGTCACGGACGCGGACCAGGCGGTCGAACGGGCCATCCGCGGCGCCCTCGCCGACTCCCGGCCCGGCGATGCGATCCTGGGCGAGGAGTACGGCACGCAGGGCGACGCGCGCCGGCAGTGGATCATCGACCCCATCGACGGCACCGCGAACTTCCTCCGCGGTGTTCCGGTCTGGGGCACCCTCGTCGCGCTCGCCGTCGACCGGGTACCCGTCGTCGGCGTCGTGAGCTCGCCCGCCCTCGGCAAGCGCTGGTGGGCGGCCCGGGGTCTCGGCGCGTACGTGGACGATGCGCTCGGCTCCCCCACCGGCCGGCACGAGCGCCGCATCTCCGTGTCCGGCGTGCGCGACCTCGCCGACGCATCGATCAGCTACGGCAGCATGCAGCAGTGGGACGAGGCCGGGCGCCTCGACGCCCTGATCGCGCTCTCGCGGAAGGTGTGGCGCACGCGCGCCTACGGCGACATGTGGTCGTACATGCTCCTCGCCGAGGGGCTGCTCGACGTGGCGAGCGAGTACGACCTGAAGCCCTACGACATGGCGGCGCTGGTGCCGATCGTCGAGGAGGCGGGCGGCCGGTTCACCTCCGTGGACGGGCACGAGGGCCCGTTGCACGGCAGCGCGCTCGCGAGCAACGGCCTGCTGCACGAGGCGGTCCTGCGCGAACTGGCCTGACTCCGGCCGGGCGGTCGGCCGGTGCCGCCCGTCGGGTCGATGAGTGCGTGTCCTGCGGTCCGTCAGGCGGGGCGGGGGGCCGTCGCGCGTCGGCGAGCCCGGCGGGCCCGCAGATCGAGCAGACCCACGAGCAGGGCGACGGAGATGAGCGCGAGCGCCACGAGGAAGCCGTTGCGGAACCCGTCGTGGTACACAGCGAGCTCCTGCCCGCCGCGCTCGTTGTAGAGCGTGGCGTAGAAGGTCGACGTCGCAATGGCGACGCCCATCGCCGTGCCCACGCGCTGCCCGACCTGCGCCATGGATCCCGCGACGCCACCCTGGGTCACCGGCACCTCCGCGAGCGTGAGCGTCTGGTTGGGTGAGACGACCATGCCGCCGCCGACGCCGGCGACGAACATGCCGCCCGCCATGGCGACGAGGGAGTACTCCGGCGGGGTGAGGATGCCGAGCAGCAGCACGAGGGCGAACCCGGCGATCACGATCACCAGCCCGAGCACCACGAGCTTGCGGCCGTGCCGGTCGACGAGCCGCCCGCTGATGTAGGCGCTCACTGCGGAGGCGAGCGCGAACGGGATGCTCACCATCCCGGCGAACACGGGCTCGATGTCGAGGCCCTGCTGCAGGTAGAGCGTCGTCAGCAGGAAGATCGCCGGAATGGCGCCGAAGTACGCCGTGGCCAGCAGGATGCCGTTGCGGTACGACCCGCGGGCGAAGAGGCCGAAATGCAGCACGGGCGACTTGCCGAGCGCCGAGTAGTGCCGCTCCCACGCGATGAACAGCGCCGTCGCGCCCGCGAAGCCGATCAGCCAGAACCAGCGGCGCGGGTCGTCCTCCGGACTACCCGTGGTCAGCAGGAACGGCAGCATGAGGCTGAAGACGGCCAGCCCGAGCAGGAGGATGCCCACGGGATCGAGCTGCATGGCCGCGGCGTCGCGGCGCTGGCCGTGCGGCAGCAGCCGGATGGCGAACAGGAGGGCGATCAGGCCGAGCGGGATGTTCATCCAGAACAGCAGGCGCCAGCCGTCGGTCGGCCCGCCTACGGCGATCAGCAGGCCGCCGAGCGTGGGGCCGAACGCCGTGGAGATGCCGATGGTGGCCCCGAAGAGCCCGAACGCGCGGCCGCGCTCCTTCGGCTCGAACAGCTGCTGGATGAGGCCGAGCACCTGCGGCATCTGGATGCCGGCGGCCACGCCCTGCAGGATGCGCGAAACGACGAGCACCTCCACGCTGGGCGCGAGCGCGCACGCGAGGCTGGCCAGCGTGAACAGGCTGAGGCCGAGCACGAACATGAGCCGGCGGGAGCGGATGTCGCCCAGCCGCCCGGCGGGTACGAGCGCGAGGCCGAAGGCCAGCGCGTAGCCGGCGACGATCAGCTGCAGCTCCGTGGGGCCGGCGCCGAGCGACTCCTCGATGGAAGGGAGCCCGACGTTGACCTTCGACAGGTCGAGGATGGTGAGCGCCGCGACGCCCACGCAGACCCAGTAGGCCTGCCACCTACCCCGCTCGCTGACCCTTCCCGGCTTCGGATCTTCTGCTGCGGCGGGTGAGGAGGACATCGAGTCCCGAGTCTATTCCTGACTCCCTGGACGCTGCCGGGCGACGAACTGGGCGAAGGTCTCCCCCGCCGTCACGGCGCCGGAGCCGGCGAGGTGGTCGCCCCGGCGGAACGCGGCGCCGACACGGCCGGGGATGCGGACCCGGAGCACTTGCGCGTGCGACCGGCGGGCGGCGAGCGACAGCCGCATGAGCTCCTCCGCCGTCTGCGCGACCGGACCCGCGAGGTCGGCCTGCCGCCCCGTCGCGCCCGTCTCCACGAGGTCGGCGAGGCGCGTGGCCACGGCGTCGAGCGACACGGGCTGGGCCGACGTCTCCGCGGGCACCACGGCGACCGGTCCGACCGTGCTCTTGCGCAGCATCTCCTCGACGAAGTCATGGAACTGGGTCGCCCGCTGAATGGCGGCGGGCACGTCGGAGCGCTCGACCCGGTACTCGACGGCCCGCTTCACCCGGTAGTAGGAGTAGGGGTGGTGGTCGATGCCGACGATGGACACGTGCACGAGCCGGGCGCCGACCTCCCGGATGCCGGACAGCAGGTGATCCGCGGCGACGATGTCGTCGTGGCCGCCGACGTGGCTGGCCGCGTGCACGACGACCTCCGCGCCCTCGAGCGCCTCCCGCACGCCGACGCCGGTGAACAGGTCGCCCACGAGCCGGTCGGGCTCCCCCTCGCGGGGGCTGCGGCTGAGGACGGCGGTGTCGTGACCCCGACGTCGCAGTTCCGGCACGAGCACGCGGCCGAGCCGCCCCGTCCCGCCGGTCACGAGAACCCTCACCGCACATCTCCCCGCCTCACCGGGGCCGGTCCGCGTCGCCGGCCCTCGGCTCGACCCTAACCCGCGCGGGTGCCGCGCCTCCAGGGCAGCGGCCGGCCGGGCCGGGACGACGAAGGGGACGCATCCGTCGGATGCGTCCCCTTCGTCGTGCTCAGTGCTGCTACGCGGTGCTGCTACTCGGTGCTGCTACGCAGTGCGACAGTGGCCGGTTGTGGAGATGGGGGGAATTGAACCCCCGTCCATCGCTGTAATTCCGAGCCTTCTACGGGTGTATCCAGTACAGGCGTTCTACTCGGCCCCGACCTTTGCTACTGGCAACTAGGTCGACGGGCCCAGCCCTGGTGCAAGTCCCTTCGCGCCCCAAGGCGTAACGCGAAAGCGAGCTCTCTAGCTGACGCCAGTACCCGGGTAGAGAGCATTCCCGGACTGACGGACCTATTTAGTGCTTCGCTTAAGCAGCGAGAGCGAGGTCAGTGCGCTTAGTATTGGCACTTATTTTTTTGCGAAGATCGTTAACGAGATAACTTCGCATCCTCGACCCGCTTCTCCCAGTTTTGCAGGCAATGTCGAAACCGATCATCCCCATGCGCACTTTCGGTGAAGTGGGCCACTGTCGCACTGTGTAGTTATCAAGAACCGCGTAGCGATCAAGAACCGCGTAGCTGTCGAACCAGCGTAGTGGTCGAGAACCGCGACGCTGTCGTCGCTGCGGCGTTCCCGCCGCAGCCCTCTATTCTACGTCCAATCGGGGTGCGAACGCCAGCGCTCGCAGCGAACGGCCGGGGTCACTCCCCCAGGTGCCGCCTGCTCGCGATGGCACGCTCGGCCTCGCGCCGATCCTGGCGCTCGCGCAGCGTCTGCCGCTTGTCGTACTCGCGCTTGCCCTTGGCGACCGCGATCTCGACCTTCGCGCGCCCGTCCTTGAAGTAGAGCGAGAGCGGCACGAGGGTGTAGCCGCCCTCCTTGACCCGGTTGTGGATCTTCAGGATCTCGGTCTTGTGCAGCAGGAGTTTGCGCTTGCGGCGCGGCGGGTGATTGTTCCAGGTCCCCTGGCCGTACTCGGGTATGTGCACGGCGTCGAGCCACGCCTCGCCGCCGTCGACGAACGCGTAGCCGTCGACGAGGGACGCACGCCCGGCCCGCAGCGACTTGACCTCGGTTCCGGACAGCACGAGGCCCGCCTCGTAGGTGTCCTCGATGCTGTAGTCGTGCCGCGCCTTGCGGTTGGTGGCCACGACCTTCTCACCACGTTCTCTCGGCATGGTCCACCTCCCCGGTGTCTCGTGTGCTGCTGTCTCGAACGGGTGCCACGCCGGAAGGGCGGGCAGCCCACCAGTGTAGTGCGGATCCCGGAGCGACGCTCGCGCGAGCAGCCCCCGCGGATTCCGCCTAGATCTTGAGGTACCGGCTGATGGCGAAGTTGGCCGCGACCGCCGCGAGCACCACCCCGAGGCCGAGCAGGATCGGCACCACGAGCAGCGCGTCGTTCAGGCCGACGAGCGACGTGCCGGCGAACTCGACTCGCAGCACCCCCTGCACGAAGAAGTGCACGATCGCGACGGTGGCGCCGCCCGCGAGCAGGGAGCCGATGAGGGCGGCGAACACGCCCTCGAGCACGAACGGGGTCTGGATGAAGCGGTTGGACGCCCCGACCAGCCGCATGATGCCGAGCTCGCGCCGGCGGCTGAAGGCCGACAGGCGGATCGTGGTGGCGATCAGGAGCGCGGCCGCGACGAGCATCAGGCTCGCGATGCCGACCGCGGCGAGGCTGGCGATGTTGAGGACGGAGAAGATCCGGTCGAGGTACTGCCGCTGATCCGTCACGCCCTCGACCCCGGCCACCGTGCCGAGGCTTTCGGTGAGGATGTCGGACTGCGACGGGTCCTTGAGGTTGACCCAGAACGCCTCGTTCAGGAACTCCGGCTCCACGAAGCTCGCGACCGGGTCGCCCTCGAACTGCTGCTGGAAGTTCTCGTAGGCCTGCTCGCGGTCCTCGAAGTAGTAGTCCTGGATGAACGGGGAGAGCGTCTCGCCCTCCAGCTCGGCGCGGACGGCGGCGACCTGCTCCTCCGTCGCGGCCCCGTTGGCGCAGTTGTCGCTCGCCGACGTGTCCGTGCACATGTCGATGGCCACCTGGGCGCGGTCGTACCAGAAGTTCTTCATCTGGCCGATCTGCATCTGCAGCAGCACCGCGGCGCCGACGAAGGTGAGCGAGATGAAGGTCACGAGGATGACGGAGACGACCATGCTCACGTTGCGGCGGAGGCCGTGGGTCACCTCCGACCAGACGAGGGCGAATCTCATGAGGTGGGACCCACTTCCTGGGAGCGGGCATCGTTCGGGTCGTCGTCGGCCTTGCGGAGCCCGAGCTTCTCGGCGAGGCCGAGTTCCTTGAGGTCGACGCCCGCCGTGACGGGAGCGGCCGACCGGCCGGCGTCCCCGCCGGTGGCGATGGCGCTGAGGTCGATGACGCCGGTGCCCTCGGGCAGCCGGCGGATCGAGCCCGTGGCGGGTGCTACGGGAGCGGCAGCGGCGTCCGGACGGGACTCCGACGAGGGGATCGCAGGCGCGGCCGCACCCGCATCCAGACCGGCCGCGACCGCGACGGGCACCGGGGCGTCCGTCCGCTCGGCGGAGGACCCGTTCTCGGCGGGCGACTCGGCCGCCCGCACCGGGGCGACGGCGTGGAGCTCGTCCTCGCGCAGCGGCCGGGCGATGGATCCGGTGCGGGGCCCGTTCGAGCCGAACGACACGGCGGAGCCGGGCACGCCCACGAACTCCTCGGCCTGGGGCGTGTGGGCGTCCCCGCCCTCGCGCTGGATGGGAATGGAGGTTGTCTGGTAGCCGCCCTGGCGCTCGTCGCGGACGATCTCGCCGCCGATGAGCTCGATGACGCGGCGCTGCATCTCGTCCACGATGGTGGAGTCGTGCGTGGCCATGACCACCGTCGTGCCGGACAGGTTGATGCGGTCGAGCACCTGCATGATGCCCGCGCTCGTGGCGGGGTCGAGGTTTCCGGTCGGCTCGTCGGCGAGCAGGACGGCCGGCTTGTTCACGACCGCGCGGGCGATGGCGACGCGCTGCTGTTCACCACCGGAGAGCTCGTGCGGCAGGCGCTGCGCCTTGCCGGACAGCCCGACCATCTTCAGGACATCGGGAACGGCCTCCTGGATGAAGCCGCGGGACTTGCCGATGACCTGGAGCGTGAACGCGACGTTGTCGAACACCGTCTTGTTGGGCAGCAGGCGGAAGTCCTGGAACACGACGCCCAGGTTGCGGCGGTAGTAGGGCACCTTGCGGCCGGACAGCTGGCTGAGCTGCTGGCCCAGCACGTGGATGGTCCCCTTCGTGGGCTTGTCCTCCTTGAGGACGAGCCGCAGGAACGTGGACTTCCCGGACCCGGACGCGCCGACGAGGAACACGAACTCGCCGCGCAGGATCTCGAGGGTCACGTCGTTCAGGGCCGGCCTGGAGGTGCCGGAGTAGATCTTGGAGACGCTATCGAACCGAATCATGACGTTTAGAGCCTAAGCATCGTTTGCTGGGATCCCGACGAGCGACTCGCTCCCGGGCGGGCATGCCCGCGGTCGCGGGCATCGGGCGGGACGGGGCCGGATCAGGCGTCCGCGGGCTGCTTGCGCCAGCGGATGCCTGCCGAGATGAAGCCGTCGAGGTCGCCGTCGAAGACGTTCGACGGGTTGTTCACCTCGTAGTCCGTGCGGAGGTCCTTGACCATCTGGTACGGCGCGAGCACGTAGCTGCGCATCTGGTCGCCCCAGCTGGCGGTGATGGTGCCGGCCAGCTCCTTCTTGGTCGCCGCCTCCTGCTCGCGCTGGAGCAGCAGGAGCCGCGACTGCAGAACGCGCAGCGCGGCGGCGCGGTTCTGGATCTGGCTCTTCTCGTTCTGGCAGCTGACGACGATGCCCGTGGGGAGGTGGGTGATGCGCACGGCGGAGTCGGTCGTGTTGACCGACTGGCCGCCGGGGCCGGAGGAGCGGAACACGTCGACGCGCATGTCGTTCTCGGGGATCTCGATCGACTCGGTCTGCTCGATGAGCGGCACGACCTCGACCGCGGCGAAGCTGGTCTGGCGCTTGCCCGCGGAGTTGAAGGGGCTCATGCGCACGAGGCGATGGGTGCCGGCCTCGACGGACAGAGTGCCGAACGCGTACGGCGCGTCCACCTCGAAGGTCGCGGACTTGATGCCCGCCTCCTCCGCGTAGCTGGTGTCGAGCACCTTCACCGGGTAGCGGTGCTGCTCGGCGTAGCGCAGGTACATGCGCAGCAGCATCTCGGCGAAGTCCGCCGCGTCGACGCCACCGGCCCCCGCGCGGATCGTCACGACCGCGGCACGCTGGTCGTACTCGCCGTTCAGGAGCGTCTGCACCTCGAGCTCGCCGAGGAGCTTGGTGAGGCTCTCGAGCTCGGCCACGGCCTCGTCGGCCGACTCCTGGTCGTCGCCGTCGACGGCCATCTCCACGAGCACGTCGAGGTCGTCGAGGCGCCGGTCGATGCTGGTGATGCGCGCGAGCTCCGTCTGGCGGTGGCTCAGCTCGCTGGTCACCTTCTGTGCGCGCTCGGTGTCGTCCCACAGATCCGGGACGCCCGCCTGCTCGCTGAGGTCGGCGATCTCCGCCTCCAGCCGATCCACCCCGACCACCGATCGGATGTCGGCGAACGTCGTGCGAAGTGCGGCTATCTGCCCGCTCAAATCCAGGTCGACCATGACCGTCAAGCCTACCCGCCGCACCTGGGCTCACGGTCGCCGGCCGTTGTCGGGTCACCACGCCGGCCCGGCCCCGCCGCCACGGGCTCCCCCGTGCGCTCCCCGTGCGCTCCCCGTGCACTGCTCCAGCGTCCTCGTCCTCGCCCTGGTCGGCCCCCTCGTCCGCGGAGTCGGCATAGTCTTGACGGGCCATGTCGTCGCCCGAGCCCGCCTTCTCCCTGCGCTCGGTCGCACTCCCCGCGTTCCTGCCGACGCTCCTCTTCTCCATCGGCGAGGGGGCCATCATCCCGATGATCCCGGTCGCGGCGGACAGCCTCGGCGCGACCCTCGGCATCGCCGGCTTCATCGCGTCGATGCTCATGCTCGGCGAGCTGTTCGGCGACATCCCGAGCGGCACGGTCGTCAGCCGCATCGGCGAGCGCACGGCGATGATCGGTGCGGCCCTGCTCTCGATCGTCGGGCTCGTCGTGAGCCTGCTCGCCCCCGAGCCCTGGGTGCTCGGCCTCGGCGTCTTCCTCATCGGCATCGCCACGGCGGTGTTCGCCCTCGCCCGGCACGCGTTCATGACGAGCTTCGTGCCGCAGCACTACCGCGCGCGTGCCCTCTCCACGCTCGGCGGCATCTTCCGCGCCGGCTTCTTCGTCGGCCCGTTTCTCAGCGCGGCGGTCATCCACACGACCGGGGCCATCCAGTCCGCGTTCTGGATCCACATCGTCGCCTGCCTGCTCGCGGCCGGCGTGCTGCTCGTGCTGCCCGACCCGATGAAGGCGGCGCGCGCGGAGCGGGCCGCGGCGGCGGGAGCGCCCGGGACCGCGCTGCTCGAGGGCGAGGACCTCGTCGCCCTCGAGGCGCACGGCCTCTTCCGCACCATCTGGACCTACAGGGGCGTGCTCGTGAAGCTCGGCAGCGGCGCCGCTCTGGTCGCCGCCATGCGCGCCGGCCGCAGCGTGCTGCTGCCGCTCTGGGCCGTGAGCATCGGCATCACGGAGGCGAACACCGCCCTCATCATCGGCATCGCGGGCGGCGTCGACTTCGCGCTCTTCTACTCGAGCGGGCAGATCATGGACCGCTTCGGGCGCATGTGGAGCGCCATGCCCTCGATGCTCGGGCTCGGGCTGGGCTACCTCGTGCTGTCGCTCACGCACGAGGCGCCCGCCAACGTGCAGTGGTTCATCGCGGTCGCGGTGTTCCTGGCCCTCGCGAACGGCATCGGCAGCGGCCTGCTCATGACGCTCGGCGCCGACCTCGCCCCGCAGGGCAACCCCGCGCCGTTCCTCGGCGCGTGGCGGTTCACCGGCGACGCGGGCAGCGCGGCCGCCCCGCTGCTGATCTCGCTGCTCACCGCCGTCGCGTCGCTCGCCATCGCGAGCGGCGTGATGGGCGTGCTCGGCCTGCTCGGCGCCGGGATCCTCGCCCGGTACGTGCCGCGCTACGTGCCCCGGCGGCCGCGCACGACCTGAGCTGCGGCCGGCTCGTGCGATCAGACGCCGAAGATCGTGGTGCCCTCGTGCCCGGCGTGGACCTGCTCCCACTCCAGTGTCTCCTCCGCCTCGCGGAGGGTCGGGTAGGAGCCGGAGGGGCGCCCGTGCCTGCTGGTGGCCCAGTACGCGCCGTGAATGAGCTCGACCATGCCGGCGAACTCGCCGTCGTGATTGCCGACCCACAGGTCGTGCCGCACGGCGGACCAGACGACCGCCGGAGCCTCCGGGGTCTCCGGCTCCGCCGGCTCTGCGGCGTCAGCGGTCTCGGTGGGCTGGATCGACTCCGCGAAGAACAGCGGGGCATCCTGCTGCACCGGTACGGGTGCGGGCAGGTAGCTCTTGTCGGGCTGGCACGAGTCGAACCAGTCGACGTCGGTGTGCGACGGGGCCGTCGAGACGGCGCCGCGGTACCGCGCGATGAGGTCGCGGGCCATCTCCTTGCCGCGCAGCGCGGCGAAGAGATCCCCCTCGACCGCGTTGATGATCGCACCCTTCATGATGATCTGGCAGGAGAACGCGAACTCCTCGGGGTCGCGCAGCCCGGCCTCCGACGCCATGTCGGCGATCAGCGTGCGGATGTGCACGAGGTGCTCGACGCTCGCCCGGCCGAGCCGGTGGTCGCGGCCCATCTCGAGCAGGGTGTTGACGAAGGTGCAGGCCTCGTAGTCATCGCGGTGGAACCACTCGTCGAACACGTCGAAGATGGCGAGGATCTTGCCCTCGGGCGTGACGCCGCGGCGGCGGACCCCCTCGGCGATCGTGCCGAGGGTCCACTCGCGCTCGCGGAGGCGGAGGCACTCCTCGGCCAGCGCATCGCGGGACGAGAACTCCCCGTCGAACTCGGAGGCGCTGACGCCGGCGGCGTCCTGCACCTCGTAAAGGCTCACCCCGCGGACGCCACGCTGGACGAAAAGGGGGTAGGCGGCGGTCAGGATACGGTCGTGCAGATCAGACATGGAGGCTGCTCTCATTTCGGTAACCCGGCTGACCCGCGCTGATACGGGCCCCGTGGCTTTGCGTCCCCGGCTCGCGCCGGGTTTGCCGTTGTCGTTGAGGGGAAGAAGGGGGGCGGCTCGCTGTCCCGAAGGGGGGATCGTGAGCCGCTCGCGTCGCCTCCCCCGGTCCGCGATTACTCTTCGCACCATACGCGATTTTTGAGGATCCCTCCACTGTTCCTGAGGAAAGAATTACCGCGGAAACTCGGGCCTGAAAACGATTTCAGAGTCTCCTCACTGCCGAAATTCCTCACGACCGCCGAGCATCGACCGGGCGCTCACGCTCACCTCGAGGCGCACTCCCCCCGGCGCGAAGAACGACACGACCGGCGGCGCCCAGGAGCACGTCAGCGACACCCTGGCCGTGCGCCCGTCCGGCGTCTCCGCGCCGAGCAGACGGAGATCCTGGAACCTCGCCGGCGACGCGTTCTCCAGGTAGTCACCCGCGGCCTTCTCGACGTCGTCGTCGTCGAGCACCGGCCTCGGCTGCCCGGAGGGGCCGCGGCCCACGGTCTCGAGTGGGAACGATTCCGCAGCGGCGAGCGCGGCACCGTCGGCCAGGGTGAAGAGCCGCTTCCGCTCCAGGTAGAGCGACGTCGCGGCGACGACGAGCAGCACGACGGCCAGCGAGAGGGCGCCGAAGAAGATCGCCAGGAGGAGGGTCGAACCGTCCTCCTCGCTCCGCAACCGCCGCACGAGGCGGAGATGGCGCTGGGCGGGAGGGCCGTCCGTGCCGCTCACCGGTCGCCGACCCAGAACCGCGAGACCGTCTGCACCGCGCGCCCCTCCACCGGCACGGCGAGCGGCGTCGACGCCTGCACCGCCGCCGGCAGGAGCGGCAGCGGCACGGAGATGCGGACCGTCACGGCGACCGTGCCCCGCCGGGTCAGGCACCGCCCCGGCTCCGGCGCGCAGACCACGGCCACCTCCGCTGCGGCCGCATCGAGGCCGTAGTCGGCGAGCCCGACCCGGACCGCCCGGTCGGCGGCCGCGGCCGCCTCCGCCGGGGAGTCCGACCGCACGTACGCGCGGGCCGCCTGCCGTGCGCTGCCCTCGGTGGCGAACGCGGCCGCCTGCACCGCCGACAGCGCGAGGACGAGATAGACGAGCGGCACGAGCATCAGCAGCCCGGCGACCACGAACTCGATGGTCGCGGAGCCGCGCTCGGCGCCCGCCCACTCAGTCCAGAGCCTCGACCGCCGCATGGCCGCGCACCTCCAACCCTCGCTCGAGACCGACGAGCCCGATGACGGGCAGCGGGAGCACGACGGTCACCTCGACCGTGCGGGTGCCCGCCAGATCCCGGTAGGCCGAGCTCACCTGCCGGGCGTAGCCCGGACTGAGCGCCGTGCGGAGCAGATCCCGGGTGCGCTGCTCCCCCTCGGCGAGCCCGGCGTCGGCGAGCGCCGCGATCCGCGCCCCCTCGGCAGCCGCGTCCAGCGCGGTGTTCCGCACGTGCAGGGCGAGCCCGAGCTGCAGCACGGACAGGGTGAGCAACGCGAGCAGCCCCGCGACGAGCGCGAACTCGGCAGGCGCGCTGCCCCGCTCACCCTGCCCGCCCCTCCCGCTCGGCCATGGCCGCCGCCACCGCCGCCCGCGCCGTCGCCGCGCCACGACAGAGCCCGTCAGAAGGACGTGACCCGCGAGATGGCCTGCTCGAAGACCTCGCCGAGCGCGGGCCCGGCCAGCCCCCAGAGCAGGATCACGAGTCCTGCGGTCATCAGCGTGATGAGCACCCAGCCGGGCACGTCCCCGCGCTCCTCCTCGACGAATCGTCTGCGCAACGTCTTCATCGGACGCCCCTTTCCTCGGCACACCGCCGGACTGCCCCATCGTCCGTCCGATCCCCCGTGCCCCGCGGAATCTGTCCACAGGCAGCGGCTGCACACCGCCTCGGACGCAACGCTGATCCGCTCCGATGTCCCTGCCCAGGCAGGAGCTTCCTGCCCAGGTTCACCCTGTGCAGGATGCCGCTGCCTGGGCAGGCGCCGGTCGTTCGGGCGTGCGGGCGTGCGGGCGGACTGGTACCGGGCGTGGGTGTTCCGAACCCGTGACGGGTGTCGGTGGGCGACCGTATCCTCGCGGCATGGACATCGTTCTCATTCCCGGTTTCTGGCTCGACGGCGCGTCCTGGGACGACGTGGCCGCACCCCTGCGCGACGCGGGTCACACCGTGCACGCGCTGACCCTGCCCGGCATGGAGTCCCGGGACGCCGACCGTTCCGGGATCGGCCTGCGCGATCACGTCGACGCGGTCGTCCGGGTGGTGGACTCCCTGCCCGGCCCCGTGGTGCTCGTCGGGCACAGCGGCGGCGGTGCCATCGCCTACGCCGCCGCGGACGCCCGTCCCGACTCCATCGCCCGGGTCGTCTACGTGGACTCCGGCCCGCTCGCCGAGGGCGGGGTGATCAACGACGAGCTGCCCGAGGTCGACGGCGAGGTGCCGCTGCCCGACTGGGGCATCTTCGAGGACGAGGACCTCGTCGACCTCACCGACGAGCTGCGGGAGCGGTTCCGGAGCATCGCGATCCCCGAGCCCGCCCGGGTGACCAGCGACCCGCAGGTGCTCTCCGATCCCCGCCGCTACGACGTGCCGGCCACGGTCATCTGCTGCGAGTTCCCCGCCGACATGATCCGCGACCTCATGGGGAAGGGCCACCCCTACGTCGCGGAGCTCGCCCGGCTCACGGACTACGAGCTCGTCGACCTGCCGACCGGCCACTGGCCGCAGCTCACCAAGCCGCGCGAGCTCGCCACGGCGATCCTTGCGGCCGTCGACCGCTAGAACCCCGCCTGCAGCACGAAGATGCCGGGGTAGATCGCGAAGACGACGGTCACCGGCAGGATCAGGAAGACGAGCGGCACGAGCATCGCCACCTCTTTCCTGCCCGCCGCCTCGAGGAGGTCCCGCTTGGCGACCTCCCGCGCGTCCTGAGCCTGTGCCCGCAGCACCTCGGCGAGCGGGGTGCCCTTCTCGAGCGCGGTGACGATCTGCTCGACGAGTCGGCCGATCGAGGGCATGCCGAGCCGGGCGTCCAGCGCCTCCAGCGCGGCGGCGAGCCCGACGCCGGTGCGGGCGTCGGAGACGACGAGCCCGATCTCCCGGGACAGCTCGCCCGACGTGACCCTCGCGACGCGGCGGAGCGCGTCCAGCACCCCCTCCCCGGCGGACACGCTGAGCGTGAGGAACTCGACCACCGTGGGGAACTCCCCCGAGATCCGCGCGAGGCGGGCCCGCACCGCGCGCTGCAGGAGAGCGTCGCGCAGCGTCGTGCCGAGCAACGCGCCGACGACGGGCAGCGCAATGGGCACGGCGAGCGGAACGGCGCGGTCGAGCGCGATCGCGACGGACACCGCGACGCCCGCGGTGGCGCCGATCAGGGCCCACGCCAGCTGCTGCGCCCGGAACTGCTCGACGCCGAGCGGCGAACCCGACTGCCGGAGCCGCAGCCGGAGGCGCTCCGCACCCCCGAGCAGGGATTCGAGCCCGAGCCGACCGCGCAGGAACAGCGGGGCGATCAGCGCGCCGACCGCCGGGAGCGGATCCACCGGCCGCCGCGACGCCAGCCGGCGCGCCTGCTCCGACACGTCGAGGAGGTACGGCGCCACCCGCGCCGCGAGCGGGAGCGCGCCGACCCTCGGCAGCAGCGAGACGAGCGACCACACCCCGAGTCCGAGAACCACGCCGAGCAGCATCGCCCAGGACGCCGCCGGGGTCACCGGAACCACCGCCGCTCCTCCGGCAGCCGGGCGAGGCGCATCATCGCCCGGTAGGCCACGAACGACACGGCGACGCCGCCCGCGATGAGCGCGCCGCCTCCGGCCGAGTTGTACGCCGCCGCGGCCTCGGGCCGGGTCGACAGCAGCACGAGGACCAGCCACGGGGCCGCAACCGCGAGCTTCGCCGCGTTGACGACCCAGGACTGCCGCGCCTCGGCCTCCCCGCGGATGGCCGACTCGGCCCGAAGGTAGGACGAGAGGTTCCGCAGCACGGCGGTCAGCTCGCTCCCCCCGACCTCGCGCGCCATCCGGAGGATCTCGAGGATTCGGTCGGCCGTCGGGTCCGCCAGCCGCTCCTTGAGCGCGTCGACGCTCACCGAGAAGTTGCCGGTGGCTCCGTAGTCGCGCTCAAAGGCGGCGAACGCGGCGCGGAGGCCTGCCGGCCCGGCGTGCGCCAGGGACGCGACGGCGTCCGGCAGGGATGCGCCCGAGCGCACGGCGGAGATGAGGTGGTCGACGACGTCCGGCCACGCGCCGCGGTGCGCGCGCCGAGCCGCGCGAGCCCGCCAGCCGGCCGCGAGGAACGGCGCCAGCAGCCCGACGGCGCCGGCCGCGAGCGCGACGGCCGTCACGCCGGACACGGCGCTGCCCAGAGCGAAGCCCGCGACGGCGGAGAGGCCGGACAGGGCGAGGAAGGCCGGGAGCGGCAGTCGCTCGAGGCCGGCCCGAGCCAGCCGGTCCCGCAGGGTCACGAGGGGTCCGCGCTGCGCCGCGGTCCGCCGTCGACGCCGCTCGGGCCAGAGGAGGGGAGCCACCATGGACAGCAGACCGAGCCCGAGGCAGAGGCCGAGGAGGGTGCTCATTCGCGGTCCCCGGGAGTCTCGACCTTCCGCAGGAGGGCACCGGGATCGAGCCCCACGGCCGCGAACCGTTGCTCGCGGCCCGGCGCCGCCCCGGTCGGCCGGAGGGCGCCGCCGCGGCTTGCGAAGACCTCCGTCACGTCGATCGTCCCGTCCGGCGTGCTGCCGAGGACGGAGCAGATGCTCGCGACGCGACGGCGACCGGACGACGCGAGCTCCAGGTGGACGACGACGTCGACGCAGGCGGCGACCGTCGGCACGATGAAGGAGGAGTCGATGTTCCGGCCGGCGAGCAACGGAAGGGTGCAGAGCTTGGTCAGGGCCTCGCGCGGCCCGTTGGCGTGGATGCTGCTCATGCCGGGCAGGCCGGAGTTGAGCGCGATGAGGAGGTCCAGGCTCTCCGCCTCGCGCACCTCGCCCACCACGAGGCGGTCGGGCCGCATCCGCAGTGCCTCCTTGATCAGCCGGCGCAGCGTGATCTCGCCCGTGCCCTCCAGCGACGCCTGCCTGCACTGCATGGCGACCACGTCGCGCCCGGTCAGGTCGAGCTCGAAGGTCTCCTCCACCGTCACGATGCGCTCGGCCGGCCGCGCCACCGAGAGCAGCGCGTTCAGCAGCGTCGTCTTGCCGCTCTGCGTGGCGCCGGAGACTAGGATGTTGAGCCCGGCGAGCACGCACATGCGCAGGAACTCGGCCGCCACCGGGGGCAGCGAGCCCAGCTCGACGAGTTGCCCCAGCTCGCGGATGCGGCGCGGGAACTTCCGCACGTTGACGGCCCAGTGCCGCCGGGTCACGTCGGGGATGACGACGTGCAGGCGGGATCCGTCGGGCAGCGACGCGTCGACGAAGGGCGAGGACAGGTCCACCCGGCGGCCGGAGGACTGCAGCATCCGCTCCACGAGGTCTCGCACCTCACCGTCGGTGAGCACGGTCGTGGTCAGCTCCGGCACCCCGTCGCGCGCGATGAACACCCGCGTCGGCGAGTTGATCCAGATCTCCTCGACCGCGGGGTCGTCCAGGTACGGCTGGATCGCGCCGAAGCCGGTGAGCATGTCCACGACGCGGCGCGCGACCGCGGACTCGTCCGCGACGACGGGTGTCGCGGAGCCCAGCGCGTGCTCGCTGTAGCGGCGCACCTCGTCCCGCACGTAGCGGGCGGCGAGTCCGCCGTCGGCCAGGTCCACCCCGTCCCGCCGCACGCGCTCGCGCACCCTCGCGGCGATGATCTCAGCGGCGGACGACACGGCAGCATTGTCGTTCGCTGGCCGCCGACCGCGGGCGACTTCTCCACAGGTTCGCCCCGAGCCTCGGCGGCCGAGCCGGTACCCGGTGGCGGCGAACTGGGGCGTGGCGGTCCGGCGCATTCCGCGCCCCCGCTCACTACCATCTGCATACCGACACACCCGAAGTGCCGGCGCCGCGCAGCGTTGCGCACCCTTGGAGTCCGCCATGCCCACTCGAGCCTTCACCCCTCCCGGTGCCCCGATCTGGATCGAGCTCTACAGCCGCGAGCCGAAGCTGTCCGCCCGCTTCTACTCCCAGCTGTTCGGCTGGACCGCCGACCCGGCGTCCGACGAGGAGGGCTACATCGCCTGCCGGCTCAAAGGATCCGTGCTCGCCGGCATCAGCGCCGCGGATGTCGGCGCGGGTGCCCCCGAAGGCTGGCTGGTCTACCTCGCCTCGCCGGATGCCCCGGCCACCACCGCCGCCGCGGAGACCCACGGCGGCGAGGTGCTCGTCGAGCCGCTGGCCATCGGTACCCTCGGCACGATGGCCCTCGTCGCGGATCCCGGGGACGCGCTCGTCGGGGTGTGGCAGCCGGGCGACCACCGCGGTACCGAGATCGTGGACGAGGAGGGGGCACCGGTGTGGCACGAGGTCGAGGCGAAGGACTACGTGCGATCCCTCGCCTTCTACCGCAACGCCTTCCTCTGGGAGACCCAGGTGGAGAGCGACACCGACGACTTCCGGTACAGCGTGCAGGTGTTCGAGGGCAACCCGTACGCGGGCATCATGGACGCCGACGGGCAGCCGCCCGAGGACGGGCTCTCGCGCTGGCGGGTCTACTTCCGGGTGGCGGACGTCGACCGGGCGTGCGCCGACGCGGTGCGCCTCGGCGGCACCGTGCGCACGGGCCCCGAGGACACGCCGTACGGCCGGATGGCGGAGATCGTGGATCCCGTGGGCGCCGCGTTCAACGTGATGGACCCCGCGGAGGGCTGAAGCCGGCGGCCCCTACACTGGGAACCGCTCGCGGGAGTGGTGAAATTGGCAGACACGCAGGATTTAGGTTCCTGTGCTTTCGAGCGTGAGGGTTCAAGTCCCTTCTCCCGCACCGACGACGTCATCCGCCCGTCCGCCTCCCCGGCTTCCGTCGCCGCCCGTCCCGCCCGGCCCCGCGGGCACGAAAAAGCTGCGACGGACCCGAGGGTCCGCCGCAGCCGGAGTTCGTGAGGCGCGGGTCCTAGCGCCGGCGCTCCATCGCGCCGATGACCTGGACCGGGATGAAGAACGCCGCGGTCACGGCGAGGATGCCGATGAAGAAGACGAGCATCTCCCAGCCGGGTACCCCGAACGACGCTCCGAGGAGGAAGACGCCGCCGAGGAAGAGAAGCGCCGAGACGAGAAAGGCCACGATGTTCATGGCTTCATTCTAGGAGTTCTCCCCCGGTCTCGCGCACACCTCACGGGCGCCTTTCCGGGTCCGCGCGAACGGCTCCCGCTTTGGGGGGAAATCCCTCGGTTCCGCGCCCGCGCCGCGCGCTAGTGTGATGAGCACCGCGCGGCGAGAGAGTACCCCCATCGGTCGCCTCGTGCTCGTGACCAGCGAACTGGAGAACCCGAACCCGTGGCGCCCACCGCACTCATCCCCTTCCTCGATCCGGAGCAGTTGATCCAGGGATTCGGTGCCTTCGCGCTGCTCGGCATCTGCTTCATCGTGTTCGCCGAGACCGGCCTGTTCGTGGGCTTCCTGCTGCCCGGCGACACGCTCCTCGTCATCACCGGCATCCTCACGTTCTCGGGCGTGATCGAGATGGACATCTGGTGGGTCTGTCTCGCGATCGGCTTCGCCGCCTTCGTGGGCGGCGAGGTGGGCTACCTCATCGGCCACAAAGCCGGGCCGAAGGTCTTCGAACGCAAGGACAGCGGCATCTTCAGCCGCGAGAACGTCGTGCGCACCAACCGGTTCTTCGAGCGCTTCGGCGGGCTCGCCGTCATCCTCGCGCGCTTCGTGCCCGTCGTGCGCACCTTCGCCCCGCTGGCCGCGGGCGTCGGCCACATGAACTACCGCAAGTACTCGCTCTACAACCTCATCGGCGCGCTGATCTGGGGCTCCGGGCTCACCTACGCCGGTTACCTGCTCGGCTACATCCCGCCGCTGCGCGACTTCGTCAGCCACTACATCGACATGATCCTGCTCGGCGCCGTCGTCGTGACGATCGTGCCCACCGCCATCCACTACGTGCAGTCCAGCCGGAAGGCCAAGGCGGCCGCCGCCGCGGCCGCCTCCGAGCGGAGCCGCGCGGAGCTGCTGCTCGACCCCGAGGACTTCACCCAGCACCCGAGCCCCGGCTACCACGGCGAGGTCAGTGACCGCTAGCCGCGGCGTTCCCGGCGCGTGCCGGCGGACAGCGCGGCCGGTGGCCGGTAGGGCCGGTCTGACGATCAGGCCGTCAGCCACACCGATCGGGCGGCCTGGGCGCCGAGCTCGAGCCGCGGACCGCCCCGCAGCTGCACGCACAGCGCGTCGCTGAAGGGTGTGGGCGGCAGCACGGTGAGCCCGGTCCCGACGTCGAGGGACACCGACGCGAAGTAGCGCAGCAGGTCGGAGTCCCGGTCGCTGATGCGGACCACGGCGCCGGCGTGGCCGATCGCCGCGTCCTGCAGCAGCACCGCGTCGGGCCGTCGGACGTGCCCGTCGGCGGTCGGGATGGGGTCGCCGTGCGGATCGCTCTCCGGTTGTCCGAGCTGCTCGGCGATCGACTCGAGCAGCCGGTCGGACAGCGAGTGCTCGAGCACCTCCGCCTCGTCGTGCACCTCGTCCCAGCTGTACCCGAACGAGCGCACGAGCCAGGTCTCGATGAGGCGGTGCCTGCGCAGCATCCGCAGCGCGAGGGCCGTGCCCTCGTCGGTCAGCGTGACGGCGCCGTACGGGCGGTGCGTGACGAGGCCGACGCGCGCCAGCTTCTTCACCATCTCGGTCACCGACGACGCGGCGAGTCCCAGCCGGGTCGCCAGCACGGACGGCGTGATGGGCTCCGGCTGCCACTCGGTGTGCGCATAGATGGCCTTCACGTAGTCCTCGAACGCCATGGGAACGGCGCCGGGCGCGGGCGGGAGCGGCTGCATCACGATGCCGCCTCCAGCCGCCGGGCCCGGGCCACCCGCACGCGGGACGTCACGACGCCGCCGCGCAGCCCGAAGAGGTAGGCGAGCGCGAAGGCGGCGGACTGCGCGAGCACGACGGCGCCGCCCGTCGACACGTCGAGGTAGAAGCTGGCGTACGCACCGCCGAGCGACGCGACGGCGGTCACCACGACGGCGAGCGCGATCATCCGGTCGAACCGCTTCGTCAGCAGGTACGCGGTCGCGCCCGGCGTGATGAGCATCGCCACGACGAGGATGATGCCGACCGCCTGCAGCGCCACCACCACCGTGAGGGCGAGCAGCCCGAGCAGCAGCACGGACAGCCAGCGGGTGTTGATGCCGATGGCGTTCGCGTGGCTTCGGTCGAAGGCGAACAGCGTGAGGTCCCGTCGCTTGACCAGCAGGATGGCGCTGGCGAGCGCGCCGATCACAACCACCTGCGCGATCTCCGCGTCGCTCACGCCGAGCACGTTGCCGAACAGGATGTGCGTCAGGTCCGTCTGGCTCGGCGTGACCGAGATGATCACGAGGCCCATAGCGAACAGCGCGGTGAACACGACGCCGATGGCCGCGTCCGACTTGATCTTCGTCGTGGCCCGCACGCCGCCGATCAGCGCGACCGCGCCGGCACCGAAGACGAACGCCCCCACCGCGAACGGCAGCCCCAGGATGTAGCTGAGCGCGACCCCCGGAAGCACGGCGTGCGACACGGCGTCCCCCATGAGCGACCAGCCGATCTGCACGAGCCAGCAGGACAGGATCGCGCAGGTCACCGCGGCCACGAGCGTCACGACGAGCGCCCGGGCCATGAACGCGTACTGCAGCGGCTCGAGCAGCCACTCGACCGGGGTCATCCCGTCACCCTCACTCCGCCGGCCACTCCGCCGCCGAACGCCAGGGCGAGGGTCTCCGGGACGAGCGCCTCGGCGGGCGTGCCCTGGAACAGGACCCGACGCTGCAGCAGTACGACCTCGTCGCACAGCTCGGGGACGCCCGCGAGGTCGTGCGTGGACACGAGAATGGCCTTTCCCTCGTTCCGCAGGCCGTGCAGCAGCTCGATGGTCGTGCGCTCCGACCCCTTGTCCACGCCGGCGAACGGCTCGTCGAGCAGCAGGAGGCTCGCCTCCTGCGCCACCCCACGGGCGACGAACACCCGCTTGCGCTGGCCGCCGGAGAGCTCGCCGATCTGCCGCGAGGCGAGGTCGAGGAGGCCGACCCGCTCCAGCGCGTGCTCGGTGGCCGCGCGGTCCTCCGCCCGGGGCCGGCGGGTCGGTCCCATCCGGCCGTACCGGCCCATCATCACGACGTCCCAGACGGAGAGCGGGAAGTCCCAGTCGACGGCCTCGGACTGCGGGACGTAGGAGACGAGGTTCCGCTTCCGCGCGGCGGCCGGCTCGCCCCCGAAGAGCCGGATGAGCCCGGTCTCGACGGGCACGGTGCCCATGACGGCGCCGAACAGGCTGGACTTGCCGGAGCCGTTCACGCCCAGCAGCCCGACGACGCGGCCCGCGGGCAGCTCGAGCGACACGTCGACGAGGGCCTGCACGGCGCCGTAGCGCACCGAGACCCCCCGCAGGGAGACGACCGGCTCAGTCATGCGCGAGACCCTTCGTGATCACGTCGACGTCATGCTCGAGCAGGTCGAGGTAGGACGGCACGGGGCCGCCGGAGCGGGAGAGGGAGTCGACGTAGAGCGGACCGGCGAACGCGGCGCCGGTCGTGCGGGCCACCTGCCGCTGGACCGCGTCGGTGACCGTGGACTCGCAGAAGACGGTGGGCACGTCCCGGTCCGCGACGAGTCGCGTGGTTGCGGCGATCTGCTGCGGGGTGCCCTCGTTGTCGCTGTTCACGGCCCAGAGGAACCCCTCGTCGAGACCGGCGTCGCGGGCGAGGTAGCTGAAGGCGCCCTCGCAGGTGACGAGGACCCGGGAGTCGGCGGGCAGCACCGACACCGCGGACTCCAGGCGGTCCGCGACGGCCTGGAGCTCCTCGCGGTAGGCGGCCGCGCTGGCCTCGAACACGTCGGCCCGGTCCGGCAGCAGTCCGCTCAGCGCGTCCGCGACGTTCGTCACGTACTGCTGGCCCGCGATCGGCGACATCCAGGCGTGCGGGTTCGGCTCGCCCGCATAGTGGCCGGTGGCGATCGGCAGGGTCTGCACGCCCTCGCTCAGCACGGCGTGCGGCACGTCGACCGTGGTCAGGAACTGCTGGAACCAGCCCTCCAGCCCGAGCCCGTTGTCCAGGATGAGGTCGGCGCCGGACGCGCGGACGAGGTCCGACGGCGTCGGCTCGTAGCCGTGGATCTCGGCGCCCGTCTTCAGCAGGGACTCCACGCGCACCTCGTCGCCGCCCACCTGACGGGCGATGTCGGCGAGCACGGTGAACGTCGTCAGCACGAGGGGCCGATCGTCGGCGGCGTCCGCCTCCGCCTGCGGGGCGGCGCAGCCGCCGAGGGTCAGCGCGACCAGGACCGCGGTGAGCACCGCGATCGAACGCTTTCGGTGGACGGCCGTCCCGGTTTTCGGCACACCGAAACTCTACGCGCGGGGAAGCTTCTCCGCGAGTACCGTCACGATGCGCTCGAACGCCATGGCGCGGTGGCTCACCCGGTCCTTCTCGCCCGGCGGCAGCTCCGCCGCGGACACGTCGTAGCCGTCCGGCTGGAAGATCGGGTCGTAGCCGAAGCCCGCCGCGCCGCGGGGCTCCGCCAGGATGCGGCCGGGCCAGACGGCGGTCTCCACGTGCTCCTCGCCGGAGCCGGGGAGCACGAGCGCGGCGGCGCAGGTGAAACCGCCGCCCCGGTGCTCGGCCGGGACGTCCGTCAGCTGCCAGAGCAGCAGGCGGAGGTTCTCCCCCGAGTCCTTGCTCGGCCCGCTCCAGCGGGCCGAGAAGATGCCGGGCGCGCCGCCCATCACGTCCGCGCCGATGCCCGAGTCGTCGGCGAGGGCGGGCAGACCGGTGTGCCGGGCCGCCGCGCGGGCCTTGATCAGGGCGTTCTCGGCGAAGCTCGTGCCCGTCTCGGCCGGGTCCGGCCCGTCGTAGCCGACGAGCTCGAAGCCCTCGAGTCGCGGACCGAGGATGCGGCGGAGCTCCTCGACCTTGTGCGCGTTGTGCGTCGCGAGCACGACCTTCGTCATCGCGACTCCGCGAGCGCGGCGAGCTGGAGCTCGGTCAGCCGGCCGGCCCCCGTCACCGCGAGGTCGAGCAGGGAGTCGAGCTCGCGCCGATCGAACGGCGCGCCCTCGGCGGTGCCCTGCACCTCGACGAACAGGCCTCGGCCGGTCACGACCACGTTCATGTCCGTCTCGGCCCGCACGTCCTCGACGTATGCCAGGTCGAGCATGGGCGTGCCGTCGATGATGCCCACGGACACGGCGGCCACGCTGTCGAGCAGCGGCGTCGCGCGCTGCGGGATGTGCTTCCTGGTCCGGGCCCACTCGATGGCGTCCGCCAGCGCCACGTACGCGCCGGTGATGGCCGCGGTGCGGGTGCCGCCGTCCGCCTGCAGCACGTCGCAGTCGAGCACGATCGTGTTCTCGCCGAGGGCCTTGGTGTCGATGACGGCGCGCAGGCTGCGGCCGATGAGGCGGGAGATCTCGTGGGTGCGGCCGCCGATGCGGCCCTTGACCGACTCGCGGTCCATCCGGTCGTTCGTGGAGCGCGGGAGCATGGCGTACTCCGCGGTGACCCAGCCCTTGCCCTTGCCCGACAGCCAGCGGGGCACCCCGGGCGTGAAGGACGCCGTGCACAGCACGCGCGTGTTGCCGAAGGAGATGAGCGCCGACCCCTCGGCCTGCGCGCTCCAGCCGCGCTCGATCGTGACCTCGCGCAGCTGATCCGCGGTCCGTCCGTCCTTGCGTGTGTTTCCGGTCATCGTCGGTCCCGTCCTGTTCGTGGTGATGCTGGTGATGCGGTGCGTGTGGGGAAGGAGAGGCGGCGCCGGCGGGGCACGCGCCGTTAGCGCTCCGCGGGCAGCGGGATCGCGCCGGTGCGGACGAGCTCGACCTCGGACACGCGCGGGCCGAGGAAGCGCTCGGCCAGCGCGAGGAACTCCTCGGCGCTGCGGCCGGTCGCCTCGTAGCGAACGGTGGCGGGCTCCGGCGAGGTCCGCAGCGTGCCGTGCGAGACGAGCTCGCGGTAGACGTCGTTCGCGGTCTCGGTGTCGCTCGACACCAGGGTGACCTCGGGTCCCATGACCAGGGAGATCGGTCCCTTGAGGAACGGGTAGTGGGTGCAGCCGAGCACGAGGGTGTCGACGCCGGCCTCGCGCAGCGGCGCGAGGTACTCCTCGGCGACGGCGAGCAGCTCCGGCGAGTGCGTCTCGCCGCGCTCGACGAACTCCACGAACCGGGGGCAGGCCTGGCTGAACAGCTGCAGGTGCGGGGCCGCCGCGAACGCGTCGTCGTAGGCGCGGGAGGTGGTCGTCGCCTGGGTCGCGATGACGCCGACCCGGGAGTTGCGCGTCGCGGACACCGCGCGGCGCACGGCCGGCTGGATGACCTCGATCACGGGCACGTCGTAGCGCTCGCGGGCGTCGCGGAGCATGGCGGCGGACGCGGTGTTGCACGCGATGACGAGCATCTTCACGCCCTGCTCGACGAGCGTGTCCAGCACCTCGAGCGCGTACTCGCGCACCTCGGCGATGGCCTTCGTGCCGTAGGGAGAGTGGGCGGTGTCGCCGATGTAGATGATCGACTCGCGCGGCAGCTGGGTCATCACCGCCCGTGCCACCGTGAGCCCGCCGACCCCGGAGTCGAAGATCCCGATCGGCGCGTCGCTCACGGGAGATCAGTGTAGTCGCGCCCGGAACGCGACTCCGGCCCAGGCTGCGAGCGCGCCGCAGCGGCCCCGGCCTCCCCCCTAGGCTTGGCGCGTGGCCAGCTCATCAGCGCTTCTCACCGACCGGTACGAATACACGATGCTCGACGCGGCGATCCGCGCGGGGACGCATTCGCGCGAGTGCGTGTTCGAGGTGTTCGCCCGGCGGCTGCCGAACGGGCGCCGCTACGGGGTGGTCGCGGGCACGGGACGGCTGCTCGAGCTGATCCGCGACTTCCGGTTCGGCGACGCCGAGCTCGAGTGGATGCGCGACAATGCGGTCATCGGCGCCGAGGCGCTCGACTGGCTCGCGAACTACCGCTTCCAGGGCGACATCTGGGGCTACCGGGAGGGCGAGCTCTACTTCCCCGGATCGCCCATCCTCGTGATCGACGCCCCCTTCGCCGACGGCGTGATCCTCGAGACGCTCACCCTCAGCGTGTTGAACTACGACTCCGCGGTGGCGAGCGCCGCCGCGCGCATGGTGTCGGTGAGCAACGGCAGGCCGGTCGCCGAGATGGGCTCCCGCCGCGCGAACGAGCGCGCCGCCGTCGCCGCCGCCCGGGCCGCATACATCGCGGGCTTCCGCGCCACCTCGAACCTCGAGGCCGGCCGCAGCTGGGGCGTGCCCACCATGGGCACCGCCGCGCACGCCTTCACGCTCCTGCACGACAGCGAGGAGGACGCCTTCCGCGCCCAGGTGGACGCGGCCGGGCCCGGGACGACCCTGCTGATCGACACCTATGACGTCGAGCAGGGCGTCGCCACCGCCGTGAAGGTCGCCGGCACGGGCCTCGGCGCCGTCCGCATCGACTCCGGCGACCTGCCCACGCTCGTGGCCGAGGTGCGGGCGCAGCTCGACTCGCTCGGCGCGACCGGCACCCGGATCACGGTCACCAACGATCTCGACGAGTACGGCATCGCCGCCCTCGCGGCCTCCCCGGTCGACGCGTACGGCGTCGGCACGAGCGTCGTCACCGGCTCCGGCGCCCCCGCCGCGGGCATGGTCTTCAAGCTGGTCGCGCATCGCAACGGGAGCGGCGACTGGGTGTCGGTGGCGAAGAAGTCGGCGCAGAAGCAGTCGATCGGTGGCCGCAAGTACCCGGTCCGCCGCCTCGACGCGCACGGCAAGGCGCTCCTGGAGCGGATCTACGTCGGCGAGGACCCCGACGAGTCGGCGACGGAGCGCGAGCTGCTCGTGCCGCTCGTCGTCGGCGGCGAGATCGACGCATCATTCCTCGGGGCCGAGGGCACGGGGCGCGCGCGCGACCACCACGCGTCGGCGATCGCGGAGCTCACCCCCGAGGCCTTCCGTCTGCGCGAGGGCGACCCGGCGATCCCCACCACCTACGAGGGCTAGGCCGGACGGAGACTGCGCCCGACCCCGGACCGGACGCGTCGGCGGAGGGCGAGGCCGGATGGGGCGCGGCTAGTCCTTCAGGCGGTCGTAGATCTTCTTGCAGTCCGGGCAGACCGGGAACTTCTGCGGGTCGCGGCCGGGCAGCCACTTCTTGCCGCACAGGGCGACGACCGGCTTGCCGGTGAGGGCAGACTCGAGGATCTTCTCCTTCTTCACGTAGTGCGAGAAGCGCTCGTGATCGCCGGGCTCGATGTGCTCCTGCTCGAGGAGCTCCTCGAGCTCGCGGTCGAGGATGTCGGTGCCGCCTCCTTCGCGGGGCGCCTCAGGGACCATGCTCATCGAAAACATCTCCTCATACTACGGCGGCCCATTCTACGACTCGTGGGCCGGAGGGCCACCGGTCAGTTGCGGGTGGCGAAGGCGAGCAGTTCCGGTCCGCGTCGCTCGAACACGCGGCCGCCCCAGGCCACGCCGATCACGACCGAGAGCACGGAGATCCCGACACCGGACGCGAGGGACCACAGCCCCCAGTCCCCGCCCTCGATGAGCTCCAGGGCGGCGAACACGATGGCGGGCGACGCGATGAGGAGCGACACGAGGAACGACACCGACTGCAGCAGGGCCGCGGCGGCGCCGCTCGACTGCGGCTGCTTGAACGGGCTGTCGCCGGGCTGCACGGCCGGGTACGGGAACCGGGCCGACATGACGGAGGAGATGCCGATGCCCGCGAACAGGATCGCGGACGAGACGCCGATGAGTGAGGGCAGCACGTCGTCGTCGCCGTGGAACGTCGCGCTCAGCATGGCGCCGACCAGCACGAGCGGGATCCCGACGAGCGCGACGGGGACGATGCGGCCGATCCGGTCAGCGGTGCCTCGCGTGCCGGACGCGACGTGCAGCCACACCGCGGTGCTGTCGTACGCGACGTCGTTGTGGATCGACCAGCCGAGGAACAGGCACATGAACGGCAGCGGCATCAGCCAGAGCGCCTCGACGGGCACCCCGGCGATGCTGAGCGGCACGAAGAGGAGCACCGGCAGGATCGGGATCATCACCAGGGTCGCGCGGTAGCGGGGGTCGCGCAGCCAGTAGGTGAGGCTGCGCGCCGCGATGGCGCCCGTCGGCGTGGCCGCGAACCGGTCGAACAGCCCGAGCCCGCCGTACACCTTCACGCGCGCCTCGCGCTCCGGCGTCACGAGCATGCGCGCCACCAGCGCGCGCCAGCCGAGCGCGAGCACGGCCACGACGGCGACCGCGATCAGGAGCTTCAGCAGTGCCGAGCCGTAGTCCCCCGCCGCGGCGTCGGCGGGCACCGACCAGGCGGCGCCGAGCGGGGTCCAGCTGAGCGTCGTGGCGACCGCGGAGAAGATGGCGAGGGTGTCCCGCCCCCAGTCCGCATTGGCCAGCAACGACGCGGCGGGCGAGATGAGCACGAGTGCGACGAGCGCGACGATCCCGGTGGTGTCCCGCGCGCGCCGGGTCGCGAGCACGAGGGCGGCCACCGAGGTGGTGACCCGGGCGCCGAGCACGCAGGTGAGGGTGACCAGCACCGCTCCGAGGACCGCGAGGACCGCCGGTCCGACGCCGCGCGACCAGGTGGCGACCGTCGACAGCGAGACGGAGGCGATCACCAGGGCAGGCACGCCGACGAATGCGGCGACGGCGAGGCTGAGCGCCAGGGTGTCGTTGCGCATCCCGAACAGTGAGAACCGGCGGGGGTCGAGCGTGTCCTCCACCCCGACCACGAGGGGGACGACCAGGAAGCCGAGCACCGCGAGCGACCCGCCGATCACGACGACGTTGCGCGCCGTCTCGACGTCGGCGAGGCGCAGCGCGATCAGCCCGAGGACCGCGACGACGCAGACCCCGAGGCCGTAGAGCAGGCCGATGATGAGCGCGACGAGCTGCCAGGGGCTGCGCCGGAACGTGTTGCCGAGGATCCGGAGCTTCAGTCCGAGAAAGTGTGCAACCACTCCATGCCCTCCGCCGCCTTGCGGCCGCCCGCGAGCTGCACGAACCGGTCCTCGAGGGTGCCGCCTCCGCGCACCTCGTCCATGGTGCCCGCGGCGAGTACGCGCCCCGTCACGATGATGGCGACGTGGTCGCAGACCCGCTGCACGAAATCCATGCCGTGACTCGAGAGCACGACCGTTCCCCCGCTCGCGACGTAGCGCTGCAGGATGTCGATGAGGTTCGCGGCGGAGACCGGATCGACGGACTCGAAGGGCTCGTCGAGCACCAGCAGGCGCGGCGAGTGGATCATCGCGGCCGCGAGGGCGATCTTCTTGGTCATGCCGGCCGAGTAGTCGGCCACGAGGCGGTTCACCGCATCCTCGAGCCCGAAGGCGGCGATGAGGTCGGACGAGCGCTGCCGCACGGTCGCGGCGTCGAGGCCGCGGAGGATGCCCGAGTAGTAGAGGAGCTGGGCGCCGGTGAGGCGGTCGAACAGGCGGAGGCGGTCGGGGAGCACCCCGATGCTGCGCTTCGCCCGCACGGGGTCGGCCCACATGTCGACGCCGTGCACGGTGATGCGCCCGCCGTCGGGCCGAAGGAGGCCGGTGACCATGGACAGGGTCGTGGTCTTGCCCGCACCGTTCGGACCGACGATCCCGTAGAAGGATCCGGTCGGCACATCGAGGTGGATGTCGTCCACGGCGACCGTGGAGCCGAACTGCTTCCGCAGGCCCTCGATCGACAGCACGACGCCGTCGTCGACCGGCGGCTCGGCCGGGTGCTCACCCGCGTCGGGCGCGTCGGCCGCGGGCAGCGCGGACGGCAGGCGCGCCTCGGGAGCCGTCGTCGACCGCTCGGGTGCGGGTGCGTCGTCGATCACGGGCACATCCTGGAACACGGACGCCCGCCCCACAACGGGCACGCCCCCGATTCCCGGCGCGTCGTGAGAAACGGGGGCGTCCCCCGCGCCATCGCCTCTGGGCGTGCTCCTCATAGCGCCATCGCCTCTGGACGTGCTCCTCTTAGCGCCATCGCCTCTGGGCGTGCTCCTCTTAGCGGTCGGCGCGGCGTCTCTGCCCGCGGACCTGATTCCGTCGCTCACCGCCCCACGCTACCAAGCGCCCCCGTCGGCACGGTCCGGCTCACCGGGGACTGGCCCCGCGGATGCGAACCGATAGAAATATCACGAAAGGAAAACGACTTCAAGGTCAATCCTGGAGGTCGAAGGTCTCTCAGGTTAGAGTCGAGAGAGGCATGACGGCGTGTCCCGTGAACTACTCGTGGGTGAACTATGGGCGAATTCCGGTGTCCAGCATGCTGGACACCGGGCCCTTCGATTCTCCCCATCGGTCGGAACTAAGGAGATCAACGTGACCCAGGTCGTAATTCTGGCAGCCGGGATGGGAAGCCGGCTCGGCAGGAGCCTGCCCAAGCCCCTCACCGAGCTCAACGACGGCCGCACCATCATGGGTCAGCAGTTCGATAACATCCGTCACACCTTCGGCAGTGCAGCCGGTGTGACCGTCGTCGTCGGCTACAAGCTCGAGCACATCATCGAGGCCTTCCCGCAGGCGTCCTTCGTCTACAACGAGCAGTACGACCAGACCAACACCTCGAAGAGCCTGCTGCGCGCCCTCCAGGCGTCCGCGCCCGGCGGCGTGCTCTGGATGAACGGCGACGTGGTCTTCGACCCCGCCATCCTCGACCGTGCGTCGAAGCTCGTCGCCCGAGACCAGACCTTCGTCACCGTCAACACCAGCAAGGTGTCGGACGAGGAGGTCAAGTACACGACGACCGCCGAGGGCTACATCAAGGAGCTGTCGAAGACGGTCAAGGGTGGCCTCGGCGAGGCCGTCGGCATCAACTACATCTCCAGCCGGGACAAGGCGACGCTCGTGCGCCAGCTGGCCCGCGTCGGCGACCAGGACTACTTCGAACGTGGCATAGAGTTGGCGATTGAGCAGGACAACCTGCTCGTCGAGCCGGTAGACATCTCCGACCTCTACGCCGTCGAGGTTGACTTCGCTGAAGACCTCGAGCGGGCCAACCTCTTCGTGTAGCCCACGGGTCGGGGTGCTGACGAAATGGAACCCCTGACACGTGGCTGGATCCGCGGGCGCTGCTCAGCGCTCGAACGCCTCCCGGTATCGGCACGCCCTCTGGCTCCTCACGACGCGTGACCTGAAGGTCCGCTACTCCACCTCCGCCCTCGGCTACCTCTGGTCGATCCTCGATCCCCTCGTCATGTCGGGGATCTACTGGTTCGTCTTCACGCAGGTGTTCAGCCGCGACGTCGGGGCCGAGCCGTACATCGTGTTCCTGCTGTGCGGCCTGCTGCCGTGGATGTGGTTCACCGGCGCCGCGTCGGACTCCACCCGCGCCTTCCTGGCCGAGGCGAAGCTCATCCGCTCCACCAAGATCCCCCGGACCATCTGGGTGTTCCGCCTGATCGCGTCCAAGGGATTCGAGTTCGTCGCGAGCATCCCCGTGCTCGCGGTGTTCGCACTGGTCACGGGCGCGACCGTGACCCCGTGGGTGCTGCTGTGGCCGCTCGCGTTCGTGATCCAGACGATCCTGCTGATGGGCGTGGGCCTCATCATCGCCCCGCTCGTGGTGTTCTTCCGCGACCTCGAGCGCGCCGTGAAGCTCGTGCTGCGGTTCCTCTTCTACGCGTCCCCCATCGTGTACGCGTCCGCCGACCTCCCGGACGGCTTCTCCTTCTGGGCGGCGTTCAACCCGCTGAGCGGCATCTTCGGGCTCTACCGCGCCGCGTTCTTCCCCGAGCAGCTGGACTGGTTCTACGTCGGCGTCAGCGCGGCGATGTCGCTCGCGCTCCTCGCGATCGGGCTCGTCGTCTTCCGCCGCAGCATCCGTGCCGTGCTGAAGGAGATCTAGCCGTGTCCGCCACCGCCCCGACCACAACCGTTCCGCCCGTCATCTCGGTGGATGACGCCGGCATCCGGTTCCGCCGCAACCGGCGCGGGCGCCGGAACTTCAAGGACCTGTTCGCCGGCAGCTCGCGCCGCTCCCGCCCGGGCGAGTTCTGGCCGCTGCGGAACGTGAGCTTCGACGTGCGACCGGGCGAGGCCATCGGCGTCGTCGGCCGGAACGGTCAGGGGAAGTCGACCCTGCTGAAGCTCGTCGCCGAGGTGATCCTGCCGGACGAGGGCACCGTGCGCGTCGGCGCGGGGGTCGCGCCGCTCATCGAGATCACCGGCGGCTTCGTCAACGACCTGACGGTGCGCGACAACGTCTACCTCACCGCGGGGCTGCACGGCATGACGCGGGCCGACATCGACGCGCGGTTCGACGAGATCATCGACTTCGCCGAGATCGCCGACTTCGTGGACACCCCCTACAAGCACCTGTCGAGCGGCATGAAGGTGCGCATCGCCTTCTCGGTGATCTCCCGGCTCGAGGAGCCGGTGATGCTCGTCGACGAGGTGCTGGCGGTGGGCGACCGCGCCTTCCGCGAGAAGTGCTACCGCCGCATCGAGGAGCTGCTCGCGGGCGGCCGCACCCTCTTCTTCGTCTCGCACAACGAGAAGGACCTGCGCCGCTTCTGCACCCGCGGGCTCTACCTCGACAAGGGCGCGCTCGTGCTCGACGGGCCCATCGCCGACGTGCTCGCGGCGTACAACGCGGACTACCCGCCCAAGCAGAAGTAGCGGCCCTCCACAGGGGGCCGCTATCCACCGGTCGCGGAGGGCGGGTGTCCGACCCGGGCCGTACCCTGCCGGCATGATCCGCCTCGTACCCCCGCTGCCCGCGGGCGACGCGCCGCACGGCGATGCCCCGCCCGCCGCCTACGCCGTCCCCTGGGACTTCGACCGTTCCCTCGGCCCTCCGCTGTTCACGCTGACGAACGTCGGCACGGAGGTCCTGCACGCGATATCGCTGCACCTGCTGGGCTCCGGTGCGATGCTCTGCCGCGCGCCGCTGACCATGCGCCCGGGCGACAGCGCGCGCATCGTCCTCCGCCACGACGACGACCTCGCCGTGAACACGGTCCTCGTCGTCCGCTGGTTCCGGCCGGACGGCGGCGAGTACCTGTGGCGGGTCAGCTTCTGAGGTCGCGCCCAGGCACCCGTCGCGGTGCGATCAGGAGCGCTCGGCTCAGGAGGGCTCGGCTCAGGAGCGCCGCTCCCGGCGTTCCCGCTCGCGCTCCCGCACGTAGTCCGCCGCCGTGTACACGGCGCGGCGCTCGGGCAGCTGGTCGCCACGAAGCCCGCTCAGGAAGCCGCCGGGGTCGACGCCGAGCACGGCGGCGATGCGCACGATCGTGTGCAGGCTGGGATTGCCGACGCCGCGCTCGATCTTGCCGTAGTTCGACACGTTCATCGCGGCGAGGTGTGCGGTCTCCTCCTGGCTGAGCGCGAGGGCGACGCGGGCGTCCCGCACCCGGCCCCCGAGCACGCGGGAGGCTTCGGACTGCGCTTCGGACACCCGTCATGCTTATCGGCCCCCGCGAATCGCGACCAGATGCCATACTACTGAGGCATATATGCACCTGCCGTCCGCTCCCGGGACATGCCGGGGCTGCGGCCCGTACACTCGGGAAGATGACCGATCCGCAGTCTCTCGATCCCCGGGTCGTGCAGGGCATCGACAAGGTCCTCGCGATCCAGCGCCCCGTCGTACTGGCCCACATCCGCCGGATCCGCCGCCGTCATCCCGGCGCGACGCCGGCCCAGCTCGTCGCCATCCTCGAGCGCAACTACCTCACGGCGGTCACCACCGGTGGCGCCGCGGTCGGCGCCAGCGCCGTCGTGCCGGGCATCGGAACGGGCGCCTCGCTCGCGCTGACCGGCGCCGAGACGATCGGCTTCCTCGAGGTCAGCGCTCTGTACGCGCAGTCCATCACCGAGGTCCACGGCATCGCCGTCGAGGACCCGGAGCGTGCGCGTGCCCTCGTCATGACCATGCTGCTCGGCACGGCGGGCGCCGACCTCGTGCGCCAGCTCACGGGTCAGATGAAAGGCACCGCGCCGGACCACAACCGCTTCTGGGGCCAGGTCATCACCACCGGCATCCCGCAGTTCGCGATGGGACCCATCACGGACCGCATCAAGCGGACGTTCGTGAAGCGCTTCGCCGCCCGCATCGGCGGCAACGCCCTCGGCCGCGCCATCCCGTTCGGGGTGGGCGCGGTGGTGGGCGGCACGGGCAACCACATGCTGGGGCGTAAGGTCATCGAGAGCTCCCGCGACGCGTTCGGTCCCCCGCCCGTCGTCTTCCCGGCCATCCTCGACCCGAAGGCGGTCAAGCCCGAGAGCGACGAGGCCGTCGTCCGTCGCAAAGGTCCGCTCTCGCTGCTGCCCGGGCGCAAGAAGCCGCAGGCCGCCCCGTCGCCCGACGACGCGCCCGCGGAGGACCTGCCCGCCGGGTCCTGACCGCGACGCGCCTGATCAGCGCCGGGTGTCCGGCTGCAGCGTCACCGGCGCGACGATGAGCCCCAGCGGCACCCGCACCCACCAGACGTGCTGCTCGCGCCGCTCCTTCGGCGTCGAATAGCGGTAGAGGAACATCTGTGCCCGGATCCAGCGGGGCGGGGCCTCCGGGAACGGATTGCTCCGCAGCAGCCGGAGCGTGCGCCGGTCCCCCTCGAGCAGCCGCAGCAGGAACATCTGGAACCAGCGCGTGTCGCGTGACCCGAGTGCGAGGAACCACATCAGCCAGTCGAGGCGGAGGTGGTACGGCGCCACCTGGGGCGGCATCCGCGCGGGGTCGCCCGGCTTGCCCTTGAACTCGTACGGCCACCAGTCCGCGTCGTCGTCAGGGACCTCGTCGTCCGTGCCCTCGATGATCACCTCGTTGCGCTCCTTCGTGATCGTGCCGAAGGCGCCGTAGGCGTTGACGAGGTGGTACCGGTTGAAGCTCGCGTTCATGAGCTGCCGGCGGGCGAACAGGTTCCGCAGCGGCCGGTAGCTGAGCACGGCGAGGAGGAGGAACCCGGCGGCGACGACCGCGACCCACCAGAGCGATTCGGTGCCGTACGCGGTGTCGAATCCGGCCCACGGGACCACTGCGCGCAGCACCCCGTCGCTGATGCCGGAGAACGCGACGACGATGGTGATCCAGTTGAGCCAGGAGAAGTTGCCGGTGAGCACGAGGAAGAGCTGGCTCGCGATGATCAGCGCGGCGGCGATGGACGCCACGGGCTGCGGGGCGAACAGCAGGAACGGCACGACGAGCTGCACGACGTGATTGCCGACGACCTCGCAGCGGTGGAACCACGCGGGGGTGTGGTGGGCGAACCAGCTGACCGGATTCGGCATGGGCTGGGTCTCGTGGTGGTAGTACATGGCCGTGAGATCGCGCCACTCACTGCCGCCGCGGATCTTGATCATGCCCGCGCCGAACTCGAGCCGGAACAGCAGCCAGCGGAGGAAGAAGATGATGAGGATCGGCGGCGCGACGTCGTTCGAGCCGAGAAACGCCACGACGAAGCCGGCCTCGACCAGGAGGCTCTCCCAGCCGAAGCCGTAGAAGGTCTGGCCGATGTTCACGATGGACAGGTACAGGGCCCAGAGCACGAGGAACGCGAGCAGGGGAAGCCACGGCGGGCCGAGCTGCGGCAGGCCGACCACGAGCGTCGCGGCGATGACCGCGCCGGTCCAGGCGACCGCGACCAGGAGCCGGTCCGAGTACGTCCAGTGGAAGATGCTCGGGAAGTCCCTGTACCTGGCCCGCCGGAGGAACGACGGGGCGGGAAGCAGCCCGCGCTCGCCGAGCAGCACGGGGAACTGGTTGACGGCCGAGACGAACGCCACCACGTACAGGGCGGCGGTGCCGCGCTGCAGCACCTCCCGCGCGAACTCGTAGTCCTCGCCGCCGAACCAGCCGAGCCAGTCCATTCGCCCTCCCCACCGCCTCCTTTCACCCTTACCCCCGAAGGCCGCCGGAGGCGAGGGTGCGGGGACGTCGGGAAGGGTGCGGGTATCGGTGGGTGGCGGACGGACGGCGCCGCGTCCTAGGCGTCGTCCTCGTCGTCCTCGTCGCGGGGGTCCGCGGCGCCCGGCTCGGCCGACTCGTCGCGGGCGTGCAGCGCCGCGTGCTCGTCCCAGCGGTCCATCAGGAGCTGCACGGCGGCGTGGAAGCGGGCCGTGGCGACGCCGGGGGTCGTGTCGCCGAAGTAGTGCTGCACCCAGGCGGCGAGCCGCCCGCCGGCCGCGACGTCGCCGGCCAGCGCGTCGAGCCGCCCGACGATGCCGGCCGCCTCCTCGGCGGTGAGCCACTCGCAGTCGGAGAGGTAGCCGTTGGTGTCGACCTGCGCCTCGGGCGCGACCGGGCGCGTGATGAGCAGCGGCTTGCCGGTCGCGAGGCGGTCGTAGACCATCGCGGAGATGTCGACGACGGCGACGTCGGCCGCGGCGAGCTGCCAGCCGAGGTCGGCCTTGTCGTCGAAGACGTGCTGGGCGGTGGCGTCGGCGAGATTCGCCTGCTCGATGAGGCGGATGATGTCGAGGTTCGCCCGCCGGTACGCCGGGTCGACGACGCCGCTGCGGGGGTGCGGGCGGTAGATGACGCGGTGGCGCCCCGTCTGGAGCAGCCCGCGCACGAGAGCGACGCCGTGGGACGCGACGGATCCGTACGCGGCGGCGGGGCGGTCGCCCTCCCAGGTGGGCGCGTAGAGCACCACGGAGCGGTCATCCGGGGTGTAGGGCAGCTCGCCCGAGTAGTGATCGGCCTGCGGGCGGCCGATGGCGATCGCCCGCCGGTCGAAGTCGTAGTCCCAGAGCACCTTGCCGAGCCGGGTCAGGGCGGCGTCGCCGGCGACAAAGCTGTAGTCGTACGCCTTGAACTGGTTGGTGGTCATGTACATCTTGTCGGACTCGCCGTGGTTGATGAACACGTGCCAGCGCCGCCCGTACCGCATCATCTGGAAGTTGCGGGTGTTCTGGTTGACGTAGAGGACGATCCGCAGGTCCTGCTCCGCGATGACCTGCTCGAGGTCCACGACCCGCCGCACGTACGCGACGGGGAGCGGCGACTCGTCGAAGAGGGCGTTCGCGCCGCTGGGGCTGCGGGAGAGGATCACGACGGGCCAGGTCTTCGCGAGCTCGATCAGCGGGCGGTACCACTGCCGGATCTGGTAGAGGTTGACCGAGGAGTCCGCGAAGTAGACGCCGATCGAGAAGCGGCCGGGGGGCAGCGGCTCCGCCGCCGCCAGCTTGCCCTGCAGCACGCCCCTGGCCTGCCGCTGGCGCAGCAGGCTGAGGATCGCTCGCACCCCCAGGCGCGCGTCTCTCACCAGTCCCATGGATTCGAGGGTACCGAGGCGGCATCCCGCCGCTTCGCCAGTGGCGCCGTTCCGGCGCAGACCGAAAGCGAATCGTGACCGCCCCGGCGTCAGATGACGGGCGGCCGCCCGGCGAGCGTCATGCGGAGCACGGTGCGCCAGCGGAGCGGGCGCCGCTCCCCCGGCGACTCGCGCCAGCCGGTGATCCAGCCGCCCCACCAGTCCCGGAGCCCGGTGCGATTGCGGGCGCTGCGCAGCAGTTGCACCGCGGTCCAGGACCCGACGTAGAGCGGGATCAGCGGTGCGGGCAGGTTGCGGCGGGCCAGCCAGACCCGGTTCCGGGCGTTGAGCCGGTAGAACTCCGCGTGCCGCGTCGCGGCGACGGCCGGGTGGTGCGCGACGAGGTCGCCCGCGTACCAGGCGCGGAGTCCCTGGTCCCACACGCGCCACGCCAGCTCGATGCCCTCGTGGGCGTAGAAGAATTCGCTGGCCCAGCGGCCGGCGCGGTCGAACACCGCGCGCGGGATGACGACGGCGCCCTCCACGACCGAGAAGACCGCGCTCGGCCGCTCCGGGGAGCCCTTGCGGATGCGCGGAATCCACCGGCGCGGGAGGTCCCCGCCGCGCGGGTCGACGATGCGCGGCTGGATGAGCGCGACGCTCGGGTCCCGGCGCATCAGCTCGATGACGTCGGCGAGGAAGCGGGGGCTCGGCACGGACTCGTCGTCGTCGAGGAAGAAGAGGTACTCCCCCGCGACGGCGTCCACACCGGCGTTCCGGCCCGCAGGGATGCCGACATTGCGCGGCAGAGCCACGGCGCGGACCCCCTCGGGCAGGCCGGTGGGGAGCCAGCCGTTGCCCACGACGACCGCGTCCACCGTGACGCCCGTCTGGGCGAGCGCGCTCGCGAGTGCCGCGTCGAGCTCGCCCGGCCGGGTGCCCTGGCTGAGGATCACGACTCCGACGGTCAGGTCGCTCACGCGGAGGTCAGCCGTCGGGAGTTCATGATCGCCACGAAGTGGCCGGCGAGGGCGAGGGCCGCGAGGGGCACGAGGACCGCGAGGTAGACCCGGTCGGTCTCCGGGTGGCCGGCCACGATGCCGATCAGGGCGACGACGAAGGTGACGATGGTCAGCTCGACGGAGTGGAACATGCGGTGGAACGGGAAGAAGCGCACCGCCCGGCGGGCGACCGCGAGGAGCCGCTGCCGCGGCGCGACCGTCGCGTCCGTCGCCGGCGCCTTGGGCAGGTCGGCGCTGGCGCGGGCCACCCGCACCAGGTCGTTGAGCGCCTTGTTGAGCACGATCAGCAGCGCGACCGTGAACGCCAGGGTCGTCCAGAGGAAGTCGCCGGGCGCCTCGAAGGGGTACGCCGCGGCGCGGATGCCGAGCGCGAGCACGATCAGCGTCTCCGTGGAGTAGTGGCCCACCGCATCCAGGAAGTGTCCGACGGGCGACGACGTGCGGCGCCAGCGCGCCACCTCCCCGTCGCAGCAGTCGAGCAGCATCTGCAGCTGGCCGAGGATCAGCGCGAGGAACGCTCCCCCGATGCCGGGGATCAGCAGCGACGCCGCCGTGGTCCAGCCCGTGAGGATCATGAGCACCGTCACGCCGTTGGCGCTGATCCCCGTGCGCAGCAGCAGCCAGGTGAGATACGGCGACAGGTCGCGCAGGTACAGGTGCGCGGTCCAGTGCTCCGCGTTGCGCCGCAGCCGGACCTCGGGCGGCTGGGTAACGCGCCGGAGTTCCTCGATGGACTGGGGCGGGGTGGCCAGCGGTGGTCGGTCTCCGGCGCTCATGGTCTATCTCCCGGTGTGGCCGGTGAGATCACCGGTGAGCCGGAAGAAGCCGAAGATGAACCCGACCCCCCAGCTGAAGTGGATGCAGGGCAACACTAGAAGAAACCACAGCATCGACGCGAACCCGTCGCGGGCGGCCACGAACACGGTCGAGATCACCACGAACAGCACGTAGACGATGGGGATCACGAACGCGACGGCGAGCCAACCGAGCGGGCTGCCGACGGCCGCCGCCACCAGTCCGGCGATGCCGAGCAACGTGCCGAGCACCACCGCGAGCACCATGACCGGCGGCACGAAGTACCGGATGGAGTTGGACCGGGTGAAGCGGCGGGCGAGGTCGCCGCGCCAGAGGCCCGTGGCGAAGAACTGCTTGATGAGCGGGCGGACGCCGGACCGCGGCCGGTAGGTCACCTTCATGCGCGGGGTGAACCAGACGAGGCCGCCCGTGGCGCGCAGCCGGCGGTTGAGCTCCCAGTCCTGGCCGCGGCGGATGCCCTCGTCGAACAGGCCGACTTCGATCAGCCGGTGGCGCTGGAAGGAGCCGAGGTAGGCGGTCTCCGCCGGGCCCTCCTTGCCGCCGACGTGGTGGGCGGTGCCGCCGAGCCCCACCCGGGTGCCGTAGGCCCGCGCGACGGCCTTCTCGAAGGGCGTACGCCCCTCGGCGTACATGACGCCGCCGACGTTGTCGGCGCCGGTCTCCTGCAGCGTCTCGACCGCGATGCGCGTGTAGTCGGGGGGAAGCACGGAGTGCGCATCCACCCGCACCACGATCGGGTGGACGGTCGCCCGGATCGCGGCGTTGAGCCCGGCGGGAGTGGAGCCGGAGAAGTTCTCGACGCTCTGGATGCGCGGGTCGCGCTCCGACATCCGGTGCACGAGCTCCGTGGTGCCATCGGTGCTGGGCCCGAGGGCGAGGACGATCTGCACGTCGCCCGGATAGTCCTGGTCGAGCATGCTCTGCACGGCGGACTCGATGTGATCGGCCTCGTTCAGAATGGGCATCACGTACGACACGGCGGGCAGATCGTGGCTCGATCCCGCTGCCTCGCCCGGTGCCTGTTGCGCCATTCATCCCTCGTGTCGAGTTCCGCCGTCCTGGCGCGGGCGTGTCCCGGCTCGCAGTTTATCAGCCGATCAGACCCCGACCCGGCCGCCCAGGGGCCGGCTCGAACCGAGGCGGAAAGGGGCTGAGCCGGGGTGAAGCCGGGGCGGCTGGGGCCTGCCGGAGCGCGGAAACGGCGGCGGCAGCACGGGTTCTCCGCGCTGCCGCCGCCGTCGTTACCGGCTGTTCCGGAGGTGTTACAGGGTGCCGAGGGTGACGTCGACGGTGGTCTCCTCGCCGTCGCGCACGTACGTGATCTCGGTCTCCGCGCCGCCCTGGAGCACGCGCACCTGGGCGGTGAGGTCGGTCGAGCTGCTGACGCCCACACCGTTGATGCCGGTGACGATGTCGCCGGCCTGGAGGCCCGCGTTCGCGGCGGCTCCGCCATTGGTGGTGCGCACGATGTACGCGCCGGACACGGGCAGGACGTTGCCGTCCTCATCCGCGTCGCTCACGGACGCGCCGAGGAGGCCGTGGCTGGCCTGACCGTCCTCGATGATCTCGTCGGCGATGCGCTTGGCGAAGTTCGACGGGATGGCGAAGCCGACGCCGATGTTGCCGGACGCCGAGGTCGAGGACGAGCCGCCCGCGCTCGCGATGGCCACGTTGATGCCGATCAGGTTGCCGTCGGAGTCGAGCAGCGCGCCGCCCGAGTTGCCGGGGTTGATGGCGGCATCCGTCTGGATGACGGCGAGGGAGATGGCGGCCGACTGCGTCGACTGATCCTGCTGGCTCTGCCCCGGGCTGGGCAGCTCCCAGAAGTCGAAGGGCGTCTGGCCGCCGGAGTCGCCGCTGCTGCTGTCGTCCTCGGGCGCGGCGGCCGACGCGACCTGGATGCTGCGGTTGAGGGCGCTCACGATGCCGTTGGTCACGGTGTTGGAGAGGCCGAGCGGCGCACCGATGGCGACCGTCATCTCCCCGACGTTGAGGCTGTCGGAGTCCGCGAACTCGATGGTCGGCAGACCGCTGGCGTCCCGGAGCTTGATCACCGCGAGGTCGGCGATCGGGTCGGTGCCCACGAGGTCCGCGCTGAAGTTCCTGCCGTCCGTCGTGGTGACCTGGATCTCGGGCGAGCCGGTCGCCCCGTCGAGGGTCACCACGTGCGTGTTGGTGAGGATGTAGCCGTCCTGGGAGAGGATGACGCCGGATCCGGTGCCGCCGCCCTGTGCGCCGGCGACCGAGATCGTGACGACGGAGGGGGACGCCTTTTGCGCGACCTCGGTGACCACGGTCGCGTCGTCGGGGTCGTTGACGATCACGTTGGTGGGCGACTCCGAGGTGCTGCTCGTCGTGGCGGGGGTGTCGTCGTTCGTGAGCAGCGCGGTCATGCCACCCCCGGCTACGCCGCCGATCAGTGCGCCGACGGCGACGCCGGCGAGCAGGAGCGGAGCGGTGCGGCGCTTCGTGGTCGCCTTGCCCGCGGCGCCCGTCGGCTGGGCGGGTCCACCGAGGTTCTCGGCCGTGTACGGGGTCGAGGTGTGCGGCGCGGCGCCGTATCCCGACGCACCGTACTGCGGCGCGCTCGGCTGCTGTCCGCCGTACTGGGGGGCACTCGGCTGCTGTCCGTACTGGGCGCCGGGCTGCTGCCCGTACTGCTGCCCGTAGGGCGGGGTCTGGGGCTGCTCAGCCGTCGGCCGCTGGAAGGCGGGGTAGGCCGCGGTGCGGCCGGCATCACCGGCGTCGTCGGCTTGTCCGGCCGGGGAGGAACCCTCGGCCGTGCGGGGGGCGACGCCGAAGTCCTCAGTGGGGGCCGCGTTCGAGGGCGGGATCGGCTGAGTGGCCGCGGTGTCGGGGCGGTGCTCGCCGCCCTGCGCGGGAACGTCGGGTGTGGTGGGCGCGCTGTCAGCGGCGCCGGAACCGGGGACCTGCCGGGCCTCGTCGGGATCCCTGTGGCTGTCGGTCATGAAGTGGTGCTCCTCTCAACTGCACGCAAGCTTCCGCTTCTTGTCTAAGCGTTCTCTATGACGGCACTGGGAGGCGTCTGGCCGAGGATTATGAGATCAACACCCGGGCCCCCTCGGGTGCTGCGTGCACTCCCGTTCTACCAGCACGGTCTGAGCAGTGCCCGCGGAGAGGGGCAGGACCCCGCTGTCGACGGGCAGGATCCCCGCAACGGGCAGCCACGCATCCCCGCCGTACCGGTACTCAGCCGCGTAGTGCGCGGTGAGCGCGACGCGGTAGTCGCCGGCGCTCGCGTACTCGTGGCTGGTCTCCGTGACCGAGAACTCGGGGAGCGACGCCTCCCGCCAGGACGAGCCGGCGACCGCCACCGTCGCCCGCGCCCCGTCGCCGTAGTCCCAGGTGAACCCGGTCACGGCGAAGCGCACCGATGCCGGCTGGCCGAGCAGCGTGCCGGACTGCTCCCACGGTCCCTCGAGGGTGGCGTAGAAGTTGGCGGGCAGCCCGACCACGGCCCACCCGTTCGGCTCCATCTGCGCGGTCGCGGTCGGCGGAGCGAAGTCGACGAGGTCGGTCATGGTCACGACGACGGGCGGAGTGGGCGCGACGGCCGCGCCGGGGGCAGTCGGCGCAGCGCCCTCAGGCGCCGGAGTCGCTGGGGCGGGCGGCGCGGTAGTGCAGCCGAGGGCGTCCGCGTTGAGCCCGCACCCGACGAGCGGACGCACCGGCGGCGGAGCAGGAGGCGCGGGCACGCCCGCTCCCGGTCCCCCTCCCCCGACGGCCCCGCCGGTGCCGCCGCTGCCGCCGATGCCAATGCCGCCGCCGCGTGCTGGAGGAGTCGCGCCCGTTCCGGTTCCGCCGCCCACGACCGGCTGCTGTGCCCCCGTCCCGCCGCCACCACCCGGGGTTGTGCTCGTCGCGGTGCCCTCAAGGACTACCCGACCGCCTTCGATGCCAGCGGAAGGGCAACCTGTGACGGCGCGCTGAGCCTCAGAGCAAGAGGTACGCACGTGAGGGACTGTGAACGCGTCAACACCGGTCAGCGGTAGGGCGATCAGCAGGAACGCTGCGAGTTGAACCATAGGAGCGGTTAGCAAACACCTGCTCCTTCCCAGAGTTCCTTCTCGTCAAGTAAGAGGCGCTGCTCATCACCGCCGACGAAGGTGAGTTCGAAAGGCTGACGCACAGGACGATCCGCAGCCACGATGGAGGTGCCAGAGGCGTCGATGACATCCAGCCCGGAAACGTCAGAGCAGGCATAGATCGTGACCGAAGTCGCGCTCCAATCGGAGTACGTCGCGGCCTGCAGTGTCACCGAATCGAACTTCGTCGTCCCCTCGGAGCGCCAACCATTCCGCTCGACTTCTGCAAAAGCCTCGCTTTCCAACTCGACGATGGCGTCCGTTGCAACCGCTTCAAGTCTTTCTGACTCTCGTCCGCCCTCCCCGAAGATCAGGTCCGACATGGCGAGGTAGTCGGCGTACGCCTTCTCCGCCGCTGCGAGGGCCTCCTCGTCCGAGGCGAAGACCGGGGTTGCGGTCGGCGAGGGCGTCGGCGTCGGCTCGGGGGCCGGTTGCGTGCATCCGGCGAGGACGAGCATCGCGGCAGCGGCGACCGTCACCGCTCGCATGGGATGCCGCCGCGCAGTCCTCATGCGGAAACGGTAGAGCAGCAGCCCCACCGTCGGACAGGTTTTTCCACAGTGCTGCTGGCGTCACTTGCGCCGGAGCTCACTCGTCCTGCGGGTACGGTGGGCGCATGAGCGTACGAGGAGCGTGGCTTCGCGCCGCAAGCGGCGCCATGCTGCTCAACGATGACGGAACTCCGGGAACGACGATCTTCGCCGAGATGAGCGCACTGGCGGCACGCACGGGCGCCATCAATCTGGGTCAGGGATTCCCCGACGAGGACGGCCCGGCCGAGGTGCTCGACGCCGCCCGCCGGGCGATCGCCGACGGCATCAACCAGTACCCGCCCGGACTCGGCATGCCCGTGCTGCGCGAGGCGATCGCCACCCACCAGAAGCGCTTCTACGGGCTGTCCGTGGATCCGGATCAGGAGGTCCTGGTGACGGCCGGCGCCACGGAGGCGCTCGCGGCAACGCTCCTCGCGCTGGTCGAGCCCGGCGACGAGGTGCTGACGCTCGAGCCGTTCTACGACGCGTACGGCGGCCTCATCGGGCTCGCGGACGCCGTGCACACGACCGTGACGTTGCGGGCGCCCGACTTCCAGCCGGATCACGACGAGCTGCGTCGCGCCGTCACCGACCGCACCCGCATCATCCTGATCAACAACCCGCACAATCCCACCGGCACGGTGCTCGGACGCGAGACCCTCGAACTGCTCGTCGAGCTGGCGCATCAGCACGACGCGCTCCTGGTGACCGACGAGGTCTACGAGCATCTGACGTTCGAGGCCGAGCACATCCCGATCGCGACCCTGCCCGGAGCGCGGGACCGCACCATCACCATCTCGTCGGGCGGCAAGACCTTCAACACGACGGGCTGGAAGATCGGCTGGCTGACCGCGCCGCGGGAGATCGTCGGCGCCATCGTCGCGGTGAAGCAGTTCCTCACCTACGTGAACGGTGCACCGTTCCAGCCCGCGATCGCGCTGGGGCTCGGACTTCCCGACTCGTACTTCGACTCCATCGCCTCCGACCTGCAGCACAAGCGCGACCTGCTGGCCAAGGGGCTGCGGGCCGCGGGATTTGAGGTCGGCAACCCACGCGGCTCGTACTTCATCACGGCGGATGCGGCGCCGCTCGGCTTCGAGGACGCCGCCAACCTGTGTCGGCGCCTGCCCGAGCTCGCCGGCGTCGTGGCGATCCCCATCTCCGCGTTCTGCCACGAGCCCGCGGCCCGGGAGCTGTCGTCCCTGATGCGGTTTGCGTTCTGCAAGCGGATCGACGTGCTCGAACGGGCGGCGGCGCAACTCGCGGGTCTGCGCTCCCTCCGCTAGGAAACGGTGCTCGCGTCGGTCCCTCATCCCGTCGGAGGCGCGGGACCAATCGGTCCCTGCGCCTGTCGAAGGGACGCGACCCGATCGGCTTGCGTCCCTTCGACAAGCTCAGGGACCGTGGTGATGGTGTGTGCTCACCCGGGTTGCCATCGCTGTTCGGCTCTTCGTGGCCGGGCGCCATCGGCGGGTGTGGTCAAGCCAGGGTGGGGCCTGTACTTCCGGGGCTCCTTCTCGCATGCGGATCGCCCAGCCGGAGGTGTCGATCGTGCGATGGTGGAACCAGCACAGCAGGACCCCGTTGTCCGGGTGCGTCGGACCGCCAGCCGCCGCCGGAACGACGTGGTGCACCTCGCACCACCCCGCCGGGATGCTGCAGCCCGGTATGAGGCAGCCGCCGTCCCGGGCGGTGATCGCCCGCCGCTGCGGTGCGGTGAAGCAGCGCTCGGTCGACCCGAGCTTCACGATCCGGCCGTTCTTGCCGATGACGACCTTCTGTATGCCGCCCGCGCAGACCAACTGCTCGACCGTGGTCGGCGACAGCGGCGACTCGACGCCGTCCGCGTACCCCGCGCCGCCGGCCTCGAGGTCCTCGGCCCGCACGGTGACGAGGACGGTGGGCGCGGCACCGCCGATCGTCGGGGTGTCTCCGCTGCGGGCCATGGCGTCGAGGACGCCGATGAGGATGTCGTGCCGCTGCTGGTCCTTCGTCCGCGGGTCCTGTGCCGCGTCCTTTTCGGCCAGCTCCTCCTCGTGCAGGAACGCGGGCGCGGTGGTCGGTGTCAGGTAGGCGTCGAACAGCCGCTTCACCCGCCCTGCGGCTTCGGGGAGCAGTCCGCCGCTGACGGGGACGAGGCCGTTGCGCTCGGAGCCGAGGCGGAAGCCGCGCTTGGCCATGGCGTGCGCCTCGTCCGGCTCGAGCCCGTCCGGGTCGAGGGTGGCCCGCCAGACGGACGCCTGGATGCGGATCTCGTCTGCCGACGCCGGGACGCTGCTGTCGGGGCTCGTTCCGGTCGCCGCGGCGACCAACTCCTGCTCCGCCGCGTCGCGCGCATCGGGGTGGACGCGGTCCTGTAGCGGCGCGAGATTCTTGGTGAGTGCGACCGCGGCATCCACGCCCAGCTCACCGGCTTCCAGCGCGGCACGGACGTGGTCGAATTTCGCGGGCATCGGCGCACCCGAGAGTGCCGTGCCGCGGCGGGTCAGCGCGGCGAGACCGAGGCGAGCGGCACCGGTAGAGCCCGAGATCTGGGTCAGGCGCTGCAGCAGCTCATTCGCGCTTCGGCAGCCCTTCCGTGCGGCCAGCCCCGCCGGTCCGTCCTCCGTCCGAGACCGTGCCGCGATTTCGCCCGCCGCGGTCACTCGCAGCGCGTCGATGTAGCGACCCAGCGCCTCGATTCCTCGGGTGGTGGCGAGGAGGGTCTCGTCGGTGAGCACGCCCAGTGACGCCGTCGGAACCGCGGCTGCTACCGCATCCGTGACGTCGGCGAGGGGCTGGTTGTTCATGGGAACAGTGTCGCACCTACCACTGACAATCGCCCTTTGACCAGCACAATCTGTGGATAGAAAGTTCGAATGCGCGTCTGTGGAGGGGTGGTGTTCGCCGACGACGGTTGCGTCCCTTCGACAAGCTCAGGGACCGTCGGACCGTGTGACTGAGAGTGGGGTTGCGTCCCTTCGACGGGCTCAGGGACCGTGGAGAGCGCCCAGGGTGGGTCAGGCGGGTGAGGGGTCGCGCGGGATCACCGCGAAGCGGCGGAGGGCCAGGGCCGGGTTGACGCGGCGGACGCCCTCGATGCGGTCCGCCGAGATCCAGGCGACCGCCACGTCCGTGCCCTCTCCGATGGTCGCGACCTCGACGCCCATCGGGTCGACGACCATGCTGTTGCCGACGCCGACCGGCGGGGCATGATCCGCGGCCGCGACGAAGATGGTGTTCTCGAGCGCACGCGCCGTCACGAGCGTGCGCCAGTGGTGCTCCTTGAGCGGCCCGCGCACCCACTCGGCCGGCACGAGCACGAGGTCGACGCCCGCGTCGACGAGCCGCCGCGTCACCTCGGGAAAGCGGATGTCGTAGCAGGTCTGCAGGCCGACCCGCATGCCGGCCACCTCGAACGTCTCGGGCTCCTCGATGGCCCCGGGCACGATCCACTCGCTCTCGCGCTGCCCGAACGCGTCGTACAGGTGCACCTTGCGGTACCGGGCTACCAGCCCGCGCTCCGGGTCGACGGCGACGAGCGTGTTCGAGACCCGCGTCCCTTCCGCCGTGGCCTCCACCATCCCGGCGACGACGTGGACGCCGAGCTCCGCGGCAATCCCGCTGAGGGCACGGACGAACTCGCCGTCCAGCGCCTCGGCCGCGGCCAGGTACGCGTCGCCGAGGTCGCCGGGGAAGAACGACGAGTACTCCGGGAACACGACCAGCGAGGCACCCCGCTGCACGGCCAGCCCGGCGAGCCGACGGATCTCCGCGAGGTTCGCGCCTCGGTCGTCGCCGGGCGCGAACTGGGCCACGGCCACACCGAAGGCGGTTCCAGTGGTCCCAGCGGTCGCGGGGGTTCCGGGGGAAGGCATGGGACGAGCCTAATCGCCGCCCTCCCGCACCCCCTCGTGTGCCCGGGCGGCTCCGCAACCTCCGGCAGAATGGAGCGCGACGATCGGGAGGACGAGTGGTGCAGGAGTTCCCGTTCGACGACCTTCGGCGGCATCCCGACGTGGAGGCGGAGAACCTCTTCGCGGTCGACGCGACCGACCGGTACCTGCTCGACGAGGCGGCTCCCCTGCTGGCCGCAGCGGTGCCCGGCGACGTGACGGTGATCAACGACCACTACGGCGCACTCGCCCTCGGTGCCGCGGGGCAGCACGGGCTCACCGGGATCCGGGCGAACCAGGACGCGCTCACCGGCGAGCTGGCCTTGCTCGCGAACGCCGAGCGACTCGGCCTGGGCGACCGGGTGTCCGTGCACGCCCTCTCCCCCGAGCTCGTGAGCGGCGCACGGATCGTGCTGCTGCAGCTGCCCAAGAGCCTCGACGCGCTCGAGGAGATCGTGCAGGTCGTCGCCCGGCACGCGCATCCCGACGTCGTCGTGCTCGCCGGCGGCCGGGTGAAGCACCTGACGCGGGCCATGAACGGCGTGCTCGAGTCCTGCTTCTCCGACGTGGCGGCGACGCTCGCGCGGCAGAAGTCGCGCCTGCTCGTCGCGCGTGGAGTGCGGGACGAGCTGCCGCAGAATCGCTTCCCCGTCCGGCGCACGGTGCCCGACCTCGGCCTGGAGGTCTCCGCCCACGGCGCCGTCTTCGGCGGCACCGCCCTCGACCTCGGCACCCGCTTCCTGCTCGGGTTCCAGGACCGGATGCTGCCCGACGCCGCTCACGCCATCGACCTCGGCTGCGGCACGGGCATCCTCGCGGCGTTCCTCGCCCGCGCACGGCCGGAGCTGCGGGTGACTGCGACCGACCAATCGAGCGCGGCCGCCGAGTCGGCGGCGGAGACGATGGCGCTCAACGGCCTGTCGGACCGGGTGAGCGTGATGCGCGACGACGCGATGACGCAACTCGCGGACGGCAGCGCCGACCTCATCGTCTGCAATCCGCCGTTCCACATCGGCACCTCCGTGCACACGGGACCGGCGCTCAGGCTCTTCGAGGCGGCGGGCCGCGTGCTCCGACCCGGCGGCGAGCTCTGGACGGTCTTCAACACTCCGCTCGGCTACCAGGGCCCGCTGCGGTCGACGGTGGGCCCCACGGAGATCGCCGGCCGCAACGCCAAGTTCACCGTCGCGGTGTCCCGCAGGGCCTGACCCGGCCGGAGCCACCGCTGCCGGCACGCCGAGCCGGCGGCCTACTGCTCGGCGGCCTACTTCTCGGGGGGCTACTCCTCGGTGGGTTGGGCCGAGGATTCCGCAGCCGCGGCTTCCGCCGCGGCCGACGCTGCCGCAAGCCGGCGATCGTCGAGGCGGTAGAACGCGTAGGCCGTGTCGGACAGGATTGCCGCGCGCTCGTCGGGCGCGAGCTCGTCGATCAGCTCGGACAGCCCCTCCCACACCCGGTCGTAGCCGCCGGCGGTGATGGACACCGGCCAGTCGCCGCCGTACATCAGCCGGTCGGGTCCGAACACCTCGAGCGCCCGGTCGAAGAAGGGGCGGATGGCGTCGACCGACCACGACTCCGGACCGCCGACCGTGCCGTACAGCCCGGAGATCTTGGCGTAGACGAGCGGGTTGCGGGCGGCCTGCTCGATGAGGGTCCACCAGGGCTCACGATCGTCCCCGCCGATCGGCGGCTTCGAGAGGTGGTCGATCACGATGCGCATGCCGGGGTGACGCCGGGCGATCGTGGTCGCGTGCTCGAGGTGCCGGGGCAGCACGGAGACCAGGTCGAAGGAGAGCCCCGCGCGCTGGACGGCGGTGAGGCCCTGGTTCACGTCCGGGCGCAGGAGCCAGTCCGGGTCGGGCAGGTCGTGGATGAGGGTGCGCACGCCCACGACGATCCGCGCGCCGCGCAGCTCGGCCAGGCGCTCAGCGACGCGGGCGGGATCCGCGAGCGGGGCGTAGGCGACGACGCCCACGACCTCGGGACAGCGCTGCGCCGTCTCGAGCATGAGATCGGTGTCCTCGTCGTTGTCCGCCGCCTGCACGAGCACGGACGCGGTGATGCCGGCTCGCCGCAGCGCGTCCCGCGACTCCTCGAAGGCGAAGGTGCGGTCGATGGGCGCCAGCTCCGGCCCCAGCCAGTCGTAGGCGGCCCGGTCCCGGTCCCAGACGTGCTGATGGGCGTCGATGATCACGTGCGTTCCTTCCCGTCCCCGTCGACGAGTGCGACCGAATCCAGTACGAATGCTAGGCGCAGCAGGACGGCCGGGTCGGACCAGCGCGCCGCTAGCCCGGCACCCGGGCGATGCCGTACGCCGCGACCGTCACCGGAGTGTCCGGCACGCCGGGCGCCTCGATCGCGACGGTGATGTCGTCCGGGGTGAGGTTGGCGAGCAGCACCTCGGCGGCGCCGTCCCGGTTCGCGGCGACGAGCCACAGTCCCGGCGGGACCGGCCCCTCCGGCTCGAGGGCGGGCCGACCCGCGAGCGCGTGCAGCCCGGCGAGCGCGGTCGCGACCGGAAACGGTCGCCCGTCCGCTTCGGCGAGGCCCCGCGGACCCCACTCCTCGAAGTAGGTGATTCCGGCGACGCCGGGGACGGCGAGGGCCGAGGCGCTCGCCACGGCCCAGGCGGCGAGCGCCGCGGACTCCTGCCGGGCGTCGGTCGCGCCGGGCACGTGCTCGGCGCCGTAGCCTCCGTCGACGTCGTCGACGTCGTCCGTGTCGCCCCCGGCCGGACCCGACGTGGCGACGGCGTTGAAGCGGGACCGCAGAGTGACGGGACCGACGTGCACCGGCCTGCCCCCCGCGATGCGCACCGCGTTCTCGGCGACGAGCCGCTGCTGAGGCAGGGACTCCACGACCTGGGCGCGTTCGCGGGCGTGCATCTGCGGCGTGACGCTGAAGGTGAGGGCCGGGATGTCGCCGGGGAGGTCCTGATGCCTGCGGTTGAGCTCGGTGAAGTGCGAGCGCGCTCCCCCGACCAGCTCGGCCGCGATGCCTCGGGCGTGCACGCCGCGGACCAGGGCCGCCCAGAGGGCGGACTCGCTGACGTGCGAGCGCGGCGAGAAGACGCCCAGACGGGCGACCGGCAGACCGGCGAGCGCGTCCAGCACGGCGTCGACCTCGTCGTCGATTGCCGCGACGACGCGCGCGTCCAACGGGCGGCCGTCGGCGTCGTGTGCCGCGCGGCGGAGGGCGGCTCGCCAGTTCGGCGCGGCGGCCTCGAGCTCCACGAGCAGGGCGTCGCCTACGGTGGTCAGCCCCGCGGGCCGCGACCCCGCGGCCGTGGAGGCGCCGACCGCGATCGACGGGAGCGGGCGGCCCGCCGGCACGAGCCGCAGGCGCGCGGGGGTCGGATCGGGTGCTGCGACGGACGCCGCACCGAGCGCATCCTCGGTGTGGCAGCGCAGGGTGAGCGACTGCTCCACCACGGTGCCCGCGGTCACCAGCACCGGGAACGGGAGAGTCAGCGGGGTGCTGTAGGTCTTGTACGAGGCGTCGGTCCAGTTGCGCTGATCCTCCATCTCGAAGACGTCGCCGGCGAAGGCCAGGTCGACGCGCACGCCCCCGGCACGCCAGGCGAGCGAGGCGATGTCCATGGCGGGCTGGTGCGGGGCGATCTCGACCGGGAACGAGGTCGACGTGCTGCGCCCGGACGGCGACGTCACCTCCAGCGGGGCGCCGGCGGCCGCGGGCGGATGCAGCACGACCAGCCCGAGCCTGTTGCGCTCGAAGTCCGTGTGCGAGACCGCGGAGAAGCGGACGGAAAGCTCATCGCCGGGCTCGTTCGTCCCGGCCTGGTTCGTCGCGGCCTCGTTCGTCCCGCCCGGAGTCGCGGTCAGCGACAGGGTGCCCTCGATGTCCGCGCCGAGGCCGGTCATGCGCAGGTCCACGTCGACGCCGGCGTCGGACTCCCGCACGGCGACCACGGTCGTCGGCACCGTGTTCCAGTCCCGATCGCGGGCCACGGCCCGCACGCTCCGCAGCACGAGCTCGCCGTCGTAACGGATGTCCGCCAGCTCGTCGCCGCGCCGCTCGAGCGACCAGCGGCCGCTCGACCAGACCCGCGGCTCCGGCTCGGAGTCGGCCCACGCCCGCTCGGCGATGCGATGGACGCGCAGGGCGTCCTCCTGGGCGGTTCCGGTGCGCTCGCCGGTGCCGGTGCCGTCGATCCCAGCCGCGTCGGTCACAGGGTCGTCATCCCCCCGTCGACCGCGAAGAGGGCGCCCGTGGCGAACGCGCCCTCGTCGCTCGCGAGGTAGACCATGATGCCCTCGACGTCCGCCGGAGCGCCGGGGCGGCCGAGCGGGATGCGGCCGATGATGCCCGCGCGCGACTCCGGGTCGGTCGTGATGGTGGTCACGAGCGTCGTCTCCGTGTAGGCGGGGACGACGGTGTTCACGCGGATGTTCTGGGGCGCGTACGCGGCCGCGGCCGTCCTCGCCATGCCGTGGATGCCCGCCTTCGAGGAGCTGTAGGCGGTGAAGTCGGCGCCCTCGCCGTTGATGCCGGTCGGGCTGCCGGTGAGGATGATGGACCCGCCCGAGCCCTCGAGCATGGCCCGCACGGCGTGCTTGACGGTGAGGAAGGTGCCGGTGAGGTTGATGTCGATGGTGCGGCGCCACGCCTCGAGCGACAGATCCGCGATCTTGGCGTCCTGGCCGAACAGTTGCACGCCCGCGTTGGCGACGACGACGTCCGGGCTCCAGCCCGCGTCCTTCAGCTCGGCGAAGGCCGCCTCGACGCTCGCCTCGTCGGAGATGTCCATCTCGACCGCGCGGCCCTGCTCGACGGCGGACGCGGCATCCGCTGCGCCCTCCGCGTTGCGGTCGGCATAGACGACCCGCGCGCCCTCCGCGGCGAAGCGGTCGGCAACCCCGCGGCCGATGCCGGTCGCGGCGCCGGTCACGAGTGCGGTCTTTCCCTGGAGTCGATCCGTCATTGGTTCTCCTGTGTTCGTCGTCGAAGGTGAGCCCACTGTACTGGTCAACCGGTTGCCCGCGCCTCCCCGAAGCAGCGCTGATCCCGTTGCGCCGGGAGGATGCTGCCGGTCGTCGCGGTCCGCTGGAACGGCGGGCGGCGGAGGGAGCAGACTACGAGGACACCACGGGAGGTCGGCGATGGCGGAGTCCACGAAGCGAGCGGCGAAGTCGAGCAGTCCGGCGACCGAGATCCCGGTCGGCTCGCGAGTCGTGCGGGTCAGCAACCCGGACCGCGTGTACTTCCCCGCCCGGGGCGAGACGAAGCTGGACCTCGTCAACTACTACCTGTCCGTGGGCGACGGCATCGTGAACTCCCTGCGCGAGCGGCCCTGCATGATGCACCGCTACCCCACCGGGGTCGCCGGGGAGAAGGTGCACCAGAAGCGGCTGCCCATGGGCGCGCCGCCGTGGATGGAGACCGTGCGGGTCTTCTTCCCCCGCTACAAGCGCACCGCCGACGAACTGTGCGTCACCGAGCTGGCACACGTCATCTGGGCCGTGCAGATGTCGACCGTCGAGTTCCACCCGTGGAACTCGAGGCGCGCGGACACCGAGAAGCCGGACGAGTGGCGCATCGACCTCGACCCCATGCCCGAGTCGTCGTTCGAGCGGGTGCGCCGGGTGGCGCAGGTCGCGCACGAGGTGCTCGACGAGCTCGGCGCCGTCGGCTGGCCGAAGACCTCGGGCGGCAGCGGCCTGCACATCTACGTGCGCATCCGCCCGGAGCACGGCTTCGACGATGTGCGCCGGGCGGCCGCGGCCTTCGCGCGCGAGGTCGAGCGGCGCGTGCCGCAGGACGCGACGACGACGTGGTGGCGACGCGACCGGGATCCCGCAGCCGTGTTCGTCGACTACAACCAGAACACCCGCGACCACACCATCGCTGCCGCGTACTCCGTGCGCGGCAACCCGGAGGGCACGGTGTCCACGCCTATCACGTGGGCCGAGATCGACGACGTGAACCCGCGGGACCTGACGATCGCGACGGTGCCGGCCCGCTTCGCCGCGCTCGGCGACCTGCACGCGGGCATCGACGACGCCGTGTTCGACATCGCCCCGTTGCTGGAGTGGGCCGACCGCGACGAGCGCGAGGGCGTCGCCCTTCCGGCGCCCGACGAGGAGCCGGCCGCAGAACCCGGCGAGCGCTAGCGCGAGCCAGCGTGCCCGGCGAGCGCTAGGAGTCGGACTCGAGGGGCAGGGTCACCCGCAGCAGGCCATCGCCGTCGACCTCCGCGGACGCCGTCTCGTACGAGGTGATGCGCGGCAGCCCGACCGTCGCCTCGCTGCGATGCCCGCCCACCACGACGACCCGCATCCCGGCCGCGAGTCCCGCCTGGATGCCGGCCTCGGCGTCCTCGAACACGATGGCCTCCTCCGGCGCGACGCCGAGCGTCCGGGCGGCGAGGAGGTACACGTCGGGCGCGGGCTTGCCGCGGGGCACGTCCTCCGCCGTCACGACGAGCTGGGGCAGGCGGATGCCCGCGCCCGCCATGCGCGCCACGGCGAGCGGCAGCGTCGCGGACGTGACGAGGGCGTGCGCGGTCAGCGGGAGCGACTCGAGGAACGCGACCGCGCCGGGCACCGCGAGCGTGGACGGCGCGTGCTCGATCTCGTACGCCGAGAGCTCGGTGACGACGGCCGCGATATCCGTGCCGGGCGGAGCCCAGCGGCGCACGCTGTCCTCGGCGCGGATGCCGTGGACAGCGGCCAGCAGCACGTCGGCGTCGAGGTCGAAGCGGCGGGCCATGCCGCGCCACGCGGCCTCGACCACCTCCGTGGAGTCGACGAGGGTGCCGTCCATGTCGAACAGGAGGGCGCGGGCGGTGAGGGTCTGGGTGTCGGCAGGCATCCCCGCCATTCTTCCGGCTCCCGGCGGCGGCCGTCACCACGACGCCCGCTCCCGTAGCATCTTCGCCGGGGGCCGGGCACGCCGGCGCATGCCCGACGCCGGAGGAGGACGAGACACGTGCGGCGAAGTCGCGTTCTGTCCGGTGCGCGCGCCGGGGCTGCTCGGTGAGCGCGGCAAGCTACCTCGCGTCGGCCACCCCGCTCCGGCTCGCGATGGGCGGCGCGACCGTCGCCATCCCCATCCTCGCGGTGGAGGAGCTGAACGACGTCGCGCTCGGCGGCCTGCTGGTCGCCGCATCCCTCGCCCCCGCGGTCGTCGCCGCGCCGCTCGTCGGCGCCGTGCTCGACCGCACGCGCCGGCCGCGCACCATGATGGCCATCGCCGGGGCGGTGTCCGCGCTCGGGCTGGGCCTCGGCGCGCTGCTCGGTCTGATGCCCACCGCGCTCGTGGCGCTCGCGCTCTGCGCCGCCGGCGCCGCCGGTCCCTTCTTCATGGGCGGGCTCTCGAGCTTCGTCACCGAGGAGATCCCGGGCGAGCGCCGCGCATACGCGCTCGACGCCCTCTCCTACAACCTCGGCTCGGTCGGCGGGCCGGCCATCGTGGCCGCCGCCACCGCCCTCGGTTCGGCGCGGATCGCGATGGTCGCCATGGCCGTCGCCGCGCTGGTCGGCGTGGCGGGCACCCTGGCCACGAGGCTGCGACCCCGGCCCGCCCAGAACCGGTCGATCTGGCGCACGATGGGCGCCGGCCTGCGGCACATCGCGTTGCACCGCCCGCTCGCCGTCGTCACGACGTCGGGCACGCTCAGCCAGCTCGGCGGCGGCGCCCTCTCCGTCGCCGCGGTGGTGCTCGCCCTCGAGCGCGTCGGCGACGCGGACGACGGAGCCCTCCTCGTGTCCGCCTTCGCCATCGGCGGTCTCGTCGGGGCACTCGCGACCGCCGCGCGCCCGGGCCGTCTGCGACCGGAGCTGTCGATGGGCCTCGGCTTCGCCGTCATCGGGCTGCTCACGCTCGCCGCGGCGGTCGACTGGGGCTTCGCCTGGACGCTGGTCCTGATCGGTCTGTCCGGACTGTTCACGGCGTCCAGCTCGGCGGCGATGCTCCTGCTGCGCAAGCAGCAGAGCCCGGCCCCGCTGCGCGGGCAGGTGTTCACCGTCGGGGCCGGGCTCCGCGCTACAGCCGCCGCGGTGGGCGCCGCGCTGGCCGCCGCCGCGGCGGGACTCGGCGGAACGGTCCTCATCCTCGGCATCGGCGCGGTCTGGGTGGTGTCGGGGGCGCTGATGGCCGCCTACCCGAGGCGGGCCGAGCCGCTCGACGCCTGAGCGCCCTTCCCTCGAATCCCGAACGGATCGGTGGATCGCTCGGTGGGACGGCGGATCGGTGGATCGGTCGGTCGGTGGGACGGCGGATCGGTGGACTCAATTCAGCAGATCCGAGCCGACACGCCGCCCTGGCGGCCCGGCATCCGGCGTGTCGCGGCGGATCTCCTGAATTGCGCGGTCACCCGTCTCAGGTACGCAATACAGGCTCCGCCGCAGGCCGGATGGAGGCGGGCCGGTGGGTGATCGGGTCCGGCCTGTGAGGGAGCCTGTGTTGGGCATCCCCCGGCCCGTGAGGGAGCCTGTGTTGGTCATCCCCCGGTCCGCTCCGGCTGACTCAGGTCCCCCCTTAGCCCGGTTCCCCCGCTCAGTCGAGGGCGACGGTGCGGAAGCCGGCGTTGCCCATGGACGAGTCCGGCGTGTTCGACGACCGCGCCGAGTTTCGGTAGCGGTTGCAGTACGACGAGTGGCAGAGGTACGAGCCGCCGCGCAGGACGCGCGCGTGGCCACCGTGCGGTCCGGCCGGGTTCGCGGCGGGCGACGCGGCGTAGTAGCCCGGGTCGAACCAGTCCGAGCACCACTCCCACACGTTGCCGACGGTCTGCCAGAGCCCGAACCCGTTCGGCGCGAAGCTGCGCACGGGCGCCGTCGTCGCGAAGCCGTCCTCCGCGGTGTTCACAGCCGGGAAGCGGCCCTGAAAGATGTTCACCCGCCAGCGGTCGCCGTCCATCAGCTCGTCGCCCCAGGGGTAGCGCGCGCCGTCGAGGCCGCCGCGGGAGGCGTACTCCCACTCGGCCTCGGTCGGCAGGCGCCGGCCCGCCCAGGCGCAGTACGCGGTCGCGTCGTTCCAGCTGATGTGCACGACGGGATGGTCGTCGAGCCCGTCCACGCTGGACCGCGGGCCCCCGGGGTGGCGCCAGTCCGCGCCGCGGACGCCGGACCACCACGGCGCACCCGCCGCGGGTCCCAGGACGTCGGCCGGGTCCGCGGCCAGCGCGAGGTGGAAGACGGCGGAGTAGCCGAAGCTCTCCGCCTCGGTCCGGTAGCCCGTGGCCGCCGCGAAGGCGGCCCAGTCCGCGTTCGTCACGCTCGTGGCATCGATGGCAAACGGATCGAGGTGCACCTCGTGCACCGGCCCTTCGCCGTCGAGGGGGTTGCGGTCGCCGCTCGCGTCTCCCATGCGGAAGACACCGCCGGGCAGGGCCACCTGCTCGATGCGATGCTCCCCGCCCCGGGCAGGACGCACGGTCTGGGGCACCGGGCCGGAAGCACGCGCGGGGGCGCAGCAGGAGTGCGAGGGGACGCCGTGGTTGTCCGGGGCGTTCGACCGGCGGGCGGCGTGCGGTTCGGCGGGGATCGGGGATCCGTCGGGCTCGGTCATCACGAGAACGCCCGTCCACCGGCGAGCGCGAGCACGTAGCCGAGCGCGGCGACGCCGATCAAGGCGGCTGCGCCGCTCAGGGCCACGAGTGGGACGGCCCCGCCGGGGAGCGGCTCCCCCGCCACGAGCGCCCGGTGCGACCGCCGGTAGCGCACGCTGGCCGCGACGTAGGCGGCGAGCGCCGCGACCGCGCCGAGGAGTCCGATCCCGACCGCGACGGCACCGAGCACCGGCAGGGCGAGCCGCGCGCCGAACACGCTTCCCACGGCGATGGCGAGCGCGGTCCGCCGCCACGCGAGGAGGGTGCGCTCGGGCTGCAGCCCGCGGTCGAAGGGCCGATCGTCGCTCACGGGACGAGGAAGCCGATCGACACGAGCACCACGGCCACGCAGAGGCCGAGGGCGATGACCGCGCCCAGGGTCGGTCCGGGGAGGGCGCGCTCCCGGCGCATCGCCCGCTCCGTGCGCGCCCAGCCGACCCAGGACTGGATCGCGGCGAGCAGGCCGAGCGCGATGAACAGCACCGACGAGGCGATGCGCAGGCCCGGCTGGATCGGCAGTTCGAGGGCCTCGAGGGCGACGCCGGCGGCGATCAGGGCGAGCGACGTGCGGATCCAGGCGAGGAAGGTCCGCTCGTTCGCGAGGCTGAACCGGGGATCCGGCTCGGTGCCCTCGCCGAAGACCGAGCGTGGGAATCGTGTCGCCATCGAGCCGTCCCTTTCGCACCCTTATGCTGAGAGCGCTTTTCCAATCAATCCCGAACAAGTACTCTGTATTAGGAATGATCCCCCGGCGAAGGCCGGTAAGCAAGGAGGCGGGCATGGCCATCGATGAGGGGCGCGTGCGCCGCGGCCCACGTGGGCCCTATGCCAAGAGCGAGAAGACCCGGATGGTCATCCTCGACGCGGCGCTCAAGGTCTTCGCCGAGTCAGGCTACCGGAGCGGGTCGCTCCGCAACGTCGCCGAGCGCGTCGGCATGAGCGAGGCCGGCCTGCTGCACCACTTCCCGAGCAAGAGCGCCCTTCTCGCGGCCGTGCTCGAGCGCCGCGACGAGCAGACGCAGGAGCAGTTCGACTTCGACCCGAGCCACGGCGTCGAGGTGCTGCGTTCGCTCGTGAAGCTCGCGGAGTACAACGCGTCGACGCCCGGCGTCGTCGAACTGTTCTGCACGCTCTCGGCCGAGGCGACCTCCGCGGAGCACCCGGCGCACGGCTGGTTCAAGAACCGGTACGAGTTCACCCGGGGCATGACGCTGACGGCGTTCCGCGAGCTCGCGGAGAGCGGCGACCTCCGCCCCGAGATCACGCCCGAGGAGGCGTCCCGCGGTGTGATCGCGCTCATGGACGGCCTGCAGATCCAGTGGCTCCTCGACCGGGACTCCGTCGACATGGCGGGCGACCTCCGCAGCCACCTGAACGCGCTGCTCACCCGCCCCCTCTGAGTCGCGGGCGGTGCGCTTGCCCCGCGGTCGCTGAGCCACCCCACGGTCGCGAGCCTGTCGAAGCGACGTGACCGGCGCGAGGACCGGTCCGTCCCTTCGACACGCTCAGGGACCGTATCTTCCCCGCACCCGAGGACCGTTGCGTCCCTTCGACACGCTCAGGGACCGTGTCCCCCCGCTCCCCCGCGTCCCGCATCCGTTCGCAATTCAGGTTGTGCTGCGACACGCCGCGTTTCGAGGTGCCGAAACGCGGCGTGTCGCAGCTGAACCTGAATTCGGAACAGGAGCGGGATCAGTGGGGGGGCAGGGCCCGGGGGATCACGAGTCGGCCTGCAGCTCCAGCGTCGCCGTGAGCGGCAGGTCGTTCGCCGTCGTCCCGGCGCGGAGCGTGTAGTCGCCCAGCTCGTACTTCCAGCCGTCGGCCCAGTGCCCCAGCAGCTTGGCGTGCACGTCGATGCTGACCGTCTTCGTCTCCCCCGGCTCGAGCCGCACGGGCGCGAAGCCGACGAGCCAGCGCACCGGTCGCTCGACCGTCGATTCAGCCCGCTCGGCGAACACGAGCGCGACCTGCTTGCCGGGCCGGTCGCCGCGGTTCGTCGCGGTCACCGACACCTCCGTCGTGTCGCCCTCGATGAGATACGCGGGCGTCTCGAGCCGGGTCAGCGCGATGTCGGTGTAGCCCAGCCCGTGGCCGAACCAGTACGCGGGCGCCTCGTCCGAGCGCAGCCAGGCGCGGTAGCCGATGTGGATGCCCTCGGTGTACTCGAGCACCCCGTCGGTCGGGGTGGTGTCGAGCACGGGCACGTGCTCCTCCTCGGCGGCCCAGGTCGTGGGCAGCCGCCCGCCGGGCTCGGCGACGCCGAGCAGCACATCGGCGACGGCGTTGCCGAACTCCTGCCCGCCGAACCAGCCGACGAGTACGGCGGCGACGTCGTCTCGCCACGGCAGCAGCACGGGCGAGCCCGCGTTGATGAGCACGACGGTCCGCGGGTTCGCGGCGGCGACCGCGCGCACCAGGTCGTCCTGGCGGCCGGGCAGTCGCAGGTCCGTGCGGTCGAAGCCCTCGGACTCGACCTTCGAGTTGGTGCCGACGACGACGAGCGCGACGTCCGCGCTCCGGGCCGCCTCGACCGCCTCCGCGATGAGCTGATCCTCGTCGACCGAGGAGGGCCGGGTGCCGACGTTGAGCGCCAGCGCGTTGAGCAGCGCGTCGTCGCGTGCCGGCTGCTCGTAGACGAACCGCACCTCGACCGGGGTGCCCTCGGTGAGGTCGACGGGGACCGCGCGGACCGGCGGCGCCATGAAGGCGGCACCCAGGTCATCGCCCTCGGGCTCGACGAGCTCGTCGATCACGAGCTCGCCGTCCAGGTAGAACCGCCCGTGACCGGCCGCGGCGAAGCCGAGGTCGAGCCGCTCGGTGCGGTGCGGCACGAAGGAGAACGACACCTCGACCCGCTTCGACTCCGCGACGGGCGCGTCGCCGCCGAACCAGACCAGCTCGGTGGCGAGCCGGTCCTCGGCGAAGATCTCGGTGCCCGCGGCGTCGAGGAAGCGCACCCGGGCACCGGGCTCGCCGGTGACGGGGTTCGTCATCCGCTCCCGCGGGATGCCCGCGAGGCCGGTCTGGTTGACGGCGCCGACCGCGTAGTCGATCCGGACGCCGGGCAGCGCGGAGGCCAGGCCCTCGAGCGGCGACACCGTGCGTTCCGGAAGGACCGTGGCGCTTCCGCCGCCCTGCGTGCGGGCGTGCTCCGCGTTGTTGCCGATGACGGCGACGCTCGTGAGCGCATCCGCCCGCCACGGCAGCTCGCCGCGGTTCTCGAGCAGGACCATGCCCTCGGCGGCCGCGGTGCGGCTGAACGCGATGCCGTCCTCGACGTGGACGAGCGGGGCGGGACCGGCGTCGCCCAGCGCGCCGACGCGCGCCGCCAGCCGGAGGATGCGCCGCACCTTGCGGTCGACGACCTCCTCGGCGATGCGGCCGTCGCGGACGGCGGCGACGAGCGCGTCGCCCCAGGGGCCGTCGGGGCCGGGCATCACGAGGTCCTGCTCGGCCTCGGCCGAGCGCAGGCTGCGCACCGCGGTCCAGTCGCTGATCACCACGCCGTCGAATCCCCAGTCCGTCTTGAGCGGGGTCTCGAGCAGGTCGTGCTCGGTGGCGGTGACGCCGTGGATGGAGTTGTAGGAGCTCATGACGAGCCAGGCGCGGGACTCCGTGATGGCGGTCTCGAACGCGCGGAGGTACAGCTCGTGCAGCGCACGCGGCGGCACCTGCACGTCGACGGTGAAGCGCTCGGTCTCGGAGTCGTTCGCGATGTAGTGCTTCGGGGTGGCCCCGACGCCGTTGTCCTGCAGGCCGGTCACGTAGGCGCGCGCGAGCTCGGCGGTGAGCACGGGGTCCTCGCTGAACGCCTCGAAGTGGCGGCCGCCGCGGGGCGACCGGTGCAGGTTGATGGTCGGGCCGAGCACGACGTCGACGCCCTTGCGCCGGGCCTCGCAGGCCGCGACCGCACCGTAGCGGCGGGCGATGTCGGGATCGAACGACGCCGACAGCGCCGAGGCGGAGGGCAGGTTGAGCGACGGCGAGCGCTCGTCCCACGCCTCGCCGCGCACGCCCGAGGGCCCGTCCGAGACGACCATGGTGCGCAGCCCGATCCGCTCGATCGGCCAGGTGGTCCAGAAGTCCTTGCCGGTCAGCAGCAGGACCTTCTCCTCGACGGTCAGCTCTCCGAGGGCCTTCTCGACGTCCGCCTCGATGCGGTCTCGTGTGGTGGTCTCGCTCATCGCGATGTCTCCTTGCGGTCGGTGCCGGCGGTGCGGAGGACGCGCGCGCCCCACGGCTCCAGCCGAACGGTGTCGCCCGGGTCGATGTCGTCGCCCCCGAGCAGGTCGTCGTGTCGGGCGGGGGCGACCGCGGTCGCCTCGTCCCAGCCCCAGTTGTGCAGCACGGTGACGGTCCGCCCCTCGGCGTCGGTCGAGCTCGACGCCGTCACCGACGGGTCGAGCGTCACCCAGCCGCTCACAGGGACCGGGGCGAGCCACTCGGCCAGCGACCGGGCGAGGTCCTGGTCCGGGATCGCGCCGACGACCGTGATGCGGCCGGCGCCGGCGGCGCGCGTTGTCACCGCGGCCCAGCGCCCGTAGTGCGGATGCGTGTAGCGGGCGAGCACGTCCGCGCCGTCCACCTCGAGCCCCTGGAGGTAGTCGATCGCCGCACCGGAGGCGGGGAAGCCCCCGTCGAAGGTCAGCTCGAGCGGCGCGGCCGGGTTGGCCGCCTCGTCGTACCAGGTGCCCGCGAGCTCGGCGAGTCGCGCCGGCTGGCGCTCCGTCCGGGCGCGTCCCTCGTGGTCCCCGTATGCCGTGCGGGGACCGACGACGAGGTGCCCGCCGGCCCGCGCGTAGTCCGCGAGGAAGTCGAGGTCCTCGTCCGCCGCGGTATACAGGGCGGGGACGAGGAGAACGGGGAACCGGGTCGCGGCCTCGGCGGCGGAGGCGGTGCCGCCGCGGCCCGGCAGCAGCTGCTGCGGCCGCACGAGCCGCTCCTGTCGCTTCGCGTCGAAGATGCCGCGCGAGAACACCGAGACGATGCGGCGGTAGGACTCCGGGTCGGTGAACTGGCCGGGTGCGGCGACGGGCGACTGCGCGCCGAGGGCGAACTTGCTGTCGGAGTCGTAGAGGACGGCGATGTCGTAGTCGGGCGCCGCGTCCTCGAACGCGGCGCCGGCGGTGCCGAGCTCGGCCCCCAGCTCGGCGAGCTCGCGGTACGCGCGACCCGGCTGCCCGCTGTGCGGGAGGACGCCGCCCCAGTAGGTCTCCGCGCCGTAGGGCAGCGTGTTCCAGTGCCAGTACTCGATCATGCGGGCGCCGCGGGCGACGAGCAGCCATGCGGCCTGCTTCCACTGCCCGTCGTACGGCGACTGGTTGATCATCGAGAAGCCGATGGAGCCGGCGTTCGTCTCGGTGACGAGGAACGGCGCCTGCTTCGACGAGTACATGAGGTCGCCGAGCTGCGCGACGGCCCACGCCCCGCGCACGATCCAGCCCATCGGGCCCGCCGACCGCGGCGCGACGGACGGATGTGCCAGGCCGTCCTGCATCTCGTAGTAGGCGTTGCCGGAGGCGATGTCGAGGCGGGCCGACAGGTCGACGTCCTCCACCCCGACCTGCTCGTAGGAGATGCAGGTGGTGACGAACGGGTCCGGCCCCACCAGCTCGCGCACGATGTCCGCCTGCCAGCCGATGAACTCGGTCACGAGGTCGGCCTGGAACCGGCGCCAGGCCAGGTCGTACTGCGGCTGGACGTTGCCGTCCGGGCGCCACAGGTCGTCCCAGGTGGTGAGGAGGTGCGACCAGTAGACGAGTCCCCACTCCTCGTTGAGCCGCTCCACCGTGCCGTACTGCCGGCGCAACCGGTCCTTGAACTGCTCGAACACCGCGTCGTTGAACAGCAGGCGGAGGCCCGGCTCGTTGTCGACCTGGTAGCCGATGACCGCGGGGTGGCCCCGGTAGCGGCCGACCACCGCGCGGATGACCCGCTCGGCGTAGTGGCGGTAGGCCCCGTGCGTGAAGTCCATCTCCTGCCGGGCGCCCCACTGCAGGCGGGCGCCCGTCGCGGGGGCGGCGGCGATCTCCGGGTGGCGCCGCGCCAGCCACAGGGGCACGGCGTAGGTCGGCGTGCCGAGGATGACCCCGATGCCGTTCTCGTGGGCCGCGTCGAGGGTCGGCTCCAGCCAGTCCAGGTCGAACTGTCCCTCCTCCGGCTCCCAGGTCGACCAGACGGACTCGCCCACGCGGATCACGGTGAAGCCGGCCTCCCGCATGAGGCGGAAGTCCCGGGCCTGGTCCGGGGTGCGCTGGTACTCCGGGTAGTAGGCGGCGCCGAAGCGGACGGCGGGATCCGTCGGCACGGAAGGCGGCTCCGAGGAAACCTGCGCGGGGGTCGCGGACTCAGAGGACACCGGCCTGGACCTCCATCTCGCGCTGGGACTCGAGCAGCCGGCGCCGGTCGGCCCGGCGCTGCTCCTGGCGCACCGGGTCGGGCACGGGGGCGGCGAGGAGCAGCCGCTGCGTGTACGGGTGCTCCGGCGCGGAGGTGACCTGTCCGCCGTCGCCGTACTCGACGATCTCGCCGTGGTACATCACGGCGACGCGGTGGGACAGGTGGCGCACGACGGCGAGGTCATGGGACACGAAGAGGTATGCGACGCCGGTCGCCTCCTGGATGTCCTTGAAGAGGTCGAGCACGCGGGCCTGGGTCGAGAGGTCGAGCGCGGAGACCGGCTCGTCGCAGACGATGAGCTCCGGCGACAGGGCGAGAGCGCGCGCGATCGCGATGCGCTGGCGCTGGCCGCCCGAGAACTCGCGCGGAAGGCGGTCGGCCGAGTTGGCCGGGAGGCCGACCTGGTCGAGCAGGCCACGGATGCGCTTCGACGCGTCGGCCGCGGACATCTTCTTCACCCGCAGCGGCTCGGCGAGCGTCTGCTCGATCGTCAGGGAGGGGTTGAGCGACGAGTACGGGTCCTGGAACACGACCTGGATCTCGTCAGACAGCGCCCGGCGCTGCTTGCGCTTCAGGTGCGAGATGTCCCGGCCCTTGAACCGGACCGACCCGCCCGTTACGGGAGCGAGGCCGAGCACGGCGCGGCCGAGGGTGGTCTTGCCCGAACCGGACTCACCGACCAGTCCGACGCACTCGCCGGGGCGGATGTCGAGCGAGACGCCCTTGAGGGCCCGGAACGGCCTCTTGCCGAAGCCCTTGGCCGGGTATTCGACGACCAGGTCGTCGATGACGAGCAGCGGCTCTGCGTTCATCGTGCGCTTCTCTCGGTGATGGTGTTGCGGTCGGCGGCGTGGGCGAGGGGGCCGCGGGCGGCGCCGTCCTCGAGGATCGCGTCGAAGAGCGACCGCGTGTACGGGTGGCGCGGGTTGCGGAAGATCGACCGGGCCGGGCCCGTCTCCACGATCCGGCCGTTCTGCATGACGGACACCCGGTCGCAGAGGTCCGCGACGACGCCGAAGTTGTGCGTCACGATGAGTACGGCGACGTGCAGGTCGCTCTGCAGCGCGCGCAGCAGGTCGAGGATGTCGGCCTGCACGGTGACGTCGAGGGCCGTCGTGGGCTCGTCGGCGATGATGAGGTCCGCCTCGCAGGAGACCGCGCCGGCGATGAGCACGCGCTGCGCCTGTCCACCGGACACCTCGTGCGGGTAGGAGTCGAACGTCTTCTTCGGGTCCGGGAGTCCGACCCGGCCGAGCAGGGCGAGGGCTCGCTCCTTCGCCTCCGCCTTGGAGATGCCGAGGGTCACGGTCATCGGCTCGACCAGCTGGCTGCCGATGGTGAACGACGGGTCGAGGTTCGACATCGGCTCCTGTGGGATGTAGGCGATGCGCCTGCCGCGGATCTTCACCATCGCGTTCTCGCTGAGGTGGGCGAGGTCCTTGCCGTCGAATGACACGGTGCCCGCCACGATCCGGCCGCCCGCGGGCAGCAGGCGCAGGATCGACCACGCGGTCTGCGTCTTGCCGGAGCCGGACTCGCCGATCAGGCCGTGCACCTCGCCCTTCCTCACGGTGAGCGAGACGCCGTTCACGACCTGCTTGACGCCGCCGTCGGGCTGGTCGTAGCCGACGACGAGGCCGTCGACCTGGAGCAGCGTGGCGCGGTCGTCCGCGCGCTCCTCGTCGTGCGTCACCGGGGCGTCCCCCGACGCGTCCGGCACGTAGGCCGCGGTTCCGCGCCGCCGCTTCTTCGGCTTGCCCGCGGCGCGCTCCAGCTCGTCGCGGAGGGCGTTGCCGAACAGGACGAGGGAGATGGAGGTCAGCGCGATGGCCAGGGACGGCCAGATCAGCAGGATCGGTGCCTGGTACATGCGGGAGAACGCGTCGGAGAGCATCTGACCCCAGGTCGGCACGTTCGTGTCGCCCAGGCCGAGGAAGTCCAGCCCGGACTGCACGGCGATGCCGATGCCGGCCAGCAGAGCGGCTTGGATGATGATCGGCGCCCGGACCACGGAGAGGATGTGCCGCCCGATGATGCTGGCGTCGCCGACGCCGGCCACCCGGGCCGCGTCGATGAACAGCTCGTTGCGCACGCCGACGACGGCGGTGTAGGTGAGGCGGTAGAACGCGGGCGACAGGATGACGCCGAAGACGGCCATGATGAGCCAGATCGACGGGCCCACGACGGCGCGGGCGGCGAGCAGCACCACGATGCCGGGCAGCGCCTGGATGATGCTGATCACCCACACGGAGACGGACTCGAACCACTTCTGGTAGTAGCCGGCGATGAGGCCGCTCGTGACGCCGATGACGGCGGCGATGAGGACGGCCCAGAGCGCGCCGGCGATGCTGAACCGCGTGGCGAACAGCAGCCGGGACAGCACGTCGCGGCCGGCGCTGTCGGCGCCGAGCGGGTGCGCGCCGCCCGCGGGGGCGAGCACGTCCTGGATGTTGGCCTTACTGGGGTCCATGGGCGCGAGGAGGTCCGCGAAGACCGCGAGCAGGACCATGACGGTCAGCACGATCAGGGCGACGAGCCCGGTCGGGTTCCTGAGGATCCGCCGGCCGACGTGGGACCGGGCCGCGCGGAGCTCGGTGGCGACCGCGGGCGTGGGGGTGGAAGCGGACTCGCTCATGAGATGCGCGCCTTCGGGTTGAGGAAACCGTGCAGGATTTCGATGACGATGTTGACGACCACGACGATCGCCGCCGTGACGACGACGAGGCCCATCACGAGAGGGATGTCGCCGCGTGCGGTGGACTGCGTCGCCACGGGCCCGAGGCCCGGGATGGCGAAGATCTGCTCGACGATGATCGCGCCGCCGAGGAGGCCGACGAACTGCACGGCGAGCACGGCGAGCGCCGGGCCGCCGGCGTTGCGGAGCACGTGTTTGTAGAGCACGCGATTCTCCGAGAGACCACGGCTGCGCAGCGTGCGCACCCAGTCCTGGCGCATCGTGTCGATGACCGAGCCGCGCACCTGGGAGGCGATGGCCGCGATCGCGCCGATCGACAGAGCGAGGATCGGCAGGGTCACGGTGCTGAGCCAGCCCGGGAACGAGGTGCTCAGCTGAACGAAGCCGGTCGGCTTGAACCACCGGAGGTTCAGGGCGAAGACGTTGACGAGGAAGATCGCGATGAGGAAGCCGGGGATGGCGAAGCCGAGCACCGACACGATCTGCACGAGCCGGTCGGCCGCGCCGCGCTTGCGCGCCGCCCAGACGCCGAGGGCCGTCGCCACGATCGCCGTGAGGATGGTCGTGCCGAAGACGAGGGAGAGGGTGACGGCGAGCCGCGAGGTGATGGCGGCGACGACCGGCTGGCTGGTGAACCAGGAGGCGCCGAAGTCGCCGGTGATCGCGTTCCCGACCCAGGTGACGTAGCGCGTGATGAGCGGCTGATCGAGGCCGAGCTGCGCGGCCTTCTGCGCGACCTGCTCCTGCGTGGCGGATACCCCGAGGATCTGGCGGGCGATGTCGCCTGCGCCGAGGTAGAGCAGCAGGTAGGCGAGGCTCGAGACGACGAAGAGGAGGATCACGCCGGCCAGCAGGCGGCGGAGTATGAAGCGGAGCATCATCGGTCCTTCGGGGGAAAGCAGGGGAGAGCGAGAGGGGGCGGTGCCGGACCGGGCGGACCCGGTCCGGCACCGGGGTGCTACTGGGGCTGGACGTTCCAGAGGTAGGGAACGGCGTTGCCGACCTGGGTCTCGACCTGGGTGTTCGCGTCGCTCATGAAGATCGCCGTCGGGCGGTACATCGGCGCGAACCAGGCGTTCTCGACGACGTAGGCGTTGAGGGCCTTGCCGGCCTCCGCCGCCTCGTCCTCGGTACCGGTCTGCATCGTCGAGATCCAGGCCTCGACCTCGGGGGTGGTCTGGTGCAGGGTGTTCCACGTCGCCGCCTGGGCGATCTGGAACTGCGCCAGCTGGTAGTCCGTCGGGTCCTGCTGCAGCGTGAACCACGTCATCGGGTACTTGCCGCCGAGGATGGCGGGGATGAACTCCGCGCCGGCCTGCTCCTCGTAGTTGACCGTGATGCCGATCTGGGCGAGCTGGTCAGCGTAGAGCGTCCAGTGCGACTCGGGGATGGCGGGGGCGCGGGGCATGGTGACCTCGAAGCCGTCCGCGTAGCCCGCCTCGGCCATGAGCTCCTTCGCCCTGTCGAGGTCGTAGGAGTAGTAGTCCTCGAGAGACTCGTCGAAGCTCGGCGACGACGGCGGGAAGATCTGCGACGTCGGGGTGCCGTAGCCGTTGCCCACCGTCTTGACGAGCGACTCCTTGTCGAGCGCGTAGTTGATGGCCTGGCGCACCTTCACGTCGGCGAGCTCGGGGGCGAGCGTGCCGTCCCGGTCGCTGAGGAGGAAGCCCCACCAGTTGAGCGCGAACTCGTTGGCGGTGTATCCGGTGGCCGTCATCTGGTCGATGGAGCTGACGTCGATGGTGTTCGTGACGTTCACCTGGCCACCCTGCACGGCGTTCAGCAGCGAGGTCGGGTCGGCGTAGTACTGCAGCACGAGCTTGTCGTAGTGCTGGTCGTCCGGGTTCCAGTAGTCCGGGTTCTTGTCGAACGCGTAGCTGCTGCCGACGACGGTCTCCCCGGTGTTCAGGATGTAGGGGCCGGAGCCGACCGGGTTCTGCGCGGTCGCGGGGTCGTCGATCGCCTCGACGGGGGCGACGAGGCCGGAGTTCTGGGTGAGGTAGGTCTCGAGCGCCGGGTTGGGCGCCGAGAGGGTCAGCTCGAGCGTCGTCTTGTCGATCGCCTTCGCGTCCGTGAGGTTGATGAGGTTGGTCGCGTTCGGCGACTGGCCACCCTTGAACGCGAGCAGGCTCTTGGCGGCGTCCTCGGCCGTCAGCGTCTCGCCGTTCGTGAAGGTGACGTCGTCGCGAAGGGTCATGGTGAGGACCGTCTTGTCCTCGTTGTAGGACCACTCGGTGGCGAGGCCGGGCTCGATCTCGCCCTCGGGGTTCGCCCGCAGCAGGGTGTCGTAGACGGCCTGCGCGTAGGGCGACTCGTTGGCCCACCGCATGTCCTTCTGGGCGAACGTGGAGGCCTCGGCGACCACGCCCCAGGTGAGGGTGCCGCCCGAGCCGTCACCCGAACCGCCGTCGCTCCCGGATCCTCCGGCGCTGCAGCCCGCGAGGGCGAGCGTGCCGGCGACCGCGAGAACCGCAGCTCTTCTGAATCTGAACATCGTTGTCCTTCCATGGTGCGCAGCCCGTCTTCGGACCGTCTGATCTGGAACTGTAAGCGCAATCCCTAGTGGGCACAAGGTTTTTGGCAGCCCAATTTCTAGCGGTTCATAACGTTTTGCTCAAGCACCCCGGACGGGTTAGCGTGAGCGCCGAATCGGGGCGCGCCGACGCACCCCAGCAGGGAGCAGCATGCAGCCGCGATACCGCGTCATCGTCGACAACGACTTCTCCGGGGACCCGGACGACCTGTTCCAGCTCGCCCACCACGTGCTGAGCCCGTCGGTCGAGATCCCGTTCGTCATCGGCTCCCACCTCGCCCCCGGCGACCACTTCGACCCGTCGGACCGGCAGGCGGACAACGCGGCGGACATCGCGCGGGAGCTGCTCGCGCTGCTCGGCAGCGACATCCCCGTCCTGGCGGGCAGCAACACCGGGCTCACCGATCCGGGCGTCCCCATCGCGAGCCCCGCGGCCGAGGCCATCGTGCGGGAGGCCCTTCGAGAGGACACCGACCTGCCGCTCTTCGTCGCCCTGGGCGCAGGTATGACGGAGCTCGCGAGCGCCGTGCTCCTCGAGCCGCGCATCGCGGACCGCCTCACCGCCGTCTGGATCGGCGGGCCGGAGCACGAGGGGCTCGGCCTCGAGTTCCCCATCGCCGGGCGGGTGGAGTACAACCTCGCCATCGATCTCCCGGCCGCCCGGGCGGTCTTCAACGACTCGCGGATCCCGCTGTGGCAGGTGCCGCGGAACACCTACCGCCAGGCGCTCGTGTCGTTCGCGGAGCTCGACGCCCGCGTCCGGCCGCACGGCCCGCTGGGGCGCCGGCTCGCCGAGAGCATCGACTCCCTCGCCGCGATGGCCGAGTCCGCGGGCCTGCTCATGGGCGAGACGTACTGCCTGGGCGACCAGCCCCTCGTGCTGCTCACGGCGCTGCACTCGTCCTTCGAGGCCGACCCCTCGTCGAGCACCTACGCGGTCCGGCCCACGCCGCGGCTGAGTGCGGAGGGCTGGTACGAGCCGCGGCCCGACGGCCATCCGATGCGGGTCTACACCGCACTCGACACCCGGCTGATGTTCGAGGACATGTACACGAAGATCGCCCGTTTCTCCGCCCGATCGGACTGATCGCCCGGGTCGACGTGACGGGCGCGGTAGGTCGGGCATGTCGGGTCCTCCGAGATGATGTTCCTCGGTCAGGTATTCCACTCCGCATCTAATGCCCCCCTTGTGCGGCACCGGATCAGAGGGCTAGGTTCACCCTCACACCGTTCCACTCGTCGACTAGCGGTGCGAGGGAGAGCGGTGCTGCAGAAGCTCGACATCATCACGCTCGGACTACTGCGGCAGGGCCCCCACACGGGCTACGACGTGCGGAAGTGGCTGGACCGGTACGGCTGGGCGCTCGGCTACACGGCCCAGACCTCGCAGATCTACCGGCAGCTCGGCCGGACCGTCGAGCGGGGCTGGGCCGGCAGCACCCCCGACCCCCGCGGCTCGGGCCCCGACGCCAAGCTCTACGCCCTGACCGAGGACGGCAGTGCCGCGTTCGAGGCGTGGGTGGACTCGCCCTACGAGCCCGTCGAGCGGCCGATGGACCCCGACTTCCAGGTGCGCATGTACTTCTCCCGGCACCGGGGCCCCGCGACGCTGCTGGAGCTCGTGCGCACCGAGCTGCGCTTCCGCCGCGCGCAGCACGACCGACGGCTGCCGTTCGACGCGGGCGCGGGCGCCGGCACCGACCCGCACGCGTCCGCCGACGACGCGTGGGCCCTCGAGGCCCACCTCCTGCTCGAGAGCCGCGGCCGGCTGCTCGCGGCCACCCTGATCGCCTGGCTCGAGTCCGCCGAGGATCGCCTCGCCCACCTCGCCGCCGCCTCCCCCGTGAGCCCGTCCACCCTCGTGGGCCCGCCCTCCGCGGGCCCGCTCCCCGACCCCGCTCCCCGAGAGGCAGGAACGTAGATGACCGATCGACGTCCGAACATCGTGATGATCCTCACCGACGACCACGGCACCCAGACGATCGGGGCATACGGCTCGGTCGTGAACACGACCCCGCGCATCGACGAGATCGCCGCGGAAGGTGTGCGCTTCGACAGCTGCTTCGTCGCGAACTCGCTCTGCTCGCCCAGCCGCGCGTCGATCCTCACGGGCACACACAGCCATGTGAACGGGGTGACCACGCTCTGGACCGCCATCGACGCGAGCCAGCCGACCTTCGTCAGCGAGCTCAGGGCCGCCGGTTACCGCACGGCGATGATCGGCAAGTGGCACCTCGGCCGAGGCGACGGCCACGATCCGCAGAACTTCGACCACTGGGAGGTACTCAGCGGCACGCACGGGCAGGGCGAGTACTGGAATCCCACCTTCCTCTCCGAGAGCGGCGAGCGCGTGATCGAGGGGTACGCGACGGACATCATCACCGACCTGGCTACGGAGTGGGTGGAGAGCCTGGAGGGCGACGAGCCGTGGTGCGTCCTCATCTACCACAAGGCGCCGCATCGCTCGTGGGAGCCCGACACGAAGCACGCGGAGCTGTACTCCGACCCGATCCCGGTGCCGGACACGTTCTTCGACGACTACGCCACGCGCTCGGTGTCGATGCGGCGCGCCCGGATGAGGGTCGCGGACGACCTCAGCACGTCGGACCTCAAGGTGGACCCGCCCGAGGGGCTGTCGTACGAGGATCAGGCGCTCTGGAAGTACCAGCGCATGATGGAGGACTACCTGCGCTGCGTCGCCTCGGTCGACGACAACGTCGGCCGGGTGCTCGACTGGCTGCGCACCCGCGGCGAGTTCGACGACACGCTGCTGATGTACTCCTCCGACCAGGGCTTCTTCCTCGGCGAGCACGGCTGGTTCGACAAGCGGTTCATGTACGAGGAGTCCCTGCGGATGCCGCTGCTGCTGAGCTATCCGCGACGGATCGCTGCCGGGAACACCTTCGACGGCATCGTCACGAACGTGGACTGGGCGAAGACGATCCTCGACGCCGCGGGGGTGCCGCACCACCCGCGCATGCAGGGCCGGAGCTTCTGGGGCGACCTCCTCGGCGCCCCGACCGGGCCGGAGGCCGAGGGCGCGTACTACCGCTACTGGGAGAACGACGACATCATCCACAAGGCGTCGGCCCACTACGGCTACCGCACCAGGCGGTACAAGATCATCTACTTCTACAACGACAGCCTCGGCCAGCAGGGCGCCGGCTTCTACAGCTACCCGCCGGAGTGGGAGCTGTACGACCTGGAGGCAGACCCGGGCGAGGTCCGGAACGTCTACGCCGACCCGGCGTATGCGGAGATCCGGGAGGAGCTGATCCGAGCGATGTGGCGGGAGCAGGAGAGGGTGGGCGACGCGCCGCACCCCTCCCAGCCGCGGCCGGCCGGGATTTGAAAACCTAGCGACCGCTCGCTCTTTCCGCTAGGGTTCAGCGACGTCCGATGGTGGGCGCGGCGCTCCCCCGGCCCTGCCGGCGGCGGCGCCGAGGAACGACGCGAGCGATGAAGGTGCAGCAATGACGCGCAGCAGAGCGACGACGCCGGACGGCGTGGAGTACCGGGACCTGAACGGGAACGGCCGCCTCGACCCCTACGAGGATCCCCGCCTCTCCCCCGAGGACCGCGTCGCCGACCTCCTCCCGCGGCTGTCGATCGAGGAGAAGTCGGGCCTGCTCTTCCACTCGATGCTCGGGATCGGCGAGCCGGGCGCCCACGACGAGGCCGCCGGCTTCTCCCCCGCCACCCCGCGAGCGCTCGTGCACGGCAAGCTGATCAACCACTTCAACGTGAGCGCCCTGCCCTCGGTGCGCGACACCGTGCGCTGGCACAACGCGCTGCAGGAGCTGGCCGAGGAGACGCCGCACGGCATCCCGGTCACGCTCTCGACGGACCCGCGGCACGCGTTCAGCGAGAACGCCGGTGCCGCGATCGCCGCGGGCAGCCTGTCGCAGTGGCCGGAGCCCCTCGGCCTGGCCGCCATCGGCGACACCGAGCTCGTGCGGCGCTTCGCCGACATCGCGCGCCAGGAGTACCTGGCGCTGGGCATCCGCGCCGCCCTGCACCCGCAGGTCGACCTGGCGACCGAGCCGCGGTGGGCGCGCCAGGTGCACACCTACGGCCAGGACGCCGCGACCGCGGCCGACCTCGTGGTCGCCCACCTCGACGGCTTCCAGGGCGGGCGCATCGGGCCGGACAGCGTCGCCTGCACGACCAAGCACTTCCCCGGCGGCGGACCGCTGAGGGACGGCGGGGACTCCCACTTCGTCTACGGGCACGACCAGGTCTACCCGGGCGGCCGGTTCGAGGAGCACCTCGCGCCGTTCCGCGCGGCGATCGCGGCCGGCACGAGCGCGATCATGCCCGCGTACGGCAAGCCGATCGACCTCGAGCTCGACGGTGAGAGGGTCGAGGAGGTCGCCTTCAGCTTCAACCGAAGCATCGTGACCCGGCTCCTCCGCGAGGAGCTCGGCTTCGACGGCGTCGTGGTGACCGACTGGGGTCTCATCACCGACATCGAGATCATGGGGCTGCCCTTCCCCGCCCGTGCCTGGGGCGTCGAGGACCTCTCCCCGATCGATCGCATGGAGCGCATCCTCGACGCGGGCGCCGACCAGTTCGGCGGCGAGGAGCGCACCGACCTCGTGCTCGACCTCGTCCGCTCCGGACGGGTGCCCGAGGCGAGGATCGACGAGGCCGTGCGCCGGCTGCTGCTGGTGAAGTTCCAGCTCGGCCTGTTCGACGACCCGTACCTCGACGAGGACGCGGCCGAACGCGTGGTCGGCGCGCCGGAGTTCAAGGAGGACGGGCACCGCGCGCAGGCGGAGTCCGTCACCGTGCTGAAGAACGCGGAGCTGCCGGCCGGCGGCGCCGCGCTCCCCCTCCGCCCCGGGCTGCGCGTCTACCTCGAGGGGATCGCGGCGGGTGCCATCGCCCTCACCGGCATCGGCACGGTCGTCGAGGACCCGGCGGCGGCGGACGTCGCCCTCGTGCGGCTGCCGGCACCGTTCGAGCCGCGCAACACCTACTTCCTCGAGGCGATGTTCCACCAGGGGTCGCTCGACTTCCCGGCCGACGTGGCCGAGCACATCCGCTCGCTCGCCGCCCGGGTGCCGGTGGTGCTCGACGTCACGCTCGAGCGCCCCGCGATCCTCGCGGACCTGGACGACGCCGTCACGGCCCTCGTGGGCTCGTACGGCGCGTCGGACGCTGCTCTGCTGGACGCCCTGACGGGTCGCATCGCCCCGCGTGGGCGCCTGCCGTTCGAGCTGCCCCGCTCCATGGCTGCCGTCGAGGCGAGCCGCCCCGACGTGCCGTCGGACACCGAGGACCCGCTCTACCCGCACGGCCACGGCCTGACGGTCTAGCCGCGGGTCCCGGGGCCCGGTCCGCGGGTCCCTGGTCCCTGGTCCCGCTCTCGGACCCGGGTCGGGGGCTGAGGAGGGACCTCGCCGCGGGGAGCCGGCACCCGCGGCGAGGTGATCGTGGGCGAGCTGCGCTCGCGTCAGGAACCGAACACGGCGTTGAGCTCAGTGGCCAGCGCGAGGGCGCGGGGGTCGGCACCGCCCGGCCAGGGCCCGCGCGCCACGGTGTAGGCGTAGCTGACGCCGGTGTCCGGATCGACGCCGCCGAGCGCGCCCTGCGCGCCGTCGTGCCCGAACGCGCGCGGTCCGCCGAGCGGCATGTCCGGCGTGGGCTTCTGGAAGACGATCGAGTGGGCCCGGTGGGCCTGCCCGAGGACCTCGTCGTAACCACGGACGTGCTGCTGGCCGACGATGCTCACCGTGTCGGCGGTGAGCAGGGCCGCGCCGCCGTCGACGCCGGTGACCGCGGAGGCGAAGAGCTTCGCGATGCCGCGCGCGGATCCCGTCGCCGAGACCGCGGGGTGACCGAACCGCCAGCTCCGCTCGTCGTTCGCCACGTCGAACGCCGGCCCGGCCGGTGCGAACACACGGGACAGCAGGGCGGGCAGCGCCTGCGGCTGCGCGGGCGCAGCGGGCAGGACCATCGGGAGCACGGGCACGAGCCGGGACTCCATCCCGACGGGCAGTCCGAGGTGGAAGTCGATGTCGCCCGGGACCCGGATGTCCCGCTCGTAGATGTCGTGCAGGGTGCGGCCCGTGGCGCGGGAGACGAGCTCGAGCGCGAGGTTCCCGATGGTGATGCCGTGGTAGCCGAAGGACGACCCCGGGTACCAGTAGGGCCGGCTCGCGGCGAGCCTCGTGGCCGCGAGCTCCTGGTCGAACAGCTCGATTGCCGAGAGCGGCGGGTCGGCCTGCGGCAGGCCCGCCTGGTGGGAGAGCAGCATCCGCACGGTCACGTCGCGCTTGCCGGCGGCGGCGAACTCGGGCCAGTAGGTCGCCACGCGCTCGTCGAGGTCCAGCTCGCCCCGCTGGATCAGCAGCGCAACGGTGAAGCCGATGATGTTCTTCGAGACGGAGAACGGCACCATCAGCGAGTCCTCGCCGAGGTGCGGCCCGCCCCACACGTCGAGCACGCATGCGCCGTCGTGGTACGCCGCAGCCTGGAACGAGAAGTCCGGGTCGTTGCGCACCGCGGACTCGAGCCGGGCGACGACGCCCCCGAGCCGCTCGTCGGCTCGACCGTGGACGGGTCCGGGAAGGGTGTCGGTCATGGGCGTTGTCTCCTTCGGGAGTGACGGTAGGGCGGAAGGGCTTGGAGTACGGGCGCGGCGCGCGGTGGCGCGTCGGATCAGTGCACCGTGACGATCACGCGACGGTAGGTGACGAGCGGGACCTCCGCGCCGTCGCGGGCCTCGACGACGACGTGCACGGTCCCGCCGGCAGCCGCGTCGGGCGGGAGCGTGAAGGCGACCTCCGCCGTGTCGGACCCGTCGAGCTCGAGCGCCACCGGCAGCGTGCCCGCCTCGCGATACTGCCACCAGCGCAGGGTCACCGCGCCGCCGTCCGGATCCTCGGCGCTCGCCCGGAGGACGACCCGGGACCCGGCCGCCGCGGCGACGTCGACACCGGGATGCACGGAGAGGACGGGGTGATGGTTGGCCGCCCCGTAGTCCGAGGTCACCGACCAGTGCAGCCGGGTCGCGAAGTCGCGCTGCGCCTGCGCGAACCAGCGGGTCACCGAGTACTCGTCCGACGGAACCCCGCCGAACCCGGTCCCGCCCGACGCCGTCCCACCGGATGCGCCCGGATCGGACGCCACGCCCTCGGGGAGGGCGTCCTTGGCCGCGGCGACGCTCCAGGTGTCCGGCCCCTCGTCGGTGCGCTCGGCCCGACCACCCCAGCCGCCGTAGGACGGGTGTTCGTGGCTGCGGAGCCCGTTCGGGATCAGGTTCAGGAGGTTCGTGGTGTCGCCCTCGGAGATCCACTCGCCTGCCGGGCTCGGGTCGATCCAGACCCAGTACCCCTCGGCGGTCAGCTCCTCGCGGCTGAGGCCGCTCAGGTGGAAGTAGTCGGTCGGGTCGCCCGGCACCATCTGCCGGCCGTCGCCCCACACCCGGTAGAGGGCGCCGAGCGGCCCCCGCTCCGTCACGTTCCGCCGCATCCAGCCGGCACCGAGCATCGCCGAGCCCTCGGGCAGGGCGACGCTGCGGGCGCCGTAGCCCCAGGCGTGAACCGCGACGTCGACCACCCGGATGTCCGGCCAGGCGGGGCGGATGTAGTCGTCGTACGTGCCGTCCTGGGAGGCGAACTTGAGGATCACCGCCTTGCGGCTGATCGCGGCCTTCGTGGCCGCCCAGTCCGCCGATTCCGCGTGCCGCTCCTCGATGGAGAGCAGCGCGCGGGCCACGGTGCTGGTGCCCGCCCAGTTCTGCAGGTAGACGGGCTCGGTGCCGTCGTCGAGCAGCACCTCCGCGATGAGCCGGGAGCCCGCCGTCTCCTCGGACATGTCGCCCTCGAACGCGACGTTCCCCGCGCGGACCACGGCGCGCAGCTCCTCCGGGCGGGGGTAGCCGGGCGCGTGCCGGGCGAGGTTCTCGTGCACCAGCGCGTACGCGTCGATGGCGTCGTCGAGAAACCGCTCGCCCGGCGCCCAGCGCCACGACGTCTGCGGCGCGTCGTACTCGCGATCGGGCAGGAAGAAGGTCGTTCCGGCCCCGTCGCCCTTCCAGTGGAACCGGCTGCTCGCGTAGATCAGCCCCTCGATGGTGAGCTCGTTGCTGTACAGCAGCAGCCGGATCATCGAGTTGAGGTCGTCGAGCTCGGGATCGGCGGTGATGATCGTCCGGGGCCGGCGGTTCGTCGCGCCGCCCGGCACCTGCTCGCCCGTCATCGGGCGTTCAGCTCGCCGAGGAGCGCCTCGAGCCGCGGTCGCTGCTCGCGCGGGAACATGATGAGGCTCGATCCCAGCCGCGCGTCGGAGCGCCACGCCCCGGAACCGTTCCAGCCGAGCGCGATGACGTAGCCGACCTCGGCGAAGAACTCCTCGAGCGCGTCCTTCGCCTCGGTGTCGTCGGCGAAGTCCGCGAGCGGCGACGCCATGCCCAGCGCCCGGGGCCCGCGGTCCGGCAGGTCGAGCGGAACGCTCCACTCGTGCCTGCCGCTGCCGACCCGGATCTCCTCCCGGTGCCCGGGCAGGGTGACGACGGCCTCGGCGCCGACGGGAACCGTGAGCTCGAGGCGGAACAGGCCGTCCTCCACCCGCCAGTCCGTGGCGACGCGCCCGTATCCCGTCTCCAGCGCGGCGCGGGCGGAGGTGAGCGCCCCGCCCGGCCGGGGGCGCACGGCGACGACCCGGTAGCCAGGCTCGGCGGGCGCGATGCCGCCGATCGTGCGCTGCATCCAGTCCGCGACCGCGCCGAGCGCGTAGTGGTTGAAGGAGGTCATCTCCCCCGGGTTGATCGTGCCGTCGGGCAGCATGCTGTCCCAGCGCTCCCAGATGGTGGTCGCGCCCATCGTGATGGGGTAGAGCCAGGACGGGTTGCCGCGCTCCTGGAGCAGGCGGTACGCCGTGTGCACGTGCCCGGTCGCGGTGAGCGCGTCGCAGATGAGGGGTGTGCCGACGAAACCGGTGCGGACCCGGTAGCCGTAGGCGCGGACCAGCTCCGCGAGCCGGTCGCCCGCGGCCTGGCGCCGCTCCCCCTCGAGGAGGCCGAACCCGATGGCGAGCGCGTACGCCGTGTGGGCGTCGGACAGCACCCGGCCGGCGCCGGTCACGTACTCCCGCACCCAGGCGTCCCGCACTGCCTCGGCGAGCGCGGCGTACTCCTCGGCGTCATCCTGCCTGCCGAGCAGGCGGGCCGCCGCGGCGAGCCGCTCGGTGGACCGGAAGTAGTGGGCCGTCGCCACGATGTCGGCGTCCGTCTTGGCCGCGGCGGGGTTGTGCGGCGGGGCAGACGGGTCGAGCCAGTCGCCGAACTGGAACGTCCCGGTCCACAGGTGGTCGTCGCCGGCGAGCTTCCGCACGGTCTCGACCCAGGCCCGCATGCTCGGGTACTGCTCCTCGAGCACGCCCGGGTCGCCGTAGCGGGCGTGCAGTGCATCCGGCACGAGCGTCGCCGCGTCGCCCCACGCTGCCGCCGCCGAGGGCGGATCCGGCAGCGGGGACGGGATGACCATGGGCACGCCGGTGTCCGTCTGCTGCAGGGCGAGGTCGCGCAGCCAGGAGCGGAGGAAGCCGGAGACGTCGTAGAGGTACGAGGCGGTGGGGGTGAACACCTGGATGTCACCGGTCCAGCCGAGCCGCTCGTCGCGCTGCGGGCAGTCCGTCGGGATGCTGAGGAAGTTGCCGCGCATGCCCCAGAGCACGTTCTGGTGCAGCTGGTTCAGCATCGGGTCGCTCGTCTCGAGCCACCCCGTGCGCTCGAGGTCGGTGTGCACCACCACCGCCGTCACGGTGGCCGGATCGAGGTCGCCGGGGAGCCCCTCGACCTGCGCGTAGCGGAAGCCGTGGAACGTGAAGCGGGGGCTCCAGGTGCGCTCGCCGCCGGCCGCGGTGTAACGGTCCGTGGCCGCGGCGAAGCGGAGCGGCCGGATGCCGAGCTCGCCGTCCTCCAGCACCTCGGCGTGCCGCAGCGTGATCTCCGTGCCCTCCGGCAGGTCGAGCCGCAGCTCGAGCCAGCCGACGAGATTCTGCCCGAAGTCGAGGATCTGCCCGCCCGAGGCGGAGGGGATGACCTCGGCGACGTCGATGCGCTCGATGCGGCGCACGGGCGGTACGGGCGACGGGGCGAGGCGGGCGGCCGAGGCCTCCACGAGGACGGCCGGCTCCGCGCCGGGAAGCGGGGCGTCCGGGTCGCTGAGGGCCGCATCCTCGCGCCGGGCGTCGTAGGACTCGCCCTGGTAGATGCTCGCCGAGACCGTCGGTCCGGACGTGGCGGCCTCCCAGCGCTCGTCGGTGGCGACGACGTCGACGGAGCCGTCCTCGTACTCGATGCGCAGCTGGGCGGACAGCGCGATCGGCCCGGGGTACGCGACGGCGAACTTCCCGTCGAAGCCGAACCGCTCGCGGTACCAGCCCTCGGCGACCGTGGCGCCGAGGACGTTGCGGCCGGCGGTGAGAAGCGCGGTCACGTCGGAGGAGGAGAAGAGCAGGCGCTGGTCGTAGGCCGTCCAGCCGGGGGCGAGGACCTCGTCGCTCGTGAGCGCGCCGTTCAGCACCGTCTCGAAGACCCCGTGGGCCGTGGCGGACAGCACCGCCGATCGGACCGGACCGGACACGTCGAAGACGCGGCGCAGCCGGACGGTGCCGCGCTCGTCGTCGACCGGGGCGGGCGCGGTGACAAAGGCGGCGCTCCAGTCCTGTGGGCCGAGGGCGGCGGTGCGCACGCGCACCCACTCGCTCGGATCACCCCAGGCGCCGCCCCCGCCGCAGACGGTGACCCGCACCTCGGCGTCGTCGTAGGGCGCGAGCGCGGGGAACGGCCAGGCCACGGCCTGCGACCCCGGGCCGTCCAGCTGCACGCTCTCGAGCGCGCCCGCGCGGCGCAGTTCGAGGACCGCCGCACCCTGGCGCCAGCCGGAGCCGGGGCCGGTGAGCTGCCAGGTGAGAGTGGGGGTGCCGGTCGGGAGGAACTCGGGGGTGCCCCGGTTCTCCAGCCACAGGCGCGGGACAAGGGGGGCGGTTTCCGTCATTGGTTCCTCCTCGACCGCGTCCTCGGTGAGCGGCCCATTCGAAAACCTAGCATTCAAACGGTATTGGTGGGGAGGCAGTTTTCCTCGGCCGGTCGCACACCGGACACGGGACGCCTGACCGTGTGAGGATCGAGAGGGGGCGCGTGCGACCGTCACCGACGATCCCCGCGCCGCCGATCCACCACGACGAGAGGACACGGTATGACCATCGAGGACAGGGGCCCGGAGCCCAACGCGTTCGACATCGAGACGGCGACCCGCGAGAACGACACCTACCGCACCGTCGCCTGGACCGGGAAGTACCTGCAGGTGACCCTGATGTCCATTCCCCCGGGCGAGTCGATCGGCCTGGAGGCCCACCCCGGCACTGACCAGTTCCTGCGGCTCGACTCGGGCACCGGCCGGTGCGTGATGGGTCCCGCCGAGGACGAGCTGACCTTTCAGCAGGACGTGACGGACGGCTGGTCCATCCAGGTGCCCGCGGGCACCTGGCACGACGTCGTCAACACCGGCGACGAGCCGCTCCGGCTGTACGCCGTCTACGCGCCGACGCACCACGCCAAGGGGCTCGTGCAGCCGACGGACGAGGATGCGGAGCGCGACGAGGAGGAGGGCATCGACGAGCCTCCGGCATGGACCGTCCAGCCCGACGAGACCGACTCGGACAAGCACGCCGGCTGACACCCGCCACCGGCGGACGGGGCCGGTCGCCAGGCGGCGGTCGGCCCCGACTGCACGTACGAATGCACGACTGCGTGACTGCGTGACTGCAGGAATCGATGGAACACGGAAAACACAGTGAGGAAGTGGTCAGCATGGCCAGGTTCGACAGCAAGGTAGCCATCGTCACGGGCGGCGGCAGCGGCATCGGGGCGGAGATCGCCCGCGAGCTCGCGGCAGAGGGCGCGTCGGTCGTCGTGACCGACATCAAGCTCGACGCGGCTCAGGCCGTCGCCGACGAGATCACCGCCGCCGGTGGCACGGCGGCCGCGTTCGCGCAGAACACGGCCCGGTGGGAGGACTCCGAGGCGGCCGTGCAGTTCGCCCAGACGACCTTCGGCGGCCTTCACCTCGCCGTGAACAACGCGGGCATCGGCGCCGCGCCGCAGACGATCGGCGACTACGACATCGCCGCGTGGGACCGCGTCCGCGCCGTCGACCTCGACGGGGTCTTCTACGGACTCAGGTTCCAGCTGCCCGCCATCGTCGCGGCCGGCGGCGGAAGCATCGTCAACATGGCCTCCGTGCTCGGCTCCGTCGGCATCGCGCAGAACGCCGCCTACGTCGCCAGCAAGCACGCGCTGGTGGGCCTGACCAAGGTCGCCGCCCTCGAGTACACGGCTCAGGGTGTCCGCACCAACGCGGTCGGGCCGGGCTTCATCGACACTCCCCTGGTCCGCTCCAGCCTCTCACCCGAGGCCCTCACGGCCCTCGAGGGCGAGCACGCGGCACAGCGGCTCGGCACCGACAGGGAGGTCGCCGCGCTCACCCTGTTCCTGCTGAGCGACGCCGCGTCGTTCATCTCGGGCAGCTACCACCTCGTCGACGGCGGCTACTCGGCCCACTAGTCACGAGACCGCACGGAAGCCGGCCCTCCTCCGCGGACACGCGGGGAGGGCCGGCTTTCCTCGTGCGGCAAATTTGCCGCGCCGACCCGGATCAGGATTCGGACGCACGGACACCACGGACGCCGGGGACGCCGGGGACGCCGGGGACGAGCACCTCCACGGCCAGCCCGGCCAGCATCTCCTCCTCGGGCAGCGCGCTCCGCTCCGCCGCGGACAGCTCGTCCCGGGACAGGGCAATCGGAGGCGACCCGCCGGCGCGCGCGTACCGGATGACGGTCTCGGTGCCGTCGACGGCCAGCAGGACACCGACGGTCGGCGCATGCCGATCAGCCAGCCGCACGCCGTCGTCGACCAGGGCGACGGAGGACGGCAACGAGTCGGCGTCGCCCACTCCGACGGCACCGGTCCTCAGCTGAACGAGCACGTACCGCAGCTGCTCGACGGAGAAGAACAGCAGATCGACGGAGCAGTCGTCGCCCTCCCCCTCCATCCGCTGCTGTCGGCCGACGAACGCCAAGCCGCTACCCGGTCCGCGAAGCACGCGCAGGATGGCGACCGTCTGCCGCTCCTCGGGCTCGGCCCCCCTGCCACCGGAGTCGACCCCGAGGAATCCCAACGTGTACGGGTCACTCGTGATCTGGTGCGCGAGCTCCGAGTCCGGCCGGGACAGCGCGGCACGGAAGTTGCTCGGTGCCTCGGCATCGCGCTCATGCAACCGCGCGGCGATCTGATCGGTGAGGGTGGCGTGGCTCCAGGTGTGCTGCACGTCCTTGCCCGCGTACCACTCGCGCAGGGCCTGGTCGTCGACCTTGCTCAGGAGTGCGACGACGTGGGTCCACGGCAGCTGTCCCACGGGCTGCTGGACGATGCCCACCCGCCGCGGCCATGCCGCCGCGAACGCCTGCATCGAGGACAGGTTCGACCGCGTCAGTCCGCGCATCGTGGGGAACTCGGCCCGCAGGTCCTTCCCGAGGCGGGCCACGACGTCGCTCCCCCACCCGCCGCTCTGCTGCTTGCCGAGGATCGGGTCGCCGATGTGCCAGTACAGGTCCAGCAGCTCGGCGTTCGCCCGGCGCTGCAGGGTGAACCGCGCGTCGTGCACGCGCCGCTTGAGCGCGTCCAGCGTCTCCGCGTAGTCGGCGGGCTGCATCTCGGTCACGCGTTCAGGATCCTCCATCCACGGCGGTTCCGATACGGTCCCGCGCACGGCACCACCGGGCGCACCCGATTCCCGGTCGGCCTAGCATCGCAGGAGCGCCAGCGGGTGGTCCTCGAGCCGCTCCATCCGGCCTGCACACGATCGAAGGGACACCACCGTGACCGACTCCCCATCCCACGGCGCCCAGCCGACGGACCGCCCGTTCGGCGAGCTCCAGACGGTGCACACGTTTACCGACGGCCCCATGCCCACCGGCGTCAGCGTGTCGGAGAGCGGCCGCATCTTCGTCAACTTCCCCAAGTGGGGGGACGACGTGCGGGCGACGGTCGCCGAGATCCGGGACGGCGAGGTGGTGCCGTATCCGGACGCCGCCTGGAACGATGCGCAGGGCATGGACGACGCGACCGCCCTCGTGTCCGTGCAGAGCATCGTCGTCGACCCGGCCGACCGGCTGTGGATCCTCGACACGGGCAGCCCGCTGTTCCAGCCCACCGAGCGGGGCGGACCGAAGCTCGTCTGCGTGGACCTCGCGACGGACTCCGTCGTGCAGACCATCGTGTTCGAGCCGGACGTCGCCCTCCCCACGACCTATCTGAACGACGTGCGCTTCGACCTGCGCCAGGGCGAGGGCGGGTTCGCCTACATCACGGACTCCTCGGACCAGGGCCCGAACGGCCTGATCGTCGTCGACCTGGCGAGCGGGGATGCCTGGCGGCGACTGCACGACCACCCGAGCACGAAGGCGGAGCAGCCGCAGACGTTCCGGCCCGTCGTGGAGGGCCGGATCTTCATGGAGCGCCCCGAGGACGGAGCACCGAAGCAGGTCGCCATGGGCGCGGACGGGATCGCCATCTCCAGCGACGGCGAGCGCATCTGGTACTGCCCCCTCGTGTCGAGGACCTGGTACAGCGTGGACGCCGCCGCCCTGCGCGACCGGTCGGTCGGCGACGACGAGGTGGCCGCGACCGTCGCGAACGAGGGCGACAAGGGCGGCGCGTCGGACGGGCTCGAGACCGACGATGCGGGTCGCATCTATCTCACCGACTACGAGCACAACGCCATCCTGCGGCGCCTGCCGGACGGGGAGTTCGAGACGGTCGCGCACGACCCGCGCCTGATCTGGCCGGATACGATGTCGGTCGCCGCCGACGGCCACCTCTACGTCACGGCGAACCAGCTGAACCGGCAGGCCCAGTACAACCGCGGCGAGGACCTGCGCGAGTACCCGTACTCGCTCTTCCGCGTCGCCATCGACGCCGGCCCGGTGCGACTGAAGTAGCGCCCACCACCGCCCGTGCCGCGGCTCGCCGCGCGCATCTCGGTCACGCCCCTTACTGGGGGCACGACCCGGCGAACGGGTGGCGGCGCCCTGCCGATAGTGCGGAGCAGAGGAAGCTGACACGGAGCATCGCCGAGCGATGCGCCGGTGGACAGCGGGATCCACTACGCCAACAACGACGGGACGAAGACGATGCGGTTCGTGACTGATGTGATCCACAACGACGTTGCGGTGATCCGCGGCAAGGGCCGCATGAACATGCTGGCTGCTGCGAACCTGCGGACGTCGATCCAGTCCGCCATGAACACCGGGAGGTCGAAGCTGGTCCTCGACCTGTCGGGCGTCGACTTCCTCGACACGACCAGCCTCGGCTCGATCGTCGCGGGCATGAAGGCCGCGCGGAACGCCGGCGGCGACCTGCGCATCACGATCCCCGGCCCCCAGCCCGCTCTCCTGCTGGAGATGTCCCGGCTGAACCGCGTCCTGCTCTCCAGCGCGGACGCTCAGTCCGCCTACGGCTACTGACGCCGACGCCCACGACGACGACCTAATGAGCCCGGCTGAGCCCGCGGCTCGGTCAGCGACTACCTTTTGACGCCGTCGAACAGCCGGCGAGACGCGAACCCGGCGAGGAACGCGACGCCGACGAAGCCGATGCCCCACGACGTCCCGTTGCTGCTCGCACCGTAGCTGGCGGCGAAGAGGGCAGCGCCGACGCCGCTGAGCACCAGCAGGAACGTCCCGCAGAACTCCGCGGTCAGCTTCGCGGCGGTCGACGGACCGTCGAGGACGACCGGTGGGACCGGCCTGACGGCGTCCAGCGGGTGGGGACGAGCGTCGTTCACGGCGTCATTTCTTTTAGTGGGGTTCAGGGGGGCGGTTGAGCCGGGGGCTCAGTCCTCGAGGTATCCGCGGTCTGCGGTGCGCCGGAGGTGGGCGATGATCTTCACCTCGAGCTGACGGATGCGCTCCCGGGTCACGCCGTGGAGCAGGCCGATCTGCTCGTACGTCTTGGTCGGAGCGCCGTCGAGGCCGAAGCGCATGGTGATGATCTCGCGCTCGCGCGTGGACAGGGACCCCAGGAGCGACGCCACGTGCGCGTTCATCATGGTGGCGGCGACGGCGTCCAGAGGCTGCTCGTTGTCGGTGTCCTCGATGAGGTCGCCGAGCTCTCCACCGTTGCTCTCGTCGTTCAGGGCGAGGTGGAGCGAGATGGTGTCGCGACCGTGATCGCGGAGGTCCTTCACCTTGTCGGCCGGCATGCTCGCGCCGGCGGCGATCTCGTCCAAGGTGGGTTCGCGGGCGGACTCCGTACGCAGCTCCCGCTCGACCCGGGCGATCTTGTTGATGACCTCCACCGTGTGCACGGGGATGCGGATGGTGCGGGCCTGGTCGGCGAGCCCCCGGGCGATGGACTGGCGGATCCACCACGACCCGTAGGTGGAGAACTTGAACCCGGTCGTGAAGTCGAACTTCTCGACTCCGCGGATGAGCCCGAGGTTGCCCTCCTGGATCAGGTCGAGGAACGGCATGCCGCGACCCGCATAGCGCTTGGCGATGCTGACCACCAGACGGAGGTTCGCGCTGACCAGGTTCTCCTTCGCCACGGCGCCGTCGTGCGCGAGCCACGCCAGGTCACGGCGCAGCTCCGGGTCGAGCTCGGCGTCCGCGTCCAGCTTCTCCTGGGCGAGCACGCCGACCTCGATGCGCTTCGCGAGTGAGACCTCCTCCTCGGCGGTGAGCAGCGGCACCTTCGACAGCTGGCGCAGGTAGTCCTTGACGGCATCCGTCGACCCGCCGACGATGCCGTCGCCGCGCGACTCGATCTCGTCCTTCTCACCGGGTCCGATCCGCAGGGGGGCGTCGTCCCGGGTCCCCCCGGCTCCCGCTGATGCGTCCTCGGTGAGTGTCACCCGTGATTCCTCCGCGTCGATTCGAAGCCGCACTGCTTTTCCGCTTACGTCGTAAGTCGGATTGAGCTTACAGTGTACGCAGGACGTGGTGCGTCACCTCTCGGGAGCTCGGACTAGGTTCGAGGAGGCACAAGGGAGGGTCAGTCATGGCAGAGCGAGGAACGAAGGGGGCGAGCAAGCCGCCCGCGCCCAGACTCAGCCGCGACCTCATCGTGGAGACCGCCCTCGCGCAGATCGATCGGTCGGGCGCTCAGGGACTCTCCATGAGGTCCCTCGCGCAGGAGATCGGCGTGGAAGCCATGTCGCTCTACCGGTACGTGCACGGCAAGGAGGACCTCCTCGAGGGCGTGGTGGCCCTCCTGATGAGCGACCTGACCGCGAGCCTCGACGACGAGCTCAGCGAGCACTGGCAGGGCTTCCTGCAGACGGTCGCCCACGAGGTTCGGCGCATCGCGACCGACCACCCGAAGGCTTTCCCGCTGGTCGCCACCCGGCACCCGGCGGCGCCGTGGCTCCGCCCGCCGCTGCGGAGCGTCGAGGTCGTCAACACCTTCCTCAGCTCGCTCATCAACCACGGGTTCTCCGACGCACAGGCCGTCGGCGCGTACCGCGCCTTCAGCAGCTTCCTGCTCGGTCACCTGCTCCTCGAGTCCGCCATCCGCGGAGCGGAGACAGGCCCCGTCGAGGAACCCCTCGACGAGGGGAACGCCACCATCCCGGAGAAGGACGGCAGCCGGGCGCTGGACGACGCGAGCGAGATCAGCCGACTCCGCTCCCTGCTCAGCGAGGACCGCAGCGAGGAGGAGTTCGAGGTGTCCCTCGAGGTCCTCCTCGACCGCCTGAGCCGGGAGCTCTCGCAGTAGTCGCGCCTGCGGTGCCCGTGGCGACGGGATGCGTTCCGGCGGCCGACCGCAGCGGCGATGGTACGGTCAGCCATGGCCGCCCAACCCGCTCGCACCACGACCTTGAGGCGATGGCGAATCTGGTTCGTGATCGGCCAGTCGATGATGGTGGGCGGGATGATCTTCGGGTCGAACCTCTTCCGCAGCGGGTCGCCAGCCTGGGTCGTCAGCGCCGCCGTCGCCGTCATCGGCATCATCATTTCTATCGTGGCGGCCCTCCGCCTTCATCGGGCTGAGAAGCTCGAAGCTGTCCGCCGGTCGGCTGCGCCTCCCGACCCGAAGCGATGGCGCGTGACCGAAATCGGGAGAGACGGGAATTGAGCGCATAGGTCAATGCGCGATGCCGGCACCTGCTTACTCAGGGAAGCCCAATGGCTCAGTGGAGGAGAACGGGGCAAGCGACTGTCCGCCGGAACGCACCTTCACGACACCGTCCTGCAGGGCGAACTGCAGCGTGGTCCCGATCGGGAAGGCGCTCCGCAGGGCGCGGGGCGACGTCTGAGTGACGGTCATCGGCGCACTAGGGACGAAGGGGCCGGCGCCGCAGCCGAATGTCGCGTCGACTCTCGGGTTCCGAACGGTGCTGATCACCTGGATGCAACCACCGTCCAACATCGGCGACGTCTGATCCTGGCGGAGACGAACGACGGTCAGCCCGTGGAAGTCGTCGGTGACGAGCGCATCCTCCGAGAAGCCGGACCCGTAGGTCGACAACTCCCTGTCCTTGTGGAGGGTGAGAGCCGCGATTTGCGAACCCGGCGGCGAGTAGATCCACGACGTGGCGGCCGCCGTGAGAAGGACGGCAGCGGCTACCGACGTCGCCCACAGGATCTTGATGCGTCGGTCGAGCCGGGGACGCGACGGCGTGACCGGGCTGGACTCGGCATCCGCACCTCCATCCGGCTCCGCCGCGATCGGATCCGAACCGATGGGGGCAGCTGCCGGTATCCGGTGCAGGGGCGTCAGGGCGGACAGCCGAGCGATCGCATCCGCATCGCGGTGAAGGTCCCCTTCGGGCCCGTACACACGCCTTCGCAACTCGGCGAGATCCTCAAGATCCACATCGCTCACGGTCGAATCCTGACACGCCGACGCTCCCTAGGCAGGGGGCTGCTGCCCCTGCGGCGGCACGCCGGCCTGCTCAGCGGCTCGGGCGTGCAGAGCGGACAGCACCGCCCATCGGATGACGAAGAACAGCAGGAGCGCGATCGCGACCGTCGGCAGAACGAGAATCACGGCAACGACGAGTATGTGCAGAGCGTCCACCGGCTCACCATACGGCTACCGCACGAAAGCCCTCCTGCTGCCAGCCCGTCTTGCATCGCGGCGGTCTACTGCGCGGAAACGGCGCCCGGGCCTCGGTCGGGGCGCCGTTTCGTCCTCAGGAGCCGGAGCGCTCGATGAAGTCGATGCGCTCGATGAAGTCGGCGACGGCGTCCGAACCGGACACCGGCTCGGCCCCGCACTGCACGACCATCGCGAACGCCAGCGCGCTCGTCGCCGGGGTGTGCCCGCCCGCTCCCCCGGCGCGCAGATTGCGCACGAGCAGCGGGCAGAGCATGAGCGCGAGTCGCACGACGCGGCGCCAGTGCGGCGGCCTCATCCCGCGCTCGGCGAGCGCGGCCAGGAGCGGACGCCACGTGCGCTCGGCGCGCGAGACGAGCAGTTCGGCGCGCAGAGGCGTGAGCGACCAGTCGCGATCGACGACGAGCACGCCGTCCGTCATGCGCACCGACGCCCCGAACCGCTGCTCGGCGAGCGCGGGCTCGTAGAGCCACAGCGGATGCGCCAGCGAGTTGTGGAACGTGGCCTTCACCTCGGCGAGCAGCGCCGGCACGTGGCGGCCCGCGAACGCCGGGTCGAAGGCGACGAGCGGATGCGTTCCGCCCTCCGTCTCGAACCAGACGTTGGCGTTGTGATCATCGCCGTGCGCGACGACGCCGCCGAAAGGCGCGAGCGCGGCCGGCTCGAGGAGCTCGGCCGCCTCGTCGAGCAGCGCGCCGAGCGTGCGGTCGTAGTCGACGCCGTCGATCCGCCAGCGCGCCACGAGCAACTGCTCCCAGTCCAGCTCGACCGGATCGTCGCCGAGCGCGAAGCGCGCGTCCTCGTAGAACGAGGCGATGCGCCCGCCTCGACCGGGAGCCGCACCCGGAGTGGTGAGGCGGTGGTGGAACAGCTGGTGGATCGGCTCGGCCGCGCTCTGCTCGGCCGTGATCGGGTGCAGGGTGTCGACGAGGATGCGGGCCGCGATCGCGTCGCGCTCCGCCTGTGCCGCCAGGATCACCGAGTCCGGCTCCGCTCCCGGCTCGCCGAGGTCGTTCGCGCGGACCACGTCGGCGAGCCGCGGCTCCTCCCGCAGCGCGTAGAGGAGGATCTGGCGGCCCGGCTCGCCGCTCGCGTACACGGGACGGTCGATCAGGTAGCCGTGCTCGCTGAGCAGCTCGGCGTTGTAGTACTCGGCGATCGTCTGGTCCTCCCCCTCCTCGCTGTGGAACTTGTAGAAGAAGCGGGAGCCGTCGGCGAGGGTCACCCGGCCGTTGACCGAGTTGAGGCTGTACTGGTCGAGCGTCAGGACGAGATCGAGCACCTCCTGACCGGTCACCTCGGTGACGAGGATGCGGAGGAGGTCCGCCGCGCCCTCCTGGTCCCCGGCCTTCGCGAGGGTGCGGGCGCGGTGGGCGAGTGGCTCGGTCGCGGTCATGGCTCTCCTCGGTCGGGACGTCCTCCCATGGTCCCGCGGGCGCTCCCCCGCCCGCGGACCGGGCGGGATGCGGTGTCTGAGATCCGGGACATTGACCCTCGCCGAACCGCCGCCCGCAGCGGACCGGACGCTTAGATGAGAGGCGTGACCCCGATGCCGACAGCGTTCCGAGTGAATCGCGATCTCTCCCTCGAGATCGCGGAGGTGCCCCCCGCGCCCATGGGGCCGGGCGAGGTCCGCGTGCGTCCCGCCCACGCGGGCGTGTGCGGCTCCGACCAGCATGCCGCGCACACGGGCGCATGGATCGAGTACTGGCCCGCGACCCTCGGCCACGAGGTCGTCGGCGTGGTCGCCGAGTCCTCCGTCGACGCTTCGGTTCCCGGCGACCGGGTCGTCGTCGACTCCCGGATACCCTGCCGCGACTGCGCCGACTGCGCCGTCTCGCCGCGCCTCTGCGCGAACCTCACCTGGCTGGGCGAGTCCCGCCCCGGCGGGTTCGCCACCGACCTCGTGGTACCCGCGTCGAGCCTCTTCGCCGTGCCCGACGGGCTCCCGCTCGACGTCGCCGTGCTCGCCGAGCCCCTCGCGGTCGTCCTCCGCGCCCTCGACGCTCTTCCCACGGGCACCGAGCGGGTGCTCGTGCAGGGGTACGGGCCTATCGGGGCCCTCGCGCACCGCGTGCTCGCCGGCCGCGGCGTGCGGGTGACTGTCGCGGAGACCCGGCAGGATCGCCTCGATCTCGCGGCGGAGCGCGGTGCGGAGTCCCGCGAGAGTCTCGGTCGCGTCGATGCGGTGGTCGACGCCGCGGGCTTCCCCGGCTCCGTCCGGGTCGCGGTCGAGGCCGTGCGCCGCGGCGGCACCGTGCTCGTCGTCGCGCTCGGCGCGCATCCCATCGACGTCGTCGCCCAGGACCTCGTCGAGCGCGGCGTGCAGATCGCCACCTCCCTCGGCTTCGAGGACGGCGACATCCCGCGGGCCCTCGAGACGCTCGCGGCCGATCCCGAGGGCTACGCCGCGGTCGTCTCCACCCGCATCCCCCTCGCCGAGCTGCCCGCGACGCTCACGGGCCGCGCCGACACCCTCGGCAAGCTCGTCGTCGCCTGCGCTCCCGAGGAGGCCGTCGCATGAGCCGCCGCTATCTGATCACCGGCGGCACCAGCGGCATCGGCCTGGCCGTCGCCCGGCACCTGCACGACACCGGTCACCGGGTGTGGATCACCGGCACGACGGATCGGACGGTCGGCGCGGCGCTCGATGAGGGCGTCGCGGCCGGCGGCTCGGTCGCCGACGTGACCGACCGCGCGGCCGTCGACGCCGCCTTCGATGCCGCGGTCGCCGCGTTCGGCGGTCTCGACGGCGTCTTCTCGAACGCGGGGATCGACGGCGAGGGCAAGGCGGCCGAGGCGCTCGATCCGGACACCTTCCGCTGCGTGCTCGAGGTCAACGTCGTCGGCGGCCTGCACGTCGCGCAGGCCGCGCACCGCGTGCTCGCCCGGCCCGGTTCGCTCGTGATCAACGCGTCGGTCAACGCACAGCGCCCCGAGGCGCACTTCGCCGACTACAACGCGAGCAAGGCGGCCGCCCTCTCGCTTGCGAAGACCCTCGCGCTCGAGTGGAGCGCCGAGGGCCTGTCGGTCACGGCCGTCTGCCCCGGCTACTTCCCGTCGCGGATGACCGCCCCCTACCTCGGCGACCCCGCCGTCGCCGCCGAGCTGCTCTCGCTCGTGCCCGCCGCCCGATTCGGCACCGGGCGGGAGATCGGCGCCCTGCTCGAGTTCCTGCTCGGGCCCGACTCCGGCTACCTGACCGGCGCCGCCATCACCATCGACGGCGGCCGGAACATCTGACCCCGCCGCCCCGGCCCTCGCCTTCCGACTTCCCGTACCCCGACCCCTCAGGAGAACCATGACCGAGAACGCCTCCCCGCTGCTCGAGCGGGGTACCTGGAGCGCGATGGACGCCGCCGCTCGCGACGACCTGATCACCCGCGGGCTCGACAAGATCTTCGATCCCGCGCTGCGCGAGTCCGTGCTCGAGATCGTCGAGGACGTGCGCCTGCACGGCGACGCGGCCCTCGTGCGCGCGTTGGCGAAGTTCGACGGGGTCGAGATCGAGCCGTCGCAGATCCGCGTGAGCCGCGCCGAGTTCGACGCCGCCCGCGCCGCGCTCGCGCCCCGGATGATCGCCGCCATCCGCGAGTCGATCGCGTTCGTGCGCCGCTACAACGAGCAGCTCGTCGCGAATGACGCCGACTGGATGTTCGAGACCGCCCCCGGCGTGATGGTCGGCGAGCGCACGAGTCCCATCGAGAGCGCCGGCCTGTTCGTTCCGAGCGGCAAGGGCTCCTACCCGTCGGTCCTCATCCAGCTCGCGACCCCCGCGGTCGTCGCCGGCGTCGAGCGGATCGCCGTCGTGGTGCCCCCGGTCGCCGGCACGGGGGGCAGGGTCGACGACGCGGTGCTCGTCGTCGCCGACGAGCTCGGCATCGAGGACGTGTTCCGCGTGAACGGCCCGGCCGGCGTCGCCGCCCTCGCCTTCGGCACCGAGACCATCCCCTCCGTCCGCAAGGTGTGCGGCCCGGGCAGCCCGCCCGTCGCCAGCGCGCAGATCGAGGTGCAGCGCTACGGCACGGCGAGCGTCATGCTGCTCGGCCCGAGCGAGAGCCTGATCCTTGCCGACGGCACCGCCGACGTGCGGCTGCTCGCCGCCGACCTGCTGAACGAGGCCGAGCACGGCCCGGACTCCTCGAGCGTGCTGGTGACCGACTCCCAGGAGCTCATCGACACCCTGCAGCCCGAGCTCGCCAAGCAGCTGGCCGCGCTGCCCGAGCCGCGCAGCTCCTACGCCGCGCTCTCGCTCGGCACCAACGGCGGCGCCGTGCTCGTCTCGAGCCTCGAGGAGGGCGCGGTGGTCGCCAACGCCTACGCCCCCGAGCACATGCAGCTCGTCGTGCGCGAGGAGGACGAGGACCGCATCCTCGACCTGCTGCACGGCCCCGCGGAGGTGCTGCTCGGCCCGTACACGACCGTCTCGATGGGCAACTTCGTGCTCGGCGTCCCCGCGTCGCTGCCGACGAGCGGCTACGCCAAGGTCTCGAGCGGCATCACCGCCCACGCGTTCCGCAAGAAGCGCGCCATCGCCAAGTCGACCCGCGAGGGGCTCATCGCCCTGAGCGGCACCGTGCTGGCCTTCACCGAGCACGAGGGCTTCCCCGCGCACGGCCGGTCCGTGTCGGCGAGGCTCTGAGCCGTGCGGATCACGGAGGCGATCGACTTCGTCGGGATCGGGCGGCCGGGCGACCGCGGCCCGTTCCGGCGGATCCTGACGGTCGAGGACATGCGCTCCGCCGCCCGGCGGGCGCTGCCCCGCAGCGTGTTCGACTACGTGGAGGGCGGTACCGATCGCGAGCTCGCGCTCGCGGGCAACGAGGCCGCGTTCCATCAGGCGCGCTGGCTGCCCCGCCAGCTCCGCGACGTCGGCACCGTCGATGCGTCGACGACGCTCGCCGGCGAGGACTGGGTGCTGCCCGTGGGCCTCGCACCGACGGGCTACACCCGGATGATCGACCCGGCCGGCGAGATCGCCGTGGCCCGGGCCGCCCGGAAGGCCGGAGTTCCTTACGTGCTCTCCACGGTGGGCAGCACCACGATCGAGGACGTCTCGGCCGCGGCGACCGCGCCGTGGTCGCAGCTCTACGCCATGCGGGACCGCGACCTCACCGAGGACCTGATCCGCCGGGCGGCCGACGCCGGCTCGCCCGTGCTCGAGCTCGCGGTAGACACCGCGGTCTCCGGCAACCGGCTGCGGGACCGGCGCAACGGCCTCACCATCCCGCCCCGGATGACGCTGTCCACCATCGCCGACATCGGAAGGAAGCCGCGGTACTGGACCCGGATGCTGCGGCACGAGGCCATGGACTTCGCGCAGGTGCGCGCGAGCGACCGCACCGGGGTCTTCGCGGGCGGGTCCATCGCCGACATCGGCGCGCAGTTCGACCCGTCGCTGACCTGGGACGACGTGACCCGGATCCGCTCGCTCTGGCCCCGCACTCTTCTGCTGAAGGGCGCGTTCTCGCCCGAGGACGCCCGTCGCGCCCGCGGGCTGGGCGTCGACGGCCTGCACCTCTCGGACCACGGCGGACGCCAGCTCGACCAGCACGTCGCCCCGCTGCAGCTCGTCGCCCCCGTGCGCGCCGCGCTCGGCGACGACGCCCTCCTCGTCGTGGACTCGGGCGTGCGCTCGGGCGGCGACGTCGCGATCGCGGTCGCGGCCGGCGCGGACGCCGCGTTCCTCGGGCGGCCGTACCTCTGGGCGCTCGCGGCCGGAGGCGAGAGCGCGATCGCGCATCTGCTCGGCATCGTCGCCGCCGAGTACCGCCGCACCCTCGGGCTCCTCGGCGCGTCGAGCACCGCGGAGTTGCGCCGGACGGGCGCGGAGCTCCTCCGCTGGGCGTGAGAGGCTGACGTGCGAGGCCGCCCCTCCTCCGGCTCCCCCCGGTCGGTCACCGAGGCCACCGAGGCCACCGAGGCCACCGAGGCCACGAACGCCACCGGGGTGCCGCCGCGCAGTCCCGAATCGAGGCTCACTATGACCGTCCCCCTCGTGCCGCGCCCCGGCGCTCCCGCGACGACGGTGATCGGGCCGCGCATCCCCGCGCTCCGCAAGGGCATCGCGATCCTGCAGGTGCTGTCGGGCTCCGCCTCACCGGTCCCCGCGTCCGTCCTGGCGCGGCGGATCGACGCGCCCCGCAGCACGACGTACCAGCTTCTGCAGGTACTCGTCGACGAGGGCCTCGTGGTGCACATCCCCGAGTCGCAGGGCTACGCGCTCGCGGTCGGCGTATTCGAGCTCGGCTCCGCCTACCTCCGGCACCACCTGCTCGAGAACATCGGGCGCCCGGTGCTCACGTCGCTGGCGGGCACGCTCGGGCACACCGCCCACATGGGCGTGCTGCACGGCCACGAGACCCTGTACCTCCTCAAGGAGCAGCCCGCGCGGCCGACGACGCTCGTCACGGCCGTGGGCGTGCGGCTGCCGGCTCAGCTCACGGCGTCCGGACGCACGATGCTCGCGCAGCTCTCGGACGCGCAGATCGCCGCGATCTTCCCGACGAAGGACCGCTTCGTGGACCGCACGGGAGCGGGACCGACCACGCTGCGCGAGCTCAGGGAGCTGCTGCGCGCCGATCGCGAGCGCGGCTGGGCGATCGAGCACGGCTCGACCACCGAGAACGTCACGTGCATCGCCGCGGCCGCCGTAGACAACGTAGGCCTGCCGGTGCTGAGCGTCGGGGTGTCGTTCTTCTCGGACCGGGTGCCGGCCGAGGACTACGGCAGGATCGCGGCCGAGCTCACCGACGCCGCCGCGAAGCTGAGCCGTCACTTCGGCGGCCTGCGCGGCGTCGGCGCCTGACCCGCCCCGCCACAATCTGGCATCTCGGACGGGCGCCGGGGATCGGGGCCGGGGGCGCCCTCCTCGGACGATTACATGGATGCCATGACAGATCGAGCCAGCGCCCCCACTCCCACGGTCACGGAGGCCGTCGCCGACGTCGTCATGCGGAACAGCCCCGTCGTCTTCGGACTGATGGGCAACGGCAACGCCCACTTCATGGCCGCCCTCACCGGGCGCGGCCACCGGGTCGTGGCGGTGCGGCACGAGACCGCCTCCGTCATCGCCGCGCACAGCTACGTGCTCGCGGGCGGAGCGGTCGCCGCCGCGACGGCGACCTACGGCGCCGGGTTCACCAACCTCCTCACCTCCCTCGCCGAGGCCCGACTCGCCCGGATGCCCGCGGTGGTCGTCGTGGGTGACGCGCCCCGCTCGGGGCTCCGCCCCCAGGACATCGACCAGGTCGGCGCGGCGGCCGCGGTCCACGTGCACACCCTCGTCGTCGACACCGCGAACGCCACCGCGCAGACCGAGCTCGCCTACGCGATCGCGCGCCGCGACCGCGTCCCCGTCATCCTCGCGATCCCTTACGACCTCGTCGACGCGCCCGTGACCGCCGCGGACGACGTGACGGCCCCCGAGCCGGACGCCGTGCTGCGGCCGCGCGAGCTGCCCGCCGCTCCCGCCGTGCTCCCCGGGGTCGCTGCTGACGCCGCCACTCGCCTCGTGACCGCCGAGCGTCCCCTCGTGCTGGCCGGCCACGGCGCCGTGCTCGCCGGGGCCGGTGAGCCCCTGCGGGAGCTCGGCGACCGGGTCGGCGCACTGTTCGCCACCTCGCTCATGGCGCACGGGCTGTTCGCCTCACCCTGGGACATCGGCATCGCGGGCGGCTTCTCGACGGAGGGGGCCGCCGCGCTCATCGGCGAGGCCGACGTCGTGCTCGTCGTCGGGGCGAGCCTGAACCTCTACCAGATGCGCTACAACGGCTTGCTCGCCGAGGACGCCCACGTGATCCAGGTCGACACCCTCGCCTCGGCGACCCACGCCCGCGTCGACCAGTTCCACCGCGCCGACGCGGAGGAGTTCGCCCGCGCCGTGCTCGCGGCCCTGCCCGGTGCCGCCCGGCCGGGCTGGCGCGCGGCCGCTTCCCTGCCTGTCGGCACGGCCGAGGAGTTCCCGGAGCGCGCGCCCGACGGCCTGCTCGATCCGCGTGCCGTCATGGTCGCGCTCGACGAGATCCTGCCGGACGCGCGGACGGTCACCCAGGACAACGGTCACTACATGGGCTGGGCGCCGCGCCACCTGCGTGCCCCGGACCCGCAGGCGATGCTCCTCCCCGGCCTCGCCCTCCAGTGCATCGGCCTGGGCATGGGGTCGCTGCTCGGCATCGCCGAGGTGCGCTCCGACCGCCTGCCCGTGCTGGTCACCGGCGACGGGGGTCTGCTCATGGCGCTCAGCGAGCTCGACACCGTCGTGCGCGAGCTCCCCTCGGCGCTGATCGTCGTGATGAACGACGCCGCGTACAGCATGGAGGTGCACCAGTACGGCGTGCGCGGACTCGACGTGTCGGCGATGACCTTCGCCCGGGTCGACTTCGCGGCCCTCGGGCGCGCCATGGGCGCCCAGGGCGCGCGCATCGAGTCGCTGGCCGACCTCGACGCGGTGCGCTCCTGGATCGCCGCGGGCGCCCGCGGCGTGTTCATCGCCGACGTCGTGATCTCGCCCGCGGTCGTCGCCGACTGGCTGCGGATTAGCAACCGCTACAACGGAGTGCCGGTCCCGGACTGAGCGGGCGCGGTGAATCCGTCAACACCCTTCCGGCAGCTGCTCGGCGAGCACCGCCACCCCCACCCCGAGAACCATCGAGGCCGCGAACAGGTACCGGCTCCATGCAGTCATGAGCACAGAGTAACGTCGGCGAAGACCCGCCCCACCGAGTACTTGACACGTCGCGGCTCAGGAAGCCTGTCACCTCCTTTGATTGACTTGTGTCCATGGACCCCCTCGTCAACGCCAGCCTTCCTACCGGCAAGGACGCCGCAGCAGTGATGCGCGGGCGGTGGCACGTTCGCGCGAGCACGTCTCGAAAGTGGCTCTCCGGCGCCCGGGATGCCCCTGTTGCCGGTTTCGAGACGGCCACAGAGCACCCGTTCGCCCTCGAGAGCAGCCTCTCCTGGATCACCCTTCGCGGAGACCTGCAGCACAACGTCGGCACCAGTACGGCACGGGGCGCCTGGTTCGTATGGCGACTCCATGGTCCCTGGTACCGGCGATCCACGATCCGATGGAAGCTCCTGGGAGTCAGCGAGGACGGAGACATCGTCGCCGTGCGCTTCAACTCGGTCTTCGGGCACTCGGGAGCGGACATCCTCGTCCGTGACGGCGTGGAACCCCGCCTCCGGACGATCGTCAGCAGCGACCCATACCGATTCGGCCTGACGTCCAAGGAGCTGGCGTCACTCGAATGGCTTGCGCCCACCGAGGGTCGGTGACCCACGACAGCGGCGAACCGTCTCGACAGCGCGCCGCGATGCGGGCTGCGCCGTAGCGACGCTCTCGACGCTCCCGCGTCAGGCCGGAGTCGACTTCAGCAGCCGGGTCACCGCGATCATCGCTCCGCCCACCACCGCCGGGATGCCGCCGCCGGGGTGCACCGACGCGCCGACCCGCCATAGCCAGGGCCGCCAGGGGTCGTTGTACGAGGGGCGGTGGAAGGGTCCGCTCTGCCACGGCGGACGTGCCGCCCCGTAGAGCGCGCCGTGTGGTTCGCCGCCCCCGCCGTAGTACTGCGGATCGAGCACCGTCTGCTCGTCGAGGAGGTCGGTGAGGGGCCCGTCGAGCCCCAAGGCCACCGAGACGCGGTCGACCTCGCGCCGCACGAAGGGGTGCTCCACCGTGTAGCGACCGCCGTCGGCGGGAGCGGTGAGCAGGATGCCGACGGTGCTGCGCGGGTTCGGGTACACCTCGCCCCGGCGGTACTGGTTCACGAACACCATGGTGTCCGCCGGCTCGTCACCCGCCTCGAGGCTGCGGTGCAGCGCGGCGGGCTTCGTCGGCAGCACCACGCTGTGCGTCGCGATCTCCGCTGGCAACTCCTCCCGCAGCACGCCGTACACCGCGATGGCCGAGCAGGAGAGGGTGCGGGGGCGCAGGCGGGGAAGCGTCGGCATCCGGGAGGGACCGACCAGCGTGGCCAGGCGGTCGGCATCCACGGCGCTGACGACGAGATCGGCGGAATAGCGCCCGACGGCGGTGGTGACCGACCCGCGCTCGATGCGGGTGACGGCCTCGCCGGTGCGCACCTCGACCCCGGCCGCCTCGGCCAGCCGACCCAGCGCGAGCACGATCTCGTACACGCCACCGCGCGGCACCCAGGCGCCGGTCTCCGCCATGATCGCCGGCATGCTCGCGTAGAGGGCCGGGGTGCGGGAGGGCGAGACGCCCGCGTTGAGGGTGTGGATCGCGATGATCTCGCGCAGCCCGTCCGGCAACCACGGCAGGCTGTCGAGGTAGGCGCGCGTGGTGAGGCGCGAGCCGTAGACGGCAAGCAGCCGCCGCAGCGCCGGGAGAGCGGCCCGGTCGAGGGGGTCGGCGAGCAGCAGCTCGGTCACGTCGTCGGCGAGGGGCGCGTGCAGGTCGGAGAACCGTCGCCAGGCGGGGTACCAGGGGTGGTCGGGCGCCACCGGCAGGGAGGTCTCCTCGCCGTCGTAGTAGTAGCGGCCCACCTCGGGCATCCGCACCAGGTCGAGCCGGCCGTCGTCGCGGGTGCGATCGGCGGCGCGCCCGCCGTCGCCGAGTCGCCGCAGAAGCTCGTCCCACACCTTGGGGAACGTCACCAGCGACGGCCCGGTGTCGATGCGGTCCTCCCTCAGCAGGATGCGACGGCTCTTGCCGCCGAGCTCGGTGGAGGCTTCGAGCAGGGTCACGCGGTGGCCGGCGTGCGCGAGCAGCGCGGAGGCGGTGAGCCCGCCCATCCCGCCGCCGACCACGACGATGCGGCTCACGGGTAGCCCACCAGCACGATCGAGACGATGAGCAGCACCCCGGCGAACGACCCCGCGATGTACGGGAAGGCGACCGACAGGCGGTAGAGGCGGTGACCGGTCCCCGGCGTCGGGTCGCGCAGCAGGCACACCACGAGGATGCCGGCGATCAGAAGGCTGACGGCCGCCACGGGCACGCTCACCACGGCGAACAGCGCCGTCGAGACGATCCACCAGGCCCCGCTCCACAGGGCAGTCCCGCGCGGACCGAGTCGCACCGCGGTGGTGGTGATGCCCGCGTCGCGGTCCTCCACGATGTCCTGCACCGCATCGAAGGCATGCTTGGCCACGCTCCAGGCCATGAGACCGAGGGCGGCGGGCCAGACCGGCGTCACCTCGAGGGCCGCCGGCACGATCACCAGCGGCAGCGCGTAGGCCGCGTTGCTCAGCGAGTCGAGGAAGGGCCGCGCCTTGAAGCGCAGCGGGGGCGCGGAGTAGAAGACGAACACGCCCGCGTAGAGCAGGATCACCGCGTTCGCGAGCGGCGGCAGCACGAGGAGGAAGTAGACGAGGAACGGGAGATTGACGGCCGCGACAGCCCAGGCGATGAGCCGCACCTCGGACTGCCGGATCCTGGCGCCCTCGATGGAGCCCTTGCGGGGGTTGGCCGCATCCGTGTCCTGGTCGTAGATGTCGTTGACACCGTAGATGAGCAGGTTGAACGGCAGGGTGAGCCACAGGATGACCGGCAGTGCCCGCAGGTCGAACAGCGCGCCGGTGAGCCACACGGCCACGAGGCCGGATCCGATGGTGTTGATCCACAGCACCGGGCGCGAGATGAGCACGAGGCGGCGCACGGCCACGCCCATTCCCGACAGCGCGGTGCGCGACATCCGCTCACTGCCATCGGTCACGTGCACGAGCGTACCGGGCTCACATGGACGCCGGCCGCACAGCTTCCCGCCACACTGGGTGGATGCGCATGATGTTGCTCACCGCCGGCACCAGGGGCGACGTGGAGCCCTTCGCGGCCCTGGCGCGACATGCCGCATCCCGTGGTCACGAGGTGCGGCTGGCTCTGCCCGACGACGCGGTCGCGCCCGAGGGGGTGGACAGCGTGGGTCTGGGCCTGGACGCGCAGCGGGTGCTCTCCCCCGCCGGTCGTACCCCCTGGGCTCTGGCACGCCACGTGCGCTCGGAGGTGCGCCCCGCAATGCGGCGGATGCTCGCCGCCGCGGTGCGCGAGACGGTCGCCTTCGACCCCGACGTGGTGGTGCACCACTCCCTCATCCTCAGCGCGCCGATGGTGGCCGACTCGCTCGGCGTGCCCCGCGTGCTGGTGGAGTTCGCGCCGGTGGCCACCCCCAGCATCCGCTTCCCCGCCGCCGGCGGTCCCACTGCCACCCGCGACCTCGGCGCGTACAATCGCGCCACCTACGCCGTGCCGCGCAGCGCCGCACGCCTCTTCAACGGCGACGTGGCGCGCGCCGCGGCCGAGCTGCCGAGCGGTCGTCGTCCCGCCTGGCGCTCGCCGTCGCGCGCGACGCTCATGGCCGTGAGCCCGACGCTGCTGCCACGGCCCCACGACTGGCCGGAGCGGGTGCACCAGACGGGGGCCTGGTACGAGCAGGCGCCGGCGGCGTCCCCCGACCCGGTCGTCGCCGACTTCCTCGGCGCCGGACCCTTCCTCGTCGCCTCGTTCGGCTCCATGTCGACCGGGGATCCGTCGGCCCGCGGGCGCGCGATCGTCACGGCCGCGCGCTCCCACGGCCTGCGGGTGCTGCTCGTCACCGGGTGGGGTGGGCTTGCGCTGCCGGAGGAGTGCCGCGGCCCCGACGTGCTCGTGGTGCGGTCGGCGCCGTTCGATGCGGTACTGCCGGGCGCGGCGCTCGCCGTGCACCACGGCGGGGCCGGCACCTCTCACGCCGTCGCCCGGGCCGGCGTGCCCGCCGTCGTCGTGCCCGTCACCGCCGACCAGCCGTTCTGGGGTGCCCAGCTGCACCGACAGGGGATGGCCGCCGCCCCGATCCCGCTGCGCAACCTGTCGGTCGACGCCCTCGTGCCCGCGATGGGCGACGCCCTGTCCCGTCGCGAGCGGGCGGCCGAGGTGGGCCGGCTCATGCGGCGGGAGCCCGGGGTGCAGGGGGCGCTCGACGTGCTCGAGTCCCTCTGAGCCGTACGCCGCGGCGCTCTACCGCCGCCTGCCGGCGCGGCGCCTGCGGGCGCTACGTCTGCCGGGGGGTGGTGTCGGAACCCCATGCCACGCCGAGTGCGAACAGCGTCGATACGCCGTAGTGCGCCATCGCGTCGGCCATTCGGCGTCGCCCGGTCCGGGGATTGATACCCACCTGACGGGACGCGGTATCGAGCGTGATGCCCTGCCGCATCAGCTTGAGCAGCGGTACCCAGGTGGCGTTCTCCGAGATCTCCGCAGGTCGAGCCTGTCGCCACAGCCCCTCGAAGTACTCCCGAGCCATCCCTGCGAGAGGTTCGCTCCGCACCCCGATGACGCTGGTCGGGCGGCCCTCCCCCCATTTCAGCGGAACCGCGAGATAGTCGCCGTCGACCCAGAACCAGCTCCACGGGGCATCCAACAGGCGGAACTCGGCGCCGGCGGCACGAAAGTGCTGCATGCGCAGGATCGCCGCGGAATCATCGGCTGCCCATGTCGGCATGATGACCCTGACGGCATCCTTGGCCGCCAGAGCGCGACCGAACCGTTCGGCACGCTCGAGGGACGTGGTCAGGAATCGGTCGACCTCCGGCAGCACCGCGTACAACGTGCCGCCGTCCTGCCGTACCGTGTCGAACCAGAGGTCCTCGCTGGCGTGCCGGCCATGGCGGGTGAACACCGGAACGGCGTCGGCCGACGTCTCCCCCACCGACCAGTGCCGCAGCATCTCAGGCAGCTCGACGACGATCTGCTCGAGCGCCGACAGGGCCTCCCGGGAGCTGGAACGCAACTCGGCTGCGCGGCGCGAGACAGCCTGGGCCGCCCAGAACGCCGGATCCGTGTAGATCAACTGATCGCCCTCACCACCGAGCAGACCCTGCTCCCGAAGGCTGTCGACCGCCGAGCGTGCTGCATCCGCGCTCAGATGCGACAGCGTGGCCAACTCGGTGAGCGTCGCGGGACGCCCTCGATAGATGACAGCGAGAAGAGTGTCGTCGTGCATCCTGGCCCTCCGGCTGATCCCCTGCATCGATCTCGGCGGCTCCACATGCACCTGGCGCCATCCTGCCGGTGGCGGTTACCGACCGCAACTCCGACTCCTCATGAGGCTTCCACGGTGCCGACCGCCAGGACGAGACGGACAGCGCCCCGCCCGGGTGGGGGAACCTGGGCGGGGCGCTGTCCTCGGGGGGATGGCGGGAAGCGGGAACCGAGAGGTGGGCGAAGGCCCGCACCTGGGTGAATGCGGGCCGGCCCGGACCAGACAGGCCGCCGCACGGGAGCGGGAACCCCCTCGCCAGCACGCGTGCCCGCTCGATCCGAGGACTGGATCTCACCTCATGGCCGGTTCAGCTGACCACCGCGCTCAGTGTGACGGGCAGCCCAGAGAGTCGACAAGATCCTCTTCAGGCCACGTCCGGAAGAGGACATCGGCCCCGGTTCCGACACCGAGGCGGGCTCACGCACGAGCCCGCCTTCCCGGGCAATCAGGTGCTGCATGCTTCTTCGTCAGGCAGGCGCAATGGCCATTCTCGTGGCAGGGCAGCGAACCACAGGACGTCGTATCGCTGTCCCTGCCAAACGCTGTGTGCACGCATCGTTCCCTCGTACCCGAACCCAGCTCGGCGAGCCACAGCGATTGACCCCTCATTCCCCGCGACGACCGTCAGGAAGACCCGAGCGGCTCCCAGGTCGAACAGCCACCGCGTGAGGAGGATCGCCGCTCGAGTCGCGAAGCCGCGCCCTCTCCCAGCCGGCGCGATCCAATAACCGAACTGCGCCACGTCCTCAGCGGTCCAGTCGTCGACGCCACATGCGCCGACCAGTTGGCCGGACGTCGCGTCCTGTACCGCGAACGCAACAGAGGGTCTCCCGGTCTCAGCGAACGCTCGCCAGTTCGACACGAACTCGTCGATGACCGCCTCGGCATCCCTGATCGACAACGGCGGAGCTGGATGCCCTAACCGGTCGTGGCTACCGTTGTAGCGTCGGATCTCCGGGTCGGCGTGCGCTTCCGCCATGAACCAGGCGTCGTCTCGCGACCATGGCCGGAGGGTGACCACGCCGTCGGAGAGCGTGACGACTGGACTACCGTCGGGCATGTGACGCTCGGTCCTTCGCTGTGGTGGCTGATCCGGTCAGCATCCCATACCTCACGGCGAGCAGGTTCCGGGTCACACGGGGCGGACACTGCTCAGCACCAACCGCACGGCACCTCGGCGGGATGGAGCGAGCGAGGGTCGGGTTCTCGAGGTCGATCAGTCGGCGCGGGGGTCGCGCAGGGTGGGGAGGAACTCGACGATCGTGTCGTGGATGTAGTCGAGCTCGGGGGTGGACTCCCACCCGGCGTCGGCGGGGTCTTCCGTCTCCCATTCCTCGTCACCGGTCCAGTCGGCGTCCTGCTGGTAGAGCCACCACACGTTCGACCACGGGTCGACGAGACGGGAGAACTGCGCGCCGAAGAACGGCGTCGGCCGGGTGACCACCCGGCCACCCTCTGCCTCCGCCTGCCGCAGAGTGCCCCCGAGATCGTCGACGTACACCTGGAGTGTTGCCGGCATCCATGGCCAGCCGGGTTTGCGGTCGACGATCATGACGACGGAGTCACCGATGCGGTACTCGGAATGGAGCACGAGTCCGTCGCGGTCGATTGTCCGGGCGTCTGCAGTCTCGACCGCATGGAAGACGCGTTGCAGGAAGCCGCCGAGGGCGGTCGCGTCTTCGGCGAACACGAACGGATTCACGGTGTTGTACCCGGTGGGTGTGATGCCGGACATCGGTGCTCCTTCGCAGCGTGGAGTGGTGTGTTGTGTGCCCACGATAGGAAGCAATGAGGACAGGCGCTGTCCGCAATCGGGATCTCGCCTACATCGGCGGCTCCTCGCGAGGATCGCGGCTGCTATCAGTGTCAGGAAGACCTGCGGCGGCGTGGACAGAGCTCCCCGCGGAGATCCTTCGACCGGGTGGTGTTGATGGAGGAAAGGGACGGCAGAGCGGTACGGTCATCGGTCGCGCTGGATCGCCAGGACCGTGACGTCGTCCTCCTGGTTGTATCCGGCCGCGTTCGCGATGATGGCGTCGACCATGCTGCTGGCCGACGACCCGGCTGAGGCGAGAAGTTCGGGGATCCGCGCGAGGGCCTGCTCGGTGCCTCCGTAGAGGTCGAGGAGACCGTCGCTGAAGCTCACGAGGGTGTCCCCGACTGCCAACGACACGGTCTGCGGAGTCTGGCCGAAGCGGAATCCGACTCCCAGCGGGATGTCGTATGACCTGAGCCGGCTGTGGCTCCCGTCCGCGCGTATCACGACGGTGAGACCGTGCCCGGCATCGGCGTAGCTGACGGTGCCATCGAGAGTGCTGAGCCGCGCGTGGAACAGTGTCACGAAGGACTCCATGTTCGACAGCGTGGACAGCGACTCATCGGCGCGGACCAGGGCTGTCACCGGGTCGGGCTCCGCTCGCGCGCTGCGTAACATGGCGCGCGTGGTCGCGGCGATGATGCCTGCGCCCACACCCTTGCCCATGACGTCACCCAGCGAGGCCGCCAATCCGTCCGGGACGGTGTACCAGTCGTAGAAGTCACCGCCCACGGCCTTCGCGGGTAGGCAAACACCCGCGATGGAGTAGCCGTCGATATTCGCCGTATTGCCCGGCAGTAGCGCCTGCTGCGCCTGCGCGCCGAGCTTGAGATCTTCAGCCCGCCTCGAGTCGCGGGCCTTCAGCTCGCTGTAGCGGCGTCGCGCTTGGGTCGACAGGTGGTGGATGGCCGTCGCCGCCACCGCGTACACGGCGGCGGCGAACAGGCTCCTCAGGAGTTCGCTCGGGTTCTCGAGGTAAGCGCCGCTGACCAGCGTCGGAAGGAGGACTACGAGGAACACCCCGGCGAAGGCCCAGACGATGTTGCGGGGCTCCGGCCTGGTGGCGAACCACACCATGGGAAGGATCGCGAGACCGGTGAAAACGGAGCTGCCCGCCCCCGTCGTGAAGCGGAGCACAGCGATGGCGAGGAAATCCAGAGCGGGGACCACCCCGAGGTAGGGGATCATCGTGGCGCTGCGTGCGCAGATGACCGTGAAGACGGTCGCCGCAACGGCTACGGCCAGCCCGAAGATGAACCCCAGCATCGACGTCACCGCGTTCGACGGGACCACGGAAGCAAGGGCGATCCCGATCGCGAACGACACGGCGATAGGTAGCTGCCAGAACGCCGGTCCGGCGGAGTTCTCGAGGTCCGAGAAGAGTCAGGCTCCACGACGTCGCAGAGCGTTGACAATCCCATGCCGGATCTGTCGACCCGTGAAGGGCGCCCTCGGCGTTTCCGCCCTGGTCTTCTCCGCCCGCCGGAACTCCTGCTTCAGCATCCCCTACCCCCGAGACAAGTGTATTGAACACTCCACAACACGTTCCCCGACTCTCAGTACCTCCTCCGGGCCGCTCCACCCGGGCTGGATGGCGTTCGCGAGACGAACTCCGGTCATGCCGTCCGATCCGGGGCGAGGAGTGGTTCGCCGAGGATGTTGGCGGCGGAGTTCTGCACGGTGGCGACGGCGGACGGTCATCGCACGACGACACCCGCTACCGGACGGTGGCTCAGCTGTGCGTTGTGTTCTCTCGTATTTCTTCGAGGCTCATCTCCGGTGCGCCGCCGGCTGCCGCCTCCGGGTCCATCCACACGAAGTCCCAGTGGTGGCCGTCCAGGTCGTCGAAACTCTTCGAGTACATGAATCCGTGGTCCTGCTCGCCGGCGGGCGTCGCGCCCGCGGCGAGGGCCTTCTCGTGAATGGCGTCGACGTCCTCCTTGCTCTCAGCACTGAGAGCGAGCTGTACCTCGGTCGAGGTGGTGGCGTCGATGATCGATTTGCTCGTGAACTCGGCGAAGAACTCGCGCGTGAGCAACATCGCGGTGATCGTGTCGCTGATCACGACGCTCACGGCGTTCTCGTCGCTGAAGCCCTCATTGATGGAGTACCCGAGCGATTCAAAGAACGCCCGGGATCGTGCAAGATCACTCACGGCCAGGTTGACGAAGATCGTGGTGGGCATGGACGCGCCGTTTCTTCCGAGGTGCCGGTGGCCCTCCGCCGCCGATCGTCACTGAATGATGATGAGTGCTCGGCGACGGTGTCAAGCGACGGGAAGTGACGGTGCTTCTCCGAGAACGACAGAAGGCCCGGAACCTGTCGGTTCCGGGCCTTCTGTTCTTGTTGCGGGGACAGGATTTGAACCTGCGACCTCTGGGTTATGAGCCCAGCGAGCTACCGAACTGCTCCACCCCGCGGCACAAGATCTACTCTAACACACGGTCGGAGCGGCTTCTGACCACGGGGTGACCCGGCTACTCGCCGGCTGCGGCCTCCGCCTGGATCGCGCGCTCCACGGCCTCCACGAAGCGCTGGTCGGCTTCCGCAGCGGCGACGAGGTCACCGGCACGGTACGCCGCCTCGCGCTCCTGCAGAGCCGTGTTGGCGTCCGCAAGGGCCTGCGACCGGGCGTCCGTCGGGACGGGCGCAGCAGGGGTCTCGCCCTCTGCGGGAGTCTCGCCCTCGGCAGGGGTCTCGCCCTCGGCGCCGCCGTCGGCCTCGCCGCCGGCTCCCTCGTCGGGCTCGGCAGGCACGTCCGTGTCACCGGCCTCCGCACCGGACTCGCCCTGGAACAGCGTGTCCAGCGCGACGTCGAGGGTGTCCTCGAAGGCGATCTCGTCACCGAACGCGACGAGCACCTTCCGCAGCAGCGGGTAGCTCGTCGAGCCGGTCGACTGCACGTACACCGGCTGCACGTACAGCAGGCCGCCGCCGACCGGGAGGGTCAGCAGGTTGCCGCGCCGCACGCTGGTGTCACCGCGGGTCAGCAGCGCGAGCTGGTTGGCCACCTCGGTGTTGGTGTTGAACGTGTTCTGCACCTGGCCCGGGCCGGGGATGGTGTCGTCGTTCGTGAGATCGAGCAGGCGCAGCTTGCCGTAGCCCTCCGCACGCGCGCCGTCCTCGGAGCCGGCGTCGGAGTCGACGCCGAGGTATCCGGTCAGCACGTTGCGGCTGCCCTCACCGGTCCGCTGAGGGATGAAGCTCGTGTACAGCGAGAACGAGGGGCTCTCCTGGCCGGGCATCTGCAGGGTCAGGTAGTAGGGCGGCTGCTGCTCGTCCTCGGTCGACGCGGGGTCGTTCGGCGTCGTCCAGGCGTCCTGCTGCGAGTAGAACGGGTCGGCGTCGGCCACGTGGTACTGGCCGAGCACGGCGCGCTGCACCTTGAACAGGTCCGCCGGGTAGCGCACGTGGCTCATCAGCTGCCCGGACATCTCGCTCATCGGCTTGAGGGTCGTCGGGAAGATCTTCTGCCAGGTCTTGAGGATCGGGTCCTCCTCGTCCCAGGCGTAGAGCGTCACCGTGCCGTCGTACGCGTCGACGGTCGCCTTCACCGCGTTGCGGATGTAGTTGATGTTGTCGACGGCGAGCGTCGGGTTGGGCGTGTTCGTGTCGGCGATCGTGTCCTCGAGCGGCCGGGTGTCGGAGTACGGGTAGTCCGCGCTCGTCGTGTAGCCGTCGATGATCCAGACGATGCGGCCGTCGACCACGCTGGGGTACGGGTCGCGGTCGAGCGTCAGGTACGGCGCCGCCTTCTGCACGCGCTCGGACGGGTTGCGGTCGTAGAGGATCTGCGACCCGTTGCTCACCTGGTCGGCGAGGAAGATCTCCTCGGCCTGGAACTTGAGCGCGTAGATGAGGCGCTTGAACACGTTGTCGAGCTTCGGCCCCGCGTTGCCCTGGAACGTGGTGTACGTCTGGTCCTCGCCGTCCGCGCCGGACGGGTAGTCGAGCTCGACGTTCGCGCCCTCCTCGCCACCGACGATGGAGTAGTCGGGCGAGTTCTCGCCGAAGTAGACGCGGGGCTCGAACTCGCCGAGCGCGCCGGTGGTCGGGATGCCCTGCTGCAGGAACCGCGGCTCGCCGTCAGACGTGCGCTGGTTGCCGTAGGCGGCGACGAGGCCATAGCCGTGCGTGTAGACGAGGTGGGTGTTGACCCAGGAGGGGTTGCCCTCGAGGCCGGACTGGTCGAGCTCGCGGACGGCGACGACGGTGTCCTGCACCTGGCCGTCGATCTCGTAGCGGTCGACGTCGAGCAGCGGCGTGAACTGGTAGTACTGCCGGAACTGCTGCAGCTGGTCGAACGCCGGTCCGGCGATCGACGGGTCGAGGATGCGGATGTTCGCGGTGGTCTCCGCGTCCTCGCGCAGCGCGCCCTGGGACGCCTCGGTCGTCGCGTCGAACGGGATCTCCTCGACATCGGTGAGCCCGTAGGCGTCCCGCGTCAGGTCGATGTTCCGTTGCAGGTACTGCGACTCCAGGCTCTTCTCGCTCGGGGCCACCTGGAAGCGCTGGATCAAGAACGGGTAGACGGAGCCGATAAGCAGGCTGCTCACGATGAGCAACGCGGTGCCGATGACGGGCAGGCGCCAGCGGCCGATGACCGCGGTGACGATGAACAGGATCGCGACGACGGCGGCGATGCCGGCGAGGATCGCGCGGCCGGGGATCACGGCGTTGACGTCGGTGTACGAGGCACCGGTGAACAGATTGCTGGTGTTCGACTCCGCGAGCGTCGCGTACTGGTCGAGCCAGATGCTGACCGCCTGCAGGAGCAGGTAGACGGTGGCGGTGACCGCGATCTGCACGCGGGCGCTCTTCGAGATGCGCACCTCGCGGCCGTTCACCCGGAGGGCGCCGTAGAGGTAGCTGGTGGCCAGCGCGCCGAGTCCCGAGAGCAGCACGACGGCCGAGGCGAAGCCGACGAGGCCCTGATAGAACGGCAGCTCGAAGATGTAGAACGAGATGTCCAGACCGAACTGCGGATCCGTCGTGCCGAACGGCGTGCGGTTCAGCCACTCCAGCGTGGTCTGCCAGCGCGCGGCCGCCGAGACGCCGGCGAACAGGCCGAGCACGCTCGGGATGGCGAACATCGCGAGCCTGCGCAGCGGCTCCACCACCTGCTGGTAGCGGTCGAGCTGCGAGTTCAGCTTCGCGTACACGGGCCGGGAGCGGTAGGCGACCTGGAGGCTCACGAACACCGGGATCGCCATGGCGAGGAACCCGATGAAGAAGAGCGCGAGGTAGCTGCCCCACTGCGTCAGCAGGACTCCGAGATAGCCCAACTGGTCGTACCAGAGGACGTCGGCGTAGAAGCCGGCGAAGATGAAGAACAGGATCACGAGCGCGGCGAGAATGGCCGCCGTGATGGCAATCGGCGCGCGGCTACGCCTGGCGGGCTCGGCTGCTGATGTAGTCAAGGGAAAGCCTCTGGTTCAGTTGTTTGTGCGTGCCCCCACAGCGTAGTGGTTCCCCCTCTGGGACACCCCTGAGCACGGGCTGCGCGCCGGCAGGGTGGCGGCGCATTCGGACGGGAGTCGATCAGCGCGGCGCGCGGGAGGCGTCCGGCCCCGCGACCCCGCACGCTGCGGGGACATCGACCGGCTCGGACAAGGACGAGGAGGAGGTGTCCGGCGAGGTCCGCTCGGCGGACCCTCTCCGCATGACCGCAGGCACGGCGGCGAGGGCGGACGCCACGCCCGCCGCGAGAAAGGCCGCGGGCTCCCCCAGCACCGGGATGAGGGCGCCGAGGGCGGCGGCCCCGAGCGCCTGACCGAGGATCAGAGTGACGAAGAGCAGTGCGGTGCCGGCCGGCGCGCGCGGGGCGTCGATGCGCGTCGTCCACGCGATGAGGGCGCCGCTGCCCGCCGTGTAGCCCCAGCCGAACGCGGCGCAGGCCGCGAGCGCCAGCGGCGCGCTCCCCGCGGCGAGAGCGAGCACCACGCAGGAGAGGGCGATCGTGCCCGCGGTGACGGCCCAGGCGACCCTCGGCCCCAGCCGTTCCATGCCGCGCGCCGTGCCGATGACCGCCGTGCCGCCGACACCGAGCGCGATCCACGCCGCGACCGACACGACCTCGGACGCCCCGGAGGCCACGAGGAACGTGCGCCCGTACGTCCAGACCGCCGCAGAGCCGACGCCCATCAGCAGTGCCGCGGCGAGCACGCGCCGGTGCGCCCGATACCAGGACGCGGGCGGAAGGGGCCGGCGCGGCCCTGCCCGCTCCGCTCCCCCGGAGCCGGCGTGATCGGCGTCGTGGGCGTCGTGGGCGTCGTGGGCGTCGTGGGCGTGATCGGTGCGATCGCGGCGATCGGCGAGCAGCACGGCGGCCGCGGCGACGATCGTGACGGCCGCGGCGATCCCCCAGCCCAGACGCCAGTCCGGCAGGAGCACGAGGGCGAGCAGTCCCGCCACGACCAGCCCGGGCCCGGTTCCGGCGTTGACCATCGCCTGCGCCCGGGCGCTCCGTCCCGTCGACGCGTTCCGCTGCAGCACGGCGACGAGCGCGGGTGACGCGAGGCCCGCTCCGGCGGACCCGAGGACGGCGAAGACGGCGAAGACGGCGGCGCTCGGGGCGAGCGCCATCCCGCACGCCCCGCCGGACGCGACGAGCGCCGACGCTACGACAAGGACCCGCGGGTGCCGCGCGGCCACGAGGAACCCGAGCAGCGCGCCCACGCAGTAGACGACGGACGCACCGGCCGAGATGCCGCCCGCCGCGCCGACACCGAGGTCGAGCTCGCCCTGCACGTCCGGCAGGAAGAGCCCGTAGGCGAGCCGGACCAGCCCGTACGTCGCCGCGATCAGGCCGGTGCCCGCCGCAACGAGGAGGAGCGGCGATCGGGAGCCTAACGAAAACGATCGTTTCACATTGAGGAGTCTAGGGTGCTGCCATGGCCATCCGCTCGAGCACGGAGTCGAAGCTGCTCGACGCGGCCGACGAGCTCTTCTTCTCGCGAGGGATCGCCGCCACCCCGATCGACGCCGTGCTGGAGCGCGCCGGCGTCTCCGCCGCCACCCTGTACCGCGGCTACCCCAGCAAGGAGGCGCTGCTCGCCGCGACGCTCGACCGGCGCCACCGCGCGTGGCTCGAGGCGTGGGACGACGCGATCGCGGCGCAGGACACCGCGGAGGGGCGCCTGCTCGCGATCTTCGACGCCCTCGACGCGTTTCGCGCGCGGCCGATCGGATCGCGGTGGTGCGCCTTCCTGGGCTCCGCCGCCGAGTACCCGGACCCGCCCGAGGAGGTGGCCCGCGCCATCTCCCGCGACACCGAGACGATGCTGGACAGGCTCGCGCACCTGGCGGACGCGGCCGATTCTCGGCGCGGTGCCGAGCTGGCCGAGCAGCTGCTCCTCCTGGTCACGGGCGACCTCGCCATGCGGCTGCGCTCGCCCACCTGGACGACGGATACGGCGCGCGGCATCGCCGCGGCCCTCCTCGCCTCCCGCTGAGGCCCTCCGCCCTCCGCCCCGGGATTCGCGGTCCCGCGTATCGTCCCGGCCGCTACTCCGCGGAGCAGCGGGGCAGGTCGGCCAGCGACGTGTCGTCCGCCACGGCCTTCAGTACCGCGAGCGAGTCGTCGAGCGTCGACACCGCGAACACCTCCAGGCCGTCGGGCACGTTGCCCGCCACCTCGTCGCAGTTGCGGGCGGGCGCGAGGAAGTAGTCGGCGCCCGCGCGGTCGGCGCCGTAGAGCTTCTGCCGGATACCGCCGATCGGGCCGACCACGCCCTGGGCGTCGATGGTGCCGGTGCCCGCGATGTTCTCGCCGCCCGTCAGCTCGCTCGGCTCGAGCTTGTCGATGATGCCGAGGGCGAACATCATGCCCGCGCTGGGGCCGCCGACGTCGTCCAGCTGGATCGACACGTCGAACGGGAAGGTGTAGTCGGTGGTGACGAGCACGCCGATGACGGACGCGTCCTCCCGCTGCCGCGGGGTGACCTGGAGGGTCATGGCGGTGCCGTCCCGGGTGAGCCCGAGCTCGACGGGGCGCTCGCTGCCGTTCTCGGCGATGAGGTCCTGCAGCTCGCCGTAGTCCGTCACCGCGGTGCCGTTCACCGACGTGATGCGGTCGCCCTCCTCGATGACGCCCTCGGCCGGCTCCCCCTCGACGATCCCCTGCACCGTGATGATGCCGGGCACCTCGTAGCCGAGCTCGAGCAGCGCGGCCGCGATGGCATCCCGCTGCGAGTTGACCATGAGCACCCGGTTCTCCTCGTCGCGCTCCTTGCGCGACACGTCGGGCGGGAAGACGGACTCGACGGGCACCACGGCCTTGCTCGGGTCGAACCACGCGGTCGCGACGTCGAGCCAGTGCGGCGGCGTCTCGGGGCTGCCGAGCACGCTGACGGTCAGCAGGTTGAGCTCCCCCGTCGTGGGGAACGTCTCCTGGCCGGGGATGCTGATCAGCGGCCGGTCCGTACCCTCGTGCTCGCTCGTGCCGAGGGTGTCATAGACGGGGCCCGGCTGCTCGATCACGTACGGCGCGGGGAGGACGCCGAGCAGGAGCACGAGCACGAAGGCGGAGGTGAGCAGGACGAAGCCGGTGCGGCTCCGGTCCGCGCGGCGGGGCGACGCGTTCCGCGCGTACTGGGCGAAAACGCTCACCTCGTGCACTCCTTCTTTCCCTGTTGGCGCCCGTCGGTGGGCGTGTTCGCCAGCGGCGCAAGGCCAGGCGTCTCAGCCTAGGTCAATGGGGGAATCGCCCAGGCCGGCGCGCATTAGCGTAGGAACGACAGCTGGGTGCCCGCCCGGCCGAGCGACGAAGAATTCTGGAGTTCCTCATGGCCGACGAGACACCACAGAACCCCGAGGACGAGTTCCGCGACATGCTGCGGGAGTTCCTGAGCGGCAACTCCGGGTTCGACGCCGAGAAGCTCGCCGGCGCGGCGGGGCTGCCCAACGACCCCGCGATGCTCCGCCAGCTGATGGCGCAGCTGCAGAGCGCGCTGCAGTCGAGCGGCGACGGCATCAACTGGACGGCCGCGACGGACCAGGCGACGACGTTGGCCCGGCAGTCCGCCATCCCCACCGGCGACGTGCAGCGCCGCGAGCTCGAGCAGGCCCTCACCGTGGCCGCCCTCTGGCTCGACGAGGTCACCTACGTGAGCGACCTGCCCCTGCCTCCCCGGCTGCTCAGCCGCGCCGAGTGGGTGCGCGCGACCATGCCGGTGTGGACCCAGCTCGCCGAGCCGGTCGCCACGAGTATCTCCGACGCCCTCACCGGCGTGCTCACGGACCAGGCCCCCGAGGAGATGGCCGGCATGGTGCAGGGCGCGAGCCAGCTGCTGCGCAACGTCGGCGGCACGCTCTTCGCGATGCAGCTCGGTGCGGCCGTCGCCCAGCTCTCCACCGAGGTGGTCTCCGGCGGCGACATCGGCATCCCCCTGCTGGACGAGCAGCGCGCCGCCCTCCTCCCTCAGAACATCGCCGAGTTCGGCGACGGCCTCGACATCCCGGCCACCGAGGTGCAGATCTACCTCGCCGTGCGCGAGCTCGCCCACGCCCGGCTCTTCCGGCACGCGAAGTGGCTGCGCCTGCAGCTGATCACCTCGATCACCGAGTACGCCCGCGGCATCTCCATCGACACGTCGCGCCTGCAGGAGCTCGCCGAGACCCTCGATCCGACGAACGTCGAGGAGCTCCGCGAGGCCATGGTCAGCGGCTCCCTGATCCCGCCGAAGACCGAGCAGCAGACCGCGGCCCTCGGCCGGCTCGAGACGATGCTCGCCCTCATCGAGGGCTGGGTCGACGTCACGACGCTCGCCGCAACCCACCGCCTGCCCCGTGCCGACGCCATCGCGGAGACCGTCCGCCGTCGGCGCGCGACCGGCGGCCCGGCCGAGTCCGCGTTCTCGGCGCTGGTCGGCCTCGAGCTGCGCCCCCGCCGCCTGCGCGAGGCCGCGACCATGTGGCAGGCCGTCACGGACGGCGTCGGCGCCGAGCAGCGCGACGCGCTCTGGTCGCACCCGGACGTGCTGCCGACCTCGGCCGACATCGACGACCCCGCCGCGCTCGTGGCGCGCCTGCAGGCCGGCGAGCCCGAGCCCGACGAGATGGACCAGGCGATCGAGGACCTGCTCCGCGGCGACGACCCCGGCCCCGCCCCCGCGGGCGGCGAGTCCGGCGGTCCCGACAGCTCACCGGATGCGGGTGCGGCTGGCACGGGTACAGACGGCACGGACGCAGACGGCACGGGTGAGGACGGCACGGACGGCGCCGGTCCCGGCGCCGGGTCCGACCCGGGCGACGACCCCCGCCCGGTCTAGCGCCGCACCTCTCTCTCCGCGAACTCCCCGCTCCCCCCTCGACACCGTTCCCTGTCTCCTGCCCAGGCAGAAGGATCCTGCCCAGCCTTTAGCTGCGCAGGATTCTTCTGCCTGGGCAGGGGCGCGTGGGGGGCGCGCGGGACGGCGCGGCAGTGGGGCCGGAATGCAGCGGGCCGAGCGCGGCGGCTGTGGAGAGGGAGCGCGGGCGCCCGCCGATTCGTGCATCCTGCGCGGATGGCTCTGGCACTCGACCCCGCACTCCCCCTGCTCTGGCGCTCCCCCACGACGGTGCAGATCGGTCTCGACCGGCCTTCCGTGGTGCTCACCGGCGTGACCACGGCCGACGAACGGATGCTCTGGGCGCTGCGGCTCGGCGTCAGCCGGTCCGGCCTGACCATGATCGCCGCCTCGGCGGGCGGCACGGACGATGATGTCGCGGCCCTGCTCGACGCCGTCTCGGACGCGATCGTTCCCGGTCCTCCGCCGCCGCGGCCCGTCGGCCGGGTCGTTCTCGAGGGCGACGGCCCGTGCCCGGAACGGCTGGCCCCGGCGATCACGGCGGCCGGGCACGCGCTCGTCGAGCGGCGCACCGCGGCGCCGACCATGGAGGAGACCACGGGCACAGCAGGCACGACGGGTGCGGAGGCGGATCTCGCGGTGGTCGTCGCGCGGTACGCGGTGCGCCCCGCGGTGTACGGCTACTGGGCGCGGCGCGATGTGCCGCTCCTCCCCGTGGTGTTCAGCGACCGCTGGGTGCAGGTGGGCCCGCTGGTCGTCCCCGACGACGGACCGTGCCTGCACTGCATCGACCGGCACCGCACGGACACGGACGCCGCCTGGCCGGCGCTCGCCTCCCAGCTGGCCGGGCGGCCGGCGCCGACGGAGACGTCGGCGCTCACCCTGCTCGAAGCGTCCGCCCTCGTGTCCCGGGCCGCGGACGCCTGGCTCGCGGAGGGCCGGAACCCGCTTGCCGGGTGCGCCCTGCTCCTCGACGGCCGGACGGGACGGCTCAGCCGGCGCGCGTGGCAGCCGCACCCGGAGTGCGGGTGTCGAGCTCTGCCAGGAACCGCGACGGCGCCCGAGCCGCCGAGCGATGCGGACCGGCCGCGCTCCACGACAGCCGGAGTTCTCGCCGAGCCCGCGTGATGCCCACGTAGAGCAGGCGGCGCTCCTCGTCGACGCCGGCGAGCGTCGTCGCGTGGCTGATGGGCACGAGTCCCTCGCTGAGGCCGACGAGGTGCACGGCGTCCCACTCGAGCCCCTTGGCCGAGTGCAGGGTCGCCAGCGTGACCGCGGAGACCGTCGGCTCGTGCTGGCCCGCCTGGCGCTCCATCAGCTCGTCCGTGAACTCGCGGAAGGACGTGCCCGCGGGCATCTGCTCCGCGAGGCCCATGATCGCGTCGAGCGACTCCCAGCGGTCGCGCACGGCGCCGCGCGAGGCGGGCGCCTCCTGGGTCCAGCCGAGCGAGCGGAGCACGTCGCTCACCGACTTGAACAGGGGCTCGCCGGAGATGGAGACGGACGCACCGCGCAGGGCGAGCACGGCCTGCTTCACCTCGGGCAGGTCGAAGAACCGCTGTGAGCCGCGCACCTGGTACGGGATGCCCGCGTCGCCGAGCGCGCGCTCGAGCTCCGCGGCCTGCACGTTGACCCGGTACAGCACCGCGATCTCCTCGGGCCGGACGCCGGCGCTGATCTGGTCGGCGATGGCGGCCGCGACGCCCCTCGCCTCGGCGCCGTCGTGCGGATACGCGCTGACGACGACCTCGTCGCCCGGCGCTGCGGCGCGGGCGGCGGACAGCGCGAGGGCGCCGGGCCGGCCACGCATGAGCCGGTTCGCGGTCTCGGTGATGCGCGGCGTCGAGCGGTAGTTCTGCTCGAGCCGGATCACCCGCGCGGCGCGGTACCGGCTCGCGAAGCCCAGCAGGTACTCGCTCTTCGCGCCCGCGAAGGAGTAGATGGTCTGGCTGGCGTCGCCGACGACGCACAGGTCGTTGCGGTCGCCGAGCCAGAGGTCGAGCAGGTCCTGCTGCAGCGGGGACACGTCCTGGTACTCGTCGACCACGAAGAAGCGGTACTGCTCCCGCACCTGCGACGCGACCCAGGGCTCGGCCTCGATCATGCCCGCCGTCGCGAGCAGCACATCCTCGAAGTCGATCTGGCGCCGGGAGTCCTTCACGTCCTCGTAGGCCTGCAGCAGGTCGACCGCGGCGTCCGGCGTGACCCGGGTCGGCAGCGTGCGGCTGGACCGCACGGCGGCGGCGTACTGCGGCAGCGACAGCCGGGACACCTTGCGCCACTCCACCTCGGCGGCCATGTCGCGCAGGGATGCGGTGTCGAGTTTCAGGTGCAGCGTCTCGGCCGCATGCCCGAGCAGCTTGCCCTTGCTCGCGATCAGCCGGGGCATCTGCCCGCCGATGACCTGCGGCCAGAAGAAGTTGAGCTGCGACAGCGCGGCGGCGTGGAACGTGCGCGCGGCGACCGGGCCGGCGCCGAGCGCGCGGAGCCTGCTCCGCAGCTCCCCCGCCGCGCGGGCCGTGAAGGTGAGCGCCATGACCCGGTTCGGCGGGTAGACGCCGGCCGCGACGCCGTAGGCGATGCGGTGGGTGATGGCGCGGGTCTTACCGGTGCCCGCGCCGGCCAGGAGCACGACCGGGCCGAGCAGGGCCTCGGCCGCCTGGCGCTGCTCGTCGTCGAGCGCCTCGAGCAGCGCCTCGGGCGACGCGGGCGCGACGGGCGATGGAGCGGAGGACGGCATCGGTCAGGCGCCGCCCTCGATGGGGCCGCCGTACCACTCCTCGAGGATGGCGCGGGCGATGGAGGACGACCCGGGCAGACCGACCTCGCCGCGCGTGATCTCCTCGCGGCTGAACCAGCGGAGGTCGACGATCTCCTCGCCGTCCGGGCGCAGATCGGGGCTCGACGACGCGTCGACGCGCGCCATGAAACCGACCATGATCGAGGCGGGGAAGGGCCAGGGCTGGCTGCCGAGGTACACCGGGTCGGTCACGGTCACGCCGGACTCCTCGAACACCTCGCGCACGACGGCCGCCTCGAAGGACTCTCCCGGCTCGACGAAGCCTGCGAGCAACGAGTACATCTTCTTGGCCCAGCGCGCGTTGGCCCCGAGAAGGATGCGGTCCTGGTCGTCGACGACGCCCACGATGATCGCCGCGTCGGTGCGCGGGAACACCTCGGAGCCGTCCGAGGGGCTGCGGCGCACCCAGCCGCCCTGCTCCACGATGGTCGGCTCGCCCGTCTTCGGCGAGTACGGGTGCGACTGGTGCCAGTTCGCGATGGCGAGGGCCTCGGTGAAGAGCCCGGCGTCGCGGTCGCTCACCGTGGTGGCGACGTCGCGCAGGGTGACCCAGCGCGACTCGTCCGGCTCGAGCTCGGCCGCGGCCGCGTCGGTGAGCACGCTCGCGACGACGGCGGAGCCGGCGGGCTCCCGATCGGACGCCTCGGTCGTGCGGCCGAGGTAGACCCGGACGACCGCGGTCTGCAGTTCCGCCGTCGGCCGCAGGTCGAGGGCGGGCGCGCCCTGCTCGTCGGTGCGACCGAGCGTCCGCCCGTTCCACAGCGGCAGCACCCGCGTGGTCTCCTCCGCCCACAGCTCGTCGAACAGCGCGGGGCGTGCCCGGGTGATGTAGTCGCGGTCCACGCCGGAGCGGGACAGCGGAAGGCGGGCGAGGAAGGGGTTCGGCATGGAGAGTCCCATCGGGGTGCAGGCGGCGGCCGGGACGAAAGCGGAGGGGCTCGGCTCAACAGCGTGGCGCAGGGGCGTTGGAGCGGCTCCGCGACCTAACCTGTAAGGCATGGCCAGATCCCATCTCACTCTAGCCGCGTTGGCCACCTCGGCAGTTCCCGGGCTCGACATCGTGCGCACTGCCCCATACAGCTCCGGACAGCACGGCGACTACGACTCCGCCCTCCTCGAAGACCGCTCGGGTCGCCGCCTGATCGTGCGCGTGCCGAGGACCAAGTCCGTCGAGGACGAGCAGACCGCCGACCTCGTGGCGCTGCGGTCGCTCAGCACGGGCGTGCGCAGCCGCCTTCCGTTCCGCGTGGCGACCTGGCTCGGCGAGGCGCCGATCGCCCCGACGCGGGCGTACGTGTACGAGTTCCTCCCCGGCACGCCGGTGCAGCTCGACGACATCGCCCCCGGTGACGGCCTCGCCGCCTCCATCGGCCGCGCGGTCGCCGCGATCCACAGCCTGCCCACCGCGTTCGTGGGCGACGCGGGGCTCCCCGTGCTCTCCGCGGCCGACGCGCAGCGGGCCGCCGGCGGCCTCCTCGACCGCGCCGCGGGCACCAGCCTCGTGCCCACCTCCCTCCTCCGCCGGTGGGAGAACGCACTCAACGACACCTCGCTCTGGCAGTTCCAGCCCGCCGTCGTGCACGGCTCCCTGCAGTCGACCTCGTTCCTCGCCGAGGGCGACGCGGTCACGGCGGTGCTCGGCTGGTCCGAGCTCCGCGTCGGCGACCCCGCGCGCGACCTCAACTGGGTGCTCGGCGCCCGCCGGGCGCACGTCGCGGAGTCGGTGTTCGACGCATACAACGCGGCCCGCCAGGTGACCGTCGACCGGCAGCTGCGCCAGCGCGCCCTGCTCTACGCCGAACTCGAGATCGCTCGCTGGCTGCTGCACGGCACGGACCGGCACGACCGCGCGGTCATCGACGACGCCGTCTCGATGCTCGGCGGACTCGCCGACAGCGTCGGCGACGAGTCGAGCGCACCGCTGTCGCACCAGACGCTGCCCGCCATGGACGTCGACCAGGTCGAGCGCATGCTCGCGTCCCGGCGGACCCCGACCGGCTCGAGCCAGGGCGACCGCAGGGCGGACGCGGAGTAGCCGCGGGTCACACCCGGTCGCCGACCGACTCCAGCCACAGCTCCCGCAGGTCGTCCTCGGAGTAGATGCGGTCCGGTCGGATGACCCGGTCCTCGGAGACGTAGTAGAACTCCGCGTCGACGAGGTCCGGGTCGATGCCCCGCCACCGCGCGAAGGCCAGCCGGTACAGGGCGAGCTGCAGCTGACGGAGCTCGAGCTCCGCGGCGTCGGCAGGCGCCTTGCCGGTCTTCCAGTCGACGATGCGATACCGGCCGTCGATCTCGTACACCGCGTCGATCTTGCAGATCACGATCTGCTCGGCGACCCGCACGTGCACCTCGACCTCGACCTCGACCGGCTTCCGGCTCGCCCACTCGGAGCGCTCGAAGGTGGCCTGAAGGCGGGCGAGCTCGGCCTCGTCCACGGGGCTCTGCTCCGGGTCCGCGTCGAGCTCGTGCGGCAGGGAGTCGAGGAGGTCACCGGTGCCCGACCCGCCGAACCGGGACTCGACCCAGCCGTGGAACAGCGTGCCGAGCCGAGTCTGGCGGTAGGGCCGCTCGGGCATCGGCCGGCGCAGGGCGGCGGCGACGGCGGAGGGGTCGGTCACGTAGTCCTTGAACCGGGACGCCGGGATGCGGGTCGGCAGCTCCACGAGCTCGGCGCGCTCGGCGGCGGCGTCGCGCTCGGCCAGCAGCAGGTCGATGTCGCGCTGCCAGCGCCCCGCGTCCGGGTCCTCCCCGGAACGGACAGCGCCGATCGCCTCCTGCACCGCCACCGCGGCGCGTTCGACGCGGTGGCGCCGGGAGCCCAGCGGATCGAGCGGCCACTCGGCGGTCAGGGCGGACCCGGCCCGCGGGTTATCCTCGTGCTGGCTGAGCAGCGGGAACTCGTTCAGCAGCCCGGCCTCGAACAGCTCGGTGAGGAACGGGCTCGCCGCGCGCGGGCGGGTGGTGTGGGACCAGAAGGAGCCCGTGAGAAGGAGCTCGTCGCGCGCCCGAGTCACCGCGACGTAGGCGAGCCTGCGCTCCTCCGCGCGGTGCCGGTCGGCGAGCGCGACCGTGTACTCGGCGAGCCGGCCGTCGAAGTCCTTCTGCGTCTCGCAGCCCCGCCAGGCGAGCAGGGGGAGCTCGGCGGAGTCGCCGCGGAACTCGTAGGGCAGCTTGCCGAAGCGCAGCCAGCCCGAACCCTCCTTGGGCTTCGCGGGCAGCTCGTCGATGACGAGCCGGGGCACCACGACGATGTCCCACTCGAGACCCTTCGAGCCGTGGATCGTCAGCAGCTGCACCGTGCCGGGCTCGGAGTTCTCGCTGCGCGGGCCCATGGTGTCCTGGCGCTCCGCGCGCTCCAGCCAGCCGAGGAAGCTGCCGAGCGTGGCGAGATCGTCGCTCGCGAGGAAGCTGTCGAGCTCGTCGTGGAACGCGTAGAGGTTCGCCGGTCCGTGCACGCTCCGGTCGTGAGCCGCGACCTCGATGTCCAGCAGCAGCTCCTGCTCGACGAGGCGCACGAGGTCCGGCAGGGCGAGGCCGGTGCGTGAGCGCAGGAAGGTGAGCTGCTCCCCCGCCGCGCGCAGCCGGCGCAGCCCGACAGGGCTGAAGCCCTCGAGCTGGGAGTGCCCCTCGGGCGCCTCGGTCACGAAGTCGAGCGCGTCGACGATGGAGCGGCCGTCGTCGCTCGCCACCGACTCACGCATCCGCCGCGTCAGCTCCTCGCTCAGGCGGCGCTGCGACCAGTCCCGGTTGTGCAGCCAGCCCGCGACGCGGGACAGGTGCTGCAGGTCCCGCGCGCCGATCGACCAGCGCGCGCCGGAGAGCAGGCGGATGAGGTGCGACCCGGCGGACGGGTCGTGCAGCACCCGCAGCGCGCTCACCAGGTCGACGATCTCGGGGGCCTGCAGCAGCCCGCCGAGCCCGAGGATGTGGTGCGGCACCCCGCGGGCCTCGAGCGCCTCGGCGAAGAGGCCCATCGCGTTCCGGGAGCGGAAGAGGATGGCCGCGTCCCGCGACTGCCCGTCCGGCTTCGGTACCGCCAGCTGGCCGGCGAGCCACTCGGCGACGCCCGTCGCCTCCTCCTCGACCGTCTCCGCGTACCGGGCGAGCACGGTGCCCTCGGGGGCGCCGTCCCGCGGACGGAGAGGCTCGACCCGCACCCGGCTGGCGGCCGTGAGCGGCCCGACGACCGCGTTGGCGGCGGCGAGGATGGTGGTCGAGTTGCGCCAGCTGGTGGAGAGGGCGAACTCGGCGACGGCCTCCCCCGCCCCGAAGTCGTCGCCGAACCGGGCGAGGTTGGCGGCGCTCGCCCCGCGCCAGCCGTAGATGGACTGGTGCGGGTCGCCCACGGCCATGACGCCGTGGCCGGCGAACAGCGCCGCGAGCAGCCGGGTCTGCACGACCGAGGTGTCCTGGTACTCGTCGAGGAGCACGACCCGGAACCGGTCGCGGTAGCCGGCGGCGACGGCGGGCCTGCGCTCGCACACCGCGAGCGCGAGCGCGACCTGGTCCGAGAACTCCACCAGGCCGCGCCGCTTCTTCTCCGCGGCGTAGCGGTCGGCGAGGTCGACGAGCACCGGAAGGGCGCTCACGTCCCCGATGGCCTTGGTGACGGACGCGTACGGCGTGCGCTTGGCCGGCGAGTCGGAGTACGGGAGCTCGCCCAGCCCGGAGAAGTCCCCGGCGAGCCGCACGACGCGGGATGACTCGACCACGTTCTCGCCGAGCTCGCGGCTGAGCTCGAGCACGGCGTCCGTGACGGCGTTCAGCGACCGCCCGAGCGGCACGAGGCGCTCGTCCGTGCTCGAGCGGACCACGGACCGGGCGAGCAGCCAGGCGGCCGAGTCGCTGAGCAGCACGGACTCCGGCTCACGCCCGACGAGCAGGGCGTTGTCACGGAAGATCGCGTTCGCGAACGAGTTGTAGGTGGAGACGGTCGGCTGCTCGAAGGAGTCGTCCGCCGGTAGCAGGCCGGCCTCGCGGAGCTGGCCGATGCGCCGGCCGATGCGCTGGCCGAGCTCCCCCGCCGCCTTGCGGGTGAAGGTGAGCCCGAGCACCTCGTTCTCCTGCACCAGCCCGTTGGCGAGCAGCCACAGCACGCGGTTGGCCATGGTCTCGGTCTTGCCGCTGCCCGCCCCGGCGACGACGAGCGCGGGCGTCAGTGGCGCCTCGATGACCGCCTGCTGCTGCACCGTCGGCGTGGGCTGCCCGAGGCGGGCGGCCAGCTCTGCGGCGCCGATCACGCCGACACCGCCTTGACGACGTGGATGCGGCAGCTGCCGAACGACCAGGGGTCGAGGCAGTGCGAGCCGACCTGGGCCACGAACACGGCGCCCGCCATGCCCTCCGCGGTCTCCGCGACGCGCTCCTGGAAGGACCGGATCTCCTCGTCCGTGAAGGCGCTCTGCTTGGGGTCGTAGTACGGCTTCTTCTGGGTGCCCTTCGACACGATCACGAGCTTCGCCCCGCCCGCGGGCAGGTTCTCCGGCAGCCCCTCGATGTGGCCCGCGGCGAAAGCGAGCTGGTAGGCGCCGAGCTGCGGGTGGTCGGCCACGGCGGCGTCCGTGGTCGGCACGTGCGACCCGGTCTTCAGGTCGACGATCACGGCGCTGCCGTCGGCCAGCTGCTCCACCCGGTCGATGCTGCCGCTCAGCACGGCCTCCCCCGTCTCCAGCTGGATCGGCAGGCGGAAGCGCTGCTCCGAGCTCAGCAGGGTGCCACCCGCTCGCTCGAAGTCGCCGAGGTAGTGGGACAGCCGGGTGGTCATCTCCCTCGCCCGGATCTTCTCGACCTCCGACTGCCACGGCGCCTCGAAGCGGAACTCGCCCCAGCGCGCCTCGACGTCGCGCCACAGGCCGTCGGCGCTGGTGTCGGTCGCCGTCTCCATCACCTTGTGCAGCACGGTACCGAGCCCCGTGGCCGTCGAGGTGCTGTCGCCGCCCATGGTGTCGATGAACCAGTGCAGCGGGCAGGTCTCGAACGACTCCATCCGCGACGGCGACACGCTCACGGCCTCCGCCTCGGGGTTTGTCAGGTCGTGCAGCGGCTCGGTCGTGCTGGGCGGCAGCATGCCGTACCAGGTCGCGGGATCGGCGCCGGGCACGCCCTGCTCGGCGAGCTGGGCGAGCCCGCGCGCCGCCGCGGCGCTGCCCGTGCCGGTCAGCTCGCGGCGCAGCCGTGCCACCATGCCGCGCAGCGAGAGCGGGGATCGGGCGAGGTCGCCCGGGTCGCCCGCGGGCACGAGCCGGAAGAAGGCCGACGGCAGCGCGTCGTCGTTGGCGACGGCCGTGACCACGACCTCGCGGCTGGCGCGGGACACGGCCTGGGCAAACATCCGCAGCTCGTCGTGCAGCACGGCGGTGCGGGCGTCCACGCCGCCGCCGTCGGCCTCACCGCCCGCGAGCGCGGCGAGATCCTGCGCGCCGAGCAGCGACCCGCGGATGCGGAGGTTGGGCCAGACCCCGTCCTGCACGCCCGCGACGACGACGGTGTCGAACTCGTCGCCGATCACCGAGGAGGGCGTGCCGACGGTCACGGCGTCCACGAGGGACCGCGGCGCGAGCGTGTCCTCGGGCACGTCGCTGCCCGTCCAGGCGTCGAGGAAGACGCCGGCCGGGGCGTCCGGGGTGCGCTCCACGAAGCGCCGTGCGGCCGAGAACAGCGCGACGATGGCGTCGAGGTTGCGGTTCGCCTCCTCGGCGACGATGCCCGAGCCGAGCGAGCGCTCGCGCCAGGGCCCGGCGAGCCCGCTGCGCTGCCAGACGCCCCAGAGCAGCTCCTCGATGGTCGCGCCCTCCGCGGCCTGCGCCTCCGCCGCCCGGATGCTGTCGGCGAGCCGCCCGGCCAGCCGCGCCACCCTCGTGTCGATGAGCGCGAGCGCGCCGGGCGTCCGCAGGCTCTCGACGAGCAGGTCGTCCGCGGGCCGGTCGCCGCCCGCGTCGAGCTCGTCGTGCCGCAGCGCGGACTTGAGCCGGCGCAGCGAGACCGCGTCGAGCCCGCCGAGCGGGCCGGTGAGCAGCGCGACCGCGGCGGACGCGTCGAGGGGCACCCGGCGGAGGGCGACCTCGAGCAGCAGGATCATGGCGCGCACGGCGTACTCGTCGCGCACCGCGGTGCCGGCGCCGGAGACCCGGGTGGGCACCTCGAGGGTCGCGAGGCCCCGGGCGAGCGCGGGCACCTGGGCGCCGGACCGGACGAGCACGGCCATCCGACCCCACGGCATCCCGTCGAACACGTGCCGCTCGCGCAGCCGCCGGGCGATGACGGCGAGCTCGTCCGCGGGGGACGGCAGCTCGTACGCGACCACGGCGGGGGCGTCCTGGTCTTCCCGCCCGTCCTGACCCTCCCGGCGACGCCCCGCGAGCCGGACGGCGTCGGCGGCACCCGGGACGGCACCGGCGGCACCGGCGACCTCGGCCGCGCCCGCGCGGCGCTGCGTGCCCGCACCGGCGGACCCGATGCGGCCGGACACGGCGGCGGTCAGCGCGCGGAGCTCCTCCCCCTGGCGGTGCACCGTCGTGAGCTCGACCGTGGGCACGGTGGGCACGCCGAGGTGCGCGCCGAGGCGCGCGACCGCGTCGGGGAGGGCCCCGCGGAAGGATCCGGTGGCGACGTCCGGGTCGCCGAACGCCACGACCGCGACGCCGCGCCGCGCGAAGGCGCGCACGAGGGCCAGCGTCGATCGGGTGGACTCCTGGGCGTCGTCGAGCAGGAGCAGCCGCAGCCGGCCGAATCGCCCGAGCTCGTCGGCGATGCCCGCACCGGCGGCGGTGACGAGGGAGGTGGCCTCGCTGAGCAGCTCCGCGGAGTCGAAGGAGCGGTCGCGGAAGCTCGCCTTCACGTCGTCGTACCCGCGGAGGAAGCCGGCGGCGGCGGCCCACTCCGGGCGGTCCTCCCGCTCCGCGAGCAGGGCGAGCCGCTCGGGGGTCACGCCGTGCTCGGTGCAGCGCATCATGAGGTCGCGCAGCTCCGTGCGGAAGCCGCGCAGCCGCCGGACGTCGGGGCCGAGGTGCTCGGGCCAGTAGCCGTCGACGCCGTCCTCGATCTCGCCCTGCAGCAGCTCGGCGAGCATCGAGTCCTGCTCGCCGCCGGTCAGCAGCCGCGGCGGCTCGTCGCCGGTGTGCGCCGCCGCGTCGGCGACGATCTCGAAGGCGAGCGACTGCGGGGTGCGGGCGAGCGGGCCGAGTGTGGGAACGCCGATGCGGAGCGCGATGCGGTCGCGGAGCACGGTGGCGCCCGCGCGGGTCGGGGTGAGGACGAGGAGCTCCTCGGGCGACATGCCCTGCTCCAGGCGGTGCGCGACCAGCTCGATGAGCGTCGCCGTCTTGCCGGATCCCGGTGCGCCGAGGACGGCCGCCGTCGCGTCGGCGGGCAGGTCGAGCACGGCCGCCTGGGACGCGTCGAGCACGGTCGGGCCGTGCTCCCGTCCGCCGCCTGAGAATCCTCGAATCGCCACGGCGATCAAGCTATAACCTTCCGCCGACAGTGAACGGGAGCGAACCGCCCGAGCCGTACCGATAGCCTTTCCCTACCGTCGAATCGACGCACGAAAGGCATCCCATGGACATCCGCATCGGTATCACCAACGCCCCCCGCGAGCTCAGCTTCGAGTCGAAGCAGGCCCCCGAGGACATTCAGAAGGTCGTCACCGACGCTGTCGAGGGCAAGACCGCGTTCTTCACGCTCACGGACGTGAAGGGACGCGTCTACCTCGTCCCGACGCACGGCCTCGCCTACATCGAGCTCGGCGGCGAAGAGGCCCGCCGGGTCGGCTTCGTCGCCTGACCCCAGCCGTCCCTCGGATGGAACTCCTCTTCGTCACCCTCGGCGGACTGATCCTCGGGCTGGCGGCCCGCTATGCGCTGCCGCACCGGGGTGAGATCGGCGTGCTCCTGGCCCCGGCCGTCGGCGCGGGCGTCGCGGCCGTTGTGTGGGTCGCCCTCACCTGGGCGGGCCTCGCCTGGGACGGCGGCTGGATCTGGGTGATCGCGCTCGTGCTCGCCGGCCTGGCGAGCGTCGCCGCGGAGCTGATGCTCGGCCGCAGGCGCGTGCGCGACGACGAGCAACTGCTCGCCCGCCTCACCCGCGGCTGACGCACCCGCGCGCGGCCCGCGGCGCCTGCTCCCTCGTTCTCTGAACGTCACGGGCGCCAGACCCCACGGTCCCTGAGCCCCACGGTCCCTGAGCTTGTCGAAGGGACGCGACCGACGTGAACAGCGAAGCCGCTTCGACAGGCTCAGCGACCGAATCGGCGCAGCGAGCGCACCGGCTCGCCGTCGACCCTGGTCGCCGCAGCGGCGTCGCGTCAGGCGGTGAGCCCCATGGCGTCCATGCGCCGGGTGTGCGCGGCGATGAGCTCGGTGAACACCGGCTCGAGCCGCGCCTCGACGGCGGACGAGTCGGCCGCCGCGAGCATCGCGGAGCGGGCGACGAGGAACGTATCGCCCACGAGCCTGCGGCCCCACATGGCGAGGCGGGAGCCGAGCGACGGGGAGGCGGCGATGCCGCGCTTGACCGCATCCACGAGGCCCTGCCGCTCGTCGCCGGAGTCGAGGATGATGATGACGCGGTCCCGGTACTCCGCGGGCAGCCCCGCGGCCAGCCGCACGTAGAAGTCGTCGAGCAGCCCGGCCGTGATGATGGCCGACACGAGGGTCTCGTACCAGTCGGCGCCCTGCACGAGGCGGCAGAACCTGTCGATCGCCCCGGCGATGGGCTTCATGACCGTCGCGGGGTCGTCGCCGTGCCGCTTGATCTCGGCGGCGAGCGCCTGGTGCCGGTTGAGCGCGATGCCCGCCGCGGTGCTCACCGCTTCCTTGCCCGCGATGTCGGGGGCCGTGCTCACCGCGCGGGAGAGGAGCTCGAAGATCGCGAGCTGGAGGTAGGTCACCTGGCCGAGGTAGGCGAGGACGTCCGGGGTGAACTCCTCGAGGCTGACCCGCTGAACGGTGGCACGCTTCGCCTCGGAACGCGGCTTCAGGCGGGGTGCATCCGCGCCCTGGGGACCACGGCGGAACAAGGTGAACACGCGTTCAGTGTAGGGGCCGCGTGGGGCGATCAGGGTCGGGCCGCTAAACTGAGGCGGTCTCCTCATCGGAAGGAGGCACACGCGCCCCCTATTCATGACGGGCGCCTCACCCAGCCGGACGCTTCCGGCTCGCCACATGACAGGGCTTTTCACTTGACTTTTGCAGAACTCAATATCGAGCAGGACATGGTCGACGCTCTCGCGTCGAAGGGGATCCTCGAACCGTTCCCCATCCAGACCCAGACCATCCCCCTCGCCCTCACCGGCCAGGACATCATCGGCCAGGCCAAGACGGGAACCGGCAAAACCTTCGGGTTCGGCCTCCCCCTCATCCAGCGCCTCGGCCTCGACCCGGAGCCCGGCGTGCAGGCGCTCGTCGTCGTGCCGACCCGCGAGCTCGCCGTGCAGGTGACGGAGGACCTCGAGCTCGCCGCCTCCAACCGTCCCACCAAGATCGTCTCCATCTACGGCGGCAAGGCCTACGAGGGCCAGATCGAGCAGCTCAAGGCCGGCGCCCAGATCGTCGTCGGCACCCCCGGTCGTCTCCTCGACCTCGCCGGCCAGCGCCTCCTCAGTCTCGCCAAGGTGAAGGTCATGGTCCTCGACGAGGCCGACAAGATGCTCGACCTCGGCTTCCTCTCCGACGTCGAGAAGCTGTTCGCCCAGACCCCGCCGCTGCGCCACACCATGCTCTTCTCGGCGACCATGCCCGGCCCGGTCGTCGCCCTCGCGCGCCGCTTCATGAACCGCCCCATCCACATCCGCGCGACGGATCCGGACGAGGGCATCATGCAGGCCAACATCAAGCACGTCGTCTACCGGGCGCACAGCCTGGACAAGGACGAGGTGATCGGCCGCATCCTGCAGGCCGAGGGCCGCGGCAAGACCGTCGTCTTCACCCGCACCAAGCGCGCCGCCGCGCGACTCGTCGAGGAGCTCAACGACCGCGGCTTCAACGCCGCCGCCGTGCACGGCGACCTCAACCAGGAGCAGCGCGAGCGCGCCATGGCCGCCTTCAAGGCGGGCAAGAAGGACATCCTCATCGCCACCGACGTCGCCGCCCGCGGCATCGACGTCGACGACGTGACCCACGTCATCAACCACACGATCCCGGAGGACGAGAAGGCCTACCTGCACCGCGTCGGCCGCACCGGCCGCGCGGGCAAGACCGGCATCGCCGTCACGTTCGTGGACTGGGACGACATGCACAAGTGGGCGCTCATCAACCGCGCCCTCGACTTCGGCCAGCCCGAGCCGCAGGAGACCTACTCCTCCTCGCCGCACCTCTACGAGGACCTGGACATCCCGGTCGGCTCGAAGGGCCGGCTGAAGAGCACGCCCGTCGTGCGGTCCGAGGGCTCCGGCTCCGGCCGTGACTCCGGCCGCGACGGCTCCTCCCGCCCGCCCCGCGAGGGCGGCCGCACCCGCACCCGCACGCGCGGCGGCTCCGGTGGGTCCGGCGGCGCAGAGTCCGGCGAGCGCAGCCAGGCGCCGGCGGCGGACTCCGCCAGCACGTCCCACGCGGGCCACGGCGGACACGGCGGAGAGCACGGCGACGGGCAGACCCGCCCGCACTCGCGCAACCGTCGCCGCCGCAGCGGCGGCTCGCGCCCGAGCACCCCGGCGGTCTAGCCCGGTCCCGAGACGGGACCCGAACGCACCACCGAACCGAACCCGGCACCTCACCCCTGAGGTGCCGGGTTCGGTCGTTCCCCGGGCGGAAACGGGGCCGAGTCGGGCACCTCACGGAGAGTGCGGCCGAGGATGCGGGACCGGTGATGACGCCGGGGTTACGGGAGTACGGGGGCCGATCCGGTGCCGGCCTCGAGGATCGCGTCGAGCACCGCGGGCGAGGTCGAGTTCTCGGCCAGCCGGTTCGGCTTGCCGCTGCCGTGGTAGTCGCTCGACCCGGTGACCGCGAGCCCGAACTTCTCGGCGAGCTCGTGCAGCCGGGCCTTCCCGTCCGGCGTGTTCTCGCGGTGGTCGATCTCCAGGCCGAAGAGTCCGGCGTCCACGAGGTTCGCGAGATTCTGCTCGGGGATCACCTTGCCGCGCCCGCCGGTCGCCGGATGCGCGAGAACCGGAACCCCGCCCGCGGCCCGGAGCAGCTGCACCCCGGTGAGCGGATCGGGCGCGTAGTGCGGCTGGAAGTAGCCGCCCCGCCAGTGCAGGATCGTCTGGAACGCGGTGCTCCGGTCGGACACGAACCCGCGGGCCACGAGCGCGTCGGCGATGTGCGGCCGCCCGACCGTGCCGCCCGGCGTGGTCTGCTCGAGCACGTCGTCCCAGGTCAGGTCGTAGTCGACCGCGATGCGCGCGACGATGCGCTCCGCCCGATCCCGGCGGCCCGAGCGGATGCGGGCGGTCTCGGCCGCCAGCGCCTCGTCGTCCGGGTCGAGGAGGTAACCGAGGATGTGCACGCTCGCCCACTCGACGCGCGTGCTCAGCTCCATGCCGGGCACGAGCGCGATGCCGGCCTCGCGGGCGGCGTCGCGGGCCTCGGCCCAGCCCGCCGTGGAGTCGTGGTCGGTCAGCGCGACGGCGCCGAGGCCGAGCGACGCGGCCTCGCGCACGAGTTCGCCGGGCGCCTGCGTGCCGTCCGAGACGCTGCTGTGGGTGTGCAGGTCGATCGGGCCCGACAGAGGCGGAAACGGCATCCTGCAATCGTAGGCCGAATGCGGATGCCCAGCCGCCCGCCACTACAGTGGTCCGGTCATGATCGGTCGGGTATTCGCAGCGCTGGTGATCGTCGTCGTGGCGGCCGTGCTCCTCGTCGCGGCCTGGCCGCAGCTGCTGAACCTCGAGCAGGTCTTCCTCGTCGCCCAGGCGGTCTCCCTGCGCGGTGCCGCCATCGTGGCCGCCCTCCTCGCGATCGTGCTGATCGGCCTCGTCGCCCTCGCCGCCCGCCGCGCCCGCCGCTTCCTCGGCTCGATCCTCGTGCTGCTCCTCGCCTTCGCGGCCCTGTCGGCCGCCGTGCTCAGCACCCGCGGCTTCGGCGACACCGCGTTCGCCGAGAAGGGCGAGTGGGACGTGACCGTGCTCTCCTGGAACACGCTGGGCGGGGCCGCGGACGCGGCGGCCGTCGCCGATCTCGCGGTCGAGGTCGACGCCGACGTGGTGGCTCTGCCCGAGACGACCGAGCCGATGGGGCTCGACGTCGCGGCCGCCATGGCCGCCGCCGGCGTGCCGATGCAGGTGTACACGACGGCGTACGACGAGATCGCGGCGGCCCGGTCCACGACCCTGCTGATCCGCGCCGCCTACGGCGAGTACGCGGTGAGCGAGGAGGAGGGCAACACCGCCGTGCTGCCCACCGTCATCGCGGAGCCGGTGGATGGGAACGGTCCCACGATCATGGCGGTGCACCCGGTCGCGCCCATCCCGGCCGAGATGGACAACTGGCGTCGCGACCTGGAGTGGCTGGGCGGGCGCTGCGACACGGGGAACGTCATCATGGCGGGCGATTTCAACGCCACGCTCGACCACATGGCCGACTACGGCGGCGGCCGCACCGAGGACAGGCGGATCACGAACCTCGGCAACTGCATCGACGGCGCGGCCTCGACGGGCAACGCCGCGGTCGGCACGTGGCCCGCGGCGATCCCGCCGCTGCTCGGCACGCCCATCGACCACATCCTCGCGACGGACGGCTGGCGCTTCACCGGGTTCCGGGTCGTGACGGACCGGGATGACGCGGGCAGCGACCATCGGCCGATCGTCGCGCAGCTGCACCCGCTGCGCTGAGCACGGGCGCTGCACGCCGCCGCTCCCCCGGCCGAGCCCCGGACGCCGGTGGCAGAATGGAGGGATGGCCGACTCCGCTATCCCCGCGTCCGCACCCGCCACCGCCCCCGAGGCGACCCCGAAGCCGCGCGCGACCGAGAACCGGTCGACGACCCCGGTGAGCACGCAGTTCCGCGACTACATCGCGAGCGGCTGGGCCGAGCGCGAAGAGGCCCTGCCGCAGGCCCGTGAGCAGGCGGCGTACGCCGCCGAGCGCCGCGCCCGCATCTCCGCCCTGTTCCCGGGCAAGCGCCTCGTCCTCCCCGCGGGCGGGCTCAAGCAGCGCTCCAACGACACCGACTTCCCCTTCCGGGCGCACTCCGCGTTCGTGCACCTCACCGGCTGGGGCGCCGACTCCGAGCCCGGTTCGATGCTCGTGCTCGAGCCCACCGCCGACGGCCATGAGGCGACGCTGTACTTCCGCGAGCGCGCCGGTCGCGACTCGGACGAGTTCTACGCGAACCCGGAGATCGGCGAGTTCTGGATCGGGCCCCGCCCCTCCCTGGCTCAGGTCGCCGCCGACCTCGCGCTGCCCGCCAAGGGCATCGCCGACGCCGATGCCGTGATCGCCGCCGCGGACGCCGACACGCTCGTCGTGCGCGAGACCGACCGCGGGATCACCGACCGCATCGACGAGGCACGCGCTGCCGCTGGCGCTGCTGCCTCCGCAGCCGACTCCGCGGCCGACTCCGCCGAGGGTGAAGTGGCCGCGACCGGAACGGAGGGCGACGCCGAGTTGGCCCGCGCCCTGTCCGAGCTGCGCCTCGTCAAGGACGCGTACGAGCTGGCGGAGCTGCGCCGTGCGGTCGACGCCACCGCCCGGGGATTCGAGGACGTGCTGCGCGACATGCCGCGCATCCTCGCGCACGAGCGCGGCGAGCGGCTCGTCGAGGGCGTCTTCAACGGCCGCGCCCGCGCCGACGGCAACGCCGTCGGGTACGACACGATCGCGGCATCCGGTCCGCACGCCTGCATCCTGCACTGGACCCGCAACGACGGCGCCGTGGCCGACGGCGACCTCATCCTCCTGGACGCCGGCGTGGAGGTCGAGAGCTACTACACCGCGGACATCACGCGCACGCTGCCCACGAACGGCCGGTTCAGCGACGTGCAGCGCGACGTCTACGAGGCCGTGCGCGAGGCCGCCGACGCGGCCTTCGCGATCGTGCGTCCCGGCATCCGCTTCCGCGAGGTGCACGCGGCCGCGATGGCCGTGATCGCCCGCCGTGTCGCCGAGTGGGGCATGCTCCCCGTCTCGGCCGAGGAGGCGCTGCAGCCGGAGAACCAGCACCACCGCCGCTACATGGTGCACGGCACGAGCCACCACCTGGGGCTCGACGTGCACGACTGCGCGCAGGCCCGCCGCGACCTGTACATCGACGGCGTGCTCGAGGCCGGCATGGTGTTCACGATCGAGCCGGGCCTCTACTTCCAGCCGGACGACCTCACCGTGCCCGAGCAGTTCCGCGGCATCGGCGTGCGCATCGAGGACGACATCCTCGTGACCCCGGAGGGCGCGGAGAACCTCTCCATCGGCATCCCGCGCACCGCGGACGACGTCGAGGCCTGGATCGCCGGCCTCTCCTCCTAGGACGGCAAGCGCCCTTTCCATAGGCACCACGGTCGCTGAGCCCGCCGAAGCGACGTGACGAGCGCTGAGACCGGGACGCGGCGCGGGTCAGGCGGTCGGGGCCGCGCCCGTGATGTCGTCGTCGTCGGGCAGGGCGCGCGGCGGAAGGCCGTGGACCGGCGTCTCCACCCCGAGGAGGTTGCGCGCGCGGTTGACGCTGTCCGGGTCCACTATCACCGAGTAGCTGCTCGAGATCACCTGCATCGTCGAGGTGAAGTCGCGCCGGTTCCGGTTGATCGAGTAGCTCACGATGCTGAAGATCATGCCGAAGCCGGCACCGATGAGCGCCGCGGCGAGCACGAAGGACAGGTCCGGCGCGCCGGAGAACAGGAACAGCAGCAGACCGAAGAACAGACCGAGCCACGCGCCGCTCGCGGCGCCCGCGCCTGCCGCCCGCGCGTAGGTTAGCTTGCCCGTGACGCGCTCGACGCTCTTCAGGTCGTTGCCCACGATCGAGACCTGCTTGACCGGGAAGTCGGCCTTGGCCAGCAGGTCCACCGCCGCCTGCGCCTCGAGGTACGTCTCGTAGGTCGCGACGGCCTCGCCCCGCGGAATCGAGGGGGCTGCGACACGGCCTCTGCCGAAGAGTGGGTTGCTCACGGGCCCTAGTCTCCCATGGCTGCCTGTAGAGGGTCGGTAACAGCAACTAAGTTAGTTGTGTGAGTGCATCCCGTGTCTTCGTCGCCAGGCTGGCCGGCTGCAGCGTATTCGATCCGCTCGGCGACCGGGTGGGCCGGGTGCGGGACGTGCTCGTCGTGTACCGCAAGAACGACCCGCCGCGCGTCGTCGGCCTGATCGTCGAGATCCCGGGCAAGCGCCGGGTGTTCCTCTCGATCGGCCGCGTCACCAGCGTCGGCTCCGGCCAGATCATCACGACCGGCCTCATCAACGTGCGCCGCTTCGAGCAGCGCGGCGGCGAGGTGCGCGTGATCGCCGAGATGCTCGGCCGGCGCGTGTCCCTGCTCGACGGATCCGGCGACGCCACCATCGAGGACGTCGCGATCGAGGAGATCGGCACCGGCGAGTGGGAGGTCAGCCAGCTCTTCTGCCGCCGTCCCAAGACCGGCGGCGGCCCGTTCGGCAAGGGCCCTACGATCTTCACCCGCTGGGAGGAGGTCTCCGAGCGCCGCGTCGCCGGCGAGGCCCAGTCGGCCAGCCAGCTGCTCGCCGCGTACTCCGACCTGAAGCCGGCCGACCTCGCGAGCACCCTGCTCGACCTTCCCGAGGGGCGCCGCCTCGAGGTGGCGGAGGAACTGCCGGACGACCGGCTCGCCGACGTGCTCGAGGAGATGCCCGAGAGCAGCCAGGTGGCCATCCTCGGCAGCCTCGACGACGACCGCGCCGCCGACGTGCTCGACCAGATGCAGCCGGACGACGCGGCGGACCTCATCGCGCAGCTCTCCGACGAGCGCGGCGAGGCGCTGCTCGACCTCATGCAGCCGGAGGAGGCCGAGGACGTGCGCATGCTCCTCAGCTACGCCCCCGACACCGCGGGCGGCCTCATGACGACCGACCCGATCATCCTGTCCGCCGACGCGACCGTCGCGGAGGGCCTCGCGCTCATCCGCAGGCATGAGCTCGCGCCCGCGCTCGGCGCTGCCGTGTGCATCACCCTGCCGCCGTACGAGCCGCCCACCGGCCGCTTCCTCGGCATGGTGCACTTCCAGCGGATGCTGCGCTACCCGCCGCACGAGCGCCTCGGCACCCTGCTCGACCAGGGCCTCGACCCCGTGCACGCCACGACGTCGGCGGCCGAGGTGTCGCGCATCCTCGCGAGCTACAACCTGGTCTCCGTGCCGGTCGTGGACGAGAACCACCGCCTCGTCGGCGTCGTGACGATCGACGACGTGCTCGACCACATCCTCCCGGACGACTGGCGAAGTCAGGACGAGGAACGCGAGACGCGCAAACGCGCGGCGGCGAGATACCGGGGCACGGCGACCACCGCCATCCCCATCAAGGCGACCGGACGAGGAAGGAGGCGACGAGATGGCGCGGGATAACAACCGGGAGCAGCGGCTCGACGCCCCCAAGGGCCTGCGAACAGGCGTCCTCCCCCTGCGCAAGCGGGTGAGCCGGGACCGCTTCGGCCGCTTCACCGAGGGCGTCGCCCGCGCCATGGGAACGCCGTGGTTCCTGTTCGGCCTGACGGTGTTCACCATCGTCTGGCTCCTCTACAACACCTACGGACCGGAGAACCTCCGCTTCGACTCCGCCGTGTACGGGTTCACCGTGCTGACGCTGATCCTGTCGCTGCAGGCCTCGTACGCCGCCCCGCTCATCCTGCTCGCGCAGAACCGGCAGGACGACCGCGACCGCGTGCAGATGGAGCAGGACCGCCAGCGCACCGAGCGCAACGTGGCCGACGTCGAGTACCTGGCGCGCGAGGTCGTCGCGCTGCGCCTGCAGATGCAGGACGTGGCGTCGAAGGACTTCATCCGTGCCGAGCTCCGGTCCCTGCTCGAGGAGCTCGACAAGCGCGACGAGGACGCACCGGTCGAGGCGACCCGCGGTGGCTGACGCGCTCGAGGCGGCCGTTCGGGCCGCGCTCGCGCGCGTGCTCGACCCGGAGATCCGGCGCCCCATCACGGAGCTCGACATGGTCGAGGGCGTCGAGGTGTCGGCCGACGGGGCCGCCGCCGTCGGCATCCGGCTGACCATCGTCGGCTGCCCCGCGGCCGACACGATCGAGCGGGACGTGCGCGAGGCCGTGACATCCGTGCCGGGCGTCACGAGCACCGAGGTGCGGGTCGGCGTGATGACCCCCGCCCAGCGCTCGGCCCTCACCGACCGCCTGCGCGGCCCCGGCGGCCGGCGCGGGGTGCAGTTCGGCCCGGACTCGCTCACCCGCGTCTACGCGGTGACGAGCGGCAAGGGCGGGGTCGGTAAGTCGACGCTCACCGCCAACCTCGCCGTCGCGTTGGCGCAACGCGGTCTCGCCGTCGGCATCGTCGACGCGGACGTCTACGGCTTCTCCATCCCCGGCATCCTCGGCCTGGTGGACGAGGCCGGCATCGCGGTGAAGCCGACCCGGGTGGACGACATGATCCTGCCGCCCGTCGCACACGGCGTGAAGGTGATCTCGATCGCCATGTTCGTGGACGGTAACGCCGCCGTCGCGTGGCGCGGCCCGATGCTGCACCGCACGATGACGCAGTTCCTCACCGACGTCTACTTCGGCGACCTCGACGTGCTTCTGCTCGACCTGCCCCCGGGCACCGGCGACATCGCCATCTCCCTCGGCCAGCTGCTGCCCGCGGCGGAGGTGCTCGTGGTCACCACCCCGCAACCCGCCGCGGCGGACGTGGCCGAGCGGAGCGGCATGGTCGCGCGGCAGACCGGCCAGCGCGTGTTCGGCGTCGTCGAGAACATGGCCGGGCTCGTGCAGCCGGACGGCACGGTGCTCGACGTGTTCGGCACGGGCGGCGGCGCCGAGGTGGCGCGGCGGCTCTCCGCCGGCCAGGACGAGGCCGTGCCTCTGCTCGCCTCCGTACCCCTGAGCGTCGCGCTGCGCGAGGGCGGCGACAGCGGCGCGCCCATCGTGCTCTCGCAGCCGGACGATCCCGCCGCGGTGGCCATCCGCTCGGTCGCCGACCGCCTGGTGCGCCCGCGCAACCTCGCGGGGCGCCGCCTGGGCCTCAGCGTCGGCTGATCCGCGGGCTGAGCGCCGGGGCGGCCGGGGCGAGCTACTTCGTCCCTGCCCAGGCAGAGGCGGCGTGCCCAGCTTTAACCCGGGCAGAATTCCCCTGCCTGGGCAGGAGCCGGAGTGAGACCTGCGAGTCCGGGACCCGGGGTCAGGGATCCGTCTCAGGGTCCGCAGGGGCGGAGCGTCCTAGGTGGCCTCGGCGTCGAAGGGGGCGGGACCGGTGTGCGCGGTCGCGTACCGCTCCCCCGCGCTCTTCGCTCGCTCCTCGCTCAGGCGGGCGCGCTTCGCGGCGGGTGTCTCGACGCGGGACGTCGGCCGCACCACCTGCGGCGCGGGCTCGTCGTCCTCGAGCAGGGCCTCGCGGATGATGCGCCGGGGGTCGTACTGGCGCGGGTCGAGCTTCTTCCAGTCGACCTCGTCGAAGTCCGGTCCGAGCTCGGCCCGCATGCGCTCGCGGGCGTCGGTGGCCATGCGGCGACCGGTCTTGACCAGCTCAGCGAGCTTTTGCGCGTAGTAGGGCAGGCGGTCGGGACCCAGCAGAAAGACAGCGATGATGCCGATCAGCATCAGCTTCTCGAAGGTCAGTCCGAACACGCCTTCAGGATAGTGCGTTCCCCGTGGGTATCCCGTGCGGATCGCCCCGGCGCACGCACTAACCTTGAGGGTCGAATAGGAGTGTCGTGTCCGATAAAGAATCGAACTGGAAGTTCAGCGAGGACCTCGTCCTCGAGGACGAGCACCTCGTCGCCGCGCGTCAGCACTCGCACGAGCTGGGCATCGAGCCCGTCTCGCCCGGGATCGGCGCGCAGACCGCGCTCCTCGCCGGCGCGTCCCGCGCCACCTCGATCATCGAGATCGGCACCGGGGCCGGTGTCTCCGGCCTCTGCCTTCTGTCCGGCGCAAACCGCGCCGTCCTGACCTCCATCGACACCGAGCCGGACCACCAGCACCACGCCCGCACGGCGTTCGCGGACGCCGGCATCCCGGCCAACCGGGTGCGGCTGATCACCGGGCGGGCGCGCGACGTGCTCCCCCGGATGAACGAGTCGTCCTACGACATCGTCTTCATCGACGCGGACCCCACTTCGGTCATCGAGTACGTGGAGCACGGCCTGCGCCTCGCGCGGGTCGGCGGCACGGTGCTCGTGCCGCACGCGCTCTGGAAGGGCCGGGTCGCCAATCCCGCCGCCCGCGACGACGTGTCGGTGGCGTTCCGCACACTCCTGCAGGAGGTGTCGCGGTCGAAGGCCGTGACCAGCGCCCTCTCCCCCGTCGGCGACGGCCTGCTGCAGCTGGTCAAGCGCGGCCGCTAGAAGCTCGTCATCCACGGTCGCTGAGCCTGTCGAAGCGACGGCGCGTAGCCGTACGGGTGACCGAGGTCCGGTTCGTCCCTTCAGCAGGCTCAGGGACCGTACGAGGCGCCACCCGAGGTCCGGTGCGTCCCTTCGACGAGCTCAGGGATCGTAAGGGGACCGCGGAGGGCTTTCCCGGGTACCTGCGGGGGAAACGCTGAAGGCCCCGGTCCGTCTTCGGAAACCGGGGCTCAGCTCGAGATGAAGCGCGCTACTGGCTGGCGGAGACGACACCGGCAAGAGCGTCGTGGAGTTCCTTCGCCTCGGCGTCGTTGACCGACACGACGAGGCGACCGCCGCCTTCGAGGGGCACCCGAACAATGATCAGGCGGCCCTCCTTCACGGCCTCCATGGGTCCGTCTCCGGTCCTCGGCTTCATGGCTGCCATTCAGGTCCCCTTTCTAAGGATGTCCCCCTATTATCGGACATTCCTCCACGTTCTGAAAAATTGAGCCTGATCACGGGGGCGTCCAGTCGTAGCCGTCCACCCTCCAGCAGACCAGCAACCAGCCCCACTGAAGGGCGAGGGAGGCCATGACGACGGCCACGCGGTACGCCACCGACCGGGGCTGCGCGACCGCCCCGAGCAGCGGGAACATGGGCATCAGGAGCCGGAACGTGCTGGACTGCGGGAAGAACACCGCGAGCAGGTAGAGCGCGTAGCTCGCCACCCAGATGCGCAGGTCCACGCCCAGGCGGCGCACCGCGGGCAGGAACAACCCCCCGGCGAACGCGAGCACGAGGCACACCACCAGGATCGGCCCGAGCGGCGAGCCGAGCCACCAGTCGCCGCCCTGGAACCAGGACGCGAAGGGCACGAGCTCGCCGTAGCCGATGTACGCCGAGCGCCAGGCGAGCTCGGTGTCCGTGTAGGCCGTCAGAGATCCGGTGACCGCCCAGGCCGCCGCCGGCCAGGAGAAACCCATGGCGGCGCTGAACACCGCCAGGAACCCCACCAGCAGGCGCTCCCGCACCGGGAACGGGTCCCGCCCGCGGCGGACGAAGCGGAAGACGGCGTGCAGCCCGAGGGCGAGGGCGAACGCCAGCCCTGACGGCCGGGTGAGCGACATCACGGCGACCACCGGGAACAGCCAGCCGTACGAGCGCCGCACGAGCAGCAGGAGGGCGAGCGTCAGCAGGAACGCGTGCATCGACTCGGCGTAGGCGATCTGCATCATCGGCGAGAGCGGCGCGACGCAGAACAGCACGACCGCGAACATCGCCGACGGCCCGCCGAGGACGGGCACCATCAGGCGTTGGAACAGCAGGGCCGCACCGGCGCCGAAGAGCACCGACACGGTGACCGCGGCGGGCGCCCACGGCAGCCCCGTCGCCAGCATCAGGCCGCGCACGACGAACGGGTAGCCGGGCATGAATGCCCACGCGTTCTCGGCCACCCGGCCCTCGGGCGTGAGCGGCAGCTCGGCCGGATAGCCGACCACCGCGACGATGTGGTACCAGTTGCCGTCCCACATGCTGGCGAAGTCGGCGTAACCGGGGCTCGCGGCCGTCCAGGCGTTGAGTTCCTGCGCGGAGGCGAGCGCGAGCATCATGGCCGTGGTCACGGCGCGCGCGGCCGCGTACACAAGGAGCACCCGCACCCACCACGGCAGGAGCCGCCACCGGGCCCGCTGCCGGGCGAGGGGACGGCGGTCCCGCGCCCGCGCGCCCGACGGCCCGACCGGCGCCGCTACCCTGCGGTCAGCCACGCTCGCAGTCCCCGCTCGCACTCGACGATCTGCTCGAGCAGCACTCGCTCGTCGTCCGCATGGGCCTTGATCGGGTCGCCGGGGCCGTAGTTCACGGCGGGCACGCCGAGGGAGGAGAAACGGGCGACGTCGGTCCAGCCGTACTTGGGCTTGGCCTCGCCGCCGACGGCCGCGAGGAAGTGCTGGGCGAGCTCGGCGTCCATGCCCGGGCGCGCGCCCTCCGCGAGGTCGACGACGCGGATGTCGTAGCCCGGGAAGAGCTCGTGGATGTGCGCGATCGCCTCGTCACCCGAGCGGCTGGGCGCGAACCGGTAGTTGACGTGCACCATGCACTCGTCCGGGATGATGTTCCCGGCGATACCGCCGGTGATCCCCACGGCGTTGAGCCCCTCACGGTAGACCAGGCCGTCCACCTCGACCTCCCGCGCGGTGTACCCGGCGAGCGTGTTCAGGATGGGCGCCGCGGCGTGCACGGCGTTCGAGCCGACCCAGGACCGGGCCGAGTGCGATCGCTTACCGAACGTGCGGATCTCCACGCGGAGATTGCCGTTGCAGCCGCCCTCGACCGAGGAGTTCGTCGGCTCGCCGAGGATCGCGAAGTCGCCGGTGAGCAGCTCGGGCCGGGTCCGCGCGAGGCGGCCGAGGCCGTTCAGGGCGTCGGAGACCTCCTCGTGGTCGTACCAGATCCAGGTCACGTCCACCACGGGCTCGGTGAGCTCGGCGGCCAGCTTGAGCTGCACGGCCACGCCGGCTTTCATGTCCACGGTCCCGCGGCCCCACAGGTACTCCCCCGGCGTCTGACCGGACGGGTGCCCCGGCTCGAGGGTCTCGAAGCGGGTGGGCACGTTGTCGTTGATCGGCACGGTGTCGATGTGGCCGGCGATCACCGCCCGCTGGGCCCGGCCGAGGTTCGTGCGCGCCACGATGGCGTCGCCGTCGCGGATCACCTCGAGGTGGGGCAGCGCGGCGAGGCTCGCCTCGATCGCGTCTGCGATGGTGGCCTCGTCGCCCGAGACCGACTCGATGTCGCACAGGGCTCGGGTGAGGGTCACGGAGTCGGCGGAGAGGTCGAGGACGGGAGCGGAAGCCATCCGGTCAGTCTACGGAGGCGCCGTGCCTCACCCGCGGCCCCCGGGCGGGGCGGAGCCCACGGGTGTCGGCTCCGGGGCGTGCGCGGCGGACGGCACGCTGGCGCGGAGGGTGAGGTCCGCGAGGAGGACCGAGACGAGGGTGAAGAGGTAGTAGAAGCCGAAGACCGCGACCATCATCGCGGTCGGCAGCACGAGGTCCATGCGCTGGCCGAAGGAGATGGTGAGCCCGACGACCGTGAAGACGGCGGAGACCAGGGTCGCGGCCGACCCGGTGACGAGCGCCCAGCCCAGCAGCCTGCCGCGCGTGATCGGCACGGCGTTCGCCTTGAGCAGCAGCAGGGGGACGATGGCGACCAGCGGCACGACGAGGGTGTCGACGGCGGTGACCCGGGCGGCGAGCCGGTCCACGGACTGCCGCCAGGCCTCGGCGCCGCCGGATGCGAGCGAGGGCGCGGGCAGGTAGGCGTGCGAGAGCAGCCCGAAGATCGCCGTCAGGACCAGCAGGTAGACGAACGCGATGCCGAGCATGCCGACGAAGCGCGCGGGCGACGCGGGACCCGGAGCCGGCGCGACTCGATCACGAGTGGCTTCCGCCATGCGCCCTCCCCTCTCTCGGGCTGCCATGGGGCATACCGATAATCTAGGGGAATGACCTCCGCCGCGCCGTCTTCTCCGCCCGCGACCGCTACCGAGACGCGCGCGTGGGGTTACGGCCTGGCCACGGTGGCGGCGGACGGCACCGTGCTCGACACCTGGTTCCCGGAGCCCCGGCTCGGCGGACTGCCCGAGGGCCGGGACCGCTGGATCGCCCCCGCGGCCATCGAGGAGCTGGCCGGCGAGGACGCGCGGCGCAACGTGCGCATCGAGATCGTGACGGTCGAGATCGACCTGGCGAGCGCCCCCGCGTCGACACCGGATGCCTACCTCCGCCTGCACCTGCTCAGCCACCTGCTCGTGCGGCCGAACGGGCTGAACCTCGACGGGATCTTCGGCCACCTGCCGATCGTCGTGTGGACGAACGCCGGCCCGGTCGCGCCCGCCGACTTCGACCGCCTGCGCCCGGCGCTTCAGCGCGCGGGCATCGCCGCCTACGCCATCGACAAGTTCCCGCGCCTCACCGACTACGTGAGCCCCGACCGCGTGCGCATCGCCGACGCGTCCCGGGTGCGGCTCGGCGCGCACCTCGCTCCCGGCACGACCGTGATGCACGAGGGCTTCGTCAACTTCAACGCGGGCACGCTCGGCACCTCCATGGTCGAGGGTCGCATCTCGCAGGGCGTCGTCGTGGGCGACGGGAGCGATATCGGCGGCGGCGCGTCCATCATGGGCACGCTGTCCGGCGGCGGGACGGAGCGCATCAGCATCGGCGCGCGCGCCCTCCTCGGCGCGAACTCGGGCATCGGCATCTCGATCGGCGACGACTCCGTCGTCGAGGCCGGCCTCTATGTGACGGCGGGCACGAAGGTTCGCCTCCTCGGCGACGCCCCCACCGCGGACGGCGAACCCCGCACCGTGAAGGCCGTCGAGCTGTCCGGCGTGCCGAACCTCCTGTTCCGCCGCAACTCGCTCACCGGCGCTGTCGAGGTGCTCTCCCGTTCGGGCACCGGCATCGAGCTCAACGCGGCACTGCACGCCTGACCCCCGCCGGTCATCCGTCCCCGGGACGGCTACGTCGTCGGGTGAGCGCTCCGGATCAGGCGGGAGCCACGGACCGCGCGGCTCGGCTCCTCGGCACCGCGAGCACGGCGGCGACGATCGCGAGAACGAGCACGCCGGCTCCCCAGGCGAGCCCGGCGTAGCCGACGAGCGCGAGGACCGGCCCGGCCAGCGCGCCGCCCGCGGCGCCGGCGACGTTCATCGCGAGGTCGCTGCGGCCCTGCACGCGGGGTCGCGCCGATCCGGTGACGAGGTCCGTGAGCAGGGCCGACGCGGCAACCGTCGATGCGCTCCAGCCCAGGCCGAGCAGCACGAGCCCAATGGTGACGAGGGTCGTGTCATCGGCGCCCAGCGCCAGGACGACGAGGGACGCGGCGAACAGCGCCTGCCCGCCGAGGATGGTGGTGTAGCGGCCGACCCGGTCGCTCAGCCAGCCGAACACCGGCGACAGCGCGAACATCCCGGCGATGTGCAGGCTCAGGGTCAGCCCCACCGCTGTCAGCGCGACACCGTGGTGCACGAGGTGCACGGGCGTCATCGACATCACCGAGACCATGACGGCGTGGCTCACGCCGAGCACGCCGATGGCGAGCACCACGAGGGCCCGGGCGCGCACGCCGCCCTGCTCGTTCCCGCCACTCGGCTCGGTCTGCAGCTGCCGGCTCACGAGGTACGGGTCCGGGCGGAGCCCCACGACGTAGACGACGGTCGCGGCGAGCTGCGCCACGACGGCGATCGCGAACGAGCCGGTGAGCGGCGGCATACCGAAGAGCTCCGCAAGGTCCTCGCCCGGTCCGAAGAGGTTCGGGCCCACGACACTGCCGATGGTCGTCGACCACACGACGAGGGAGAGGTCGCGCCCGCGGCGGCGCGGGTCGGCGACGTCGGTCGCGGCGAAGCGCGACTGCAGGTTGACCGCGACACCGCAGCCCAGCAGCGCGAAGCCGAGCAGGAGCAACGGGAAGCTCAGGATCGCGGTCGCGGCGACCGTGCCCGCGGCACCGGCCAGGGAGGCGACGGTGCCCGTGGCGAGCGCGATCCGCCTGCCCCGCCGCTGGGCGAGCCGCGCGAGGGGGATTGCCACGGCGGCGGCGCCGAGCGTGCTCATGGTCGCGGCCGCTCCCGCGAACGCGTCGCTGCCCGCGACCTCCGTGGCGAGCACCGCGCCGATGGACAGCGTCGCGCCGATGCCGAGGCCGCCGAGGATCTGGCCGGCGACCAGCGTGCCGACCACCCTGCGCTGCAGCCCCACGAGGTCCACCCGATCGGCGACCGTTCGCTCTCCCGCCATGCGACTCCCTCCGGCCCGCCCACCCTAGTGCAGGGCCCACGCGCGCCCAGGAGTGCTCCGGATTGGCGTTCCCCCGGCGCGCTGCGCCACAGTGGGCCCATGCAGCAGCGGAGCGAGGTGATCCTGATCGGCGGCCGGTCCGGCGTCGGCAAGAGCACGGCGGCGTTCCGCCTGCACAGCATCCTGGCCGACCGCGACGTCACGCACGCCGTCATCGAGGGCGACGCGCTCGACCTCGCCCACCCCGCCCCGTGGGAGCACGGGCTGGCGGAGCGCAACCTGGCCGCGCTGTGGGGCAACTACCGCGCCCTCGGCTATCGCCGGCTGATCTACACGAACACCGTCAGCGTGCTGGGGGCGGACGTGCTGGCCGCTGCCATGGGCGACGATCCACGCGTGATCGGGGTGCTGCTGCGCTCGAGCGACGACACCGCGGAGGGGCGGCTCGCCGGGCGCGAGGAGGGCGTGGAGCTGGAGCGGCACGTCGGCCGCAGCAGGGCCGCCGCCCGGCGGCTGGACGAGCAGGCGGACCCGGTCGTGCACCGCATCGACACGGACGGCCGCACCCCGACCGCTGTCGCGGAGGAGATCCTCCGGATCAGCGGCTGGGCCTGAGGACCGGCTCCGCCCCTGGCCCCGCGCGCCCCCACGTGCCTTCCTGTACGCGGCGCCCGAGGAATCGATGATGTCCGGTCGTGCGCCCACGGGTCGGCATCATCAACGTTGCGTGAACACCGGGCCAACTCCGCCGATCGGCCCGGGGCGCCCCCCTAGCGTTGGATACGTATCGTCCCAACACCACCGCCGGCGGGGACTGCCGTGACGTGCGGGATGTCCTTCGCCGGACGAGAAGGAACCCCACCATGCACCGTCCCCTCCGCGTGACCTCCGTCGCCACCGTCCTCCTCGGCGCCCTCGCCCTGACCGCGTGCAGCTCGGGCGGTGAGGCCGCCGCCGGCTCGGGCGGCGAGTCCGCCGATGCCGGGGGCACGCTCGTCGTCTACACGAACTCGAACGGCGACGGACGCGGCGAGTGGATCACCGAGCAGGCCACCGAGGCGGGCTTCGACATCGAGATCGTCGGGCTCGGCGGTGCCGACCTCGCGAACCGCGTCGTCGCGGAGAAGAACAACCCGGTCGGCGACGTGGTCTTCGGTCTCAACAACATGTACTTCGAGACACTGAAGGCGGAGGAGGCCATCGCCCCGTACACGCCGGCGTGGTCGGGCGAGGTCGACGAGCAGGCCGGCGACGCCGAGGACGGCGCGTACTGGCCGCTGGTCGAGCAGGCGATCGTCACGGTGTACGACTCCGCGGACGACTCGATCGACGTGCCCGACGACGTCTCCAAGCTGTGGACGGACGACTCTTACGCGGGCCGCTACGAGGTGAACACCGCCCTCGGGCAGGCGACGCCCCAGCTCGTTCTCGCCGGACTTCTCGCGGAGCACACGGACGAGGGCGAGGACCTCGGCGTCACCGAGGACGGCTGGGAGCAGGTGGAGGCCTACTTCGCGAACGGCACTCCCGCCGAGGAGGGCACAGACCTGTACGCGCGGTTCGCGCGCGACGAGATGGACTTCGGCACCATCCCGAGCAGCGGCATCACGAGCCGCGACGCTGAGTACGGAACCACGACGGGCATCCTCGTGCCCGAGAACGGCGTGCCCTACGTCACCGAGCAGATCGCGGTGATCGAGGGCACCAAGCGCCAGGATCAGGCGCAGGAGTTCATCGACTGGTTCGGCAGCGCCGACGTGCAGGGTGCCTTCGCCGCCGAGTTCTCGGCCTACCCGGTGAACGAGGCGGCCCGGGAGCAGGCGCTGCCCGAGGTCATCGAGCGCATGGAGTCTCTGCCCAAGCAGGAGATCGACTGGACGCTCACCCGCGAGCACATCGGCGAGTGGGTCGAGAAGACCGAGCTCGAGTACCTCCCCTGAGCGTGATCACCTACGACAACATCGAGGTGCGCTTCGGTGACCACATCGCCATTCCCGACCTGAACCTCGAGGTGAGCCAGGGCGAGTTCTTCACCCTCCTCGGCCCGAGCGGATGCGGCAAGACCACCGCGCTCCGCACACTCGCCGGCTTCATCGACCCGAGCAGGGGCGAGATCCTCCTCGAGGGGAAGCCGGTCACCCGGCTGCCGAGCGAGAAGCGACGGGTGGGCATGGTCTTCCAGAACTACGCCCTCTTCCCGAGCATGAGCGTGGGCGAGAACATCGCGTTCGGCCTGCGGGTGCGCAAGACGAAGGGCGCCGAGGTCTCCCGCCTCGTGGCCGAGATCGCCGACCAGGTGGAGCTCACGCCGGAGCAACTGGAGAAGAACGTGTCCGAGCTGTCCGGCGGTCAGCAGCAGCGCGTCGCCATCGCCCGCGCCCTCGTGCTGAAGCCGCGCATCCTGCTGCTCGACGAGCCCCTGTCGAACCTGGATGCGAAGCTGCGGGTCCAGCTGCGCGAGCAGCTGAAGAACCTGCAGCGCGAGCTGGGGATCACGACGGTCTACGTGACGCACGACCAGGAGGAGGCGCTCACCATGAGCGACCGGATCGCGGTCTTCAACAAGGGCGTCGTGGAGCAGGTGGGAACGCCGCAGGAGATCTACGAGCGCTCCGCCACCGAGTTCGTCTGCACCTTCATCGGGGCGATGAACCGCCTGTCCCCCGAGCTGCTCGACGAGCTCCTGCGTGGGGGCGCGAGCTCCCTCGGTGCGGGCCGGCCCTCCTACGTGCGCCCGGAGCGGATCGGGCTGCGGCCGCCGCAGTTCGCCCCAGGAGCGGTCCGGGTCGAGGGCATCGTGTGCGAGCGCGCCTTCCACGGCGTGTACAGCACGTACACGATCGACACCCACGGCAGCCGCATCCGGGCGCTCGTCACCGAGAGCGGGGTGCCCGCGCTCGCCGAGGGCTCCCGCGCCGAGGTGTACGTCGACCCCGCGTCGGTCCTGCAGTACTAGGCGCCCGGTGTCGAACTCCTCGCTGCGGAGCATGGTCCGCTCGCCCCTCGTCGTCGTCGTGACGCTCGTCCTGCTCTGGTTCGTGGCCACCTTCCTCGTGTTCCCGAACGTGAACCTGCTCGTTGGGACCTTCTTCCCCGACGGGCGATTCAGCGGCGGCGCCGTGGAGAAGCTGCTGAGCTCCGAGCGCGCAATGAACAGCCTCTGGCACAGCTTCCTGCTCGCCGCGACGCTCGCCGTGACGGTGAACGTTGTCGGCATCTTCATCGTGCTCGTCACGGAGTACTTCGCCATCCGCGGGGCCCGGCTGCTCTGGCTGGGCTACGCCACCACGCTCATCTACGGCGGCATCGTGCTCGCCGCCGGCTACAACTTCATCTACGGTCGGTACGGCTTCATCACGAACGCCGTGCGGAACGTGTTCCCCGACGTCGACCCGAACTGGTTCTCCGGCTACTTCGCAGTCGTCGTGGTGATGACCTTCGCCACGACCACGAACCACATGCTGTTCCTCGGCTCGTCGCTCGCCAAGATCGACTACCAGACCATCGAGGCCGCCCGCAGCATGGGCGCGTCGACGGTGCGGATCCTGTGGCGCATCGTGCTGCCGGCGCTGCGCCCGATGATCTTCGCCGTCACCGTGCTGACCTTCCTCACCGGCCTCGGCGCCCTCACGGCGCCGCTCGTGCTCGGCGGACAGGACTTCCAGACGATCGCGCCCATCATCCTTACGTTCTCCCGGAGCACCGGGTCCCGGGACCTCGCCGCGCTGCTCGCCATCCTGCTCGGCGTCGCGACGATCATCCTGCTGGCGCTCATGAACCGGGTGGAGAAGTCGGGCGTCTACTTCTCGGTGGCGAAGGTGGCGACCCCGCTCAAGAAGCAGCCCATCCGCAACCCGCTGGCGAACGCGCTCGTGCACGTCGCGGCGTATGCGCTGTTCGTCGTCTACGCGGCGCCGGTGCTGCTCATCGTGCTCTTTTCGTTCCTCGAGTCGACCGCGATCCTGACCGGCACGATCACCTGGGACGCGTTCACCCTGGACAACTACGCGACGGTGTTCGGCTCCACGGCCGTGCTGCGCCCCTTCGTCGTCAGCGTCGTCTACAGCGCGCTCGCCTCGCTCATCGCCGTCGTCGGCCTGCTCTTCGTCGCCCGGATCCTGCAGAAGCACCGCAACCCGCTCTCGACGCTGATCGAGTACCTGCTGCACATCCCGTGGATCCTGCCGACCATCCTGATCGCGCTCGCGCTGCTGCAGACCTTCGACCGGCCGAACGCGCTGGTCGGCGGGAACGTGCTCACCGGGACCACCGTGCTGCTGCTCGTCGCCTACGTCGTCGTGAAGATCCCGTTCACGCTGCGCCTGCTCAAGGCGTCGTTCGCCTCGGTTCCGGAGTCGCTCGAGGACGCGGCCCGGATCCTGGGAGCGCCGGCGCTGTACACGCTGCGCACGGTGCTCTTCCCGCTCGTCGTGCCGACGGCCGCCGCCATCACGGCGCTGAACTTCAACAGCCTGCTCGACGACTACGACGCCGCGGTCTTCCTCTACCACCCGCTGTACCAGCCGCTCGGCATCGCCATCAAGGCGAGCACCGAGGGCGAGAACAACCTCGACTCCATGTCGATCACGTTCGTCTACACCGTGCTGCTCATGATCATCATGGGGCTCACGATGTACCTGGTCTACGGGCGGTCACGGGTGTCCCCGAGCCGGCGCCGGCGCCGCCGGTCGGGCGTTTCGGTGCCGGACCGCACCGCCGAGGTGCTCGTCGCGGCGGACCCGCAGCGACCCCCGGTCCGCTCCTCGACGTAGCCGGTCGCGTTCTGCGGACTACGAAGGGGCGGCCGGTTTCCCGGCCACCCCTTCGTCGTGGTCGTACTCGTGCGCATGCGGCGGAGCCCGCCGGACGTGCCCGTCGCGGTGCTAGCGCTGCGGGAAGTCCCGCGCGGCCTCGCCGATGTAGAGCTGCTGCGGGCGGCCGATCTTCGTCGCCGGGTCCTCGTTCATCTCCCGCCAGTGCGCGATCCAGCCGGGCAGCCGGCCGATGGCAAACAGCGCGGTGAACATGCGGGTCGGGAAGCCCATGGCCTTGTAGATGACGCCCGTGTAGAAGTCGACGTTCGGGTACAGCTGGCGCTGGATGAAGTAGTCGTCCGCGAGCGCGACGGCCTCGAGCTCCTTCGCGATGTCGAGCAGCGGGTCCGAGATGCCGAGCGCCTCGAGCACCTCGTCGGCGCTCTCCTTCACGAGCTTGGCGCGCGGGTCGAAGTTCTTGTACACCCGGTGGCCGAAGCCCATGAGGCGTACGCCGTCCTCCTTGTTCTTCACCCGGTCCACGAAGGTGCCGACCGACTCGCCGGAGTCGCGGATCCGCGCCAGCATGGCGAGCACGGCCTCGTTCGCGCCGCCGTGCTTGGGGCCGAAGAGGGCGTCGATGCCCGCGGAGACCGACGCGAACATGTTCGCGCCGGTGGAACCGACCAGCCGCACGGCCGAGGTCGAGGCGTTCTGCTCGTGGTCCTCGTGCAGGATGAGCAGCCGCTCCAGCGCCTTCGACACCACGGGGTTGACCACGTAGGGCTCGGCGTTGTTGCCGAAGCTCAGGCGCAGGAAGTTGTCGACGAAGCTCAGCGAGTTGTCCGGGTAGAGGAACGCCTGCCCGACGCTCTTCTTGTAGGAGTAGGCGGCGATGACGGGCAGCTTCGCGATCAGGCGCAGCGTCGACACCTCGACCTGGTGCCGATCCTGCGGGTTCAGCGAGTCCTCGTAGTAGGTGGAGAGCGCGGAGACGCAGCTCGACAGCACCGACATGGGGTGGGCGTTCGTGGGCAGCGCGCGGAAGAGGCCCTTGAAGTCCTCGTGCAGCAGGGTGTGGCGGCGGATGTCGCTGTCGAACCGCTCGAGCTCGCTCGCCGTCGGCAGCTCGCCGTGGATGAGCAGCCAGGCCGTCTCGAGATAGGTGGACTGCGTCGCGACCTGCTCGATGGGGTATCCGCGGTAACGCAGGATGCCGGCGTCGCCGTCGATGTAGGTGATGGCGGAGCGGGTGGAGGCCGTGTTGACGAACCCGTTGTCCAGCGTGGTGAGCCCGGTCTGCTTGGTGAGGCTCGAGATGTCGATCGCCGACGCGCCCTGGGAGGCCGCGAAGATCGGGAACTCGGCCGTACCGCCGGGGAACGTCAGCGTGGCCTTGTCGCCCTCGCCTGCCGACTGTGTCCGCGCGACATCTACCACGGCGTCTCCTTCATGATGGGTGGGGAAAAAGCGTTGTGCCCCAAAGCGGTGCGGCCTCGGGGCAGACGACTACAGCCTAATCGGAGCCGCGCACCACTGGTGCATCCGCCAACGCTGGGGGGAATCGGTTGGAGGAGTCGTCCTGCCGCGCGCACCGGTCGCACCGCTCCCCCGCGTCCGCCCGGGCGTGCGCCTCGCGCTAGGAGCGGTCCGGCGCCCCGTCGGTCGCGAGCAGCCGATCGGCGGCCGCGGCGATGCGCTCGTCCGTCGCGGTGAGCGAGAGCCGCACGTGCTCGGGCGAGGCGTTGCCGTAGAACGGCCCGGGCCCGGCGAGGATGCCGAGGTCGGCCAGCTCGCCCATGGTCTGCCAGGCGTCGACGCCCGCTGTCGCCCACAGGTAGAGGCCGCCCTCGCTGCCGTCGACCCGCAGGCCGTGCGCCTGCAGCGCGGGCAGCAGGCGCTCGCGCCGCAGCCGGTAGCGCTCGCGCTGCTGGGCGACGTGCTCGTCATCGCCGAATGCCACCGCCATGGCGTGCTGCAGCGGCGCCGGGACCATGAGGCCCGCATGCTTGCGCACCCGCACGACCCGGTCGATGAGGTCGCCGTCGCCCGCGATGATGCCGGCCCGGTACCCGGCGAGGTTCGACTGCTTGCTGAGCGAGTAGAGGGCGAGCACGGCGGTGTGGTCGTCGCCCACGACACGCGGGTCGAGCACGCTGGGGGTCGCCTCGTCGGACCACGGGCCCCAGCCGAGCTCGGCGTAGCACTCGTCGCTCGCGACGACGGCGCCGAGCTCACGGGCGCGCTCGACCGCGGCGCGCAGGTCGTCCACGCCGAGCACGCGGCCGTCGGGATTCGCCGGGCTGTTCAGCCAGACGAGCTTCGTCTCCGCCGGCCACTCGGCCGGGTCGTCGCTCGCGACGGCGCGGGCGCCGGCGAACGTGGCGCCGATCGCGTAGGTCGGGTAGGCGACGGCCGGCTGGACGACGACGTCGCCCTCGCCGAGACCGAGCATGAACGGCAGCCAGGCCACCATCTCCTTGGACCCGATCGTGGGCAGCACGGCGTCCTCGCCGATGGTCACGCCGCGCCTGCGCCGGAACCAGTCGACGATCGCGCCGCGCAGCTCGGGCGTGCCTACCGTCGTCGGGTAGGCGTGCGCGTCCGTCGCCTCCGCCAGGGCGGCCCGGATGAGCTCGGGCGTCGGGTCGACGGGCGACCCGATGGACAGGTCGACGATGCCGTCCGGATGCCTGCCTGCACGTTCGGCGTACGGGGCGACCCGATCCCAGGGGTAGTCGGGGAGTTCGCCGAGCACCGGCTAGGCCTGCGGCGGCAGCGCCGCGATGAGCGCGTGGTCCTTGTGGATCACGCCCACCTTCGCCGCTCCGCCGGGAGAGCCGATGTCGTCGAAGAACTCGACGTTGGCCTTGTAGTAGTCGGCCCACTTGTCGGGCAGATCGTCCTCGTAGTAGATGGCCTCGACCGGGCAGACCGGCTCGCAGGCGCCGCAGTCGACGCACTCGTCGGGCTGGATGTAGAGCGAGCGCTCACCCTCGTAGATGCAGTCGACGGGACACTCGTCGATGCAGGCGCGGTCCTTGACGTCCACACAGGGCAGGGCGATGACATAGGTCAATTCGGTCGCGTTCCCTTCGAAGTTTCTTGCTCTGCCAAGTCTATCCGCGGCGATCGGGCAGGCGTGGCCACGCGAGCACCAGCACCGCGATCACCGCGGGCGCGAAGGTCCAGGCGATGCTGAGCGGGCTGTCCGGGAACAGCACGGACCCGCCCGGGCCCGGCAGCGACAGCACGACGATCGCGGCGAGCAGCCCCACGGCCGCCGCAATGGCGTGCGTGCGACTGGGCAGTGCGATGCGCAGGCCGAGCAGGAGCGCGGTCACGGCGGCCAGGCCGATCCCGAGGCCGAGCGGCACGGGGATGCCGAGCAGGCTCGGCGAGAACCGGTGCGCGGCGGTGCCGAGCAGGCCGAGGATGCCGCCGGCGAGCGCGGCGAACGCGTAGCCGAGCACCCGCTGCCGCAGCGGCTCCGGCTCGGACGGCCGCTCAGGGACCCGCAGCGGGCGGTAGCACTCGACGTCGGCGATGACGCGGCCCACCCCGTTCGACAGCCCGAACTGCCCGTCCGTGACCACCACCTGGGTCCGATGCGCCCGCAGGGCGGCGATCTTTCGGGGCAGCTGGGCCGACACGTCGATGCGGAGGGGTACGAGGGGGTCGTCGAGCGCGACCGCATCGTGGTGGCGCGGCGCCTCGAAGTAGCCGGCATCGCGCACGGCCCGGTAGCTGGAGTCGGCGATCGACATCGGCGTCTCCACCGCGAAGGCGGGCAGGCCGGCGTCCCGGGCCGCGAGCACCGCTGCCCGCTGGATGGCGATGTGATCGGGGTGCCCGTAGCCGCCGAAGTCGTTGTAGGTCACCACGGCCGTGGCATCCGTGTCGCGGAGCACGGCCAGCACGTCCCGGGCCACCTCGCGGCGGTCCGCGGCCGTGAGGGCGTCCGGCGCGAGCGGCTCGATCGGCGCGGGATGACCGTCGCTCCCCCAGCGCATGCCGGAGTCGGTGTAGCGCCGCTCCTCGAGGCCGGCCGCACGGGCTCCGGCGGATCCGAGGTAGCGGTGGTCGCGCACACCGAGAGCCCGCATGGCCTCGGCCAGCTCGCCCTCCCGGAACCCGGCGAGGGCGGCGTGGTCGTCCTGAAGGTGGGCGAGGTCGTCCGGGATGACCTCGCCGCGCTCACCGCGCGTGGCCGTGAGCACCGTGACCCCGACGCCGTCAGCGGTCAGCTGGGCGATCGTGCCCCCGGTCTCGATGGTCTCGTCGTCGGGGTGGGCGTGCACGAACACGATGTGCTCCGTGCGCCCTCGTGATTCCATCCGGACGAGCCTATACGGGCACCGCGGGGCCGAACCTGGACGGCAGCACGGCGGGTGAAGAGGGCGGCCGGAAGGGCACACGGACCGGAAGCGGGCGGGACCAGGGCGGAAACAGGGCGGAAAGCGGACTGGACCAGGACGGAGAGCGGACTGGACCAGGGTCGGAAGCGGGCGGAACCGATCCGCGAGCGGGCGGGCGCGCGCCGCGCTGGACAGCCGCCCGCGCCGACCACTACAGTCGGCTCCGACGTAAGGTAAGCCTTACCAACCTTCCAGCCATCCCCCCTGTCGATCGAGAGCGGAGCGACGCGTGTTCGCCAACTACCTGATCGGCCTCCGCGAGGGACTCGAGGCCGCGCTCGTGGTGGGCATCCTGGTGTCCTACATCGTGAAGCTGCGCCGGCCCGACGTGCTCGGCCGACTCTGGGCGGGCGTCGCGCTCGCGGTGCTCGTCTCCCTGGCGATCGGCGCCCTGCTCACCTACGGCGCGTACGGGCTCACCTTCGAGGCGCAGGAGGCGATCGGCGGCGGTCTGTCGATCGTCGCCGCGGGCTTCGTCACGTGGATGGTGTTCTGGATGCTCCGCGCGGCGAAGGACCTGAAGCGGCACATTGCGAGCGACGTCGACCGCGCCCTGCTCGGGAGGGGCTGGGGCATCGTGCTCGTCGCCTTCCTCGCCGTGGGCCGGGAGGGCATCGAGACCGCCCTGTTCCTCTGGGCCGCCGTGCAGGCGACCGGATCGACCACCATGCCGCTCCTCGGCGCCGCGCTCGGCATCGCGACGGCGGTCGTGCTCGGCTACCTGATCTACCGGGGCTTCCTCCGCGTCAACCTCTCCGCCTTCTTCACCTGGACGGGCGCGGCGCTGCTCGTCGTGGCCGCGGGCGTGCTCTCCTACGGGGTGCACGACCTCCAGGAGGCGGGCATCCTGCCCGGCCTGCACGCCCTCGCGTTCGACGTGAGCGCGGCCATCCCGCCCGACAGCTGGTACGGCACCCTGCTGAAGGGCACGGTGAACTTCTCCCCCGCCACCACCTGGCTGGAGGCCGCGGCTTGGTCGGCCTATGCCGTGCCCGCCCTCGTCCTCTTCGCCCGCGCCTCCCGCGGCCGGCGCGGTCCGACTGGTCCCGCAGCCGCGCCCCACTCCGCCTCCGCGACTCCCGCGGCCGCGACGCCGGCCCGCTGACCCGGCCGGCACCCGGCCTCTCTCCGACCCGCCCTCCAGCCCGGCCCATCGTCCCCCGTCCTCCATCGCAGTCCCCCCATCTCCAGGAGTCCCATGTCGCCCCGTCCCTCCGCGCTCGCCGCGGCCGCCGTCCTCTGCGTCCTGCCGCTCAGCGCGTGCACCCCGAACGCCCCCACGGGCGGTGACGCGGCCTCCGCCCCTCTCGCGGTGACGAGCAGCGCGGACGACTGCGCCGTGGACGCGACCGAGGCGCCGAGCGGGCCGCTCTCCTTCTCCGTCTCCAACGACACCGACCAGGTCACGGAGTTCTACCTTCTGGCCGAGGACGGCCTGCGCATCGTGGGCGAGGTGGAGAACATCGGCCCCGGCATCACCCGCACCCTGACCGTGCAGGCCCGGCCCGGCGAGTACTTCACCGTGTGCAAGCCCGGCATGGTGGGCGACGGCATCGGCAGGAAGGCGTTCACCGTGACGGACTCCGGTGCGGAGATCCGGCTGACCGGCGACCTCGAGGACCAGGGCGAGAAGGCGGCGGCGGACTACGTCGCCTACGTCAAGGATCAGGTGGGCCAGCTGGTCACCGCCACCGCATCCTTCGCCGACGCGTACCGCGCGGGCGACGACGCCACCGCGCGCTCCCTCTACGCGCCGAGCCGGGCGCACTACGAGCGAATCGAGCCGATCGCCGAGTCGTTCGGCGACCTCGACCCGAAGCTCGACTTCCGTGAGGCCGACGTGCCCGAGGGCGACGAGTGGACCGGATGGCACCGGATCGAGAAGGACCTCTGGCCGCCCGCGGCCGCCGACAACGGCGGCGCGGAGTACGCGCCGCTCTCCGCGGAGGACCGCAATCGCTTCGCCGGCCTGCTCGTCGCCGACACGGGCGAGCTTTACGACGCCGTTCACGACGAGGGCTTCGAGGTGCCCATCGACTCGATCAGCAACGGGGCCGTCGGCCTGCTCGACGAGGTCGCCTCCGGCAAGATCACCGGCGAGGAGGAGATCTGGTCGCACTCCGATCTCTGGGACTTCCAGGCGAACCTCGAGGGTGCGCGCGTCGCGTTCGACGGGGTCCGGCCCATTGTCGAGCAGAAGGACGGCGAACTGGCCACCCGCCTCGACGCCCGCTTCGCCGCGCTCGAACGCCGGCTCGCGGCCTACGGCTCCCTGGAGAGCGGATTCGCCTCCTACACCGACCTCAGCACGGCGCAGGTGAAGGAGCTCGCGGACGGGGTCAACGCGCTCGCCGAGCCCCTCAGCACGCTCACCGCCGTGCTCGTCGGCTGATGCCCGCGCAGCCCGAGGGCGGCGAGCGCCGCGGCCTCTCCCGCCGCGGCCTACTCGGACTGGCCGGGGCGGGGGTCGTCGGCGCGGGGGCCGGGGCGGGAACCGACCGCGCGGCAATGGCGCTCGCCTCCGGCGGCGCGACGGCTTCCACCGTGCATTCGTTCTACGCCCCGCACCAGGCGGGCATCGTCACCCCGGCCCAGGACCGGCTGCACTTCGCCTCGTTCGACGTCGCCGACATCACCCGGCCCGAGCTCGTCGAACTGCTCTGGGACTGGAGCGACGCGGCCGCGCGCATGACGGCCGGCCGCAGCGCGGGCGAGTACGGGCCCGCGGACGGACCCTACGACGCGCCGCCCGACGACACCGGGGAGGCGCTCGACCTGCCCGCATCCTCGCTCACCATCACGATCGGGTTCGGGCCGACCCTGTTCACCAGCGCGGACGGCAGGGATCGCTTCGGCATCGCGGCCCGGCGGCCGGACGCGCTCGTGGACCTGCCCGCGTTCCCCGGCGACGCGCTCGTCGACACGCTCGTGGGCGGTGACCTCTGCATCCAGGCCTGCAGCGACGACCCCCAGGTGGCGGTGCACGCCATCCGCAACCTCTCCCGCATCGCGTTCGGACGCGCCGCCCTCCGCTGGTCGCAGCTCGGCTTCGGGCGCACGTCGTCCACCAGCCGCGCGCAGGCAACTCCGCGCAACCTCTTCGGCTTCAAGGACGGCACGGCGAACGTCAAGGCGGAGGACACCGGCCTCGTCGACGACCACGTCTGGGTCTCCCCCGCCGACGCGGCGGCCTGGATGACCGGCGGCAGCTACCTCGTCGCGCGCAAGATCCGCATGATCATCGAGACCTGGGACCGGGCCTCGCTCCGCGAGCAGGAGCGCGTCGTCGGGCGGACCAAGGGCACCGGTGCCCCGCTGTCCGGCGGGGAGGAGTTCACGGTGCCCGACTTCTCCGCGACCGGCCGCGCGGACGCGCCACTCATCGACCGCGACGCCCACGTGCGGCTCGCCCATCCCGGCGCCAACGGCGGGGCGATGCTGCTGCGCCGCGGCTACAACTTCGTGGACGGCAACGACGACCTCGGCAGGCTGAACGCCGGCATGTTCTTCGTCTGCTTCCAGCGGGATCCGCGGCGCCAGTTCATCCCGATCCAGCGAAGGCTCGCCGAGAACGATGCGATGAACGAGTACCTGCGGCACGTGGGCTCGGGCATCTTCGCCGTGCCCCCGGGTGCCAGGACGGGCTCCTACGTCGGCGCCCCGCTGTTCGGCGACTGAACTCCCTGTCCCGGTACCACGGTCCCTGACCTTCACGGTTCCTGAGCCTGACGAAGGGACGACACCGCAGCAGAAGCCTCGACAGGCTCGGCGACCGCACAGCCCCCGGCTCAGGACGCGGGGAGCGCCGCCTCGAGGGCCGCGATGAGCTCCGGCGCGTCCGGCTCGACGCTCGGCCGGAAGCGGTGCACCTCGCCGGACGGCGTGACGAGGAACTTCTCGAAGTTCCAGCTGACCCGGCCGGCCTTGCCCGCCGCATCCTTCGTCTTGGTCAGCTCGGCGTAGAGCGGATGCTGGGACCGGCCGTTGACCTTCACGCGCTCGAACATCGGGAAGGTCACGCCCCAGGTCGCGGAGCAGTACTGCGCGATCTTCTCCTCGCTGCCGAGCTCCTGCAGGAACTGATTGCTGGGGAAGCCGAGGACGGTGAAGCCGCGGTCGCCGTACGCGCGCTGCAACTGCTCGAGCTTCTCGTACTGCGGCGCGAGTCCGCAGCGAGACGCCACGTTGACGACGAGCACGACGCGGTCCGCGTACTCGCCGAACGAGGTGGCGGACCCGTCGATGCGGGTGAGGGGGATGTCCGAGAGGCCCATGGCGCGAGTCTAGGTCGCCCGCATGTGCCCCGCCCCAGGCTCCTGCCCAGGCAGGCGCATCCGTCGATCCCGCTCCCGTGCGCGACCCCGCGCCCCTGCCCAGGCAGCGGCATCGTGCCCAGGGTGAACCTGGGCAGGATGCTCCTGCCTGGGCAGGGGCGAATCGGAGGGGTGTGGTCAGGCGGCGCGGCGGGAGAAGGACCGCAGACGCAGGCTGTTGCTCACCACGAACACCGAGGAGAGGGCCATCGCGGCGCCCGCGATCAGCGGGTTGAGCAGGCCGAGCGCGGCGAGCGGGATGGCGGCCACGTTGTACGCGAAGGCCCAGAACAGGTTGCCCTTGATGATGGCGAGCGTGCGGCGCGACAGGCGCACGGCGTCGACGGCCGCGAGGAGGTCCCCGCTCACCACCGTGAGGTCGCTCGCCTCGATCGCCGCGTCCGTGCCGGTGCCCATCGCGATGCCGAGGTCCGCGGTCGCCAGCGCGATCGCGTCGTTCACGCCGTCGCCGACCATCGCGACGACCCGTCCCTCGGAACGCAGCCGGGCGATGACGTCGGCCTTCTCGGCCGGCAGCACGCCCGCGTGCACCTCGTCGATGCCCACGGCCGCCGCGACGGACCGCGCGACCTCCTCGTTGTCCCCGGTGAGGAGGATGGGGCGCAGGCCGAGGTCGCGGAACGCCGCGACCGCCGCGGCGCTCGTGGGCTTCGGCGCGTCGGCCACCGCGAGAAGGCCGCGCACGACGCCGTCCTCCTCGATCGCGACGACCGTGTTGCCCGCGCGCTCCAGACGGGAGCGCTCGGCGTCCAGCGCGGGAGGCAACTCACCCGCGCCCGATTCGGCGAGCCACGCCGGTCGACCGACCCGCACGACGCGTCCGGCGAGGACCGCCTCGACGCCCAGCCCGCGCTCGCTGCGGAACGACTCGAGCGCCGAGAGTGGAAGCCCCTCGGCCGCGCGCACGATGGCGGCCGCGACGGGATGCTCCGATCCGGACTCCGCCGTGGCCGCGAGCACCAGGAGGTCGTCCTCCGTGGTGCCGGGTGCGGGGACCACTGCCACGAGCGTCATGCGCCCGCTCGTCACGGTGCCCGTCTTGTCGAGCACCACCGTGTCGACGCGGCGAGTCGACTCGAGCACCTGCGGCCCGCGGATGAGGATGCCCAGCTGGGCGCCGCGCCCGGTGCCGACGAGCAGCGCCGTCGGCGTCGCGAGGCCGAGCGCACAGGGGCAGGCGATGATCAGCGTCGCCACGGCGGCGGAGAACGCCATCTCCGCGCCCGCACCGGTCAGCAGCCAGCCGACGAGCGTCAGGGCGGACAGCACGAGCACGACGGGCACGAACACGGCGCTCACGCGGTCGGCGAGGCGCTGCACGTCCGCCTTGCCCGACTGGGCCTCCTCCACGAGGCGCGCCATGCGGGCGAGCTCGGTGTCCGCCCCTACCCGCGTCGCGCGCACGACGAGCCGCCCGCCCACGTTGATGGTGGCGCCGACGACGCGGCCGCCCGGACCGACCTCGACGGGCACGCTCTCGCCGGTGAGCATGCTCGCATCCACTGCCGACGCGCCCTCCTCGACCTCGCCGTCGGTCGCGATCTGCTCGCCGGGGCGCACCACGAAGCGGTCGCCCACCCGCAGGGCGGAGATCGGGATGCGCGTCTCGCGTCCGCCGGTGAGCACGGCGGCATCCTTCGCGCCGAGGCGCAGCAGCGCGCGCAGGGCGGCGCCCGACGTGCGCTTCGCCCGCGCCTCGAAGTACCGGCCCGCGAGCAGGAACACCGTCACCGCGGTCGCGACCTCGAGGTACAGCTCGTGCCCGCCGGAGCCGCGCTCGAGCGTCCACTCGAAGGACATCGTCGCGCCGATGCGGCCGGCCTCGCCCAGGAAGAGCGCGTAGAGGGACCAGCCGAACGCGGCGAGGACGCCGCCGCTGATGAGCGTGTCCATGGTCGTGGCGCGGTGCCGGGCGTTGAGCACGGCGGCCCGGTGGAAGGGCCAGGCGCCCCAGGAGACGACCGGCACGGCGAGGACCAGCGCGACCCACTGCCAGCCGGGGAACTGCAGCGGCGGGATCATCGACAGCGCGAGCACGGGCACCGTGAGCGCCGCCGAGACCAGGAGCCGGCGGCGGAGCAGGGCGGTCCGGGCGTCCTCGTGCCCGTCGGCCTCCGCGGTGCCGGCCTCGTCATCGGCGGGCGGCGGGACCTCGGCGGTGTAGCCGGTCGCCACGATCGTCGAGATGGCCTGGGCGACGCTCGTGCCCTCGGGCAGCAGCACCGTCGCCTTCTCGGTGGCGTAGTTGACGGATGCCTCGACCCCGGGCATCCGGTTGAGCTTCTTCTCGATGCGGGCGGAGCACGACGAGCAGGTCATGCCGCCGACGACGAGTTCGACCCGCTCGGCGCTCATCGGCTGGACGGCGCGAGGCTGTAGCCGGCCTCCGCGACGGCCGCCTCGACTGCGGCGGAGTCCAGCTCGGCGGCGCTCGTGACCGACACGGCGGACGAGCCGCCGGGAACGAGGTCGACGTCCACCGCACTCACCCCGTCGATCGCGCCGAGCTCCTCGGTGACGCTCGCGACGCAGTGGCCGCAGGTCATGCCGGTCACCTGCAGCACCGTCGTGATCTCGGCCGCGGCACCCGAGGAGGCTGCGGCGCCCGACGCGGTGCCCGCGGCGCCGTGTGCGTGGCCGTCCGTGGTCGTGTCGGCGGGCGCACAGCAGGCGCAGGAGGGGCCGGAGTTGATCAGGGGCAGCGGCGTGCCGCTGGAGAGTTCCGTCATGACAGTCCTTCGTGGATCAGGGTGAGTAGTCTCCGATCGCCGCCAAGGGATGGCGCGCGAAACGGTGGACCTTGGTCAAGGGTACCCGGGTAGGGTATGGTTGTCGAGTCACGAAGGAGAACCCATGGCGAAGTCCGCATCCACCCCCGCCGCAGCGACCCCCGCTCTCGACGACGCGGTCCTCGACGCCGCAGGCGCGGAGCATGCGCAGCACGGCTACATCTCGAACAAGGACGACTACCTGAAGCGGCTGCGCCGCATCGAGGGCCAGGCGCGCGGCCTGCAGAACATGGTCGCCGACGAGAAGTACTGCATCGACATCCTCACCCAGGTCTCCGCGATGACGAGCGCGCTCGAGTCCGTCGCTCTCGGCCTGCTCAACGAGCACCTGACGCACTGCGTCGCCGAGGCCGTGCGCTCGGGCGGGGACACGGCGGACGTGAAGATCAAGGAGGCGTCCGACGCCATCGCGCGGCTCGTCCGCTCCTGACGCCGAATCCGCTCCCCCGGACTTCACCGGCGGTGCGTTCAGGTCACGTCGGCGTCACCACCGACCGCTTTCGGCCTCCGACCCCGCGGTCCTAGGCTGCCGGGCATGACCAGCGACAGCACCGACCGGCCGCGCGTGCGGCAGCTCCGCCTCGTCGTGACGGCGGATGACTACGACGCGGCCCTCGCCTTCTACCGCGACGTCCTCGGGCTGCCCGAGGACGAGGCCTACCAGGGCGAGGATGGCGCCCGCGTGACGATCCTCGACGCCGGCCGCGCGACGCTCGAGCTGTCGAATCCCGCGCAGGTGCGGATGATCGACGACGTGGAGGCGGAGGGCTCCCCCAGCGCCCGCATCCGGGTCGCGTTCGAGGTCGACGACTCCGCCGCCGTGACCGACGATCTCGTGCGCGCTGGTGCCGAGCTGATCGCGTCGCCGCGCATGACGCCGTGGCGATCGCTCAACTCCCGGCTCGAGGCGCCGGCCGGGCTGCAGCTGACCCTGTTCCAGGAGCTCGGGCTCGCCGACGCGTCCGGGATCGACGGCGCCGGGCACGGCTCCGAGGGGTCCGACGGGTCCGGGGACTCCCGGCCCTAGTCCACCCCCGCCGACGGCCACCGGTCCGCGATCCACTCGGGCCACCCCGCGAACGCCGCCGGCGGCGCGTCGATGTCGGGGCCGAACTCGTCCTCGGTCGGCGCCTCGAAGACCTCTCGGTAGCGGACGAGGTCATCGTCGGTCATGACGAACGTCTCGGCGGGGTCGCGGTCGAATCGGGAGAGCACGCGCTGCCGCTGGGTCTCCTCGTCGACCGGGAGCCAGACGACGATGCAGCCCGCGCCCGCCTCCGCCGCGAGGGCGCGGAGGGCGGACCGCTCGTCCCGGCCCCAGAGCCCGAAATCGAGCACGACGTCCGTGCCCGCGGCGAGCGCCCGGCGCGCGAGCCAGACGAATCGGCCCTCGAGCACGTCCCGCGCGCCGTCGACGTCGGACTCGCCGAACAGGGGAAGCATCCACTCGTCCGGCGTGAGGCGGAGGGCCCGGTGCTCGCGCTCCAGTTCCCGCGCCCGCGTCGTCTTGCCCGCGCCCGGAAGGCCCACCATCAGGAACAGGGTGGGGCGGTCCGGGCCGGCGGTCACGTGAGCGTCCGCCGGAAGAACTCCCACACCGCCGCCTGCAGCTGCGCCGTGCTGCGGTTGTCCACCGCGCCGCCGTGGCCGCCGTCCGCGTTCTCGTAGTACCAGACGTCCGGGACGCCGAGCTGCTCCATGCGGGCCGCCATCTTCCGCGCCTGCACGGGGCCCACGCGGTCGTCACTCGTCGCCGCGTACAGGAGCAGGGCGGGGTACTCCACCCCGGCGGAGACGTTGTGGTACGGCGAGAACCCGCGGATGTACTCCCACTGCTCGGGGTCGTCCGGGTCGCCGTACTCGGCGATCCAGGACGCGCCCGCCGACAGCCGGGTGTAACGGCGCATGTCGAGCAGGGGCACGCCGCAGACGATCGCGCCGAACAGCTCCGGGTACCGGGTGAGCATGTTGCCGACGAGGAGGCCGCCGTTGCTGCGCCCCTCGCAGCCGAGGTGCCCGGGCGACGTCACGCCGCGGGCGACCAGGTCCCGCGCCACCGCGGCGAAGTCCTCGTAGGCCCGCGGCCGGTTCTCCTTGAGCGCGGCCCGGTGCCAGGCCGGACCGTACTCGCCCCCGCCCCGGATGTTGGCAACGACGTACACGCCGCCGCCCTCGAGCCACCCGCGGCCGACGACACCGCTGTAGGCCGGCACGCGCGCGTGCTCGAAGCCGCCGTAGCCGGACAGCACCGTCGGGTTCGACCCGTCGAGCACGAGCCCCTTCGGCGCCACCTGGAAGTAGGGCACCCGGGTGCCGTCGTCCGACGTCACCCAGTGCTGCTCGACCTCGAACGCGTCCTCGTCGAAGAAGGAAGCGGCCGCCTTCGCCTGCCGGTGCGGCTCCATTCCGAGCACGCCGCGGCGCAGGGTGGGCGGCGTGAGGAATCCCGAGACGTGCAGCCAGTACTCGTCCGACTCGTCGGGGTCGGTGTCGATCACCGAGACGGAACCGAACGACGGCACCCCCTCCAGCTCGCTCGCCGCCCAGTCGTGGAGGGGCGACAGCACGCGGATGCGCGACGAGACGTCGTGCAGCAGGGTGAGCTTCAGGGCGCTTCCGGTCCAGGCCCAGTGCTCGAGGGCGGTGTGCTCGTCCGGCTCGAACAGCACGCGCGGGGAGCGGTCGCCGGCGAGGAAGTCGTCGAGCCGTGCCGCGAGCAGGTACCCGGGCGGGTAGGTCCGGCTTCCCAGGACCGTGTCGGCACGCGTGCGCACGAGGAGCCACTCCCGGTGCACGTCGACGTCCGCATCCTCCGGCACGTCGATCGGCACGAGCGAGCCGTCCCGGAGCAGGAACGTGCGGCTGCGGTAGAAGTCGTACACCTCGGTCACGAGGTCACGGTGTCGCGGTCGATCCAGCCGACGCTGCTCTTGGCCGTGGGGATCTCGAAGCCGCCCGGCACGAACGAGCGCGTCGCGAGGTCGAACTCGCGTACCGTCACGGCGTCGCCGCCGTCCGGCGAGAGCGACACGAGCGCGCGGTCGAGCGTGGGGCGCAGCAGCGCCGAGCCCGCGTAGACCCAGGACGTGCCCTCCTCGCGGCCGAGCGCGTCGACGTCGAGGAGCACGTCCCACTCCGGGTCATCGGTCAGGTAGCTCGCGAGGGTCGTACGCCGCCAGAGGCCGCGCGGGTGCTCGGCGTCGCGCCAGAAGTTGTAGTAGTGGTCGCCGCGGTGGTGCACGACCGGGATGCGCTCCTCGGAGTCGTACACCTCGAGCAGGCGCTCCACCGTGTCCGTGTAGCGGTCGGACGCGAGCCAGTCGGTCGTGCGGGTGGTCCGCTCGGCCGCCCAGGCCAACTGGTCCGCGCCGTGGATGTCCTCGAGCCACAGGTGGGGGTCGTCGAGCGTGCCGTCCGTCATCCCGCCAGCCTAGGACGGACCCTCTCTCGTTCCCGGGCACCCCACGGTCCCTGAGCCTGCCGACGGGACGCACCGCACGTGACCGCGCCCCTGGCAGACCGCTCATTCCTGGTGGCAGCATGTGGGCATGGCGACCGAGGACGACGTGCGACGGATCTGCTCGACCCTGCCCGGGGTCACGGAGCGCCCGAGTTGGAACCGGCCCGCCTGGTTCGCGCGGACCCTCGTGGCCCGGATGTGGGACGACGACGTGCTGACCGTGAAGACGGAGGACCGGAACGCCCTGGCCGCGCTGTACCCGGAGATCTACTTCTGGACGCCGCACCACGACCGCTCGCCGCTGCTCGTGCTCGTGCGACTCCCCGCGGTTCCGCTGGACGAGCTCGAGCACCTCCTGCGGGACTCCCACCGCCTCGCAGGCCATCACGGTCCCTGAGCCTGTCGAAGGGACGTCACGTCGCTTCAACAGGCCCAGCGACCGTAGGGGCTCAGCAACCGTAGGGGCTCAGCGACCGCGAGAAAGCACAGAGCCCGCCACCGTCCGGGACGGGGCGGGCCCTGTGTGCGGGGGCGGGAAGCCCTACGCGTTCTGCTTCTTGAGGCGCGACGCCGAGCGGGCGCGGGCGTTCTGGTCCAGCTCCACCTTGCGGATGCGGATGGCCGTCGGGGTGACCTCGACGCACTCGTCCTCACGGGCGAACTCGAGGCACTCCTCGAGCGTGAGCCGGCGCGACGGGGTCATGCGCTCGAACGTGTCGGAGGTGGACTGACGCATGTTGGTCAGCTGCTTCTCCTTGGTGATGTTCACGTCCATGTCATCGGCGCGGGAGTTCTCGCCCACGACCATGCCCTCGTAGACCTCCTGCGTCGGCTCGACGAAGAACGACATGCGCTCCTGAAGGGCGACCATGGCGAACGGCGTCGCGACGCCGCTGCGGTCGGCCACGATGGAACCGTTGCTGCGGGTCTCGATGGCGCCGGCCCAAGGCTCGTAGCCGTGCGAGATCGCGTTGGCGATGCCGGTGCCGCGGGTGATCGTGAGGAACTCGGTGCGGAAGCCGATGAGGCCGCGCGACGGGACGATGAACTCCATGCGCACCCAGCCGGTGCCGTGGTTGCTCATGCTCTCCATGCGTCCCTTGCGGGCGGCGAGGAGCTGCGTAATGGCGCCGAGGTGCTCCTCGGGAGCGTCGACGGTCAGGTGCTCGAACGGCTCGTGGGTCTTGCCGTCGATGGTCTTGGTGACCACCTGCGGCTTGCCCACGGTCAGCTCGTAGCCCTCGCGGCGCATCTGCTCGACCAGGATGGCCAGCGCGAGCTCGCCGCGGCCCTGGACCTCCCACGCGTCGGGGCGGCCGATGTCGACCAGCTTGATCGACACGTTTCCGACCAGCTCGCGGTCGAGGCGGTCCTTCACCATGCGCGCGGTGACCTTCGAGCCCTTGACCTTGCCGACGAGCGGCGAGGTGTTGGTGCCGACGGTCATCGAGATGGCCGGGTCGTCGACGGTGATCGTCGGGAGCGGGCGGACGTCCTCGGGGTCGGCGAGCGTCTCGCCGATGGTGATGTCCGGGAAGCCGGCGACGGCGACGATGTCGCCGGGGCCCGCGGAGTCCGTGGGGTAGCGGGTGAGCGCCTTGGTGGCGAGCAGTTCGGTGATGCGCGCGCTGTGCACGCTGCCGTCGTGCTTGACCCAGGCGACGGTCTGGCCCTTGTTCAGCGTGCCGTGGAACACGCGGAGCAGGGCGAGGCGGCCGAGGAACGGCGACGCGTCGAGGTTGGTGACGTGGGCCTGCAGCGGGTGCTCGTCGTCGTACTTGGGCGCGGGCACGTGGGTGAGGATCGCGTGGAACAGCGGCTCGAGGTCGTCGTTGTCCGGCAGGGTGCCGTTCTCGGGCTTGTTGTCGCTCGCGGCGCCGTTGCGGCCGGACGCGTAGACGACGGGGACGTCCAGGATGGCGTCGAGGTCGAGGTCCGGCACGTCGTCCGACATGTCGCTCGCGAGGCCGAGGAGCAGGTCCTGGCTCTCCGCCACGACCTCGTCGATGCGCGCGTCGGGGCGGTCCGTCTTGTTGACGAGCAGGATGACGGGCAGCTTGGCCTCGAGGGCCTTGCGCAGCACGAAGCGGGTCTGCGGGAGCGGGCCCTCGCTCGCGTCGACGAGCAGCACGACGCCGTCGACCATGGACAGGCCGCGCTCGACCTCGCCACCGAAGTCGGCGTGGCCCGGGGTGTCGATGACGTTGATCGTGACGGGGCCGTGCTCGGCGAACGTGCCGTTGTAGAGGATCGCCGTGTTCTTGGCGAGGATCGTGATGCCCTTCTCACGCTCGAGGTCGTTCGAGTCCATCATGCGGTCCTCGCCCTCGAAGTGAGCGTCGAACGAGTTCGTCTGCTTGAGCATCGCGTCGACCAGGGTGGTCTTCCCGTGGTCGACGTGCGCGACGATGGCGACGTTCCTCAAGTTCTCGCGCGTGGCAAGCGCCATAGTGTTTTTCCTTAGAAGATGGTGGTCCTGCGGAGCGTTGGCCGGCTGGACGAGAGTGGGCGGGCGTCCGTGAACACGGACCCGGCGTGCTCAGTCTACCCGCACGCACGGAATTCCCCCGGCGGGGAGCCGCCGTCGATGAGTTCAACCGCCGTGGCTCCCGATTTGTTCCCTCGCCCACGACATCGCCGCCGCGCACGACGAAGGGGTGCACGGTCCGAGACGGACCGTGCACCCCTCCGATGGGAACGGATCGAACCGCGCTTACTCCGCGGCCCAGCCCACGTTCTGCCACTGCACGGAGCCGTACTCGAACTGGCTGGGTCCGTAGTTGACCAGCCCGTCCTTGACGGCCCAGGCGTAGGGCTCGAAGAACAGCGGGATCGTGCCGGCGAGGTTGATCAGCTTCTTGTCGATCTCGTTGGCCAGCTCGACGCGTGCCTCGGGGTCGAGCTCGGCGTTCGCGGCGAGGAAGTCCTCACCGAGGCTCTCGTCGGTGATGCCGCTGTAGTTCTGGCCGGAGTCGACCGGGTAGTAGATCGACTCGACGCTGGAGACCGGGAACGCGGTGCCCTGCCAGGCGAAGTACGTCGCGTCGAAGTCCTTGGCCTCCTGGGTGATGTACTCCGTGAAAAAGTCGTCCGTGGGAACGGTGTCGATCTGCACGTCGAAGCCGGTCTCGGCGGTCCTCGAGGTGCTGCAGAGCGCGAAGGACCTGACCGGCGCCGCCGTCGTGCTCATCACCCACGATCTCGGCGTCGTCGCGGGCAACGCGGACGACGTCGCGGTCATGTACGCGGGGCGCATCGTCGAGAAGGCGCCCGTGCTCGACCTGTTCCGCCGCCCGGTCATGCCGTACACGATCGGCCTGCTGCGCTCGATGCCGAACATGGCGTCCGCGGCGTCCGAGCGGCTGGTCCCCCTCGAGGGCCGCCCGCCCATCCTCACGGTCGTGCCGACGGGGTGCCCCTTCGCGCCCCGCTGCCCCGCCGCCATCGCCGAATGCCTCGACGGCGAGCCGCCGCTCGAGCTCGTGAAGAACGGCGCCGGCATGCCGGATCCGACCCGGGCCGTCGCCTGCATCCGGCACGACGAGATCGAGGAGGGCATGCTCTCCCGTGACGAGATCTTCCCGCGGCCCGAGCCGGTCCCGGTGGAGCTGCGCGCCCCACAGAAGCGCGAGACCGTGCTGGAGCTGCGCGACATGCAGCGGCACTTCCCGCTCACCCGCGGCGCCGTGTTCAAGCGCCGCGTCGGCACCGTGCGCGCCGTGGACGGGGTGTCGCTGCAGCTCGAGGCGGTGCAGACCCTCGGCCTCGTCGGGGAGTCCGGCTGCGGCAAGACGACCACCATCATGGAGATCCTCGAGCTCGCCGGCGCTCAGCAGGGCACCATCTCGGTCAACGGCATCGACACCGCCACTCTGAACCGCGCCGACAGGCGCGCGCTGCGGCGCGACATCCAGGTCGTCTTCCAGGACCCGATGGCCTCCCTCGACCCGCGCATGACGGTCGAGGACATCATCGGCGAGCCGCTGACCGTGCACGACGTGAAGCCCGCGGAGATCCGGCGGAAGGTCGCCGAGATCCTGCAGCTCGTGGGGCTCGAGCCGTCGTTCGCCGGCCGGTACGCGCACGAGTTCTCGGGCGGCCAGCGCCAGCGCATCGGCATCGCGCGCGCGCTCATCGTGGAGCCCAAGATCCTCGTGCTCGACGAGCCCGTGTCCGCGCTCGACGTGTCGGTGCAGGCGGGTGTCATCAACCTGCTCGAGGACCTGAAGGATCGGCTCGGCCTCTCCTACCTGTTCGTCGCGCACGACCTCGCGGTCATCCGGCACATCGCGGACAAGGTGGCCGTGATGTACCTGGGCCGCATCGTCGAGTCCGGCGACGCCGACGTCATCTTCTCGGACCCGCGGCACCCGTACACCCGGGCGCTGCTCTCCGCCGTGCCCGTACCGGACCCCGAGATCGAGCGGTCGCGCAACCGCATCCTGCTCGCCGGCGACCTTCCCTCCCCCACCGAGGAGATCACCGGCTGCAACTTCCGCACCCGGTGCCCGCTGTACGCGATGCTCCCCGAGGCCCAGCGGGTGCGCTGCGAGACGGACGACCCGGCCCAGCGCCCGGTTGCGGGCCGCGATGTCGCCTGCCACTGGGCGGAGGTCAGCGAGCAGCTGGTCGCGTGAGCGCGGCGTCGGAGGATCCTGGGTCAGGTGCGGGTGCGTCAAGGCGTCAGTCGGAGCGCATCGTGCTGCGTCCCGCGTCCGCGCTGTGGACGTTCGGCATCGTGGCCGCATTCGTGGTCTGGCTGTTCGCGGACGCCGTGCTCCGCGGCGCCACCGAGTTCGCGCTGACGGCGCTCCCCTGGCTGCTGCTCATTCTGTGGACCGTCTACGTCGTCATGCTCCGGCCGTGCGTCGCCCTCGGGCCGGACGGCATCACGATCGTCAACGTCTTCCGCAGGCACCGCATCGCCTGGTCCCTCGTCGACGACTTCACGACCCGCTTCTCGCTCCTGGTGAGGCTCAGGGATGGTCGGGCGATCCGGAGCTGGGGCGCCCCGTCGACCGGCATCGACCGCCCGTTCCAGACCGGCTCGCCGGACTCGCGCTTCGCCGCCCCGGAGTCGCCCCGGGCGGCCGGGGTGCGCCGCACCGGTCCGGGCGGGCTCGGAAGCGCGCCGCGCCGATCGCAGCCCACGATCGCCGGCATCATCGAGGGCGCCCGCGACCGCTGGGACACCGACCCAGCAGCGCATGAGGTCGCGTCTGGTGGTGCCGCCTCTGCTCCTGCCTCTACTGCCTCGGTTGCCGCTGGTGCCGAATCCCGAGCGTCAGCGGTTGGCGGCAGGGAGCGGGTGTCGAGCTGGGAGTGGTGGTCGATCGCGGTGACGCTCGTACTCGCCGCGGCCTGCGCCCTCACCCTGCTCTGAGCTCAGAGCTTTCCTGCATCCTGGTTCCCCAGGCCGGGCCGCCTCATGTCCCTTCGACAAGCTCAGGGACCGTAGAGGTGCCGTCCCGCAGGCGAGGCGCCCCCGCTACGGTGTCCCTTCGACAAGCTCAGGGACCGGGGGCGTGACGATCGCGGAGGCGTTGCGGACCACATGCAAAGGGCGAGCAGGCGTGCGGGAGCCGCCCCACGGTCGCTGAGCTTGTCCAAGCGACGCGACGTTCCTCTCGATCCGAACGGTCCTGCTAGAAGGGCGGCTCGTCCGGTGTCGGTGGTCGCGATCCCTGCACCTGAAGTCGCTTCCGCTTCCGTGGCCCGATGGGCGTCGCCGGTGTCGTCTCGTACTCGTGTCCACTCGGCGCCAGCCAGCGCACCCTCCCGCTCCCCGCCGAGGTGGAGGACCACGCCGTGTGGTGCTTCACCCGGTGGTGAGACCGGCACAGATGCACGAGGTTCCCGTAGTCGGTGCCGCCTCCGTACTGCCAGTCGGTCACGTGGTCGACGTCCGCCCGGCCGGCGTTTCGGTTGCAGCCCGGGAAGCGGCAGGTCTCGTCCCGCACCCGCAGCCACGTGCGGAGGTCCTTCGGCACCGCGTACCGATCCCGACCCACGGAGAGCACCGCTCCGGTCTCGGGGTGCGTGAGGATGCGGGTGAAGCTCGGCGCCCTCGCCGCGATGCGTCGGGCGGTGTCCGCGTCGACGGGGCCGTAGCCCTCGAGCGTGCCCGGCTCCTCGGATCGACCGAGGAGCGTGAGCACCGGAACCGTGACGAGGACCCGCGGGCGGATGCCGACTCCGATCGGTGCGTCGATGCGCCGATCGGACTTCTCCTCGGCAGCCTCGCCGCTATCCCCGGAGTGCGGGTCCGGCGCGGCCGTCGTGACGCCATCGAGAAGGAGGTCCGTGAACGCGTCCGCCATGAGCTGCGTCCGCGTCCGTTCCTCCCCTGGCTCGCGCGTGAGCTGCTCCGCGATGTCCCGCAGCCGGTTCTCGATGCCCAGAACCTCCGGCGCAGGAAGGAAGGCGTTCAGCCAGGCCATGCCGTCCCTCGCCGGGCACGTCTCGATGCGACGGCCGGCGACCGACTTCGTGTGCCGCTCCTCGATCGACTCCGGGTGCAGACGCTCCCGCAACTCGCGAGCGGCACGGTCGAGCTTGGGAACCGTGAGGTGCTCGGCCTTCGGGAGCACCGCCTCCTCCACCGCCGCCACGCCGGCAGGCGGGAGCGTGGCCGTGTGGTCGATGAGGACCTGGGCGTGCCGGTAGCCGATCCGGCCACCGCGAAGGGCGTCATGAGTCGCGGGCAGGTCGTGGAGAAGCGCGCTGCTCTCGGCGACGAGGTTCTCTGCTGCGCGCTCGGAGATGCGGAGGGCGCAAGCGAGTTCGGTCACCAACACGCGGCGGCCCGCCACCTCGGGCGACCAGCGAGGCCCGCCCGTGGTGGGAACGGAGAGGTCGGTCGCCTCGGTCCAGAGTCGAGCGCGATCGATCGCCTCCGCGCGCAAGGCGTGGGCGAAGCGGGTGATGCGCTCCGCGGCCGTGACGGCGTCGATCATCGCGGAAAAGGTGTCCGCCACGGCCGTCGAAAGCGGTGGCGGGGTGTCGGGTGGGTTCGGGTCTGGTGGGAACGTCGCTGTTTCCATGCCAACAGTGAACCAGGCACCACCGACATCACCTTTCCGCCCGGGGTGGGGGTGTGGAGAACCTCTAAGGGTGGATTTCGTGCGTCCCCTCGACAGGCTCAGGGACCGTGTCAATCTCGTTCGGGTAGGTCGCCGTATGAACCGACATCCTCGGCCCTTGCGGTGACACCATAGTGGTGTCATAGTGACGTCATCGTATCAACGCCCCGAGGTTCGCTCTCGGGACCGTCCCTCTTCCGGCGGTCGGCGCCTCATCTCTCGGCCCGCTCGCCTGGCCCCTCTCGCCCATCCCCCTGGGCAGCGGCAGCACCCACACCGCACCCTCTCCCACCCCGAACGAAGGGACACCACCACCCATGAGCACTGCAGCGATCGACGCGCGCGGGCTGAGGAAGTCGTACGGGCCGAAAGTCGTGCTCGACGACGTCGACCTCGTCGTCGGCGCCGGTACGGTGACGGCGCTGCTCGGCCCCAACGGTGCCGGCAAGACGACCATCATCAACATCCTGTCCACGCTGATGCGGGCCGACGCCGGCTCGGCCACCGTCGCCGGGTCGGACGTGGCACGTGACCCGGACGGCGTCCGCGCCGCCATCGGCCTCACCGGCCAGTTCTCCGCGGTCGACGGCCTGCTGACCGGCGAGGAGAACCTCCTGCTCATGGCCCGGCTGCGGCACCTCGGCGCGAAGCGCTCCAAGGCGCGCGTGGCGGAGCTGCTCGCGCAGTTCGACCTCGCCGAGGCCGCTCGAAAGCCCCTCGCGACCTACTCGGGCGGGATGCGGCGCCGGCTCGACCTGGCGATGACCCTCGTCTCCACGCCGAGCGTGATCTTCCTCGACGAGCCGACCACCGGGCTCGATCCGCGCAGCCGGCACACTATGTGGGACATCGTCCGCGGACTCGTCGCGGACGGCACGACGGTGCTGCTGACCACCCAGTACCTCGACGAGGCGGACGAGCTCGCGGACCGCATCGCGGTGCTCGACGGCGGCCGCATCGTGGCCGAGGGCAGGCCGGACGAGCTCAAGCGGCGCGTGCCCGGCGGTCACGTGCGACTGCGGTTCGCGGACGCCGCGGCCCTCGATTCCGCCGCCCGCCTCTTCCCCGCGACGAGCCGGGATGACGCGGGCCTCGCCCTCACCGTGCCCACGGAGACCGGCGTCGGCGCCCTGCGCGCCCTGCTCGACCGCCTCGACCGGGCAGACCTCGAGGTCGACGACCTCAGCATCCACACCCCCGACCTCGACGACGTGTTCTTCGCGCTCACCGGCCGGGCCGACACGAAGGGACCCGCGTCATGACCACCCTGAACACCGAGCTGCCGACCGCGCCGCGGCGAGTGGCGCCCCGCACCCGACGTCAGTCGCACGTCGTCGCGGACTCCGTCACCATGCTGCGGCGCAACCTCCTGCACATCGTGCGGTACCCGGGCCTCACGATCTTCGTGATCGGGGCACCCGTGATCTTCCTGCTGCTCTTCGTGTTCGTCTTCGGCGGCACGCTCGGCGCGGGCCTCCCGGGCGTGGACCCCGCCGGCGGTCGCGAGGCGTACCTGGCGTACGTGAAGCCCGGCATCCTGGTGATGACCATCGCCGGCACCGCGGGCGGCGCCGCCACGACCGTCGCCATGGACATGACCGAGGGCATCACGGCGCGCTTCCGCACCATGGCGATCTCCCGCGCGGCGGTGCTCACCGGGCACGTGCTCGGCAACACCATCCAGGCGTTCATCGCCGTCGCGGTGGTGCTCGCGGTCGCCCTGCTCGTGGGATTCCGTCCGTCGGCCACGCCCGGCGAGTGGCTCGCCGCCGTCGGCCTGATCGCGCTCATCGCGTTCGCGATCAGCTGGGTGGCGATCGGGATGGGGATGCAGGCCAAGTCGGTGGAGACCGCGAGCAACCAGCCGCTCCTGTTCCTCCTGCTGCCCTTCATCGGCAGCGGCTTCGTGCCCACGGAGTCGATGCCGGCCTGGCTGCAGGGCTTCGCGCAGTACCAGCCGTTCACGCCCTTCATCGAGACGACCCGCGGCCTGCTGCTCGGAACGCCGCTCGACTGGTACCCGCCGTTCGCGATCGGCTGGTGCATCGTGCTCGCGATCGGCGGCTACGTCTGGTCGCGGGCGATCTACGAGCGGAAGTCCGTGCGCTGAGAGCCGGTGCGGGATCCGTGAGGCGACCGGCCCCGGCCGGGCTCACGACCCCCGGACCCGCACCCAGACCCGAAACGCCCCTGCCCAGGCAGAAGGATCGTGCGCAGCTAATAGCTGGGCAGGATCCTCCTGCCTGGGCAGAGGCGTTGATGGGGTGGCCGGGGAGGACCGACGGGCGACCCGGGCCCGGGGTCAGCGACCGAACTGGAAGTGGGCCCCCGGGATCGCCTCGAGCAGCTTCTGCGTGTAGGCCTGGCGCGGGTTGTCGAACACATCGTCCGTGCTCGCCGACTCCACGATGCGCCCCTTCTGCATGACGCAGACGGAGTCCGCGACGAGCCGCACGACCGCGAGGTCGTGCGTGATGAAGAGGTAGGTGAGCCCCAGCTCCGCCTGCAGGTCCGTGATCAGGTTCAGGATCTGACCCTGCACGAGCACGTCGAGCGCCGAGACGGCCTCATCGAGCACGATCACGTCGGGCTTGAGCGCGAGCGCCCGCGCGATGGCGATGCGCTGGCGCTGGCCGCCGGACAGCTCGTTCGGGTACCGGTTGACCGTCGACGCGGGCAGCGCGACCTGGTCGAGCAGCTCCCGCACGCGTGCCTGGCGCGACGGGCGGTCGCCGACGCCGTGCGCGACGAGCGGCTCGGCGATCGTGTTGCCCACGCTGTACATCGGGTCCAGCGAGCCGTACGGGTCCTGGAACACCGGCTGCACGCGGCGCCGGAAGTTCAGGAGCTCCTTGCCGCGAAGTCCCGCCACGTCCCTGTCGTCGAAGGTGATCGACCCGGAGGTGACCGACTCCAGCTGCAGCACGAGCTTCGCCACGGTCGACTTGCCGGAGCCCGACTCCCCCACGAGCGCCATGGTGGTGCCCTTGGGGATGGCGAACGACACGTCGTCCACGGCCTTCAGCTGGTCGGTCTTGAAGCCGCCCTTGCGGATGTTGTAGACCTTCGAGACGTTCGACACCCGGATCAGGTCCTGGTGCGTCCCGCTCTCGCGGGCGTCGGCCCGGGCGATCAGCCGGTCGTCCGCCGCGCCCACCGACGAGATGTCGAGGTGGTCGGTGGTCTCCGGCCGGCGCGCGGACTGGATGCGGCGAGACGCGAGGCTCGGGGCCGCGGCCACGAGCTTCTGCGTGTACGGGTGCATCGGGTTCGCGAGGATCTCGGCGGAGGGGCCCGCCTCCACGACCCTGCCCTTGTACATGACCACGAGCTGCTCCGCACGCTCCACGGCGAGGCCGAGGTCGTGCGTGATGAACAGCACCGAGGTGCCGAAGTCTCGGGTCAGCGTCTCGAGGTGGTCGAGGATCGTGCGCTGCACCGTCACGTCGAGCGCCGAGGTGGGCTCATCCGCGATGAGCAGCTTCGGCCGCGAGGAGAGGCCGATGCCGATCAGCACGCGCTGGCGCATACCGCCGGAGAACTGGTGCGGGTACTGCTTGAGCCGGTCCTCCGCGTCGCGCAGGCCCGCCTCCTTGAGCACCTCGATGGTGCGGGTGCGCGCGGCGCGGCCCTGGGCGACGCCGTTGGCCTTGATGGCCTCCTCCACCTGGAAGCCGATGTTCCACACCGGGTTCAGGTTGGACATCGGGTCCTGGGGCACGTAGCCGATCTCCCGGCCGCGCACGTTCTGCATCGCGGACGAGGACAGCTTCGTGAGGTCCTTGCCCTCGAACAGGATCTGGCCGCCGGTCACCTGGCCCGCGCCGGGCAGCAGATTGATGATCGCCTGCGCCGTCGTGGACTTGCCCGAGCCGGACTCCCCCACGATGGCGAGCGTCTTGCCCGCGTGCAGGGTGAGGTCGACGCCGCGGACCGCCGGCACGAAGCCGCGCTGGGTCTTGAAGCCCACCTCGAGGTTGCGGATCTGCAGCAGCGGCGCGCTCGCGCTCGTGTCTGCGGTTGCGGTGCTGGACAGCGTGTACTCCTGGCTCATCGGCGGGCCCTCGCCTTCGGGTCGAGGGCGTCGCGCACGACATCACCGAGCATCAGGAAGGAGAGCACGGTGAGCGACAGCGCGGCCGCCGGGTAGAAGAGGACCATCGGCGCGGTGGCCACGGAGACCCGGGCCTGGCCGATGTCGTTGCCCCACGACATGATGCTCGGCGGGAGGCCGATGCCGAGGAACGACAGGGTGGCCTCCGCGACGATGAACGTGCCGAGCGAGGTCGTGGCGACCACGATGACCGGCGTGATGGCGTTCGGCACGACGTGGCGCACGAGGATGCGGAAGCGCGAGACGCCGAGCGCGACGGACGCGGTCACGTAGTCGGCGTTCCGCGCGGAGAGCACGGCGCCGCGCGTGATGCGGGCGACCTGCGGCCAGGCGAACACGGCGAGCACGAGCGCGACGGTCCAGGGCTCCCGGACCGGCAGCACCGACATGAGCACGATGGCGCCGAGCACGGTGGGGATGGCGAAGAAGATGTCGCCGATGCGGGAGACGATCGAGTCGAGCAGGCCGCCGTAGTAGCCCGCGAGGGCCCCGATGACGAGACCGACGACGGTCACGATCGCCGTGGCGAGCAGGCCGACCGTGAGCGACGCCTGAGCGCCGTAGACGACCCGCGCGAACACGTCGCAGCCCTGGCGGGTGAAGCCGAAGATGTGCCCGGCCTCCGGTGCCCCGTTGCTGTTCGGCAGCAGGCAGCCGCGCGCCGGGTCGGTGTGCGAGAACAGGCCGGGGAAGGCCGCGACGGCGACGATGACGAGGATGAGCACGGCGGAGATCCAGAACATCGGACGCTTGCGCATCGAGTCCCAGGCGTCGGACCAGGTGCTGCGCGCCTTCTGCGTCTCGTCGACCTGGTCGACCGCGGCGACCGGCGTCTCGTCGAGGTCGGCGACGTAGTGGCCGGCCGAGGGGACGGTGTTACTTGGCATAGCGGATCCTCGGGTCGAGCAGTGCGTAGAGCAGGTCAACCAGCAGGTTGGCGAGCATGTAGACGATGACCATCACGGCCACGAAGGACACGACCGTCGGTCCCTCGCCGCGGATCACGGCCTGGTAGACCGTGCCGCCGACGCCGTTGATGTTGAAGATGCCCTCGGTCACGATGGCGCCGACCATGAGGTTGCCGACGTCGACGCCGAGGAAGGTCACCACAGGGATGAGCGAGTTGCGCAGCACGTGCACGGTCACGACGCGGCGGCGGGGAAGGCCCTTCGCCGTCGCGGTGCGCACGAAGTCGGCGCCGATGTTGTCCGCGACGCTCGCGCGGGTGAGGCGCACGATGTAGGCGAACGAGACGCTCGCGAGCACGAGGGCGGGCAGGACCAGGTCCTGGATGGGCGCACCCGGCCCGGCCGTCGTGCGGAACAGGCTGAACTCGACGGCGAGGAAGTACTGCAGCACGAAACCCAGCACGAACGTGGGCACCGAGATGAGCAGGAGGCTCACCACGAGGGCGCTCGCGTCGAAGAGCCTGCCCTTGCGCAGGCCGGCGATGAGGCCGACCAGGATGCCGGCGATGGCCTCGAACGCCAGGGCGAGCATCGCCAGGCGGAAGGTGATGGGGAAGGCCTGCACGAGCAGATCCCAGACGGGACGGCCCGAGTACGTGGTACCGAAGTCGCCCGTGAGGATGCCGCCGATGTACAGGAAGTACTGCACGATGAACGGTTCGTCGAGGTTGTACTGCTCGCGGATGGCCTCGATGACGCCGGGGGCCGGGGGACGATCGCCGAACAGGGCGGCGATCGGGTCGCCCGGCAGCGAGAAGACCATGAAGTAGATGAGGAACGTCGCGCCGAAGAAGACTGGGATGAGCTGGAGCAGACGCCGCCCGATGTACCAGAGCATCAGATGCTGGCACCGAAGATCGGAAGCATGGGGATCACATTCTTGTGTGGAGTGAAGGTTTTTCCTTGTGGGAAATGCGGGATTTCACCGCGATGCCGGGGCGCGAAGCGCGCCCCGGCATCGGGTCGAACGAGTAACCAGGGTACGCCCCTCGTTACTCCTTCGTGATCTGGTAGTACAGCGGCACGGAGTTCCAGCCGAACACCACGTTGTCCACGGTCTCGGCGGAGACGCCGGTCACGTTGGAGTACCACAGCGGGATGCTGGGCAGGTCCTGGAGCAGCAGCTCCTGGGCCTCCTGGTACTTCGCGGTCGCGGCGTCGATGTCGCCGGCCGTGCTGCCCTCGCGGATCAGGGTGTCGAACTCGGGGCTGGAGTAGCCCTCGTAGTTCGAGCCCGCGCCCGTGAGGTAGTTCGGCGCGAGGAAGTTGTACAGCGACGGGTAGTCGGCCTGCCATCCGGCGCGGGTCGCACCGGTGAGGCGCTTGGCCTCGCGGTCCTCGAGCGCCTCGGCGAAGGTCGGGTACGGCTTGCCCTGAGCGGTGATGCCGAGCGTGTTGCTGATGCTCTGCGTCGCGGCGTCGACCCAGGCCTGGTGGCCACCGTCGGCGTTGTAGGCGATGTCGAACACGGTGTCGCCGTAGGGGGCGATGGCGTCGGCCTCGGCCCACAGGCGCTTGGCCTCGTCGGCGTCGTACTCGAGCACCTCGGCACCCTCGAGCTCGTCGGAGTAGCCGTCGATCACCGGGGAGGTGAAGTCGGTGGCGGGGGTCCGGGTGCCCTGGAAGATGACGTCGGTGATCTCGTCGCGGTTGATCGCACGGGAGACCGCGGCGCGGCGGAGCTTGCCCTCCTCGCCGCCCCAGTGCTCGAGGTACTGGGGGATGTTGATCGACTGGTAGATCGCGGCCGGCTGGTTGACCGCGCGGTCGCCGAACTCGTCCTCGAAGGTCTCGAACGCGGCGTCGGGGACGGCGTCGAGCACGTCGAGGTTGCCGCCCTGCACGTCCGCGTACGCGGCGTCCTGGGTGGCGTAGAAGGTGATCTTCAGGCCGTCGTTGGCCGGCTCGCGGGGGCCGTCGTACTCCGGGTTGGCGACGAGGTCGATGGCCACGTCGTGCTCCCAGGCGCCCTCGCCGTCCAGCATGTACGGACCGTTGCCGACCGGGTTCTCGCCGAAGGCCTCCATGTCCTCGTACGCGGACTCGGGCAGCGGCGAGTAGGCCGAGTAGCCGAGTCGCAGCGGCCAGTCGGCCTCGGGGGCGCTGAGCGCGACGGTGAAGGTGGTGTCGTCCACGACCGCGAGGCCGGACAGCTCCGGAACGTCACCCTCGAGCGCGAAGCCCTGGATGTTGTCGAAGAAGTAGGACGAGCCCTGGGCGTTGGTGGGGTTCGCGCCGTAGTTCCACGCGTCCACGAAGGACTGGGCCGTGAGCGGGGATCCGTCGCTGAACGTGAGGCCCTCGCGGATCTTCACGGTCCAGTTCTGCGAGTCCTCGGACTCGATCGACTCGGCCACGTCGTTCTCGATCTCGCCCTCGGCCGTGTAGGACACGAGGCCGGCGAAGATGGAGTCGATGATCTTGCCGCCGCCCACCTCGGTGGTGTTCGTCGGGATCAGCGGGTTCTGGGGTTCGTTGCCATTCGTCGTGATGATGGCGGATCCGCCACCGGTGCCGCCGCCATTGCTTCCGGAGTCGCCTCCGTTGCCGCCGGAAGCGCAGCCCGACAGGACCAGCGCGCCGGCCCCGATAAGGGCAATGGCGCTCAGGCCCTTGCGATTGATGTTCACGTATCCTCCTGTGCAGGTGAACTGCGGGCATGCGTCATGGCATGCGACCGCGGGATACGTAGACCTTAGGTTGTGCTCTCCGCCGGTACAAAAACGACACCGGAAACGTTACATACCGGTAACCCACGACTTTCGCCGCGGTGAACCCCGCACGAATGCTGCAGGTGAGCGCTCCCCCACGCAGTTTTCCCTCCACGGGGCGCCCTCCGGCGCTTGTAGGTTTTCGCTATTCCCCGGTGAGGAGACGCCGATTCCGGAGCGTCTCGAGGCGTCCGGGCGCATTCCCGAGGGCGCCGCCGCCCTCAGGGAGCGGTGATGCCGCCTGCGTAGGATTCGAGCCATGAGGTGGACCGGCGGCCGGCGCGGCAGTGGGATGCGCGGCACCCGCGACGCCGACGGAACGGCCGACACACCGGAGGCACCGGACGCACCGAAGGCACCGGACGCACCGAACACCGCGGGCGGGAACGACGCGGCGGTCGGGGCGGCTGCGCCGAGCGCGGTGAACGACCAGCGCTCCCGGCGCATCTGGATCGAGATCGCGATCGTGCTCGGCCTGTCGCTCGGCGCGTCCGCGGTGTACTCCATCGTGTCGCTGCTCAACAGCCTCACCCGGGACACACCCCTCTCCTCCCAGACGACGACCCTCAACCAGTCGCTCAGCCCCCGGCCGCTGTTCGATCTCACCTACCAGCTGCTCGGCATCTTGTTCGACCTCGTGCCGGTGGTGCTCGCGCTCTACCTCCTCTGGCTGCCCGGGCGCTCGGCGCTCAGCCGGCTGGGCATCGACCGCAGGCGGCCCGGCTGGGACGTCGGCAGCGGCGTCGTGCTCGCCGCGCTCATCGGCATCCCCGGGCTCGGCCTGTACCTGGCCGCGCGCAGCCTCGGCTTCTCCCTCACGGTCGTGCCCACCGCGCTCGACGCGTACTGGTGGACGGTGCCCGTGCTCGTGCTGTCCGCGCTGCGGGCGGCGCTCGTGGAGGAGGTGATCGTCGTCGGCTACCTCTTCACGCGGCTGCGCGAGCTCGGCTGGGGGCCGTGGCCGGTCATCGCGGCGAGCGCGCTGCTCCGCGGCAGCTACCACCTCTACCAGGGGTTCGGCGGCTTCGTCGGCAACGTGGTCATGGGGCTCGTCTTCGGCTGGTTCTACCACCGCTTCGGCCGCACCACGCCGCTGATCGTCGCGCACTGGATCCTCGACATCGCCAGCTTCTGCGGCTACGCGATCGCCGTCGCCCTGCTCCCCGGGCTCTTTCCGCCGGCCTCCTGATCCGCCCGGCGCCGCGGGGGGAATTTCCTCACCCGGCGCGGCAACGCGGAGTGGCCGCCCGCCCCCGCGCCGGGCCGTCAATAGAGTGGGGCTCGCACGCCGGCGTGCGCCTGCCGTCGGCGACCTCGACACAAGGAGGACCATGAGCAACGACGCTCATCCGGCCGGCGCTTCGCCGGGCGACGCGTACCGCGGCAACACGAACAGGGGCGACGGGCACAGGGGCGACGCGCGCCCCGTCGGTGCGAGCGGGGGCGAGACGCATCCCGGCGGCGTCACCCCGGTCGGCACCGCGGCCATCGACTACATCGCGGTCGAGGACTCGCCGCGGTTCCGGGAGCTGAAGCGCGAGCACCGCAGCTTCGTGTTCCCCGTCGCGATCGCGTTCCTGGTCTGGTACTTCGCCTACGTCCTGCTCGCCGATTACGCGCACGAGTTCATGGCGACGCCCGTCTTCGGCAACGTGAACGTCGGCATCCTGCTCGGGCTGGGTCAGTTCGTGACCACCTTCGCCATCACGACCTGGTACGTGCACCGCGCGAACGCGCGCTTCGACCCCATCGCGGCCGAGATTCGCACCGACCTCGAGGGCCGCGAGCAGCGCGCCGGGGAGGGCCGGGCATGAACACCACGGAGACCGGCAACCCGATCCTCAACATCACGATCTTCGGGGTGTTCGTCGCGATCACCCTCGTCATCGTGTTCCGCGCCAGCCGCAACAACAAGACGGCCGCGGACTACTACGCGGCCGGCCGATCCTTCACCGGCCCGCAGAACGGCACGGCCATCGCCGGCGACTACCTCTCCGCGGCGTCGTTCCTCGGCATCTGCGGCGCCATCGCGGTCAACGGCTACGACGGCTTCCTCTACTCGATCGGCTTCCTCGTCGCGTGGCTCGTCGCGCTGCTGCTCGTCGCCGAGCTGATGCGCAACACCGGCAAGTTCACGATGGCCGACGTGCTGTCCTTCCGGCTGCAGCAGCGGCCCGTGCGCCTGGCCGCGGCCACGACGACGCTCGCGGTCTGCTTCTTCTACCTGCTCGCCCAGATGGCCGGCGCGGGCGGGCTCGTCTCGCTGCTGCTCGGCATCGACGACCGGGTCGGCCAGTCCGTGGTGATCGCGGTCGTCGGCGTGCTCATGATCGTCTACGTGCTCGTGGGCGGTATGAAGGGCACGACCTGGGTGCAGATCATCAAGGCGTGCCTGCTCATCGCGGGTGCGGCCGTCATGACGGTGTGGGTGCTCGCGCTGCACGGCTTCAACCTGTCGACGCTGCTCGGCGCCGCCGCGGACGCCGCGACCACCGACGTGCTCTCGCCCGGCAACCAGTACGGGCTCACCGGCGTCACCCGGCTGGACTTCCTGTCGCTCGCGCTCGCGCTGGTGCTGGGCACGGCCGGGCTCCCCCACGTGCTCATGCGCTTCTACACCGTGCCCACCGCGAAGGAGGCGAGGCGGAGCGTCGTCTGGGCCATCTGGCTCATCGGCATCTTCTACCTGTTCACGCTCGTGCTCGGCTACGGTGCTGGCGCGCTCATCGGGTCGGAGCGGATCCTGGCCGCCCCCGGTGGCGTCAACTCGGCGGCTCCCCTGCTCGCGCTCGAGCTCGGCGGACCGATCCTGCTCGGCATCATCGCGGCCGTGGCGTTCGCGACCATCCTCGCGGTGGTGGCCGGGCTCACGATCACCGCGGCGGCCTCCTTCGCGCACGACGTCTACGCGAGCGTGATCCGCAAGGGTGCCGTGCCGCCGAACGGCGAGGTGCGGGTCGCCCGGATCACCGTCGTCGTGATCGGGATCGTGTCGATCATCGCGGGCATCGGCGCGAACGGGCAGAACATCGCGTTCCTCGTCGCGCTCGCCTTCGCGGTCGCCGCGAGCGCGAACCTGCCGACCATCCTGTACTCGCTGTTCTGGCGGCGGTTCACCACCCGCGGTGCCGTGCTCTCGATGTACGGCGGCCTCGGCACGGCGCTCGTGCTCATCCTGCTGTCGCCCGTGGTGTCCGGGGCCGAGACGTCGATGTTCCCGAACGCCGACTTCTCGATCTTCCCGCTCAACAACCCCGGCATCGTGTCCATCCCGGTGGGCTTCCTGCTGGGCTGGATCGGCACCGTGACGACCCGCCGGCTGGAGTCGCCGGAGCTCGCCGCCGAGATGGAGGTGCGCTCCCTGACGGGCCACGGCGCCGAAAAGGCGTCGGAGCACTAGGGCACGACACCACACGGCAGCACACCCGGCCGGTGAGATGCCCGATCCGGTCGCGTTCCTCACGGAACGGGAACCGGATCGGGCACCTCACGGGCGGGTGAGAGGGGTCAAGCGAAGGCCTCCGGCGGCGGGCAGGCGCAGAACAGGTTGCGGTCGCCGTACGCCTGGTCGATGCGGCGCACGGGCGGCCAGTACTTGCTGCGGCGCAGCGACCGCACCGGGTACACGGCCTGCTCGCGGCTGTACGGGTGGGTCCACTCGCCGGCGATGACGGACTCCGCCGTGTGCGGTGCCCCGCGCAGCGGGTTGTCCTCCTCGCCGTTCACGGCGTCGGCCTCGACCCGGATCGCGATCATGGCCTCGATGAACCGCTCGATCTCGGCGAGGTCCTCGCTCTCCGTCGGCTCGACCATGAGCGTGCCGGGCACCGGGAAGCTCATGGTGGGCGCGTGGAATCCGTAGTCGATGAGGCGCTTCGCCACGTCGTCCACGGTCACGCCCGTCGCCGCGGTCAGCGGCCGCAGGTCGAGGATGCACTCGTGCGCCACCAGTCCGTTGTCGCCCGCGTAGAGCACGGGGTAGGACTCGCGCAGGCGGGCCGCGATGTAGTTGGCGGACAGCACGGCCGTGGCCGTCGACTGCTTCAGCCCCTCCGCGCCCATCATGCGCACGTACGCCCAGCTGATCGGCAGGATGCTCGGGCTGCCGTACGGGGCCGCCGAGACGGGCGCGCCGCCGTGCTCGATGGTCGCGTCCGCGGCCTGGCCCTCGCCGACGCGCGCGTGCTCGGCGCGCTGAGCGAACGCGTGTCCGGGCAGGTGCGGGGCGAGGTGCGCCTTGGCCGCGACCGGGCCGACGCCGGGTCCGCCACCGCCGTGCGGGATGCAGAACGTCTTGTGCAGGTTGAGGTGCGAGACGTCTCCGCCGAAGTCGCCGAACCGGGCGAAGCCGAGCAGCGCGTTGAGGTTCGCGCCGTCGACGTACACCTGGCCGCCGGCCTCGTGCACCGCATCGCAGATGGCGCTCACCTCGTGCTCGTACACGCCGTGCGTGGACGGGTACGTGATCATCAGCGCAGCCAGCGTGTCCGCGTGGGCGGCCACCTTGGCGCGCAGGTCGTCGAGGTCGACGTTGCCCAGCTCGTCGCAGGCGACGACCACGACGCGGAGGCCCGCGAGCACCGCGCTGGCGGCGTTCGTGCCGTGCGCGCTGGACGGGATCAGGCACACCGTGCGCGCGTCGTCGCCGTTCGCGCGGTGGTAGCCGCGGATGGCGAGCAGACCCGCGAGCTCGCCCTGGCTGCCCGCGTTGGGCTGCAGGGAGACCGTGTCGTAGCCGGTGACGTCGGCGAGCCAGCGCTCCAGCTGGGTGATCAGCTCGAGGTAGCCGGCCACGTCCTCGGCGGGCGCGAACGGGTGGATGTTCGCGAACTCGCTCCAGGTCACCGCCTCCATCTCCGTGGCGGCGTTGAGCTTCATGGTGCACGAGCCGAGCGGGATCATGCCGCGGTCGAGCGCGTAGTCCTTGTCGGCCAGGTACTTGAGGTACCGCATCATGGCCGTCTCGGAGCGGTGCGTGTTGAAGACGGGGTGGGTGAGGTACGGGCTGGAGCGCAGCAGCTCGACGGGCACGTCGGGCAGCGTCTCGCGGCGCGGCGCCGGGTCGATCGACGCGTCGCCTCCTCCCCCGAACGCCCGGAGCACGGCGGCGAGCGTGACGTCCTCCGTCGCCTCGTCCACCGAGATGCCGAGCGTGTCGGCGTCCACGACGTGCAGGTTCACGCCGAGCTCGTGGGCGCGGCCGGCGATCGCGGCCGCCTCCCCCGGCACCCGGTAACGCAGGGTGTCGAAGAACGCACTCGAGAGCGGCTCGTGGCCGAGGGTGCGCAACGCCGCGGCGAGCCGCTGGGCGCGGGACGCGACGTCGCTCGCGATCCGGCGCAGGCCGTCCGGGCCGTGGTAGACGGCGTACATGCTCGCCATGACGGCGAGCAGCACCTGCGCGGTGCAGATGTTCGACGTGGCCTTCTCGCGGCGGATGTGCTGCTCGCGCGTCTGCAGGGAGAGGCGGTAGGCGGGGCGGCCGTCCGCGTCCTGGCTGACGCCGACGAGGCGCCCGGGGAGCTGGCGCTCCAGGCCGGCACGCACCGCGAGATAGCCCGCGTGCGGCCCGCCGAAGCCCATGGGCACGCCGAAGCGCTGGGTGGTGCCCGCCGCGATGTCCGCGCCGAGCTCGCCGGGCGAGGTCAGCAGCGTGAGGGCGAGCAGGTCGGCGGCCGCGACGGCGATCGCGCCCTGGGCCTTCGCCGCGGCGAAGATCCGCGCGGGGTCGGCGATGCGACCGGAGGCGCCGGGGTACTGCACGAGTACGCCGAAGGCCCCGTCGGCGAGCTCGGGAAGCGCGTCGGTCTGCTCGGCGTCCGCCGCATCCATGTCGGTGGCGTGGACGTCGGGCACGGTGAACTCGACGAGCTCGATACCCACGGCCTCGGCCCGGTTCACGAGCAGCGCCTTGGTCTGCGGGAGCGTGTCCCGGTCCACGAGGAAGCGGGTCGACGGCGACTTGGACGCGCGGCGGGCGAGCAGCATGGCCTCGACCACGGCCGTGCCCTCGTCGAGCATGGAGGCGTTGGCGGTCGTGAGGCCGGTGAGGTCGCACACCATGGTCTGGAAGTTGAGCAGCGCCTCGAGGCGGCCCTGGGAGATCTCCGGCTGGTACGGCGTGTACGCCGTGTACCAGCTCGGGTTCTCGAGCACGTTCCGCTTGATCACGGCGGGCGTGATGGTGTCGTAGTAGCCCAGCCCGATCAGCGAGGCGCGCACGGTGTTCCGGCTCGCCAGGCCGCGCAGCTCGCGCAGCGCCTCGCGCTCGGTCGCGGCGGGCGGCAGGATCGACTCGCCCGGCGCGCGGAAGTTGCCGACCCCGATGGCGGGCGGTACGGCGGCCTCGAGGAGGGCGTCGACGGAGTCGTAGCCGAGCGCGGCGAGCATCACGCCGCGCGCGTCGCGGTCGATGCCGATGTGCCTGCTGCCGAACGCGCCGAGGTCGAAGGTCGCGGACTCGGCCATCACTCGCCCACCAGCTCGCGGTACTGGGCGGCGGAGAGCAGCTCGGGGAGGTTCGTGAACCGCACGCGGAGCAGCCAGCCGGCGCCGAAGGGCTCGCTGTTCACGAGGTCGGGCGCGTCGACGACGGAATCGTTGACCTCGGTCACGGTGCCGTCGATGGGAGCGAACAGCTCGCCGACCGACTTGGTCGACTCGATCTCGCCCACGACCGTTCCGCCGGAGAGTTCGGCGCCCACGGCGGGCAGGTCGATGTAGACCACATCGCCCAGCTTGTCGGCGGCGTACGCGGTGATGCCGACGGTCGCGATGTCGCCGTCGATGCTCACCCACTCGTGCTCGGCGGTGTACTTGAGGTTGTCCTGATCGGTCACGGCAGCGTCCTTCGTGCGTCGGTGTGAGGGAGAGGTTCGAGAGAGAGGAAAAGAGGGAGAAGAAGAGGGAGAAGAAGAGCGGCGTGACGCCTAGACGGCGGCGCGCCGGTAGAACGGGAGCGCGACGACGGTCGCGGGGATCCGGGTGCCGCGCACGTCGACGAACAGCCGGGTGCCCACGGCGGCGAGCGAGGGATCGACGTACGCCATGGCGATCGGGTGCCCGAGCGTCGGCGAGAGGGCGCCACTCGTGATGACGCCCGCCGGCTCCACCATGCCCTCGAGCGCGTCGAAGACGGCCTCGGCGTCGGCGGACGCGTACACGGGGTAGCCCTCACGGCCGGCGCGCCGCCCCTCGGCGGAGAGCCCGACCAGCCTGCGCGCCACCGGGTCCGGCCCGTGCTCGCTGGCGTGGCGGCCGATGAAGTCGCTCTCCTTGCCGAGCGCGACGACCCCGCCGAGGCCCGCCTGCGCGGGGAAGGTGTCCGGCCCGAGCTCGTGCCCGTAGAGCGGCATGCCCGCCTCGAGCCGCAGCGTGTCCCGAGCCGCGAGCCCCGCCGGGATCAGCCCGTGGTCCTGGCCGGCCGCCGCGAGGGCGGCCCAGAGCGCCGCCGCGTCCGGCGCGTCGACGTACAGCTCGAAGCCGTCCTCGCCCGTATAGCCAGTGCGGGCGATCAGCACGGTGCCGCCGCCGAAGGTGGCGCCCGTCGTGCGGTAGTACCGCACGGACGAGAGCGGGTCCGTCGTCTCGAGCCCCTCGGTCGCCTCGAGGATGGCGCGCGACGCCGGACCCTGCACGGCGATGAGGGCGACGCGGTCGCTGATGTCCTCGACCGTCACCGCCTCGAACGCGGTGGCGCGCTCGGTGAGCGCCTGCACGGCCGCGTCCCGGTTGCCCGCGTTCGCGACCACGAGGAACTCGTGCTCGCCGGTGCGGTAGACGACGAGGTCGTCGATCACGCCGCCCCGCTCGTTGAGCAGCAGGCTGTACTTCGCCTGCAGGACGGCGATCGCCGAGAGCTTGCCCGCGAGCGCGTAGTCGAGGAATGCCCCGGCGTCGGGACCGGTGACGCTGACCTCCGCCATGTGCGAGAGGTCGAAGAGCCCGGCGGCGGTGCGCACGGCCCGGTGCTCGGCGAGGTCGCTCGAGTAGCGGACGGGCATCTGCCAGCCGGCGAAGTCGGTGAACGAGGCGCCCGCCGCCACGTGCACGTCATGCAGCGGCGAGAAGCGGGCGGAAGCGGTGGGGCGGGGATCGGACACGAGTTCTCCCGTCGACGGCGGCGGGCACGCGCGAGGGCGCGGCCCGGGAAAGAACTCCCCCTCTGTCATCTGCCTGAGAGTTTCGCGCGGCGGCGCCCGAGGCGCTGCCGGCTTTCACCGTGGGCGAGGGCCGCAGGGGCCCTGCTTTTCAGAGCGACCAGGTCGATGCGGTACGTGTTACCTGAGAGATTGGCGGGGAGGCTTGCTCCTTCGGTGCCCGGTGTCCGGGCTCTCCCGCATCGCGTTCGTGGTCTCGTATTCGGTTGTGGGCACCATCCTAGCGATACCCGTCGCGCGCCCGGTCGTCGGCGCCCGAGTCGTCGGGCGCGGGAGGCGCCGGGCTCGGCGGCGAGCGGTTCTCCCGCGGGGTCGTCAGACGGTGGGGTCGTTCTCGCCCGGGAGACGGCGGCTGCGGCGCAGGGTGAGCACGATCACCGCGGCGATCAGGCCGAGCGCGGCGAGGCCGCCGAGCACGATGGCCCACAGCGGCACGGCGGAGGACGCGGCTTCCGCATCCTCGCCGTCACCGTCGCCGGGGGCCGGGGTCTCGTCGGCGGCCGCCGTGTCGCTCGGGGCAGGCGTCTCGCCCGCGGCGGGCGGCTCGCTCGCGGCCGGGTCCTCGCCCGGGGCGGGGGTGTCCTCCGCGGCCGGCGTCTCCAGCGGCACCTCGGGCGCCGCGGTCTCGATCGGGGCGGCCGGGTCGGCGCTCAGCGTCGGCAGCGGAGCGGCGTCGTCCCGCGGGGTCCCCGCCCAGGCGTCCCCGCAGAGCGGGGCGATGGTGTGGTTGCTCTGCGGTCCCGCCTCGGCCGGCGAGTAGGTGAACGTGTAGGAGCCGCTCGTCGGGTGCCCGTCGCTCGACACGACCTGCCAGACGACCTCGTAGGTACCCGCCGGACCCGGCGCGATCTGGGTGCCCGCGGTGGGCCCGTCCAGGGTCACGCAGCCGCTCTCGTAGTGCCGGTCGTCCTCGTCCGTGACCTGGATCGCGAAGCCGCTCGCGTCGTCACCGATCACGAGAAGGTCCTCGGTGAAGCCGAGGGACACGCCGCTCAGCGTCTCGGTGACCGTGGAGTCTGCTGCCGGTGCGGCGGTCTCGAGCGCGTCGTGGGCGGAGGCGGGCGTCGCCGTGGACAGGGCGAGCAGCACCGAGGTGCCGACGACGACGGGCAGGGCCCGCCAGCGCAGGGCCGAACGACGACGTGCTTCCCGCACCCTCGCGAGCGGCGACTCAACCATTGCATCCTCCTACCGGGGCGGACCGGTCCGCGTGGTCAGGATATCGGCCGCACCGCATGCGCCGGGGTGCGACGGTGGCCCCCAAGCGGGGCGAACGCCTGGGAGTTCCCCGTCAGCCGCCCGAGAGGAAACGACCCTCCGGGTCGAGCCGCGAGAGGACGCGTGTCATCACCCGGTCGAGGTCGGCGACGTCGCGCTCGTCCAGCGCGGCGAGGACCCTGGTGCGCACGGTGTCCACGTGACCGGGGGCCGTCGCGACGACCTTGCTCCAGCCGTCCTCGGTGAGGGTGGCGTTCGTGGCCCGGCGGTCCGAGGGGCAGGGCGCACGCCGGACGTACCCCCTGTCCTCCAGCCGCGACACCACGTGCGACAGGCGCGACAGGGTCGCGTTCGTGCGGGAGGCGAGCGCCGTCATGCGCAGCGTGCGGTCCTGCGCCTCGGACAGCATCGCGAGCGTGAAGTACTCGAAGTGGGTGAGGTCGGCGTCCCGCTGCAGCTGCGCATCGAGCACGCCGGGCGCGAGGGCGACGACCGCCACGAGCTTCTTCCAGGCGGCCAATTGCTCCGCGGTCAGCCAGTGCTCCTCGTCCATGCCGCAAGCCTAGCGCCTTACTTGATGCGTCAAGTAAGCGCCAGGCCGGTGAGGGTGTCGCCGGCGGTCAGGCCCCGATGACGGGGATCGAGTCGGTCACCGTGGGCATCGACGGTCGCATGATGCTGCCGTCCTCGCGGCGGTAGCGCGAATTCGTGTCCTGCGACGGGGCGCCCTCGAGCACGGGGCCCTGGCCGTCGAGCCGGATCTCGATGTCCGATTCCGCCGACACCCGGTACGTCGTGCCGCGGACGCGGAACGAGACCCCGCCCCCGCCCTCGATCACCGAGACGCGCATGGACTCCGTCCGCAGCGTGACCAGGATCCTCGTGCCGTGCCAGATGAGCCGGAAGCTGAGCTCCGGCCAGTCCGTGGGCAGCCGCGGGTCGAAGGACAGCGTGCCGTCGTAGTCGCGCATGCCGCCGAACCCGTTGACGAGCGCGCTCCACACCCCGCCGGCCGACGCGACGTGCACGCCGTCCGCGGTGTTGTTGTGCAGGTCGGCGAGGTCGATGAACGCGGTGTGCAGGAAGTACTTGAGCGCCAGGTCCCGGTAGCCGATCTCCGCCGCGATGATCGACTGCACCACGTTGGAGAGCGAGGAGTCGCTCGTGGTCAGCGGGTCGTAGTAGTCGAAGTCGGCGAGCTTCTCGCGCTGGGTGAACTGGTCGCCCTGGAGGAACAGGGCGAGCACGACGTCCGCCTGCTTCAGCACCTGGAACCGGTAGATCACCAGCGGGTGGAAGTGCAGCATGAGGGGCTTCTGCTCCTCGGGGGTGGCGGCCAGGTCCCACACCTCGCGCTCGAGGAAGTGCGAGTCCTGCGGGTGGATCTCGAGCGCCTCGGAGTACGGGATCGCCATCGTGGAGGCGGCGCGCTCCCACTCGTCGAGCTCCTCGCGGCGCAGCCGCAGCCGGGTCACCATGCGGTCGTACGCGTCGGGCCGCGCGCGCTCGATGGCCCGCACCACCTTGCGTGCGTAGCGCAGATTGAAGCGCGCCATCACGTTCGTGTAGAGGTTGTTGTTGACGACGGTCGTGTACTCGTCCGGTCCGGTGACGCCGTGGATCTCGAACGTGGAGTCGCCGTTGTGGCGCCAGAAGCCGAGCGTCATCCACATGCGCGCCGTCTCCACGGCGATGTCGACGGCGCCCTCCGCGAGGAAGTCGACGTCGCCCGTCGCGTCGACGTACTTCGCGAGGGCATACGTGATGTCGGCGTTGATGTGGTACTGCGCGGTCCCCGCGGCGTAGTAGGCGGAGGCCTCCTCGCCGTTGATGGTGCGCCAGGGGAAGAGCGCGCCCGCCTCGTTGAGCGCGCGGGCGCGCTCCCGGGCGAGCGGCAGCATGGTCGCGCGGCTGCGCAGCGCGTTCCGAGCCCAGATCGGGCTCGTGTAGGAGAGGTAGGGAACGACGTAGATCTCGGTGTCCCAGAAGTAGTGACCGCTGTAGCCGCTCCCGGTCAGGCCCTTGGCCGGGATGCCGAGGCCGTCGGCCCGCGCGGCGGCCTGCGCGAGGTGGAAGAGGTTCCACCGCACGGCCTGCTGCACGTCGTCGTGGCCGGGGATCTCGACGTCCGAGCGCGCCCAGTAGTCGTCGAGCCACTCGCGCTGCTTCCGGTACTGCAGCTCCACACCCTCGGCACGCGTGCGGTCGAGCGTGCGCTGGCACCGGTCGATGAGCTCGCGGGTCGGGGTGCGGCGCGAGCTGTGGTAGCTCACCGTCTTGGTCACCCGCACCGGTGCGCCCTGCTTCGCCGCCACCGAGTACACGGTCTTGGCGATGTCCTCGTCGCAGTAGTGCTCGACGCTGTACTCGTTCTCCGTGTCGATGCTGTGGTCCGCGGCGACGGCGAGCGTCATGCCCGAGTTCGCGATCCGGTAGCTCAGCACGCTGCGGCCGTCGTTCTGCCAGTGCTCGTGCGGCTCGAACACCCGCTCGGACACCCGCTGGGCCTTCCGCGGGTCGTTGAGGATCTTCGTGTCGCCACCGCCGCCGCTCCCCGCGTACTCGTCCTCGCCGTCCTGCCGGTTGAGGAGCTGGCAGGACACCGTGATGGGCGCATCGGAGTCGAGCAGCGTGACCTCGAGCGACATGATCGCAAGGTGCCGCTCGGGGAAGGAGACCATGCGGCTCGACGTGACGCGCACGCGCTTGCCCGCGGGGGTGAGCCAGAGGATCTCGCGGCGCAGCACGCCGTCGCGGAAGTCGAGCGTGCGGGAGTAGTCGAGTAGGTCGGCCTCGTCGAGCGCGAGCGGCTCGTCGTCGACGTACAGGCGCATGATCTTGCTGTCCGGCGCGTTGACGATCGTCTGGCCGACCTCGGCGAACCCGTAGGCGCTCTCCGGGTGGCGGATCTTCCAGGTCTCGTGCAGGCCGTTCACGAACGTGCCGTGCTCGTGCGCCCGGCGTCCCTCCGCGTTGTTGCCGCGGAAGCCGAGGAAGCCGTTGCCCACGGCGAACAGGGTCTCGGCGACGCTCGTGTCGCCCGGCTCGTAGCGCAGCTCGGTCAGGCGCCAGGGGTCGACCGGGAACCGGTCGCGGTCGAGCTCCGGCTGGCGCGGTTCGCCGGGCCGTGCCCCGTCTCCCGTGGGGCTCATCGCTCGCCGCCCAGGAAGGCCGCGAGGTCGTCGACGACGACGTGGGCTCCGGACTGCCGCAGGGCGGACTCCCCCGCACCGCGGTCCACGCCGACGACGAGGCCGAAGCCCCCCGCTCGGCCCGCGGCGACGCCGGAGATGGCGTCCTCGAACACCACGGCCTCGGCGGGCTCGACGCCGATGCCGCGGGCGCCGTGTACGAACATGTCGCCGGCCGGCTTGCTCGCCAGGTGCTCCTCGGCGGCGACGACGCCGTCGACGATGACGGGGAAGAAGTCCAGGAGTCCGGCGGCGGTCAGCACCCACCGCGCGTTCTTGGAGCTGGAGACGACGCCCATGGGAACGCCCTCCCCGTGCAGCCGGCGGACCAGCGCGAGCGAGCCCGGGTAGGGGGCGATGCCCTGCTCGGTCAGCACCCGGGTGAAGACGTCGTTCTTCCGGTTGCCCACACCGCTCACGGTGTCGGCGCTCGAGGGATCGTCCGCCGAGCCCCAGGGCAGCTCGATGCCGCGCGACGCGAGCAGCCCGGCGACCCCCTCGTAGCGGGTCTTCCCGTCGAGGTACCGGTAGTAGTCGTCGTCCGTGTAGGGCCCGTCGACCCCCTTCTCCACGAAGACCTCGGTGAACAGCGTGCGCCAGGCGAGCATGTGGATGTCGGCCGTCGGCGTGAGCACGCCGTCGAGGTCGAACAGCACCCCGCGAAAGTTCTCGAGCGGGGGAAGGGCGGATGCGCTGTCGTGAGCGTCCAGGGGGTACTCCAAGGATCGGGCGGGCTGGGGTGAGCGGTGCTGCTTGCAGAAGAATACGCGCGCATGGTGATGCGCGGCCGACAGGCCGCGCCCGGGAACGCGGCGCGCCTCCCGCGGTCACGACACGGCGCCCGATCTCGCTAGCATCGACGGGTGAAGACGTCGCACCGCCCGGGCGCCGAGTCCCGTGGTTAGGGGCGCGGCCGCCACCACGCCGCGCATGGCGGACGTCGCCCGCCTCGCCGGCGTCTCCCAGCAGACGGTGTCGCGCGTGGTGAACGGCAAGACCAACGTGACCCCGGAGGTGCGGGAGCGGGTCGAGCGCGCAATCCAGCAGCTGCGCTACCACCCCAACGTCGCGGCGCGGGCCCTGGCGGGCAACCGGGCCATGAACGTCGGCGTCGTGGCGCTCGGGATGCCCCTGCACGCCAACACGGCGATGCTCTACGGCATCACCGAGGAGGACTGGGACCACGGGTACGGCACCAGCGTGATCACCATCGAGAAGGTGAGCGGACCACGGCTCCGCGAGGCGGTGCAGCATCACCTCGCGGCCGGGGTCGCCGGCATCGTGCTCCTCACGTCGCTCGCGGCCGCCGAGGAGGCGATCGGCGACCTGAAGACCAGCGTGCCCGTCGTGCTGTTCGGACCCGAGGGCGACGACCGGCCGGGCGTGCTCTCCCTCGACGAGGCGTCCGGCGGTGCCCTCGCCACCCGTCACCTGCTCGAGCTCGGCCACGACACGGTCTGGTACATCTCCGGGCGGTCCGACTGGACGACGGACCGGGGGCGCAGAGAGGGCTGGTCGAACGAGCTGAGACGCGCCGGCCGCGTCGTCCCGCCGGTGCTTCCGAGCGACTGGACGGCCGCCTCGGGCTACGAGGCCGGCCTCCGGATCGCGGCGGACCCGTCGATCACCGCGGTGTTCGCGTCGAACGACGACGTGGCGCTCGGCGCCTGCAAGGCCCTCGCCGACCGCGGCGTGCGGGTGCCCGAGGACGTGAGCATCGTCGGCTTCAACGACGTGCCGTTCGCCGAGTACTTCCGCCCCGGTCTGACCACCGTGCGGCTCGACTTCTTCGAGGTGGGCCGCGTGTGCGCCCGCGAGGTGATCGCGAACATCGCGGGCGAGCGCCGGACGGATCGGGCGCTTCCCGAGCACTCGCTCGTCGTCCGGGCGAGCACCGCTCCCCCGCCGGCGTCCCCGGGCCGCTCCGCGTCCTGACGACCGGCACCGGCAGGCCGGGCGGCGCGATCACCACCCTCTACCCAGGCAGGATGCCTAGGATGTTAGCGCACTATCAGTGCGACCGACGTCCGCAGCCGAGCCCGGGGGGAGCATCGCGCCATGTCGACACCGATGCCCCGTGCGCGCTCGATGAGCGCTAACACGGGTTCGCCCGGTTCCCTCGGCGGCGTGCCGGCCGACGCTCAGCGAGACAGCAGCGCATACCGGCCCGGAGACCTGACGACCGCCCTGTGCCACGCGGCGCTGTCCCCCTTCATGCGCGCCTGGTACCGCCGCGGCCTCACCGCGAACGACTTCCTCCCCCGCCCCGAGGACACGACGGCGCACGCCTGCGGGCCCCGTCCGGCCCGGATCCTCCTCCTCGGCGGCGCCGGCCCCCTGGTGGGCTGGGGTGTCCGCTGCCAGGACCTCGCCCTCCCGGGGCAGCTCGCCCGCCTGCTCGCGGCCGGGACGGGCCGCGGCATCGATGTCACCGTCGTCGTCGACCGGGAGCTCGCCCTCGAGGGCGCCCTGTCCGTGCTCGCGGACCGCGACCTGCGCGTCGACGCGGTGATCGTGGTGACCGGCGCGCGCGAGGCGGTCACGCTCCGCTCGCCGCGGGCCTGGCACCAGGACCTGGTCGCGCTGATCCGCGGCCTGCGGGCGGCCGGCCCGCGCTCGGCGCAGATCGTGCTCGCCGGGACTCAGCCGATCCGCTCCATCCCCGCGTTCCGGTCCGCCGTGCTCGGCGGCATCGCGGAACGCCACGGGAGCCGACTGAACGACATCGTGCGCGAGGTCTGCGAGAGCGAGCCGCAGGCGGTTTTCGCCCCGATGCCCGCCCCGACGGACGCGCACAAGGGCCGGTACCGCTCCCCCGCAGGCTTCCGTCAGTGGGCCGAGGTCATCGCCCCCCATCTGGTGGCGGGCATCGCGGCGGGCGGCGGCGGCGGCCGAGCGGCCCGGGATCCTCGCGCCGGGAAGCCCGGCCGCGAGCCGGCGTGCGAGAGCACGCACTGCCCGGGACGCGCGACCGGCATGGACTCCGACCACGTCCCCGCGAGCCGACCCGAGCGACCGCGGACGAACCGGCCCGACTAGGCCGCGCAGCGGGAACAGGCCCCGGCTAGGCCGCCGGACGGTCGGTCAGGGTCACGTCGAGGGTCTGCTCCTCGTCGCCCCGCCGCACGTCGACGCCGACCCGGTCCCCGGGATCCTGCTGCCGGAGCGCGGCGAGCAGGTCCTCCGGCGAGCCGATGTCCTCGCCCTCGATCGCGGTCACGACGTCGCCCGGGCGAATGCCGGCGGCCGCCGCCGGTCCGCCGTTCGACACCGAGAGCACGATCGCCCCGGTCGTGTCGCTCAGGCTGAGCTGCTCGGCGATCTGCGGCGTGATCGCGCCCGGCACGAGTCCCATGAAGGCGTGATCCGCGGTGCCGTCCTCGATCAGCTCCTCGGCCACCTCGGTCGCGGTCGGGGACGGGATGGCGAAACCGAGGGCGACCGCTCCGGCAGACGGCGGGATGTAGGCCTCGCTGATGCCGATGATCTGACCCCGGCCGTTCACCACGGCTCCCCCCGAGTTGCCGGGGCTGATGGCCGCGTCGGTCTGGATGAGGTCCACGAGGGACTGGCTGCTCGACGCGGAGCCGGGGATCTCGCGGTGCAGGCCCGACACGATGCCGGACGTCGCGGTGTTCTCGAAGCCCAGCGGGGAGCCGATCACCACGGCGAGCTCGCCGATCACGGGCAGGCTCGACGCGAACTCCGCGGCAGGGAGATCCTCCCGCTCCGCCTGGACCAGCGCGAGGTCGGTGATCGGGTCCGTCGCCGTGACCGTGCCGTCCACCCGCCGGCCGTCGGCGAACGCCACCTCGACGCCGGTGTTGCCACGCACCACGTGCTCGTTCGTGAGGATGAGGCCGTCCTCGTGGTACACGACGCCGCTGCCCAGGCCGCCGTCGGTGAAGATCGTGACGACCGACGGCTGCACCGAGCGCACGATGTCGGGAATGCTCATCTCCTCGCCCTGCTCGGCGGAGCCGGCGCGCGCCGACGGCGTGGGCGACGGGGACGGCGCCGCCGACTCCGTCGCGGTCGGTGCGGGGAGGCCGACGCAGCCGGCGAGCGCGAGCGCCGACACCGCAGTGGCGATCACCGCCCCTCCGCCGCTCCTCGGGCGGCGACGACCGGTCCGGACGGGTCCCTCTGCGCGCATGGTCACGGAAAAATCTTCCCCCCGCCGCGCCCCTCTGCATAGGGAGCGCGAGCCGGGCGTTGACCACCGTCACTATATCTAGTAGATATAGACCTAGACGACGAACGGCGGCATGAGTGACCAGATCCGACCAGACCCAGACCGCCGTGCTCGGCGCCCTGAGCATCCGGCCCATGACCGGCTACGCCCTGCGCGAGGAGATCGTGTCGACGCTCGGGCACTTCTGGAGCGAGAGCTTCGGCCAGATCTACCCCGCGCTGGCCCGGCTCGAGCGGGAGGACCTCGTCGGGCGTCGCGACGAGGGCGCCCGCACGTCGAGGTTCGCCATCACGCCGGCGGGTGTGACGCGGTTGCGGGAACTCCTGGCCGAGCCGCCGCAGCTGGTCAAGCCGAGGAACGGGGTGCTGCTCCGGCTGTTCTTCGGCCGGCAGCTCGGGCCCGACCGATGCCGGGAACTGGTGCGGGAGCGGCGGGAGGCCGCGCTGCATCAGCTCACCGACCTCGCCCGCGCCCGAGCGGAGGTGGAGGCGGACGCGTCGCTCGCGGACCAGGCCCCCTACATCCTGCTCACGGTGTCGGCGGGCGAGCACGGCGCCCGAGCGACGATCGCCTGGGCCGACGAGGCGCTCGCCACGCTCGACGGGCTCACCGGGTTCACCGACGGCGGCACGGCGTGATCCCGGTGCTCGAGGGTCTCGTCCCCGCCGCCGCGGTCGCGTTCTGCGTCCTCCTGGCCGGGCTCGCCCTCTTCCAGGTGGCGCTCATCGCGGGGGCGCCGCTCGGTCACCTCGCCTGGGGCGGCCGCGACCGTGTCCTCCCCCGCGGCAAGCGGATCGGCAGCGTCGTCTCCCTCGTGCTGTATGCGGCGTTCGCCCTGATCGTGCTGCGCCGGGCCGACCTCGTCGCCCTGCTCCCCGGTTCGTTCGCGGCCGTCGCCGTCTGGGTGCTCGCGGCGTACTTCCTGCTGGGAATCGGGATGAACGCGGCGTCGCGGTCGCGGGCGGAGCGGCGAACCATGGTCCCGCTGTCGCTCGCGCTCGCGCTGCTCACCCTCGTGGTCGCGCTGGGCGGCTGACGGCCGGGTGGAACACCCCCCGGCCGCCGCTCCGCTCACCGCTCGCGCAGCACCGCGTAGCCGCCGGGCTCGAGGTCGAGACCTCCCTCGACGTCGCGACCGGAGAGCAGCTCGTGGCCGGAGCCCGGTACGCGCACGCGGGTCGCGCCGTGGTTCAGCAGGAACAGGAACGAGCCGTCGTCACCGATGCGGCGCACCGCCTCGACGCCGCTCGGCACCTCGGCCGTCGGGGACACGCCCGCGTCGGCGAGGATGCCGGACAGCAGCTCGGCGAGTGCGGCGCGGTCGAGTTCGGTGGACACGTACCAGGCCGATCCCCCGCCGTCGAGGGTCCGCCGGGTGACGGCCGGGGAGCCCGCGAGGTCGCCGTCGGCGTAGCGGGCCACGACCTCCGCCTCGTCGGCGTGCACGAGCTCGCTCCAGCGGCCCGCCGCCCAGCCGTTGTCGAGCACGAGCCCGCCGTCGTCGAGCAGGGGGAAGAACTCCTCGGACAGCACACCGAGCAGATTGCGGAAGGCACCCGGGTACCCGCCCGCGCGGACGCGGTTCGTCGCATCCACGATGCCGGAGAGGTAGGTCACGAGCACGTGGCCGCCGCCCTCGGCGAACGCGCGCACGGCCTGCGCCGTGTCGTCGGCCGCCAGGAACAGGCCGGGGACCACGACGACGCGGTACCGGGAGAGGTCGGCCCACGGCGGCACGACGTCGGCGAGCACGTTGGCGTCGAAGAGCGCCCGGTGCGCGTCGCGCGCGGCCTTCCAGACCGGCTCGTCGTTCACCGGCTTCGGCCCCGCCTTCCACGCCCATTGGGACTCGTCGTCCATGAGGATCGCGACCCGCGCCGGCTCGACGAGCGTGCCGGTGACCTCGCGCAGCGCCTCCAGGCTGCGGCCGAGCTCGCAGACGTCGGCCCAGATCTTCGACCGGGTGCCGGCGTGCGGCACCATCGCCGAGTGGAACTGCTCCGCGCCCGCGGTCGACGCGCGCCACTGGAAGAACAGCGCGCCGTCGGACCCGCGGGCGACGTGCCCGAGGCTGTTCCGCACGAGCTCCCCCGGCAGCTTCGCGCGGTTGCGCTGCTGCCAGTTGACGGCACTCGTGGAGTGCTCCATGAGCAGCCACGGCGCGTCGGGGCGCATGCCGCGCATCCGGTCGGCGCTCATGGCCAGCTCCTGCTCGCGGGCGTCGTCCCTGCCGATCGTGTAGTGGTCGTTGGCCAGCACGTCCATCCGCGGCGCCCAGCGGGCGTAGTCCACGACGCTCGGGTTGCTGCTCACCATGAAGTTCGTCGTGATGGGCAGGTCGGGCGTGATGCGGCGCAGCACGGCGGCCTCGGCCTCGAAGTGCTCGAGCAGGGCCGCGGACGCGAAGCGCTCGAAGTCGAGCTTCAGGCCGGGGTTCGGCACGGTCTCGCTGTCGCGCGGCGGCAGCACCTGCGCGAAGTCGACGTAACGGTGGCCCCAGAACGCCGTGCCCCAGGCCTGGTTCAGCGCGTCGATGGTCCCGTACTTCTCGGTGAGCCAGCGCCGGAAGTGCGCGGCGGACTCGTCACAGTAGCAGAGCCGGTTTCCGCCACCGAGCTCGTTGCTGACGTGCCACATCCTCAGGGCGGGATGCGAGGCGTAACGGGTGGCGAGCACCTCGACGATGCGCAACGCCTGCTCGCGCCAGACCGGGGTGCTCGCGCACCAGCCGAGGCGGCCACCCTGCCAGTACCGCGCGCCCTCGCGGGTCACGGGCAGGATCTCCGGGTGCTTCTGGTGCAACCAGATGGGCGGGGCGGCCGTGGGCGTCGCGAGGTCGACCGCGATGCCGGCGGCGTGCAGGAGGTCGAAGACCGTGTCGAGCCACTCGAACTCGAAGCGGCCCTCCTCGGGCTCGTAGTTGCCCCACGAGAAGACGCCGAGCGTGACGATGTTCACCCGCGCCTCGGTCATGAGGCGGATGTCCTCCTCCCACGTCTCCGGCGACCACTGGTCGGGGTTGTAGTCCCCGCCGTAGCTGAGTCCGTTCGTGGGCCAGGTGGTGCGGGTCATCCCTTGAGTCCTCCGGAGATCAGGTCGAGACGCCAGAAGCGCTGCAGGAACAGCACGAGGCAGATGAGCGGGATGATCGACACCGCGGCGCCGATGATCGCGAGCGAGTACAGGGCCGGCGCGCCGGATCCCTTGGCGAGCAGGGTGTAGAGGCCCACGGTGAGGGGATAGTCGCCCTGGTTCGACAGCATGACGAACGGCAGCAGGAAGTTGTTCCAGATGCCGACGAACTGCAGCAGGAACACCGTCACCATGCCGGGCAGCATGATCGGCAGCACGATCAGCCGGAAGATGCGCCACTCGGACGCGCCGTCGATGCGGCCGGCCTCGAGGATCTCCTGCGGGATCGCCGACGCGGCGAAGACGCGGGAGAGGTAGATGCCGAACGGGCTGATGATGCTCGGCAGCAGCACCGACAGCGGGCCGCCGGCCAGCCCGATCTGGGACAGCAGGAGGTACTGCGGCACGGCGAGCGTGATACCGGGGATCAGCACGCCGGCGAGGATCGAGTAGAAGATGAGGTCCCGGCCACGGAAGTCGAACTTCGCGAGGGCGTACCCCGCGGCGGCCGACACGAGGGTCGAGACGACGCCGCCGACCCCGGCGTAGAGCACGGAGTTGGCCGCCCACATGCCGAACTGACCGCCGCCGTAGGCGAACAGGTCGGCGAGGTTGGAGAGCAGGCCGGTGCCGGGGGCGAACGAGAACGTCGTGAACAGCTCGCCCCGCGACTTCGTGGAGGCGATGAACACCCAGATCACCGGGATCAGGCAGTAGATCGCGCCGATCACCAGGATCACGGTCGGGAGGATGGCCCCCCACGCGCGCGGCTTCGCGGCTCGTCGCTCCGCGGACAGCGGCACGCGGACGCTTGTTGCGGTCATGAGCGGGCTCCGAATCTCTTGCGGTTCACGATGCCGAGGATGAGCAGCGACAGGGCCACCGTGCCGAGCGCCAGGATGGTCGACGACGCGGCCGCGGCGGGCAGGTTGTCGGTGAGGAACGCGTCGCGGTAGATGGTCATGAGCGGCGCCCAGGTCTGGCTGATGTCGTTCGTCATCGGCTTCAGCGTCATGGGCTCGCCGTACAGCTGCAGGGTGCCGATGAGGGCGAACACGGTGGTGAGGAGGATGGCAGGGCCGACGAGCGGGATCTTGACGCGCAGCGCGATCTGCAGCTCGTTCGCACCGTCGAGGCGGGCGGCCTCGTACAGCTCGTCCGGGATGCCGCGCAGCGACGTGTAGATGATGATCATGTTGAAGCCGACGCCGCCCCAGATGGCGATGTTGGCGAGCGAACCGAACAGCCCGGACCCGGTGAGGAACGGGATCGGTCCCCAGCCGGCCTGCTCGGTGAGGTAGGAGAACGGGCTCGTGCTCGGCAGGTACATGAAGCCCCACATGAGCGCGGCCACGACGCCGGGCACCGCGTACGGGATGAAGATGGCCGTGCGGGAGAACCGCTTGGCGCGAACGGCGGGCACGTCGAGCAGCAGCGCGAAGAGCAGCGCGAGCCCGAGGGTCAGCGGAACGGCGATGAGGCCGTAGATCGCCAGGCGGCCGAAGCTGGCGAGGAGCTCGGGGTCGGAGAGCACGGCGACGTAGTTCTCGAGCCCGACGAACACCTCGACCCGGCGCCCGAACGTGCCGCCGGCCTGCAGGCGGTACGCGCGGAGGCTGAGCCAGATGGCGTACAGCACGGGGATGAGCATGAACACGACGTAGAGGACGACGGCGGGGCCGGCGAAGAGGTACGGCGCCAGCCGCACCCCGGAACGCCGCCCGGTCGTCGGGCGCCCGCCGCGGCGCGGAGCGCTCGCGACCGACGCCTCGATGGGCGCGAGATCACTTGTTGTCACGGGGAACGCTTCTTTCCTGTCCGTGTGGTGTGCCGAGGACCCGGCTGGAGGGGGCGACGCGGCCCGGCCCGAAAGGCCGGGCCACGTCCGTCGGGTTCCGACCCGGTTCGGGTCGGGACTGCGACGTGGATCAGTCGTTCGCGACCTCGTAGCCCGACTTCTTCATGTCGTCCACGACGGCCTTCTGGGTCGCCGCGAAGGCATCACGCCACGGCGTGCCGTCGGCGATGGCCTTGTTCAGCTGGTCCTCGAAGACACTCTTCGCGAGGTTGACGTTCGGTCCCCAGGTGACGGGGATGGTCTCGGACGAGATGTCGGCGGCGGTCTGGTAGAAGTCCGTCTGCTGCGGCATGAGGGCGGGCGGCTCGCTCTCGGCGGCCATCTCCTGGCCGATCGACGACGCCGGGTAGACCTGGCGGGAGTCGAGCAGCAGCTTGTTGCCCTCGTCGCTCGCGTTGAACCACTTCGCGAACTCGGCAGCCTCCTCCGGGTGCTCGCTGCCCTTGGTGACGATCATCCCGGAGCCGCCCTGGTACGCGACCTTGGTGTCGCCGGGGGTCCACTGCGGCAGCGGGGACATGGCCCACTTGCCCGCGGTGTCGGGTGCGACGCCGTAGAAGACGCCGCCCGCCCAGATGCCGGCGGGCCAGGAGAGCATGGTGCCCTCGTTGAGCTTCGCGTTGTACTCGGGGGTCAGCAGCGGCTCCGTGGAGATCGCGCCGTCACGCACGAGGGCCTCGAAGAAGTCCGCGACCTCGAGCGACGCCTCGTCGGCGATGCCGACGGTCCAGACGCCGTCCTCGATCGACCACCACTGGGATCCGGCCTGGGCCGCGACCCCGGCGTAGAAGCCGAGCTCGCTCGCGGGCAGCGAGGTGAGGACGCTGTTCGGGTCCTTCTCCTTGACCGCGCGGGCCGCGGCGCCGAACTCCTCCCAGGTGGTGGGCACGGGGATGCCGAGCTCGGCGAGCCGGTCCTCGCGGTAGGTCAGGGCCATGGGGCCGACGTCCTGCGGGATGCCGAAGACGGCGCCGTCGAAGCGGGTCTGGTCCCAGGTGCCGGAGGTGAACGCGTCGTCGATGTCGCTGACGTACTCGGTGATGTCGAGCGGCACGTCCGCGACGATCATCGCGGGGAGCGTCGTGAACTCCACGAGGGCGAGGTCCGGGGCGTTGCCCGCGCGGCTGGCGGTCAGCAGCTTGGCGGAGGACTCGTCGCCGCCGCCCGCGTCGGTGTGCTTGACCTGGATGTCGGGATTGGCGTCGTTCCACTCCTCGATGACGTCCTCGTAGCCGACGCCCCAGCCCCAGAAGTCGAGGGTGACGGGACCGTCGGAACCGGAGCCGGACGAGGCGGAGCAGGCGGTGAGGCCGGCTCCGAGAAGCACGAGGGTGGCCCCCGTGGCGAGCAACCGTGAACGCATTGGATATCTCCTTTGATGTGGGCGGTGCAGTGTGGGCGGTGCGGTCGGGATGGTGCGGATGGTGGGGAAGGTCGGTCAGACGTCGGCGTCGCGTGGGAGCACGACCCGGCCGTCGGCTGCGGCGACCGGCTCGCCGCCGGCGAGGCGGGCGGTGAACGTCGCCTCCGCGCCGGTCGCCGTGACGGTGACCGATCCGGCCTGGCGGGTCACCCGGAAGGTGGCCGCGGCGCCCGTCACCGGGCTGGTGACGGTGGTCTCGGTCTCCCCGTCGGCGCCCGGGAAGATCGTGAGGGCGAGCCCGTCGAGGTAGTCGTGGTCGGGCCGGTCGGACCGGGTTCCGGTCGCCAGCACAGCGCCCTCGCGTACCCACAGGGGCAGGCTGAGGAAGTCGTGCCGCTCCCGGCGCCAGCCCGGTCCCACCGCGGTCTCGCCGGTGAGGTGATTGGTCCAGGTGCCCGCCGGCAGGTAGTACTCGACGTCGCCGTCGGCGCTGAAGACGGGGGCGACGAGCAGGCTGTCGCCGATCATGTACTGCCGGTCGAGGTAGTTGACCGCCGGATCCTCCGGGAAGACGACCTGCATGGGCCGCATGAACGGGCGCCCGGTCTCGTGCGCCTCGAGCCCCACGGCGTACAGGTGGGGCATCAGCTCGAGCTTCAGCCGGGTGAAGCGTCGCGTGACGTCCACCGCCTCGTCGTCGAACGCCCACGGCACGCGGTAGCTCGTGGAGCCGTGCAGCCGCGAGTGGCTGGAGAGCAGGCCGAACGCGAGCCAGCGCTTGAAGACCGCGGGATCGGGCGTGCCCTCGAAGCCGCCGATGTCGTGGCTCCAGAAGCCGAAGCCGCTGAAGGAGAGGGACAGGCCGCCGCGGAGGCTCTCGGCCATCGACTCGAAGCTCGACGAGTTGTCGCCGCCCCAGTGCACGGGCATCTTCTGGCCGCCGGTCGTGGCGGAGCGGGCGAAGAGCACGGCCTCGCCCTCGCCGCGGTACTCCTCGAGCACGTCGAACACGGCCTGGTTGTACAGCTGCGTGTACCAGTTGTGCATGGCGTCGGGCGAGGACCCGTCGTTCCAGACGACGTCGGTGGGGATCCGCTCGCCGAAGTCGGTCTTCAGCGCGTCCACGCCGAGGTCGAGCAGGGTGCGGATCTTGTCCTGGAACCAGCGGACCGCATCCGGGTTGGTGAAGTCGACGAGCGCCATGCCGGCCTGCCACATGTCCCACTGCCAGATGTCGCCGGAGCGGGTGCGGACGAGGTAGCCCGCGTCGCGCGCCTCGGCGAACAGCGACGAGCGCTGCGCGATGTAGGGGTTGAGCCAGGCGCTGACCCGCAGGTCCTTCTCGTGCAGACGCCCGAGCATGCCCGCCGGGTCGGGGAAGACCCGGGCGTCCCACTCGAAGTCGGTCCAGTGGAACTCGCGCATCCAGAAGCAGTCGAAGTGGAACACCGACAGCGGCAGGTCGCGCTCGCGCATGCCGTCGATGAAGCTGTTGACGGTCTGCTCGTCGTAGTCCGTGGTGAACGAGGTCGACAGCCAGAGGCCGTAGGACCAGGCGGGCACCCGGGCGGGCCGGCCGGTGAGCGCGGTGTAGCGCTCGAGCACCTCGGCGGGGGTCGGCCCGAGGATCACGAAGTACTCGAGGACCTCGCCCGCGACCGAGAACTGCACGCGCTCGACGGTCTCCGAGCCGACCTCGAAGGACACGTGCTCGGGGTGGTTCACGAGCACGCCGTAGCCGCGGTTCGTCAGGTAGAACGGGATGTTCTTGTAGGACTGCTCGCTCGACGTGCCGCCGTCGGCGTTCCAGATGTCGATGGTCTGGCCGTTCTTCACGAGCGGCCCGAAGCGCTCCCCCAGCCCGTACACGAGCTCGCCGACGCCGAGGCTCAGCTGCGCGTGCAGGTACTCGGAGCGCGGGGCGAGGCCGGTCTCCGTGACGCCGGTCGAGCCCACGGGCTCCGCGGGCACGGGGGCGCCGGCGTCGAGGCCGATGTAGCCGATCGACTTGTGGCCGCTCGAGGTCAGGACGCGACCCTCCGACTCGAAGACGAGGTCCCAGGGCGCGCCCTGGCGGATGCGGGCGGTGAGCGGGCCGGCGGTGAGGCTCGCGCCGTGCTCGTCGCGGCTGGCCGAGCCGACGCCGGTCGTCGCGCCCACGAGATCGAAGCCCTGGTGCGGCCGTCCGCCGGAGTGGTGCTCGATGCGCACGCGGATGACGCCCTCGAGGGGCGTGGACAGCGACACCGACAGCACGGGGCGGTTCAGCGTGTCGCCGCGACGCTCGATGACCTTCGTCGGCGCGTACGCCGTGACGGTGTCCCCCTCGGGCGACGGCGACACGTCCAGGTCGTACGCCTCCTGCGCGTACAGCGCGGAGACCCCGGGGCGTGTCTGCCAGAAACCGTCGGTGAACTTCATACTGCCGTTCCTGCTCTCGTCCGCATCGTTGCGACACCGGTCGGGAAGGCGACGGCGTCCTCGTCGTCGAAGCGCTTCGATTCGCGGCGGAAACCGCCGTCGAAGCGTTTCGATTGCAGGCACGACTATAGGTCGCGGTTCCCCGGTTGCGCAAGACGAGACGCCGGGTTCGCGGCGTGAGTCAGGTGACGGGTCAGGCGACCGGCGCGGCGATGGAGCCGCGCTCGATGTACCGCGGCGGCACGAGCTCGACGTGCGGAGGCACCTTCCCGCCGACCTGGCGGATGGCGAGCGCGACGGCCGGGAAGCAGGTGTCATCCGGCACGAGCGGGATGGTGTCGAGGGGCGGCTCGAAGTGCTCCGTGCTGAAACTGGAGCAGGCGGAGAGCACGGACAGGTCCCCCGGCACCGAGATGCCCCGGTCCCGAAGGATCCCGAGGGCCGTCGTCTGCACCGACTCGTCGGAGTGCATGACGAGCCCCGTCATCCCGGGCAGGGCCCCCGCAAGCCCGTCGAGGGCCGCCCGCACGCTCGGCCCGTCCCGGTCCGCCATCTCGAACGCCACGTCCATCCCGCGCTCGGCCCCGGCGGCGAGGAACGCGTCGCGGAATCGGCGCGGGAAGTTCGACCCGCGGTCGTAGATGGCGTGCGGATGCCCGATCAGCCCGACGGACCGGTGCCCGGCGGCGGCGAGGTGCTCGAGCGACAGGTCTGCCGCGGCCTCGAAGTCCATGTCCACGCACACGAGCCCGTCGGTGTCCCGCGGCACCCCGACGAGCGTCGCCGGGATGTCGAGGGAGCGCAGCAGGTCGATGCGCTCGTCGTCGTCCGAGACGTCGAGCACGATCACGCCGTCGACGAGGCTGCTCGTCACCACCCGGCGCAGGCCGCCGGCGCCCTCGTCCTGGGTGAGCAGGAGCACGTCGTAGTCGTGCTCGCGGGCGGCCCGCACGACCGAGAGCACGAACGCCATGTGCGCGGGCGCATACGTCTCGGAGTGCAGCGGGGCGGTCAGCGCGAAGATGTTTGTGCGGTCGCCCGCGAGCATGCGCGCGCCGGCATGGGCGCGATAGCCCAGCGTCTCGACGGCCTCGTTGACCCGGATCCGCGTGGCCTCGGCGATCGAGCGCTTGCCGGAGAGGGCGTAGGAGACGGTCGAGATCGAGACGCCCGCGAGCTTCGCGACATCGTGAATGCTCGCCACTGGTCCTCCGTCGTCCGACGGCTCTCAGTGTATCCACGCCTCGACGGACCCCGGAACGGCCCCCGGGGGCCCCTGCGTCGGCCGCTAGTCGCGCCCGGAACCGGGCTTCGAGCCGGGTCCGGACGACCGGCTCCGGCCATCCTTGCGGCCGATGAGGAAGAAGGTGACCCCGAGCACCAGGAACGGCAGGCCGGCCGCGCGGCTGTCGGTGCCGAGCAGCAGCACGAGCCCGAGCAGGCCGAAGACGTAGCCGAGCACCTGGTACGAGGCACGCTGGCCGCCGCTCCCGTTCTTCGCCTTCTCGTCGGCCATTGGCTCTCCCCCATCGTCGCGTTGCGATCCACGCTACCCGGCACGCCAGGCTTCCCGGCGGACCGCACCGGTGCCACCATGGTTCCGTTCGCCGACCTTGGCCGAGTCCGCGGTCGAATCGGGTAGGCGGCGGCGATGAGCTCCCGGCGGAGCGGACGGAGGCGCGAGACGACGATCGAGGTGCGGCCGGCCCACGACTTCGACGACGTGGCCGTGATATTCGCGCCGAAGAAGCCCGAGTCGTCGGTGTGCTGGTGCCTGTCCTGGCGGCTCTCCTCGAAGGAGAACCGGTCCCTCGTCGGTGCCGCCCGCGCGGACCGCGTGCGCGAATTGTGTGCCCGGGACCTCGCGCCCGGCGTGCTCGCCCACCTCGACGGCGAGGTCGCGGGCTGGGCCGGGGTCGCCCCGCGCTCCGAGCTGCACCCGTTCGCCCACTCCCGCAAGATTCCGCACATCGACGACCTCCCCGTCTGGTCCCTCTGGTGCATCCGGGTGCGGCCGGGCTTCCGCAAGCACGGCATCACGGGCGCGCTCATCGACGGCGCGGTCGAGTACGCGAAGCTCTGCGGCGCCCCGGCGGTGGAGAGCTACCCCGTCGACAACGGCGGCGAGCGCTTGGACCAGACGATGGCATTCGTCGGCACGCGGGCGATGTTCGAGCGGGCGGGCTTCACGAAGGCGGCGGACACGGACTCCATCGCGGGCGGCTTCCCCCGCATCCTCATGCGCCTCCCCCTCGAGTAGCGGCGGCCCGCCCCCACGGTCCCTGAGCTTGTCGAAGGGACGCACCGCACCGCACGACGCTTCGACAAGCTCAGCGACCGTAAGCGCGCCTGCCCGAGTTCCGGCTCAGCGACCGCACGGGCGCCGCGTCCCACCCGCACGTAGCGCGTCTTGCTAATGTCTTGACAAGAGTACGTAGCGTGATGTGTGCGACGAAGGAGCGTGAGTCCGGATGCCCGACGAGAACACGCTGCCCGCCGACCTGTTCTCCGACATGGACCGCGCAGGGCCCATTCCCCTCTACCACCAGGTCGCGACCCGCATCGAGTCGGCCATCCTGAACGGCTCCCTGCCTGCGGGCGCGCGGCTGGAGAACGAGATCGCGCTCAGCCAGCGGCTCGGGCTGTCGCGCCCCACGATCCGGCGCGCCATCCAGGACGTGGTGGACAAGGGCCTCCTCGTGCGCCGGCGCGGCGTCGGCACCCAGGTCGTGCACGGACAGCTCAGCCGTAAGGTCGAGCTGACGAGCCTCTACGAGGACCTCGCCCGCAGCAACAAGCAGCCGTCTACGAAGCTCCTCACCCACCAGGTCGTGGGGGCGGACGAACGGATGGCCGAGATCCTCGACGCGCCACTGGGCTCGCCCGTGCTCCACCTGCGCCGGCTCCGGTACGCGGACGGCGTGCCCATCGGCGTGCTCGAGAATTTCCTGCCCGAGGCGTTCACCACGATCACCGCGACGGAGCTCGAGACGTCCGGGCTCTACCAGGTCCTCCGGGCGCGGAACGTCACCATCCGCGTCGCGCACCAGAAGATCGGGGCGCGCACCGCGACCGCCGAGGAGGGCCGCCTGCTCGAGATCGGGCACGGCGCCGTGCTCACCATGGACCGCACGGCCTTCGACAACTCCGGCCGAGCGGTCGAGTTCGGGCACCACTGCTACCGCCCCGACCTGTACTCGTTCGAGGTCACCCTCGTCGACAAGTGACCCGCGCCGGCGGGCGCCGGTGCACGGCACGAGTCGATCCCGCGGCCGGTGGTGACGCGTCCCGGGGCTGCGAGTAGCGTGCGCAGCGTGGATGTCGCCGTTCCCACCTCCGTCGGACCGTCCCGCCTCGTGGTGGACGAGGCGGCCGACGCGCGCGCCGCGCTGTGGCTCGGTCACGGCGCCGGTGGTGGCGTGACCGCGGTGGACCTCGCCGCCCTGGCGGCACGCCTGCCCGCCCTCGGCGTCACCGTGCTGCGCTACGAGCAGCCCTGGCGCACCGCGGGGAAGCGAGTGGCCGCGCGCCCCGCGACCCTCGACGTCGCCTGGCTCGAGGCCGCCGCGGTTGTCGCGAAACTCGCCCCCGGGCTCCCCCTCCTGGTCGGCGGCCGCAGCGCGGGCGCCCGGGTCGCGTGCCGCACCGCCGCTGCCGTCGGCGCGGCCGGCGTCGTCTGCCTGTCGTTCCCGCTGCACCCGCCCGGCAGCGGGCCGGAGAAGTCGCGGCTCGGCGAGCTCCTGATGCCCGAGGTGCCGGTGCTCGTGCTGCAGGGCGACCGCGACGCCTTCGGCTCCGCCGCGATGGTGCGGACCGAGGTGGCCGAGGCCGCCGCGACCCTCGCCGAGCATGCGTCCGCGACCGACCGCATCCGCGTGGTGGAGATCGCGGGCACCGACCACGGCCTCAGGGCGCTGAAGGGCTCGCCCCTGACCGCCCGCGGCGTCGCCGACCTCGTCGTGGAGTCGACGGCCGCCTTCGTGCTCGACGTCGCCTCCCGCTAACCGCCCCGAGCCGGCCGCCCCTCCGTTCCCCCGCGCCTCCGCACCACTCACTCCGCCCCTGCCCAGGCAGGGGCATCGTGCCCAGGGTGACGCTGGGCAGGATGCCTCTGCCTGGGCAGGGCAAAGAGGGGCCGGACGCACAAGGCCGGGCCAAGAGGGCAAGGGCGACGAGGGCAGGGGGCGAAACGGGCGCGGGCGTGAGGAGACCGTGAGGATCCGGTGGCGGCCCGTATGGATTCCGTGAGGACGGCGTTCGGCCCGTGCCCCCGGGTGTTGCATCGGATCTCGTGCCCACCACGGCACCCGTGCCGCGGGATGCGGCGCGACACCGCCGAACGCCCCTCCCGGGCTAGGAGACCTCTGTGCTCGATGTGACCTACGTCCTCGCGACGCTCGCGCTCTTCGCGATCGTCGGGCTGATCGCGAAGGGGGTGGAGCGGCTGTGATCGTCTTCTCGTTCCTCGCGGCCGTCCTCGCGGTCGCCGCGATCGTCTACCTCGTCGTCGCCCTCGTGAAGCCGGAGCGGTTCTGATGGGCGCCCCGTCCCCCGCCGACGTCGGGTTCGGCCTGCTCCAGATCGCCACCGTGATTCTCGCGCTCGCCCTCCTTCATCGCCCGCTCGGCGACTGGATCGCGCGCGTCTACACCGACGCGAAGGACTGGCGCGTCGAGCGCGGCGCCTACCGGGTGCTCGGCGTGGACCCGCACTCCGAGCAGACCTGGCAGGCCTATGCCCGCGGTGTGCTCGTTCTCTCCGTCGTCGGCGTGCTGTTCGTCTACGCGCTGCAGCGGCTCCAGGCGGTCCTGCCCTACTCGCTCGGACTGCCCCCGGTGCCCGAGGCGCTGGCCTTCAACACAGCGGTGTCCTTCGTCACGAACACGAACTGGCAGTCCTACTCGCCCGAGGTCACGCTCGGCTACACCGTGCAGCTCGCCGGCCTCGCCGTGCAGAACTTCGTGTCCGCCGCGGTCGGCATCGCCGTCGCCATCGCCCTGGTCCGCGGCTTCGCCCGCCGCGGTTCCGGCACCATCGGCAACTTCTGGGTCGACCTCATCCGCGGCGTCACCCGCCTGCTGCTGCCGCTGTCGGTCGTCGCGGCCGTCGCCCTGCTCACCGCGGGAGTCGTGCAGAACTTCGCCGGCGTCACCGAGGTCACCACGCTGACGGGTGGCAGCCAGACGCTGCCCGGCGGACCGGTCGCGTCGCAGGAGGCCATCAAGCAGCTCGGCACGAACGGCGGCGGCTTCTTCAACGCAAACTCGGCGCACCCCTTCGAGAACCCCACCCCGTGGACGAGCGTCTTCGAGGTCCTGCTGATGCTCGCCATCCCGTTCTCGATGCCCCGCGCCTTCGGCCGCATCGTCGGCGACGTGCGCCAGGGCTACGCGATCCTCGCGGTCATGGGTTCGCTGTTCCTCGTCTCGCTCGCCGCGACGACGTGGCTGGAGGCACTCGGGTCGGGATCGGCGCCGCAGCTCGCCGGCGGGGCGATGGAGGGCAAGGAGCAGCGCTTCGGCATCTTCGGCTCGACCCTGTTCACGGCGGCCACGACGCTCACGAGCACGGGAGCCGTCAACTCGATGCACGACTCCTACACGGCCCTCGGCGGGATGGTGCCCCTGGTCAACATGATGCTCGGCGAGGTCGCCCCCGGCGGCGTCGGCTCCGGGCTGTACGGGATGCTCGTGCTCGCCGTGATCGCCGTGTTCATCGGCGGCCTGCTCGTGGGCCGCACGCCGGAGTACCTCGGCAAGAAGCTCGGCCCCCGCGAGATCACCCTGGCGAGCCTCTACATCCTCGTGACGCCGACGCTCGTGCTGATGGGCACTGCGCTGAGCTTCGCCCTGCCCGGCGTCCGGGCGGACGTGGAGTCGACGTCGATCTGGAACCCCGGGGTGCACGGCCTCACCGAGGTGCTCTACGCGTTCACCTCCGCCGCCAACAACAACGGATCCGCGTTCGCCGGCCTCACCGCGAACACGCCCTGGTTCACCACCGCCCTCGGCGTCGCGATGCTGCTCGGCCGCTTCGTGCCGATCGTGCTCGTCCTCGCCCTCGCCGGCGCTCTCGCGGCGAAGGACAGGGTCCCGGGCACCGCGGGCACTCTGCCGACGCACCGCCCGCAGTTCGTCGGCCTGCTCGCCGTCGTCTCCGTCGTCATCACCGCACTCACCTACTTCCCCGTGCTCACGCTCGGTCCCCTGGCTGAAGGGCTCGTCTGACCCATGTCCACCACCACCTCCCCGACCCCGACCACCCCGACCACCCCGGTAGCCGCGGCGTCGACCGCCGCCGCCGATCCCGACCCCGGCTCCCCGCGGACGCCGCGCCGACCCGCGTTCAGCGGCGCCCAGCTCGCCGCGGCGCTCCCGGGCGCCCTGCGCAAGCTCAATCCGGCCGAGCTCTGGCGGAACCCCGTCATGTTCCTCGTCTGGGTCGGCGCCGCCCTCACCACGGCGATCGCCATCGCGGAGCCGTTCATCGGCGGCCCGGAGGACTCGGGCGGCACGCCCGTGCCCGCCGGCTTCACCGCGGCGATCGCGGTGTGGCTCTGGCTCACGGTGCTCTTCGCGAATCTCGCCGAGTCCGTCGCGGAGGGGCGCGGTCGCGCCCAGGCGGCGACGCTGCGGACAACCCGCACCTCCACCGTCGCGCACCGCGTCGACCGCTACGACGAGGCCGACCCCACGGCACTGCACGCCGAGCAGACCGACATCGCCTCGAGCGAGCTCGTCCTCGGCGACGTCGTCGTCGTGACCACCGGGGAGCTCATCCCCGGTGACGGCGACATCATCGCCGGCATCGCGACGGTCGACGAATCCGCCATCACCGGGGAGTCCGCTCCCGTCGTACGCGAGTCCGGCGGCGACCGCAGCGCGGTGACCGGCGGCACCCGCGTCTTGTCCGACCGGATCGTCGTGCGGATCACCTCGAAGCCCGGCGAGACGTTCGTCGACCGCATGATCGCGCTCGTCGAGGGCGCGAGCCGCCAGCGGACGCCCAACGAGATCGCGCTGAACATCCTGCTCGCCAGCCTGTCCATCGCGTTCGTGGTCGTCTGCCTCACGCTCAACCCGATCGCGTCCTACTCCGCGTCACCCGTGAGCATCCCCGTGCTGGTCGCCCTGCTGGTCTGCCTCGTCCCGACGACGATCGGCGCCCTGCTCTCCGCGATCGGCATCGCGGGCATGGACCGGCTCGTGCAGAGCAACGTGCTCGCGATGTCCGGGCGCGCGGTCGAGGCCGCGGGTGACGTCACCACGCTGCTCCTCGACAAGACCGGAACCATCACCTACGGCAACCGCCGCGCGACCGAGCTGGTCGGGATGCCGGGGGTCGACGAGGGCGAGCTCGCCCGGGCGGCGGCCCTGTCCTCGCTGGCCGACCCGACCCCGGAGGGCGTCTCGGTCGTCGAGCTCGCCGCGGCCCGCGGCATCCGGGTGGAGCAGCCCGGCACCGCCACCGTGGTCCCCTTCACGGCGCAGACCCGCATGAGCGGGCTCGACCTCGCCGACGGCTCAAGCATCCGCAAGGGCGCCGGGTCCGCGGTGCTCGGCTGGCTCGCCGAGGCGCAAGGCGTGCCGGAGGACGTGCGCGCCGGCGTTCTCGCCCGCACCGAGGCGATCGCCGGTTCGGGTGGCACGCCGCTCGTCGTCGCGGTGACCGACCCCTCGGGCGCGGGCCGTGTGCTCGGCGTGATCCACCTGAAGGACGTGGTGAAGGACGGGCTGACCGAGCGCTTTGCCGAGTTGCGCAGCATGGGCATCCGCACGGTCATGATCACCGGTGACAACCCGCTGACGGCGAAGGCGATCGCCGCGGAGGCGGGCGTCGACGACTACCTCGCCGAGGCGACGCCGGAGGACAAGCTCGCGCTCATCCGCCGGGAGCAGGACGGCGGACGCCTGGTCGCGATGACCGGGGACGGCACGAACGACGCGCCGGCCCTCGCCCAGGCCGACGTCGGGGTTGCCATGAACACGGGCACGTCGGCCGCCAAGGAGGCGGGCAACATGGTCGACCTCGACTCCGATCCGACCAAGCTCATCGACATCGTCCGCATCGGCAAGCAGCTGCTCATCACCCGCGGCGCCCTCACCACGTTCTCGCTCGCCAACGACGTCGCCAAGTACTTCGCCATCATCCCGGCGATGTTCCTGGGCGCCTTCCCGGGGCTGGCCGCGCTCAACGTGATGCAGCTCTCCTCCCCCGCGTCCGCCGTGCTCAGCGCGGTGATCTTCAACGCCGTCGTCATCGTCTTCCTGATCCCGCTCGCCCTCCGCGGCGTGCGGTACCGGCCGGCGAGCGCGTCGCAGATCCTGAGCCGCAACCTGCTCGTCTACGGGCTCGGCGGGGTGGTCGCGCCGTTCCTCGGCATCAAGCTCATCGACCTCGTCGTCGCCCTCCTCCCGGGCTTCTGACGCGCCGCTCTCACCACCCATCCTCGCCACACACCCTCCCCCACCGGGCGCATCCCGCACCTCCGAAGGAACCCCCATGTCTCGAACCCGCACAACGCTGCGCAGCGCATCCGTCGCCGTGCGCGCGATGATCCTCTTCACCCTGGTGCTCGGCGTCGGCTACTCCCTGGCGATCACCGCCGTGGGCCAGCTCACCGCCCCCGCGCAGGCCAACGGCTCGCTCGTCCGGAACGCGGCGGGCGAGACGGTCGGCAGCACGCTGATCGGGCAGTCCTTCACGGATGCGGAAGGCGCCGCGGTCCCGGGCTACTTCCAGTCCCGGCCCTCCGCCGCGGGCGACGGGTACGACGCGGGTGCGTCGAGCGGGTCGAACCTCGGCCCCGAGAACGCCGACCTGCTGGACGCGATCGGCGAGCGGAGGGCCGCGGTCGCGGACCTCGAGGGCGTGGACCCCGGGCACGTCCCGGTCGACGCGCTCACCGCGTCCGCGTCCGGCCTCGACCCCCACATCAGCCCCGCCTACGCGCTGCTACAGGTGCCCCGCATCGCCGAGGCGAGGGGCCTGCCCGAGGCCGAGGTACGGGACCTCGTGACGTCTACACTCCAGGAGAGGGACCTCGGCTACCTCGGCGAGCCGCGCGTCAACGTGCTCGTCCTGAACCTCGCGCTCGACGCACCGCGGGACGAAAGGTGACGTCATGAAACGCGGGCGACTGCGGGTGCTGCTCGGCGCGGCGCCCGGCGTCGGCAAGACCTACGAGATGCTCGAGGAGGGTCGCCGGCTCCAGGCCGACGGCCGCGACGTGGTCATCGGCATCGTCGAGACCCACGGCCGCGCCGCCACCGCCGCCCAGACGGAGGGGCTCGCCCTGCTGCCCCGCCGCATCCTGCGGCACCGCGACGTCGACCTCGAGGAGCTGGACGTGGACGGGGTGCTCGCCCGGCGGCCCCAGCTCGCGCTCATCGACGAGCTCGCCCACACGAACGCGCCGGGATCGCGCAACGCCAAGCGCTGGCAGGACGTCCGGGAGCTGCTCGACGCGGGGATCGACGTGATCACGACCGTCAACGTGCAGCACATCGAGTCCCTCAACGGGGTGGTCGAGCGGATCACCGGCATCAGCCAGCGCGAGACCGTGCCGGACGCCGTCGTCCGCGCGGCGGACCAGATCGAGGTCGTCGACCTCGCCCCGCAGTCCCTGCGCGACCGCCTCTCCGCCGGGCTCGTCTACCCGGCGGAGCGCATCGACGCGGCGCTCTCGCACTACTTCCGGCTCGGCAACCTCACCGCGCTGCGGGAGCTCGCCCTGCTCTGGCTGGCCGACGAGGTCGACACGGCGCTGCAGACCTACCGCGCCGAGCACGGCATCACCGGCACCTGGCAGGCGCGCGAGCGCGTCGTCGTGGCGCTCACCGGCGGCCCGGAGGGCGAGACCCTGCTCCGGCGCGGCGCGCGCATCGCCGCCCGCTCGGCCGGAGGAGAGCTGCTCGCCGTCCACGTCTCCAGCCAGGACGGCCTGCGCAGCGCCGTTCCCGGCGCCCTCGCCGAGCAGCGCGCGCTCGTGGAGGCGCTCGACGGCACCTATCACCAGGTCGTGGCCGAGGACATCCCGCGCGCGCTCGTCGAGTTCGCCCGCTCGGTGAACGCGACCCAGCTGGTGATCGGTATCAGCCGCCGCAGCCGCCTCGCCGCCGCCCTGTCCGGGCCCGGTATCGGCGCGACCGTGATCCGCGAGTCCGGCGACATCGACGTGCACATCGTCACGCACTCGGCCGCCGGGAGGGGCCTCCACCTGCCGCGGCTCTCCGGGGGCGCGCTCAGCCGGAAGCGGCTCCTCCTCGGCTTCGCCGTCGCGCTGCTCGGCGGGCCGCTGCTCACCTGGCTGCTGGTCGCGGCGTCGACGGACGACACGATCACCTCGGACGTGCTCGCCTACCAGCTGCTCGTCGTCATCGTCGCGCTGATCGGCGGGATCTGGCCGGCCCTGTTCGCGGCGATCCTGTCCGGCTTCACGCTCGACTTCTTCTTCATCGACCCGCTCTACACGGTCACGATCGCGGACCCGGCGCACGCGCTGTCGCTGGTGCTCTACGTGGTGATCGCGATCCTGGTGAGCTGGATCGTCGACGAGGCGGCCCGCCGCACCCGCACCGCTCAGCGCGCGGCGGCGGAGTCCGAGCTGCTCGCCACGGTGTCCGGCAGCGTCCTCCGCGGCGGCAGCGCGGTGCCCGTGCTGATCAGCCGCACGAGGGAGGCGTTCGGCATGACGGGCGCGCGGCTGCTCGCCCCCGACGGGCGCACCATCGCGTCCGACGGCGAGCCCACCCCGGACGAGCGGATGATCCGGGTCCCGGTCGGGGTCGCGGGTGGGTCAGGCGCGTCCGGTGGGGCGGGCGCGTCCGGTGGGTCGAGCGCGTCTGGCGGTGGCGCCGGATCGACCTCCGGTGGGCCGCGGGCGACCCTCGAGCTGCACGGCGGCGACCTCGGCCCGTCGGAGCGGCGGCTGCTCGACGTGATCGTGACTCAGCTCGCCACGGCGCTCGAGCACTCCGAGCTGACCCGGACCGCCCAGGAGGCGGACGCCCTCGCCGAGACCGACCAGGTGCGCAGCGCCCTGCTCTCCGCCGTGAGCCACGACCTGCGCCGCCCGCTCGCCGCGGCGGTCGCATCCGTCGGTGGACTCCGCGCCGCGGGACCGGCCCTGTCCGACGCCGACCGCTCCGAGCTGATCGAGACGGCCGACGAGAGCCTCGCCACCCTGTCCACGCTCGTGACCGACCTGCTCGACGTCAGCAGGGTCGAGGCCGGCGTGCTCGCCGTGTCCCTCGCCGCCGTCGAGACGCCCGAGATCGTCCTCGGCGCCCTCGACGAGCTCGGCGCCGGCCCCGACCAGGTGGAGCTCGCCCTCGACCCCGGCCTCCCCGAAGTGTCCGCGGACCCGGTGCTGCTGCAGCGGGTGCTCGTGAACGTGATCGCGAACGCCATTCGGCACTCCCCCGACGACGGCAGGGTGCGCGTGGCCACGAGCAGCCTCGGCGGCGTCGCCCAGATCCGGGTGATCGACCACGGCGTGGGCGTCGCGCCCGAGCGCCAGGAGGAGATCTTCGCGCCGTTCCAGCGGCTCGGCGACACGGACAACACGACCGGGCTCGGCCTCGGGCTCGCCCTGTCCAAGGGGTTCACCGAGGGGATGGGCGGCACCCTCTCGGCCGAGGACACCCCGGGCGGCGGCCTCACCATGGTGATCGCGCTTCCCCTCGCGGCAGCGTCGGCGCCCTCATCCCCTGCCGGCTCGGCTCCCCTCCCTGCCGATCGAGAGGCGGCGACCCCGTGAAGGTGCTGATCGCGGACGACGACCCGCAGCTCGTGCGCGCGCTGCGCATCACGCTCGCGACCCACGGCTACGAGGTGGTGGCCGCCGCCGACGGCGCCGCGGCGCTCACTCTCGCCGCCGAGACCCGCCCGGACATCCTGCTCCTCGACCTCGGGATGCCGCGGCTCGACGGGGTGCAGACCATCACCGCGCTGCGAGGCTGGACGACCGCGCCGATCCTGGTCGTGTCCGGCCGCACCGGCTCGGCGGACAAGGTGGAGGCCCTGGACGCGGGCGCGGACGACTACGTGACCAAGCCGTTCCAGATCGACGAGCTCCTGGCGCGGCTGCGGGCGCTCGGCCGCCGGGCGGCGCCGCAGCCCGGCGAGGAGCCGGTGCTCACGTTCGCGGACGTGACCATCGACCTCGCGCGGCGCATCGTGACCCGCGCCGACGAGGTCGTGCACCTCACGCCGACCGAGTGGCGCATGCTCGAGTTCCTCACCAGGAACTCCGGCGCGCTCGTGACCCGGCAGACGCTGCTGAAGGAGATCTGGGGCAGCGAGCAGGTGAGTGACTCCGGCTACCTCCGGCTGTACATGTCCCAGTTGCGGAAGAAGCTCGAGGCCGACCCGGCGAGGCCCCGCCACCTCCTCACCGAGCAGGGCATGGGCTACCGCTTCGTCCCCGAGGGCTAGGGATTTGGGGGCCGCGCCCCGCGAAGCGTGACCGCCGTTCGCAATTCAGGCTCAGCTGCGACACGCCGCGTTTCGACGGGCCTCAGACCCGGCGTGTCGCAGTACAGCCTGAATCCGGAACAGGATCGGCGCGGATGGGGAACGCGGTCGGCGCGGATGCGGAACAGGATGGGCGCGCATTCGGGACAGAAGCAGCCTGAATCCGGAACAGGATCCGGGCCTGGGGCACCGCGCGCCTGTGCCGGCAGAGCACATCAGGCGCCGGACCGGTCGCCCTCCACGGCCTCGCGCGCCTGCTGCAGACCCGCAGCCGCCTCCGCATCGAGGCCGTGCTCAGCGATGAGCTGCGTTGCCGCGGCCAGATCGCCCTCCCCGGCCGCCTGGTCGCCGGCGCGCGCCAGCAGTTCCGCCCGGTACAGCAGTGCCTCCACCATCAGGGCGGGAGGTGCGACCCGTTCATAGCGGGTGATGCCGGCGGTCAGCACGGCGACGGCCTGCCGCTCGTCACCGCGCGCGTCGCCCTGACGCGCGGCCACGTCGATGACCCTGCCCAGGCCGGTCCGCTGCTCCTCGGGATCGTCCTCCGTGGCTCCCGCCCGGTAGAAGCGGAGCCAGTTGCCGCCCGGACCGACCACCGAGAAGCCGGTCGCGGTGCCGGCCTTCCGCCGGAGCGGCAGCACGCGCGGGATCCCCGCCCGCGGCACATGTCCGAGCGCCCGCTTCAACCCGGCCGCGAAGTCGTCGTGCAACGCGCCGGCATCCGGCACGGTGATGATCGCGCTGCCGTACGAGGCGGCCGGGTCGAATCCGTCGATACCGGAGAGGTGGATCGCGATGTCCTCGAACGCGACGACCGCGTGAGGGTTGGGCCGCAGCTGCCGGTACGTCACCTCGAAACCGAGGGCCACGTAGAACGCGACCGCGGCGTCGAGGTCCGCGCAGGGCAGGATCGGGTACATCCGCTCACCGGCCATGGTGCCTCCACTCGCCATTCTGCCCGCAGCACCCGCAGTCCCGCTCCCCCGTGCGGCTTCGCGGCCGTGCTCAGCCGTCGATCCGCCGGGCGAGATCCCCGTAGTCGAGCACCCAGCCGTCGGTGTCGTACTGGACGACGGCGCCGTTCTCAGCGTCTCCGTAGCGGATGCGCCCGTCCGACAGGACCGTGTAGGTCTGCGCCGAGGCGACGACCTCGAGCGTCGGCGGCAGCACCCACGCGCTGACCAGACGGGCAACGGAACCGGGCGGCTCGTGCAGCAGCCCGAGCCGCCGCACCGGCAGCGCGTTCGTCAGGGGCGAGCCGCCGATGTCGACGTCGACGGCCTCGCGCAGCGCCTCCGCATCCACCACCCCGGGCGGAGCGGGTGCCCGCACACCGCTGCCATCGAAGGATGCGAGACCGGCCCCGCCCGCCGCGGCCGACACCGACGTCCACGCATCGCCGTTCCGGGTGAGCTCGAGGTCGCGGGTCCACCCGGCCCCCTCGGCGTGCGCGACCAGGCGCATCGTCGCCCAGGCGGCGTCGGTCCACAGCTCGTAGCTCAGCGCGTACGGCACGGGGTCGACGGCGTGCTGCGATCCGCGCGCCCGCAGCCCGTTCCTGTCGTCCAGCACGACGACCTCCGAGCCGGGCACGTCGGTGCGCAACCACATCAGCACCGAGGGCAGCGGTTGGCTAGCACCGGACGGCACCATCACCGCGGGCACCGCTACGCGGACCTCTCCCGCGCGGCGAGCGCGGCGAGGACGAAGGTCCAGCCCTGCCGGTAGGACTCGCCGGGCGCGTCATCCGCCCAGGGCCCGCTGTGCACGATGGCCAACCTGGTGCCGCCGCCCTCCTCAGCGAACCGGACCTCGACCGTCTCACCGACCGAGCGGCCGTCGGTGTCCGCCCAGTCCCAGGTGAAGGCCAGGCGGGAGGGCTCCTCCACCGCGAGGTACCTGCCGGACACGACGATCCCCGCATCCGGAGCCGCGAAGCGGTACGCGCCGCCGACCCGCGCATCCACGTCGATCTCGACGTCCGGCCAATGGTCCCACCACCAGCCCGCGAGCCCCTCCCGGGTCGTCCACGCCTGCCAGACCCGCGAGACGGGCGCGGCGATCACGGCATCCAGCTCGAGGCGTCGCTCCCCCGGCTCCCCCGGCTCGCCGGCGTTCGTCATCCTCGACCTCCGCGTCCCCGGTGCCTGACCCGATGCGACAGCGCACCGATGCTCAAGGATCGCACTTCATCCGCGCGGCGTGGAAGCCTAACTAGCCGAAGCTGCACGTCCCGTCCGGGTCCTCGCGCCGGTGAGGAGCCCCATCGCGAGGAGGGTCGACGGGGCCAGGCCGACCTGGAGAACGGTTGCGAGGCCGAGCCCGGCGATCGCCACCAGCAGCAGAACACGTGCAGTCCTTGCGCTCAGCAGCATGCTGACGACCGCGACGACCATGGCCACCACCGCGACCGCCGCCGCCGGGCCGAGGGCCGAGAACCAGTAGTGCTGCGGGTGCACTCCCTCGGGCAGCGTCTCGTACACCCGGGACGCGGCATCCCAGGTCCACCCCAGCATCCAGGTGACGGCGACCACGGCGAACGCGGTCAACGCTATCCGGGCCGCACGATCGGCGCGCAGCCGGGCCGCGACGAGCACCCCGATCACGGCCAGCACGATCGTCATCGCGCCGGACTCCACGATGGGCTGGAAGCGGCTGATGCCGTCCCCGCAGATCCAGGTGCCCGCCCCCTCACTGCCCGGCGGCGGCATGCTGCACCCGCTGTGCAGCCCCTCCTGCAGCAGGTGCACGGTGGCGACGACCATGATCAGCGCCGAGACGGCGCCGCCGAGCACCCAGTACGACGCGCTGTCGGGGATGTGGTCCCGGGTCCGGTCGGCCGCGACCTGCTTCGAGGAAGGCGAGATGCTCACGCACCCACCCTAGAAGCGGCGGCACGGCCGGCCACGCGACTGGTATTAGGGCCGTCGTCGCCGCTTTTCCACCCCGGCAGCACCATCCGCGGCCACCCCGGGGGGCTCTGCCTGGGCAGGAGCCGTTGTACGGTCGGGGAATGACCGAGCCCGACGACGACCGGCTCGAGCCGCACGCCGAGCCCGACGATGATGCACGCTGGCTCGTCATCGACGGGCGCCGATGGCGGCGCACGGATCCCTCCCTGCCCGAGGACGTCGTGCACGCCCTGAAGTCGCACCTCGGCCGGGGCCGATCCGGCGTACGCACCGCCAAGCGCGCCGGCGACGAGGATGCGGTCGCCGCCGCCCGCACCCGCGTCGGGCTCGCGAAGCAGGGCCTCGGCGAGCGCGGCCCCTACTGGTGGGACGACCCCGAGAACGTGCGCCTCGCCCGGGCGCAGGACGCGCTGCGCCAGCTCGACGCGCTCTGAAAGGGCCTCCGTACGTGCGGAAGGATGAGAGCCCTATGCACGTGATGACGACCGGACTCGACAACGCTCCGCCCGCGCTCCTGCTGCACGGCGGCGGAGTGGCCGGATGGATGTGGAACTCGCTCCGCCCGCACCTCGAGTCGACGCACACCGTGCTCGTTCCCGACCTGCCCGGCCACGGTCGCAGCCACCACGAGCCCTACGTCTCCCACGAGCGGACGGTCGACGCGCTGGCGGACCTCCTCCGGCGCAGCACCGGCGGCAAGGCACTGGTGGTCGGCTTCTCCCTCGGAGCGCAGCTGGCCATCGAGCTCGCGGCGCGGCATCCCGGTCTCGTCGCGGACGCGGTCGTCGTGAGCGCCCAGGCGAAGCCGATCCGCTTCACCGTCCCACTCCTGCGAGCGCTCGGCGTCACTGCCCCCTTGGCTCGGCAGCGCTGGTTCGCCACGGTGCAGGCCCGGAAGCTGTTCATCCCGCCCGACCTGCTCGAGGAGTACGTGCGCACCAGCGCGGGCATCACCCGGCAGACCCTGATCGCAGCGGTGGGAGCCAACCTGCGCTTCGAGCTGCCGGAGGGTTGGGCGAGGTTCCCGGGTCGAGCGCTCGTCCTGGCGGGTCGGCGTGAGCGTCGGCTGATGCGCGAATCAGCCACGGACATCCACGCGGCACTGCCCGGCAGCACCTTGGAGGTCGTCGAGGGATGCGGCCACGGCATCCCCCTGCAGCGGCCGGACTGGTTTGCTGGCCGACTGAGGGCGTGGCTCTCGGAGCGCTGAGCCCGTCCGGAACTACACCAGCATCTCGTCCTCGGGGTACCAGAGGCCGTGCGCCGCGCAGAGGTCCGGGATGCTTTCGAAGTCGAACTCGATGCCGTAGCGGGTGCCGAGGTCGGCGAGGAACACGGGGTCCGGCACGCCCTCGAAATCCACCAGCTCCTCGAAGAAGAGCTCGAATCCGCCGGGCGAGATGATCTCGAGGATGCGGCACGGCTCGTCGGCGGGATTCCAGAACGTATGCCACTCGTTGCGCGGCTTGAAGACGAGGTCTCCGACGTGAGCGGTGACGATGTCCGGGCCCAACTGCGCGCCCATCGATCCTTCGAGCACGAAGGAGTACTCGTCCTCACGCGAGTGGCGGTGCAGCGGAGCCGCCAGGGCCTTCGGCGGCATCGGATGCTCGACGATCGAGACCGTGCCGCCGGACTGTTCGGACCAGAGCAGGAAGCGGACACCGAGAGTGCCGAGATCGCCGAACTTGCCGTCCTTCGGTCCCACGATTGTTGCGGTCATGTCGTGCCTCCATCACCGGTGATCGAGTGCCGTGCTGCACACCGTACGGAGGCGGAAACGACGCCGTCAATGGTCAGGAAGTCGGTGCGGACATCGCGGTTCGGTACGCGGTCGGGATCCGGGTCCCGTAGCCATTGTCGGCATGCGCGTTGCCGGAATCCCTAGGGCGGCAACGCCGCGCGGCCGCGGCCAGCGTCAGCGCCGCGGGGTCCAGCCGGGCGGCAGGGGTCCGTCGTACGCGGCCCGCTCCCGATCCGCGAGGGACGACCAGCCCTGGGCCTCCCCCTCCGCGTCGAAGCCGCCCCGCGCGACCCGGAAGCCCACATCGTCGTGGTGTATTCGCGGCTCGCCGCCGCGACGCGTCGAGGCGCGCACGCTCCAGGCGTCATCGGCGAACCCGCCGCCGCGGAACACCCGGTACTCGCCGTAGCGGGCCGGGTCGAGCAGGTCCCAGCACCACTCCCACGCGTTGCCGAGCGTGTCGAACAGGCCGTTGAGATTGGGCAGCTTGCCGCCCACGTTCTGCGGGGTGCTCACCCCGTCCGCCGACGTCCACGCGACCTCGCCGAGCGGTCCGTACGTCGCACTCGTCGATCCCGCCCGGCACGCGTACTCCCACTCGGCCTCGGTGGGCAGGCGGTAGCCGTCGGAGGTCACGTCCCACACGACGTCGACGCCGTCGAACCGGTGCGCCGGGTCGTAGCCCTCCCACTCCGACAGCGCGTTGCAGAATCGGATCGCGGCGAACCAGCTCATGTCCGTCGCCGGCCGCCTCGGGTGCCGCGACGGCGCGTCCGCGTGCTCGGCGTACAGCTCCTCGGTGACGGCGAACACCCCGATCTCGAACGGCTCGAGCTCGACGGTCCACTTCCGCTTCCGCCGGGCGTCGTGCATCGACACCGCCCCGGCCGGGAGGCTCGCAAGCTCGACGTCGATCACTTCGGAAGTGTTCCACATCCCGCCGCCCGTCGGCCGAGCGCCGTCAGGCGTCGGCCCCGGCCGGGTCGTGCCGTAGCCCGTCCAGGTGCCGCTCGACCAGCGGGTGCTAGTACGAGAGTCGCTCGAACACGAGCGTCGCCTGGATGCGGTCGCCGCCGACCAGACCCTTGCTACCCGACGACGAGGTCGTGATGGTGTGCAGTCGGTAACCCAACGCGGCCTGCGCGTTAATCGCCTTCTCCAATTCAGTGAGATTGCCGGAGCCTGTACCCATCAGCTTCTCCTTGAGCACTACCTGAAGTACTACATAGGCCTTATCGTTCGCCGCCATCAGCGTCTCCCCCGTCTTACAGTGCGCCGCTTTGGCGTCGTCGGCACTCTACACAGTCACCACCAGCGACTCGCAGCGGAACTAGTACCGTCAGCGGCCCTCGCGTGGGGTGATCCACTCGCCGCGACCGAACCGGGAGGTCACGCCCGGGCTGAAGAGCACCGAGTCGGGTGGCCGATCGACGACGCCGGGCAGCCCCGCGGCCGCCATCAGGCCGTCCTGGAGGAAGGTCATCTCGGCCGGGTGCAACACCCAGGGCTCGTGCTCGTTGGGTAGCCACTGCGTGCGGCCGAACCGCTCCTGGAAGAGGCCCCACCGCGCGGTCAGGAACTGGGCCTGCTCGTCGTCCACGGTGCGGGTCGGATCGACGGTGACGCCGAACTGGAACCGCGGACCCGGCTCCGCCGACAGCGGCACGATGCGGCGCGACGCGTACTCCCAGCCGCCGGGGCGGGGCCGGTGCTTGCTCCGCGCCCACATGTACGGAAGGGAGAAGAGAGCCCGAGCCGCGAGTACCGCCGGCAGGCTCGACGCCTCGAGCGACCGGAACACGACGCCTCGGCGCCCCCGCTCGTCCACCCCGTACAGCCGCACGTTCACCTCGGTGAAGGATCCCCAGCGCGCGCCGACGGTGATCGGCCCCACTCGGGCATCCCCCAGTTCGAACGCGATCAGGCCCACCCAGGTTGATCCGTCCAGGATGTCGGGGACGACGCCGCGAGGCAGCAGCGGAGCGACCCGCTCCGCCGGAACCCGCCAGTGCACGAACGCGACCCGCCGCCACTCCTGGGCGGCGACGGTGAAACCCGGCAGCGGCGGTGCCGTGCGTGATATCTCCATGACGAATCCCACTTTCTGCTCGCCATACCGGCAGCCCGCCGCGCCCCGGCCGCATCGCACCGGGACCGTCCGAACGCTACGCCCCCGACGTGTGTGCGACCTCGGTGTGGCAACGGACGCATCCGAGGGCGGTGAGGATCGCCGATCGCCCGCCCCCGACCGCGCAGCATCCCGTCCCGTCCGAGGTGCGAGCGAAATCGGGGAGGCGGGCGCCACGTCAACAGTCGTAACGTGATGCCAGGGCCACACCCGCAGGCCGCAGGACCACACCGCGAAGGAGCAGAACATGGCCGAGAGCACCGCCGGGCTGTCCAAGGAGGAACGCGAGGCCGTGAAGCAGCGGGCCGCGGAGTTGCGCGCCCAGGAGAAGGCCGGGAAGTCGCGGGCCGCGGGCGAGCAGGCCGTCCGCGAGGCGATCGCGGAGATGCCGGACGAGGACCGCACGCTCGCCGAGGGCATCGACCGCATCGTCGCCGAGGTCGCCCCGCAGCTCCTGCCGAAGACCTGGTACGGCTTCCCCGCCTATGCGGACGAGAACGGCAAGATCGTGGTCTTCTTCAAGGCGGCGTCGAAGTACACGACGAGGTACGCGACGCTCGGCTTCGAGGAGGCCGCGCGGCTCGACGACGGCGACCTCTGGGTCACGTCGTTCGCGCTGAAGGCGCTGACCCCGGAGACCGAGAAGACGATCGCCGACTACATCCGCAGGGCCGCGGGCGGCTGACGGGCGCTACTCCCTGCCGTCCTCGAGCGGGATGAGCATGGTGCGGAAGGGGCCCGCCTCGGCGTGGAGGTCCCAGATGCGGTCCGCGACGTCGTCGATGCCATTGGGCAGTTGCAGCTTGGGGATGCCTCCCGGGATCACCATCTGCTTCACCCGGATGCCCTCGTCCTCGAGTGCGTCGTGCAGCATCTCGCCGTAGGCGCTCTCGGCCGGGAACGCGACCGAGGTACCGGCGAAGCCGGCGCGGGCCTTCACCGACGTCCCGCCGTTGATGAGAAGGATGCTCCCGCCTGCCGCCTGACGCATCCCCGGCAGCACGGCACGGACCGCGTGGATGAGCCCGAGCACCGAGAAGCTCAGCGCCTCCAGCGCCAGCTCCGGGGTCAGGTCGAGCACGGGCTTCAGGTAGTCCCTGGACGGAAGCGGGCTGTACTGCAGGGTGGTGATCGGGCCCAGCTCCGCGGCAGCGCGCGCGAGGGCGTCCTCGAGCGACGCCGGCGTCAGCACGTCGGCCGCGTAACCGCGGGCCGTGACGCCGCCGGCCTCGAACTCCGCCGCCATCGCGTCGAGCTTCGACTGGTCCCGGGAGATCAGGGCGATCGAGAAACCCTCGCGCCCGAACCTGCGGGCGACTGCCGCTCCGAGTCCTGGTCCGGCTCCGATGATCGCGATGACAGGCATGGTGGATTCCTCCGATAGATGGTGTCGCGGGTGTTCGAGCGAGGCGGCGCCGAAGGGCTGCCGACGCGCGGCAAGCTCCGTCGCGGGTGCGCCCCACCTCCGCGATCGTGCACCCTTCACCGTACGCTCGGCCGGCCGGCCGGGCGCGGTCGGCGCAGACAGGAAACGCGAGCCGCCTACCGGGGCGCGAGGAGGATCTGCACCGCCTCGATCCGCTTGCCCTGCCCCGACGTGCCCGCCGTTCCGCCGTCGGTGAGCCAGGACTGCCAGCCGGCATCCTGCACGTGGGCGCGGTAGTGGATCCGGTACTGATTCGCCAGCTCGCCGGTCAGCCGGATCTCGAACGCCTCCAGGCGCAGCTGTTGCCCGGTCGTGCCGATGGGGTTGGCCGAGGAGGTCCACGGCTGCCAGCCGATCGACTGCACGTGCCCCCGCCACTGGATGTCCCCGGCGTAGGCCGTGCTGGACGCCTTCAGGCGCAACGCCTCGACCCGGAGGGACTGACCCGTGGTCCCGGCGACGGTCCCGTCCGACACGTTCCCCGTCCAGCCGAGGTGCTGCACGTGGGCGGCGTACACGGCGGTGAACGCCGGGGCGACCTTCGGCACCAGCTCGATCGACACGGCCTCCACGCGCCGACCCTGCCCGACGGTGCCGGCCGTGACCCCGTCAACTCCGTACGGCTGCCACCCGACGTCCTGCACGTGGGCCCGGTACCGGATGCTGTACTGCGAGGCCAGATCCCCGGTCAGGCGCAGCTGGAACGCCTCCAGGCGCAGCCCGCGACCCGTCGTTCCGATCGCGGAAGCCGACGTCGACCAGGGCTGCCAGCCGATCGACTGCACGTGCCCGCGCCACAGGATGTCGCCCGACAGCCGGTCCCCGGCCACGGACAGGCGCAGCGACTCGATCGGCAGCGACCGCCCGGTCGTTCCCGCGGTGGCGCCGTCCGAGACGCTCGACTGCCAACCGATGGTCGCGACGTGCGCCCGGTAGACCCCGATGCACGTCATGTCGTAGTCGTAGGTGCCGTCGGTCCACTGCGTGATGTGGACGGGGCCGCCGGAGAAGCTGCGATTCATGCAGAGGTCGGCTGCCTCGCTCGGGGATCCGAGGCGCCCCGCCGGCGACCAGACGGGCACGTCGGGAAGCTGCCACGATCCGGTGATCTCCGCCCAGCCGCTGGCGTAGGAGTAGATCCCGGTCGGGTATCCGGCGTCCCTCAGCGCGGCCAGGAGTCCGGAGATGACGTACCGGTTCTCCTGCCGCTGGGCCGCTGTCGAGCTGGGCCAGGGCTGCCTGGGTCGGGGCTCGACGTCGACCCAGATCCTCTCCGGACGCCAGCGCACCCGATCGACAGAGGCCATGGCGGCGCGCCCTTCGGCGTAGCCGACATTGCGCAGCCGGTCCGGCCTGGTGGTCGCCGGCCAGGGACCGTCGTCACCGTAGGTCGTGTACTGCGCTGTCGTGGGGAACGTGGCCATGGCATAGGCCTGCGCCCGGACGCCCCGGTCGCGCACCCACTGGAACTGCCCGGCGAGGCACGGGTTCTCGGTGAACGCCAGTCCGTTCGTCAGACCGACGACCACGAACTCCGTGTCCTCGGGCGGCATCGGAAGGCCGCCCGGACACTGCGGCCAGGACACGTCGTGTCCGTAGTCGACTGCTCGAGCGGGTGTGGTGAACCCCACGCCGAACGCGAGCACAAGTAAGACCGCCAGGAGCCGGAGCGTCGTTGCCCGGAAGCGGCGGCCAGGTGAAAGTGCACCAAGGCCGGCCATCATGGCCCCCCATTTCGAAGGATGACCGCATCATCCCACTCGGCCGCCCCCGCCGCCAGGGGTAGTCGGAGCTACGCGCCGTACGACGGTAATAAGACTGCAGAGATACCCCAGCAGCGTGAAACCGGCCATGCATCGGTCCAACCGCCCACTGAAGATTTCAGGTCGGTGCGGGCACGGGTGCAGCCGGAGGCGTCATCCGTCCGAAAGCCGTTGGCCTGGTCAAGCACGTACCGAGAGGACCCGATCAGTTGGTTGATCAACACGGGTGGTGCGCACGCGTGCATGAGCAAGAAGCGCAGTGCTGGCTCAACGCAGCGAGATGCGATACCTGCACAACGCATCCTCTGCTGCTCTGCTCCGTCGCCAACGGAGAGTCCCGGTCGAGTGCGGATCTCCGCGAAGGACTTCGGATTTTCGAAAGATGAACGCGAGGCCGTAAAAGCGCCGCGCTGCCGGGCTGAGCCGCAGAAGAAGGCAGGGGCGTTCAGGCGGGGACCGACCGGATTTCTGAACGACAGCAAGCGTCCTCAACGCAGCCGACACTTGCGCGACAACGAGTTCCGGGTCGCTATCACCGACTCCCTCCGACGGAACTCTCGTTTCGAGCGCCATCAGTGATAGGACTGAAGGACTGCGGAACTCCCGATCTCACGGCCCCCAAGGCGGATCGACCACAGCCGCTTGCAGCACACAGGCGAACGCAGGATAGATTAAGAGCGGCGTGACCGCGTGCGTGCCCCCGCTACCTCCTATGCTGACACCGGCGATGATGATCGCCGGAAGCAGAACGAAAACGGGCACGAGGGGTCGCAGTGACAAGATCACCACTTCGATGGGCGGGCAGCAAACGTGGGCTACTGCGGACGATTCGACCGGCTCTGCCACAATTGAATGCTCATTACATCGAACCGTTCATGGGTTCCGCTTGCGTGTTCTTCGACGTTTCTCCCAATCGAGCGAAGCTGTCGGATTTCAATGAGGATCTCGTCGACTTCTTCCTCAACCTGCGCAACGACCCGGACGGAGTGATCGACGCATTCACTCGCCTTGACCCGACAGGCGGCGAGTACTACCAGCAACGGTCGCTTCGGCCCGGCGCGTTATCACCGCCAGCTCGAGCCGCGAGGTTTCTGTATCTGAATCGGTTCGCGTTCAACGGCGTGTATCGCACAAATCGTCGTGGCGAGTTTAATGTCCCGCGAGGAGTGCGCACGGGCGCACTCCCGACATCGGAGGAATTGCGCGCCGCGTCAAGCGCCCTTCAGTCCGCTACTGTTATTCAGCGTGACTATCTAACCGCCACAAAGGAAGTCACCAAAGGCGACTTCGTATACCTCGATCCTCCTTATCGAAACACAACTCGCGCAACCTATGGGGAATATGGTTACGAGGCGTTCGGATCCATCAATGATGTCACGACGTTGGCCGGTGAATTGCAGCGACTGGACGGGATAGGCGCAAGGGTGCTCCTCTCATTCAATGACGACGACGAGATCATAGCTTCGATCCCAGATTGGACGATTGAGCGCATCGACCGGAAGCGCTCCGTTGCGGGACGTGCATCGGCGCGCACCGCTCTAGCGGGAGAAATACTGGCACGCAATTACAGGGTGGACACAGATGCTTAAGGTAGCTGTGCTGAGCGATATCCATGCTCATTCCAAGTCACGCCTCAAGCCAGGCGAATCCGAACCATCTTTCGCAGAGATTTCAGCTCCCGAACTACCTCAAGTCAACCCCTTCACAGCAGTTGAGGACCTTATCGCAGCAGAAGGACTTGCTGTAGACGTCCTAGTGTCCGCGGGGGACATGGGGGACAAGGCAAACCCCGAGGCCGTGCATTACGCGTGGCAGCGGATTCAGCGCCTCCAGACTGCACTTGGCGCCCCGATCTTGATGGCCGCCACAGGGAATCACGACATGGACTCTCGGGAGATAAACGGCTTCGACGCCAGAGGAATTCTACAGGGGCTAGGCAATTACCCGTTCGACACCGACGCTCTGAATAACGAATACTGGGCAAACAATGTAGTCATCCAAGAACACGGACCCTTCCGCTCCGTCTTGCTGAACAGCAGCGGATATCACGGCTATGGTGAGGAATGGCAGCACGGTAGGGTGTCACTTCGCACACGCGAGTACTTGAAACGAAGACTCCGCGAAACAAAGGATCCAGGGATTAATCTCCTGGTGACTCACCATCAGTTGTATAAGCTGGGCGGCGTCGATCTGGAGGACAAGAGCGAGATGCAAGACGCCTCCGCCCTGCTTGAGGATCTTGGGTCGGGCGAATACGGAAGCTGGTTCTTGATACACGGCCACCGACATTGGCCCGCGATCAGCCACTCCGGCGGGGGGAGAGGTGCACCCGTGGTGTTCTCTGCAGGGAGTTTCTCCGCAGTGCTCTATAGCGAAATCCAGGGACGAGCGCGCAACCAGTTTTACGTGCTCGAGATCGAGGACACGGAGCCCGGCTACCCCATCCGCGGCCGCTTCCGCGCCTGGGACTGGGTTGCGGATGAAGGCTTCCTTCCCGCTCAAGAACGCTCGGGTCTTTCATACTCCGGCGGTTTCGGTGGCAGTCTGAATGGCGTGCAACTTGCTGCAGAGGTGAGCGAGTTCTTCGAGCGGAACCAAACGGGCTACGTTACTTGGGGCGACGTCGAGGCGGCAATCCCCGACGCCGCCTTCACACTGCCCACAGATTTCGCTCACTTCAAACGCGTACTCCGTGACTCCCATGGTCTGACGTTACTTACCATGGACAATGGTGTTCCCGCTCAAGTCGGTAAGGTTGCCTCATGAAGGCCGTTGAATCTGAAGTCTTTGCGGCGGCAAACGCTCGATTCCGTTCGCCGGCGATGGTGGCACGGACCTTCGTGCCGCCGGAACAGTTTCGGATCCTCACGCGTCCTTCACATACGGTGATGGTGGGGCCGCGTGGGAGCGGGAAGACCACGCTGCTAAAGATGCTGACTCCCGAGGCACTCGAGGCTGCCGCGGCCGCAAAACGCTTCCGTTTGAGCGAGGGCTTGCGCTTCACTGGTGTTTTCGTGCCGTCCGATATCGCCTGGAGCCGCCAGGTGGAGTCTCTCGGACAATGGGACATTCCTGCCGAGGTGGCGTCCGGACTTTTCGAAGCATCGTTTGCGGCTTCGGTGCTCCGAAATTTCGCGGCCGCCATCCACGAAAGGCTCACGCGCGAGATTCCCAAGGTATGGCTGAACGTCGCCACCGTTTCGATCGATCGTGAACTCGAGGGCCGCGTAGCTGAGCAACTCGCTCTTGCGTGGGGATTCGAGCTCCGGGTACCGAGTTTTTTGGGCCTGCGTGCTGCTGCATCAGAAAGAATCGTCGCGCTAGGGCGCGCCGCAGCCGCGATGCACCGGACGCGCGACTTCACCATCATCGAGACGCTCGCTCAGGGCGGAGGACTCATCCCTGACCTGACCCTTGCGCTCGACGTGATTGAGGCGCTCGTACCTGAGCTACGAGGCGAGAAGTGGTGCCTACTGTTCGACGAACTCGAACTTGCACCAGTTGAGATCCGCCGGACACTCATTTCCGCAATGCGTTCGGTGGATGATCGCTTGATCTTCAAGCTGGCGATCAGTCCTTATAGCGCAGACCTTTCAGACTTGGTCTCCGCGGTGGGAGCAATGGCCGGCCACGACCATGACGAGATCTGGCTCAGCTACGGACACAAAGCCGAAGCAGTGAGGTTCAGCTTCGAACTAATGCATGAGGTCATCCGAGAGCGACTTGGACAGGAAGCAAACCTCGAGTCGCTTCTGGGAGATGCACTTTTTCCCACGGAGGACGAAAGCGAAACGACCACGGAACTCATGTCGGATATACAAGCGTCATACGTACGCGGCCTATATGAGATAGATAGGAGTTTTCGGCGTTATGTCAACGATTCGGTAGGCGGCGCCGATGCGCTCCTTTCAAGTACCGGCCAGGAGCGCGCTCAGCACCTCCGAAAGATCATGCCGCTTGTCATAGTGCGCCTCGCTTTCCGCACGCCCGATGACTCATCATCGGCCGGCTCCCGCCGATACCGCTCCCGCAAGAATCCGCACATATATTCTGGGACCACAGCTTTGGCAGCGATCCTGGAAGGAAACCCGCGATGGATCATCGGCTTGATGAATGCACTTCTTGACACCGGTCCAGGAAGAATCGTTCCTCGAATCCAGACCGGCGAAGTCGTCCGCACTAGGAATCGGTTTCGCGCTCTCTTGTCAACCATCCCTGTTCCCGTAGGATCCGCAGATACTCGGCGAGGACTTCTTTCGCTAATAGACCAGATTGGCCAAAGCTTTCGACAAAATATCGTCGCTGACGATTTCACACCGGACCCCGTCGGAACATTCATCGTCGATGGCAGCGCATCGGATGCGCTTCTAGACGCTCTCGGTAGCGCAGTCAACACGGGGGCCATCATCTACGTTCCCGACTCCGACAGTTCCGGCCTGCTCACCTCAATGCGTGGTAAGCGATTCCGACTGAGTTACCTGCTTGCGACGGGTTATCAAATGCCACTACGCCTTCAGCGGGCGGCATCACTCCGATCAATCATCTCGAAAGAGCCGGGCGACGACCAACTGGAACTGTTCAATGACTATTGACCCGAATTTTCGTGTTACGGATGACGGTGTACCCGCGCGTCTGGACCTACTGGTGGTCGCGCTCGGATACGAAGAAAGAAGCGCGCACGTAGCAGGGCAACTTGCGTCTCGCGCACAACGCAAGGTTGCACTGGCGTTTGAAGGACCAGAAACCTTGAGTTTCGGCAACAACTCGGAGAAGCTTTCCGTGCTCGGCTTTAGCGTGGAGAGCGTTCAAGCCAACGTGGGGGCACAGGTTGCTTCGTTGATCGCGGCACTCCCGGCGGACGCATCCGCAGTGGGAATCGATATCTCCAGCTTCACCCGGTTGCAACTCGCTCAAATGCTAGACGAACTGCTTTTCTCCACTCTTAGACGACTCGACGTGACCTTTCTCTACGCACCTGCTGCTAGTGACGGATGGGAGAGGGAGTCTGGCCCGATGGTGGTGGCAAAGCCGATTCACCCCGCGTTCACATCCTGGATAGATGATCCAGCACTACCTTTGGCTGCGATCATTGGCGTGGGCGTGGAGGACAACCTTGCCCTGGGCGTGGCCGAATACCTCGATGTGTCGTCCGTTTACGCATTTGTTCCAGTGGGAGGAGACCCTGGCTTCGACTCCCTCAATGCCAAAGCGAATCGAGATTTCCTCGGCACGAACTATGTGGTTCGACGTTCGGAGTATGACGTCCTAGACCCGTTCCGCTTGTTCAGTCGGATCGAATCGCTGATTTATGGTATCGGGCCGGAGACGCGCGTCGCGGTCGTGCCACTAGGTCCCAAGCTCTTCACCCTTTGCGGCATCCTCGCGGCCGTGGCATCGGGGCGGGCAGCGACGGTGTGGCGCTTCTCTTTTTCAGATGCGACAACGCCGGTCGATCGATTCGCTGCTGGACCAGTAACCTCGCTTCACTTGGAACTCTCCTCGAAGCTCGGCTCCTAGCAGCCAGGAGAGCGGCAGGGCGGTAGCTCCTGCTGAAATTCGCAGCCGAATCCGCCCGACCTCGAGCTACACGTTGAAGCGGAACTCCACGACGTCGCCGTCCTGCATGACGTAGTCCTTGCCCTCGATGCGGGCCTTGCCCTTGGCGCGGGCCTCGGCCATCGAACCGGCGGTGACGAGGTCGTCGAACGAGACGATCTCCGCCTTGATGAAGCCCTTCTGGAAGTCCGTGTGGATCACGCCGGCGGCCTGCGGGGCGGTCCAGCCCTTGTGGATCGTCCAGGCGCGGGTCTCCTTGGGGCCGGCCGTGAGGTAGGTCTGCAGGCCGAGGGTGTCGAAGCCGATGCGGGCGAGCTGGTTGAGCCCGCTCTCCTCCTGGCCCGTGCTGGCGAGCAGCTCTGCGGCATCCTCGGGGTCGAGGTCGATGAGCTCGGACTCGATCTTCGCGTCGAGGAAGATGGCCTCGGCCGGTGCGACGAGGGCGGCCAGCTCGGCCTTCTTCGCGTCGTCGGTGAGCACGGTCTCGTCGACGTTGAAGACGTAGATGAAGGGCTTCGCGGTGAGCAGGCCGAGCTCGCGAACGGGCTCGAGGTCGATGCTCGACGACGACAGCGGCTTGCCCGTGTCGAGGTAGGCGTGGGCGGCCTTCGCGGTCTCGAGCACGCTCGGGTCGAGCTTGCGGCCCTTGATCTCCTTCTCGTACCGGGCCTCGGCGCGCTCCAGCGTCTCGAGGTCGGCGAGGATCAGCTCGGTGTTGATGGTCTCCATGTCGCTCGCGGCATCCACGCGGCCGTCGACGTGCACGACGTCGGCGTCCTCAAAGCCGCGGATGACCTGTGCGATCGCGTCGGCCTCGCGGATGTTCGCGAGGAACTTGTTGCCGAGCCCCTCCCCCTCGCTGGCGCCGCGCACGATGCCGGCGATGTCGACGAAGGACACCGGCGCGGGCAGGATGCGCTCGCTGCTGAAGATGCCGGCCAGCACGTCGAGGCGCGGGTCGGGGAGGTTCACCACGCCGACGTTCGGCTCGATGGTCGCGAACGGGTAGTTCGCGGCGAGCACCTGGTTCTTGGTCAGGGCGTTGAAGAGGGTGGACTTGCCCACATTGGGCAGCCCGACGATTGCGATAGTGAGAGCCACGGGAGTCCATCGTACGGGGAGGAGATGCGCGGGCCCTCCGGTCGGCCGCGGCGCCGCATCCCGCGACCCCTCTGCGTTGGGCGAGAGCGGCATCCCCCGACACCTCTGTGTTGGGTGAGGCGGCTTCCCGCGCCCCCCTCTGCACAGGGTCAGGGCGTGGCAACCCGGCAGCGTCGGAGGCCCGTGTCAGCATGACGAGCGTGTCACTGGACTTCACTGCAATCGATTTCGAGACCGCCAACTCCTCGAGCGCCTCCGCGTGCTCCGTGGGGCTGGTGAAGGTCCGAGGCGGTCGCGTCGTGGATCGAGCGGGGTGGCTCATCCGCCCGCCGATGGGGCACGACGAGTTCTCCGAGTGGAACACGCGCATCCACGGCATCCGCGCCTCGGACGTGATCGCCGCCCTCGGCTGGGCGGATCAGCTGGACGACCTCGTCGCCTTCGCCGGGGACGACCATCTCGTCGCCCACAACGCGCAGTTCGACATGGGCGTGCTCTCGGCCGCCTGCATCGCGAGCGGCCTGATGTGCCCGGAGTACTCCTACCTGTGCAGCCTCGCCGTGGCGCGCAAGACGTACCACCTCGACTCCTACCGCCTGCCCGTCGCGGCCATGGCCGCCGGCTTCAAGGACTTCGCCCACCACGACGCCCTGGCCGACGCCGAGGCCTGCGCGGCCATCGTCATCCACGCGGCGAAGCGGCACGAGGTGGAGACGATGTCGCACCTCGCGGATGCGGCCGGCGTGACCATCGGCACGATCAGCCACGAAGCGGCCCTCGCCAAGGTGCGCGCGCGGGCCGAGAAGCAGGAGCGGGCGCTCAACCGCGCGATGGCTCTGAGCTGATTCGTCGGGTTGGGTCGGGTTCCTGGGCGTGCTCGCTCGGCCGGGCCGGCTCGAGACGGTCGGATCTTCGGGCTGATTCCGTAGAGCCAGTGCGGTCGCACTGCTTCCGGCGATAAGTTCCTTCCATGGAGCTGAAGTCTGTGACCGTCGGCATTCCCGTGAAGGATCTGACCCTCGCCGTGGCCTGGTACCGCACGGCCTTCGAGCTCGGCGATCCCGACCTCGTGCCCATGGACGGGCTCATCGAGTTCGACCTCGGCGCGTTCTGGCTGCAGCTGGCGGAGTCGCCCGAGCGGGCGGGCGTCGACGGCGTGTCGGTGAACCTCAGCGTCGCGGACGCCGCCGGCGAGCGGCAGCGGTTCTCCAGTCTCGGCCTGACCGTGTCGGAGCTGCAGCACGTCGAGGGCGTGGTCGACTACTTCGAGCTGACCGACCTCGACGGCAACACGATCGGCTTCGTCACCGAGCTGAGCTGAGCCGAGAGTCGCGCGGCAGGGATAACGAGAGCTGAGCTGGGCGTCGGGCCGCTGGGTCACGTTCCCTCCTGCCACCACCGCGTCCCGTCCTCACACTCCGCATCCTCTCCTCCCCGGCATCCTCTCCTCCCCGGCATCCCCTCCTCCCCCGCATCCTCTCCTCCCCCGCGGGCACCGTTCACGATTCAGGCTCAGCTGCAACACGCCGCATTCCGACGCGTCCAGACGCGGCGTGTCGCAGCACAGCCTGAATACGGAACAAGGGCGGGTCCGCACGGCCTGAATACGGAACAGGGGCGGGTCCGCGCGGCCTGAATACGGAACAGGGCCGGGACAGCGCGGCCTGAATTCGGAACAGGGGCGGGTCCGCGCGGCCTGAATCCGGAACGAGGCCGCGTCCCGACGCTGGGACAGGGCGGCGAGCCGAGTTGTCAACAGGGTGCGGAGGCGCGGCGCGGGCTGCCCGGTGATGTCGGTGGTCGGCGGGACACTGAGGGCATGGATGCGCTGCTGTTCCTGATCCTGGGCCTCCTGGTCGGAGGTGCCATCGGCGCGCTCGCGACGGCGATGCTGCTCGCCCGCCGCGCCGCCGGAGCGAAGCGGGACGGCGACACCGTCGATCCCGCTCTCGTCGACGCCCGTCACCGGGCCGAGCTCAGCGAGCTCCGCGCCGCCGAGGAGTCCGCCCGCGCGCAGCTCGGCGCCGAGCTCGCCGCCATGCGCGTCGCCCTCGCCGGCAGCCGCGAGCAGCTCGAGCGCTCCGAGTCGCAGTTCCGCGAGCGCCTCGAGCAGACGGGCCGGATGCACCGCGAGCAGTCCGCCCAGCAGGAGGAGCGCCTGCGCGACTTCCAGACCCGGCTGCGCGAACTGCAGGCGGCGGAGGCCGAGCGCGCCGAGTCCGACGGCCGCGTGCTCGTGGCGCTCAGCCCCGTGCAGGAGACGCTGCAGGCCGTGCAGCGCAAGGTGCAGGAGCTCGAGGAGCAGCGCCACCAGCAGTACGGCGAGCTGAGCGAGCAGCTCCGTGCCGCCACCGAGTCCGAGGAGCGACTACGGGCCACGGCCGAGTCACTGGCCGCCGCGCTGCGCTCGAACAGCACCCGCGGCGTCTGGGGCGAGACCCAGCTGCGCAGCGTCGTCGAGGCCGCCGGGCTGCTGGAGCGCGTCGACTTCGACGTGCAGTCCAGCATCAGCTCGGATGCCGGCATCGGCCGGCCGGACATGGTGGTGCACCTGCCGGGCGGCAAGAGCATCGCCGTGGATGCGAAAGTGCCGTTCACCTCCTACCTCGAGGCCAGCGCCATCCCGGCGAGCGCCGCGGCGCCCGAGCTCGCCCGACGCGAGCGACTGATGCAGCAGCACGTGAAGGCCGTGCGCGACCACATCACCGCGCTCGGCAGCCGCACCTACTGGTCCGGGCTCGGCTCGAGCCCCGAGATGGTCATCGCGTTCATCCCGAGCGAGTCCCTCGTCGCGTCGGCGCTGGAGGCCGATCCGTCGATCCTCGAGTACGCGTTCAGCAAGCGCGTCGCCCTCTCCTCCCCCGTCACCCTCTGGTCGGTGCTCAAGACGGTCGCGTTCAGCTGGCAGCAGAGCGTGCTCACCGAGGACGCCAAGGAGCTGTTCGACCTCAGCCGCGAGCTGTACTCGCGCATCGCCACGACGGCGAACCACGTGGACAAGCTGGGCCGGTCCATCAAGGGCACCGTCGCGGACTACAACCGCTTCGTCGGCTCCCTCGAACGCCAGGTGCTGCCGTCCGCCCGCCGGCTCAGCGCGCTCGACTCGTCGAAGCTGCTGCCGCCGCTCGCAGTGATCGAGGACACCACCCGCGACCTCACCGCGATGGAACTGCTCGCCGAACTGGACGGCGCTCGGGACGAGCTGGCCGGCATCCGCGACGAGCTCGAGGGCGCCCGCGAGTAGGGCTCAGCGCGGCGCTGCCTCACCGAACCAGCGCCGCAACGGGATCTGCAGGTCGCGCTGATCGTCGCCCACCCAGACCACGTGACCGTCGGGCCGCAGCAGGACGGCGGGCACGTCCAGGTCGTCGCTGGTGGCGACGACGTGGTCGATGCGGTCGTCCCAGCCGCCGACGGAGAGTGTGCCGGTCGGGTCGAGCAGCAGCCCGCGGCCGCCGCGCATCCGTTCGTAGAGCCGCCCTCCCGACAGCCGGATGTCCCGCAGGCGCCTGCCGAGCAGGGCATGCCCGTTGCCAACGGTGTCGCCTTGTCCAGCGGGGTCGCCGTGCGCAGCGCCGCTGACACCACCGCCGCTCAAGCCCCGGGCACCGGAGGCGCTCGCGTCGACGTCGTAACGGATCCCGATTGCGGTGATCCGCTCGATCAGGACGCGGTTCGCCTCGTCAATGCCCATCAGCTCCTCGAGGAGGCGACGCACCGCGCGCGGCCCGGGCTCCGGCGAGATGAGCTCCGACTGTGCGCGGGTGATGGTCAGCACGTCCTCCGCCACGGGGTGGCGTTCCGCGTGGTAGCTGTCGAGGAGCCCGTCCGGCGCCCAGCCCGTCACCGCGGCGGCCAGCTTCCAGCCCAGGTTGACCGCGTCCTGGATGCCGAGATTCAGCCCCTGCCCACCGAGCGGCGGGTGGACGTGCGCCGCGTCGCCCGCGAGGAACACCCGCCCCTCGCGGTACCGCTCGGCCAGCCGGGTCGCATCGGTGAAGCGGGACAGCCAGCGCGGCGAGTGCGCTCCGAAGTCCGTGCCGGCGAACGTGCGCAGCTGCGTGCGGAACTCGTCGAGCGTGGGCGGCGTGGCGCGGTCCTCCGTCACCGTCGCCGCCGGCACGACGGCGCGGAAGAGGCCGTTCCCGGCGGGGCCGACCCCGAATCCGCGGTGTGTCTTCCGGACCTCCTCCACCGCGGCGGCAACCTCGTCCGGCGGCGTCGTGACCTCGACCTCGGCGAGCAGCCACTCGTTCCTCGCGGGCTCCCCGGGGAAGCCGATCCCCAGCAGTCCCCGCACCCGACTGCGGCCGCCGTCGCAGCCGACCAGCCAGGGCGCACGCAGGAACGTGCCGTCGGCGAGCCCGACGCGCACTCCGTTCCCGTCCTGATCGACCGCCGTCACCTCCGCTCCCCGGCGGACGATGGCGCCGAGCTCGACGGCGCGCTCGGTCAGCAGGCGGTCGGTGACCGGCTGCGGGATGCCGAGAACGTATGCGTGCGCCGTGTCGAGGTCGGGCGGCCAGGGGCGATCAATCCCGGCGAAGCGCGCGGCGCCGGGATACCGCCGCCCATGCTCCAGGAACCGGTCGAGCAGACCGCGCGAATCGAGGATCTCGACACTCCGCGGATGCAGGCCCAGCGAGCGCACCAGCGGGCTCGGCTCCGCGTCCCTCTCGAGTACGAGCACGTCGACGTCGTGCAGCCTCAGCTCGCTTGCCAGCATCATGCCCGTCGGCCCACCCCCGACGATGATCACGTCCACCATCCCGGTCCCCCTCCTCGCGGCAGCTCCGCCCCGCCACGGCGCCCCATCCTGGTGCCCGACCCGCCCCTTGCGGCAAGCCCCGGGGCCGGCCATATCCTGGAAGTGGCAGGGGGAACCGGGCGGCGGGCTGCGAGGTGTGAAGACGTCCCTTCGACGGGCTCAGGGACCGTGACCCCGCTATCCCCTTGCGGCGGCGGATGTTCGCAATTCAGGCTCAGCCGCGACACGCCGCGACACGCCGCATCTGCGCGCGCTGAAATGCGGCGTGTCGCAGCTCAGCCTGAATTCGGAACGTCAGGCAGTGGGACGGGGCGGCGTTCCCTAGAGCCACTTCTCGATGAGGTGGTCGGCCGCCACGCGGCGCACCGTGCCCGAGTGAGAGCGGAGGACGATGCTCTCCGTCGAGATGACGGGGCCGTTGCGGCGAACGCCGTCGAGGAGGAAGCCGTCGGTCACGCCGGTGGCGACGAAGTAGGTGTTGGAGCCGCTCACGAGGTCGTCGGCCTCGAGCACGCGGTCGAGGTCGTGGCCCGCTGCCAGCGCGGCGGTGTGCTCCGCCTCGCTCTGCGGGTGCAGTCGGCCCTGGATGAAGCCGCCGAGCGCCTTCACCGCGCACGCCGTGATGACACCCTCGGGGGTGCCGCCGACGCCGACGCACATGTCGATCCGCGAGCCCGGCCGGGCCGCGTTCACGCCGCCCGCGACGTCGCCGTCGAGCAGCAGGCGCGTTCCGGCGCCGGCTGCGCGGATGTCCTCGATGAGCTGCGCGTGCCGGGGGCGGTCGAGCACGGCGACGAGCATGTCCTCGACGGGCTTCCCCTTGGCCGCCGCGAGCGCGCGAAGGTTCTCGCGGATCGGGCGGCGCAGGTCGACGAGGCCGATGCCCTCGGGGCCGGTCACGATCTTGTCCATGTAGAACACGTCGGCGGGGTTGTACATGCTGCCTCGGTCGGACACCGCGATCACGGAGAGCGCGTTCGGTCGGCCGGCGGCGGTCAGGCTGGTGCCGTCGATCGGGTCGACGGCGATGTCGCACGCCGGACCGCGGCCGTTGCCCACGTGCTCGCCGTTGAAGAGCATGGGCGCCTTGTCCTTCTCGCCCTCGCCGATCACCACGAGGCCGTCGAAGTGCACGGTGCCGAGGAACTTGCGCATCGCGTCGACGGCGGCGCCGTCCGCGGCGTTCTTGTCCCCGCGCCCGATGAACGGGGCGGCCCGGATCGCCGCGGCCTCGGTGGCCCGCACGAGCTCCATGCCGAGGTTGCGGTCGGGGTGCAGGAAGAGGGACGCGGTCTCAGTGCTCACCATGGGATGCTCCGAATCGGTCGTACGAAGGTTGAGACAGAAGTCGAGACAGAAGGTGGACCACCGCGGGAAGGGCAACGGTGCCCGGGGCCGAGCTTAGGGGCGGGGGCAGCCGCATGGGCTGCCCCCGCATCCGCGAGGACGGATCTAGCGCACGATCTCCTTGAGGTGCAGCATGCGCGTGATCACGTGGTCGAGCTGGTCATCGCTGAAGATCTTCTTCCAGTCGTCCTTGATGATCGACTCGCGGCCGTACTCCATGGCGATGAGGCAGGCGTCCGAGAACGGGTTGTCGCCCTTGAGCGTGTTCGCGAGCGCGACCTGGGTGTGGCCGAGGAGCATGGCGCGGGCGGCCGCCTCAGGCACGCCGACGGTGTGCACGGTCTCGTGCAGCGCCTCGCGGAGCAGGTCGCCGACCATGCAGGCGACGGTCTCGACCAGCGTGGGCTCGAGGTAGGCGAGCTGCTTGACGGTGACCCAGTGCACGTCGATGACGGGCGCGTAGATCACGCGGATGACCTCCTCGGCCACCTGGCGGGCCTCAGCGTTCTCGGACTCGAGGGCGGCGACGACCTCCTGCTTCGCGGCGATGCCACCGAAGGTGTCCGCGTACTCCTCGGGCGTGTGGCGCTCGACGAAGACGGAGGGGTGGCAGGGGTGGGCGACCGCGTACTCGATGTCGTCGCGCTTGAACAGCAGATTCGCGTAGGCGGCGGCGGGGTCGAGGGTCAGCACGATGGCGCCGCTCTTCAGCTGGGGCACGACCGAGGCGGACACGGCGCCGAGCACCACGTCGGGCACGGCGAGGATGACGACGTCGGCGTCGGCGACCGCGGTCTCGGTGTCCGTGACCGTGCGGCCGGTCGCCGAGATGCGCTCCTGGCCGGCGGGCGAGTTCTCGCTGTAGAAGACGGTGTGATCGGTCTTCTGCAGGTTGTTGGACACGCGCATGCCCATCTTGCCGCCGGCGCCGATGACGGCGATGGTGTGGGTCGTGGTGGTCGTGCTCATTCATTGCTCCTTAGATAGGCGAGGTTGTGTTCGGTCCAGCGGTTCTCGATCTGCGCGGTCTCCTCGAAGGAGCCCTGCCACGGGAGCCAGTGCTCGATGATGCGGTTGATGCCGCGGGACTGCGGATCCACCGTGCGCATGAGGTACTCGTAGTCGAGCAGCCCCGTGCCGAGCTCGGCCCCCTCGAGGGTGAAGCCCACCCAGCCGTCGCGGCGGGTGAACGCGAAGTCCTTGACGTGGATGTTCGTCGTCCAGAACGCGCACCGGTCGATGACCTCGTTCGGGGTCTCGAGCGCGGCGAGGCTGTTCGCCGGGTCGAGGCAGATGCCGAGACTCGGACTGGCGACGGTCTCCACGAGCGAGACCAGATCCTTCGAGCTGATCTGCTCGTACGTCTCGAGCGCGAGGTTCACGCCCCGGTCCTCGTAGGCCGGCAGCACCTGCTCGAGCAGGCGCTGGGCCTCCGCGAGGGTCGGCCGGTGGTCGGCGGTGTTGATCATGCTCCGCACCAGCCCGACCTTCAGGATCTCGGCCATGCGCAGGAAGCGGGCGAGGTGCTCCGCCTGCACGCCGCGGGTGCCCAGCTCCAGATGGATGCCGAGGTCGTCCGCGAGGGCGAGCACGTCGCGCAGCTGCGCGTCGGAGTAGCCGAGGAGCGGCGCGAAGTCGCAGATCTGGAACACCTCGACGTCGAGCGCGGAGGTGCGCCGCAGCATCTCCTCCAGCGTGAGCGGCTCGGGAGCGCGCTCGGAGTGCTGCCAGAAGAACGCGTAGGTGCTGAGCCCGATCATCGCACCGCCTCCACGGTCTCGTCCCGCGTCTCCGCGAGCGCCGCGGCCTCGTCGAGCACCGCGGCGAGGGCGGCGGGGTCGTGCGCGAAGCGGCCGAGGAACAGCCCGTCCACGTCGTCGCCCAGCTCGGTGAGCAGACCGGGGCCGGCGCTGCCGCCGTAGATCACGGCGCTGCCGTCCCTGCCCGGAAGTCCCGCGACGATCCGGCGCAGCTCCGCGGTCACCGCGCGGATGTACTCCGCTTCGGCGGGACGCTCGGCGCCGATGGCCCAGACCGGCTCGTAGGCCACGATGACGGCACCCTCGGGGGCGTCCGCCAGCGCGCTCGACAGCTGCCGCTCGCACTCCGTCACGGCGTCGGCCGCACCGGTGTTCGCGGCCTCGCCGATGCAGAGCACCGGGGTGAGCCCATTCCGGAGCGCCGCGGCCGTCTTCGCGGCCACGACCTCCTCGGTCTCGCCGAACAGGCGCCGGCGCTCGGCGTGGCCGACCTCGACGACGCGCGCGCCCGCCTCCGCGAGCTCCGCGCCGCTCACCTCACCGGTGAACGCGCCCCGGTCCTCGGAGAAGAGGTCCTGCGCGCCGACGAGCACGGGCGTGCCCGCCAGCTCGGCGACGGCCGGGGCGATCGCGACGAAGCTCGGGATGACGAACAGCCCGACCGAACCGTTCGCCACCGCCGGATGCGACTCCGCGAGCCCGCGGACGCTGCGGCACCAGTCGATGGCCTGACGATGCCCGAAGTACATCTTCAGGCTCACGCCGACCGTGACGCGGGGCGCCATCAGCAGGAGCCGGTGGTCTCGTACTCGTCGATGACCCGCACCTTCTCAGCGCTCGCGCCCTCCTCGTCGAAGCGGTAGGTCAGCCACTCGCGGACGAGCCGACGGGCGAGCTCGAGGCCGATCACGCGCTGCCCCATGGTGAGCACCTGGGCGTTGTTGCTCAGCACGGCGCGCTCCACGGAGAAGCTGTCGTGCGCCGTCACCGCGCGGATGCCCTTCACCTTGTTGGCCGAGATGGCGACGCCGAGGCCCGTACCGCAGACGAGCAGGGCGCGGTCGGCCTTGCCCTCCGCCACGAGCTCCGCGGCCGCGATGGCCACCTTGGGGTACGCGGTGTGGCCGTCGGCGTCCACGCCGACGTCGGTCACCGACTCCACGAGGTCGCTGCCTTCGAGGTCCCGCTTGAGGGCCTCCTTGTAGTCGAATCCGGCGTCGTCGCTTCCGACGACGAGACGAAGCTTGTCAGTCATGTCGTTTCTCCCTGTTCTGCGGTGCTCGAGGGGGCGGATCCGGAACCGGTGGCTCCGGTGTCTCCGGCCGCGAGCACCGCGGCTATTGCCTCGGTGATGAGACCGAACGAGTATGCGCCCGCGTCCGGTGTCCCGAGGCTCTTCTCAGCGTGCGGACGGGCACGGCCCATGCGCGGCAGCAGGTCCGCCGTGGCGGCGGCCGCGGAGGTCGCGGTGTCCGCTGCGGACGACCAGGCCACCGCAAGAGGTGCACCCGCCATGACCTCTCGGCTCAGCGCATCGCTGAACGGGACGAGCGCGTCGACCATGGTCTTGTCGCCCACCTCGGCCTTGCCGAAGGTCATGATCCCATTCTTCGCCGCCTGCACCCCGGATGCGACCGCGGCGGCGTCGGGGCGGCTGTGGTCGCCGAGGTGGGACGCGACGGCGCGGAGCGCGACGCCCCACAGTGCGCCGGACGTTCCTCCCGCGCGATCGGCCCAGGCGTCTGCGGCGCGCTCCAGCAGGGTCTGCGTTCCCGCTCCGGCGGTGAGCGCCTCCGCGGCGGCCGCGGCGGCGGCCCGCGAGCCTCGCTGCATGCCGATGCCGTGGTCCCCGTCGCCGGCGACCGCATCGATGCGGCCGAGCTCCTCGACGTTCTCGTCGACGATCCGGGCGATCGCGTCGATGGCGGCACGGGCGAGCACCGCTACCTCGCGCGACTCCGGCGTCGAGGGCGGCATCACGACGGCGGCCTCCTCGACGAGCTCGGCCTCGGCCAGCTGCTCCGCCGGCAGGACCGAGCCCTTGCGGTACGCGGGGGTGTCGACGGGGGCGTTCCAGAGGCGCTCGAGCTCCTCGTTCAGCCAGAAGAGGGTGAGGGATGCGCCGGCCATGTCGAAGCTCGTCACGAGTTCACCGACCTCGGGCTCCACGACCTCGAGCCCCTCGGCCTCGAGCAACTGCGAGACGCGGCGGTAGACGACGAACAGCTCCTCGTACTTCACGCCGCCGAGCCCGTTGAGCAGCACGGCGACGCGCTGTCCGCGTGGACCGGAGATGCCATCGGGCAGCTCGCCGAGAAGGGTGGAGACGAAGAGGTGCGCGAGCTCGTCGGCCGTCGGCACCCCGGACTCGCCGATGCCGGGCTCGCCGTGGATGCCCATCCCGATCGCCATGCGACCCTCGGGCACGGTGAAGAGGGGCTCGCTCGCGCCGGGGAGCGTGCAGCCCGAGAAGGCGACGCCGAAGGAACGGGTGCGCTCGTTGGCCAGCTGCGCGACGCGCACCACCTCGTCGAGCGGGTAGCCCGCCTCGGCAGCGGCGGCCGCAGACTTGAAGACGGTGAGGTCGCCGGCGATCCCGCGGCGCTTGTGCTTCTCGGCCAGCGGGGCGCTCGAGACATCGTCGGTCACCACGACGGTGCGGCAGTCGATGCCCTCCGCTCGGAGGCGCTCCTCCGCCTGGGTGAAGTGCAGCACGTCGCCCGCGTAGTTGCCATAGCTGAGGAGCACTCCCCCGCCGCCGTGCGCGGCCTTCGCCACCGAGTGCACCTGCTGCGCGGAGGGCGAGGCGAAGAGGTTGCCCATCGCCGCGCCGTGGGCGAGGCCCTGGCCGACGAGGCCGCCGAAGGCCGGGTAGTGCCCGGATCCGCCGCCGACGACGACCGAGACGGTGCCGGGCTCGGACCGGGTGCTCCGCACGACGCCGCCCGGCACGCGACGCACGCGCGAGCGGTTGGCGGCGACGAAGCCGTCGATCATCTCGTCGGCGAAGTCGTGCGGATCGTTGAACAGGCGGGTCATGAGGGGATGTGCTCCAGTGCGAGAGAAGAGGTACGGCCGGACGGGGCTTCATCGGGCGACGCGCGGTCACCGTGAGAGGCGGCGATTCGGTGACCCGCCCGCCCCGCTCCGGCCGATGCCGGCGGAGCGGGCGGGTCACCGACCGGTCAGTGGCCCATAGGCGCCGTGCCGACGGCGACCTCGTGGCCGTCGACCGCGGTGCCGGCGGCGGTGCCGCCCCGGCGGGACAGGACGAGCATCAGGATCGCGGAGAGCAGCATGAAGAAGCCGACCACGAACATCGGCACCTCGTAGCCGCCGGTCCAGTCCGCGATAGCACCGGTGAGGTACGGGGCGGAAAAGCCGGCCAGGTTGCCGACGGTGTTGATGAGCGCGATGCCCGCGGCCGCGGCGGCGCCGGTGAGGAACCGGGTGGGCAGCGTCCAGAAGTTGGGCAGCGCCGAGAAGATCGCCATGGCGGTGATCGCGATGATCGCGATCGTGAGGGCCGGGGATCCCGCGAAGAGCGCGAGCGGGATGCTGGCGGCGCCGACGAGGGCGGGGATGACGATGTGCCAGGTCTTCAGGCCGCGGCGCGTGGCGTCACGGGACCAGAAGTAGAGGGCGATGGCGGCGGGGACGTACGGGACCGCCGTGATGAGGCCCTTCTGGAACACGTCGAACTCGGTGCCGAACTCGGACTGGAAGCCCTCGATGATGGTCGGCAGGAAGAACGCGAGCGCGTACAGGCCGTAGATGAAGCCGAAGTAGATGAAGGAGAGCATCCAGACCCGGCCGCTGCTGAAGGCGTGGCGGATGCTGACGTGGCCGCTGGCCTTGTTCGTCGCGGCCTTCTCCGTCTCGAGCGCGTGGGTGAGCCAGTCGCGCTCCTCGGCGGTCAGCCACTTCGCGTCGCGGGGGCTGTCCTTCAGGTAGAACCAGGCGATGATGCCGACGATGATGGCCGGGATCGCGACGCCGAAGAACATGAAGCGCCAGCCCTCGAGGCCGAAGAACACGCCCTCCTGCTGGATGAGGAGGCCGGCGAGCGGGGCGCCGATGACGGTGGTCAGCGGCTGCGCCAGGTAGAACAGCGCGAGGATCTTGCTGCGGTGCTGCGCCGGGACCCAGAGGCTGAGGAAGAGGATCGCGCCGGGGAAGAAGCCGGCCTCGGCGACACCGAGCAGGAAGCGGAGCACGACGAGCTGCTCGAAGTTGCCCACCCAGGTGAAGAGCAGCGCCACGATGCCCCACGACACCATGATGCGGGCGAGCCAGCGGCGCGCGCCGAAGCGGTGCAGGGCGAGGTTGCTCGGCACCTCGAGCAGGATGTAGCCGATGAAGAAGACGCCGGAGGCGAAGCCGAACTGGGCCGCGGACAGGGCGAGGTCGTCGTTCATGCCGTTCGGCGAGGCGAAGCCGATGGCGGTGCGGTCGAGATAGTTGATGAAGAACATCAGCGCCACGAAAGGCACGAGGCGAACGGCGACCTTGCGGATCGCGGACTTCTCTACGGCCGACTGGCCTGCGGCCGTGCCGGGTGAACGGGCGTCCACATTGACTCCTTAGCTGGGATGTACCCACGTCGGTACCGCACCCCGGTTCGGGCACGCGGCATTCAGTATTGACGCCGCTCCGGCGACTTGTCAACCGGTTGACCGGTTTCGAGGAGATTCGGTGAACCGGTTGCGAGGATTGATACGGTTACCGCGTGCCCGCCTATCGCAATGACAGCGTTACGGAGATCAGCGCCGCCCTGGGCGTCATGCCCAGCGGGTCGGCGGTGTCCGCCGTGGCCAAGCGCCTTCTCGACTACTTCACGAGCGGAGCCATCGAGCCCGGCACCCGGCTGCCACCCGAGCGTCAGCTCGCGGCATCCCTCGAGGTCGGCCGGTCGGCCGTCCGCGAGGCGCTCGCGGCACTGGAGATCCTCGGCATCGTCGACGTGCGCCCTGGATCCGGCACCTACCTCCGCGGATCCGCATCCGAGCTTCTCCCCCAGACCCTCAGCTGGGGCATGATGCTCGGCGAGCCGCGCACGCGCGAACTCATCGAGGTGCGCGGCGAGCTCGAGATCTACGCCGCGCGGCTCGCCGCCGACCGCATGACGGACGAGGCGCTCGACCGCCTGCGCACGCACCTCGAGGTCATGGAGCGCACGGTCGAGGACCTCCCGGCCTTCATCGAGGCGGACATCCTGTTCCACCTGGAGATCGCACTTAGCACCGACAACCGGGTGCTCCTCGACCTGCTGCAGAGCATCCGCTCGCTCCTGCGGGTGTGGGTGGACCGCGCCCTGCAGGATCCGCGCCAGGCTCGTGATGCGCTCGACGAGCACACCCGGGTGTACCGGGCCCTGCGGGCGAGGGACGCCGAGGCCGCCGCGGACGCGATGGCCGCGCACATGGGAACCGCGGGGCGGCGCCTGGCCGGGTCGGGATCAATAGACTCGTCCGAGGCGGTGCAGTCCGCCGGATAGCCGGACCGAAGGAGAGTTCATGCCCATCGCAACGCCCGAGCAGTACGCGGAGATGCTCGACAAGGCCAAGACGAAGGGGTTCGCCTACCCGGCCGTCAACGTCTCCTCCTCCTCCACCATCAACTCGGTGCTGCAGGGCTTCGCCGAGGCGGAGTCGGACGGCATCATCCAGGTGACCACGGGCGGTGCCGACTACTTCGCCGGCCACACCGTGAAGAACCGCGCCTCCGGTGCGCTGGCCTTCGCCGCGTTCGTGCACGAGGTCGCGAAGAATTACCCGATCACGGTCGCCCTGCACACCGATCACTGCCCGAAGGACGCGCTCGACGGCTTCGTGCTTCCGCTCATCGAGGCCTCCGAGGCCGAGGTGAAGGCCGGCCGCAACCCGATCTTCCAGTCGCACATGTGGGACGGCTCCGCCGTCACCCTCGACGAGAACCTCCGCATCGCGAAGGAGCTCCTCCCCCGCATGCGCAGCATCAACTCGATCCTCGAGGTCGAGATCGGCGTCGTCGGCGGCGAGGAGGACGGCGTCAGCCACGACATCAACGAGCACCTCTACACGACGCTCGACGACGTCGTCGCGACCGTCGAGGCGCTCGGCCTCGGCGACGAGGGCCGCTACATCGCCGCCCTCACCTTCGGCAACGTGCACGGCGTCTACAAGCCCGGCAACGTGAAGCTGCGCCCCGAGCTGCTCGGTGAGATCCAGCGCGGCATCCAGGAGAAGTACGGCACGGGCGAGAAGCCGCTCGACCTCGTCTTCCACGGCGGATCCGGCTCCACCGACGAGGAGATCAGCGAGGCCGTGAGCAACGGCGTCGTGAAGATGAACATCGACACGGACACGCAGTACGCGTACAGCCGCTCCATCGCCGACACCGTGCTGCGCAACTATGACGGCTTCCTCAAGGTGGACGGCGAGGTCGGCAACAAGAAGGTCTACGACCCTCGCGCCTGGGGCAAGAAGGCGGAGACCGCCATGGCGCAGCGCGTCGTCGACGCGACCCGCCAGCTCGGCTCCGCCGGGCACTCCGGCAAGTAACCCGGTGATCCCGCTCGGTCCTGGCCCCGTTCCCGCAACCGCCGACGAGCTCGGCACCCGCCTCGGTGCCGGCCTGGGCCGTGTGCTCGCGCCCGCGTCCGGCTCCCCGGTCCCCGTGACCGCGGAGCCGGGTGCGGACGGAGCGATCTCCCGCGTCGCGGTCGACGTCACCGGCGTCGACGCGTCGTCCGCGAAGGACATCGAGCCCGGCGCGATCGCGTCGTCGGCACCCGCGACCATCGGCGTGCTGAGCCTCACCGGGGCTCCCGCGGTGCTCCGCGGTCTGCCGGTCACGCTCGCCGCCGAGGCGGAGAACGTGCCGGTCACCTGGAACACCGGGGGCGACGGATCGCTCTGGCTCGCCGTCGAGGACTCCGCCGGCGGTCCCGCCCCCGCATCCGCCCGCGTGGATGTCACGGCGGCCATCGCCGACCTGGAAAGGCTCGTCGCGCACGAACTCTCCGCCCGGCTGGGCGGCATGGGGCTCAGCCTGAAGAGCCTCACCGTCGCGGTCGCAGCGCTGGGCACGCGCGGGCTCGACCTGCGCGCCGACGCTACCGTCGGGAAGTCCTTCCTCTCGGCGAAGGTCACCGTCACGGGACGCGCCGAGGTCGACGACGCGCTCACGCTGACCATCTCGAACGTGGACCTGTCGAGCGGCAACCCGCTCGTCGCCGCGGTCGTGAGCCGGGCCGACTCGATGATCGCGCCCTGGAACGGGCGCCGGATCGACCTCGCGACCTACTCCTTCGCGGGCGCCCGCCTGAGGGACGTCAGCGTCACGGTCGACACGGCCATCCACCTCCACGCCCGCTTCGGCGCCTGACCCGCGGCGCGGCGGCGCAGGCGGCGCACACGGTCCGCACAATCCCTGAGCCTGTCGAAGGGACGCACCCCGACCACCAAGGCCAGTCGCGTCGCTTCGACTGGCTCAGCGACCGTGACCGCACCGCACCCGCGGGCACACGAACGCGCCGGCCGCTCCCCTGCGGAGCGACCGGCGCGTTCTTGCGTCGTGGAGTCGCGTTACGCGGCGACGGCCTCGGCGGGCTGACGCACGGACGCGAGGGCCGTGGACCACGCGTTCAGCTGGTCGAGCATCGTGGCGAGGTTGCCCTCGTGGTAGTCGGCGGGCGTGAACTCCGAGTAGTTGCGGAAGTCCGTGGCCAGCGAGAACGCGACCTGCGCGCGTACGTCGGCGATCTGCAGCTCGCCCATGATGAGGCGGAGGTGCTCGACCGCGCGGGTGCCGCCCACGGAGCCGTAGCTCACGAAGCCGGCGGCCTTGTTGTTCCACTCGCCGTAGACGAAGTCGATCGCGTTCTTCAGCGCGCCCGACGTGCTGTGGTTGTACTCCGGCGTCACGAACACGTAGCCGTCGAACTCGGCGACCTTCGCGGCCCACTCGCGGGTGTGCTCGTTCTGGTACTGCCCCATGGAGGCCGGGATGGCCTCGTCGAGGTGCGGGAGCGTGAAGTCCAGCAGGTCGACCAGCTCGTAGTCGGCGTCCCCGCGCGCGTTGGCGTGCTCGAGCACCCACTTCGCCACGGCCTCGCCGTTGCGTCCGGGTCGGGTGCTGCCCAGGATGATCGCAATCTTCGTCATGTGTCGCTCGCTCTCTCGTTCTGTGGAGGAAGAATCGGTCGTGAGCGCAGCAGGGGCGAAGTGCCGGTGCGGACCCACGGTGTTCCCAACCAAGGAAATACCAAATCCATTCCTTTGCATGAAAACCACAGGCAAACGGAAGGTGAAGGGCTGCGCGGCACGGAAGGTGCGGGCCAGGCCCGGAAGAAACGGGCTAGCCGACGGAGCTGAGGTAGTCCTGGAACGTCGGGTCGCTGATCATCAGGGTCAGCCCGAAGACGCCGACGAGCAGCGAGGCGAGAACGCCCGCCACGAGCGGCACCCAGAACGCGATGCGTCCGGCCTTCAGCAGGCGGTAGGACACGAGCGCCGCGAGCACGAGCAGCCCGACCTGCGCGAGGTTCGCGACGGTGGTGAGCGTTCCGGCGAGCGCGGACGGCCGGTAGTCGCCCAGCCCCTGGATCGCGTACACCTGGTCGATGGTGCGGCCGAGGTCGCCCGCGCCGCTGATGCTCGCGAGCACGGTCATCAGGCCGTAGGCCAGCAGGGCGATGGTGAGCACGAGGTCCCAGGTGCGGCGGCGTCGGACCGGCGCCCCGCCCGCGGCACGCACGGGAGCCGGGGCTGCCGGTGCCTGCTGCGCGGGAGAGACGGCGTGCACGACCGGCTCGGGCGGCGCCGGGGGCAGCGGTGCGTACTCGCCCCAGCGCGGGGCGGGCCCGGAGGTCGGGCGCTGCTCAGGCGCGCCAGCACCGGGGCCGGTGCCGGACTGCGCGTCCGTCATGCCGTGGCCCGGACGCGACCGCCGATGGCGCGGGCGTCGGTGCGGCCCGCGATGTCCTTGCGCAGCTCCTTCGGCAGCGAGAACATCAGGTCCTCCTCCGCCGTCTTGACCTGGGTGACGTCGCCGTACCCGGCGGCGGCGAGGTCCTCGAGCAGTTCCTGCACGAGCTCCTCGGGAACGGAAGCACCGGACGTGACGCCGACGGTCTCGACGCCGTCGAGCCACTCCTGCTTGACCTCGCTCGCGTAGTCGACGCGGTAGGCGGCCTTCGCGCCGTACTCCAGGGCGACCTCGACGAGGCGCACGGAGTTCGACGAATTCGCGGAGCCGACCACGATCACGAGGTCGGCGTCGGTCGCGACCTTCTTGATCGCGACCTGGCGGTTCTGCGTCGCGTAGCAGATGTCGTCGCTCGGCGGGTCCTGCAGGTTGGGGAAGCGCTTGCGGAGACGGCGCACCGTCTCCATGGTCTCGTCGACCGAGAGCGTGGTCTGGGACAGCCAGACGACGCGGTCGGGATCCTTCACGACGACCGTGTCGGCCTCGTCGGGGCTGCCGACGAGCGTGGTGTGCTCCGGGGCCTCGCCCGCGGTGCCCTCGACCTCCTCGTGCCCCTCGTGTCCGATGAGCAGGATCTGGAAGTCGTCGCGCGCGAAGCGCACGGCCTCGCGGTGCACCTTCGTGACGAGGGGGCAGGTCGCGTCGATGGCCTGCAGGCCGCGGTCCGCCGCGCCCTGCACCACCGCCGGGGACACGCCGTGGGCGCTGAAGACGATGTGCGAGCCGGTCGGCACCTCGTCGACCTCCTCCACGAAGATCGCGCCCTTCTTCTCGAGCTCGGACACGACGTGGATGTTGTGCACGATCTGCTTGCGCACGTAGACGGGCGCGCCGTAGTGCTCCAGGGCCTTCTCGACGGCGATGACCGCTCGATCCACTCCCGCACAGTAGCCACGGGGGGCGGCCAGCAGCACACGCTTGCGGCCAGCGACGGGGGTATCCTTTAGCCTGTTGCGAGCGCCCGGGATGCGGGGCATGGGCAGGCTGATGGTTGAGTCGGTCACTACTCGATTCTACCGTGCGGCCCCTCATCAGACACTGAGACCCCTCCCACGGAGGGCGCCCGCGGCGAGCACCGGAGGAAACGGCATGGACCAGACGCCCACCGTCGACAACCCGTGGCCGATCGGGCTGCTGTCCGCGAAGATCAAGGGCTACATCGACCGCCTCGGCAGCGTGTGGGTCGAGGGCGAGATCACGCAGTGGGGCGTGTCCGGCGGCAACGTCTACGGCAAGCTCAAGGACCTGACCGCGGACTCGACGGTCGGCTTCACCATGTGGTCCTCCGTGAAGGCGCGGGTGCCCGCCGATCTCAAGCAGGGCGACCGGGTGGTCGCGCTCATCAAGCCCAGCTACTGGTCCAAGGGCGGCACGCTCACCATGCAGGTGTTCGAGATGCGCCATGTGGGCCTCGGCGACCTGCTGGAGCGGCTCGAGCGGCTCCGGTCCCAGCTCGCCCTCGAGGGGCTCTTCGAGACGGCGCGCAAGAAGCCGCTGCCGTTCCTCCCCCGCAGGGTCGGCCTGATCACGGGCAAGGACTCGGACGCCGAGAAGGACGTGCTCCGCAACGCGCAGCTGCGCTGGCCGGCCGTGCAGTTCCGGGTTGTCCACACGGCGGTGCAGGGCGACCGCGTCGTCGCCGACGTGACGGCCGCCATCAGGGTGCTCGACGCCGACGAGGAGATCGACGTGATCATCGTCGCCCGCGGCGGCGGTGACTTCCAGAACCTCCTCGGCTTCAGCGACGAGGGCCTGGTCCGGGCGGCCTCCGCCTGCGTCACCCCCCTGGTGTCGGCCATCGGCCACGAGGCGGACCGCCCCCTGCTCGACGAGGTCGCCGACCTCCGGGCGTCGACCCCCACGGATGCCGCCAAGCGCGTCGTGCCCGACGTGAGCGAGGAGCTCAACCGGGTGCAGCAGGCGCGGGCGCGGATGGGGTCGTGCATCAGCGCGCTGCTGCGGCACGAGACCCACCGCATCGAGCAGCTGCGCACGCGGCCCGTGCTCTCCGGCAGCGACTGGATCGTCGACTCCCGAGCTGAGGAGCTCACCCGCTACGTCGCGCGCGGCAGCGAGCTCGTCTCCCGGGCGATCGACACGGCGGCCACGGCGACGTCGGAGCTCGCCGCGCAGCTGCGCGCCCTCTCCCCGCAGCGCACCCTCGACCGCGGCTACGCCATCGCCCAGCGCGACGACGGCTCGATCGTCCGCTCGGACGACGACGCCCCGCTCGGCACGACCCTCGTGCTGCGACTGGCCGAGGGCAGCATCTCCGCCGTCTCCGACGGGCCGCTCGGCGACCCCGACCGCCGCCGCGAACCGGCGGGTACTGTCCGCACCGCTCGATAGGATCATGACCATGACCACACCCTCCGCCGACGTCCAGGCTCTGAGCTACGAGCAGGCCCGCGACGAGCTCGTGCGCGTCGTCGCCGAGCTCGAGCAGGGCTCGGCCACGCTCGAGCAGGCACTCGCCCTGTGGGAGCGCGGCGAGGCGCTGGCCGCCCGCTGCGAGGAGTGGCTCGTCGGCGCCCGCGCCCGCCTGGAGGCGGCCCGCGCCGGCACCGGCCCGGCCGCCTGATGGCCAAGCAGCGCAGGATCGTCGCCGAGCTCGGCCGCCCGGAGACGCCGGAGGAGACCGCCTCCCGCAAGGCCCAGGCGTCGCGGGCCCGCCGTGCGCGGCAGACCGTGAACAACCTGATCTACGCCCTGCTGGCGACGCTCGGCATCGTGCTCGTCGTCGTGCTGCTCGTGCCCCGGGCCCAGGCGCCCGAACGCGGCGCCGTCGACTACCGGCAGGTCGCCGCGGAGGCCTCGGCCTCGCTGGCCGAGCCCGTCGTCGTGCCCGACGTGCCGACCGGCTGGAGCAGCAACGCCGCGGAGCTCCGCACCGAGACGGCCGACCAGGTCGTCGAGTGGTACATCGGTTTCCTCACGCCGTCCAACGAGTACATCGGCTTCAGCGAGGGCATCGAGGCGAACGCCACCTGGCTGCTGCAGAAGGTCGAGGGCGCCCGGGAGTCCGGCACCCAGGAGATCGCCGGGCTGACCTGGTCGATCTTCGACAACCGCTCACGCGAGGACGCGGGGCTGGCCGAGTACGCGCTCGCCACGACCGTCGGGAGCACCGCGTACGTGCTCTACGGCTCGGCAGACGACGACGAGTTCCGCACCCTCGCCGAGGGTGTCGCGGCAGAGATCCCGACGGAGGGCACTGATGACTGAACAGCGCACGCCGGCCAAGGTGTGGGGCGAGATGGTGCGCGGCAACGCGCGCTTCGTGAGCGGGGAGCCGCTGCACCCCCGCCAGGACGTGGAGCGACGCACGCAGCTCGCACTCATGCAGGCCCCGTCGGCGGCCCTGTTCGGCTGCAGCGACTCCCGGCTCGCCGCCGAGATCATCTTCGACAAGGGTCTCGGCGACCTCTTCGTGGTGCGCAATGCGGGACAGGTCGTCTCGGACTCCGTGCTCGGCTCGCTCGAGTACGCGGTCGCGGTGCTCGGCGTGCCGCTGATCGTCGTGCTCGGGCACGACGAGTGCGGCGCAGTGCGCGCCGCCATTGACTCGCAGGCCCCGGACGCGGCGCCGCTGCCGGCGCACGTGGCATCGCTTGTCGACCGGATCGTGCCGGCCGTGCAGCGCGTGCGGGAGACGCACAGCGGCGACACCGACGCGTCCGAGGTCGGCCGCCAGCACCTCCGCAACACCATCGCCGAGCTGCTCGAGCGCTCGGAGCTGATCAGTGATGCGATCGCGGACGGCACGCTCGGCATCGTCGGCGCCAACTACCGGCTGCTCGAGGGCACGGCGGTGCCGGACACCGCCGTCGGCATCCTCTGACGACCGCCGGTTCAGACTTCGCTACAGACTCGATTCCCCGACCAGAAGGACAACACACCGTGGTGGACACCCCCGAGACCGAGTACCGCATCGAGCACGACACGATGGGCGAGGTGCGGGTGCCCCGCACGGCCCTCTACGCCGCGCAGACGCAGCGCGCCGTCGAGAACTTCCCGATCTCGGGCAGCCGCCTCGAGCCGGGGCAGATCGTCGCGCTCGCCCGCATCAAGCGCGCCGCGGCCCTCGCCAACGCGGAGCTCGACATCCTGGAGCAGCCGGTCGCGGACGCGATCGTGGCAGCCGCCAACCGCATTATCGGGGGCGAGCACCACGACCAGTTCCCCATCGACGTGTACCAGACCGGCAGCGGCACCTCGTCGAACATGAACATGAACGAGGTGCTGGCGACGCTCGCGAGCGCCGTGCTCGACGCCCCGGTGCACCCCAACGACCACGTGAACGCGTCGCAGTCGTCGAACGACGTCTTTCCCACCTCCGTCCACATCGCCGTGACGGACGCCCTGCTCAACTCCCTCCTCCCCTCGCTCGACCACCTCGCGATCGCGCTCGAGGCCAAGGCCGAGCTGTGGAAGACGACGGTCAAGGCGGGCCGCACCCACCTCATGGACGCCACGCCCGTGACGTTCGGCCAGGAGTTCCGCGGCTACGCCCGGCAGATCCGGCTCGGCATCGAGCGCGTGCGCTCCGCGCTCCCTCGCGTCGCCGAGGTGCCGCTGGGTGGCACCGCCACCGGCACCGGCATCAACACGCCCGTCGGCTTCCCGCAGCGCGTCATCCAGCTCCTCGCCGAGGACTCCGGGCTCCCGCTCACCGAGGCGGAGGACCACTTCGAGGCGCAGGGCGCGCGTGATGCGCTCGTCGAGGCGTCGGGCGCGCTCCGGGTGATCGCCGTGAGCCTCACCAAGATCTGCAACGACCTGCGCTGGATGGGCTCCGGCCCCAACACCGGTCTCGGCGAGCTGCACATCCCCGACCTGCAGCCCGGCTCCTCGATCATGCCCGGCAAGGTGAACCCGGTCATCCCGGAGGCCGTGCTCATGGTCTCCGCGCGGGTCGTCGGCAACGACGCGACCATCGCGTGGGCCGGCGCGTCCGGCGCGTTCGAGCTCAACGTGGCGATCCCCGTCATGGGCACCGCGCTGCTCGAGTCGATCCGCACGCTGGCGACGTCGACCGTGCTGCTCGCCGACAAGACCGTCGACGGCCTCGAGGTGAACGCGGAGCGCGCACTCGCCCTCGCCGAGTCCTCGCCGTCGATCGTCACGCCGCTGAACCGGGTGATCGGCTACGAGGCGGCCGCGAAGATCGCGAAGCACTCCGTCGCGAAGAAGCTCACCGTGCGCGAGGCCGTGGTCGACCTCGGCTACGTGGAGCGCGGTGAGGTCACCGAGGAGCAGCTGGACTCGGCCCTCGACGTGCTGCGGATGACCGCCCCCGGCCTGTAGGCCCCGCCCTCCTCACCGGTAGCGAACGACCCGCGCCGTACTTCAGCAGACCCCGGATCGCAATTCAGCAGATTCCGGACGACACGCCGTCCGCAGGCCGCGACCCGCCGCGGTCGAGGCCGGATCTGCTGAATTGCGTCGGCGGGAAACCACGGAAGCACGAACCGCCCCGGCACTCAGCCGGGGCGGTTCGTGTTCGCAGGGCTAGGCGACGTCGTTCGACTCCAGCAGCTCCGTGACGAGAGCCGCGATCGCGCTGCGCTCGGACCGCGTGAACGTGATGTGGCCGAACAGCGGGTGCCCCTTCAACGTCTCGATGACCGAGGCGACGCCGTCGTGCCGGCCGACGCGCAGGTTGTCGCGCTGGGCGACGTCGTGGGTGAGCACGACGCGGGAGTTCTGCCCGATGCGGCTGAGCACGGTGAGCAGCACGTTGCGCTCGAGCGACTGGGCCTCGTCCACGATCACGAACGCGTCGTGCAGCGAGCGGCCGCGGATGTGGGTGAGCGGCAGCACCTCGAGGATGCCCCGCGCCAGCACCTCCTCGAGCACGTTCTCGGAGACCAGCGCGCCGAGGGTGTCGAACACGGCCTGCGCCCAGGGGTTCATCTTCTCGGTGGCGTCGCCGGGCAGGAAACCGAGCTCCTGGCCGCCTACCGCGTAGAGCGGGCGGAAGACGATGATCTTGCGGTGCTGCTGCTTCTCCAGCACCGCCTCGAGGGCCGCGCACAGCGCGATCGCCGACTTGCCCGTGCCGGCCCGGCCGCCGAGCGAGACGATGCCCACCTCGGAGTCGAGCAGCATGTCGATCGCAAGGCGCTGCTCCGCGGAGCGACCGTGCAGCCCGAAGACGTCGCGGTCGCCGCGCACGAGCCGTACCTCGCCGGGCGCCGTGACGCGGGCGAGGGCCGATCCGCGGTTGGAGTGCAGGATCACGCCGGTGTTCACCGGCAGGTCGATGACCGCGTCCGTGCTGAGGCGCTCCGCGTCGTACAGCTCGGAGATGTCGTCCGAGCCGAGCGTGACGTCGGCCATCCCGGTCCATCCGGAGTCCACGGCCTGCTCGGCCCGGTACTCGTCCGCGCTGAGGCCGATCGACGCGGCCTTGACGCGGAGCGGCAGGTCCTTGGAGACCACCGTCACGGCGAGTCCCTCGTTCGCCAGGTTGAGGGCGACGGCGAGGATGCGCGAGTCATTGTCGTTCAGCTGGAGGCCGGAGGGCAGCACGCCCATGTTGGAGTGGTTCAGTTCGACGCGGACGGAGCCGCCCTCGTCGCCCACCGGGATCGGGAAGTCGAGCCGCTCGTGCCGCACCCGCAGGTCGTCGAGGTGGCGCAGGGCCTGCCGCGCGAAGTACCCGATCTCCGGGTCGTTCCGCTTGGATTCCAGCTCCGTCACGACGATCACCGGGAGCACCACGGCGTGCTCGGCGAAGCGGAAGATCGCCTTCGGATCGGACAGCAGCACCGACGTGTCGAGCACGTACGTCCGCTCCGTCTGGTCCTGCGTCTCGCGGGATGCGATCCCGTCGGCGAGCATCGGCTTCTGCGTGTTCATTGCGGCCACGACCACTCCAACCCCGGGGCGTTTCGGTGCCTCGGATCCGTCGGCGAGTCGGCCAGTGGAGCACTATCGAGCCGTACTTGTGTGGCCGTCTCGACCAGGTGCCTTACCTGATGGGTCGAACCTACGTCCGCGCCCGGGGACCCCGCTGCTACGACACGCGACCCAATGTGTCGTGCGTGTGAACAAACCGGAACAGGATCTGGACGCCGTCTCCGGCCGGGCCGGTCGCGCTTCCGCGGCTCAGTAGGTCATGGTCGAGCCGAACGACGTGAACGCGGCGCGCACCATGTCCAGGGTCTCGTCGGACGTGGACGCGTGCACGCTCAGGCGCACCCGGCCCTGCCGGACGGTCGCGGTGATGCCGTGGTTGAACAGCGCGGCGCCGAGCGCCGTCAGCTGGTCCTCGGGCGGCTCGACGACCACGATGCCGGCGCGCTCGTTCTCCGCCCGCGACGACACCACGGCGAGCGCGGCCTCGTCCGCGAGGTCGATGACGCGGGAGACGGTGTGCGCGATGCGCTCCGAGATCACCGGCACCGTCGCGTCCGCGATGCGCTCCAGCGCGACCGCGAGGCGCGCCTCGGCGAGCGGATCCGGGTTCGTGGTGCGGAAGGCGCGGGCGCCGCGCGCCGGATCGGGCACCGCGTCCCAGGGCAGGGCGTCGTCCGGGGTGCCGACGAAGCCGGACATCACCGGCACGAGAGTCTCGGCGGCCCGCTCGCTGAGCGCCAGGAACCCGGTGCCCCAGCCCGCGCGCACCCACTTCTGGCCGCCCGTCGGGAGCACGTCCGCGACCTCCCACGGTGCGTCGACGATGCCGAAGCCCTGGATCGCGTCGACGATGAGCAGACGGGTGCCGATGACCTGGCGGATGCCCTCGAGGTCGGCGAGGTAGCCGGTGCGGGAATCGACGAGGCTCACCGCGACCGCGACGGTCTCCGGCGTGATCGCGTCGCGGATGCCCGCCGGCGTCACGCGTCCGTTCGGGGTGGGCAGCCACTGCGGTGTCACGACGCCGAGGGCCTGCTGGGCACGGACCGCGGCGAAGGGCACGCTGGGGAACTCGGCGGCGGACAGCAGCACCGGCCCGGTGAGGCCGAAGAGCGCGTGCATGAGCCCCGTGCTCGTGTTCGGCTGGAACACGATCCGGTCGGCGGGCACGCGGGTCAGCGCCGACACGGCGGCGCGGACCCGGGCGCCCTGGTCGCGCACGCCGTTCAGCGAGCCGAAGCGGGCGCGCGCGAGGGTGTCGAGCAGACCGCGCTCCTCGTCGACCACCGAGCGCGAGGGCGGGCCGACCGCGGCGAAGTCGAGGTAGCCGGGCTCCTCGTCGAAGTCGGCGACGAACGCGTCGATGCCGGGCGCGGTGTCGATGGTCATGTCACGTCCCGAACCGGCGGTGCCGCTTGGAGTAGTCGCGGAGGGCGCGCAGGAAGTCGACCTCGCGCAGGTCCGGGTACAGCGCCTCCACGAAGTACAGCTCGCTGTGCGCGCTCTGCCAGAGCATGAAGTCGCTCACCCGCTGCTCGCCGGACGTGCGGATGACGAGGTCCGGGTCCGGCTGCCCGCTCGTGTACAGGTGCTCGCCGATGAGGTCGGGCGTGAGCAGCTCGCCGAGCTCCTCGATCGTGCCGCCCGCGCTGCGGTGCTCGGTGAGGATGCTGCGCACGGCATCCGCGATCTCGTGGCGCCCGCCGTAGCCGACCGCGAGGTTGATGTGCAGCCCGGTGTTCCCGGCCGTGCGCTCCTCGCCCTCGCGGAGCGCCGTCGCGAGGCGCTCCGGCAGGTTCTCGCTCGTGCCGACGTGCTTGATGCGCCAGTCACGCGAGGAGGACAGGTCGTCGATGAGCTGGGCGATGATCTCGAACAGCTCGTTGAGCTCCTCGCTCGCCCGCCCGGTCAGGTTGTCGTTGGACAGCAGGTAGAGCGTGACCACGCGGATGTCGAGGTCATCGCACCAGCCGAGGAACTCCTGGATCTTCGCCGCCCCCGCGCGGTGGCCGTGCGCCGCGGACTCGAGCATGCGCTGCCGGGCCCAGCGGCGGTTGCCGTCCACGATCATGGCCACGTGGTGAGGCAGGGCCTCGGGCTTCAGGCCCTTGCGGATGCCCTTCTCGTACAACCGGTAGACGATGCCGGAGCCGAGGGGCATGGGGCGGTTGCGCACCACATCACGCTAGTCCACGCGCGCGTCCTTCCCCTCCCCGGCTGGCCGTTCGGGCGCCGTTTCCTCCGTCCCTTAAACTCCCAGCATGAAGAGCAGCCGCCAGGACGAGGGAACCGGTCGGGTGGACAGGGAACCGGCGGCGGACCTGCCGAACATCCCCGTCCTCGAGGACGGGATCGAGCATCCGGCCGGGGAGGACGCCCGGCCCAGCTGGCGCGGTTGGATCCACGCGGCCACCTTCCCGCTCGCCATCGTGCTCGGCGTGATCCTCGTGCTCGCGGCCGAGGGCGCGGCCGCCAAGACGAGCACCGGCATCTTCGTCGTCTCGTCGCTGCTGCTCTTCGGCAACTCCGCGCTGTACCACCGGTTCCGCTGGTCGCCGCCCATGAAGCGGCTGCTGAAGCGCATCGACCACGCCAACATCTTCCTGCTCATCGCCGGGTCGTACACGCCCATCACCGTGCTGGCCCTGCCGCAGGAGAAGTCGACCCTCCTGCTCTGGCTCGTCTGGTGCGGGGCCGGCCTCGGCATCGCCTTCCGCGTGCTCTGGATCGGCGCCCCCCGCTGGCTCTACGTGCCGCTGTACCTGCTCCTCGGCTACGCCTGCCTGCTCTTCATCGGCGACTTCTTCGCCGCGGACCCCGCCATGATGACGCTGATCATCGCGGGTGGCATCTTCTACACGATCGGCGCCGTGATCTACGGGCTCAAGCGCCCGAACCCGTGGCCCGGCCACTTCGGCTTCCACGAGATCTTCCACACCCTCACGCTGCTGGCGTTCCTCTGCCACTGGCTGGGGATCTTCCTCGTGGCCGTGAACCCGCCGACGTTCTCCTGAGCGGGACCTCCGGCGCACCGCCGGTCTAGCGTGAACGCATGCGCGCTCTCACCGTCTGCAACTTCGTCACCGTCGACGGCCTCTACGAGGACGATGACCACGACATCGGCTCGTTCTTCGAGCACCAGCACCCCGACTACCGCGACGCCGACACCTTCGACCACTACACGACGAGCCTGCTCCAGGCCTCCGACGTGGTGCTGCTCTCGGGTCGGCGATCGGCGCTCGGCAATCTCGGCTACTGGGCGGGGGTGCCAGGCGACCCGGACGCGACGGAGATCCGGCGGCGGTACGCCGCATTGTTCGAGGCCGTGGAGAAGGTCGTCGTCTCCGACACCATCACCGAGGCCGACCTGGAGCCGTACCCGAACACGCGCATCGTGGCCGTGGCGGACGCCCGGGCCGAGGTCGCCGCGCTGAAGTCGGCCGAGGGACGTGGCATCCTCGTGCTGCTCGGGCGCATCCTCTGGAACGACCTGATGCGGGCGGGACTCGTCGACGAACTGCACCTCGTCACCTTCCCGCTCATCGGGGGCACGGGGGTGTCGCTGTTCGACTCGCGGCCGCCCGTGGCGCTCAAGCTCCTGGGCACCCGGGTGTGGGAGGAGTCGGGGAACGTGCTGATGCGCTGGCGCGTCGACCCCGCGGACGGCGCCTGAACGGGTCCGACGTCAGCGTCTGAGGGAGCTCGAGCTCAGAGGGCGGCCGCCTTCGCGCGCAGCACCTCGCGCTCCCGTTCGTTCCCGGCGAGTCCGGCCGCCGTGGTCAGCTCCGACCGCGCCTCCTCCCGCCGGCCGAGTCGGCCGAGCAGCTCGCCCCGCACGCTCGGCAGCAGGTGCGACCCGCGGAGGGCGCCGTCGGCGACCAGCCGGTCGACGATCTGCAGGGCCGACGCCGGCCCGGTCGCCATCGACACGGCGACCGCCCGGTTCAGCTCGACGACGGGGTTCGGGGCGATGCGTCCGAGCGCCTCATAGAGCAGCACGATGCGGTCCCAGTCCGTGTCCTCGAACCGCCGGGCGGTCGCGTGGCACTCGGCGATGGCGGCCTGCAGCGAGTAGGAGCCGCGGCCCCGGCCCACGGCGTCCGCTCGAGCCAGCGCGGCCCGGCCTCGTTCGATCTCGGCGCGGTCCCAGCGGGAGCGGTCCTGATCGGCGAGCAGGATCGGCGTCCCGTCGCGGGTCACACGCGCGCCGAAGCGCGACGCCTGGAACTCCATGAGCGCGACCAGCCCGTGCACCTCGGGCTCGCGCGGCATCAGTCCCGCGAGCACGCGCCCGATCCGCAGCGCCTCGTGCGCCAAGTCGGTACGGATCCAGCGGTCGCCCGAGGTCGCGGCATACCCCTCCGTGAACACGAGGTAGACGACCCCGAGCACCGAGCTCAGGCGCGCACTCCACTCGTGCGGGTCGGGCACCTCGAACGGCACCCGCGCGGCGCTCAGCGTCTTCTTCGCCCGCACGATCCGCTGCTGCACCGTCGCCACCGGAACGAAGTAGAGCCGCCCGATCTCCTCCGTGGTGAGGCCGCCGATCATCCGGAGCGTCATCGCGACCTGGGCGTCGCGGGCGAGCACGGGGTGACAGGCGGTGAACACGAGCCGGAGCACGTCGTCGCCGATGGGGTCCCACTCCTCGTCCGCCCGCTCGTCCAGGTCGTGCGCGATCGCCCGGTAGCGGTCGTCGAGGCGCTCGCGCCGGCGCCAGCCGTCGATGGCCTTCCGCTTGGCCACGGCCGTGAGCCAGGCGCCCGCGTTGCGCGGGACGCCCGACTCCGGCCACTGCTCGAGCGCGTCCACGACCGCCTGCTGCGCCAGGTCCTCGGCGAGGCCGACGTCGCCGACCATCTTCGCGAGGCCGGCGACGATGCGCGCGCCCTCGATGCGCCAGATGGCGTCGACCGTTCTGGCCGCGTCCGCCCCGGTGCCGGTGCTCGCGGTGCCGTCGTTCTCCTGCGCGGTGCCGGCACCCCCGCCCGGGGTGCCGGCACCCGCATCCGCGCTCAGGGCGTCGGTGCTGTCGTCCATGGTTCGCGGCCGGTCAGGCGGGTCACGCCTTGCGCGCGGCCTGCTCCTCCTGCTCGCGCCAGCCGGCCTCCTTCTGGATGTACTCGTTGTCCGCGAAGTCGGCGAAGTCGCTCTCGTCGGTCACGCGGCGCACCTCGAGCTTGCTGCCGGCACGGAGCGGGCAGCGGCTCGCCCACTGGACCGCCTCCTCCTTCGAGGAGACCTCGAGGATCCAGAAGCCGTTGAAGAGCTCGTGGGTCTCGCCGTAGGGCCCGTCGGTCACCGCGGGCGGCTCGGTCGCGAAGTCGACGACGAACCCGTCGCTGACGTCGGCCAGGCCCTCGCCCGCGAGCATGACGCCGGCGTTGATGAGCGACTCGTTGTAGGCGCCCATCTCGTTGATGATCTCCTCGAACGGGATGTCCTTCGATGCCTTCAGCGCCTCGTCCGTCGAGCGCATGATGAGCATGTACTTCATGGGGGTTCTCCTTCGTCTGCGGGCCGCGTTTCGCGTCCTCCTTACTATCGCGTCGAACGGCGGACGACGGAATCGACAGCTTCCCGAAAAAACTTTTCAGTCGGCGGTGAGCCGCTCCATCACCGCCGGGCCCGCGCCCGGCATTCACGGCGTCGCGCATCCGCTCGTTACCGCCGCCGCCCGGCGGGTGCGGCCAGCGCGCGGGCCCACTCCTCCTCGTTGCCCGCGACATACTCCGCGGCGGCGCGCCAGTGCTCGCCGTGCCCGCTGCGGTACATCTCCGCCCACGGCGCGGCGCCGGTCTCGCTCGATGACCGGAGGAGCTCGTGCATGGCCTCGGTCCGCTTGATCATCGCCGCGGGCAGCGCCTCCCGCAGGGCCGCGTCCGCGTCGTAGCCGTCCACGAACGCCCGCAGTCTCCGCGCGGCCGCCTCGACGGGCTCGCCGCCGACGAGCATGCCGAAGGACTGGGCCGCGTACGCGAGGTCCCAGAGCCGCGTGCTCGGGCCGGCACCGTCCCAGTCGATGAACACCCACCGCTCGCCGGTCACGAGGTTCCACGGCGCGAGGTCGTTGTGGCAGAGGAGGTCGGGGCGCTCGGCGGGCAGCAGCATCTCGCCGGACAGCCCCTCCGGAACCGGGATGCCCTCGCTCGCATCGTGGATCTGCCGCACCATGGCCCCGGCGCGGCGGAGCTCGGGCTCGGTCAGGGGCACCCTGTCCTGCGCGAGCGGGCCGTCGACGTACTCGAGGACCTGCCGACCGCGCTCGTCCCGCCCGAGGGGCTGCGGGGCATCCACCCCGTGGGAGCGGAGCTCCGCGATGTAGGCCTGCACGAATGCGCTGCGGCGGGCCCACGGCTTGCGCACCGTCGCACCGACCCGCACCACGCGGCCGGATGCGTTGCCGCCCGTCAACTCGCGCTCCTGCTCCGTCACACCGGCAGGGTATCGACTCCGGGGGTCCCGGCGCCGTCCGGAATCCGTTTTCCTTGACGCCGCGTTACGCTCTGGCGGCCATACCGCGAGTTCGCTGCGAACCGGGGGCTTACGCTTGACTGTCGCCCATCCGTTCGGAGAACACATGTCCCTTTCTGCTACTGAGCGCAGCGCCGCCTCCACACCGGCCAATCCGCGCTCCCGCGTCGTCCTCGCGAGCCTCATCGGCACGACCATCGAGTTCTACGACTTCTACGTGTACGCCACGGCCGCCGTGCTCGTGTTCCCGTACCTCTTCTTCCCCACCGGCAACGACTCGACGGCGCTGCTGGCCTCGTTCGCCATCTTCGGTGCCGCCATGGTCGCCCGCCCCCTCGGCGCGATCGTCTTCGGCCACCTCGGTGACAAGCACGGACGGAAGACGACGCTCGTCGCGGCCCTGCTGACCATGGGCATCGCGACGTTCCTCATCGGCGTGCTGCCGACCTACCCCGCCGTCGGCTGGTTCGCGCCGCTGATGCTCGTGATCCTGCGCCTGGCGCAGGGCTTCGCGCTGGGCGGCGAGTGGAGCGGTGCCGCCCTCGTGGCGACCGAGAACGCGCCGGCGGGCAAGCGCGCCTGGTACGGCACGTTCCCACAGCTCGGCGCGCCGATCGGCTTCATCATCGCGAACGGCCTGTTCCTCATCATCGCCGCGCTGCTGCCGTCCGACGACCCCACCCGCCCCTCCGAGGCCTTCCTCGACTGGGGCTGGCGCATCCCGTTCCTGTTCTCCGCCGTCATGGTGATCGTGGGCCTGTGGGTGCGCCTCCGCCTGGTCGAGAGCACGACGTTCTCGCAGAAGGCCTCGACCGGCAAGCTGGTGCGCCTGCCGCTGGCCGCGGTGTTCCGCAACCACTGGCGCGAGCTGCTCCTCGGCACGTTCTTCATGCTCGCGACCTACGTGCTCTTCTACCTGATGACCACGTTCTCGCTGTCCTACGGTCGCGCGGCCACGGATGCCCCGGTGCAGCGCGGCCTCGGCTACGACTACACGACGTTCGTGCTCATGATGATCGCCGGCGTGGTGTTCTTCGGCATCTTCACCATGGTGTCCGGACCGTGGGCCGACCGCTTCGGCCGCCGTCGCACGCTGCTCATCGTGACCGGCGCCATCATCGTGTTCGGCCTCGTCTGGGTGCCGATGCTCGGCGCCGGCTTCGTGGGCGTGATGCTGTGGCTGATCGTCGGCTTCACCCTGATGGGCATGACCTTCGGCCCGATGGGTGCGCTGCTGCCCGAGCTCTTCCCGACCAACGTGCGATACACCGGCTCCGGCGTCTCGTACAACGTCGCGTCGATCCTCGGCGCCGCGGTCGCCCCGTTCATCGCGGTGTGGCTCTGGACCCTCGGCGACGGCAGCCCTTTCCTGGTGGGCGTCTACCTGTCCGTCATGGCCACGATCACCTTCATCGCCCTTCTCATCGGCAAGGAGACGAAGGACGTCGACATCGACCGGTAGTGCGTGCGCGTGCGTGAAGTGCGTGCGTGAAGCGGGCGGGACCCGGCCTCGGCGCCGGGTACCCGCCCGTTTCGCGTCCCGGGGTGGTCCCCATACGGTCCCTGAGCCTGTCGAAGGGACGCAGCCACACTGTGCCCGCACACGACACGGTCCCTGAGCCTGTCGAAGGGACGCAGCAATACGGTCCCTGAGCCTGCCGAAGGGACGCACCGAACCTCGCGGCTCCTCCCCTCCACAGATCAATTCCAGGACTTCTTCTCCACAGATTGTCCTGGTCAAACCAGTATTGTCGGTGGTAGGTGGGACACTTTTCCCATGAGTAAACCGCCCCTCGCTGACGTCACCGACGCGGTAGCAGCCGCGCTACCGACGGCGTCGCTGGGCGGACTCAGCGACGAGAACCTCCTCGCCACAACCCGAGGAATCGAGGCTCTGGGTCGCTACGTCGACGCGCTTCGAGTGACTGCTGCGGGCGAGATTGCGGCACGGTCGCGGACGGAGGACGGGCCGGCGGGTCTTGCCGCCCGAAAGGGCTGCCGCTCGGCGAACGAGCTCCTGCAGCGGCTGACCCAGATCTCGGGCTCAACCGGTGCCGCTCGCCTTGGTCTCGCAGCACTCACCCGCCGCGGCACGGCCCTTTCGGGCGCAGCAATGCCCGCCAAGTTCGACCACGTCCGAGTCGCGCTCGAAACGGGCAACCTCGGCGTGGACGCGGCGGTCGCGCTGACCAAGAACCTCGCGCCGCTGCAGGACCGGGTACACCCCGATGCCCTCGACGCGGCCGAACGGGAACTCGTCGCGTCCGCGACCGGCACCTCTCCCGACAGCAGCGTCCCGGCGTCGGCGGATGAGATCCGCATCCAGGCGTCCGTGTGGCGGGCCGCCCTCGACCCGGACGGACTCGAACCGGACGAGGCGCACGCGATGGCCAAGCGCGGCTTCCGCCTCGGACCCGAGCGCAACGGCCTCGTCCCCGTGTCCGGCGGACTCCTGCCCGAAGCGGCGGGTCGGGTGAAGCGGCTCTTCGACGCCTACCTCACCCCGACCACGGCACCCGCGTTCCTGCACGAGGAGGAACTCGCCGACAAAGAGGCCGGTAATGACCCGCGGACGAAGGACCAGCAGCGGCACGACATCCTCATCGGCGTCCTCGACGCCATGGCCCGAAGCGGCGATACCCCCACGATCGGTGGTGCCGCGCCGACCGTGCTCGTGACCGTGCGTGCCGAGGACCTGGAGACCGGCGGCGCCGGCTACGCGGATGGCGTGGAGTCACCTTTGTCGCCGACGACGGTCGAGCAACTGGTGTGCACGGGAGGCATTCAGAAGATCGTCATCGGCAAGAACGGTCGGATCGTGAAACTAGGTTCGGCGGAACGCTGCTTCACCGCACCACAACGGCGCGCGATCACCGCGAGGGACGGCGGCTGCCTCATCCCGGGCTGCTCGATACCGGCGGGCTGGTGCGAGGTCCACCACGTGGTACCCGCGGCGGCCGGCGGGCCGACGCACCCGGACAACGGTGTTCTGCTGTGCTGGTTCCACCACCGGACGATCGACACCTCAGGCTGGGCGATCCGCATGCGAGCCGGGGCACCGGAGGTGCAGGCACCACCCTGGCTCGATCACACGCGTCGATGGCACCCGGCCACGAAGAGCCGAAGCACCATGGCATCGCGAGTACACGGTCCCTGAGCTTGTCGAAGGGACGGAAGCCGATCCGGTCACGTCCCTTCGACAGGCTCAGGGACCGTATGGGGATGCGAGGCGCGTGGGTTCCGTACTAGGGGGTGCGGGGGGCGTCCGGGGTGCCGGGGGTGGGGGCTGTGTCGCCGGGGCCGCCCGGGGTGGTGCCCGGGGCGGGGCGGCCGTCGCGCTCGGCCTCGAGCTTCGCGCGGATCTCCTCGCGGTAGCGGGTGCGACGGATGCGGCGGGTCATGTCGAGGGCGAGGAGCAGCGCCACCGCGGCCACGCCAAACGTGATGAGGAAGCCCGCCACGCCCGGGGTGACGGTGGTCTGGTCGAAACCCGGGGTGGGCGACGGCGCCGGCGTCGCGGCCAGCACCATCTGGATGTGGGCGGCAAGCGCGGCAGCGGTCATCGGTTGTTCTCCTCAGCGTTCGCCGTACGGGTGTTCGCCGTGCCCGTGCCCGTGCCCGCCGTACCGGTCCCGGCACCAGCGTCCGCACCAGCACCAGCACCCACACCCTCGCCCGCGGCGTCCGCAGCCGGCTCGTCGTCGACGACGCCCGCGAAGAGGTCGTCCTCCGGGAGTTCCGTCGGCACCCGCGACTCGACGAGCTGATAGTCCTCGTAGGGCCAGGCGACGCGCTGGATCTCGTTGGGCCAAAAGAAGAAGGTGCTGTCCGGCGCCACCTGGCTCGCGTGCGAGCGCAGGGCACGGTCGCGGTGGTCGAAGAAGTCGCCGACGGGGACCCTCGTGGTGGCGAGGTCGGGCCGGTCCTCCATCCAGGAGCGCATCTCGTCGATCTGCGCCAGCACCTCGGCGGGCGGATCGGTCTTCAGGTACTCCTCGTGCACGGCACGGATGCGCCGCGGGTTGAAGATGCGGTCGTAGTACAGCTTCTCGATACGCCAGGGCTCCCCGGCCTCGGGGTACTTCTCCACATTCTCGGACTCGCGCCAGGCCTCCATGGCCACCTGGTGGGCGCGGATGTGGTCCGGGTGCGGGTAGCCGCCGTTCTCGTCGTAGCTGAGCAGCACGTGCGGGCGGAACTCGCGGACCACGCGGATGAGGGGCGCGGACGAGACGTGCAGCGGGATCGACGCGAACGACCCGGGCGGCAGCGTGCCGTCCTCGCTCGGCATGCCGGAGTCGACGTAGCCGAGCCACCGGTGCTCGATGCCCATCTCGCGCTGCGCGTTCGCCATCTCGCGGCGGCGGAGGCCCGGCAGGTCGCGCTCCGCCATGGCGCGCGGCTCGAGCGTGCTGTTCAGGATGTCGCCCGCCTCACCCCCGGTGCAGGTGACGATAAGGACCCGGGCTCCGCGCGCGACGTAGTGGGAGTAGGTCGCGGCGCCCTTGCTCGACTCGTCGTCGGGGTGGGCGTGCACGGCCATCAAACGCAGGGTCACGGGACTCCTAGGGAAAGCGAATAACCTGAGAGCTCAAGCGTATCGGTCGGTATCGGGGAGAAACTGTGGCGTCGGACATCCTGGACTCCCGGTACGGGCGCACCCCCCGCAACCGCTCCCGGCAGCGCCTCACCATGTGGATCGTGGCGGCCGGCTTCGTGGTCGTGTTCGCGGCCTGGGTGATCTTCGCGGGCCTCGACAGCGCCCGTGGCGGCCTGCAGCAGCGCGACCTCGCCTTCTCCCTGATCGACGACCATAACGTCGACGTGACGTTCGAGGTGTCCGCGCCCGTCGGATCGACCTCGTACTGCGCGGTGCAGGCCCTCAGCCAGCAGCAGGCCGTGGTCGGGTGGCGGGTCGTCGAGATCCCGCCCGCGGATCGCTACACCCGGGTTTTCACGGAGCGGGTGCGCACGATCGACACCCCCGTGACCGGCTTGATCTACCGCTGCTGGCTCGCGTAGTGTGATTGGTTCGCCCCGACGGAACCGTCGGGGCGCTCACGCGTACCCGAGGAGTCACCGTGGCACAGGAAACGTCAGTCACCTGGCTGACTAAGGAGGCGTTCGACCGCCTCTCTGCCGAGCTGGAGCACCTGAGCGGCGCCGGCCGCACCGAGATCGCCAAGCGCATCGAGATCGCCCGTGAAGAGGGCGACCTGAAGGAGAACGGCGGCTACCACGCCGCCAAGGAGGAGCAGGGCAAGATCGAGGCGCGCATCCGCGTGCTGACGACCCTGCTGCGCAGCGCCGAGGTCGGCGAGGCCCCGGTGAGCCACGGCGTCGTGGAGCCCGGCACGGTCGTGACCGCGGACATCGCCGGTGACGAGACCAAGTTCCTCATCGGCAACCGCGAGATCGCCGGCGGCAGCGACCTCGACGTCTACAGCGAGAAGAGCCCGCTCGGCATGGCCATCATCGGCCTCAAGGTGGGCGACTCGGTGAGCTACGCCGCGCCGAACGGCCGGCAGATCCCCGTCGAGATCAAGGGCGTGGAGACCTACGTCCCCCGCTGATCCCGCCGACACCTGAGGAACCGCCCCCTCGCGCCGATGCGCGGCGGGGCGGTTTCCGTTTCCGGGCGAGGCGACGAATCCGGTTTGGTGAGGTAAGGCAATCCTAAGTATGGTGGGCGGACGCCAACGAACGGAGACCCTGTCTTGCCTCGCACCCGCCTCGCCCCGTCCCTCGCCGCCCTCGCCGCCGGCGCCCTCCTGCTCTCCGGCTGCAGCGGCACCGCCGCAGCGGAGGACCAGCCGGAGTCCGCGGCCGCGGAATCGGCGGCGCCCGCGGAGGCTGCTCCCGCGGAAATCGTGGTGACGCATGCCCAGGGCGAGACGACCGTGCCTGCCAACCCGGAGCGCGTGCTCACGTTCGACTTCGCGGCGCTGACCACGCTGGACGCGCTCGACGTCGACGTCTGGGGCCTCCCGAAGGAGAACCTGCCGGGCACGCTCGAGGAGTACTCCTCCGACGAGTACGAGAACATCGGCACGCTGTTCGAGCCCGACTACGAGGCCGTGCAGGCCGCCGAGCCCGACCTCATCATCGTGGCCGGCCGCTCAGCCGCCGCGTACCCGGAGCTCAGCACGATCGCGCCCACGATCGACCTGTCGAACGACGCCGCCGACTTCCGCACCTCCGTCGTCGAGAACGCCGAGATCCTCGGCCAGATCTTCGACCGCGAGGACGAGGTCGACGAGATGGTGGCGGCGCTGGACGACAGCGTCGCCGACGTGCAGGACGTCGCGGCCGACGCCGGCACCGGCCTCATCATCATGACGAACGCGGGCGAGGTCAGCGCCTTCGGACCGGGGTCGCGCTTCGGCTTCCTGCACGACGACCTCGGGATCACGCCGGCCATCGAGGACGTCGAGGCGGCCACCCACGGCGAGGCGGTCTCGTTCGAGTTCCTGCTCGAGACGGACCCCGACTGGCTCTTCGTCGTCGACCGCGACGCCGCGACCGGCGAGTCGACCGATGCGGCCAAGGCCGTGCTGGACAACGACATCGTCAAGCAGATGACCGCCTACCAGGACGACCACATCGTCTACGTCGACCCGGTGGCCTGGTACATCGTGAACGGCGGCCTCACCAACCTGCAGGCGATGACGGACGAGGTCTCGTCCGCTCTCGCCGAGTAGGAACGCGCACGGTGGGGAGGACGACACGGCCGGTGAGGACAGCACTGCCGTTCAGGACAGCACGGTGACGGCCGCGGTCGCCGTGGGGGGTACAGGAGCACCGACAGGCACGACCGTGCCGGCGGGGAGGCCCGCGCTCGGCCGCGTCGCGCTGTGCGGTGCCGCCGCGGGCGTGCTCCTGCTCGCCGTGGTCAGCCTCTTCGTGGGCGTGGCCGACGTCTCCCCCGTCCGCATCCTGGCGGGCGACCCCGAGGCCTGGAGCATGCTGATGCTGAGCCGGGTGCCGCGTACAGTGTCGATCCTGCTCGCCGGGTCCGCCATGGCCATGTGCGGGCTGGTCATGCAGATGCTCGTGCGCAACCGCTTCGTGGAGCCGTCCACGATCGGCACGACCGAGTCGGCCGGGCTCGGCCTGCTCGTCGTGACGATCCTCGCCCCCGGCCTGCCCCTGGTCGTCAAGATGCTCGTCGCCGCGGCCTTCGCCCTCGCGGGCACCGTCGTGTTCGTGCGGATCCTGCGCTCCCTCCCGCTGCGCTCGGTCGTGCTCGTGCCACTCGTCGGCCTCATGCTCTCCGGCATCATCGGCGCCGCGTCCACCTACCTCGCCTACGACGCCGACCTGCTGCAGACCCTTTCCGCGTGGATGACCGGCGACTTCTCCGGCGTCATCGCCGGCCGCTACGAGCTGCTCTGGATCGTCGGTGCCCTCACCGTGGCCGTCTACGTCGTCGGCAACCGCTTCACCGTCGCGGGCCTGGGCGAGGAGTTCACCACGAACCTCGGCCTCGACTACCGGCGCACGCTCGCGGTCGGGCTCGTGATCGTGTCCCTGGTCACCGCCGTCGTGGTCGTCGTCGTGGGCGGGCTCCCCTTCCTCGGCCTCGTCGTGCCGAATCTGGTGAGCATGCTCCTCGGCGATCACCTCCGCCGCTCCCTGCCCTGGGTCGCCGTGCTCGGCGCCGGATTCGTGCTGGTCTGCGATCTCGTCGGCCGGGTCGTGCGCTACCCGTACGAGATCCCGATCGGCGTGGTCGTCGGCGTGGTCGGCGCGGCCCTGTTCCTCTTCCTGCTGCTGCGGAGGCCCGCCCGTGTCGGTTGACGCACGCACCCGCACGCCAACGCCGGGCGCGGCCGCGCCTCCCGGACGCGTCCGCACCCGCATCCTGTTCGCGGTGCTCGGCGCCCTCACCGCCGCCGCGATGGCCGCGTTCCTCGTGGTGGATGCGCACGGCAGCTGGAACTTCGTGCTGCCGTTCCGCGGCCGCAAGCTGCTCGCCCTCGTGCTCGTGGCGTTCGCCATCGCCGTCTCGACCGTCCTCTTCCAGACGGTGACGGAGAACCGCATCCTCACGCCGTCGATCCTGGGCTTCGACTCGCTGTTCGTGCTGATCCAGACGTGCCTCGTCTTCGCGCTCGGCTCGGCAGGCCTGTCCGCCGTACCGCCGCTCGTCTCGTTCGCGGGCGAGGTCGTGCTCATGGTCGTGCTGTCGACGGCGCTCTTCCGCTGGCTGTTCGGCGGGGCGCGCAGGAGCCTGCACCTGCTCGTCCTCGTGGGCATCGTCTTCGGGGTGCTGTTCCGCAGCGTCTCGGCGCTGATCCAGCGCCTCATCGATCCCAACGAGTTCGCCGTGCTGACGGACCGGCTGTTCGCGAGCTTCACGTCCGTGCCGCCCGATCTGCTCGGCATCTCCGCCGCGATCATCGCGGCGACGGGAGTGCTGCTCTGGCGCGACCGGCGCAGCCTCGACGTGCTCGGCCTGGGGCGCGACATGGCCGTCGCGCTCGGCGTCGACCACCGGCGGATCGTGCTGCGGCTGCTCGTGATCGTGTCGCTGCTCGTGTCGGTCTCGACCGCGCTCGTCGGCCCGGTCACGTTCTTCGGCCTGCTCGTGGCGAGCCTGGCCCACCAGCTGACGGGCAGTCACCGGCACTCGGTGCTGCTGCCCGCGGCCGTGCTGCTCGCCGTGCTCGCGCTCGTGGGTGGCCAGACCGTGCTCGAGCACGTCTTCGACATGAGCACCGTGCTCAGCGTCCTGATCGAATTCCTCGGAGGCATCGTGTTCCTGCTGCTCGTGATGCGGGGGGCCCGCCGATGATCGAGGTCACCGCCGCCCGGAAGGCGTACGGCACCCTGCGGGTCGTGGACGACGTCGACCTCCGGCTGCCGATCGGCGGCGTGACGTCGATCATCGGCCCGAACGGGGCCGGAAAGTCGACACTCGTGTCGCTCATCTCGCGGCTCACCCCGCTCGACGCCGGCACCATCACCGTGCACGGGCTGGACGTGAGCCGGGCTCCGAGTAGGGAGCTGGCGCGCCGCCTCTCGATCCTGCGCCAGGAGAACCACCTGACCGCCCGGCTGACCGTGCGGGACCTCGTCGCGTTCGGGCGCTACCCGCACTCCGCGGGCAGGCTCACAGTCGAGGACGAGCGGCACATCGCCGAGGCACTCGCCTACCTGGACCTCGACGAGCTGGGCGACCGCTTCCTGGACGAGCTCTCCGGCGGGCAGCGCCAGCGGGCGTTCGTCGCCATGGTGCTGTGCCAGGACACGGACTACGTGCTGCTCGACGAGCCACTGAACAACCTGGATCTGAGCCACGCCGTCGACATGATGCGCCTCCTCCGGCGCGCGGCCAACGAACTCGGCAAGGCCGTCGTGCTCGTGATCCACGACATCAACTTCGCCTCCGCCTACTCGGATCACATCGTCGCGATGAAGAATGGCCGCGTCGTGCTCCAGGGCACCCCCGAGGAGGTCATCGCCCCGGAGCCGCTGCGCCGGGTCTTCGACCTCGACGTGCAGGTGCACGAGCTCGACGGTCGGCGCATCGCCGTCTACTACGACTGATCCCCCCCTCCCCCCGATGCCTCACCCCTCCCCCGTTTCCTCACCCTCCCCCGATTCCTTCCCCTCGCTCGATACCCTCCTCGCAGCACCCGCGCAGACAGACAGGAACCCCATGTTGGCAAGCACCCTCCGCCCCCGCGACGTCGTGCGGCACCCGCTCGTGCGGCGCACGCTCACCGTGGCGGCCGTCCGCGACCTGGCGCCGGCGATGCGCCGCATCACCCTGACCGGCGCCGACCTCGACGGCTTCGCGGCCGACGGCCCCGAGGATCACGTCAAGGTCTTCTTCCCGGATCCGGTGACGGGCGCGCTCAGCCTGCCCGAGTTCACCCCCTCCGGCCCTCGGTCACCCGGCGGCGGTGAGGTGATCGCGCGCGACTTCACGCCACGGGGGTTCCGCCCCGCGACGGCGGACAGCCCTGCCGAGCTCGACATCGACTTCGTGCTGCATGGCGAGACCGCGCCCGCGACGGCCTGGGCCAGCCGCGCGCGGGTGGGCGACCGCCTCACGATCGGTGGCCCGCGCGGCTCGAAGCTTCCGCCGGAGGGCCTGGCCTCCGCCGTGCTCGTGGCCGACCCGACGGCGCTGCCCGCCCTGATGCGGTGGATCGAACTGCTCCCGACGGACGCCGCCGTCACCGCCGTGGTGGTCGTGCCGGACGACAGCTACCGCTGGTACGTCGCGGAGGCCGCGAGGCGCGTGGAGTGGATCCTGATCGAGGAGCCGGACGACGCGGCGCGCGCCGAGAACCTGCTCACCGTCGTGCGCGGGTTGACGCTCGGCCCGTCCACCTATGTCTGGGCCGCCGGAGAGGCGACCTCGCTCATTCCGGTGCGCAGGCACCTCCGCCGGGAGCTCGGCCTCGACAAGACCCGCGCGGTCGTCGACGGCTACTGGCTGCGGGGCATCCCGAACCGCGACCACCACGCCCCGCTCGACCCTACCGACCCGGAGGAGTAGCGAGCGAGACGCTCCTCCGACCTGGGACGTCCGTCAGTCCTGGGAGACGCGGGGGTCGTACCCCGCCTCGCGCAGGCGCTCGAGCACCTGAGCGCTGTGCTCGGGACCGCGGGTCTCCACGCTGACCTCGAGCTCGACCTCGCTGATCTGCAGACCGCGCCCATGCCGGGTGTGCAGCACCTCGACGACGTTGGCGTTGACCTCGGAGATGATCTGCGACGTGCGCGCGAGCTGGCCCGGTCGGTCCGGCAGCATGACCCGGAGCTTGAGGTAGCGGTCGGACGCCGCGAGGCCGCGGGCGATCACGCGCTCCATCATGAGCGGATCGATGTTGCCGCCGCTGAGGATGGCGACGGTGCGCCCGGCGTTCGACACGGCACCGGTGAGGATGGCCGCGACGCCCACCGCCCCCGCCGGCTCGACGACGAGCTTCGCGCGCTCGAGCAGCACGAGCATGGCCCGCGCGGTGTCGTCGTCGCTGACCGTGACGACCTCGTCGACCATCTCCTGGATGATCCGGAAGTTGAGGGCGCCCGGCCGGCTCACGGCGATGCCGTCCGCGATCGTCGCGTTGATCACGATCTCGGTGGGCTCGCCCGCGCGGAGCGAGGGCGGATAGGCGGCGGCGTTGGCCGCCTGGACGCCGACGACACGGATGCTGCGCCCCTCGCGGGCGGCGCGCTGCTTGACCGCGCTCGCGACGCCGGCGACGAGACCGCCGCCGCCGATGGGCACGACCACGGTGTCCAGATCGGGCACCTGGTCGAGGATCTCCAGCCCGAGGGTGCCCTGACCGGTCACCACGTCGATGTGGTCGAACGGCGGGATGAGCACGGCGCCGGTCGCCTCGGCGAACTCGGCGGCCGCCTGCAGCGGCTCGGTGACGGTATGACCGCGGAGCACCACGTCTGCGCCGTACTGCCGGGTCGCCTGCAGCTTGGGCAGCGCGACGCCGACCGGCATGAAGATGGTGGCCTTGATGCCGAGCTCCCGCGCGGCGAAGGCGACGCCCTGCGCGTGGTTGCCCGCCGAGGCCGCAACCACGCCGCGCGCCTTCTCCTCGTCGGTGAGCTGCGAGATGCGGTTGTACGCGCCGCGGATCTTGTAGGAGCCGGTGCGCTGCAGGTTCTCGCACTTCAGGAACACGGGCGAGCCGAGCACCTCGGCCAGGAAGCGCGAGCTCTCCATCGGGGTGGTCTCGGCGACGCGGGCCACGACCGTGCGCGCGGCCTCGAAGTCGGCGAGCGTGGGGCCGGACGTCTCCGGGACCTCGCGCTCGAAGTCGGCCTCGGTCTCGGCCAGGGGGGTGTCAGTCACGGGTTCGGTCCTTCTTGGTGCGCGTGCGGCCGCGCAGAGTGCGCTGCTGCTCGGGTGCGACGGTCGGGTTCGCCGGGGGTGCGACGGTCGTGTCGCCGACCTGGAGCCCGTGGTGCGGCGGCAGACCGCGCCCACTCTTCCAGGCCCCGCTGGCAACGTACTTCACCATCGTGTTCGCGGTCGCCACGAACGGGACGGCGAAGAACGCGCCCGGGATGCCGCCGACGAAGGCGCCCGTACCCACGGCGAGCACGACGGCGAGCGGGTGGACCTTCACGGCGGTGCCCATGATGAGCGGCTGCAGCACGTGCCCCTCGATCTGCTGCACCAGCAGCACGACGCCGAGCATCCAGAGCGCCGGGACGAGGCCGAGGTAGACGAGGGCGATGAACACGGCGAGCGCGCCGGTCACGACCGCGCCGACGATGGGCACGAACGAGCCGAGGAAGACGAGGACGCCGATCGGGATGGCGAGCGGCACGCCGATGATGGCGGCGCCGACCCCGATGCCGACCGCGTCGATCGCGGCGACCAGGATCTGCACCTTCACGAAGTTCTGCAGCGTGTTCCAGCCGGCGACCCCCGCGCCGTTGACGGCGTCCTGCGCGCGCCGCGGGAACATCCGCACGATCCAGCGCCAGATGCCGCCGCCGTCGATGAGGATGAACAGCGCGGCGAAGAGCGCGAGCAGTACCCCGGCCAGGATGTGCCCGAGCGACGAGCCGAGCGACAGCGCCCCGCCCACGAGGACGCCGCTGTCGGCCTGCACGGAGTCGACGACGCTCCGCACGTAGTCGTCGAACTCCTGCTGGCTCACCTGGAGCGGGGAGTCGCGCAGGAAGTCCTGGAAGGTGCGGTAGGCCTCGATGCTCTGCGACCGCAGGTCGTCGAACTGGGAGACGACCTGCGTGATCACGAGGTAGAGCAGGCCGCCGACGAGGACGATCACGCCGATCTCCGCCACGGCGACGGCGATGCCCTTCGGCCACCGGTGCCGCTGCAGCCAGTTCGAGAACGGCACGAGCAGCGCGCTCGCCACGATGGCGATGAACAGGGGGATGATGACCTCGCGCAGCTGGATGACGAGGTAGACCAGCACCGCGGCGACCGCGAGCACGACGAGCAGCCGCCAGGACCACGAGGCCGCGATCTGCATGCCCGGGGGCACCGACGACGCGCCGACGCGGTGCGGCGGAACCGCGGGCTCCACTCGAGCGGGAGCCACCGGCGGCTCCTGCCTGCTTCTGCGCCTGCCGAGGATCACCGCAACAGTCTAGGACTCCGCCCCGGGCCGACCGCCGCGCGCGGAGCCGGTGTCGATCCGCGCGGGACCCCGTGCTCGACCCCGTGCTCGACCCCGCGCTCGACCGGTGACGAGGCGGGCTCTGCGAGCCGCCCCGCCCACCGCCCGTGTCGGTGCCGCTCGGTAGGGTCGGGAGCGTGGTGCAGCAGATCTCCCCGGCCCTCGCCCGTCGCGTGGCGCTCGCGGCGCAGGGCTTCGGCCGCGCACCGGCGTCGCCGATCGGCACCCGGCAGCTCAACCTCCTTCTCCAGCGGCTCCGCGTGCTGCAGATCGACTCGGTCAACGTCTTCGAGCGCAGCCACTACCTGCCGGTCTTCGCGCGGCTCGGCGGCTACGACCGGGCGCTGCTCGATCGGCTGCTGTACCAGCGGGGGTCTGGCTATGTCGAGTACTGGGCGCACGAGGCGGCCTTCCTGCCCGTCGCGGACTGGCCGCTGTTCCGCTGGCGCATGGCGGACACCCGGGACAGACAGCACTCCTCGCCGGACGCCTGGCCGCACGCCAACGGTGCGTTGCTCGACTGGCTGCGCGCCGAGCTGGCCGACAAGGGGCCGCTGCCCGCCCGGATGATCGAGCACGACGCGAACGTGCGCAAGGGCAACTGGTGGGGCTGGTCGGACGTGAAGCTCGGTCTGGAGTACCTCTTCAGCTGGGGCGAGGTGGTGAGCGCCGGCCGAAACCGCTTCGAGCGCATCTACGCGCTCGCGGAGCAGGTGCTGCCGCCGGAGGTCCGCGCCCTCGACGTGCCCCGAGAGGATGCGCTGCGCGAGCTGGTCCGGCGCTCCGCCGTCGCCCTCGGCATCGGCACCCGGAGCGACTTCGCGGACTACTTCCGCCTCGGCGCCGCGGACACGGCGGCCGCCATCCGCGATCTCGTCGACAGCGGCGACCTCGTGCCCGTGCAGGTGCCCGGCTGGGACCGGAACGGCTCCCCGCAGCCGGCCTGGCTCGCCCGGGACGCGCGCATGCCCCGCCGCGTGGAGCACGTCGCGCTGCTGTCGCCGTTCGATCCCGTGGTGTGGCGGCGCGAGCGCGCGCTGCGCATGTTCGACTTCCACTACCGCATCGAGATCTACACGCCCGAGCCGAAGCGCGTGTACGGCTACTACGTGCTCCCCGTGCTCGTGGACGACCGGCTCGTGGGGCGCATCGATCTGAAGAGCGACCGGCAGGCGGGGGTCCTGCGCGTGCAGTCCGCGTGGACGGAGAACGCCGTGTCGGGCGATGACCTCGAGCGCATTGCGGCGGTGCTGCGGGAGACGGCCGAGTGGCAGGGCCTGGACGGCATCGCGGTGACCGGTCGCGGCGACCTCTCCCCCGCGCTGGCCGCCGTGCTGGGCTAGAACGCAGAGGCGCAAGCGTCCGTGCTCAGCGGGTCAGAACTGGACGCGCGGCGGCTCGGAGATCGCGGCGAGGCTCGACACCTCGAAGAAGCCCCGCGGGGTGATGCCCGTGCGGCGGGAGTACAGGGTGTGGGGGAAGGACTTCACCTTGCTGTTGAGCTCGCGCACGCCGCCGTTGTAGAACCGCCGGGACGCCTGGATCTTGTCCTCGGTCTCCACGAGGTCCGCCTGCAGGCGCAGGAACTCCTGGCTCGACTGCAGCTGTGGATACCCCTCCGCCACGCGGAACAGGCTCTTGATGGCCGTCTGCATGCGGTTCTCCGCCGCGGAGGCGGCCGTGGCGTCCGGCGCGGCGATGGTGTCGGAGCGCGCTCGCGTGACGTCGTCGAACACGGCGCGCTCGTGCGAGGCGAATGACTGCACCGCGTCGACGAGGCGGGGAAGGAGGTCGGAGCGACGCTTCACCTGCACCGTGATGTCGCTCCACGCCTCGTCGACGCGCCCGTTGAGGGCGACGAGCGAGTTGTAGGACGCCCAGACGTAGATGCCGAGGATGGCGGCGACAACGACGACGATGACGGCGGCGATGACCAATTCCATCCGATCACTATAAACCGCGCAGACTGGCCGTTCCCCGGGGTCGAGGACATGCCGGCGACGGGATGGCGACGTCCCGACGACGGGCCGACGGGGCCGCGGGGGCTGCTCCGGGGGGCGCGTCGGGGGCGTCCGCCGGGGCCCGTATTTCCGGCCGGGAAACAAATACTGATATCCGGCCCGCCGCGTTGACTTCCCTGTGATTTTCCCTATTACTAGGTGCAAGGTGGGGGAGCAGTTGCAACACGAGGTACGGCATTCACGTGGTCCGAGGACGAGGGGCTTCGCTTCGCTGCGCGCCCGGGCGACGGTGGCGGTGACGGCGGCTCTCACGGCCACCGCGCTCGCGCTGCTTCCTGCGGGGTCCGCGCTGGCAGCGGCCGAGGCGACCGCGACGCCCACCCCGACGCCCACGGCCCCGGCGACCCCGATCATCACGGCGTTCCCCGCCGAGGTCGTGAAGGACGGGTCCGGCGACTTCGGCGGCACGAAGGCCCCGGGCACCGACGTGCACGTCCTCGTGGGCGACGACGACGTCCCGTACTGCGAGACGGCCGCGGACCAGCGCGTCGCGAGCGCCTGGACCTGCACCGCGACCGAGCTGCCGAGCGGGGAGAGCGTCGACGTGCGCGCCCTGGCGGCCGGCGGCGCGAGCGCGTCGCCCCCGGTGACGATCCGCGTCCTGAACGCCCCGGTCCTCCGCGGCACCGCAGCCGGCGTGGTCACCGGCACCTCGGCGCCCGACGCGACCATCGTCGCCTCGTCCTCCACCGGGTCCCGCTGCACCGCCATCCCCTGGTCGGACACGTCGTGGTCCTGCGTGCTCGACCCGGTGCCCGCGAGCGGGCCCGTCACGGTCACCGCCACGCAGCAGACGCCGTGGAGCGACGGCCCCTCCCTCTCCTCGTCCGTGGTCGTCGTGATCGACAGCACCAGCCCTCCCCCGCCCACCGTCACGAGCCCCACGCCCGGCACCCGGGTGCCGCTGCGCGGCACGACCTACACGGGTACGGGCGAGGAGGGCGCAACGGTCGACCTCTACCAGAGCGTCTTCCCGGTGTGCTCCACGGTCGTGCGCGGCGGCACCTGGTCCTGCTCCGGCGGCCGGCTGGTCGCCGGCGAGAACGAGATCAGCGTCCTGCAGCGCGATACGGCCGGCAACGCGAGCCCCGCCGTCACGGTGACGATCTTCGCCGGGCCGCCGGTCCCGAGCGCCGCCCCGACCCCCGCGCCGACGCCGAGCGCCACCCCGGCCTCCCCCACGCCGCGGCCCACGGCCGCGGCGACGCCCGCCCCGACGCCCACGGCGACCGCTCCCTCGCCGACGGACCAGCCCTCCTCCCCTGAGGAGACGCCGCAGGACGCGGTTCCGCCCTCCGCGGGTGGCGGCGACGGCGACGGGACCGGCGAGGCCGGCGCGCCGACGCGCACCCCCGGTGCCGGAGGCGGCTGGAGCGCGCCGAGCTCCTTCGGTTCGGCCCTCGACCCCCTGCCCGACGCCTTCGCGGGCTACCGCTGGCTGAGCTCCCTCGGCATCGCCCTGGGCATCCTGATCCTGGTGATCCTTCCCGCCGTCCTGCTGCAGCGCGCCCTCGCCGGGCGCGTGCGGGTGCCCGCGCTGCGGCTCACGGGCCGCAATCAGCCCTCCCACGCCGCGCAGCCCGCGAACCGCTGGCTCGTGGCCGCCGCGTCGCTCGCCGGCGCCGCGGGACTCGTCGCGGCATCGCTGCGGGTGGACGACCAGCACAACTTCCTCCGCCTCCTGCTCGCCACCGGGCTGGGGCTCACCGTCGTGAACCTCGTGGGCGTCGTGCTCGTGGCGCACGGCTTCCGCCGCCTCTGGCGGGTCGGCGTCTACGTGCGCCTCGCCCCCGTGATGCTGCTGCTCTCCGCGGCCGCCGTGCTGCTGTCGCGGGCGGCCGGCCTCGTGCCGCCCCTGATCGTCGGCCAGGTCCTGGGCTTCGCGATGGCCAAGGAGACGACGGAGTCCGAGCGCACGCGCGTCGCGCTCGTCCAGTCGGGCGCACTCACGTTGCTGAGTCTCGTGGCGTGGGCCGCCTACACCGGCCTCGGCCCGCAGGACGGGTTCTGGTCCTCGCTCGGCAGCGAGACGCTGTCCACGATCACGCTCGCGGGGATCTCGTCCGCCGTGCTCGCCCTGCTACCGCTCGGCGCGCCGCTCGGCCGGTCCCTGCTCCGCGGCTCGGTGCCGCTGCGCCTCGGCGCGACGATCGTCGTGATGACCATCGGCGCCGCGGCGCTCGCCTCCACCGGTGCCCGCGCATCCGCCGCGTCGCTGCTCCCCCTCACGGTGACGGCCGTCGTGTTCGCGGCGCTCTCGGTGGCCACCTGGGTGTGGGTGCGTTACATCGAGCCCCAGCACTGACGGTCCTTCCCCTCTTTCCCCGCTTCCGCTTCTTCCTCTCCCTCCCCTCTTGGAGCGCGCCCTCGCGAGGGCCAGACTGAGACGGTCCGCGCCGAAGAAGGGGAACGACCGGAGTCCCGCGTCCGGCCGCGGCCGAGTCGAGGAGGACTCATGACCACAACGCCGGCTCACGGACTCCGAGCCACGCTCACCCGCCGCAAGCCGATCGACCTCATCGAGGACGAGCAGCCCCGCGGCGCCGGCCTCGAACGCTCGCTCGGCCTGTGGCAGCTGACCGCCATCGGCGTCGGCGGCATCATCGGCGCGGGCATCTTCACCCTGGCCGGCACGGTCGCCAACCAGACCGCCGGACCCGCCGTGCTCATCTCGTTCCTCATCGCCGGCGTCGCGAGTGCGGCCGCCGCGCTCTCCTACGCCGAGTTCGCCGGCATGATCCCCAAGGCCGGGTCCGCCTACACCTACGGGTACGCCTCGCTCGGCGAGCTGGTGGGGTGGTTCATCGGGTGGGACCTGCTGCTGGAGTACACCGCCATCGTCGCGGTGGTCGCGATCGGCGTCTCGGGCTACTTCGGCTTCCTGATGGAGCAGCTCGGCGTCGACCTGCCCGCGTGGATGCTCGGCGCGACCGGCACGGGCGAGGGCCACGTCGTCGACCTGTTCGCGGTCGTCCTGTGCCTGGGCACGGCGTTCATCCTGACCCGCGGCATCCGCAACGCCGCCCGGTTCGAGCTGTTCGTGGTCGGGCTGAAGGTGCTGCTCGTCGTGTTCATCATCGTTCTGGGCGTGTTCCAGATCAACAGCGCGAACTACTCCCCCTACTTCCCCTACGGCATCGGCGGCGCATTCACGGGAGCGGCCACCGTGTTCTTCGCGGTCTTCGGCTATGACGCCATGAGCACCGCGGCGGAGGAGTCGAAGGATGCGACGAAGCACATGCCGAAGGCGATCCTCCTGTCACTCGGCATCGCCATGCTGCTCTACGTGCTCGCGACGCTCGTGCTCACGGGCATGCAGAAGTACACGGAGATCGACCCCACGAGCGGGTTCTCCAGCGCCTTCGCGGCGGTGGGGATGCCCGGCATCGCGAACCTGATCGCGATCGGCGCCATCGTGAGCATCGTGACGGTCATGGTCACCTTCATGCTCGGCGCCACCCGCGTGTGGTTCTCCATGAGCCGCGACGGGCTGCTGTCCCCGTGGTTCGCCAAGACCGACGCGAAGTACCACGTGCCCGCGCGGGTGACCTGGATCGTCGGCATCGGCTCGGCGGTCTTCGCGGGCTTCTTCCCGATCACGATCGTGGCCGAGCTCACCAACATCGGCATCCTGCTCGCGTTCGTGGTGGTCTGCGTCGCGGTGATCGTGCTGCGCTACCGCCGCCCCGAGGTACCGCGGACCTTCCGGCTCCCCCTCATGCCCGTGGTGCCCGCGATCGGCGTGATCTTCTCGCTGTGGCTCGTCGCCTCGCTCCCCTGGGAGACGTGGCTGCGCTTCGGCGTGTGGCTCCTGATCGGCCTCGCGATCTACTGGTTCTACGGCAGGCACCACTCGCTCCTCAACCCGCGCAGCCGCGGGGCCGTCGCGGAGGCGCGGCGACGCGACTGAACCGGTTGCGGGACACATCGCCATGCGGTCCCTGAGCCGGTCGAAGGGACGGGACACCGTCGACGTCCCTGTCGCTTCGACTGATTCGGCGACCGTACTCGATCGACTTCTCGCTTATCGACACGGATACGTCTTCTTATCGCGCCCCCGCTATTGGGGCGCACCCTATCGAATGACTATTCCTAGGATTAGGAAAAGATGGTTCCCCATCTAACCCTAGAGATTGGATAGCCCGTGTCCACCAACCCGTCCGTCGCTCCCCGAAGCACCTCTGCTGCCGGCACCAAGACGAAGGGCATCGTGTCCCTGGTACTCGGTATCGTCAGCATCGTCACCGGCTTCCTCATCCCGATCGTGGGCGTTCTCACCGGCGTCATCGCGGTGATCTTCGGCTTCCTGAGCCGGAAGAGCGAGCCCGCGGCCCGCTCCCTCGCGCTCGGCGGCATCATCACCGGTTTCGCCGGCCTCGCCCTCAGCATCGTGATGTGGGTCGTCACCGCGATGGCCCTCGCGGCCGCCATTCAGCAGTAGCACGCACGTGCCGCCGCTTCTTCCACCCCGTCGCCGTTCTTCCCCCTTGGGATAGCGGCACGTCCCACTAGCGGCACCGGAAGAATTGCGAACAGCAGCGGAGGGACCGCCATCGACAGCCGGTGGCGGTCCCTTCGCTATTCGCTCGTTCTTCTTACGCCGGATCGACCGCCGTTCTTGCCGTGCCGTCGATCCCCTCAGGCCTGCAGCGCCTCGAGCACCTTTTCGATCCGGCGACGCCGGGTCTCCTCGGTCCTGGCTCCGTCGACGCCGAGCACGTGCTGCAGTTGCCGGCTGTACGAGAGCGCGCGGAAGGCGACGCCCGCCCCCGGAGCGGCCTCGAGCGCCTCCGCGAGGTCGGCGGGAACGGCCACCTCCCGCGGCGCGGTGTCGACCTCGACGTCCACCTCGATCTCGTCCCCCGCCGCGACGCCCGCGCCGGCGCGGTGCTCCGCACTGAGGGAGATGAGGTACTGCCCGCCCCTGCTCGCGATGGAGCTGCGGTAGCGGTAGTCGCCGATCGCAACCGTGACCGGCGGCTTCTTCCCCGCACCGAGTTCCTCGACGATCTCGGCCGGCACGGGGATCCCTGTGGTGCTGCCGCCGCTCGCGAGCACCGTCGTGGTGAATCTCATGGACGCAGTATGCCGCCTATCGCGCCGACGGCGCAGGATCGGTCTCGCTGGAGAGCACCGCGAAGCCGGCGTCCAGCGTCACGTCCACCTCGTCGCCGTTCGGCAGGCGCACCTGCACCTCGAACGCGTGCGTGGAGTCATCGCTGCGCTCGACCTCCTCGACGACGCCCGAGCCGGTGGAGGCGAGAGCCGCCTGTCCGGCACGCGTGATCTCGTCCGCCGTGATCGGCGGGAGGGCGCCGATGCCGGCCGCCCCCGTGTCGTCGTCGCGGTCGCCGGCGTCCGCACCCGCGTCCCTGCCCGCGTCCGTCCCCGCAGCGGTCCCGGTGTTCGCGCCCGTCTCTGCGTCGTCGTCGCGGTCGGTACCGATTGCCTCGTAGTCGCTTCCGAGCAGCACGTCGACCTCGCTGCCGTCCGGCATGCGCACCTCGACCTCGTAGCCGCCGCCGTCCTCGCTCTCCGCGCCCACGACCTCGCCGCCGCCGATCTCGGCCAGCGCGGCCTCACTGGCGCGCTCCAGCACTGATCCGCTCAGGTCGTCGCCGTCCCGCTCGAAGCCGTCGGTGGCGACGGCGGCGCCGGCCCCGCCGACCGCGACGAGGGCGACGACGGAGGAGGCGATCCAGATGCCCTTCCTGCCCAGCCGGCGAGGCCGCTTCGGCGACGGGGGGATAGGGAGGGCGCCGGAACCGGAGGAATCGACGTTCGAGACGTTCGAGTCGGCGGAGACGTTCGAGTCGGCGGAGTTCGTGGAATTCGTGGAGTTCGTCATGGCAGCAGCATCGCCGCCGGGCGCTGAAGCCGCCCTGAAGCGGGCTGAACGCGTCTTCAGGAGGTGGGCAGCGTCACGGTGAACCGGGCGCCGCCGAGGGGCGACGTGCCCGCCTCGACGCTGCCGCCGTGCGCGCGGGCGATCTCCGCGACGATGGCGAGCCCCAGCCCGCTCCCGCCGTCGTCCCGGCTGCGGGCCTCGTCCAGGCGGACGAAGCGGTCGAAGATCCGGTGCCGCTCCCCCTCGGGGATGCCGCTGCCGTCGTCGTCGACGGTCAGCCGCACCCGGTCCCCGTCCTGCCGCACCGCGAGGGCGACCGTGTGCCGGGCGTGCCGCGCGGCGTTGTCGACGAGGTTCCGCAGGAGGCGGCCGAGCATCCGCTCGTCGCCGGAGACCCGAGCCGCGGACACGCCCGTCGCGTCCACCCGTGCCCCGCCGGTGTCTTTCAGGCGGCGCACCTCCCCGAGCACGAGATCGTCCAGGTCGACGGCACGGCGGACAGGCGTGCCCTGCCGCTCGTCGAGGCGGGCGAGGAGCAGCAGCGCCTCGACGAGGTGCTGCAGGCGGGCGCTCTCGGCGAGCACGGTCGAGGCGAGGCCGGCCTCGCTCAGCCGGTGCGGATGATCGCGGGCCACCTCGGCGTGGGAGCGCAGGGACGCGACGGGCGACCGGAGCTCGTGCGACGCGTCCGACACGAAGCGCCGCTGCGCCCGCTGCGCGGACTCGAGACGCTCGAGCATCCCGTTCATGGTGATGGCAAGGCGGGAGATCTCGTCCGCGCCGCTCGGCACGGCCACGCGCCGGTCCAGGCTCGCGCCGCCGATCGCGTCCACCTCCGCGCGGATGCGGTCGACGGGCGACAGCGCCCGGCCGACCACGAGCCAGGTGGTGCCGCCGACAATCAGCGCGACGAGCGGCACCGCGGCGGCCAGCAGGGCCGCGGCCGTGCCGACGGCCTCGCCCGCCTCCTCGAGGGACCGGCCCAGCCGGAGCCGGTAATCCTCGCCGCCGAGCTCCACGCCCTCCTCGACGACCACCATCTCGTCCCCGTCGACACGAACCCGGAGCGGCTCCGCGTCGGCGTCAGTGTCGGTGTCGGTGTCGGTGTCGGTCCGCGGGGTCGGCGCGGGCAGGAGGCCGTCGCCGCCGCCGTCCGCGTCCTCGTCGTCCTCGTCGCCGCCGGCCGTATCGACCACGACCCCCGCGGGGTCGACGAGCTGCACGAGAGCATCCTCGTTCACCGAGGCCGGCAGGGTCGGCCGGCCGGCCGCCTCCAGCCCGGCCGCCAGCGCCTCCGCCTCCCGCTCCGCCGTCGCGATCACGCCGTCGGTCAGGGAGCGGTCGAGCAGGGCGGTGAAACCGAATGAGCCGACGACGAGCGCGGCACCGACCACGCCGACGGCCCCGAGCGCGGCGCGCGCCCGCACCGAGCGCGACAGCGTCCGCAGGCGCATGCCTCAGCCTCCGTGCGCGGCCAGCCGGTAGCCGGCACCCCGCAGCGTCTCGATCGCCGACCGCTGGAAAGGGCGGTCGACCTTGTTCCGCAGGTGGCGGATGTACACCTCGACGATATTCGGGTCGCCCTCGAAGTCGAAGTCCCACACGTTCGCGAGCACGTCGCGCTTGCTCACCACCTCGCCCTTGCGCCGTATCAGGAACTCGAGCACCGCGATCTCGCGCGCGGTCAGCTCGAGCTCCGTCCCGCCGCGCCATACCCGCTTCGCCGCCGGGTCGACGCGTAGATCGCCGGCCTCGAGCACCGCGGGGCGGTCACGGGCGCCGCGGCGCAGCAGGGCGCGGAGCCGGGCCGCCAGGACTGCCGAGGAGAACGGCTTGGTGAGGTAGTCGTCGGCCCCGGTGTCCAGCGCCTCGATCTCGTCCCAGTCGCCGTCCTTCGCGGTGAGCATGAGGATGGGTGTCCAGTTCTTCTCCGCCCGCAGGGTCTGGCAGACCCGGTAGCCGCTCATTCCGGGCATCATGATGTCGAGCACGATCACGTCGTACGGATTCTCCCGGGCCAGCCACAGTCCGTCGGTGCCGGAGTGGGCGACGTCCACGGCGCAGCCCTCGGCCTCGAGGCCGAGGCGCACGCCGTCGGCCAGCCGCATCTCGTCGTCGACGACCAGAACCCGCACTGCCTCACCCCACCTCGCCGGGTAGCATCCGACGCTCGCCCGGTCTCCCAGTGTGCCGCCCGCGCGCTGAAGCGGGGCTGAAGCCGGCAGTAGCAGTCCCGAGAAGAACGAACCAGGCCGAGCCGACGCGAGCCGGTGGTGTTCCTCGGTACCCCCGGTGGGGTTCGAACCCACACTGCGACGATTTTAAGTCGTCTGCCTCTGCCGATTGGGCTACGGGGGCCTGCACGCACCGGGAGTCAGCCTAGCCAGACGCGCACCGGAGACGCGAAAAGGCCCGAAGCGCTGGTGCGCTCCGGGCCCTTCCCTATGCTGCGTCGATCAGTTGGTGCCGGGGTTCGCGTACACCGGTGCGGAGATGCCGTCCGCGCCGGGCAGCTTGTCCTTCGTGGTGTCGGTGACGGTGGCGGACGCCGGGGCGGCCGCGGCGGCCGGAGCGGAGTCGGCGGCGGGACGCGGGCGCGACGCGAACGTCTCGAACGCGAGGCGCGGCTTCTCGCGGGCCTCGAGGGAGACGATGTCGCGGCCGAGGGCCACGTTCATCACCCAGACGCCGACGACGCGGATCTTGCGCTCCCAGCTCGGGATGGCGAGCCCGTGGTAGCCGCGGTGCATGATCCAGGCGGGGAACCCCTTGACGGCCGTCTTGCCGGACTGGAACACGCCGACGCCGATGCCGAGGCCCGCAACGGCGCCCATCGACTCGTGCTTGTACTCGGCGATGCCCTCCCCGCGCAGGTGCGCGACGATGTTCTTCGCCATCAGCTTGCCCTGGCGCACCGCGTGCTGGGCGTTCGGCACGCAGAAGCCGCCGACGCCCTTGCCCGTGAGGTCCGGGACGGCGGACACGTCACCGGCGCCCCAGGCGTCGGCCACGATGCCCTCGTCGCCCTCGACGCGGAGGTCGGCGCGCACGCGCAGGCGGCCGCGCTCCTCGATCGGGAGGTCGGTGTTCTTCAGCATCGGCGACGCCATGACGCCGGCGGTCCAGACGATGGTGTCGGACTCGAAGGACTCGCCCGTCGACAGCTCGATGACGCCGCCGACGGCGGACTTGAGCTGCGTGTCGAGGTGCACGTTCGCGCCGCGCTCGGCGAGGTTCTTGAGCACCCAGTGGCTGGTGGGCAGCGACACCTCGGGCATGATGCGGCCCATCGCCTCGATGAGGTGGAAGTGCGTGTCCTCGAAGGAGAGCTGCGGGTAGTACTTGAGCAGCGCGCTGGCGAGCGAGCGCATCTCGGCGAAGACCTCGATGCCGGCGAAGCCGCCACCGACCACGACGAACGTGAGCAGGCGGTCGCGCTCGGGGCCGGCGGGCATGGTCGCCGCGCGGTCGAAGTTGCCGAGGATGCGGTCGCGGATGGCGGTCGCCTCCTCGATGGTCTTGAGGCCGATGGCCTCGTCGGCGACGCCGGGGATCGGGAAGGTGCGCGACACGGATCCCGCGGTGACGACGATCATGTCGTACGCGAAGTCCCAGGGCTCGCCGACCTCGGGCATGATCGTGGCGGTCTTCGAGGCGTGGTTGATGCCCGTGACCTTCGCGGTGATGACGTTGGTCTTCTTGAGGTGACGGCGCTGGGAGACGACGGCGTGGCGGGGCTCGACCGAGCCGGCGACGACCTCCGGCAGGAAGGGCTGGTACGTCATGTACGGCAGCGGGTCGACCACGGTGACCTCGGCCTCGCCGGGGCGAAGCCACTTCTCCAGCTTCCACGCGGTGTAGAAACCGGCATAGCCGCCGCCTACGATCAGGATTTTGGGCACGGTTGAAGCTCCTCAAGATGGGGATTGACTGGAACAGGCTACTACTTGCCCGGCGGACGGCTGAATTCGCGCCACGCCGCCACGCCGAGGCCGCCGGAACGGCCGGTCTAGAGGTCGGTCGAGGACCGCTCCCCCGGACCGCCGCCCCGCCGCAGGCGGCTGAGCTGCCGCCATGCCGCGGCGCCGCAGAGCGCGAAGAGCAGCCCGAACCCGCCGAGCACGGCGGCCGGGATGCCGACCTCGGTGACGTCGGAAGCCGACGGCAGCAGCGCCCGCAGGTCGACCGGCAGGGCGGTCGCGGGGTCGCGCGGCGCCGGCGGCGCCTCGGCCGCGGGCGGCGGCGGCACGGAGGTCGCCTGCGGCGCGGGTGCGCCGTCCGCGCGGCGGTACAGCCGGATCCACTCGGCGAGGTCGCCCACCGGGTTGCCCGTGACCGGGGCGACCTCGTCGCGGACGGCGGCCGCGGCGTCCATGAGCCCGTAGCCGTAGGTGTTGTCCGGCACCGTGCTGCCGGCGGGCCGCGCGGTGCGGATGAGCCGGTTGATCACGTTGTCCGCGTCCAGCTCGGGGTGCGACGCGCGGACGAGCGCCAGCAGACCGGAGACGAGCGGCGCGGCGCCGCTCGTGCCGCCCCAGACTGCGTAGCCGCCGCCGGGCGTCACCCCCACGAGCTCCTCGCTCGGCGCGGCGACCGCGATGGTGATGCCCTGCGAGGACGCGTCGAAGCTCGCCTGCCCGCGCCGGTCGACGCCCGCGACCGTGACGACGCCGGGGATCGTGGCGGGCGCGCCGACCTCGGTCGTGCCGCTGCCGCGGTTGCCCGCCGCCGCGACCACGATGACGTCGCGCTCGAAGGCATAGAGGAACGCGTCGTCCCAGCTCTCCGGCCACTCGAGCGAGTTGCGGGTGAGCGACATGTTGATCACGTCGGCGCCGTGGTCGACGGCCCAGCGCACGGCGTCCGCGATCTGCTCGTCGGAGTCGCGGGCACCCGGACCGAGGGCCACGGAGACGCTGAGCAGCGACGCCTCCGGTGCGACGCCGATCACGCCGTTGCCGTCCCCGGTGCCCCGGCCGGCGAGCACGGACGCGACGAGCGTTCCGTGCGAGCTCGACTGCCCGACGGGCGTCTGTCCGTTCGCCGTGCCGAGGCCGCTCACGTCGGTGCCGTCGACCACGGCGCCGCTCAGCTCGGGCACGCCGCCGTCGACCCCGGTGTCGATGATCGCCACCGTGACGCCGGCGCCGCGGGTCACGTCCCAGGCGGAGCGGACGCCGTAGTCGTCCAGCCAGTACTGCCGGTCACGCACCGGGTCGGCCGCGACCGGCGCGGCCGGGAGGCCCGGGAGGGCGACGGACGCGACCGCGAGCAGCGCGGCGGTCGCCCCGCGCAGCATCCCCCGCAGGACGCGGCGTCCGGCACCACGGTTCGAGGGGGCGCCGGTCATTCCGTCGCGGTGTAGTCGCGGCACTCGCAGACGAGCGGCGACCAGTTCGCGCGCTCGAGGGCGAGGTCGCCGATCGGGTTCACGCCCGGACCGGCGGAGAGGGCGTGCGCGGCGAGGGCGTGCAGGCACTTCACGCGCGTCGGCATTCCGCCCGCAGAGATGCCCGCGATCTCCGGCACGACGTCGATGCTCTCCCGGTCGGCCAGGTAGGCACGGTGGGCGGCGGCGTAGCGCTCGGCGAGGTCGGCGTCGTCGGCCAGCGACTGCTGCAGCTCCGCCATCACGTGCTCGGCCTCGAGGTGCGAGATGGACGCGGTGGCGGCGGGGTGAGTCAGGTAGTAGAGCGTGGGGAACGGCTCGCCGTGGGCCAGCCGCGGGGCGGTCGCCACGACGGTCGGCGCGCCGCAGACGCAGCGCGCGCTCACGCCGAGCACCCCGCGCGCCGGACGTCCCAGCTGGGCCGACACGGTGGCGATGTCCTCGGCGGAGGGCGGGTCGAAGGGGGGCGTCGTCACTCTGGCACCGTCTCGGTCGTGGTCAGCTGGTCGGGCGGGAGGTCGCTGAGGCCCGCGATCATCGCCGAGCCGAAGAGCGTCTGCACCCAGTCCACCCGGGTCTCCTGGATGTCCTCGCTGATGGGGGCGGACTCCTCGGGCACGGCCTGGCCGAGGTCGTCCATCACGAGGTACGAGGTCTCGCCCGGCATCACGTAGAAGAGCCGGTCGCGGATCTCGGCCTTCAGGTAGGCGGGGTCGTTGTAGCGCGCCCGCTCGTCCCGCAGGGTGTCGATCTCCTCCTCCTGGGCCGCGACGGCGGCACGGAGGTCGGCGAGCTGTTGGCGCTGCTCGAGGTAGATCCGCAGGCCGGGCGCGAGCACGACGATGAAGAGCACGATGAGGGACAGCACCATGATGGAGAAGCCCGAGAAGCGGATGCTGCGCAACCAGTTGCCCGTTGCCTCGTCGGACTCGGGAAGGGCCACCGGGACGCGCGTCGAGCGGCCCCGGCCCGGGCCGCCGCGGCCGGATCCCGGACCGGAGCCCGCGTCCCTGCCGGTCGCCGAAGCGCCGCGGTTCCTCGTCGGGAACGATGGCATGCGCCTTCCCTTCTGCTTGCGGATCTGCGGGTCGCGGTCGACTGCCCGCCGGCGTCCCCCGGCTGCGTCCCCCAACGCGAACGCGGGCGGGAAGCGCCTTCGAGAGGCCCTCCCCGCCCGCGGCGGACTGCTGTGCTCAGCCCCGGAAGCGGGGGAAGGCCGTACGTCCCGCGTAGGTCGCGGCCTCGGCCAGTTCCTCTTCGATCCTCAGCAACTGATTGTACTTAGCCACGCGCTCGCTCCGGGCAGGCGCTCCGGTCTTGATCTGGCCGGCGTTGGTGGCGACCGCGAGGTCCGCGATGGTGGTGTCCTCGGTCTCGCCGGAGCGGTGGGAGAGGATTGCGGTGTACGCGGAGTGCTGCGCGAGCGTCACGGCGTCGAGGGTCTCGGTGAGCGTGCCGATCTGGTTGACCTTCACCAGGATCGAGTTCGCGACGCCGAGCTCGAGGCCCTTGGCCAGGCGCGTCGGGTTGGTGACGAACAGGTCGTCGCCGACGATCTGCACGCGCTTGCCGAGCTCGGTCGTGAGGTGCTGGTAGCCCTCCCAGTCCTCCTCCTGCAGCGGGTCCTCGATGGACACGAGCGGGTAGGCGCCGACGAGGTCGGTGAAGTAGGAGCTCATCTGCTCGACGGAGTACTGCTTGCCCTCGAACTGGTAGGCGCCCTCTGAGAAGAACTCGGTTGCGGCGATGTCCATGGCCAGGGCGATGTCCTCGCCGGGCGTGAAGCCCGCGTTGCCGATGGCCTCCACGATCAGGTCGAGCGCGGCACGATTGCTCGGCAGGTTCGGGGCGAAGCCGCCCTCGTCGCCGAGGCCGGTGGCGAGGCCCTTGGACTTGAGCAGCGACTTGAGCGAGTGGTACGTCTCGGCACCCCAGCGCAGGGCCTCGGCGAACGTGTCCGCGCCGATCGGCACGATCATGAACTCCTGGATGTCGATGTCGTTGTCCGCGTGCGAGCCGCCGTTGATGATGTTGAGCAGCGGCACGGGCAGGGTGTGCGCGTTCGCGCCGCCGACATAGCGGTAGAGGGGCAGGTCCGCGGAGTCCGCGGCCGCGCGCGCGACGGCGAGCGAGGCGCCGAGCATGGCGTTCGCGCCGAGGCGGGACTTGTTCTCGCTGCCGTCGAGCTCGATCAGGGTCGCGTCGACCAGTCGCTGGTCGGCGGCGTCGAGGCTCTCGATCGCCGGGCCGATCTCGTCGTAGATCGCGGCGACGGCCTTCAGCACGCCCTTGCCCTGGTAGCGGTCCTTGTCGCCGTCACGCAGCTCGTACGCCTCGAACGCGCCGGTGGAGGCGCCGGAGGGGACGGCCGCGCGCGAGACGGTGCCGTCGTCGAGCAGGACCTCGACCTCGACGGTCGGGTTGCCGCGGGAATCGAGGATCTCGCGAGCGCCTACTGCTTCGATGAGTGCCACAGGTGTGTCTCCTTTTGTGCGGGGTGGACATGCAGAGGGCGGACGAGAGGAGTCCGCCGGTAGCGGCGATGCGCCGCAGTCCGCTGGCCAGTCTAGTGACGGGGGCGGTCGGCCGACCGGCGTCAGCCGAGGGGCTTCAGAGCGAGGGCGGAGGCGTCGGTTACGCCGGCCTGCACGTACGCGAACGACGCGAACCCGGCCCCCGCGAGCCCGTCGAGCAGGAGCTTCATGTTCTTCGTGCGGCGCTCCAGCCGCACCCGGCGGCCCTCGGCGAGCAGCTGGTTCTTGAGGGCGAGGAGCACCCCGGCGGGCACGGAGCCGTCGTGCACCAGGGCGACGGAGTCCGCCTGCCGCTCCTCGGGCAGCTCGGCGAGGTCGACGACCCGCTCGAACCCGATGGAGAACCCGCACGCGGGCACCTCGGTGCCGAGGAAGCGCCCGATCATGCCGTCGTAGCGGCCGCCGCCGCCCACCGAGCTGCCGGACGCGGGGTGCGCGATCTCGAAGATCGTGCCCGTGTAGTAGCCCATGCCGCGCACGAGCGTCGGGTCGAACCGGAGGCGCACGCCCGTGGGCAGCCCCGCGAGCCCGGCCGCGAGCGTCTCGAGGTCGGCGACGGCGTCCGGGTCGATGCCCGCGGGCAGGATGCCGGTGATCGCCTCGGTCGTCAGCTCCACTCCCCCGTCGGCGAGGTGCTGCTCGAACGACTCGAGGATGCCGCCGAGCACGGCGGCGGCGTCCGCCCCCTCCTCGCTCAGCTCGGCGACGACACCGGCCGCCCCGATCTTGTCGAGTTTGTCCACCGAGATGAGCACGGCCGGGAAGCGGGCGCGGTCGAAGCCGCAGTGCTCGAGCAGGCCGGTCAGGATGCGGCGGTCGTTGACGCGGATGGTGCAGTCGCGGAGACCGAGCGCCTCGAGCGTCGCGGCCGTCGCCGAGATCAGCTCGACCTCGGCCAGCTCGCCGGCCTCGCCGATGATGTCGATGTCGCACTGCACGAACTGGCGGTAGCGGCCCTTCTGCGGCCGCTCGGCCCGCCAGACGGGGGCGATCTGCACGGAGCGGAACACGCTCGGCAGCTCGGTGCGGTGCGACGCGTAGAACCGGGCGAGCGGCACCGTCAGGTCGAATCGCAGGCCGAGGTCGGCCAGCGCCAGCACGTCTCCCCCGTCGGCGGCCCGGTGCAGCTCCTCGCCGGACAACCCGCGCTTCAGCACCGCGAACGCGAGCTTCTCGTTGTCGCCGCCGAGCCCCGAGTGCAGCCGGGCGATGTCCTCCATCACGGGCGTCTCGATCTCGTCGAAGCCGTGGGCGGCGTAGGTGCGCCGGATCACGGCGAGCGCGTGCTCGCGCCTGGCCTTCTCGGTGGGGAGGAAGTCGCGCATGCCGCGGGGCGGGTTGATCGGGGAGGCCATGCCCCAATTCTCTCAGCACGCCGCGACCCGGGAGCGCCCGGCGTCGGCCCGGCGCTATGGTGAGCGCGTGCCGCGTGCGCGGCTGCGATCGGAAGGGCAGAGGCGTGGGCGAGGGCATCGAGGTCGTCGGCGTCAGCCGCTCCTTCTCGGCCGTTCAGGCGGTGCGATCCGTCACCCTGACCGCGGAGCCGGGCTCCATCACGGCGCTGATCGGGCCCAACGGCTCCGGCAAGACGACCCTGCTGCTGATGCTCGCGACGCTGCTGCGGCCGGACGCCGGCCACATCCGGGTCGCGGGCCACGATCCCGTCCGCCAGCCGGGCGAGGTGCGGGCGCGCATGGGCTGGATGCCCGACATCCTCGGCTCCTGGGCGAGCCTGCCCGTGCGGGCGACGCTCGAGATCACCGGCCGGATGTACCGGCTCCCCCGGGCCGCGGCGCGCCGCCGCGCGGAGGAGCTCCTCGACCTCGTCGGGCTGACCGAGCTCGCCACCCAGCCCACCCGCGTGCTCTCCCGGGGCCAGAAGCAGCGGCTCAGCCTCGCCCGGGCGCTGGTGCACGACCCGTCCGTGCTGCTGCTCGACGAGCCGGCGTCCGGGCTCGACCCCGCCGCCCGGGTAGACCTGCGGGTGCTGCTGCAGCGCCTCGCCCAGGAGGGCAGGACCGTGCTCGTCTCCAGCCACGTGCTCGCCGAGCTCGACGAGATGGCGACCGCCGCCGTCTACCTCGACGGTGGCGTCAGCGTCTCCGCCGAGCGGATCGCCGCGAGCCGGGTGGGGCTGCGCCCCTGGCGGGTGCGGGCGGTCGCCGCCGGTCCGGTCGGTCCCGTCGGTCCCGGGACCGGCGTCGCCGGTTCCGCCGATGCCCCCGGTTCCCCCGGTTCCGCCGGTTCCGCCGGTTCCGCCGATGCCCCCGGTTCCGCCGAGCGCGACACGGCCGCCCTCGCCGACGCGCTGCGAGCCGTGGGCGTGCCCGCGGAGCGCATCCGTACCGATCACCTCGGGCTGCTCGTCGGCGTCCGCGACGAGGCGGACGCCGCCGCGCTGCTCACGGCGCTCGTCACCCGGGGCGTCGCCGTGTCGTCCTTCGCTCCCGCCTTCGGCGAGCTGGAGCAGACCTTCCTCGACCTGCACCGCGGAGACCGCACGTGACCTCCTACCTCTCCGGCATCGGCATCGTGCTCGCGCTCGAGCTCCGGCAGCGCGTCCGGGGCGTGGGCTGGTACGTGCTGCTCGGCGTCTTCGTCGCGCTCGTCGCGCTCATCACCGTGCTGCTCTGGCTCAGCCTCGACGTCTCGGACGGGCTCGGCGGCTTCCTCTTCTCCGGCATCCTGTTCTTCGTGCTGCTGCTCGGCACGCTCGTGACGCCCGCCCTCAGCGGCAACGCCATCAACGGCGACCGGGACGCGGGCACCCTCGCCACGACGCAGGTCACGCTGCTGCGCACGGGACAGCTCGTGCTCGGCAAGTTCCTCGCGGCCTGGCTCACCGCGCTCGCGTTCCTCCTGGTCTCGCTGCCGTTCCTCGGCTTCGCGGTCCTGTCCGGCGGCGTGCCGGCGGGGACCATCGCGGTGTCGGTGCTCGTGCTCGCCGTCGAGCTCGGCGTGATCGCGGCGATCGGGGTGGGCCTGTCCGGCATCCTGACCCGGCCGCTGTTCTCCATCGTCGTGACGTACCTCACCGTCGCGGCGCTCAGCATCGGCACGCTCATCGTCTTCACGCTCGCGGGCGTCGCGACCTCGTCCGAGGCGCGATCCACCACCATCGACGTGCAGTTCCTGGAGGAGGGGCCCGATGGCGCGGACACCGTGACCTGCTCCCCGCCGCAGGTGACGACCTACACGGTGCCGCGCTTCGACTACTACTGGGGCGTGCTCGCCGCCAACCCGTACGTCGTGCTTGCGGACGCCGCCGCCGGGCAGTTCGACTCCCGCGGCGAGCCGGTGGACCTGTTCAGCGCCACGGCCGTGCCGGTGCGTCAGGCGCAGATCGCGCCCGACCTCGACGCGACGTTCGACTACTGCAGCGACCTGCGGGACGGCGGCACCCCGGCCGGTGAGCAGTTCCCGACCTCGCGGGAGGTGTTCGAGAGCACGGTGCCCACCTGGTTCGTCGGCCTCGCGATCCACGTGGTCCTCGGGGCGAGCGCCCTTCTCTGGGCCACCGCACGCACCCGCACGCCGGCGGCGCGGCTGCCGAGGGGCAGCAGGATCGCCTGACGACTCCTCCGGGCGACGCCCCGGTCAGGCGTCGTGGTGGGGAATGCCGGCCAGGGCCTGCTGGTAGCGGTCCACCAGGGTGCGGAACGCGTCCGTCGCGCGGTCGACGTCCGCCGTCAGCACCAGGTCGTACTTGATGCCGTACATGCCGTCGACAAGCATGCGCGCGGCGATGTCGGCCCTGTCGTCGGGGAGCCCGATCTCGGACAGGCCGGACTTCAGCACCTGCAGCCAGGAGTCGAAGGTCCTGCGGGCATCGGGCAGGAGGTCGGGCGACATCACGCCGAGCATGGCGGCCTCGATCTCGATCCGCTGCAGCTGACGGTTCTCCGGATCGGCCATGACCTCGAAGGCATGCTCGAGGTGCGCGGTGAGGTCATCCACGGTGTGCAGCTCCGCGTCCACGAGCTTCAGGGCGACCGTCTGCTGGTCGGTGATCGACTGCAGGATCGCCTGCAGCAGCTCCTCGCGGGTGCCGAAGTGGTAGACCAGCGTGTAGGTGCTGACACCGAGGGATTCCGCGAGCGTGCGGAAGGAGATCTCACCGATGGGGCGGGTGTAGAGCGCCTCGGTGATGCCGTCGAGGAGGACGATCCGTCGGTTCGGATTCGCTTTCCTCGCCATTGGTGCTCCTCACGGGATGGATCAAGTGCAGTTCCACTCAACCCTAGATCCGGCCGCGATGCGGCCAGGTGGCACTCAGGCCCGGTCGCCGCCGTCCTCGGGCACCACCGCGATGACGCCCGCGTCGGCAGCGTCCACGCCGTCCGTCGCGGCCGCCTCGGCCTCCCGGATCTCGTCCTGCAGCCCGCGCAGCGTCGCGCGCAGAGCCCGCTCGGCGTCCAGCCCGTTGGCCCGTGCGGAGGCGACGATCGCGAGCAGCAGCGGCCCGAGCTCGTCCTCCGTGCTCACCGGCACGGCCGCCGGCCCGTCGTCGAGCAGGCCGACCTTCTGGGCGCGCCCGAGCACCTTGTCGGCGAGCGCGAGCGCGGGCATCCCCTGCGGGATGCCGTCGAGCACGCTGGTGCGGCCCGGCTTCTCGCGCGCCTTCAGCTCGTCCCAGAAGCCCACGACGTCGTCCGCCGTGTGCGCCTCGACGTCGCCGAACACGTGCGGGTGGCGGCCGACCATCTTCGCCGTCATGTGCGCCGCGACGTCCTGGATGTCGAACGCCTCGCCGGGGGTGTGGGCCGCGATGTCCGCGTGGAACAGCACGGAGTAGAGCACGTCGCCCAGCTCCTCGAGCATGGCGTCCCGGTCGCCGGTCTCGATCGCGTCGATGAGCTCGTACGTCTCCTCAACGAGGTAGCGCACGAGCGACTCGTGGGTCTGGTCCGCGTCCCACGGGCACCCGCCGGGGCCCCGCAGGCGGGCCGTCACGGCCACGAGCTCGTCGAGGCTGCTCTGCTGCCGGGGCTCGCTCTCGGCTCGGGGGTCGTCGGACGGGCTCGGGGCATCGATCATGCGGCTACTCTGCCATCCCCGCGCGCCTGCTCTGCACCCATCACGCCTACGGCTCGCGCCTGGCCGAGTTCTCCGACGCACATCAGCAGATCCGCCACGACACGCCGGTTCGGGTGGTCCGTGACGGGCGTGTCGCTCGGATCCTGCTGAATTGCGTTCACACGGGATGAATCCGCTGAGTGAGTGGAATGCACCCGATCACGAGGCGGCGGCCGGCTCCCGCACGAAGATCGCCTCGAGCAGCTGGTTGACCCACGCGATGAGCTCGGCGTCGCCGAGGGGCTCGCCGTTCACCTTCGGCATGGGCACGGCGATCACGCTGGTCTGCGCGAACAGCTTCGCGCCCGGGTACATGCGGCGCAGCCGCACCTGCACGGAGTCCGGCAGGTCCGCCGGGCCGACGCGCAGGTTCGGTCCCATCGCCACGACCTCGGAGAGCCCGGCCTTCTGGGCCATCCGCCGCAGCCGTGACACCGCGATGAGGTTCACGACCTGCTCGGGCGGCTCGCCGTAGCGGTCGGTGAGCTCCTCGAGCACGCGGTCGATCTGGTCGTCGCCCGCGGTGGGTGCGCTCGCCGTGGACAGCTTCTGGTAGGCCTCGAGGCGCAGCCGCTCGCTGTCCACGTACTCCTCGGGGATGTGCGCGTCGACGGGCAGCTCGAGCCGGAGCTCGGTCTGGCCCTCCGCGACGTCGCCGCGGAACGCGGAGACGGCCTCGCCGATCATCCGCAGGTACAGGTCGAAGCCCACGCCCGCGATGTGGCCGGACTGCTCGCCGCCGAGCAGGTTGCCCGCGCCGCGGATCTCGAGGTCCTTGAGCGCGACCTGGATGCCCGAGCCGAGCTCGTTGTTCGCGGCGATGGTCTCCAGGCGGTCGTGCGCCGTCTCGGACAGCGGCTTGTCGCCGTCGTAGAGGAAGTAGGCGTAGGCGCGCTCCCGCCCACGGCCCACGCGGCCGCGCAGCTGGTGCAGCTGGCTCAGGCCGTACTTGTCGGCCCGGTCGATGATGATCGTGTTCGCGTTCGCGATGTCGAGGCCGGTCTCGATGATGGTCGTCGAGACGAGCACGTCGAACTTGCGCTCCCAGAAGTCGACGACGACCTGCTCGAGCACGTGCTCCGGAAGCTGCCCGTGGGCGACGGCGACCCGCGCCTCGGGCACGAGCTCCGCGATCTGCGCGGCGATGCGGTTGATGCTCGACACCCGGTTGTGCACGAAGAAGATCTGGCCCTCGCGCAGCAGCTCGCGGCGGACGGCGGCCGCGACCTGGCGCTCGCTGTACGGGCCGACGAAGGTGAGGATGGGGTGCCGCTCCTCCGGCGGCGTGGCCAGGGTCGACATCTCCCGGATGCCGGTTACGGCCATCTCGAGGGTGCGCGGGATCGGCGTCGCGCTCATCGCGAGGATGTCGACGTTGTGCTTGAGCTTCTTCAGCGCGTCCTTGTGCTCGACGCCGAACCGCTGCTCCTCGTCGATGATGACGAGGCCGACGTCCTTGTACGAGATCTTGTCGGTCAGCAGGCGGTGGGTGCCGATGACGATGTCGATCGACCCGTCCTCGAGCCCCTTGACCGTCTCGCGGGTCTCGCGATCCGTCTGAAACCGGCTGAGCGGCCGGATGTGGATGGGGAAGCCGGCGAAGCGCTCGGAGAACGTCTCGAGGTGCTGGCGCACGAGCAGCGTCGTGGGCACGAGCACGACGACCTGCTTGCCGTCCTGCACCGCCTTGAACGCCGCGCGGACCGCGATCTCGGTCTTGCCGAAGCCGACGTCGCCGGACACCAGCCGGTCCATCGGGATGGGCCGCTCCATGTCGGCCTTGACCTCGTCGATGACCTGCAGCTGGTCCGGCGTCTCGACGAACGGGAACGCCTCCTCGAGCTCCCGCTGCCAGGGGGTGTCGGGCGGGAACGCGTGACCCTTGCTCGCCATGCGCGCGGAATACAGCTTCACGAGCTCGACCGCGATGTCGCGCACGGCCTTGCGGGCCTTGCCCTTCGCGGCGGCCCAGTCGCTGCCGCCCATCCTGGACAGCGACGGCGCCTCGCCGCCGACGTAGCGGCTCAGCAGGTCGAGCTGATCGGTGGGCACGTAGAGCTTGTCGCCCGGGTAGCCGCGCTTGCTCGGCGCGTACTCGAGCACGAGGAACTCGCGGCTGTGCTTGGTGGCGTTGCGCCCGCCCGTCGAGACCTCGCGCTGGGTCAGCTCGAGGAACTTGCCGATGCCGTGGGTCGAGTGCACCACGTAGTCGCCCGGCTTCAGCTGCAGCGGGTCGACGACGTTCTTGCGCCGGGCGGCGAGCTTCTTGACCTGCCGCGAGTCGTACCCGGCGGACCGGCCGTAGAACTCGCCCTCGGTGAGCACGGCGAGCTTCGTCTCGGCGATCTCGAAGCCCGAGTCGAGCCCCGCCTGCACCAGGTAGGCGATGCCGGGCTCCGGCTCCGCCGGGAAGTCCTCGACGATACGGGCGGGCAGCTCGTGCTCGCCGAGCACGTCCGCGGCCCGCTCCACCAGGCCGGCGCCGCGGGCGACGACCCCCACGGTCCAGCCGGCGCGCAGGCGCTCGGCGACGTGCTCGATGGCGCCCATGGCGTTGCCCTGGAAGCTCGGCACCGGGTCCGCGTCGATGCGCACGGTGAGGATCTCGTCGATCTCGAGCTCCTCGGGCAGCACGTCCGTGGCCTGGAACTGGCTGAGCGTCCACCACGGGCGGTCGCGCTTCGTCGCGCGGAGCTCGGAGAGGCTGAGGAAGTCGCCCGAGGCGAGGTCGATGGGCGACTCCGCCCCCGCCGTCGCGGCGCTCCACGCCGCGGACAGGAACTCGCGGTTGGTCTCGGCGAGGCTGACCGCTCGCGTGGCGACCCGCTCCGGGGAGATGACGGCGATGGCGGTGTCCGCGGGAAGGTAGTGCGTCACCGGGACGAGCCGCTCGACGAGCGCGGGCGCGAGGCTCTCCATGCCCTCGACGGGGATGCCCTCGGAGATCTTCTCGAGCATGCCGCGGAGGCTCGGGAACTCGTCGCGCATCTCCCGGGCGCGCTGGCGCACGGGGGCGGTGAGCAGCAGCTCGCGGCTGGGCGCAAGCTCGACCGACGGCAGGTCCGTGGGCAGCGACCGCTGGTCGGCGACGGAGAACTCGCGGATCTGGTCGACCTCGTCGCCGAAGAACTCGACGCGGACCGGGTGGTCGGCGAACGACGGGAACACGTCGAGGATGCCGCCGCGCACGGCGAACTCGCCGCGCCGCGTCACCATGTCGACGCGCGCGTAGGCGAGGTCGATGAGGTTGCGGGACAGGGCCGACAGGTCGAAGCCGCGGCCGCCGACGGTCAGCAGCACGGGGTCGAGCTCGGTGAGGTTCGAGGCGACAGGCTGCAGCGCGGCACGCACGGAGGCCACGATCACGAGCGGGCGCGCCGCCGCGTCCGCTGCGGCGCCCGCCTGCTGCCGGGCCGCGTCCCACTCCTTCAGCCTGCGGAGCGCGCGCAGCCGCTTGCCGACGATCTCCGCGCTCGGGCTGAGCCGCTCGTGGGGCAGGGTCTCCCAGGCCGGGAACTCCACGATCTCGGCCTCGGGCGCCACGGCGGCCAGGCTGGCGCGCAGTGACTCGGACTCACGGCCCGTCGCGGTGATGGCCAGCAGGGACGCCGGCACCGAGGGATCCCCGTCGCGCAGGCCACTGCCGCGCCGGCCGAGCAGCGCCGCGAGGAGCGGCGCGCGCAGCCCGTCGGTGAGCGAGAAGTCCGCGTCCCGGTGGGACGAGGCGAGGGCGGCGTCGAAGGTGGAGGCGCGGCACAACGCCGGAAGCAGACCCTGGAGAATCACTGCACAAGCCTACGTGCCGCCACCGTCGCCCGCCTGTGCGCGGCGGTGCCCCCGCCACGCTGGAAGCGAACGCCGGGCACTCCCCCTCGAGGCGTCCGGGACCCCCCTCCGGAACTACTGGGGCGCGCGCCGGCCGGTACTGGGGCTTCGCCGCCGGTCCCGGGCGCGTATCGTCGAATATCGGTGTGTCCGCGCCGGCGTTGATCCCGCAACGCGCAGTTGGAGGAGCCATGAGCCGAGCGCGCATCTCGTCCGTCCGCACCCGTTCCCGCGTCACGGCCGTGGTCCTCGGCCTGGTCGCCCTTCTCGCCTTCGGGCCGTCCCCGGAGGCGCGGACCGCGAGCGCCGCGGGCTCCTACAGCACGACCCTCACCTTCGGCGGCACCGGTGTGTACGAGCCCTCGGGCGTGGTGGAGAGCCGGCGGAACCCCGGGATGCTCTGGACCCACAACGAGGACCGCAAGAACCTGATCCTGCTCGGCACCTCCGGCGTCGCCGCGCAGTACTGGGTGCCGTTCCCGTTCGACCGGCCGATGACGGCCACGGACGCCTTCGACTGGGAGGACATCGCCGTCGGTCCCTGCCCCGGCGGACAGTGCGTCTACGCCGCCGACACGGGCAGGGTGAGCGGCTCGTTCCCGGCCGGCTTCTCACGCTCCACCTTCGCGATCTACCGGCTGCCCGAGCCGCGCTTCGGTGTCACCGCGGACAACTCGAAGCTGACCGGGCTGGAGCGGTTCCCGTTCCGCTACCCGGACGGTGCGTTCGACTCCGAGGCGATGGTCGTGCATCCGCAGACCGGCGCGATCTACCTGCTGACGAAGAACGCGGGCTTCACGCGGGTGTACCGCATGCCGCAGCCGCTGTCACGCGACACGGTGGTGACGCTCCAGTTCGTCGCCCAGATTCCGCTCCCGGCGAGCACCAACAAGGTGACCGCCGCCGACATCGACGCGACCGGCCGGAAGTTGCTGGTGCGCACGTACTCGAGCGTGCTCCAGTACACCGCGAGCAGCGCGGGCGTGTTCGAGTCGGCCTTCCGCGCGGTGCCGCGGGTGCTGACCAACATCCCCGACCGCCAGGGCGAGGCGATCGCCTACCGGGCGGATGCGGCCGCGTACTACACGATCGACGAGCTGCCGTCGAACGGTGTCTGGTCCGTGCGCCGCGCGGTGCTGTAACGGCCCGTTCGGTCCTCCTCACTTCCGGCACTAGCGCCGCCCGCGGCGCCTGACAATCCCCAGGGGCATTTCGGCGGCTGCTGTTTCACTGGATCGGGTGAGCAGAACGACCGCGGACCGCACCACCCCGAACCGCAGGAATCCCAGCCGCAATACCCGGGACCGCACGACCCGGGACCGATCCGACCGACCGAGGATCGAGAGGGCGGGCCGGGAGTCCTTCGGCTGGGACGACCTGCACACGGGGCAGCTCGAGGCGGTCGAGGCGGTGCTCTCCGGCCGGAACGTGCTCGGCGTCATGCCCACGGGGTACGGCAAGTCCGCGATCTACCAGCTGTCCACCGTGCTGCTCGACGGCCTCACGCTCGTGATCTCTCCCCTCATCGCCCTGCAGGAGGACCAGGTCGCCGGCCTCGCCGACGCGCCGGACGCTCCTCCCGCCGTCGCCCTGAACTCGAGCCGCACCGCGGCCGAGACCGACGAGGCCTGGCGCATCCTCGAGGGCGAGGGGCTGCGGATCGCCTTCCTCGCCCCCGAGCAGCTGGCGAAGGACGAGGTGACGGAGCGGCTGCGCGGCATCGGCGTGGCCCTGTTCGTGGTCGACGAGGCGCACTGCGTCTCCTCCTGGGGGCACGACTTCCGGCCCGACTACCTGCTCCTCGGACCGGCGATCGAGCGGCTCGGCCGTCCCCGGGTCATCGCGCTCACGGCGACCGGCTCCTCGCCCGTGCGGCGGGAGATCGCGGAGCGACTCGGCCTGGACGACCCCCTCGTACTGACCCGCGGGTTCGACCGCCCGAACATCCGTCTCGACGTCGCGCGGCACGAGAGCGAGAGCGAGAAGCGCGCGGCCGTGCTCGACCAGGTCGCGGAGCTGCCGAAGCCGGGTCTGCTCTACGTCGCCACCCGCAAGGCGAGCGAGACCTTCGCGGAGGAGCTCGCGGAGCGGGGCATCCGCACGGCGGCCTACCACGGCGGGCTGAGCGCCACGGTGCGAGCGGAGGTGCACGAGGCGTTCCACTCCGATGCCGTCGACGTGGTCGTGGCGACCTCGGCCTTCGGGATGGGCATCGACAAGCCGAACGTGCGCTTCGTGGTGCATGCCGCCGTGCCGGAGTCCGTCGACGAGTACTACCAGGAGGTCGGCCGGGCCGGCAGGGACGGCGAGCCGGCGATCGCCGCGCTGCACTACCGGCCCGAGGACCTCGCGCTGCGCAAGTTCTTCTCCGCCCGCACGCCCGACCGGGGCAGGCTCCGCAACGTGTACCGCGCGGTGGAGGCCGCGGGCCGTCCCGTGCGGCCCGCCGAGATCGGGGGCGAGCTCGAACTCGCCACCCGCTCCGTCACCGGGCCGGTGAACCTGCTCGCCGACGCCGGCGTGCTCGCGACGGGCCGGAAGGGCGTGACCGTCGCCGATCCGGTGGGCGCGGACGAGGCGGCGGAGCGCGCCCGGCAGGCCGCCGAGGAAGGCGAGCGCATCGAGCGCAGCCGGCTCGAGATGATGCGCGCCTACGCCGAGACGCGCGACTGCCGCCGCGCGTTCCTGCTCGGCTACTTCGGCGAGGAGCGGCTGACCGACTGCGGCAACTGCGACACGTGCCGCGCCCGCGTCGAGGCAGCGACGGTGCTCGGGATCGAGGACCCGCCTCCGCTGGACCGCGAGGAGGTGCCGGCCACCGAGGACGGGGCACTCGAGCAGGCGGGCGACGACGACTACCCGCTCCAGGCCGCCGTGACCCATAGGGAGTGGGGACCGGGGACGGTCATGCGGCACGAGGAGGACCGCATCACGGTCTTCTTCGAGCAGGAGGGCTACAAGGTGCTGTCCCGCAAGCTGATCGAGGAGAACGACCTGCTCAGCGTGGACTGACCATCTCCGCTACCCCGTAGCGGTGTGGAAGCGCAGCTGGGCCGCCGTGAGCCCCTCGGTGCCGATCTGCTCGACCGCGTCGGCGGCGTCGGCGAGCACGCTGGGCAGCGACTGCCGCTCCGTCGAGGAGAAGTCGCGCAGCACGAAGTCCGCCGCGGGTTGGCGGCCGGGGGGCCGGCCGATGCCGACGCGGACCCGGATGAAGTCGCCGGTGCCGAGCGCCGCGATGATGTCGCGCACCCCGTTGTGCCCGCCGTGTCCGCCGCCGAACTTGAGGCGGAGCGCGTCGAACGGGATGTCGAGCTCGTCGTGCACCACGATGAGGCGGTCCGGCTGCAGGGAGTAGAAGCGCATCAGGTTGGCGACGGGGCCGCCGGAGACGTTCATGAACGTGTTGGGCTTGGCGAGCACCAGCTTCGGTCCCGCCGCGAAGGTGCGCCCCTCGGCGACCGTGGCGTTCGTGCGGTGCGACTTGAAGGATGCCCGCAGCCGATCGGCGAGCTCGGCGAGCACCATCTGCCCCACGTTGTGGCGGTTGCCCGCGTAGCCGGGGCCGGGGTTGCCGAGGCCCACCACGAGCCAGGTGTTGTTCTCCATCGCTCCTTCTCTCTCGTCACGCCCGCACGGAAACGAGCCTGCCGGAACGTCCGTGGACGGTTCCGGCAGGCTCGCGAGACGTACCTGTCCGCCGCGAAAGCGGCGAGACTACTCGGTCGGCTTCTCGGTGTCCGCGTCGACGATCTCGTCGTCCGCGGCGCCACCCTCGCCCTCGACCTCGACGCCCTCGTCACCCTCGGCCTCGTCCGTGCCGGCGTCGGTCTCGGTGTCCATCTCGCCGCTGGAGACGGCGAGCACGAGCGTCTCGGGGTCGGTGAGCAGGGTGGAGCCGGCGGGCAGCTCGACCTGGGAGGCCAGCACGTGCGAGCCCTCGGCGAGGCCCTCGACGCTCACGGTGAGGCGCTCGGGGATGTGCGTGGCCTCGGCCTCGATCGACAGCGTGGTGTTCTCCACGGTCACGACGCCGTCGCCGGCGGGCTCGCCCTCGACCGTGACGGGGATGTCGACGGTGACGCGCTCACCGGCGCGGATGACGACGAGGTCGACGTGCTCGATGATCTGACGCACGGGGTCCTTCTGCACGTCCTTCACCAGCGCGAGCTGGTTGGCGCCGGAGATGTCGAGCTCGAGCACGGCGTTCGCCTTGCGCAGGATCAGCATGACCTCGTGGCCCGGGAGGGTGAGGTGCTGGGGCTCGGTGCCGTGGCCGTAGAGGACGGCGGGGATCTTGCCGGCGGCGCGCAGCTTGCGGGCCGCACCCTTGCCGAACTTCTCGCGCTTGTCGGCGACGAGACGGTTGTCGTTTGCCATGGTTCTTACACTCCTTGGCGAGCCCGCGGGCCCGCATAGATGGATTGGTCAACTCGAACGCTTGCGCGTGAGGAAAGACTGCGAGCCTCGCCACCGCGTCGATCACGGACACCCGTCGGGGCGGTTGTGGACCGCCATCGGACGTCCCTCGCCGAAGTTCAATCCTGAAGTCTACACGGAGCCGCGGGGCGGTCCTGCCCGCTCCTGCACCTGACCAGCCGGTCAGGGCGCGACGCCGGGCCGGTCAGGGCGCGAGCGCGAGGCCGGTAAGCGCCTGGAGGGCCGCCGCGGCGACCTCCGCGGGCGGAGGCGCGATGTCCACGACGACGCCCCGCTCGTCCTGCTGCAGGGGCTCGAGCGTGTCGAGCTGGGAGGCGAGCAGGGACGCGGGCATGTACTCGTGCTTGCGCGGCCCCAGCCGCGAGGCGAGCAGCGCGGGCGACCCGTGAAGGTGCAGGAACACGATCCCCGGCGTCGCCGCCCGCAGCCGGTCGCGGTAGGCACGGCGGAGCGCCGAGCACGCGACCACCGGGTGGTTGCCCTGGTCGTCGAGGGAGGCGAGCACGCCGGCGACGGAGTCGAGCCACGGCCAGCGGTCCTCGTCGGTCAGCGGGACGCCGGACGCCATCTTCGCCCGGTTCTCCGGCGAGTGCAGGCCGTCGCCGTCCACGAAGGTGCGGCCGAGGGCGTCCGCCACGGCCGTGCCGACGGTGGACTTGCCCGACCCGGACACGCCCATCACGACGATCGGCGCCTTCTCCCCCTCGTGGGCCACCTGCCCGCTCGCGGCGGGGTGTGCGTCGTCGATACGGACGTCGGTGGGGCGTGCGTCGCTGCCCGCCGTGTCGTCGGGAGTCGTGCGGTCGCCTGCTGTGCTGTCGCTCACCCCTCCATCCTGTCAGGCGGCGGGCGGTCGGAGGGAACCCGCACGGTCAGGGACCCGCAGGGTCAGGAGACCTGCAGGCCGCCGTTGATGTCGTACGTCGCCGCGGTGATGTACCCCGCGTCCTCGCTGACCAGGAACGCGAGCAGGGCCGCGATGTCGTGCACGGTGCCGACGCGGCCGACGAGGATGTCCGCGGCCATGGCGTCCTTGCGCTCCTCGCTCAGCGTGCCGCCCATGATGTCGGTGTCCACCGGCCCGGGCGCGACGCAATTCACGGTGATGCCGTGCTGCCCCATCTCCCGGGCGAGCGCGCGGGTGAAGCCGATGATCGCCCCTTTCGACGCACTGTAGGCGACCTTCGAGTACGTGCCACCGCCCCGCTGCGCCGAGATGGACGAGACGCTGACGACGCGGCCGAGCCCGCGCTCGACCATCCCGCGGACCACGCGCTGGGTGACGAGGAACGTGCCGGTCATGTTGATGCGGAACACCCGCTCCCACGCCTCGAGCGTCTCGTCGAGGAACTCCGTCGGCGAGCTGATGCCGGCGAGGTTGGCCAGGGCGACGACGGGCGGCAGCGAGGACTCGATCTCGCCGACCGCCGCATCGACGGAGGCCTGGTCGGACACGTCCGCGCGCACGCCGAGCGTCTGCACGCCGTGCCGGGAGCCGATCTCCTCGGCGGCCTGCCGAGCGGCGTCGCCGTCGATGTCGACGATCGCGACGCACCAGCCCTGGCTCGCCAGGCGGTCGGCGGTCGCGCGGCCGATGCCGCGCGGCGAACCGGCGCCGGTCAGGACGGCGGTGCGCTGCTCGGGGAATGCGGGGATCTGGATCATGGGTCAGCCTCCCAGGCCGGACTCGGGCGCGGGCTCGTGGCGCTCGACGAGGACGCCGGGCTGCGACTTCCCCTCCGGGCGCTTCCGCGCGTACAGGTAGGTCGCGATGCTGGTGATCAGCAGCACGATGGACAGGAAGACGAGGCCGCTCTGATCGCTGCCGGTGGCGTCCTTGAAGATGCCGACCGCGTACGGCGCCACGAAGCCGCCGAGGTTGCCGAGCGAGTTGATCATGGCGAGACCGGCCGCCGCGGCCGCGCCGGTCAGCGCCGCGGACGGCATGGCGAGGAACGGGGCGATCGCCGAGTAGATGCCCATGGCGGCGATGGTGAGGAACAGCATGGACAGCACGGCGCTCACGTCGAGCAGGTAGCCGGCGCCGACCAGGCCGATCGCGGCCATCACCATGCTGATGCTCGTGTGCCACGCGGGGTTCCCGGTGCGGTCCGACCGACGCGACCAGTAGTAGACGAAGAAGGCCGCGACGACGTACGGGATCATCACGATGAAGCCGATCTGCACGGAGCCGAAGTCGCCGAGCGCCGCCACGATCGTGGGCAGCCACAGCCCGAGGCCGTAGATGCCGCAGACGAGGCCGAAGTACAGCGCCGAGTAGACGAGGGTGCGGCGGTCCTTGAGGCCCTGCAGGAAGTTGTGCTTGCCCGTGGACTGCTTCGCCGCGAGCTCGGCGTCCATGACCCGCGTGAGCCACTGCCGCTCGTCCGGCGCCAGCCAGTGCGCGTCGCTCGGCCGGTCGGTGAGCAGCCGCGGCGCGAGGATGCCGAGCAGGATCGCGGGGATGCCCTCGATGATGTACAGCCATTGCCAGCCCTGCAGTCCGAGGATGCCGTCCATCGTGAGCAGCAGGCCGGACACCGGTGCGCCGAGGGCGTTGGACACGGGCTGGGCGAGGATGAAGATGCCGAGCACCGCGACGCGCTGCGCCGCCGGGAACCAGAGCGTGATGTAGAAGAGAATGGCCGGGAAGAAGCCCGCCTCCGCCGCTCCCAGGAGGAAGCGGATGATGTAGAACGTCACCTCGCCGTTCACGAGGGCCATCGCCGTGGCGAAGATGCCCCAGGAGATGAGGATGCGGGCGATCCAGCGCCGGGCGCCGAACTTGTACATGCCGCCGTTGCTCGGGATCTCCAGCAGGGCGTAGCCGATGAAGAACATGCCGGCGCCGAGGCCGTAGGCCGCCTCACTGAGGCCGATGTCCTCGCTCATGGTGAGCTTGGCGAAGCCGACGTTGTTCCTGTCGAGGTAGGCGATGAAGTAGAGCAGCACGATGAGCGGCATGAGCCTGCGCCGCACCTTCTTCAGGGTGCGCGTGCCGAGCTCGTCGATCGTGCCGTCGGTGTTCAGCGGCGAGGTCATTGCACACCCCCCTGCGGACGGGGGCCGGCGTCGGGATGAATCACGATCACGGACATGTCGTCTCCTTGAGTCTCCATCGACTGGGCCAGAGGCTACTCCGCATCACCGCCGTAGGATGGCCGGGCCGGAAGAAGTTTTTCCCGCATCGTTCGCCGCGACGGAGGGGCACCTCGTGATTGATGAGTCCGAACTGCTGGCGGCGTTCCCGCCCGAGGTCCCGATCGATCCGGCCGGGGTCGCCGCGTCCGTCTCCGCCTCGGGCCGCGTGCTCGTCGTCCTCGACGACGACCCCACGGGAACCCAGTCCGTGTCCGACCTGCCCGTGCTCACCCGGTGGGAGCCCGAGGACTTCCGCTGGGCGCTGACGCACCGCATCGACGGCCGCCCCGCGCCGGCGATCTACGTGCTCACGAACACGCGCAGCCTCGACCCGGCGGAGACCGCGGAGCGGAACCGGCAGGTGGTGCAGAGCGCGCTCGCCGCCGCCCGGGAGACGGGCACGGCGCTCGGCTTCGTCAGCAGGAGCGACTCGACCCTGCGCGGCCACTACCCGCTCGAACCGGATGTGCTCGCCGACACCGTGCGCGAGGTCACCGGCGAGCGGACGGACGGCGTCGTTCTCGTACCGGCGTTCCCCGACGCGGGCCGGGTGACGATAGGCGGCGTGCACTACATGCGCGAGGGCTCCGGGCTCGTGCCGGTCGCGGAGACCGAGTTCGCGCGCGACGCCACGTTCGGCTTCCGCTCCTCGGCTCTCGCCGAGTACGTGCAGGAGAAGTCCGCGGGCCGGTTCCCCGCCGGGTCGGTCGTCGTGCTCGACCTCCACCTCATCCGGGGCGGCGCGGGCGGCATCGCGGACGCCGTGTCCTCCGCCGCGGACTCCACCCCGATCGTGGCGGACGCCGTGACCGAGAACGACCTGCGGGCGCTCGCGCTCGGCCTCGCCGAGGCGGAGCGCCGGGGGAAGCGGCTCCTCTACCGGGTCGGGCCGCCGTTCGTGCGGGCGCGCATCGGGCAGGAGGAGCGCGCGCCGCTCACGGCGGAGGACGCGTACGCGGGCACGGACCCGGCCGACGGGGGCGGCCTCATCGTCGTCGGCTCGCACGTGGGCCTCACGACGCGCCAGCTGCGCGTGCTCGTCGACGAGCACCGGGGCGCCCGGGTCGTCGAGCTCGACGTGGAGCGCCTGCTCGACGCGGACGCCGGCTCCGGATCCGCGCACGTCACCGAGACCGTCGAGACCGTCGTAGCCGCCCTCGCCCAGGGCGACGTCGTGCTGCACACCAGCCGCCTGCTCGTGAAGACCGAGGACCCGGCGGAGAGCCTCCGGATCGCCCGCACGGTCTCCGCCGCCGTGGTCGACGTCGTGCGCCGCACCCTCGCCGCCCGGCCGCCCCGGTTCGTGATCGCGAAGGGCGGCATCACCTCGTCGGATGTCGCCGCCCACGGTCTCGAGATCCGGCACGGCGTCGTGCGGGGACCCATGCTGCCCGGCATCGTCTCGCTCTGGCAGCCGGTCGACGGGCCCGCCCGGGGCATCCCGTACATCGTGTTCGCGGGCAACGTGGGCGACGACCGCTCGCTGCTCGACGTCGTGCGGACCCTGAGCACCGCGACGACCCCGTCCTGATCCACCCCGCTTCCGGCTGATCGGAGAACCGCCATGTCCGCCCCCTCGTCGTCCACCCCCTCCCCCTCCTCCGGCTCGTACACCGTCGCCGTGCTCGGCCTCGGCGCCATGGGGCTCCCCATGGCCACGCGCCTCGCGACCGAGCTCACCGTGCACGGCTTCGACCCCGCCCCGAACCGCCTGCAGCTCGCGGTCGACGCGGGCGTCACCGGCTTCGACTCGGGTAGAGCCGCCGCCAAGGGCGCCGACGCGGTGCTGCTGGCCGTGCGGAACTCCGCCCAGCTCGAGGACGTGCTCTTCGGCGCGAGCGGCGTCGCGGAGGTGCTGTCGCCCGGTGCGGTCGTGATCCTCACGAGCACGGTGGGCACGGACGCCATCGCGCCCACCGTCGAGGCGCTCGGCAGGCACGGCGTCGCCCTCGTCGACGCCCCGCTGTCCGGCGGACCGGTGCGCGCCGGCCAGGGCGACCTGCTCATCGTCGTCGGGGCCGAGCCCGCCGCGCTCGAGAGGGCGCGTCCGGTGCTCGAGCTGCTCGCCTCCACCCTGACCGTCGTCGGCGCGCGCCCGGGCGACGGGCAGGCGCTGAAGACGGTCAACCAGCTGCTCTGCGGCGTGCACATCGCCGCCGCTGCCGAGGCGCTCGCGCTCGCCGACGCGCTCGGGCTCGACCGGGCGACCACACTCGCCGCCCTCGAGGCGGGGGCTGCCGGGTCCTTCATGCTGTCGAACCGCGGACCGCGGATGCTCGAGGCCTACGAGGAGGACGGCGCTGAGGTGCTCAGCCGCCTCGACATCTTCGTGAAGGACCTCGGCATCGTGGGCACCGCGGCGCGGGCCGCGGGCCTCGCCTCCCCGGTGGCCGCCGCCGCGGAGCAGCTGTTCCTCCTCGGTCAGGCGCAGGGCCTGGGCGAGCGGGACGACTCCGCGGTCATCCGCGTCGTCGCCCCGGCGCGGCGCACCGAGGGCTGACACCCCTTCCTTCAGGCCGCTAACTAAGGCCGATACGATCGAAGCAGCCCGAGTCGCGCGTGCCGGCGCCGCGTCCGGCACGGCGACCGGCGGAGTCCGGGCGCGACCGCCGGACGACACGAACTCGACGATGAGAAGGGGTCCGATGACCACGGACGACAGCACCACGGACCAGAGCAGCACGGACGACAGCACCACGGACCAGAGCAGCACGGAGCAGAGCAGCACGGAGCAGACCGCTACGGAGGACGCGACGCTCGAGAAGGGCGTCCTCGAGCAGTGGGTCGCCCGGCTCGTGGAGACGTGGGGCTACGGCGACGACGAGGCGGCCTACCTCTCGGCCTCGCTCGTGGACGCCAACCTGCGGGGAGTCGACTCGCATGGCGTGATCCGCCTCCCGGCGTACGAGCGCAGGATCAGCGAACGGCTCGTCGACCCGGCGGCGGCCCCGGTCGTCACCGTGGAGGGCTCGGTCGTGACGGTGGACGCCAACGGGGCGGCCGGACAGATCGCCACCCGCGCCGCCGTCGAGGCGGCCCTGCGGGTGAGCAGGGAGACGGGCGTCGCGACCGCGGCCGTGCGGGGAAGCACGCACTTCGGGGCCGCCGGGTTCTACGCCCGCTGGCTCGCCGAGCAGGGCGCCGTCGCCCTCGTCGTGTCCAACTCCGAGCCGATCGTCGTGCCGCACGGCGGGCGCGAGGCCCTGCTCGGCACCAATCCCATCGCCTTCGCCGCGCCGACCCGGGGCAAGCCGGTGAGCCTCGACATGGCCACGAGCACGAGCGCGATGGGCAAGGTGCTCGTCGCCCAGGCCTCGGGGAAGCCCATCCCCCCGACCTGGGGCGTGGATGCCGACGGCGAGCCGACGACGGACGCCGACGCCGTCACGGCCCTCCTGCCCGCCGGCGGACCCAAGGGGTACGGCCTCGGCTTCCTCGTCGAGATCCTCGGCGGCGTGCTCACGGGCAGCGCCGTGGCCCACGACCTCGGCAACATGTACAACGACTTCACGAAGCCGCAGAACGTCGGGCACTGGCTGCTCGTGATCGACATCGCGCGTTTCCTGCCGCTGGACGAGTTCACCCAGCGCATCCAGGGTCTCGTCGACCTCGCCCACGCCAGCGCGCCCGCCGCCGGGTTCTCCTCGGTGCTCGTGCCCGGGGAGCCGGAAGACCGAACCGCCGAGCAGCGCGAGCGGGACGGCATCCCGCTGCCCGCGGCCACGGTCGCCGAGCTCCGCGAGCTCGGCGAGCGCCACGGCGTGACCTTCCCGATCGGAGACCACTCATGACCAGCACAGCCACCGACGGGGCCGCGAGCGCCGGCACGACGATGAAGGTGCTCGTGCCCACGAGCATCGACCTGTCCCTCACCCCTCGTGACGAGGTGGAGTTCGTCTCCTACGACCCGGCCGAGCCGATCGCGGCCGAGCACGAGAACGCCGACGCCCTCATCGTGTGGGGCACGCCCGACGCCCTGCTCACGGATGCCGCCCGCCGCCTGACCCGGGTCCGCTGGGTGCAGGTGCTCTCCGCGGGCACGGACGCGCTCGTCGCGGCGGGCTTCGGCGCCGAGGTCATCCTGACCTCCGGCCGCTCCCTGCACGATCGCCCGGTAGCCGAGCACGCGCTCGCCCTCGTGCTCGCGGCCGCGCGCCGCCTGCACACCCTCGTGCGCGCCCAGATCGGTCACCGCTGGGCGAGCGACATCGGCGGCGTCCAGCGCGAGCCCAGCCCCGGCCTGTTCAGCACCCTGCGGGATGCGCGCGTGCTGATCTGGGGCTTCGGCAGCATCGGCGCCTCGCTCGCCCCGCACCTCGTCGCCCTCGGCGCGGAGGTCACCGGAGTCGCGACCTCGGCCCGCGAGCAGGACGGGATCCGGGTGATCGCGACCGAGGACCTGCCCGACGAGCTGCCGCGCACCGACGTGCTCATCATGATCCTGCCGTCGACGGCCGAGACCGCGAGGATCCTCGACGCGGACAGGCTCGCCCAGCTGCCGCCGCACGCGTGGGTCGTCAACGTCGGCCGGGGCAGCACGGTGGACGAGGACGCCCTGCTCGACGCGCTCCGCACCGGGCGGCTCGCGGGCGCCGCGTTGGACGTGACGAGCGTGGAGCCACTGCCCGCGGACTCGCCGCTGTGGGACGAGGCGAACCTGATCCTCACCCCGCACGCGGCGGGCGGCCGGCCGCTCGGCGCATCCGCGCTCATCGACGAGAACGTGGACGCGCTGCTCGCCGACCGGCCGATGCGCAACGTCGTGCAGGGCTAGCAGCCCCGCCACGAGGAGCCTTGCAGAGGAGCCCCGAGGTCGAGACCCGTGGTCGGGAGGTCCCGGCCACGGGTCTCCCGCCCGGCGCTACAGCTTCTTGGCCGCGCGGCGCAGGCCGCGGACGGCCTCCTCGGCGCCGGCCTGCGCCTCATCGGCGGCGCGGCTCGCGCGACTGAAGAGCACGCCGTAGCCGAAGGTGTGCTCCCCCGCGGCATGCGCGCGACCGGACTCGGCGCGCACGTGCTCGGCGAACACCGACGCGTCCCGGTGGTCGCCGAGCACGTCCTGCACCTCCTTCGCCGCCGCCGCGAGCGCGGCGACGCGATCGAGGTCCGCGCGGGAGCGGATGCCGCCGCCCGTGTGCGCGGCCTCCGCGGCGTAGCGCAGCCGGCGGGCGGCCTTGCGCGCGGCGTGCGACGCCTCGAGCGTGTCGGATCCTCCGGCCGAGCGGCCCTCGACGGCGCGGCGCAGGCTCCGGTCCGCCTCCTTCTCGAGAGCGCGGCGGAGCGCCTTCCCCGCCGGGCTCGTGGCGCGCGCGCCGGCGGGCGGCGCGGCGACGAACTCGTCGAGGGAGTCGAGCAGCCCGAAGTACTCGGCGCCGGACAGGAACGTGAGCAGCTTGCGGTGCGCCCGCCGGTAGTCGCGCCTCGCGTTGGTGATCAGGCGGGTGCGGAGTCGCCGGTCGCCGACGTCCGCGGGCAGGGCGTCGATGCCGGTGGTCGCGCGCGTAGCCCGGACCTCGGCGTCCCGGGCCTCACCGAGCACCCGCCCGAGAGTCGCGAGCCGCGCTCGGATGGCGTCCGCCTGGTCACGGTCGAGCACCCGGCGGGATGCCGCGAGCACGCTGCGGAGCCGGCGCACGACCTTGCGCATCTCGTGCACGCTGTCGGCGTCGTCCCGTCGCACGGCTGGGTCGGCCGCGAGCAGGTCGTCGACGAGGGAGCGCAGCGAGGCCGCCACCGCGTCGATCGCCGTCTTCGGCCGCTTCGAGGACGCGGACGAGCCGGTCCGGCCGGATCCCGCCCCCTCCCCCGTCCCGCCGTCGGTGAGGTCGTCCCGGCCGAGCGCCCGGGCCAGCTTCGAGCGGCTCGCCGACGGGGCGGCGCCCGCCTCGAGGAGCGCCCGCTCGATCGCGTCGAGCAGGGCCTCGCCGGACTCGGCGGTCCGGGGTGCGTTCGCGACATGATCCTGCGTGTCGTCGTCCGTGGCGGCACTCGTCGTGTCGTCGTCCAAGGCGGCGCTCTCGCCGCTCGTCCCGCTCTCGCCGTCCTCGTCGATACCCAGCAGCTCGGCCTCGACCTCGTGCCAGGACCGCTTCTCGCCCGAGCGCAGGGCGGTCGCCGTCACCGCGTCGTCGGCGACCTCGGCCACCTCCCGGCCCGAGGCGTCGTGCAGGATCAGCGCCGTGCGGCGGGTGCGGATGCGCGCCACGGGCATGAGGGGCCGCCCGCGCACCACGAGCCGCACCGCGTCGAGGAGTCCGGCGGGTGCCTGCACAGACTCGCCCTCGATGGTGCCGTCCTCGAGCGGCGCGTGCACCTCGGTGCGTCCCGCGCCCGCCGGCAGCTTGACGTGCCAGCCCGCGTCCTTGCCGCCGGAACGCCTGCGCATCGTGATGGCGGCGCGGGCGAGGTCGCCGCACTCGGTGTCGACGTACACGGCCTCGAGGGTCACCGCCTTACGGGTCTCGACCGATCCGACGCCCTCGATCCCGGACAGGTCGGGCAGTCCCGCACCCCCTTCCACGTCGTACTTGCGCTCGATCTCGGTCTGTCGCGTCGTAGCCATGCCTTGATCCTCCCGCGCCCTGACCCGCGTCGCTAACCACGTTCTGCTGATCACGGCCGCGAAGCGCCGTCGCAGCACACATTTCCGGGACCCCGGCCACCCCGGGCGCGAACCTGGCAAGGGACCGCACGGTGAAGCGGCTCCCCGGCGAGGACGTACCGTTGACCGCATGGATATCGAGAGCTCCGCCCGGTCGGCGATGTGGAACGCGAGCCGGTCGGACAGCGACCGGCGCCCGTTCACGCGGGCGACGCTCACCCGGATCGCGGCGTTCGCCCGTCCCCTGCGCCGGTCGCTCGTGGTGTTCCTCGTCGCGAGCGTCATCACCGCGATACTCGCCGTCGTGTCGCCGCTGCTCGCCGGCCAGGTCGTCGATGCCATCGTCGCCAGGTCGGCCCCGCCGGTCGTGCTCGGCCTCGCCGGGCTCATCGCGCTCATCGCCCTCGGCGAGGCCGCGTTCGGCCTGCTGCAGCGCTGGCTCTCCTCACGCATCGGCGAGAACCTCATCCTCGCCCTCCGCACCACCGTCTACGACCACGTGCAGAAGATGCCCATCGCCTTCTTCACCCGCACCCGCACGGGCGCCCTCGTGAGCCGGCTGAACAACGACGTGATCGGGGCGCAGCGCGCCTTCAGCAACACGCTCTCCACGGTGGTCGGCAACGTCGTCACCCTGGTGCTGACCCTCATCGTGATGCTGGGCATCTCGTGGCAGGTCACCCTGGTCACGCTCGTCTTCATGCCCGTCTTCCTGCTTCCGGCCCGGTTCATGGGCGCCCGCCTCGCCCGGCTGTCCCGCGAGGCCGCGGACCACAACGCCACCATGGCGACCCAGATGACCGAGCGGTTCTCCGCGCCCGGAGCGACGCTCATCAAGCTGTTCGGCCGGCCGCGCGAGGAGTCGGCGGCGTTCTCCTCGCGGGCCGCGCGCGTGCGCGACATCGGCGTGCGCATCGCCGTGGTGCAGCAGGTCTTCGTGACCGCCCTCACCCTGGTGTCCGCTCTCGCCCTCGCCGTCGTCTACGGCATGGGCGGCGTGATCGCTGCGGACGGCGGACTCGAGGCCGGCGCCGTGGTGTCGCTCGCGCTGCTGCTCACCCGGCTGTACGCGCCGCTCACCGCGCTCGCCAGTGCCCGCGTCGAGGTGATGACGGCCCTCGTCTCGTTCGAGCGCGTCTTCGAGGTGCTCGACCTCGAGCCGCTTGTCGCGGAGAAGCCGGTGACCACGCCCATCCCCGACGGCGGGGTATCCGTCGAGTTCGACCGGGTGCGCTTCGCCTACCCGTCCGCCGACAAGATCTCGCTCGCCTCCCTCGAGGAGGTGGCCGTGCTCGACACCCGCGGCGGCGTCGAGGTGCTGCACGACGTGTCGTTCCGCGTCGCCCCCGGCCAGATGATCGCCCTCGTCGGCTCCTCCGGTGCGGGCAAGTCCACGATCGCGCAGCTCGTCCCGCGGCTGTACGACGTGGACGAGGGCTCGGTGCGCCTCTCCTCCGTCGACGTGCGCGACCTCTCGGCCGAGGACATCCGCCGCTCGGTCGGCCTCGTGACCCAGGACGGTCACCTCTTCCACGAGTCGATCCGCGCGAACCTCCTCCTCGCCCGACCCGAGGCCACCGACGCCGAGGTCTGGGAGGCGCTGCAGCGCTCGCGCCTGACCGACCTGGTGCGGGAGCTTCCGGACGGCCTCGACACCATCGTCGGCGAGCGCGGCTACCGGCTCTCCGGCGGCGAGCGCCAGCGGCTCACCATCGCCCGCGTGCTGCTCGCCCGGCCGCAGGTCGTCATCCTCGACGAGGCGACGGCGCACCTCGACTCCACCTCGGAGGCCGCGGTGCAGGCCGCGCTCGCGGAGGCGCTCGTCGGCCGCACGTCGATCGTGATCGCGCACCGGCTGTCGACCATCCGCCAGGCCGACCAGATCCTCGTCATCGAGGAGGGTCGCGTCGTCGAGCGGGGCACGCACGAGGAACTGCTCACCGCGGAGGGGCGCTACACGCAGCTCTACCGCACGCAGTTCGCGCCCGCCGCGTCCTGATCCCCCTCCGCCGCTAGTCCGTCTCCGGCGGTTCCGCCGCCGCCATCGCCTCGGTGAAGACGGCCGACTCGTACTCGTGTCCCTGCTCGTGGTCGTGCTGCTGGTCGTAAGCGTGCCCGTGCCCGTACCCGTGCCCGTGCGTGGCCGCGAACGGGCCGTCCAGGGCGGCCCACTGCAGCAGCAGGATGGTCTTCGAGTCGGCGATCCCGCCGGTCCGGATCGCGGCGAGCGCATCGGCGAAGGCGAGCTCGACCACCTCGATGTCCTCGCCCTCCTCCTCGATGCCGCCGCCGACGCGATCGGGGTCCGCGCCGTCGTAGGCGGCGGCGTAGAAGTGCAGGCGCTCGGTCACGGATCCGGGGCTCATGTAGGCGTCGAGAACGTGCTGCAGCTCGCCGATCCGCACCCCGGTCTCCTCCTCGGCCTCGCGCCGGATGGCGGTTTCGGCGTCGTCCTCGTCGAGCAGGCCCGCCGCGACCTCGACGAGCATGCCGTCCTCGTGGCCGTTCACGTACGCCGGGTAGCGGAACTGCCGGGTGAGCAGCACGGTCCGCCGCGCGGCGTCGTAGAGCAGAACGCAGGCGCCGTTGCCCCGGTCGTAGGTCTCCCGCCGCTCGCTCGTCCACCGTCCGTCGCGACGGCGGTAGTCGAAGGTCGTGGCCCGCAGCAGGTGCCAGCCCGACGCGACGAGCTCCACATCCGTCACCCGCACGCCCGGGTTCCGGGTGAGGTCCCGGCCCGCCTCGTCGAGGCCCGTCCGTCCGCGGGCGTCCGGCACGTCGAGGCCCGGCCGCCCTCTCCGCTGATCGTTCATGATCGGCATGCTACGTCGCGCGTCGTACCGCCGGGACGGGGAGTCGTCATCGGGACGCGGGGAGTCACTACTCTGGACGAGGACCCACGACGAGGAGGACTTCATGGCCGAGCAGGCTGTCGCGAACATCGGTGTAGTCGGGCTGGCGGTGATGGGCTCTAACCTCGCCCGGAACCTGGCGAGCCGCGAGGGGAACACGGTCGCCGTGTACAACCGCTCGAATTCCAAGATCCACGCGCTCCTCGAGGAGCACCCGGAGGCGGGCTTCGTCGCCTCGGAGACGATCGAGGACTTCGTCGCCTCCCTTCAGAAGCCGCGCACCGCGATCATCATGGTCAAGGCCGGTGCGGGCACGGATGCCGTCATCAACCAGCTCGCCGAGCACTTCGAGGAGGGCGACATCATCGTGGACGGCGGCAACGCCCTGTTCACGGACACGATCCGCCGCGAGCGCGAGCTGCGCGACCGCGGCCTCAACTTCGTCGGCGCCGGCATCTCCGGCGGCGAGGAGGGCGCGCTCAAGGGCCCGAGCATCATGCCGGGCGGATCCGCGCAGGCCTACGAGACGCTCGGGCCGATCCTCGCGTCGATCGCCGCCGTCGCGGAGGGCGAGCCCTGCGTGACGCACGTCGGCACCGACGGCGCCGGGCACTTCGTGAAGATGATCCACAACGGCATCGAGTACGCCGACATGCAGCTCATCGCCGAGGCGTACGACCTGCTGCGACGCGTCGGCGGCCACGAGCCCGCCGCCATCGCGGACGTGTTCGAGGCCTGGAACGGCGGCGACCTCGAGTCGTACCTCATCGAGATCACGGCTGAGGTGCTGCGGCAGGTCGACGCGAAGACCGGCCAGCCGCTGGTCGACGTGATCGTCGACGAGGCCGGCTCCAAGGGCACCGGCGTGTGGACCGTGCAGAACGCGCTCGCGCTCGGCGTGCCCGTCGGCGGCATCGCCGAGGCCGTGTTCGCCCGTGCGGTGTCGAGCAAGCCGGAGCAGCGCAAGGCGGTGCGCGCCACCATCCAGAGCCGCCCGGAGATCGCGTCGGTCGGCGAGGGCTTCGAGGACGACGTGCGGGCCGCGCTCTACGCATCCAAGGTGGTCGCGTACGCGCAGGGCTTCGACGCCATCATCGCGGGCGCCAAGGAGTACGGCTGGGACATCGACAAGGGCGCGATCGCGAAGATCTGGCGTGGCGGCTGCATCATCCGCGCGCAGTTCCTCAACCGCATCGTCGAGGCGTACGAGCACAATGCCACCATCACGTCGCTGCTCGAGGACCCGTACTTCGCCAAGGCCGTGGCGGACGGCGAGGCGGCCTGGCGCCGCATCGTGGTGACGGCCGCGCAGTCCGGCATCCCGGTCCCCGGCTTCGCCGCCGCGCTCAGCTACTACGACTCGCTCGCGTCGGAGCGGCTGCCCGCCGCCCTCATTCAGGGCCAGCGCGACTTCTTCGGGGCGCACACCTACCGTCGCATCGACGGTGCCGGCACCTTCCACACCCTGTGGAGCGCCGACCGCACCGAGATCGAGGCGGACGACACCCACTAGTCAGGGGGTCGGGCGGTGGGGATCAGCCGCCGTCTTCGGCTCCGCGCCGTTCACGATGCAGGCCGAAATGCCGACACGCCGCATCCGGGGACTCCCGGGTGCGGCGTGTCGCGTCTGAGCCTGAATCGTGAACCTCCCACCGCGGAGCGCTGCACTCTGGCGTCCGGGTTGCGTCCCTTCGACAGGCTCAGGGACCGTGATGGTCCCGCCCCGCGGTCACGCCCGGGTGCGCGGGCGCGCCGCTCCGGGGACGCAACGGACAGGCATGGGCACCCCTACGGTCGCTGAGCCTGTCGAAGCGACGGGAGGTTCTCGTCCGACCCTGGGTGGACTGCCCTAGAACGGCGGCTCGTCCGTAACGGGGGTCGCACTCCCCTGCACCTGCAGTCGCTTCTTCGTCGGAGGGCGGATGGGGGTCGCCGGTTGCGTCTCGTACCCGTGGCCGCTCGGCGCCAGCCAGCGCACCCGTCCTCCTCCTGCCGAGGTGGAGGACCACGCGGTGTGGTGCTTCACCCGGTGGTGCGACCGGCAGAGATGCACCAGGTTCCCGTAGTCGGTCCCTCCGCCGTACTGCCAGTCCGTCACGTGGTCCACGTCCGCCCGGCCGGCGTTTCGGTTGCAGCCCGGGAAGCGGCACGTCTCGTCCCGCACCCGCAGCCACGTGCGGAGGTCCTTCGGCACCGCGTACCGATCCCGCCCCACAGAGAGCACGGCACCCGTCTCGGGGTGCGTGAGGATGCGGGTGAAGCTCGGCGCTCGTGCTGCGATCCGGCGGGCGGCGTCCGCATCGATCGGACCGTAGCCCTCGAGCGAGCCCGGCTCCTCGGATCGGCCGAGGAGCGTGAGAACTGGGACCGTCACGAGGACCCGCGGGCGGATGCCGGTGCCGATCGGCGCGTCAATGCGGCGTGTGGACTTCTCTTCCTCGGACTCATCGTTGGTCGCGGCCGTCGTGACGCCGTCGAGGAGGAGGTCCGTGAACGCGTCCGCGACGAGCTGCGTCCGCGTCCTGTCCTCCCCCGGTTCCGACGTGAGCTGCTCCGCGATGTCCCGCAGCCGGTTCTCGATGCCCAGAACCTCCGGCGCCGGGAGGAATGCGTTCAGCCACGCCATGCCGTCCCTCGCCGGACAGGTCTCGATGCGACGATCTGCGACCGACTTCGTGTGCCGCTCCTCGATCGACTCCGGGTGCAACCGCTCCCGCAGCTCGCGGGCGGCACGGTCGAGCTTAGGCACCGTCAGGGACTCGGCCTTCGGCAGCACCGCCTCCTCGACCGCCGCCACACCTGCCGGCGGGAGCGTGGCCGTGTGGTCGATGAGGACCTGCGCGTGCCGGTAGCCGATCCGGCCGCCGCGGAGGGCGTCGTGGGTCGCTGGGAGGTCGTGGAGAAGGCGCTGCTCTCGGCGACGAGGGTGTCCGCTGCCCGTTCCGAGATGCGGAGGGCGCAGGCGAGCTCGGTCACGAGGACGCGGCGGCCCGCCACCTCGGGCGACCAGCGCGGCCCGCCGGTGGTGGGAACGGAGAGGTCGGTCGCCTCGGTCCAAAGGCGGGCACGATCGATGGCCTCCGCTCGCAAGGCGTGGGCGAAGCGGGCGATGCGCTCCGCCGCGGTGACGGCGTCGATCATCGCGGAGAAGGTGTCCGCCACGGCCGCTTCGAGCGGTGGCGGGGTGTCGGGCGGGTTCGGGTCTGGTGGGAACGTCGCTGTTTCCATGCCGACAGTGAACCAGGCACCACCGACATCCACTTCCCCGCCGGAGTGTGGGGTGTGGAGAACTCCGCCGGGTGGGTTCGGTGCGTCCCTTCGACGGGCTCAGGGACCGTATGGGCGCGTCCCGCAGACCGGTTCGCGTCCCTTCGACAGGCTCTGGACCGTGGGGGTTCAGGGACCGTGGGGCCGCACGGACGGCCGCCATCGCGGCTCAAGCGGTGGGGCGGGTGCGAAGGCGGATCGCGCGGAGGGCGAGGCCCGCCGCGAGGACGAGGGCCGCAGCGAGGACCGACTGGGGCGGGAGGGTGAGGGAGAGGACGAGGCAGCCCACCACGCCGACGTACTGCACGGCGCGCGGCAGCCACCGCTCGCCCCGGGGCTGGGCCCGCGCCGCGAGGTGGGCGATCGCGTAGTAGCCGAGCACCGAGCTCGCGGAGAAGCCGACGAGCTGCGCCGGCTCCAGCAGCAGGACCCCGAGGATCGCCAGCACCGCCATCGTCGCCTCGGCGGCGACCGGCGCGGACGTGCGCGGCCAGATCCAGCCGAGCCGGCCGGGCAGGTCGCGCCCGCGCGCCATCGCGAGGGAGGTGCGGCTGAGACCGGCGAGGATCCCGATCAGCGACCCCAGGCTCGCGACCGCCGCCACGACGGTGACCAGCGGGGCCCAGCCCTCCGGCACCAGGGCCGCGACCGGCGCCGCCGTGCGCGCGAGCCCGTCGATGCCGAGGATGCCGACGCAGAGCACCCCGAGCACGGCGTAGACGACGAGCGCGATCGCCAGCGCGCCGACGATCGCCCGGGGCAGGGTGTGGCGCGGATCCCGCACCTCCTCCCCCAGCGTCGCCATGCGCGCGTAGCCGGCGAACGCGAAGAACAGCAGACCGGCGGACTGCAGCACGCCGTAGACGCTTGCGGCGGGTCCGCCTCCATCGCCCGCCGCCCCATCGGCCGCACCGGCCGCACCGGTGCCCCAGCCCGGTAGGGCGAAGTCGTTGCCGTGCGTGAGGAGCGCCACGACGACGACGCCCGCGATGCCGCTCAGCACGACCGTGACGATGCCCACGCTCACCCGCCCGGTGCTGCGGATGCCGGTGATGTTGACGAGCGCGAACACGACGATCGCCAGCACGGCCATCGCGCGCGCCTGATCGGGCCACAGGTACGTGCCGGCGATCAGCGCGATGCCCCCGGCGGACGCTGTCTTGCCCGCGAGGAACAGCCAGCCGGCCGCGAATCCCCACCACGGGCCGAGCGTGGCGCGTCCGTACGCGTACGCGCCGCCCGAGACCGGGTGCGCCATGGCGAGCTGGGCCGAGCTCAGGGCGTTCAGCGTGGCGACGATCCCTGCGATCAGCAGACCGAGGAAGAGCCCCGATCCCGCCGCCCGCGCCGCGGGCGCCCAGACGAAGAACGCGCCCGCCCCGATCATCGACGCGAGCCCGATGCCGATCGCGTGGCCGGTACCGAGGCGCCTGGTGAGTAGGGTCACCGGACCAGCCTAGGAGGGCGTGGGAGACTGTCGGAGGCATGAGCGAACACGACGACGAACCCGAGCTGTCCGGCTACGAGCCGCACGAGGGCAGGCCGCTGCGCAGTCGGCGCATGGTGAACGCCATGCGCCTCATCGTGCTGCTCGGGATCGTAGGGCTGGTGCTGCCCGGCATCGTCACGACCATCGGGGTCGCGTCGCGCACCGCCAACACGGCGTGCGCCGACTGGGTCGACTACGAGATCCCCGACGCCGAGGGCTTCGACGCCCGCTTCGAGCTGTTCGGCCCCGGCTTTATGGGCTGGGAGTGCTACTCCGTCGGGGCGTTCGGCGGGGACGAGCACATCGTGTCGCTCGGCCTCATTCCCTCGGCCCGGGTGGCGCGCGAGGTCGTGCGGACCCGCGTCAACGCCTGACGCCAGCGTTCCCGGTTGGCCCTTCCCCGCTCAGGGAGCGGAGCGTGCGTCCCGTCCCTTCGACAAGCTCAGGGACCGTGCCCTTCGGCAGGCTCAGGGACCGTACGGGACGGCGACCGCGAGCTCTAGGGGCGGTCGAGCGGGGGCTCGTCGCGGAGGTCGTCCGCCGCCGTGATGGCGGAGTCGCGCTTCCGACGTATCGCCGGGAACACCACGAGCGCCAGGAGGATGCCGACCGGCACGAAGACGGCGAAGATCAGGATCAGGAGCAGGAACGGGTCCATCGCGCGTCGGTCAGGCGGCGCCGTCGAACATCGACGTGACGGAACCGTCGTCGAAGACCTCGTGGATGGCCCGGGCCAGCAGCGGCGCGATCGAGAGCACCGTGAGCTTCTCGAACCGCTTCTCGGGCGGCAGGGGCAGCGTGTCGGTCACGACGACGGAGTCGATGTGCGCCGAGCTCAGCAGCTCGATGGCCGGGGGCGAGAACACGGCGTGCGTCGCCGCGACGACCACGCGGGTCGCGCCGTTCTTCTTGAGCGCCTCGGCGGCGGAGACGATGGTACGGCCGGTGTCGATGAGGTCGTCGACCAGGAGGCACACCCGGCCGTTCACGTCGCCGACGATCTCGTGCACGGTGACCTGGTTGTGCACCCGCGGGTCGCGGCGCTTGTGGATGATGGCGAGCGGGGCGCCGAGCTTGTCGCTCCAGATGTCGGCGACGCGCACGCGGCCCATGTCGGGCGACACGACCGTGAGGGTGGAGGGGTCGAGCTCCTTGCGCATGTGCTCCATGAGCACCGGCATCGCGAAGAGGTGGTCGACGGGTCCGTCGAAGAAGCCCTGGATCTGCGCCGCGTGCAGGTCGACCGACATGATGCGGTCGGCTCCGGCCGCGCGGAACAGGTCGGCGACCAGGCGGGCGGAGATCGGCTCGCGGCCGCGGCCCTTCTTGTCCTGCCGGGCGTAGGGGTAGAACGGCGCCACGACGGTGATGCGCTTTGCCGACGCGCGCTTCAGCGCATCCACCATGATGAGCTGCTCCATGAGCCACTCGTTGATGGGCGCCGTGTGCGACTGGATCACGAAGGCGTCACAGCCGCGCACGCTCTCGTCGTACCGGATGTAGAGCTCGCCGTTGGCGAAGGTGCGCGCGTCCGTGTGCACGAGGGCCGTGTCCAGCTCGGTGGCGATGGACTCGGCCAGCTCCGGGTGGGCTCGTCCGGTGACGAGAACAAGTCGCTTTTCGCCGGTGATCTTGATGCCCGCCACGGGACTCCGTTTCCTAATCTCTGCCGTCGGTGTTACCAGCGTTCCCACCGGTTTCAGCAGCTGATGCTGCTTCGGCCGCGGCAGTCCCGGGTCGGTTCGATGCGACCCAGCCGGCGATGTTGCGTTGTGGAGCGACGTTGATGGCCAGGGAACCCGGCGGCACGCTCTTGCGCACCACGGTTCCGGCTCCCGTATACGCTCCGTCTCCGATTGTAATCGGCGCGACGAAGACGTTGTGCGAGCCGGTGCGCACGTGCGACCCGATCTCGGTGCGGTGCTTGTTCACGCCGTCGTAGTTCGCGAAGATCGTGCCGGCGCCGATGTTGGCTCCGTCGCCGACCGTCGCGTCTCCGACGTAGCTGAGGTGCGGCACCTTGGAGCCGGCGCCGATGCTGGCGTTCTTCGTCTCCACGAAGGTGCCGATCTTGCCGTCCGCGCCGAGGAAGGTGCCCGGCCGGAGGTAGGCGAACGGCCCCACGGACGCGCCGGCGCCGATGACCGCGAGCGTGCCGTCCGTGCGCCTGACCGTCGCCCCCGCGCCGATCTCGCAGTCGACGAGCGTGGTGTCCGGCCCGACGGTCGCGCCCGCGTCGACGGCCGTCGCGCCGCGCAGCTGGGTGCCCGGCAGCACGGTGACGTCCTCCGCGAGCGTGACGGTGAGGTCGATCCAGGTGGACTCCGGGTCCTGCACGGTCACGCCGGCGAGCTGCCAGCCGCGCACGATCCGGGCGTTGAGCTCGCGCGCGACGTCGCCGAGCTGCACCCGGTCGTTGATGCCGTGCACGAGCCACGGGTCCGTGACGGGCACGGCCTCGATGCCGCCGCCCGCGGCGCGGATGCCCGCGGCCGCGTCGGTGAGGTACTTCTCCCGCTGCGCGTTGTCCGTGCCGATGCCGGCGAGCGCCTCGCGCAGCGCGGGCGCCGAGAAGACGTAGACGCCCGCGTTCACCTCGCGGATCGCGAGCTGCTCCACCGAGGCGTCCTTCTGCTCCACGATGGACTCGAACATCCCGTCCGAGCCGCGCACGATGCGGCCGCCGCCGGTCGGATCCTCGAACACGGCGCTGAGCAGCGTGAGCGCGTTGCCGGCCAGGGTGTGCGCCTCGAGCAGCGCCCGCACGGTCGCGGCGTCGAGCAGCGGCACGTCCGCGCTCAGCACGACGACCGTCCCCCCGAAGCCGGGCAGCGCCTCGAGGGCGAGCTCCACGGCCCGCCCGGTGCCCGGCAGCTCGTCCTGGTCCACGAGCACGGCTTGCGGGGCGTGCGCCGTGACGACCTCGGCCACGCGGTCCCGCTCGTGCCGCACGACGGCGACCACGTGCGCGGGCTCCAGCTCGTCCGCGGTCGCGAGCACGTGGCCGATGAGGGGCACACCCGCGAGGGGGTGCAGCACCTTGGGCGTGCGGGACCGCATCCGGGTGCCCTGCCCGGCGGCGAGGATGACGACGGCGAGCGTCGAGGATTCGATGGGCACTGGCTCTCCCCGGGGTGGTTGTGGAACGAACGCGAACGAGAAGCTCCGCCTCCAGGACTCGAACCTGGACCTAACAGCTCCAAAGGCTGTCGTGCTGCCATTACACCAAGGCGGACCGCGCGGCGGACGCCCGCAACGCGCGATCCAGTCTGCCAGACGGCCTGAAGACAGCGGTCCCCGCGCCCGATAATGGGGGGATGCCCAACACCGACGAGGTCGATCGCATCGTGAGCGCGTGGCTTCGTGAGCGGCCGGACCTCGACTTCTCGCCGCTGCAGGTCTTCTCCCGTCTCGACCGGCTCTCCAAGCACCTCGACCGGGCGCGCCGGAGCGCGTTCACCGGCTCGGACCTCGAGCCGCCGGACTTCGACGTGCTCGCGGCGCTGCGCCGGGCCGGCACGCCCTACCAGCTCAGCCCGAAGGCTCTGCTCCAGCAGACCCTGGTCTCGAGCGGCACGATGACCAACCGCATCGACCGGCTCGTCACCCGTGGCCTGGTCGAGCGCCGCACCGATCCCAACGACGGCCGCGGCATCCTCGTGCAGATGACGGAGCTCGGCCGCAGCCGGGTGGACGCCGCCATCACCGGGCTCGTCTCCGAGGAGGCGCGGCTGCTCGCCACCCTCACGCGCGCCGACCAGGAGCGGCTCGCGGGCCTGCTGCGGAAGCTCAGCCTCGACTTCGACTGAGATTCCGGCCCGGCGTTCGGCCGGGAGCAGGGCAGGATGGGGTGGTGCATAACCTCGGACTGCTCCTGGACGTCGACGGCCCCATCGCGAGCCCCATCACCCGCACGATCGCGGAGGAGAGCATCGTCGCCGACCTCGTGACCATGGCGGCGGCCGGCATCCCGATCGCGTTCATCACCGGCAGGTCGGATGCCTTCCTGCGCGAGCAGGTGATGACGCCGCTCCTCGCCGCCGGGCTCACCGACGCGCTCTCCGCCGAGAACGCCCGCATGTTCGCGGTGTTCGAGAAGGGGGCGGCCTGGTCGGCGATCACCGCGGACGGCATGGCCGAGGTCACCGTGGACTCGAGCGTCGCGCTTCCCGACGGCGTCGTGGACGACGTACGCCGGCTGGTCGCGGCGCAGTTCGCCGACACCATGTTCTTCGACGAGACCAAGCGCGCCATGATCTCGGTCGAGCAGCGCACGGACGTCGACTCCGCGACGTACCGGGCTGCGCAGCTGGCCTTTAACGACGCCGCGTTCGACCTCGTCGCCACGCACGGCCTCGGGGTGCGCTACGGCGAGCGCTCGCGGCCGGACGACCGCGGCGACGTGCCGTTCCGCCTGGATCCCACCATCATCTCGACCGACATCGAGTCGGTGCTGCTCGACAAGGACCGCGGCGCCGAGCGGGCGCTCGAGTACTTCGCCCGGCACGGCGACCTGCCGCGCCTGTGGCGCTCCGTGGGAGACTCCCGCAGCGACTACCTGATGGCGGACCACCTGCACGCGGCGGGCTACGACGTCGCCCACGTCGACGTGCGGCCGGGTGACGGCGTGCTCGAGCGGCCGTACCAGATCGTCACGATCGGCGATGCGATCCACGACGAGGCGGGCGCGGCCTTCCTCGCCCACTGGGTGGACCGCCTCTCCCTGCGTTAGGGGAAGCGCCAGCGCGGCAGTCCACGGCGGCGCGGCGTTCCACGGTCCCTGAGCCTGTCGAAGGGACGTCGCGTCGCTTCGACAGGCTCAGCGACCGGATGCACCGCCTCAGCGACCGGCTCTACCGCCTCAGGGCCCGTCGCGCCAGCGCGTTGCCGAGCACCTGCACGAGCTGCACGATCACGATGATCGTGATCACCGCGAGCAGCGTCACCGGGTAGTTGAATCGCTGGTAGCCGTAGACGATCGCGAGGTCGCCCAGGCCGCCGCCACCGATGATGCCGGCGACCGCGGATGCGTCCACGACCGCGATGAACATGAACGTGTAGCCGAGGATGAGCGGCCCCAGGGCCTCGGGCACGAGCAGGGTCAGGATGATGCGCAGCGGGCTCGCCCCCATTGCCCGCGCCGCCTCGATGACGCCGGGGTCGATCGTCACGAGGTTCTGCTCGACGATGCGCGACACCGCGAAGGACGCCGCGATCGCCAGCGGGAAGATGACCGCCTCGGTGCCGATCTGGGTGCCGACGACGGCCAGGGTCACCGGACCGATGAACGCGAGCAGCAGGATGAACGGGATCGGCCGGATCAGGTTCACCACGAAGTTGAGGACGTTGTAGACGAGGCGGTTCTGCAGCAGCCCGCCGCGCCTCGTCGTGTAGAGCAGGGTGCCGAGCACGAGCCCGGCGAGGCCACCGGCGAGCATCGCGACCGACACCATGTACAGCGTCTGGCCGAACGCGCGGACGTAGAGCGGGCCTATGGTCTCCCAGTCGATGCCGAACATCAGGCGGCCACCTCCTCGACGTCGGTGTGCTCGCGCAGCCGCACGAGCAGCGCGTCGATGCCCGCATCCGGGCCCTGCAGCTCGAGCGTGAGGCTGCCGAAGGACCGGTCCTGCAGCGCGCTGATGCCGCCGTAGACGATCTCGAAGCTCACCCCGAGCTCCGCGGCGCCGGCGAGGATCGCCCCGACCCGCCCGCCCTCGCGCACCTGGGCGGTCACCAGGCGGCCGCTGTGACTCGCGCGGAGGCGGGTGAGGTCGCCGCTCGTCGGCCGGTCGCGGATGACCGTGCCGACGAAACGGCGCGCGGTCTCGGTCTTCGGGTTGGAGAAGACCTCGAACACGGTGTCCTGCTCCACGACGCGGCCACGGTCGAGCACGGCGACCCGGTCCGCGATGCTCCGCACCACGTCCATTTCGTGCGTGATGACGACGACGGTCACGCCGAGCTCGCGGTTCACCTTCTGCAGCAGGCGCAGCACCTCCTGCGTCGTCTCCGGGTCGAGCGCGCTCGTGGACTCGTCCGCCAGCAGCAGCTTCGGCGACGTGGCGAGCGCGCGGGCGATGCCCACGCGCTGCTTCTGGCCGCCCGAGAGCTGGTCCGGGTAGGAGCGCGCCCTCTCGCCGAGGCCGACGAACTCGAGCAGCTCCGCCACGCGCGCCGCCCGCTTCTCGCGGGGCCAGCCCGCGACCTTCAGCGGGTACGCCACGTTGCCGGCGACCGTGCGGGAGCGGAACAGGTTGAACTGCTGGAAAATCATGCCGATGCCGCTGCGCACCGGGCGCAGCTTCGACTCCGACAGTGCCGTGACGTCGATGCCGTCCACCGTCACGGTGCCGGAGGTGACGCGCTCGAGCCCGTTGATGAGCCGCACGAGCGTGCTCTTGCCCGCCCCCGAGTAGCCGATGATGGCGAAGATCTCGCCCTGCTCGATGGTGAGGCTCACGTTCTCCACCGCGACGACGGTCTGTTTGCCGACCGGGAACGTCTTGGAGACGCCGTCGAACCTCACCATCGCGGGCACGGCTAGCTCTTGTCCTTCTCGCGCAGGTTGTCCTCGATGCCGCCGAGGATCTCCTGCAGCGCGGCGCCGTCCTCGTCCTTGATCACCGCGGTGCCGCCGGAGCCCTCGAGCACGGCCTCCTCGACCTCGGGCGTGTGGTACAGCTCGACGATCTTCTGGAACGTCTCGTTGTCGGCGTCGTCCGCGCGGGCGACGAAGGCGTTGATGTAGGGCTTCGCGGCGTCGCTGGCCGGGTCGTCCTTGAACAGCGAGGACTCGAAGTCGAGGCCGGCGTCGGCGACGAAGTTGTTGTTCACGATGGAGGCGTCCACCGAGTCCATGGCGAGGATGGTCTGCGCCGCGTCGACGGGCGTCACGGTGACCTTCGAGGCCGTCGTGTCGACGTCCGCGGGCGTCGACAGCGAGTTGCCGCCGCCGGTCATCGTGATGAGGCCGGCCTCCTGCAGCACGAGCAGGGCGCGGGCCTGGTTGCTCGGGTCGTTCGGGATGGCGACGCTTCCGCCCTGGGGGATGTCCTCGACGGACGTGTGCTTCTTCGAGTACAGGCCGAGCGGCACGACGAGCGTCGCCCCGACGGGCGTGAGGTCGCTGTCCGTGCCGACGTTGTACTCGGCGAGGAACTGCAGGTGCTGGAAGAGGTTCAGGTCGATCTCGCCGGAGTCGAGGGCGGGGTTGGCCTGCGTGTAGTCCGAGAACTGCACGGTCTCGATGGTGATGCCCTCCTCGGCGGCGGCCTCCTTGAGCACGGTCCAGTAGTCCTGGCTCTCCTCGGTGGTGCCGATGGAGACGGTGACGTCGCCGTTCTCGTCGGGCTGTGCGGCGGGCTCGTTCGACGAGCCGTAGGAGCAGCCGGCGAGCGCGCCGACCAGGGGGATCACGGCGAGCGCCGCGACGAGCTTCTTGTTCATTGCAGGTCCTTTTCCGTTGGGGACCCGAAAGGCGCGGGGGCGCCTGAACGCGTGCCGGTGTCGACGCGAGGGACGAGTGTCGCAACGGGAGGGTGCCGGTCCGCGCCGCCTCGATGCGGGTCCGTTCCTCGACGCTAGACGCCCCGCGAATCCGTCGCAAAGCGGGGCCGTAACACGGCGGAACATCGCTTGTCTCTGTTGTCCTCTGCCCAGGCACCGGCATCCTGCCCGGGTTCACCCTGGGCACGATGCTCCTGCCTGGGCAGGGGCGACGAGACTGGCGGGGAGCGACGAAGTGATCGCGGGTCGGATCGCGGAGTCGGATCGTGCCGGACCTTCAAGGGTCTACGACTCCAGGCGCTCCGAGAGCTCGATCCAGTTCGTCTCCGCCTCGTCCACGGCGGCCTCGAGCTCGCGCAGCTGGGCCGTCAGCGCGCCGAGGCCCTCGTAGTCGCCCTGGTCGTGACGGGCGAGATCCGCGTGCAGGGTGCGGATCTGCACGTCCAGCTTCTCGAGCCGCCGGGTGTACGACGAGAGCTCCTTCTCCGCGGCCCGGCGCTCGGCGCCGGCCAGCGTCTGGCCGCCCGCGGTGGCCGCGCTCGGCGCCGTCGCACCGGCGGACGTGCCGCCGGAGGCCGATCCCGAGCGCACCTGCTGGGCCCGGAGCTGCAGGTACTGCTCCACCCCGCCGGGCAGGTGCCGGAAGCCGCGGTCGATCACCGCGTACTGCTGGTCCGTGACGCGCTCGAGCAGGTACCGGTCGTGGCTGACCACGAGCAGGGTGCCGGGGAAGGAGTCGAGCAGGTCTTCCATGGCGGCCAGCATGTCGGTGTCGAGGTCGTTGGTCGGCTCGTCGAGGATCAGCACGTTCGGCTCGTCGAGCAGGATCAGCAGCAGTTGCAGGCGCCGCTTCTGCCCGCCGGACAGGTCCTTCACCGGGGTCGAGAGTTGCGCGCTCGTGAAGCCGAGCCGCTCGAGCAGCTGGCTCGGCGTCACCTCCTTGCCGCCGGTCACGTACGTGGTCCGCTGCCGGCCGATGACCTCGCTGACCCTGTCGTTCTGGATGTCGTCGAGCTCGGCCAGCTGCTGGGTGAGCACGGCGATCTTCACGGTCTTGCCGCGCTTCACCCGCCCGCTCGTGGGCTGCAGCGAGCCGGCGACCAGGCTGAGCAGCGTGGACTTGCCCGCGCCGTTCACGCCGAGCACGCCCGTGCGCTCCCCCGGCGCGATGCGCCATTCGACGTGCGAGAGGATCTGCTTCTCGCCGTAGGCCACGGAGACGTCGAGCAGGTCGACGACGTCCTTGCCCAGGCGCTGCATGGCCATGGACGCGAGCGACACCGCGTCGCGCACCGGCGGCTCGTTCTCGATGAGCTCGTTGGCGGCGTCGATGCGGAACTTCGGCTTGCTCGTGCGGGCCGGGGCGCCGCGGCGCAGCCAGGCGAGCTCCTTGCGCATGAGGTTCTGCCGCTTCGACTCGGTCGCCGCGGCCATCCGGTCGCGCTCGACGCGCTGGAGGATGTAGGCCGCGTAGCCGCCCTCGAAGGGCTCGATGGTGCGGTCGTGCACCTCCCACGTGGCGTTCGCGACCTCGTCGAGGAACCACCGGTCGTGGGTGACGACGACGAGCGCGCCCGCGTTGGGCGCCCAGCGCTGCTTCAGGTGGGCGGCCAGCCAGGCGATGCCCTCGACGTCGAGGTGGTTGGTGGGCTCGTCGAGAAAGAGGATGTCCCAGTCGCCGATGAGGAGCGCGGCGAGCGCGACGCGCCGCCGCTGCCCGCCGGAGAGGCTGGCCACCTGGGCGTCCCAGGCGACGTCGGACGCGAGCCCGGCGATCACGTCGCGGGCCCGGGAGTCGCCCGCCCACTCGTGCTCGTCAATGCCGCCGACGATCGTGTCCGCCACCGTGCGGGAGGAGTCGAGCTCGTCCGCCTGATGCAGCATGCCGATCCGGAGACCGCGGCGCACGGTGACGCGGCCGTCGTCCGGCTCCATGCGTCCGGTGAGCAGTTGCATGAGCGTGGACTTGCCCTCGCCGTTGCGTCCCACGATGCCGACACGGTCGCCCTCGTTGAGCCCGATCGTCACGCGGTCGAAGACGACCTTGGTGGGGAATTCGAGGGAGAGCGCTTCCGCGCCGAGGAGGTGAGCCACCCGAAGAGCCTAGGCGACGGCTCGGACGCGAAACCCGCTCCCTTCCCCAGGAGAACCGCCTAGCCTCGACTCATGGGATGGTCGCGCCTACCGGACAGCTCGGGTGGCGGGGGGATTCCGGAGACGGACCTGCTGCCGCCCGCGCAGGATTCGGTCACCGCAGGTGCGCCCGCGGCCCGGTCCCCGGTCGCCCGCCCCGTTGCCGGATCCGGCTCCGATGCCTCGAGCGCTTCCGGTTCCGCCGGCCCCGCCCGCTCCGCGGATGCCGCCCTCCCACCCGACTCCGCCGCGGTCGCCGCGGGCCGCCGGGCCGGCAGGCGCGACGCTCTGCTCGTCGGCGCGTTCGGCTTCCTGCTGACCGTGGCCTTCTCCTGGGTGCCGTCCATCTGGTACGACGAGGCCGCCACGATCACGGCGACCACGCGATCCTGGCCCGAGCTATGGCGCATGCTCGGCACGGTCGACGCGGTGCACGGCCTCTACTACCTGCTCATGCACGCCTGGATCGACGCCGTGGGCTACACGCCGTTCACCCTGCGCCTGCCGAGCGCCGTCGTGACCGGGGTGGCGGCCGGCTGCCTCGTCGCCCTGGCCCGCCGGGTGGCCACCCGGAACGTGGCCCTCGTCGCCGGGCTCGCGTTCTGCCTGTTCCCCCGGGTCACCTGGATGGGCGCCGAGGGGCGCTCGTACGCGCTCAGCGTCGCCCTCGCCGTGTGCCTCACGCTCGTGCTCGCGTCCGCCTGCCGCAGGGCCGGCGAGGACAGACGCACGCGGACGCTCTGGTGGACGGCCTACGGCCTGCTCGCTATCGCCTCCGTGACGGTGTTCATCTACCTCGCCCTGCTGGTCGTCGGCCACGGGGTCACGCTCCTCTGGGCCGCCATCAGCGCGCGGGGCGAGCGCGCCCGCGGGACCGGCCGGCGCGCCGACGCCCTGCGCTCCCTCGTGGGCTGGGCGGCGGCCGCGGTCGTCGCCGGGCTCGTCTGTCTGCCCCTGGCCGCCGCGATCATCGCCCAGTCCGGGCAGGTGTCGTGGATCGACCCGATCGGCGCCCACTCGTTCCACTCCGTGTTCCTGACCCAGCTGTTCCTCGGCAACCCGTGGTTCGCGACCGCCGCCTGGTCGCTCGCGGCGCTCGGCGCCATCGTGCTCTCGCTCGGCCACCGCGGGCCCTCCCCCGCCGCGTCGCTGGCCGTGACCCCCAGCCCCTTCGCGCCGACCCTGGCGCAGCTCGCGGTGCCCTGGGCCGTCGTCCCGCCCCTCGGGCTGGTGGCCATGTCCGTGCTGATGGACCCGCTCTACTCCCCGCGCTACCTCACCTTCACCGCCCCCGGCGTCGCCCTCGTGCTCGCCGTGGGCGCCGTGACGGTGGCCCGCGGGCGGCGGGTGGCGCTCGTGATCGTGCTCCTCGCGGCGCTGTCGGCCCCCACCGTCGTCGCCCAGCGGCAGCCGGAGTCCAAGCAGAGGTCGTCCTGGGCCGAGGTGGCCCGCATCGTGACGGCGGAGCGCAGCGCGACGGCGGCCGAGGCGCCGGGCACGCGGGAGGCCGTGATCTACGGACCGCTGCGCAAGCACCCGACCGCGACGAGCCGGGTGATCAGCTACGCCTACCCGGACGCCTTCGAGGGCCTCGAGGACTTCACCCTCGAGACGCCCGCGGGCGAGACCGGCCGGCTCTGGGAGGAGCGCTACCGCGTGCGCGACCGCCTCGACCGGTTGGAGGGCGTCGACGTCGTCTGGCTCGTGACGAGCGACCGGCAGGACTGGCGGCCCGGCATCACGATGCGCCTCGCGCCCCTCGGCTTCACCCTCGACGAGGAGTGGAACCTGAGCTACGTCAACCTGCTCCGCTACGAGCGCTGATCCGGTAGCGGCCGTGAGCGATCCCGTGGTGTCCGCCGCTGACGAATCCGTCCGCCGGTCGGTCGAGGCGGTGTGGCGCATCGAGGGGGCGCGCGTGATCGGCGCGCTCGTGCGCATCACGCGGGACGTCGAGCTCGCGGAGGAGCTGGCGCAGGACGCGCTCGTGGCCGCGCTCGAGCAGTGGCCGGAGGCGGGAGTGCCACGGAATCCGGCCGCCTGGCTCACCGCGACCGCCAAGAACCGGGCCGTCGATCACTGGCGGCGGCAGGAGCGTCAGGGCGCGAAGTACGCGGAGCTCGCCCACCGGCTGCAGGGGCGGCCCGGGGTCGGCGAGCCGGATGCGCTCGTCCTCGACCAGCCGCTGCAGGACGACCCGCTGCGGCTCCTCTTCGTCGCCTGCCATCCCGTGCTCCCCCGGCCGGCGCGGGTCGCGCTGACGCTGCGTCTGCTCGGCGGCCTGACCACCGAGGAGATCGCGCGCGCGTTCCTCGCGCCGTCCGCAACGATCGGGCAGCGCATCGCCCGCGCCAAGCGCACCCTCGCCGACGCCGACGTGTCGTTCGAGGTGCCGTCCCGCGACGAGTTCCCCGAGCGGCTGGACTCCGTGCTCGAGGTCGTCTACCTCGTCTACAACGAGGGCTACGCCGCGACCGCGGGCGAGGACTGGATGCGGCCGGCGCTCTGCCAGGAGGCGCTCCGCCTCGGCCGCGTGCTCGCCCGGCTCGTGCCCGACGAGGCCGAGGTGCACGGCCTGGTCGCGCTGATGGAGCTGCAATCGTCCCGGTTCGCGGCCCGCACGACCGAGCTCGGCGAGCCGATCCTGCTCGTGGACCAGGACCGGTCGCGCTGGAACCGGCTCCTCCTCGGGCGCGGACTCGCCGCCCTCGCCCGCGCCGAGGCGCTGGGAGGCGGCCGCGGCCCGTACACGCTGCAGGCCGCCATCGCCGCCTGCCACGCCCGCGCTCCCCGCTCGGAGTCGACCGACTGGCGGCGCATCGCCGAGCTCTACCGGGAGCTCGCCGAGCTGACCGGCTCGCCGGTCGTCGAGCTGAACCGGGCCGTCGCCGTGTCGATGGCCGACGGGCCGGAGGCGGCGCTGGGACTGGTGGACGACCTCGTGGCGGGCGGCGTGCTCGGCGACTACCCGCTCCTGCCGAGCGTGCGCGGGGACCTGCTCGCCCGTCTCGGCCGCACCGCGGAGGCGCGGGCCGAGCTCGAACGCGCGGCGTCGCTCACCCGCAACGAGCGCGACAGGCGGCTTCTCCTCGACCGCGCGAGTGGGTTGGGCGAAGAAGGTCCCGGAGCCCCCCACGGTCAGGGACCGTAAGAAGAACGCGCTCAGTGCTCCTGGAGGAGGCGCGCGCCGTGGACCGGGCCGGTTACGCGCACGACGTTGAGCCGCGCCGCGCTGAGCGCGATCTGCAGCTCGAGCGCGCCGTCGAGGTCGGGCGCGAGGAACGCGACCGTGGGGCCGGATCCGGAGATGATGCCCGCGAGCGCGCCGTTCTCCTCGCCGAGCTCGAGCACGGCGCCGAGACCGGGCGCCAGGTGCAGGGCGGGCGCCTGGAGGTCGTTGTGCAGCACCTCGGCCAGCATCTGCGCATCCCCGGCGCGGAGCGCCTGGAGCACGTTGGTGTCCACGGTGGGCTGCGGCGACGCGGGGAAGATGTCGCGGGCGTGCCGGGCCCGGTGCCGGTCGAGCTCGCCGTAGACATCCGGGGTGGACATGCCGAACTCGGCGAGCGCGAGCACCCACTGGAACGTGCCCTTGGCGAGCGCGGGGCTCAACTGGTCGCCGCGGCCGGTGCCGATGGCGGTGCCGCCGACGAGCGCGAACGGCACGTCGGAGCCGAGACGCGCGGCGAGAGCGAGCAGCTCCTCGCGGGGCACCTCGGTGCGCCACAGGGCGTCGCAGGCGAGCAGGGTGGCCGCGGCGTCGGCCGAGCCGCCGCCCATCCCGCCGGCGATGGGCACGTTCTTGTCGATCCGCAGGGCGACGCCGCCGCGGAAGCCGGTCTTGCGGGCGAGCAGCCGGGCCGCCTTGATGGCGAGGTTCGAGCCGTCGGTGAGCAGCCCGGAGGTGTCGATGGGGCCGCCGAAGGTGACCGAGAAATCGTCGGCGGCCGTGGCGTACACGTCCTCGTAGAGGGATACAGCCTGGTAGGCGCTCGCGACGTCGTGATAGCCGTCCTCGAGCAGGGAGCCGACCTTGAAGAAGACGTTGATCTTCCCCGGGGCGCGTGCGTGGACAGTTCGGGAACCGGCCGCCGCAGAGGTCATGCTTCAAACCTAGCCCAGCCCCGAGGGGCTCGAAGTTCACCCGGGGAGGAGCGGATCGGGGATGCCGTGCTCCACTCCGCCGGCCGGGTGTCGTTTCAGAGCTCGGGCAGCTGGGCCGGCGGGCAGTTCCAGCGCTTCACCGCGGGTCGCCCGTGCTCGTAGCCCAGCTCGCTCACGGTGCCCGTGCTCAGCGAGAACAGGCCGCCGCTCGACGCGGGCAGGGAGAGCCAGACCGCGGTGAGGGCGCGCAGCAGGTGGCTGTGCGCGACCATCAGCACGTCCCGGCCGGCGTCGAGCTCCGGCTGGGCACGATCGATCGCCGCCCGCACCCGGCGCTGCACGTCCGACGACGACTCCCCCGGCGTCGCCCCGGCGGGCACGCCGTCGGTCCAGAGGCTCCAGGCATGGCCGAGCTCGGTCTGGATGTCGGCGCTGGTCCGTCCCTCGTAGGCGCCGTAGTCCCACTCGACGAGGTTGTCGTCCAGCTTCACCGCGTCCCCGAAGCCCGCGAGCTCCGCGGTCCGCGCGGCGCGCGTGCGCGGGCTGGACAGCACGAGGCCGAAGGGATGCCCGGCCAGCGCCTGGCCGAGCGCCCGCGCCTGCTCCTCGCCGGCCTCGGTCAACGGCAGGTCGGTGTGGCTCGTGTGCTGGCCGCTGATGCTCCACTCCGTCTCGCCGTGCCGCATCAGGAACAGGCGGGACGTCGTGCTGCGTTCGGGAGAGGTCATGCCTCAACCCTGCCACGGTGCCCGATGCGGCGTCCCGAGCTCCGGGCCCGCCCCTGCCCGGGCACGAGCATCCTGCCCGGATTCACCGACGCGCCTGGGGAAGCCGAGCCGCCTCTGCCCGGGCACGAGCATCCTGCCCAGGGTGACCCTGGGCAGGATGCTCCTGCCTGGGCAGGCGCGCACTACTCCTCGGCCGTCGCGACGGCGTCGAGCAGCTGCCGCAGCCGCGCCTTGGCGGACGGAAGCGCCTCCGCGTTCGGCATCCGGGAGCGCGTGAGCACGACCGACGACCGGCCACCGACCGTGGGGTTCACCTGCGCGAGCAGCGCCTCGCCGTGCTCGAGGGACCAGCGCGCCGAGACGTACTTGGCCTCGCGGCTCGTCGCGACCGGCTGCGCGCCGAGTGCCGCGGTCAGCACCTCGACGGCGCGCTCCAGCAGCGGCAGCTGCTCGCCGGGCATGGTCCTGCTCGCGCCCACGCTGAACGTGCCGTCCGCCATCTGGCCGGGCCTGCGCATCCCCCGCGCCTGCTCGTAGCCGACGGTCACGCCCTGAGCCCACCAGCCGGGCACGCCGTGCCGGTCGGACAGCCAGCCGGCGATCCGCGGATGCGACCAGCTCGTCGCCCCCGCCTGGTCGAGCGCCTCGTACCACTCGTTCCAGCTCTTGCCCGTCGCCTGCAGCACCGCCCGGTCGCCGAGGTCGTCCTCCCGGCCCGCCACGCCGTTGCTCACCGTCGTCCATCCCCTTCCCGCCGGATCCGCGGGCACCGCGCCCGCCGCATCCTCCGACCGTCTGCCATCACGGAACGTCGGGCGCGACCGATGCAAGGGCGACGAACTCCGCGATGCCGAGCTGCTCGCCGCGAGCGGTCGGCTCGAGCCCCGCCGCGATGAGCGCCGCCGTCGCGCGCTCGCTCGAGCCCAGCACGCCGGAGAGCGCCTGACGCAACATCTTGCGGCGCTGCTGGAACGCGGCGTCGACGAGCGCGAACGTGCGCGAGCGCAGCTCTTCGCTGCCGCGCGCCTCCTCGTCCCGCTCGAACGCGACGAGCACCGAGTCGACGTTCGGCACGGGCCAGAACACCTGCCTGCTCACCTGGCCCGCCGTGCGCCAGCGGCCGTACCAGGCCGCCTTCACGCTCGGCGCGCCGTAGATCTTCGACCCCGGGTCCGCCGCGAGGCGCAGGCCGACCTCGGACTGGACCATCACGACACCCGACCGGATGCTCGGGAAGTGCTCGAGGAAGTGCAGGAGCACCGGCACGGACACGTTGTACGGCAGATTGGCCACGAACGCGGTGGGGTCGCCCGGCAGCTCCGTGACGCGCAGCGCGTCCTGGTGCAGCACGGTGAGCGGCGCCCCGGGCTGGAGCTGCTCGACGGTGATGGGCAGCTGCTCCGCGAGCCTGCCGTCGATCTCCACCGCAACCACGGCTGCGCCGACCTCGAGCAGGCCGAGGGTGAGCGAGCCGAGCCCGGGTCCCACCTCGACCACGGTCTGGCCGGGCTGCACGCGCGCCGTCTTCACGATGCGGCGGACCGTGTTCCCGTCCAGCACGAAGTTCTGGCCCAGCTTCTTCGTGGGCGATACCCCGAGGAGCTCGGCGAGATCGCGGATCTCCGCGGGGCCGAGCAGGCGTCCGGGTTCGGTCATGAAGTCTCTGCGGGGTCGGGGGTCGGCGAGGTCACGGGCTCGTCGTCCCAGCGGCCGTAGATGTTCTCCGTGTTCGAGGAGATCTGCGCGGCGAGCATGGACACATCGGTGTCGAGGTGGGCCGCCATGGCCCGCAGCGTGTACGGGATGAGGTACGGGCTGTTCGGGCGGCCGCGCAGCGGCGTCGGGGTGAGGAACGGGGTGTCGGTCTCGACGAGCAGCAGGGCGCGCGGGGCGACCTCGAGCGCCTCGCGGAGGGCGTGCGCGTTCTTGAACGTGACGTTGCCGGAGAACGACATGAACCAGCCGTTCTCGGCGCACTCACGCGCCATGTCGGCATCGCCGGAGAAGCAGTGGAAGATCACGCGCTGGGGCGCCCCGACGCGCTTCAGCGTGCGGATGACGGCGGCGTGCGCGTCGCGGTCGTGGATCTGCAGCGCGATGTCGTTCTGCTTCGCGATCTCGATGTGCGCCTCGAACGAGCGGTACTGCGCGCCCCGCCCCTCGTCCCCCGTGCGGAAGAAGTCGAGGCCCGTCTCGCCGACAGCGCGCACGCGCGGGCGGGTGGCGAGCTCCGCGATCTCGGCGATGGCGTCGTCGAGGGTGCCCGCCCTGTCGTAGTTCGGCGCCTCGTTGGGGTGGATGGCCACGGCCGCGAGCAGGCGGGGCTCGTGCGCCGCCACCTCGGCGGACCAGCGCGACGTCTCCAGGTCGCCGCCGACCTGCACGACGCCCTTCACGCCCACCGCGGACGCGCGGTCCAGGTGCTCGCGGTAGTGCATCGGGTTCTCGCCGTCGGCGATCTCGAGGTGCGCGTGGTTGTCGTACACCGGCACGACGAGCGCCGGCGGCAGCGGCGGGTAGGTGAGGTCGCGGGTCTGCCCGTGCTCCGAGCTCGTGTCGCGCGTGCGGATGTATGCGCTCGTGTCGGTGCTCAGTCCGTGACTGAACCCGCCCGATGCGCCGGGGGTCTCGTTGCTCATGCGCGTCGCTCCTCGTACTCCATGGTGGCGGCCCTCCTCGACCCTAGCCGCCGCGGGCACGCGATCCCGGGACGCCGACCCGGGCAGGCGGCATCCCGGGCCCGAGCGCGGGCGCGAGTGGAAGGGTACGACCGAGGTAGGGGTCGTCCCTTCGACAGGCTCAGGGACCGAGAAGCCCTGCCGCCCGATCGGTGGGGCTAGGCCTTGCTGGTGGCGGGCGTCGGGGTCGCGGGGGTCTCCGCCTCGATGCGCGGGAACAGCGGGGCCGCGAGCGGGGTGACCCGGCCGGATCCCGACCACTCGAACGCGTGGTCGATCGCCTGCGCGGAGACGTCGCCCTCGCCGCCGATCGCTCCCCAGAGGGTCGCCGCGGCCTGCGGCAGCACGGGGGCGAGCAGCACGGCGAGCGCGCCGAGGCCGTGCACGGCGGTGGCGAGCACGGTGTCCAGCCGCTCGGCGTTCGCCTCGTCCTTGGCCAGCGCCCACGGCTCCTGAGTGGTGATGTAGCCGTTGAGGGCGTCGACGAGTTGCCAGATCGCGGCGAGGGACTCGTGGATCGCGAGGCGCTCGATGGCGGCGTCGGCCTGCTGGGTCGCGTCCCGGGCCACCGCGTAGATGTGCTCGTCGGCAGGCGTCGTGGCGCCGGTCGCGGGCACGGCGCCCTGGCGGTAGCGGGTGACCATGGCGATCACCCGGGACGCGAGGTTGCCGAAGCCGTTCGCGAGCTCGGCCTGGTAGCGGGCGGAGAGGTCCTCCCAGCTGAAGGAGCCGTCCTGGCCGAAGCTGATGGCGCGCATGAAGTAGTAGCGGAACGCGTCGATCCCGAACGTGCTCGTGATCGCCTCGGGCGCGATGCCGGTGAGCTTGGACTTCGACATCTTCTCGCCGCCGACGAGCAGCCAGCCGTGGCCGAACACTCGCGCGGGCGGCTCCTCGCCGAGGGCCATGAGCATCGCGGGCCAGATGACGGCGTGGAACCGCAGGATGTCCTTGCCCACGATGTGGGTGGCGGGCCAGCGGCGCCCGAACGTCTCGTCATCCACGCCGAAGCCGACCGCGGTCGCGTAGTTCATGAGCGCGTCGAACCAGACGTACACGACGTGCGACTCGTCCCAGGGCACCTTGATGCCCCAGTCGAAGCTCGAGCGGGAGATGGAGAGGTCGTCGAGGCCCCGCTTCACGAAGGAGATGACCTCGTTGCGCGCGCTCTCCGGCTGCACGAAGTCGGGGCGCTCCTCGTAGAGGGCGAGCAGGCGCTCGGCGAAGTCGCTCATGCGGAAGAAGTAGTTTTTCTCCTCGAGCAGCTCGACCGGGATGGAGTGGATGGCGCAGACCAGCTGCCCCTCGTACTGCCCCGTGCCGTCGACGAGGTCGCTCGGCTGCTTGTACTCCTCGCAGCCCACGCAGTAGTAGCCCTTGTACTCGCCCGTGTAGATGTAGCCGGCGTCCCAGAGGCGCTGCAGGAAGATGCGCACGCCGTTCTCGTGGCGCTCGTCCGTGGTGCGGATGAAGTCGTCGTTGGAGATGTTGATGGCCTCGAGCAGCGGCTGCCAGGCCTCGCTCACGAGCTTGTCCGCCCACGCCTGCGGCGTGGTGTCGTTCGCCGTCGCCGTGCGCAGGATCTTCTGGCCGTGCTCGTCGGTGCCGGTGAGGAACCAGGTGTCGTCGCCGCGCTGGCGGTGCCAGCGGGCCAGCACATCCGCCGCGACCTCTGTGTACGCATGCCCGATGTGCGGGACGTCGTTGACGTAGAAGATCGGCGTTGTGATGTAGAAGGACTCGCCCGTGGCCATGGCCTCCATCCTAAATGGCGCGCCACCTCGCCCTTTTCCCGTTACGGCTCGGGCGGACACGACGAGAGGGGCCGGTGGCGACGGCGACCGGCCCCTCTCGTGCCCGTCGGCGCTACCCGACGGTGGTGGTGCTGATGCTGCTCGGTCCCTCCGCGGTCAGTACTCCCGCTTCAGCGAGCGCAGGCAGCGCACCGCATCGGCGAAGAAGTAGAACTGCCCCTCCTCGACGGCGAGGTGCAGCGTCGGACCGCCGAGCGCGACGTGGACGCGTCCGACCTTCCGGACGAACCCGACCGTGTGCAGGTCGACCCGCACGCGGGCGAGGTCCGGCCCGATCTGGTCGATGTCGAGCACGTCCTCGCGGCGCGGGGCGGTCTCGGTCCGCACGTCGGCGGGAGGCGCGGGACGCTCGGCGAGCAGCCCGCGCTGCGCGTCCCGGAGGGTGAGGTAGCTGCCGATCTCGGCCCCGGCCTCATTGCGCAGGAGGAAGCGGTGCGGGTCAGCCTCGACGATCTCGCCGAGCGGCCTGCCTCCGTCGTCCCCCATCCAGCGATCAGCATCGATTCGTTTCCAGATGACGGCACCCATGGCGTTTCCTTTCGACGCACGCGCGATGGAACAGCCCCGTCCCGGCGCGAGCGCGCGCACGTTTAATACGAGTACATCGGATACTCGTCCCCCGCAAGAGGGACTTGACGTGCGGCGCCCGCCCTGCTATTCCGTCAGCTGCCGGAATTCCCGTGCCCGGTCTCGTCCTGGAGCCGGTCGATCTGCTCCGAGGCCTCGGCCTTCGTGAGGTCGGCGGACAGCTCCTCGCCCGCCTGGCGGGCCAGGGAGTCGAGGTAGCTGCGCTGCGCGCCGGTCATCGGCTCGTCGCCCGTGACCCAGTCGCTCGGGTCCTTCTCGGCGCTCGACGCGGGCTCGGCGTTCTTGGCTCCGAGCGTCTCGCCCGAGCTCTGCGCGGAGTCCTGGCTCGCGTCGTTCTGGCCGGCGTCGTCCTGGGTCGAGTCCGTGGTGGTGTTGTCGTCGGTCGGCATGGCCGCCCCTTCCGCGTGCGTTATGGATGGCCGCAAAGCGGACACCACGCCGCCCCAGCGGGCGGCGCACTGTCGACCCTATTCCGGTCCCCCGACAGCGGCCCCGGGCCTGCGGATCGGCTGTGAGGTGCCGATGACACGCCCGCCGACACGCGGGCGTCACCCCGCCGCCGGTCAGGTCCGGGCGCCCGCGACCGTCGGGTGCAGCAGCGCGAAGCGGTCGGCGGACACGGCCTCGAGGATCTGCCGCTCGTCCCGCTGCTTGCCCAGGTGGTTCCGGTCGCGCAGGATGCGGTGCCGCGCGTAGGCGAGACGGGTGGCGTCGAGCGTGAACCGCTGCATGGCGTCCGCCGCGCCCGCCCCCTGTGTCCGCGCCCAGGCGCGTGCGCGGCGGCGGCCCTCCCAGGTCGCGAGCATCTCGACCTCGGCCGGCGTGAACCAGCCCGCAGCCGCGTACTCGCTCAGCCGGCGGCGGGTCACCCGCATCTCGTGCTGCCGCAGCAGCACGGCGATCACGACGGCGACGAGGAACAGCGGCACCTGCAGGGCGATGTAGAAGGCGAGGAAGTCGCCCGCGATGTACGAGCCGCCGTTCCACAGCGCGTGCAGGAAGATGGCGGGCACGAGGCCGAGCAGCCACATGCCGACGGCGCCGGGTACGCCGAAGCGCTGGGCGCCGGAGCCGAGCGCGATGCCCGTGCAGCAGGTGAACATCACGTGGGCGAACGGCGACAGGATGGCGCGGAGGAAGAACACGCTCGCGAGCCCCGACGTGCCGCCCTCGATGAGCGACTGCCCGAAGTACTGGATGTTCTCGGTGAAGGCGAACCCGGCGGCGATGGTCGCGCCGTAGACGAGGCCGTCCACGGGACCGTCGAAGTGCCTGCGGGCGACGAGGAAGATGAGGAGGATGCCGAAGCCCTTGGCGCTCTCCTCGATGATCGGCGCCTGCACGGCGAGCGCCCCGAACTCGGTGTACAGGGCCGTGCTGTTCGTGGCGACGAGGGTGAGCTGGAACGCGAGGTCGAACAGGAGCGCGATGGCGACGGAGGCCGCGGCGCCCCAGAGGAACGCGAACAGCAGCACGCCCCGCGGCTCGGGCTCCCAGCGGTCGATCCAGCGCACCACCTGTAGCACGAGGAGCAGCGGCACGAGCGCGAGCAGCCCGCAGATCACGACCGCGGTCGCGCCGAGCGCCAGGCTCAGGTAACCGAGCACGAGCAGACCGACGACGAGGAGCAGGACGATCGCGACCACGCCGATTACGGTCAGCGCGAGGGACGGCCGCGGCGCGGGCTGGTTCCACACCGACTGCGCCGGCCGGCCGGCGGGCCGGGGCGCCGCGTGACCGGCGTGCTGCGCGATCACGGAGGGGGACGACTGATTGAGCTGGAAACCGGAGGGATCGGACACGCGCGCTGCTTCCTCGTCGGGTCGATGGACGGGTGGATCGGGCTGACGGCCCTGAGCCGTTCGGGTGAGCCTCGCCGGCCAGATCGATGGGCTGCTCAGCCTACGCACGAGGAATGCCCTCGGCACCCCTCCCGCACCCCTTCCCGCGGGTCAGGGCAGCGCGACCCCGGAGTCGAAGACGCGGCCCGGGTTCAGGATCCCCGCCGGGTCGAAGACCGCCTTCAGCCGCCGCTGGATGTCGACCGAGTCCGGCCCGAGCTCGTCCTCGAGCCAGCGGCTCTTGAGCAGGCCGACCCCGTGCTCGCCGGTCAGCGTGCCGCCCAGCGCGACCGCGGACCGGAACAGCGCGTCGGCCGCGCGCCAGATGCGGTCGGGCACCCCGTCCGCGTCGGCGTCGATCACGAAGTTGGGGTGCAGGTTGCCGTCCCCCGCATGCGCGACGGTGGGGATGCGCACGTCGTACTCGGCCTCGATGCGGACGATCTCGTCGAACATGGCGACCAGCTTCGATCGCGGCACGGCCACGTCCTCGATGAGCACGTTGCCGCGCGCCTCGAGGGAGGGATGCACCGCGCGGCGGTAGGCGAGGAGGCGGTCCCCGGTGACGGGATCCGCGGTGAGCTCGGCGACACCGCCCTTGGCGCGGACGAGCTCGAGGGCCCGCGCGGCGTCCTGCGCCGCGGCCTGGTCGTCGAACCGCACGAGGAGGAACGCCCGGTCGCCGGCGCTGACGTCGGCGCCGAGGTAGGCGTCGACGGCGGCCACCGACGCGGGGTCCATGAGCTCCATCGCGGCGGGCCGCAGCCGGGCGGCCGTGATGGCCGCGGAGGCGGCGGCCGCCGCCCGCACCGTCGGGAAGTACGCGCCGATGGTCGCGGGCGGCGCGGTGGGCAGCGGGCGCAGCTTCACGGTCGCCTCGACGATGACGCCGAGCGTCCCCTCCGAGCCGATCAGGAGCGCGGTGAGGTCGTACCCGGTGACGCCCTTGACCGTGCGGTGGCCCGTGCGCAGCAGCCGCCCGTCGGCGAGGACGACCGTGAGCCCGAGCACGGACTCGCGGGTCACGCCGTACTTGGCGCAGAGCAGGCCGCCCGCGTTGGTGGCGATGTTCCCGCCGATGGACGAGATGGCCTTCGACGCGGGGTCGGGCGAGTACCAGAGGCCGTAGGGCGCGAGCGCCGCGTTCAGGTCGTCGTTGATGAGGCCGGGCTCCACCACGGCGAGCTCGTCGGCCTCGGAGATCTCGAGGATGCGGTTCATGCCGAGCGTGCTCAGCACGATCTCCCCCGCCGCGCCGGTGCCGCCCGCGGCCAGGCCGGTCCCGGCCCCGCGAGGCACCACGGGCGTGCCCGTCGCGGACGCGACGCGCATGGTGGCCTGCACCTGCTCGACCGTCGTCGCGTGCACGACCGCGAGCGGCCGGGAGGCGCTCCGCCAGCCGGACTTGTCCTCGCGCGTGGCGTCGAGCTCGGCCGGATCGGTGCTCACCGCGTCGCCGAGCTCCCGGCGGAGCGCGTCGAGCACGGGGCGGGCTCCCGCGGGCCCGTCGGCACCCGTCGCTGCCGGCGCCGTCCCTTCGGCTCCCGAGGGCTCGACCATCACGTGCACGTCGTCGCTGCGCATGCGACGAGGGTAGCGCGTGCCGGTGGGGCCCTCTCCCGCCGTTGATGTGCCGCCGCCGCCGATGTGCGCCGCCGCCGATGGGACCCGCCGTTGATGTGCCCCCGCCGCAGATGTGGGCCCGCCGCCGATTTGGGCGGGACGGCCCGCCCTGTCACGGTTGGTGCGTGAGCTCCTTCGCCGATCCCGTCGAGATGACGCGCGAGTACGGTCCGGACGGCGTCGCGGTCGCCCGCTTCCGCCTCCGCGCTCACCCGCCCTTCGACACCCCCGGGCTGTTCCGCTACTTCGAGACGCATGCGGTGCCCGGCCTCGAGGCCTGGGCGGGGCCGGAGTTCACGAGGGCGATGCGGCTGCCGCTCGGCATGGCGACGGCGACGCTGGCGCCGGCGGGGACGCCGGACACCCCCGGGGTCCTCGTCACTGCACGACTGACCTCCGCCGACGACCTCCCCGAGCTGATCCGCCGGGTGCGGCGCCTCTGCGACCTCGACGCGCGACCCGACGTCATCGACGGCGCGCTCGCTGAGGACCCGGTACTCGCGCCCGCCGTGCGGCGCACCCCGGGCGTCCGCATCCCGGGAAGCCCCGACCCGCACGAGACACTGTTCCGCACGGTGCTGGGTCAGCAGATCTCCATCGCCGCCGCCCGCACCGTGCAGGGGCGCCTCGCCGTGGCGCTCGGCGACCCTCTCCCCGCGGCGCTCGCGGGCGAGGTGACGCACGTCTTCCCCACCGCCGAGCGCATCGCCGCGCGAGGCCGCGAGGTGCTGCGCGGTCCCGCGCGGCGCATCGACAGCATGATGCTCGTCGCGGATGCGCTCGCCTCGGGCACGGTGCGGGTCGACGAGGCCGCGGACGGCGCCGAGCTGCGCCGGTCCCTCGTGGCGCTTCCGGGAATCGGCCCCTGGACCGCGGACTACCTCGCCATGCGCGTGCTGCGCGACACGGACGTGCTGCTCGCGACGGACCTCGTCGTGCGCCAGGCCGCCGCCCGGCTCGGCCTGCCGACCGCCGCCGTCCCCCTGGCCGCTCGGGGCGGGGCCTGGTCCCCGTGGCGGTCCTACGCCACCCTGCACCTGTGGCGCACCATCACCGATCCCGTCCCCGAACTACGCTGAGGCGTCGTGACGACGGAACGGGCGATGGCCGGCGGCGACTACAGCGATGACGGCCGCTCGGAGAGCGAGGCGGAGCGGCTCGACCGCAACTGGAACGAGCTGCTCCAGGAGCTGCGCGTGCTGCAGACGGGCACCCAGATCCTCACCGGGTTCCTGCTGACCGTCGCGTTCCAGTCCCGTTTCGAGGACCTGAACGAGTTCCAGGTCGCCGTCTACCTCGTACTCGTGGTGCTCGCGTCGCTCACCACGGCGCTCGGCCTCGCCCCGGTGAGCCTGCACCGCTGGCTGTTCCGGAAGCGCGCGAAGGACGCGATCGTGCGCATCGGCCACGGCTTCCTGCAGGCCGCGCTCGTGGGCATCGCCCTCACCATCTCCGGCGTCTCGCTGCTCATCTTCGACGTCGTGTGGACGAGGACCGCCGGGGTGGTCTCGGCCGTCGGGACCCTCGTCGTGATCCTGCTCTTCTGGGTCGTCATCCCCGCCCTCGCCGGCCGCCGCCGCTGACGCGGGGCCTCTCCCCCGACACCTGAACCCTGCGCCCCCCGACGTAGAACGCACGAAAGGCCCGGCACGAGGCCGGGCCTTTCGTCGTTCGAGTGCCGGGGTGCTGCCGCTCCGCCGGGGGCGGGTCAGCGACCGGTCGCGTCGGGCTCGCGCTCGACGGTGCCGCGCCAGGCGCCGGTCTCGAAGCCGTTGGACTCGATGAGCTCCTTGAAGCGGTGCAGGTCGCGGTCGATCTGGATGTCGTCGACCTGCAGGAGGGCGCCGACCTTCTCGACGATGCCTTCCGGCTTCCAGTCGAGCTGCACGGAGACGCGGGTCTGGTCGTCTGCGATGCGGTGGAAGGTCACGACGCCGGCGTGGGTCTCGCCGCCGATGCTCTTCCAGGCGACGCGCTCGTCAGGCTTCTGCTCGGTGATCTCGGCGTCGAACTCGCGCTTGATGCCCGCGATGGACACGTTCCAGTGCGTGTGCGTGTCGTCGCTCTGGGTGATCGAGTCGATGCCGCCCATGAACTGGGGGAAGGACTCGAACTGGGTCCACTGGTTGTAGGCGACGCTGATCGGGACGTTCACGTCGATGTCCGACTTGACGGTGCTCACAGGGGTTCCCCTCTCGTAGTGATATTCGGAACGGGTCCGAACCTACGCCCGGCCGAATGGGGTCGCGCCGTTCCCGACCAGTTCTCACCCGACGCACAGGATCCGGCTCCCGCACCCCGGAAACCCGGCGCCGTCAAGCCCTTCGGCGCCGTCCGCAGGCGTCCCGACGCTCCTATACCTTTGAACTCTCCCCCCACTTCTTACATCCGGAGGATGCATGCAGACCTGGCCCGGTTCCCCTTACCCCCTCGGCGCGACCTTCGACGGGAGTGGCACGAACTTCGCGATCTTCAGCGAGGCGGCCGAGCGCATCGAGCTGTGCCTCATCGACGACGACGGTCAGGAGACCCGCGTCGAGCTGACCGAGGTCGACGCGTTCGTGTGGCACGCCTATCTGCCGACGGTGCAGCCCGGCCAGAAGTACGGCTACCGCGTGCACGGCGAGTACGACCCGAAGTCCGGCAAGCGCAGCAACCCCAACAAGCTGCTGCTCGACCCGTACGCGAAGGCGACCTGCGGCTCGATCGACTGGGACCAGTCGCTGTTCTCCTACAACTTCGGCGACCCCGACTCCCGCAACGACGAGGACTCGGGCCCGCACATGATGCTCGGCGTCGTGATCAACCCCTTCTTCGACTGGGCCGGCGACCGCCCGCCGCGCACGCCCTACAACGAGAGCATCATCTACGAGGCCCACGTGAAGGGCCTCACCCAGCTGCACCCCGAGGTCCCCGAGGAGCAGCGCGGCACGTACTCCGGCATCGCCCACCCGGCGATCATCGAGCACCTGCGGAAGATCGGCACCACCGCGATCGAGCTCATGCCCGTGCACCAGTTCGTGCAGGACAGCACCCTCATCGAGAAGGGCCTCCGCAACTACTGGGGCTACAACACCATCGGCTTCTTCGCCCCGCACAACGAGTACGCCTCGACCGGCGAGCGCGGCCAGCAGGTGCAGGAGTTCAAAGGCATGGTCCGCGCCCTGCACGAGGCGGGCATCGAGGTCATCCTCGACGTGGTCTACAACCACACCGCGGAGGGCAACCACCTCGGCCCCACCCTGTCCTTCAAGGGCATCGACAACGAGGCCTACTACCGCCTCGTGGACGACGACCAGCAGTACTACATGGACTACACGGGCACCGGCAACTCGCTGAACGTCCGCCACCCGCACTCGCTGCAGCTGATCATGGACAGCCTGCGCTACTGGGTCACCGAGATGCACGTCGACGGCTTCCGCTTCGACCTCGCCTCGACCCTCGCCCGAGAGTTCTACGACGTGGACAAGCTCTCCACCTTCTTCGAGCTCGTGCAGCAGGACCCGGTGGTCTCGCAGGTCAAGCTGATCGCCGAGCCCTGGGACGTCGGCCCCGGCGGCTACCAGGTCGGCAACTTCCCGCCCCAGTGGACGGAGTGGAACGGCAAGTACCGCGACACGGTCCGTGACTTCTGGCGCGGCGAGGAGTCCGCGCTCGGCGAGTTCGCCGCCCGCATCACGGGTTCGGCCGACCTCTACGAGCACGACGGGCGCCGCCCGGTGGCTTCGATCAACTTCGTCACCGCGCACGACGGCTTCACCATCCGCGACCTCGTCTCCTACAACGAGAAGCACAACGACGCGAACGGTGAGGACAACAACGACGGCGAGTCCCACAACCGCTCCTGGAACATGGGCGAGGAGGGTCCGACGGAGAACGAGGACATCAACCGCGCCCGCGCCAAGCAGCAGCGCAACTTCATCGCGACGCTCCTGCTCTCCCAGGGCGTGCCGATGATCCTGCACGGCGACGAGCTGGGCCGCACCCAGCAGGGCAACAACAACACGTACGCGCAGGACTCCGAGATCAGCTGGGTGCACTGGGACCAGGCCGACCTCCCCCTCATCGAGTTCACCTCGGCCATCGCGCAGCTGCGCCAGAGCCACCCGGTCTTCCGTCGCCGCCGCTTCTTCGACGGCCGCCCGGTGCGCCGCGGCGAGGGCGAGCCCCTGCCCGACATCGTGTGGCTGAAGTCCGACGGCAACGCCATGGAGCCCGAGGACTGGGACACCGGCTTCGACCGCACCGTCGGCGTGTTCCTCAACGGCCAGGGCGTCGGCGGCCGTGACGCCCGGGGCGAGCGGGTGACCGACGACTCCTTCGTGCTGTTCTTCAACGCGCACGACGACGCCGTGACCTTCTCTCTGCCGACCGACGAGTACTCGCCCGCCTGGGAGCTCGTGGTGAACACCGCGGGCGAGGGCACGGACGCCGAGCCCGTCGCCGCAGGCTCCGAGATCGTCGTGCAGGGCAAGTCCCTCGCCGTGCTCCGCGCCTACCTGCAGCCCGAGGTGGAGCCCGACCACTCGGTCTCCGCATCGCTCGCCCAGGCCGCGGCCGGCGCGACCCAGCCCCCGACCGCCATGACGACCGGAAAGCCGGTGATGTAGTGCGCCTTCCCGTCAGCACCTATCGATTCCAGATCCGCGAGTCGTTCGACCTGAACACCGCGGCGGACACCCTCCAGTACGTGCGCGACCTCGGCGCCGACTGGGTCTACTTCTCGCCGCTGCTCAAGGCCGAGGAGGGGTCGGACCACGGCTACGACGTGACCGACCACTCCCAGGTGGATCCCGTCCGCGGCGGGGCCGAGGGCCTGAAGCACGCGGCGGACGTCGCGCACTCGCTCGGTCTCGGCGTGCTCGTCGACATCGTGCCGAACCACGTGGGCGTCGCCACGCCCGTGCAGAGCGTCTGGTGGTGGGATCTCCTGACCCACGGCCAGGGCAGCCGCTACGCGGAGGCGTTCGACGTCGACTGGGAGTTCGGCGCGGGCAAGGTGCGCCTGCCCGTGCTCGGCGACGGCGACGGCGAGCTCGACCGGCTCGAGATCGCGGTCGCCCCGGACGGCTCCGGCACGAAGGAGCTGCACTACTACGACAACCGCTTCCCCCTCGCGCCGGGCACCGCCGACGACGACGCGGACGCCAGGACCGTGCACGAGCGGCAGAACTACGAGCTCGTCAACTGGCGCCGCGCCGACGCCGAGCTCAACTACCGTCGCTTCTTCGCGGTGAACACGCTCGCCGGCGTCAAGGTCGAGGTGCCCTGGGTGTTCGACGAGTCGCACGCGGAGATCGTGCGCTGGTTCACCGAGGGCCTCGTCGACGGGCTCCGGGTGGACCACCCGGACGGCCTGTTCGATCCGGGCGAGTACCTCGAGTCGCTGGCGAAGGCCACCGGCGGCGCGTACGTGCTCGTCGAGAAGATCCTCGAGGGCGACGAGCGCATGCCGGCCGAGTGGAAGACCGCCGGCACGACGGGATACGACGCGCTCGCGACGCTGGACCGCGTGTTCGTGGACCCCGAGGGCCAGGACGGGCTCGACGTGCTCGACTCGCGCCTGCGCGGCATCGACGAGCAGTCCCCCGTCTCCTGGGAGGACATGATCCACGGCACCAAGCGCGCGATCGCCGACGGCATCCTGCGCTCCGAGGTCCTGCGGCTCACCCGCCTCCTGCCCGGCGTGACCCCCGACCCCGAGCCCGCGGAGGGCAAGGCGGCGCCCGAGTCCGTCGGCTCGACCGACGACCGTCTCGCGGACGGGATGGCCGAGCTGCTCGCCTGCTTCCCCGTCTACCGCTCGTACCTCCCCTACGGCCGCGAGCACCTGGACGAGGCGGTCGAGCGCGCGAAGCACTACCGCCCGGACCTGGTCGACGTCATCGACCTGCTCGTGCCGGTCTTGTCCGACGTCTCGCACCCCGCCGCGCGGCGCTTCCAGCAGACGAGCGGCATGGTCATGGCGAAGGGCGTCGAGGACACCGCGTTCTACCGGTACACCCGGCTCGTCTCCCTCACCGAGGTGGGGGCCGACCCGTCGGAGTTCGCCATCACCGTGCCCGAGTTCCACGAGCGCCAGGCCCGCCGCCAGGCGGAGCTGCCGCACTCCATGACCACGATGTCGACGCACGACACGAAGCGTGGCGAGGACGTGCGGGCGCGCGTGAACGTGCTCTCCGAGCTGCCGGACGCCTGGGCGGGCTACCTCGAGTCGCTGCGCGAGATCGCGCCGCTCGACGACGGCCCGTTCGAGAACCTCATCTGGCAGACGATCCTGGGTGCCTGGCCGGCGTCCCGGGACCGCCTGCACGCCTACGTCGAGAAGGCCGCCCGCGAGGCGGGCAACTCCACGATGTGGACGGCGCCGGACGAGGAGTTCGAGCGCGCCATGCACGCGCTCGTCGACGCCGCGTTCGACGACCCGCGCGCCGGCTCCATCATCGGCGGCCTGTACGACCGGCTGAGCGGCTACGGCTGGTCGAACGCCCTGTCCGCGAAGCTCGTGCAGCTCACCGCGCCGGGCGTGCCCGATGTCTACCAGGGCAGCGAGCTGTGGGAGACGAGCCTCGTCGACCCCGACAACCGCCGCCCGGTGGACTTCACGGCGCGCCGCGCCGCGCTCGACGCCATCAGCGCGGGCGCGCAGCCCCCGATCGACGAGACGGGCGCGGCCAAACTGCTCGTGACCGCGCGCGCCCTGCGCCTGCGCCGCGAGCGGACCGACCTGTTCACGGGCTACGAGCCCGTGTACGCGACCGGGGCCGCTGCGGAGCACGTGCTGGCCTTCGACCGCGGCGGCGCGATCACCGTCGCGACCCGCCTGCCCGTCGGACTCGCCGACGGCGGCGGCTGGGGTGACACCCACATCACCGTCCCCGAGGGCAGGTACGTCGACCACGTCGGCGGCCGCACCGTCGAGGGCGGCCGCGTCGGGCTCGCTTCCCTGCTCGCGCACTACCCGGTAGCGCTCCTGGCGCGCATGGATGGAGGACAGAAATGACCGACGACCGCTTCGACGTGTGGGCGCCTTCCGCCGAGAGGGTGACGCTCGAGCTGAACGGCTCCCGCGTGGACATGACGCCCGCCGAGGACGGCTGGTGGGTGCCCGCCGAGCCGATCGAGGGCGCCGGACCGGATGCGCGGTACGGCTACCTCATCGACGACTCGGACACCCCGGTGCCCGACCCCCGCTCGCGGCGTCAGCCGGAGGGCGTGCACAAGCTCTCGCAGACGTTCGACCCGGACGCGTTCTCCTGGACCGACTCCGCCTGGACCGGCCGCCAGCTGGCCGGGCGCACGATCTACGAGATGCACGTGGGCACCTTCACCCCCGAGGGGACCCTCGACTCGGCCATCGACCGCCTCGAGCACCTGGTCGACCTCGGCGTCGACTTCGTGGAGGTGCTGCCGGTCAACGGCTTCAACGGCACGCACAACTGGGGCTACGACGGCGTCCTGTGGTACACCGTGCACGAGGGCTACGGCGGCCCCGCCGCCTACCAGCGCTTCGTGGACGCGTGCCACGCCCGCGGCATCGGCGTGATCCAGGACGTCGTGTACAACCACCTCGGCCCGTCCGGCAACTACCTGCCGATGTTCGGCCCGTACCTGCACGAGGCGAGCGCGAACACCTGGGGCGCGTCGGTGAACCTGGACGGCGAGCACTCCGATCACGTGCGCGACTACATCATCGACAACGCGCTGATGTGGCTGGGCGACTACCACGTCGACGGCCTGCGCCTCGACGCGGTGCACGCGCTCGTCGACCACCGCGCCGTGCACATCCTCGAGGAGCTCGCCGCCGAGGTGGACGTGCTGTCCGCCAACGTCGGCCGGCCGCTCACGCTGATCGCGGAGTCCGACCTCAACGACCCGAAGCTCATCACCTCGCGCGAGGCCAACGGGTACGGCCTCACCGGGCAGTGGAGCGACGACATGCACCACGTCATCCACGTCTCGCTCACCGGCGAGACCACCGGGTACTACGAGGACTTCAACTCCTTCGAGGCCCTGTCCAAGGTGCTCACCGAGGGCTTCTACCACAACGGCACCTACTCGAGCTTCCGCGGTCGCCTGCACGGGCGCCCGATCGACCGGGCGAAGACCCCGACGTGGCGCCTCGTGATCGCGAACCAGAACCACGACCAGATCGGCAACCGGGCGATCGGCGACCGGCTGAGCGCGACCCTCGACGAGGGCCAGCTCGCGATCGCCGCCGTGCTCACCCTCACGTCGCCGTTCACGCCCATGCTATTCATGGGCGAGGAGTGGGGCGCGACGACGCCGTGGCAGTTCTTCACGTCGCACCCGGAGCCCGAGCTCGCCGAGGCCACGGCCAAGGGGCGCATCGCGGAGTTCGCCCGCATGGGCTGGGACGAGTCGGTCGTTCCGGATCCCCAGGATCCGTCGACGTTCACCAACTCGAAGCTCGACTGGTCGGAGCTCTACGGCTCGACGGGCGACGCCGCGGAGTCGACCCACGCGCGGCTGTTCAGCGTCTATCGCGACCTGATCGCGCTGCGCCGCCAGTACTCCGCGCTGACCGACCCGCGCTTCGCCGAGACGTCGACCGAGTACGACGAGGAGTCGCGCGTGTTCGTGCTGAACCGCGGCGAGCTCTCCATCGTGATCAACTTCGCGGACGAGGACGCGGGCCTGCCCGTGCTCGGCCAGCCCGCGCAGCTGCTGTTCGCGACGGCCGCCGGCGTGGACCTGGACGAGGAGAACCTCAGCCTGCCCGCGCACTCGGCGGCGATCCTCGGCCCGATCACGGACTGACCGCACCACCGCACGACGCACCACCACCGCACGCCGCACCACCACCGCACCACCGCACTACGCACCACCACGCACCACCCTCGCTCCTGCCCAGGCAGGGGTTTCCTGCCCAGCTTGAAGCTGCGCACGATGCCCCTGCCTGGGCAGGAGCCGTTAGGGGGGTGGGCGATCGCGCGGACCGGCCGCACCGGCAAGCGCCCGAGCCTAGGCTTTCTTCATGGAATTCAGATACCTCGGCAACTCCGGCCTCAAGATCTCGGAGATCACGTACGGCAACTGGCTCACCCACGGATCCCAGGTGGAGAACGACGTGGCGACGAGCTGCGTGCGCAAGGCCCTCGAGGTCGGCATCACCACCTTCGACACCGCGGACGCCTACGCGAACACGGCCGCGGAGCAGGTGCTGGGCGACGCGCTGAAGAGCGAGCGCCGCGAGTCGCTCGAGATCTTCACCAAGGTCTACTGGCCCACCGGCCCCGCAGGACACAACGACGTCGGGCTCTCCCGCAAGCACATCATGGAGTCGATCAACGGCTCGCTGAGCCGCCTGCAGACCGACTACGTCGACCTCTACCAGGCCCACCGCTACGACTACGAGACCCCGCTCGAGGAGACGATGCAGGCGTTCGCCGACATCGTGCGCCAGGGCAAGGCCCTCTACATCGGCGTCAGCGAGTGGACCGCGGACCAGATCCGCGCCGGCCACGAGCTCGCGACGACGCTCGGCTTCCAGCTGATCTCGAACCAGCCCCAGTACTCGGCCCTCTGGCGCGTCATCGAGTCGGAGGTGGTGCCGACCTCCAAGGAGCTCGGCATCTCCCAGATCGTCTGGTCCCCCATCGCCCAGGGCGTGCTCACCGGCAAGTACAAGCCGGGCGCCCCGCTGCCCGAGGGCAGCCGCGCGACCGACGAGAAGGGCGGCGCCGACATGGTCAAGCGCTTCCTCAACGACGACATCCTCGAGGGCGTGCAGAAGCTCGAGCCGATCGCGAACGACCTCGGCCTCACCATGGCGCAGCTCGCCATCGCCTGGGTGCTGCAGAACGACAACGTCGCCTCCGCGATCATGGGCGCCTCCCGCCCGGAGCAGGTCGAGTCGAACGTCAAGGCGGCGGGCGTGACGCTCGACGCCGAGGTGCTCTCGAAGATCGACGACGCCATCGGCGAGTTCGCGTCGACCGACGCGAACCTCACCAACTCGCCGGAGTCCCGCCCCGTCTAAGCACCACAGCACCACACCCGCACGACAGCACCACACCGCACGACAGCACGCCGCCCCTGACGGGCCAGGTTCGCCATTCAGGCTGTGCTGCGACACGCCGCATCCGGGACGCCCCGGATGCGGCGTGTCGTCGTTCCAGCCTGAACTCGGAACGCGACGGGTGCGCTGGAACCGTGGACGTCGAGCAGAAGCCGGCGCAATCTCCGGAGTACTACTGCTCGCTGGTCGGCGACGCGGGGCGGGGCGGCTTCACCAGGGATGCGGGGCGCACGACGCCTCGGCCGAAGCGCTCCGTCGCCGCGTCCACCGTGCGCTCCGCGACGCGCCAGTCCTCGTCCGGGTCCCAGAGCGACAGCGCGGCGCCGCCGGCCTCCACGAGCTGCTCGCCGCGCACGCCGACGAGGCGCACCCGGTCCCCCGGCTTGCGCACACCCTCGTAGATGTCGCGCACCTCCTCGTAGATGCGCCGGCCCAGGTCCGTGGGCTCCGCGAGGGTGCGGGACCGCGTGATGGTCGTGAAGTCCGCGTAGCGCAGCTTGAGCGCGACCGTGCGGGCCTCGAAGCCGGCCCGGCGCAGCCGCACCGCGACGCGGTCGGCCTGGCCGAGCAGCTCGCGCCGCACGCGGTCCGGGTCGACGACGTCGATGCCGAACGTGTTCTCGTGCCCCATGCTCTTCTCGGCGCGGTGCGTGTTCACGCGGCGCGGGTCGCGCCCCCAGGACAGGTCGTGCAGCTTGCTGCCCGCGGCCTCGCCGAGCATGCGCCGCAGCGCGTCCGGCGGCGTCGCCGCGATGTCGCCGATGATGCGCAGCCCCCGGCGCTCGAGCGACTCCTGGGTCGTCCTGCCGACGCCCCAGAGCGCGCCGACGGGAAGCGGATGCAGGAACTCGAGCGTGCGGTCCGCGGGCACCACGAGCATGCCGTCGGGCTTCGCGCGGGTCGAGGCCATCTTGGCGACGAACTTCGCCGACGCCGCGCCCACGGAGCAGGTGAGGCCCGTCTCGTCGAGCACCCGGGCGCGGATGTCCCGCGCGATCTGCCCGGGCGAGCCGAACAGGCGACGCGCGCCCGCGACGTCGAGGAACGCCTCGTCGATGCTGAGCGGCTCCACGAGCGGGGTCACGCTGCGGAAGATCTCCATGACGCGCCTCGAGTACTCGCCGTACTTCTCGTAGTGCGACGGCAGCACCGTCGCCCGCGGGCACAGCCGCATCGCCTGCGACATCGGCATGGCGGACCGTACGCCGTAGCGCCGGGCCTCGTAGGTCGCGGAGGTGACGACGCCGCGCCCCGCCGTGCCGCCCACGATCACGGGCGTGCCACGCAGTTCCGGATGGTCGAGCAGCTCGACGGACGCGAAGAACGCGTCCATGTCGATGTGCAGGATGGTGGCGGCCGAGTCGTCCACGGAGTCGCCGGAGACCTGACGGTTGCTCCCGTCGTTCTTGCTCATCGGTCGACCGCCTCGCCACTCGTGTCAGCAGCACGATAACCGACGCCACCGACACTCCCCGCGGGAGCCGGTAGGACCTCGCACGGCATCACGCAGCGCGGGAGGGGCCGCGGGTCACTCCGCGGCGTCGGAGCGGGCCTCGGCCACGCGCGCGATGCGCCGGCGGGCGGCCTCCTCGCTCGGGGACCTCGTGCCGAGCGCCGCGCCGACCGCGGACAGCGTGACCCGGGTCGCGGCGATCGCCGGCAGCGGGATCGGCCCCAGGGCGGGGAGCTTCAGACCGAGCATCTCGCGGTACTCCGGCTCCAGCGACGCGACGGCGCCCGCGAACAGGATGCGGTAGCCGGGCAGCATCTCCCGGCGCAACGGTGGGTGCTGGATGAAGCGCACGGTCTCGGCGACGCGCTCGTCGCTCTTCAGGATGCCGCGGTCGCGGAACGCGGAGATCTGCGCGCGCAGCTCCTCCTCCGAGCGGGGCGGCGTCGGCACGCCCATCAGCTCGCCGGCCTTGCCCCACTCGCGCACGTACTGGTCGGGGCCGCCGGGGATCGGCGAGCCCCAGATGCGGTGCGTCGAGAGGAACGCGTCGGTGAACACGATGTGCACCCAGGACAGCAGCTCGGGGTCCCCGGCGCTGTAGGGCTGCTCCTCGCCGCGGGCATCGAGATAGGTGCCCCGCACCCGCCCGTGGTAGCCCTTCACGCGCTCGCTCTGTTCGATGGCCGTCGTGGTGTCGGCGAACGTCACCGTGATCAGCCAGCGGATCGTGCCGGTGAGCCGGCCGAGCGGGTCCTCCCTGTAGCGCGACCAGTCGTGCACGCCGGCCATGGCGCCGGGGTGCAGCGTCTGCATCAGCAGCGCGCGGATGCCGGCGACGAGCGTCGGCATTCCGCCGTGCACGGCCCACGCCGCGGAACCCGGGCCGAAGTATCCGCCGTCATCGCCGTCCTCGATGGCCGTCACCCAGGCCGGTCGCCCGTCCGCCGTCCCCGAGAAGAGCTCCAGGAGCCTCGTCCGCCATGCCTCAGTCACGCCACCCACGTCGATGACCCTAACCACGGCCCCTGGGAAGCCCCCGCCGGTTCCCGAGCACGCCGGAACGATGGAGAACCAGCCGGGCGGCTCACGCCAGGGCGTGCACCAGCGGCGTCATGGCCTCGCGGAACGCGGCGGAGTCGTTCCGCAGCCGGGTGCTCACGACGATCGACGAGGGGCCGATGATCCAGATGTCGCGGTCGGCGACGGGCAGCACGAGCACGTCGAGGTGGAACGGCTCGGCCCGACGGCCGAGCTCCTTCTCCCGGGCGACGACGACCGCGTTCACATCGTGGTCGCCCCGGTGGATGCGCTCCACGGCCGCGTCGCCGAACTCCTCGTGCCGGGCACCCGCCCAGCGTCGCGCGTCGCGGAACCGCTCCGCGAGCAGCCGGCGCAGCTCCGGCGACCCGGCGAAGGCATCGAAGCCGGGCGGCTCGAGGTCCCAGAGCTTGGGGAACGTCGGCGGTCGGACGAGCCGCTGCCACCACGCCTCCCACTCCCGGCGGAGCGCATCCATGCGCTCCTGCGGCCCGGGCTCGGGCGACGGGCGCGGCTCCCGCGCGGCATGCACCGCGAACGACGAGGGCGGCACGAAGGTGGGCGCGATCGGCGGGTCGATGGGCGGCAGCATGGGGTCGCCCGCGGGCAGCAGGCCGGCCGCGTCGCGCAGGTACAGGGCGATCAGCAGGTCGGTCGGGGAGTCCTCCGCCACCCGCCAGGTCTTGCCCGGGGTCCGCCACATGGTGTCCGCGCCCCGTCCGTCAGGCCTCGAGCCGCGCGAGCAGCTTCGTGACGGTGCGCCAGTTGCGCTGGGTCACGCCGTGCGAGAACTGCTTCCAGAAGCGGGCGGGCACCTTCGACTGCAGGATCCCCTCCGGGCACCACTGGTAGAGCGCGGCGCGGCCGATCGCGAGCTGCTCCGGCGCCAGCATCGACTCCCCCGGACGCGCGATGTCGGCGGACTCCCACTCGTCCTCCTCGAGCGGTCGGCCGAGGAACGTCACGACGAGGCGCGAGTCGTCCTCGCTGACGTCGACGAGAGGGTTCGCGTCCGCGATGCCGCGGAAGGACTCCTCGTCGAAGACGAGGACGGAGGACTGCACCCCCGTGCGCATCAGGAGGGCGTCCTCGATCTGCACCGCGGCGCTGGCGGGCAGCTTCCTCGGCGACGAGAACACCACGTTGCCGCTCCGGAGCACGGTCTCGACGTCCTCGTAGCCCAGCTCCGCGAAGACGGCGCGGAGGTCCGCCATGGCGACGCCCTTCGCGGTTCCGACGTTGATCCCGCGAAGCAGAGCGACGTACTTCCCCATGGGTGTCCCTCGAGAATCGTGTGGTGCGACGGGTGTCCGGCGACGAGCCGTCGTCGGCGCAGGGGCGGACGAATGCTCTGTCGATTGTGACCCCCCGCCGCCGGTACCGCTACGGGTGGCCCGGCCGCCGATCACTGAACCTCGTATGGTGGGCACATGAGCGACCACCAGGACCCCGCCCTCGCCGACGCCGTGCGCTCGGTACGCGCGCTCGGCGAAGACCGCTACGGCGTCGAGCCGGACGGCGACGAGCACGGCGCGCAGCGCGTGCACCCCACCGACACGGCGGACGACGAGGACGAGGACACGCCCGAGGCGTAGGGCGGCACTCCACGTCGCATCCCCGGCTGATCGGCACCCCGAGCGCGTTTCGGAGTGATTAGTCAGCCTGCTGACTAATCGGGTACCGTCGAGCCATGCCCCCTCGCGCCCTCCGCATCCTGATCCCCGTCGTCCTGATCCTGGTCTGGCTGGGCGTCGGTGCGGTGGGCGGCCCGTACTTCGGGCGCATCAGCGAGGTGTCCACCAACGACCAGACGAGCTTCCTCCCCGCCAGCTCCGAGGCGACGCAGGTGCAGGGCCTCATCGGCGACTTCAGCGAGTCCGAGGGCGCTCCGGGCATCCTCCTCCTGACGCGGGACGGCGGCCTCACCGACGAGGACCGCGCGTTCGCCGAAGAGCTCGTGCCCCGACTGGCCGATCTCGAGTCGGTCGAGGGCACGAGCCCCGCGATCCCGAGCGAGGACGGCGAGGCCATCGAGGTCATCGCCCAGCTGGCCGGGTCCGCCGAGGTGGACGAGGCTGTGGCGGAGCTCCGCGAGGCGCTCGCCGACGGGGCGCCGGACGGGTTGGACGCGTTCGTCACCGGACCGGCCGGCTTCACCGCGGACCTGACCGCGGCGTTCGCGGGCATCGACGGGCTGCTGCTCGGCGTCGCCCTCGCCGCGGTGTTCGTCATCCTGCTGCTCGTCTACCGGTCGCCGCTGCTCCCCTTCCTCGTGCTCGGGACGGCCATCTTCTCCCTCTCGGCGAGCATCCTCGCCGTCTGGTGGCTCGCCTACGCGGATCTCGTGACGATCAACGGGCAGGTGCAGGGCATCCTGTTCATCCTCGTCATCGGCGCGGCGACCGACTACGCCCTGCTCTACACCTCCCGCTTCCGGGAGGCCCTGCGCGACCACGAGACGGCGTGGGACGCGACGCGAGCGGCCCTGCGCGGCAGCGTCGAGCCGATCGTCGCGAGCGGCGGCACGGTGATCGCCGGTCTGCTCTGCCTGCTGCTCAGCGACCTCAACTCCAACAAGGCGCTGGGCCCGGTGGCCGCCATCGGCATCGCGTTCAGCGTGCTCGGGGCGCTCACCCTGCTCCCCGCCCTGCTCTACGTCTTCCGCCGAGGCGCGTTCTGGCCGCTCCGGCCGGCATTCGGCAGCGCGCACCCCGCGAGCGCGGGCACGACCGGTCGCGGCGTGTGGCCCGCCGTCTCACGCCTGATCACCCGGCAAGCCCGCCCGGTGTGGGTGCTGTCCACCCTCCTGCTGCTCGTGATGTCGGCGGGTCTCCTCGGGCTCCGCGCGAACGGCGTGCCGCAGAGCGACCTCGTGCTCGGCGCCTCCGAGGCGCGCGACGGCCAGGCCGAGCTGGGCGAGCACTTCCCGGGCGGGTCCGGCAGCCCCGCGATCATCGTGGGATCGGCCGAGGACGTGGACGGGCTCGCGGACGCCGTCACGGCGGTCGACGGCGTCGACTCCGTCGTCGCGGCCTCCGCGGACAGCCCGAGCGGCACCATCCCCGTCGGGTCGGACGCCGCGCCCGGCTTCGCGCCCGGCGCCGCACCGACCGAGTCCGGCGGGCGCGTGCTGCTGCAGGCGACGCTCGCGTCGGCGGCGGACTCCGAGGAGGCGGAGCAGACGGTCCGCGAGCTCCGCTCGGCCGTGCGGGACGTCGACCCCGGCGCCCTGGTCGGCGGCGTGACCGCCACCGCGCTCGACACGAACGAGACGAGCATCCACGACCGCACGCTGATCATCCCGATCGTGCTCGCCGTCATCCTCGTGATCCTCATGCTGCTGCTGCGCAGCATCGTCGCCCCGGTGCTGCTGATCCTCAGCGTCACCGTGTCCTTCGCCGCCGCCCTCGGGGTCTCCGCGCTGGTCTTCGACGGCATCTTCGGCTTCCCCGGGGCCGACCCCTCGGTGCCCCTGTTCGCGTTCGTGTTCCTCGTCGCCCTCGGCGTGGACTACAACATCTTCCTCATGACGCGGGTCCGCGAGGAGAGCATCGCGCGGGGCACGCGCGCCGGCGTCCTGCACGGCCTCAGCGCGACCGGCGGCGTCATCACGTCGGCGGGGATCGTGCTCGCGGCGACGTTCGCCGCGCTCGGCGTCATCCCCATCCTGTTCCTCGCCCAGATCGCGTTCATCGTCGCGTTCGGCGTGCTGCTCGACACGCTGGTGGTGCGCTCGCTCCTGGTGCCGGCGCTCGCCTTCGACCTCGACCGGCGGATCTGGTGGCCGTCCGCCCTGTCCCGGCCGGCGCACCGCCGCTGAGGCTGCTGAGACGCACCGCCGCTGAGGCGCTGAGGCGCTGAGGCGCTGCCTGAAGCTAGTCGCCCGCGAGGGGGCGGCGGGCCCGCGGGAGGGGCGCCGCGAGCAGCGCGACCACGACGGAGCCGCCCTTGGTCGCCTGCCGCCCGACCTCGGCGAAGCCGAGCCGGGAGTGGAAGGCGAGGGACCCGGGGTTCGGCGGCTCGACGTTCACCTCGCAGGTGACCTCCGCCCGCCCCTCGGCCTCGGCGGCGCCGAACACGCTCGCGTAGAGCACCTGGCCGAGGCCCCGGCCGCGCATGCCGCCGCCCACGACGATCCGGTCGACGTACAGGCCGTTGCCGCCGCGCTCCTCGAACCAGCGGTAGTTCTCGCTGTCGTAGGGCGAGCCCGGGTGCATGGCCAGCACGAAGCCCAGCACCCGCTGCGGCTGCTCCTCGTCGATGACGGCGAGCGCGACGTCCGCCATCTCGCGCAGCGCGTCGAGGTCCTCCTCGGTCATCTCGGGGACGGCCGGCACGGCCGCGTTGTTGAGGTCCGTGATCTGGGTCGCGTCGTCTGCGGTGAGGGCGCGGAGAAGGAATGCCACCCGCCGAGACTACCGAGCGGGAGGAACCGCCGAGTAGCCTGCGCAGGATGACCGAACTGCTGCTGATGTCCGACACCCACCTTCCCAAGCGGGCGAAGGACCTGCCGCCGGAACTGTGGAGCGCGGTCGACGCGGCGGACGTCGTGTTCCACGCCGGCGACTGGGTGGACGCCGAGACGCTGACCCGCCTCGAGGCCCGCTCGGCCCGCCTCATCGCGTGCTGGGGCAACAACGACGGGCCCGAGCTGCGCGAACGGCTGCCCGAGGTCGCCCGGGTCGAGATCGACGGCCTCCGGTTCGCCGTCGTGCACGAGACCGGGGCCTCCACCGGCCGGGAGCGGCGGATGGACGAGGCGTTCGACGACGTCGACGTGCTCGTCTTCGGCCACAGCCACATCCCCTGGGACACCGTGACGCCGAACGGGATGCGGCTGCTGAACCCGGGCTCCCCCACCGACCGGCGGCGCCAGCCGCACTGCACGTACCTCACCGCGACGGTCACCGACGGCGATCTTCGCGCGGTGACGCTGCACCGCATCCCGCGCTGAGGCCGGCCCGGTAACCACTCCCGACGTCAGCGGCGAGGGTCAGCCGCGGCGGGGATCGCGGCTCCGGCACGTGTCAGCGGCAGAACTCTCGGACGCTGCCCTCGATCAGCACGGCCAGCTGGGCGAGGGACACCACCGTCGCGACCTCGCGCGTGGCGTGCGCCCCGATGCCGTCCACCCCGACGAGCAGGCACGGGATGCCCGCCTCGGCGAAGAGCCCGGCATCCGTCCAGAAGGGCTCACCGCGGGTGCGGGCGGGCCGGCCGAGGGCGCGCTCGGTCTCGGCGAGGACGATCTCGACGAGCGGCGAGGTCAGCGGCGCCTCGAACGCCCCGCGGGCCACGAGCCGGGTGAGCCGGGGCGACACGGCGGGATCGGCCGCGACGAGGTCGTCGAGCAGCGCCCGCAGGCCCGCCTCCACCCCGTCCGCGGTCTCCCCCGGCAGGGTGCGGCGCTCCACCGTGAGCAGGCAGGACGGCGCGACCGTCGCCGCGTCGACGCCGCCGGAGATCGTGGAGACCCGGACCGAGCCGTGACCGAGGACGGGGTGCGGGTCGCCGCTGCGGAGCCGCTCGGCGAGCACGCCGACGGAGGCGAGGAAGCGGGACGCGTGGGCGATGGCGTCCACCCCCTGCTCCGGCATGGACCCGTGCGCGGCCCGGCCGGTGAACTCGACCTCGAACCAGGCGAAGCCCCGGTGCGCGAGCGTCACCTCGAGGTTGCTCGGCTCGGTGATGATCGCCCCGTCGGCGGTAACCGACGCGAGCACCTCCTCGGTGCCCCTGCTGCCGAACTCCTCGTCGGCGACGAGCGCGACGAGCACGTCCCCGCGGAGTCCCGTCTCGGCCGCGCGCGCGGCGGCCACGAGCAGGGCGGCGAGGCCGCCCTTCATGTCGAACGCCCCGCGTCCCGCGATCAGGCCGTCCTCCACCACGCCGCCGAACGGGTCCCCCTCGTAGCCGGAGACGCCGACGGTGTCCAGGTGCCCGTTCAGCAGGATGGTGCGCCCTCCCCCGGTGCCGCGGCGCCGCCCGACGATGGACGGGCGCCCCGGGGTCGCCTCGAGGCGGCTGACCTCGAAGCCGCGGTCGGCGAGCCAACCCGCGCAGAAGGCGGCGATCTCGGCCTCCCCGGCGGCGCCGGGCACGAGGTCGGGATTGACGGAGTCGATCGCGATGAGTCGCCTCGCGAGCTCCGTCACCTCGGGGTCGTCGGTCGGCGTGCGCGGGCTGGCGTCGGCGTCGGTCATCCCGCCAGTGTCTCAGCCCGTCACCGGGCCCGCGGGGAGGACGCGGCGCGTGTGCGTGCCTGTCGTGACTCCACCTCGGGTGCGCCGTTCACCAAGCAGCGACGCAATTCAGCAGATCCGAGGCGACACGCCGTCCGAGGGGCACGACGCGCCGGCGCCGGGACGGAATCTGCTGAATTGCGTGGGGAGGGGTGCCCGACGCCGGGGTGGGAGAAGGCCTCGACGAACCGAAGACCCTGCGGCTAGGACGCCACCCGCAGGGTCGCCCGGAGGATGCCGTCGGCGTCGGGGCGGCCGAGGTCGGCGCCCGCCCGCTCGAGCTCGCGGCGCGCGTCCTCCTGATCCTCGGTCAGCCACAGCACCACGGCGTCGGCCCGTGAGCGCGCGATCTCCGCCACGGCGCCGAGCGCGTCCGCGCCGATCCCCCGGCCCCGGGCCGACCGCGCCAGCCACATGCCGGTCTCCAGCTCCCGCGGGTCGGCCGTGAGGGCGAGCCGCACGGATCCTACGACGTGTCCGTCGTCGAGCACGGCGAAGGTGGCCTGGCCGGCGGGGCCGTCGAGTCCCGCGCGGCAGTCGCGGTGGTACTGGCGCAGCCAGACGAGGCGGTTCTCGTTCCAGCCGCCCGAGTCGTCGAGCGGGGGCACGACGTCGTCGGCGGCGGCCTCGGTCACAGCGACGACGATGAGCCGCTCGAGCATCCGCTCATCGACGGGGACGAGCTCTACGGTCATGGTCCTTCTTTCGTGCGCGGTTCTTTCGTGCGCGGTGGAGCCCGTCGACTCTACGGAACGATGGGCTGACGCGCGCGCGGCTCCCAGCGGGCACCCGGCTTCGGATCGAGTCCGCCGCCCCTGGACAGCTCGGGCCGGGACAGGGCGGGGTCGGACAGCGCGAGCCCGGACAGCGCCGCGCCGGACAGCGCGAGCCCAGACAGCGCGAGAGGAACGTCAATAGGATTCCCGGGTGAGCACCGACCGTCCCCGGCCCTGGCTGTCCAGCTACGCCGACAGCGTTCCCGAGACCGTCGACATCCCCACCGGGTCCCTCGTGGACCTGATGGACGAGTCGGTCGACCGGTTCCGGCGCAAGGTGGCGCTGGAGTTCTTCGGGGCGGAGACCACCTACGGCGAGCTCGGCGAGCAGATCGAGCGCGCCGCCGAGGGACTGCGCAGGCTGGGCGTCTCGGCGGGCGACCGCGTAGCCCTCGTGCTGCCGAACTGCCCGCAGCACGTCGTCGCGTTCTACGCCGTCCTGCGCCTCGGCGCCATCGTGATCGAGCACAACCCGCTCTACACGCCGCGGGAGCTGCGGCACCAGTTCGAGGACCACGGCGCGCGCGTCGCGATCGCCTGGGACCGCGTCGTCGGCGAGCTGCAGGGCATGCCCGCGGACATCGCGTTCGAGCACGTCATCGCGGTCGACCTGACCAGCGCGATGCCGCTCGTCAAGCGCGCCGCCCTGCGCCTGCCGCTCCCCCGCATCCGCGCCACCCGGCGCGCGCTGACCGCGAAGGTGACGGGCGCCACGCGCTGGGCCGACCTCATCGATGCCCCGCGCATCCGGTCGTCCGTCCCCCGCCCCGGCGTGACCGACGCCGCGCTGCTGCAGTACACGAGCGGCACGACCGGCCTGCCGAAGGGCGCCGTGCTGACCCACCTGAACCTCCGCGTCAACGCCATGCAGGGCCGGGCCTGGGTGCCGGGTCTCGTCGAGGGCCGCGAGACGGTCTACGGCGTGCTGCCGATGTTCCACGCGTACGGGCTCACCCTCTGCCTCACCTTCGCCATGAGCATCGGCGCCCGCCTGGTGCTGTTCCCCAAGTTCGACGTCGACCTCGTGCTGGCGGCCGCGAAGCGCCACCCGCCGACGTTCCTGCCCGCCGTCCCGCCGATCTACGACCGCCTCGTGCGGACGGCCGCCGAGCGCGGCGTCGACCTGTCGAGCGCGCGCTTCGCGATCTCCGGCGCCATGAACCTGCCCATCTCCACGGTCGAGCGGTGGGAGGAGGCCACGGGCGGCTACCTCGTCGAGGGCTACGGCCTCACCGAGACGTCGCCGGTCGCGCTCGGCAACCCGATCGGGCCGAGCAGGAAGCCGGGCACCGTCGGCGTGCCCTTCCCGAGCACGGATGCGCGCGTCGTCGACCCCGAGGACCCGACGCAGGACCGCCCGATCGGCGAGCCGGGCGAGCTGCTGCTGCGCGGGCCCCAGGTCTTCTCCGGCTACTGGCGGAAGCCCGACGAGTCGGCCGAGGTGCTGCTGGCCGACGGCTGGTTCCGCACCGGGGACATCGTCACGATGGACGAGGACGGCTTCGTCACCGTCGTGGACCGCATCAAGGAGCTCATCATCACGGGCGGCTTCAACGTCTCCCCCTCCGAGGTCGAGGAGACGCTCCGCACCTTCCCCGGCGTGAGGGAGGCGGCGGTCGTCGGCATCCCGCGCGCCGGCGGCGGCGAGGACGTGGTGGCCGCGGTGGTCCCGGAGCCGGGCATCACGCTCGACGTCGAGGCCGTGCGGGCGCACTGCCGCAACCAGCTCACGGCGTACAAGGTGCCGCGCCGCGTCGTGCTGCTCGAGGAGCTTCCGACGACCCTCATCGGCAAGGTGCTGCGCCGCGCCGTGCGCGAGCAGATCCTCGCCTCGGAGGGCTGAGGAACAACCCCGTCGGCCTGAAGGTGCCGCGCCGCGCCGTGCGCGAGCAGGTCCTCGCCTCCGAGAATTAGCCCCGGGAGCTCGAGATGTCTCTAGTAGCGAACGGGGCGGTCGTCCGACGGCATGAGGATCCACAGCGCGATGTAGATGAGGATCTGCGGGCCGGGCAGCACGCACGAGACCACGAAGATCAGGCGCACCAGGAACGGGCTCCAGCCCAGCCGGTAGGCGAGGCCGGCGCAGACACCGGCGATGATGCGGCCGCGGCGGGGGCGGTTGAGGACGGCCATGGGGGTGCTCCTTCGATCGGGTGCGACCAGGCTAGACCCGAAGTTCGCCCCGGCCCCAGGAATCGGGGAGGCGGATCAGGGAAGACGCCGCCGGGGAGGCGGGAAGGGAACCGGTTCTAGACGATGCCGGTCGTGCCCAGCAGCGTGCCGATGGCGAATGTCGCGGCCAGGGCGAGCGCCCCGCCCAGCACCACGCGGAGGGTGGCGCGGGTCGCCGGGGCTCCGCCGATGCGGGCCGCCGTCGCCCCGGTGAACGCGAGCGCGAGCAGCACCGCGACGAACGTCACCGGAACCCGCACCTCGACAGGCGAGAGCAGGATCGCGGCGAAGGGAAGCAGCGCGCCGATGGTGAAGGCCACCGCGGAGGCGAGCGCCGCGTGCCAGGGGCTCACGACGTCCTCCTCCTGGATGCTCAGCTCGGCCGAGAGGTGCGCGGCCAGCGCGTCCTTCTCGCTGAGCTCCCGGGCGACGGCGTCCGCCGTCTCCGGCGACAGGCCGCGAGCCCGGTACAGCTCGGTGAGCTCGCGCAGCTCCCCCTCCGGGTCCTCGGCGAGCTCGCGGCGCTCCTGGGCGATGCTCGCGCGCTGGCTGTCCCGCTGACTGCTGACCGAGACGTACTCGCCGAGCGCCATGGAGATGGCGCCGCCGACCAGTCCGGCGAGGCCGGCCGTGAGGATGGGCGCGACGGCGGAGGTCGCGCCGGCCACGCCGACGACGATCGCGGCGACCGAGACGATGCCGTCGTTCGCCCCGAGCACCCCCGCGCGGAGCCAGTTCAGCCGGCTCGCGCTGCTCGCCGCGTGCGGCTCGAGCGCCGCTCGATCGGGAATGGCCACCGTGTCCGTCCGCTCGCTCATTCGGCCAGCCAAGCACCGGGAGGAGGACGTGTCTAGCGAGGGAAGCCTGCCCTTTCCGGCCCTGAGGCGTGGGTGCAACGGCGTCTCGCCGACCTCACCTGCCCGGCCCGGCGGCCCGATCCGGCGGCGTCCGCGGAGCCTTCCGGACACGCGCGCGACGGAACCCTAGAGTGTTCCGGGTGACCATCGACACACCGCGCCCGTGGCTCGCCAGCTACGCCCCGAACGTCCCGCACGACGTCGTCGTTCCCGAGGGATCCCTGGTCGACCTCCTCGAGGGGTCGGCGAGCCGGTTCCCCGGCAACGTCGCCCTCGAGTTCTTCGGCGCGACGACGACGTACGCCGAGCTGCGCGACCAGATCGCGCGGGCGGCGGAGGGGCTGCGGCGCGCGGGCGTGCGGCACGGCGACACGGTCGCGCTCGTGCTGCCGAACTGCCCGCAGCATGTCGTGGCCTTCTACGCGGTGCTGCGCCTCGGCGCGACGGTGGTCGAGCACAACCCGCTCTACACGCCGCGGGAGCTGCGGCATCAGTTCGAGGACCATGGGGCCACGGTTGCGATCGCCTGGGACAAGGTGTGCGACACCCTGCAGGGCTTCCCCGACGAGCTGCGGCCTCGGACGATCGTCTCGGTCGACGTCACCCGCGCCATGGGTCTGCGCACCCGGCTCGCCCTGCGGCTGCCGGCGAAGCAAGCGCGCGAGTCCCGCGCGGCGCTGACCGCCCGGGCGACGGGCGCAGCGCTCGCCGGCACCACGGACTGGGCCGACATCGCGGCCGGCCCCGCCATCGACCCGAAGCATCCGCGGCCGTCGGCGGAGGACGTCGCCGTTCTCCAGTACACGAGCGGCACGACGGGCTCGCCCAAGGGGGCGCTGCTCAGCCACGCCAACCTCAACGCGAATGCGGCGCAGGCGCGCGCCTGGGTACCCACGATCGCGCGCGGAACCTCCGTCGTCTACGCCGTGCTGCCCATGTTCCACGCCTACGGCCTGACGCTCTGCCTCACCTTCGCCATGAGCATGGGCTCGCGGCTCGTGCTCTTCCCCAAGTTCGACGCCGACCTCGTGCTCAAGGTCGTCCAGCGCCATCCCCCGACGTTCCTGCCCGCCGTGCCGCCCATCTACGCGAGGCTGCAGCGCGCGGCCGAGTCGCGGAAGATCTCGCTGCGCGGCATCGACATCGCGATCTCCGGGGCCATGGCCCTGCCCGAGTCCGTGGTCGTGCCGTGGGAGGAGCAGACCGGCGGCTACCTCGTCGAGGGCTACGGCCTGTCCGAGTGCTCCCCCGTGCTGATGGCGAATCCCGTGGGCGACACCCGCCGGGCCGGAACCGTCGGCCTCCCCCTGCCGAGCACCGAGGTCCGGGTCGTCGATCCGGAAGATCCGAGCCAGGACCGCGCGATCGGCGAGGCGGGCGAGCTCGTGGTGCGCGGCCCCCAGGTCTTCTCCGGCTACCACGGCAAGCCGGAGGAGACGGCCGCCGTGCTCCTCGAGGGCGGCTGGTTCCGCACCGGCGACATCGTGACCATGGATGAGGACGGCTTCATCCGCATCGTCGACCGGATCAAGGAGCTGATCATCACCGGCGGCTTCAACGTGTCGCCCACCGAGGTCGAGGAGGCCCTGCGCGGGCACGAGTCGATCGAGGACGTCTCGGTCGTCGGCATCCCGCGCGAGAGCGGCGACGAGGAGGTGGCCGCCGCGGTCGTGCTCGCGGCCGGCGCCCGATTCGACGAGGCCGAGCTCCGCGCCTACGCCCGCGGCACCCTCGGCGCGTACAAGGTGCCGCGCCGCATCGTGGTGGTCGACGAGCTGCCCCGGTCGCTCATCGGCAAGGTGCTGCGCCGCAAGGTGCGCGAGCACATCCTCGGCGGTCTCGACGGCTCTCGCGCGTCCTGAGCCGGCCTCCCGCGGGCCCCTGGATACCACCCTGCGTACGGCCCAATCCGCCCGCGCGACCTCAGTAGTGCCGCCGAATTCCTGAGTAGCGACGTCACCTTGCGTTCATATCCCGCTCTCGGGTAATTAACATGACGAGCGTTATAAATAACGCTATGCTCACCTTAGTGACCCCCCAAAAGGGTGACACCACCCCCCTCAGGGAGGGGGTGGGTCCTCCGTCGGGGTGGGGGTCGCTGGCTCGGACATCTGGGGTTACGAGGAAGGACACGACGATGACGCTCATCGAAGACGCACCGGCACGAATCAAGACCACCAACGAGGACGCAGCGCTGCGGATCGCCCTCAACGACGACGACGAGATCGAGTCGCGCGCCGAGGGAATCGTCGGCGCTTCGACCGATCCGGTGAAGGACTACCTGCGGCAGCTGTCGAAGGTGCCGCTGCTGACCGCCGAGGAGGAGGTCTCGCTCGCGAAGCGGATCGAGGTCGGCGTGTTCGCGCAGGAGAAGCTCGACACCGAGACCGACCTGGACGCGCAGCTGCGCCGGGACCTGAAGTGGCTCGCCCACGACGGCGCGGTCGCGAAGGAGAACCTGGTCAGCGCGAACCTGCGCCTGGTGGTCAGCATCGCCAAGCGCTACACCGGCCGCGGCATGCTCTTCATGGATCTGATCCAGGAGGGCAACATGGGCCTGGTCCGTGCGGTCGAGAAGTTCGACTTCACCACCGGGTTCAAGTTCTCGACCTACGGGTCCTGGTGGATCCGCCAGGCCATCGCCCGCGCGCTGGCCGACCAGTCCCGCACCATCCGCATCCCGGTGCACACCGTCGAGCTGATCAACAAGATCGCCCGGATGGAGCGCGAGCTGCGCATGGAGCTCGGCCGGGACGCCACGATCGAGGAGGTGGCCAAGGAGGTCGACCTCCCCGTCGAGAAGGTCAAGGACCTCCGCGACCGCGGCCGCGATCCCCTCTCCCTGCACTCCGCGCTCGGCGACGAGGGCGACGGCGAGTTCGGCGACATCATCGAGGACACCGACACCGAGCAGCCGCTCGACGCCGTGTCCGTCACCATGATGAACGAGCACGTCGCGTCACTGGTGGCATCGCTGCCCACCCGTGAGCGCGAGATCATCACGATGCGCTTCGGCCTGGTCGACGGCCAGACGAAGACGTACGAGCAGATCGGCCTCCTGCACGGCGTGACCCGCGAGCGGATCCGCCAGGTGGAGCTCAAGACGATCGCCCACCTGCGCAAGCTGGCGGCGCACGAGTTCCTCGAGGACTGATCCCTCGCCGTCCCCCCGGACACACGATGACGCCGGCGCGATTCGCGCCGGCGTCATCGTCGTTGGGAGGGGTGGTCGTTGCGGGGGTGGTGGGTCGGAATGGTGCGTCGGCATGGCGAGCCGGATGGTGAGTCGGGATCCGACGGGGCCCGCCGAGCGAAGCGTGACCCGTGCGATGAATCCCGACCGGGGTGGCTAGAAGCCGCCGAAGTCCCCTCCGCCGCCGAAGTCGCCCCCGCCGCCGAAGTCCCCGCCGCCACCGAAGTCGCTGCCCGAGCCGTAGTCGCCGCCGGAGCCGTAGTCGCCACCCGAGCCGTAATCGCCACCGGCGTCACCCGCGTCGGCGGCGGACGCGTCCCCGCCATCCGCACCCGCGCCGTCCGCCCCGGCCGAGTCCGCCCCGGTGTCCGAGAAGGAGTCGGGCAGGAACGCCTGCGCGACGGCCGAGCCGACCACGACGCCGGCGATGGTGCCGAGCATGGAGCCGGCGAACATGCCGCCCATACCCATCCCCATACCGCCACCCATGCCGCCGCGGCCGCCCTGCGCGCCCGGTCCGCCCTCGTAGGAGCGCTCGAGCGTGCCCGGCTGCCGCATCTCCGAGCGGGTGGCCGAGCGCGCAAGCGTCGCCGGGTCGTCGTTCGCCGGCTGCTCGCCCTCGGGCGCGTTCGCCTTCAGCTGCTCGAACAGCAGGGTCCGCTGCTCGGGGCTGAGCTTCGAGAAGGCCTCCAGGTGCACCTGCTCGATCGTCTCCGGCGGCGCGGTGCGCAGGAGGTACCGGTAGCGCTCGACGGCGACCTCGTCCTCGTTGCGGCCCGCGGCCGCTCCCGTCCCCGCGCCCGAACCGGCGCCGTACCGCTGCCGCGGCTGGTTCTCCGGCTGCTCCGGCCGGCCGAGAATCCTGTCCAGGAAGCCCATGATGTGTTCCTCTCCATCGCTGACGTTGCCCACTCTATGCAGGCACCCGCTCCCTCGGCGCCCCCTCCCCGAGAACCCCCACCGACCCTGCAGCAACGACCGGTGCGCGTGCCGGGTTGCGCGCCGGGTCACGTCCCTTCGACGGGCTCAGGGACCGTGTGGTCCGTCACGCGGGCGCGCGCGGGTACGCGCGACCCCGTTTCCCCGTCCCTTCGACAGGCTCCGGGACCGTGGAGGGTCCGTTCTCCGCGCAGGGTGCAGGCACACGGTCGCTGAGCTTGTCGAGGCGACGGAACGTTCCCTCCTATCGGGTGGGTGCGCTAGAACGGCGGATCGTCCGGGGGCGGGGACGTGGTTCCCTGTGCCTGGAGGCGCTTCCGCTTCGGTGGCCGGATGTGCGTTGCCGGCTGCGTCTCGTACTCGTGGCCACTCGGCGCCAGCCAGCGCACCCGTCCTCCTCCTGCCGAGGTGGAGGACCAGGCCGTGTGGTGCTTGACCCGGTGGTGCGACCGGCACAGGTGCACCAGATTCCCGTAGTCGGTGCCGCCCCCGTACTGCCAGTCCGTCACGTGATCCACATCCGCCCGGCCCGCGTTGCGGTTGCAGCCGGGGAAGCGGCAGGTCTCGTCACGTACTCGGAGCCAGGTCCGCAGGTCCTTCGGCACCGCGTACCGGTTCCGACCCACGGAGAGGACCGCTCCCGTCTCCGGATGGGTGAGGATGCGGGTGGAGCTCGGGGCTCTCGCCGCGATGCGGCGGGCGGTGTCCGCGTCGATCGGCCCGTAGCCCTCAAGCGAACCTGGCTCCTCACTCCTGCCTAGCAGGGTGAGCACCGGGACTGTCACGAGCACCCGCGGGCGGATGCCTGAGCCGATCGGGGCGTCGATGCGCCGCACAAGAATCGTCTCCCCCGCTTTCCCGTCAGTTGTGGCCGCTGTCGTAGTGCCGTCGAGGAGCAGGTCCATGAACGCGTCCGTGATGAGCTGCGTGCGCGTCCTGCCCTCCCCCGGCTCACCCGTGAGCTGCTCCGCGATATCGCGGAGCCGGTTCTCGATGCCCAACACCTCGGGCGCGGGAAGGAAGGCGTTCAGCCACGCCATGCCATCCCGCGCCGGACACGTCTCGACACGCCGATCCGCGACCGACTTGGTGTGCCGCTCCTCGATCGACTCCGGGTGCAGCCGCTCGCGCAACTCCCGGGCGGCCCGGTCGAGCTTCGGGACCGTCAGGGATTCGGCCTTCGGCAGCACCGCCTCCTCCACCGCCGCCACGCCCGCAGGCGGGAGCGTTGCCGTGTGGTCGATCAGGACCTGCGCGTGACGGTAGCCGATCTTGCCGCTCCGGAGGGCGTCCTGCGTCGCGGGAAGGTCGTGCACGAGCGCCTGGCTCTCGGCGACGAGGTTCTCCGCCGCTCGCTCAGAGATGCGTAGAGCGCAGGCGAGTTCGGTGATCAGGACGCGGTGTCCCGCTGCCTTCGGGGTCCATCGCGGGCCGCCGGTGGTCGGGACGGAGAGGTCCGCGGACTCCGTCCAGAGCCGGGCGTGGTCGATCGCCTCGGCGCGGCAGGCCGTCGCCCAGCGGGCGAAGCCCTCGTACATCCGGACCGCGTCGATCATCGCGGCGAAGGCCTCCAGCGGAGGTGGCGCGTCGCCGGGTGGGACGGGTTGTGGTGGGAACGTCGGTGTTTCCATGCCGACAGTGAACCAGGCACCACCGACATCCACTTTCCGCCCGGTGTGGAGGGTGTGGAGGGTGTGGAGAACTCCGCCGGGCGGGTTGGGTCGCGTCCCTTCGACAGGCTCAGGGACCGTGGGTCGCCCGTGTCGGCACCACCTTCGCGGCCCTCGAACAGCACACGGCGCGGCACCCTCGGAGGGGCACCGCACCGTCGCGTCGTGTCTCGTGCTACTTCGCGCGCTCCAGGACCAGCTCGCGGACGCGGGCCGCGTCCGCCTGGCCACGCATCGCCTTCATGACCGCGCCGATGACCGCGCCGGCGGCCTGCACCTTGCCGTCGCGGATCTTCGCGAGCACGTCCGGCTGGGCCGCGAGGGCCTCGTCGATGGCGGCGAGCAGGGCCGTGTCGTCCGAGACGACCGCGAGGCCGCGCGTGTCCACGACCTGGGCGGGCGAACCCTCACCGGCGATGACGCCCTCGAGCACCTGGCGGGCGAGGCGGTCGGTGAGCGTGCCGGCCTCGACCAGCTCGATCAGCTCGGCCACCTGCTGGGCCGTCACGAGCGACGAGGAGTCGACGCCCGCGGCGTTCGCGAGGCGGGCGATCTCACCGGTCCACCACTTGCGCGCCGCCTGGGGCGACGCGCCCGCGGCGACCGTCTCGGCCAGCTCGTTGAGCAGTCCGGAGTTGACGACGTCCCGGAACTCCAGGTCGGTGAAGCCCCACTCGGCCTTCAGCCTGCGGCGGCGCAGTGCGGGCGCCTCGGGAAGCGCGGCGCGCAGCTCCTCGATCAGCTCGGTGCTCGGCTGCACGGGCAGCAGGTCCGGCTCCGGGAAGTAGCGGTAGTCGTCGGCGTCGCTCTTGGGACGCCCGGCCGACGTGCGGCCGGTGTCCTCGTGCCAGTGCCGGGTCTCCTGCGTGATCGTGCCGCCGGCCGAGAGGATGGCCGCCTGGCGCTGGATCTCGTAGCGGATCGCGCGCTCCACCGAGCGGAGCGAGTTCACGTTCTTCGTCTCGGTTCGGGTGCCGAGGATGCCGGACCCGCGCGGGCTCAGCGAGATGTTCGCGTCGCAGCGCAGGTTGCCGCGCTCCATCCGCGCATCCGAGATGCCGAGGGCCACGACGATGTCGCGGATCGTCGACACGTATGCCTTGGCGAGCTCCGGCGCGTCCCGGTCGGCGCCGTAGATGATGTCGGTCACGATCTCGACGAGGGGCACGCCCGCGCGGTTGTAGTCGACGAGCGAGTACTCGGCGCCCTGAATGCGGCCGGTCGAGCCGCCCACGTGCGTGAGCTTGCCCGCGTCCTCCTCCATGTGCGCCCGCTCGATCGGGATGGTGAACGAGCGGCCGTCCTCGAGCTCGACGTCGACGGAACCGCGGTAGGCGATGGGCTCGTCGTACTGGCTGATCTGGTAGTTCTTCGCGAGGTCCGGGTAGAAGTAGTTCTTCCGGGCGAAGCGGCTGGACTCCGCGATGGAGCAGCCGAGCGCGAGGCCGAGGCTGATCGAGTAACGGATCGCCTGCTCGTTCACCACGGGCAGCGAGCCCGGGAGGCCGAGGTCGACGGGCGTGATGTTGGTGTTCGGCTCGCCGCCGAAGTAGTTCGGTGCGTCCGAGAACATCTTCGTCGCGGTGTTCAGCTCGACGTGCACCTCGAAGCCGAGCACCGGCTCGTACAGCTCGAGGGCCCTGTCGAAGTCCATGAGATCTGGCTTGGCCATCAGTTCGTGCCTCCTGCGGTCGCGACGGCAAGCTCGGGAGCCTGCGAGAGAAGGGGTCCGCCCCAGCGGTCCTCGAGGATCTGCTCGAGCGCGGCGCCCACGGTGTAGAGCCGCGCGTCCGCGCGGGCCGGAGCCATGAACTGGATGCCGACGGGCAGCCCGTCCTCGGGCGCGAGGCCGATCGGCAGGCCGATGCCGGGCACGCCCGCGAGGTTGGCCGGGATGGTGGTGAGGTCGTTCAGGTACATCGCCAGCGGGTCGTCCAGCTTCTCGCCGAGGCGGAACGCTGTGGTGGGCGCGGACGGCGTCACGAGCACGTCGACGCGGCCGAACGCGGCGTCGAAGTCCCGCTGGATCAGCGTGCGCACCTTCTGCGCGCTGCCGTAGTAGGCGTCGTAGTAGCCGGCGCTGAGCGCGTAGGTGCCGAGGATGATGCGGCGCTTGACCTCGGGGCCGAAGCCGGCCTCGCGGGTGGCGGACATCACCTGCTCCACCGTGCCGCCGCCGGGCGGGTTCACCCGCAGGCCGAAGCGCACCGAGTCGAACTTCGCGAGGTTGCTCGACGCCTCGGCGGGGAGGATCAGGTAGTAGGCCGCGATGGCGTACTCGAAGTGCGGCGCGTCGATCTCCACGATCTCCGCCCCCGCCTCCTCGAGCAGCGCGAGCGCTTCGGTGAAGCGCTGGGTGACGCCGGCCTGGAAGCCCTCGCCGTTCAGCTGCTTGACGACGCCGACGCGCATGCCCTTCATCGCGCCCTCGCGCCGCCCGGCCCGGGCCGCGGCCGCCATGGAGGGCCAGGTGTCCGGGATGGACGTGGAGTCACGGGGGTCGTGGCCGCCGATGACGTCGTGCAGGAGGGCGGAGTCGAGGACCGTGCGGGAGACCGGGCCGACCTGGTCGAGCGAGGAGGCGAGCGCGATGGCGCCGTAGCGGCTGACGCCGCCGTAGGTCGGCTTCACGCCGACGGAGGCCGTGACCGCGGCGGGCTGGCGGATCGATCCGCCGGTGTCCGAGCCGAGCGCGAAGGGCGCCTCGAAGGCGGCGACGGCGGCAGCGGAGCCACCGCCGGACCCGCCGGGGATGCGGTCGAGGTCCCACGGGTTGCGGGTGGGGCCGTAGGCCGAGTGCTCCGTGGAGGAGCCCATGGCGAATTCGTCCATGTTCGTCTTGCCGAGCGGGATCAGGTGCGCCTCGCGCAGCTTGCGCACGACGGTCGCGTCGTACGGCGGCACCCAGCCCTCGAGGATGCGGGAGCCGGCCGTCGAGGGCATGTCGATCGTGCAGAGCACGTCCTTGATCGCCACCGGCACGCCGGCGAGCGGGCCGAGCCCGGCGTCGCCCTCCGCGCGCAGGCGGTCGACCTCGGCGGCGCGCTCGAGGGCGGCGTCCGCGGCCACGTGCAGGTACGCGTGCACGTCGCCGTCGACGGCCTCGATGCGGTCGAGGTGCGCGCGGGTCGCCTCGACGGAGGAGACCTCGCCCGACGACAGGCGCTCGGCCAGGTCGGCGGCGGAGATGTGGATCAGGTCGTTCGCGGTGGTCATGCTCGTCCCTACTGCTCTTCGCCGAGGATGGCGGAGACCTTGAATCGTCCCTCGGCGTGCTCCGGCGCCCCGCGGAGCGCCTGCTCCTGGGTCAGCGTCTCGCCCACGACGTCGGGGCGGAAGATGTTGACGAGCGGGATCGGGTGGCTCGTGGCGGGCACGTTGGGCGTGGCGACCTCGGTGACCTTCGCGACGTTGTCGACGATCGATCCCAGTTCCTTGGTGAGGCTCTCGATCTCCTCGGGGCTGAGCTCGATGCGGGCGAGGTGGGCGAGGTGCGCCACCTGCTCCGCGGTGATTTCGGACATGCGACTCCGTCTCGAGAAGGGTCTGGGGGTACCGGTCAATTGTAGGGTGGCGCCCTCCGTGCCCCGTCCCGCGCGCGCACGCGACGGAGGCTGGTCCGCGCGGACACGATCAGTCCGGTCCAGGTGGACGTCGGCGCGCGTGCCGCGCCGCTCCGCGCCGGTCAGCTCGGGCGGCAGTCGCTCTCGCCCTGGAGCGTCATGCCGGCGTCCGTGATGCGGAACGTGATGACCTCGGTCCCCTCCCCGCGGGCACGCACCTCCGTCACGTCGCCCACGCCGCCCACCGTCGCCTCGTAGCCCTGCTCCCGCAGCACGTCCCGCACGGCGCTCACGGCGGCCGGCACGTCGGCGGGCATGGGCCCCACACGCAGCCCGGCGTAGGACTCCCCCTCGCGCCAGAACGGAAGGCCGCAGCCGCGCGGCGTGCCGTCGTCCTGCTCCACCCAGTCGCCTCCGAGGGCCGCCTGCGTGGTGTCGAGGGCCGCGTAGAACCGGTCCCGCGACTCCTCCGCGCTCGGGCCGTCGGCCGCGGAGCATCCCGAGAGCACGACGGCCGCGACGACGACGGCCGGCGCGACGATCAGGCGAACGTTCATGGGCCTCGATCCGCACGCGGAATGGGCAGTCAATGTATCACCGCGCGGGTGGGAGGAGTTCCCCGGGTGGTCCGGTATGTCAGCGAGCGAGGGCGAGGGTTTTCTCCGCGTCGTCGGGTGTGCCCTCGGTGACCCAGCGGCCCTTGTCGATGCCGATCAGCGCCATGTTGCGCATCGCCTCCGAGCCCGGGGTGAAGTAGTCGTTGTGCCCGCGCGACGGGTTCAGTACCTCGCGGGTGAGCCGGTCGACGGATCCCGCGACGCTCATCTTCTGCGCACCGAAGGAGGCGGCCCCGGGGTCGCTGCCGAAGAAGGCGCTGTCGACGATGGGGTCCATGCCGGCCTCGCCGACGTAGACGTTACGGGCGGGCACGTCCAGCTCGCCGACGTTCTGCGCGGCGCTGCCCGGCGAGCCCACGAGCGCGAGGGCGTCGACGCTGGTGCTTCCGTCGGAGAGGGCGAGGAGCGTCGCCGTGGTGCCGTAGGAGTGCGCGACGACCGAGATGAACGGGTCGGTGCCCTGGATGGTGCGCACCCCGTCCACTGCGTTGGAGAGGTAGTCGGCCCCCTCGCGGGCGAGGTCGAGCGTGCCGATGTTCATGAGGTGCGGTGCCTGGTAGCCGATCCAGGCGACCGTCGCGACGGCTCGGTTCTCCTGGAACAATCCCTCGAAGCCGGCCTGCTCGTCGTAGATGCGCGCCGCGGCGTCGGTCCAGTCCCGCATGTGGGCGGTGACGGAGTAGAACATGCCGGGCACGACGAAGGTCACGTAGTCGGCGCTGGCGAGGTCGCCGAGCGCGATGGCCGCGCGGCCCGGGAACTTGGTGTCGAGCGTGAGCAGCGAGCGCTCCGGCATGGCGTCCCGCTCGCCGAGCGCCGCCTCGATCTGCCCGATCATCTTCATGTCGCGCAGGAGGGTCTGCTGCACGCCCCGGCCCACGCCGCGGTCGAGCCGGTCGAGGATCGCGTCCTTCGACTGCTCGAGGTAGAGGCGGTTGGCGGCGTCGCGCACGGGGATCGGAACGCCCTCGAGGTTCCCGACGATCTGCGGGGCCCCGGCCGTCATGGCACGGTGCTGCGCGGGGGCGAGGCCCTTCCACCAGCGGGCGACCTGCGCGCCGGCCGGCGGGGTGCGGATGAGGTCGCGGACCTTCTGCGGGTTCTCGGCGACGAACGTCTCGAGCTGCGCGGAGGACAGCATCCCGACACCACTGAGCAGCGCGGGCCCCTTCAGGCCGGCGAGCACCGCGGGGTCGAACGCCTGCGAGCCGCGGGCGCCCCGGGCGGCGTCGGGAACGAGCACCGACGAGTAGCTGCGCGCCCGCAGCGCGGACGCGGGGTCCACGGCCGCGTCGCCCACCGCGGCGGGCGTCGCGTCGAGGACCGAGACCATGGCCGCTGCCGCGGGCGCCGCGTCGGCGCCGAGGGTGGCATCCGCGGACGGGCCCGTCGGCGTGAACGCGGGAGCCGCGAGCAGCTCGGCGAGGAAGTCCGGCGCGCCCTCGTAGACCTGCGCCTGGACGGCGCGAGGGGCCTGGTAGACGGCGGGAGCAGGAAAAACCTCGGTCACCGGGAAGGCAGCCGAGGTGAGCAGGAGGGCGCTGGCACTGAGTAGCAAACCGAGTACATCCCCCCTCGAGTGCGCAAAAGACCGAGATTCTTCACGTGTCGAGACGTGTACGGACCCCCATGGTAATGCGCACGTTCGATCGAAGCCCCGCGATCGTGTATCAACCAAGTTAATTCATATGCCGGGAAATTGCTGTACCCCACTGAGGGGGGCAGCGCACGTCGAGCGCGGCGGGGCGCAAGGCGGTCCTCACCCGCGGTCACGCGCCCGGTGACGGCTCCCCGCCCTCGTCCGGGCCCTCCGTCGCGCCCCCGTCGAGCGCCCCCGGCCCCTGCTCGAGCAGCAGCCGGAACTGGGCGGCGTCGATGATCCGTACCCCGAGAGCCTCCGCCTTGCCGAGCTTCGAGCCGGCGCCCGGGCCGGCCGCCACGAAGTCGGTCTTCTTGCTGACGCTGGACGCGGCCTTGCCCCCCGCCGCGAGGATGGCCTCCTGCGCCCCCTCCCGGGAGAAGCCCTCGAGGGAGCCCGTCGCCACGACCGTGATGCCCGCCAGGACCCCGCCCGCGGCGGCCGCGGCGCCGGGGCCGGCGTGCCCGGGGGTGCTGAACTGCACGCCCGCCGCGGCCCAGCGGTCGACGATGTCCACGTGCCAGTCGACCTGGAACCACTCGAGCAGGGCGTCGGCGATGATCCCGCCGACACCCTCGACCGCGGCCAGCTCCTCACGCGAAGCGCCGCGGATGGCGTCGAGGGAGCCGAAGTGATCGGCGAGCGCCCGCGCCGCGACGGGTCCGACGTGCCGGATGCTGAGGCCGACGAGGAACCGCCAGAGCGGCTTCGTCTTCGCCTCCTCGAGGTTCTTCAGCATCCCGACCGCGCGGGCGGAGGGCACGACCTCCTTCTTCACGGTGCGCTGGAAGGGCGTCATGAGCTTCGGCGTGCCGTCCGCGTTCTCGCGGGGCAGCCCCGTCTCCGGGTCACGGACCACGACCTTGATCGGCAGGATGTCGTCGACCGTCAGCTCGAACAGGCCGGCCTCGGTCGGCAGCGGCGGCTCGGCGGGCTCGAACGGCTGGGTCAGCGCCGCGGCGGAGACCTCGCCGAGCATCTCGATGTCGAGGGCGCCGCGCGACGCGATGTGCTCGACCCGGCCGCGCACCTGCGCGGGGCAGCTGCGCGCGTTCGGGCAGCGCAGATCGATGTCGCCCTCCTTGGCCGGCCGGAGCGGCGTGTTGCACTCGGGGCAGTTCTCGGGCATGACGAACTCGCGCTCGGTGCCGTCGCGCAGCTCGATGACGGGGCCGAGCACCTCGGGAATCACGTCGCCCGCCTTGCGCAGCACGACAGTGTCGCCGATGAGCACGCCCTTGGCCCTGACGACCTGCTGGTTGTGCAGGGTGGCCTGGCGCACCTCGGAGCCCGCGACCTCGACCTTCTGCATCACGGCGAACGGCGTCGCGCGGCCCGTGCGGCCGACGCTCACGACGATGTCGAGGAGCTTGGTGTTGACCTCCTCGGGCGGGTACTTGTACGCGGTCGCCCAGCGCGGCGCGCGGCTCGTCGCGCCCAGCTCCTCGTGCAGCCCGAGGTCGTCGACCTTCACCACGATGCCGTCGATCTGGTGCTCCACGGCGGCGCGGTTGGCACCGTACTCCCGCACGTAGGCGGCGACCTCGTCGATCGTATCGAAGACGCGGAAGTGCGAGGAGATGGGCAGGCCCCAGCCGCGCAGCACCTCGTAGACCTGGGACTGCGTCGTGACGCCCGTCCCGCGCTCCAGCTCGGGGACCGGCCAGGCGCCGATGCCGTGCACGAGCATCCGGAGGCCCGCGATGCGCTCGCGCACGAGCCGCACCTTCTCCTCCGACTTGTTCTCGACCTTCTGGCGCAGGGATCCGCTCGCGGCGTTGCGGGGATTCGCGAACACGCGCTCCCCCGCCGCCAGCTGCCGGGCGTTCAGCTGGTCGAACTCGGCGACGGGGAAGAAGATCTCGCCGCGCACCTCGACGAGCGGCGGGTGGTCCTCCCCGGCCAGGCGCTCCGGGATGGTGCCCATGGCGAGCACGTTCTGCGTCACGTCCTCGCCCACCACGCCGTCGCCGCGGGTGGCGGCCGTCACGAGCACGCCGTTCTCGTAGCGCAGGTTGATGGCGAGGCCGTCGATCTTCAGCTCGCTGAGGAACCGCACGGTGTGCGAGCCCGCGTCGCGGGTGACCTTGGCCGCCCACTCCGCGAGCTCGTCCTCGCTGAACACGTTGTCGAGGCTGAGCATGCGCTCCGCGTGGGTGACCGGCGCGAACAGCGTCGTCTGCGCCCGGCCTCCGACCGTCTGCGTCGGGCTGTCCTGCTTCTGCAGCTCGGGGTGCGTCCGCTCGAGCTCGTCGAGCCGGCGCACCATCGCGTCGTAGTCGGCGTCGGAGACGGTCGAGGCGTTGCCACCGTAGTACTCGTCGCGCAGCTGCAGGATGCGCTCGGTCAGCCGGGCGGCCTCCTCCCGCGCCGCCTCGAGCGCGGAGTCCGTCGCCTCGGGAAGCGGCACCGCCATCAGCGGGACGCGCTCGACGGGGCTGCGCCGACGGGGGCCGCGCTGACGGGTGCGGCGCTCGCGGAGGCCGTGCTCGCGGAGGCTGTGCTCACGGGGAGGGCGCTGACGGTGCGGTCGATCGTCGTCTGGCCGAGCACGCGGGTGCCGACGTAGACGACGGCGGTCTGGCCGGGTGCGACGCCGTTCAACGGCTCGGTGGGGGTGATCACGAGTTCAGTTCTACCGGAATCATCCGGCACCGGCGCCGGGACCACCTGAGCGACGGCGGGCACGGGATCGGCGTGCGCGCGGATCTGCACCTCGCACGCGAACGGCGTGCCGGGGTCGCGCGGGGCCGCACCGGCCCACGTGTAGCGGGAGCCGGCGATCTCGGCGATGTCGAGCGCCTCCTTCGGCCCCACGACGACGGTGTTGGTCTTCGGGCGCACCTCGAGCACGAAGCGCGGCCTGCCGTCCGGGGCGGGCGTGCCGATCGAGAGCCCGCGGCGCTGACCGACGGTGAACGCGTGCGCGCCCTCGTGGCTGCCGATGGTGTTGCCCTCGCGGTCGAGGATCTCGCCCTGGGTCGCGCCGACCCTGTCCGCGAGCCAGCCCCGGGTGTCGCCGTCGGGGATGAAGCAGATGTCGTGGCTGTCCGGCTTGTTCGCCACGGAGAGGCCGCGGGCCGCGGCCTCGGCGCGCACCTCGGCCTTGCTCGGGGTCGAGCCGAGCGGGAACATCGCGTGCGCGAGCTGCTCGGCCGTGAGCACGCCCAGCACGTAGGACTGGTCCTTCGCCTCGTCGCTCGCGCGGTGCAGCTCGCGGTTGCCGTCCGCATCCGTGACGATCGCGGCGTAGTGGCCCGTGCACACCGCGTCGAAGCCGAGCGCGAGCGCCTTCTCGAGCAGGGCGGCGAACTTGATGCGCTCGTTGCAGCGCATGCAGGGGTTGGGGGTGCGGCCCGCCGTGTATTCGGCGACGAAGTCGTCCACGACGTCGAGCTTGAAGCGCTCGGAGAAGTCCCACACGTAGTACGGGATCCCGATGACGTTCGCGGCGCGCTGCGCGTCCATCGAGTCCTCGATCGTGCAGCAGCCGCGGCTGCCCGTGCGCAGCGTGCCCGGCATCCGGGAGAGCGCGAGATGCACCCCGACCACGTCGTGTCCCGCCTCGACGGCCCGCGCGGCCGCAACGGCGGAGTCCACTCCACCACTCATCGCCGCCAGAATTCTCACCCGGCAAGTGTACGCGGCGCCCCGGGGCCGCGGGCTGGGCGTGGGTGGTGGGCCGGAGTGAGGCGGTGGGCGGGGCTATCGACGCAATTCAGCAGATCCCGCCCCGCACCCGACGCAACTCAGCAGATCCCGCCCCGCACCCGACGCAACTCAGCAGATCCCGCCCCGCACCTGACGCAACTCAGCAGATCCCGAGGGACACGCCGACGGGGAGGCCGGGTGGACGGCGTGTCGGAGCGGATCTGCTGAATTGCGCGAAAAGGCGAGCGCGAGAGCGCGAGGGGGCGAGGCGCGGGAACCGGGACAAGCCGGCAGCGGGGTGCGGACCGAGGACGAGCTCAGCGACCCAGAGACACCGCCCGGTCCGCGAGGCCGGCGCGGGATGCGGACGCGTACGCGGCGGGGAGCGCCGCCAGGAGCGCGTCGACGTCGTCCTCGGTGGAGGTGTGGCCGAGGGTGAAGCGGAGGGCGCCCCGCGCGTCGGACTCCACGACGCCCATGGCGCGCAGCACGTGCGACGGCTTGGGGATGCCGGCCTGACAGGCGGATCCGGTGGAGACGCTGACGCCCGCCGCGTCGAGCAGGAAGAGGAGGGAGTCGCCCTCGCAGCCCGGGAAGGTGAAGTGCGCGTTGGTGGACAGCCGCTCGGGCCCGGGCTCGGGTCCGCTGAGCCGCGCGCCCGGCACGACGTCGCGCACGCCGCGGATGAGCCGGTCCCGGAGCCCGGCGAGGCGCTTCGAGGCCTGCTCGAGCCCGTCCGTGGCGGCGCGCGCGGCGACCGCGAACGCGGCGGCCGCGGCCACGTCCTGCGTTCCGGAGCGCACCTGGCGCTGCTGACCGCCGCCATGGATGAGCGGTACGACGGTGGCCCGCCGTGCGAGCACGAGGGCGCCGATGCCGACGGGTCCGCCCACCTTGTGCGCCGAGACAGAGAGGGCGGACACCCCGGCCGCCGCGGCGCGACGGAACGAGACGGGCGTGTGCCCGAAGGCGGCCACGGCATCCACGTGCACCGGCACGCCGACGGACGCGGCGAGCGCCGCGAGCTCCTCGACGGGCTCGATGGTGCCCACCTCGTTGTTCGCCCAGAGGAAGGTCAGCAGGGCGATCGAGTCCGGGTCCCGGCGCAGCGCGGCGCCGGCCGTGGCGAGGTCGATGCGCCCCTGGGCGTCGAGCGGCAGCTCCTCGACGATCGCGCCCTCGAACCGCTCGAGCCACTCGACGGTGTCGATCGTCGCGTGGTGCTCGCCGCCCGCGACGAGGACGCGGGGGCGCACCGAGGCGCCGCGGTTGCGCTCCCAGTACAGGCCTTTGACGCCGAGGTTCACGGCCTCGGTGCCCCCGGAGGTGAAGATCACCTCGATGGGCTCGCAGTCGAGCGCGGCGGCCACGGTCTCCCGCGACTCCTCGAGCAGTCGCCTGGCCTGCTGGCCCTGCGAGTGGATGGATGCGGGATTGCCGACGAGGCTCATCGCGTCGGTGAAAGCGTGGATCGCCTCGGGCAGCATGGGGGTTGTCGCCGCGTGGTCAAGATAGACCGCCATGCCCCCTACTCTAAGTCTCATGGCAGCCATAGCCCGCCTGAGCAATCTGGGGGTCCGACAGACCTCCGGGGGCGGCGAACTGCGCGTCTTCTCCGAGTCGGCGACGTCGATGGAGCTGTGCATCTTCGACGACGCCGATCCGAATTGGATCGTGAAAACCGTCGCCATGGCGCGGGACGCCCACGGCGTCTGGAGCGCCCGGAGCCGCAGCCTCTCCCCCGGCACCCAGTACTCGCTGCGGGTGGACGGGCCGCACGGTCCGACCGGGGCGTTCAACCCCGCCCTGCACCTCCTCGACCCCTACGCCCGCGCGCTGCGCCGCGTGACCGCGCACTCGTGGCGCTCCGTCGTGCCGGAGACCCGGCCCTTCGACTGGGGCACCGTGACCAAGCCGAACACGCCGCTCGACCACACGGTCGTCTACGAGGCGCACGTGAAGGGCCTCACCCAGACCTTCCCCGGCGTGCCCGCACACCTGCGCGGCACGTATGCCGGGCTCGCCCACGAGAGCACGATCGAGTACCTCACCGGCCTCGGCGTCACGGCCGTCGAGCTGCTGCCCGTGCACCAGCACGTGTCCGAGCGCCGGCTCGTGCGGCAGGGGCTCGTCAACTACTGGGGCTACAACACGCTCAGCTATTTCGCGCCGCACGCCTCGTACGCGTCGCCCGAGGCCCGCGCCGGGGGGCCGGACGCGATCCTCCGCGAGTTCAAGGGCATGGTCAAGCACCTGCACGCGGCCGGCCTCGAGGTGATCCTCGACGTGGTGTACAACCACACCGCCGAGGAGGGGCTCGACGGCCCGAAGCGCAGCTTCCGCGGCATCGACAACGCGACCTACTACCGCCACCGGCAGGAGGACGGCGCCTACATCGACGTGACCGGATGCGGCAACACGGTCGACTTCTCCCGCCCCGCGCCCGTGCAGCTCGCCCTCGACTCGCTGAAGTACTGGGCGAACGACGTGCAGGTGGACGGCTTCCGCTTCGACCTCGCCCCCGTGCTCGGCCGGAACGCCGAGGTCAGCTACGACCGGGAGCATCCGCTCCTCGCCGCCATCGTCGGGGACCCCGAGCTCGCGGACGTGAAGATGATCGCCGAGCCCTGGGACGTGGGCATCGACGGCTGGCAGACCGGCAACTTCCCGCGCGGCTTCAGCGAGTGGAACGACCGGTACCGCGACGACGTGCGCAGCTTCTGGCTGAGCGACGTGCAGCGCGCGCGGCACACCGGCTCCCCCGAGACGGGCGCCGGCGCCGGCGCCCTCGCCACCCGCCTCGCCGGGTCCTCGAACCTCTTCGACAGCGACCGCGGACCGCTCGCGTCGATCAACTTCGTGACGGCGCACGACGGCTTCACCATGGCCGACCTCGTGACCTACAACACCAAGCACAACGTCATGAACGGCGAGTCGAACCGCGACGGCACGGACGGGAACCGCTCCTTCAACCACGGCGTCGAGGGCCCGACGAGCAACCCGCGCATCGTGCGCGACCGGCTCCGCTCGATCCGCAACCTGATGGGCACGCTGCTGCTGTCCGCGGGCGTGCCGATGATCACGGCGGGCGACGAGATCGGCCGCACCCAGCGCGGCAACAACAACGCGTACTGCCACGACAGCGAGCTCACCTGGATCTCCTGGGAGCTGCGGGACTGGCAGCGCGACCTGCAGGAGACGGCCCGCCACCTGCTGCGCCTGCGCCGGGAGAACCCGGCCCTGCGCCCCTCCCGATTCGGCCGGCCGGAGGCGAGCACGCCGAGCGCCAGCGAGATGTTCTGGTACACGGCGCGCGGCGAGAGCATGCGCGACGAGTACTGGGCCGCCCCGCAGCACCGCACCCTGCAGTACGTGGCGGCATCGACCCCGGAGTTCGAGGACTTCAACCGCGTCCTCCTCGTCGTCAACGGCCTGGAGTGGCCGGTGTCCGTCTCGCTCCCGCGGCACGACGGCGTCGAGCGGTACTCCCTGCTCTGGGACAGCTCGGTCGGCATGGCGGAGCAGGTGGAGTCGAACCACGCGCCCGGCGCCACCGTCGCGGTGGCCGGCCCGTCCCTCCGCCTCTACCGCGCCGAGGGCGGCACCCCCGCTGTCAGCGACACCGGGCCGGCGTGACCTCCCGGCCGCGAAGTTCGTGATTCAGGTTCAGCTGCAACACGCCGCATCCCGGCACCCGCGAAACGCGGCGTGTCGCAGGAGGGCCTGAATTCGGAACAGCGGCGAGAGTCCCGCGGCGCCGAGCCCACTCAGAGAGCGCGCGGGGCGGGCTCAGGGACCGCTGTGCGGTCCCTGAGCCCGGGGGCTACGAGGCGACCGAGACGAGGCCGAGCTCGGCCGAGCTGGCCAGCAGCTCGTTGCGGGGCACGACGCGCACCGTGTAGCCGAAGGAGCCGGCGCGCACGAGCGGCACCGTTCCCGCGTAGGTGATGTTCTGGCCGTCGCTCGTCGCGTTCAGGTCGACGCTGAGCGGCGTCGTCTGAGTGTCGGTCAGCTCCTCGCCGTCGCGGCTGCGGCCGTACACGACCTCGACGGACACGTCATCCGGCGACAGCCCGCCGAGCTGCACCAGCGCACGGACGCCGAGCTGGTCGCCGACCTCCGGCGTGCCGTCGAGCCCGCCGCTCTCGACGTGCGCGACGTGGACCTGCGGCCAGGAGTGCGACACGCGGCGCTTCCAGCCCGCGAGGCGGCGCGCCGCCGAGCGGTCGTCGGCCTCGAGCACGCGCTCGGATGCCGCCGCGACCATGTAGCGGCGCTCGACGTACTCGCGCACCATGCGGTCGGCGCTCAGCTCGGGCGACAGGGTCGCCAGCGTGTGCCGGATCGACTGCACCCAGCGGCGCGGGACGCCGGACTCGTCGCGCTCGTAGAAGCGCGGCGCGATCTGGTGCTCGATGAGGTCGTACAGCGCGTCGGCCTCGAGCTTGTCGCGCTCGGCGCTGTCGCCGGCCGCGTCCGCGGAGGGGATGGCCCAGCCGTTCTCGCCGTCGTAGTACTCGTCCCACCAGCCGTCGAGGATGGAGAGGTTGAGGCCGCCGTTCAGCGCGGCCTTCATGCCGGACGTGCCGCAGGCCTCGAGCGGACGCAGCGGGTTGTTCAGCCACACGTCGGTGCCCGGGTAGAGCAGCTGCGCCATGCCGATGTCGTAGTCGGGCAGGAAGACGATGCGGCCGCGCACCTCGGGCTCCGAGGCGAACTGCACGAACTGCTGGATGAGGCGCTTGCCCTCCTCGTCCGCCGGGTGCGACTTGCCGGCCACGACGATCTGCACGGGGCGCTCGGGGTGCAGGAGCAGCGAGCGGAGGCGGTCGCGGTCGTGCAGCATCAGCGTGAGCCGCTTGTAGGTCGGCACCCGGCGCGCGAAGCCGATGGTCAGCACCGTCGGGTCGAGCACGGTGGAGAGCCACGCGGGCGTGATCGCGCCCGGGTTCTGCCGGGCGTGCGCCGCGGCGACGCGGCGTCGCGCGTCCTCGACGAGCTGCACCTTCATCTCGCCGCGCACCCGCCAGAGGTCCTCGTCGGTGACCGCGTCGGACGCCCAGTCCGCGGTCGTCGTGTCGGCGGTGCCGAGCTTCTCCTCGGCGAGCGCGAGCAGCCTCGGGTCGGTCCAGGTCGGGGCGTGGACCCCGTTGGTGACCGAGGTGATCGGCACGTCGGCGGGATCGAATCCGGGCCAGAGGCCGGAGAACATCACGCGGCTCACCTCGCCGTGCAGCAGGGAGACGCCGTTCGCGTGCTGGCTGAGCCGGAGCCCCATGACGGCCATGTTGAACACGCTCGGCGAGCCGCCGGGGTAGTCCTCGGCGCCGAGCGCGAGCACGTCCTCCGCGTCGACGCCCGGAAGCAGGCCGCTGGAGAGGTAGTCGCTCACGAGCGAACGGTCGAACCGGTCAATGCCGGCCGGGACGGGCGTGTGGGTCGTGAACACGGTGCCCGCGCGCACGAGCTGCAGGGCCTCCTCGAACGTGAGGCCGCCCGCGATGATGTCGGAGATGCGCTCGAGGCCGAGGAACCCGGCGTGCCCCTCGTTGGTGTGGAACACGCGTGCCACCGGCTCGCTGCGCAGTCGCGACCACACCTTGAGGGCGCGCACACCGCCGATGCCGAGCAGCAGCTCCTGCATCAGGCGGTGCTCGCCGCCGCCGCCGTACAGGCGGTCGGTCACGCTCCGCAGCACGTCCTCGTTCTCCGGGATGTCGGTGTCCAGCAGGAGCAGCCGGATGCGGCCGACCAGCGCCTGCCAGACGCGCGCCCGAAGCACGCGGCCGCGCGGGATCGCGAGCTGAATGATCACCGGCTCCTCGTCCTCGTCGCGGAGCACGGAGAGCGGCAGGCCGTCCGGGTCGAAGTTGGGGTAGGTCTCCTGCTGCCAGCCGTCCGGGGAGATCGACTGGGAGAAGTAGCCGGAGCGGTAGAACAGGCCGACGCCGATGAGCGGCACACCGAGGTCGGACGCGCTCTTCAGGTGGTCACCGGCCAGGATGCCGAGGCCGCCGGAGTACTGCGGAAGCGCCGCGGCGATGCCGAACTCGGGCGAGAAGTAGGCGATCGACTCCGGCGCCTCGTCGGCCGGCAGGCCCTGGTACCAGCGCGGCTCGCTGATGTAGCGGCGCAGCTCGTCGCGCTGCGCGTTCGCCCGGGACACGAAGTCGGCGTCCGCGGCGAGGCGCTCGAGGAGTTCGGGGTCAACCGCGCCGAGCAGGGTCACCGGATCCTTGCCGGTCTCCTCCCAGAGCTCGGGCGAGATGCTCTCGAACAGCTGCCTGGTCGGCTCGTGCCAGGACCAGCGCAGATTGGCGGCGAGCTCCCCCAGCGCGTTCAGGGACTCGGGAAGAACCGAGCGGACGGTGAACCTGCGAATGGCCTTCACTACTGCCTCCTTGGCGTGCCGGATCGCCCGGGCACGAGCGCCAGCCTAGACAGGTGGGCCGCCATCGCCCAGCGCGACATTCCCCCCAATTCTCGGTACGGTCAAAAGGTGGCAGAAACAGCGAAGACCCGGTCGGGAAACGACGAGACGAAGACGAGCACGAAGCCCCGCACACGGGCACCGAAGGAACGGGTCCTCGAGGACTACCAGCCCGTGATCGGCCGGATCCCGATCCTGTCGCTGCGACCGCAGATCGAGGACGACCTCTGGCCGGTCACCTCCTACGTCGGCGACGTCGTGCCGTTCGGCGCCACCGTCTTCCGCGAGGGCCACGACCTCATCGGCGTCGACCTCCTCCTCACGAACCCCAAGGGCCGCGACACGCGCCACCGGATGCACGTCGACACCGCCCACCCGGGCCAGGACCGCTACGCCGTGCGTGCCCAGCTGAAGACCCAGGGCCTGTGGACGTACCGCATCGAGGCCTGGGCCGACGACTTCGGCACCTGGCTGCACAACGCCGAGATCAAGGTGCCCGCCGGCATCGACGTCGAGGTTATGCTCGCGCTCGGCGAGCAGCTCCTGCAGCGCGCCATCGACGAGCCCGGCCGGGCGCGCACCGCCGTGCGCCTGCTGAAGGACGCCCGCGCGCGACTCGTCAAGACGTCGTCGAGCGTCGAGGAGCGGTTCGCCGCGGCCATCGACCCCCGCGTCATCGACGAGCTGCACAGCACCCCCCTGCGCAGCCTCACGACCGTCTCGGACACCCGCAGCATCGTCGTGGAGCGCGAGCGCAGCGGCTACGGCGGCTGGTACGAGTTCTTCCCCCGCTCCGAGGGCGCGGTGCAGCACGAGGACGGCTCCTGGACGAGCGGCACGTTCCGCACCGCCGTGAGCCGGCTGCCGGCGATCCGCGACATGGGCTTCGACGTGGTCTACATCCCGCCGGTGCACCCCATCGGCACGACGAACCGCAAGGGCCCGAACAACACTCTGACGGCCGGGCCCAACGACCCGGGCTCGCCCTACGGCATCGGCTCCGCGGACGGCGGCCACGACTCCATCCACCCCGAGCTCGGCACCGAGGCGGACTTCACCTTCTTCGTCCGCCAGGTGAAGCAGCACGGCATGGAGCTCGCGATCGACATCGCGCTGCAGGCCTCCCCCGATCACCCCTGGGTCACGACGCACCCCGAGTTCTTCACGACGCTTCCGGACGGCTCGATCGCCTACGCCGAGAACCCGCCGAAGAAGTACCAGGACATCTACCCGCTGAACTTCGACAACGACCCCGAGGGCTCGTACCGCGAGATGCTGCGCGTGATGCGCCGCTGGCTCGACCTCGGCGTCAAGATCTTCCGCGTCGACAACCCGCACACGAAGCCGCTCGTGTTCTGGGAGCGCCTGATCCACCAGATCATGACCGACGACCCGGACGTCATCTTCCTCAGCGAGGCCTTCACGCGCCCGGCGATGATGCGCACCCTCGCGAAGATCGGGTTCCAGCAGTCCTACACCTACTTCACCTGGCGCAACACGAAGCAGGAGCTCGAGGACTACCTGTGGGAGGTCTCGCACGAGACCAGCGACTACCTGCACCCGAACTTCTTCGCGAACACGCACGACATCCTCACCCCGTACCTGCAGTTCGGCGGGCGGCCGGCGTACAAGATCCGCGCCGCCATCGCGGCGACCGGGTCGCCGACGTGGGGCATCTACTCCGGCTACGAGCTGATCGAGAACGTCGCCCGGCCCGGCGCCGAGGAGAACATCGACAACGAGAAGTACCAGTACCGCCCGCGGGACTGGGAGAAGCTCGAGTCGCTCGGCGCGACGATCACGCCGTACATCACCCGGCTGAACGAGATCCGCCGCGCGCACCCGGCGCTGCGCCAGCTGCGCAACACCGAGATCCACTGGAGCGACGACGAGTCGATCCTCGTGTTCTCGAAGCACCTCGAGGGCATCTTCACGCCCGAGGGGACCGATGACACGATCATCGTCGTCGCCAACCTCGACCCGCACTCCGCGCGCGAGACCACCGTGTACCTCGACCCGACGAAGTTCGGCCTGACGTCGGACGCGGTGTTCGGCGTCGAGGACCTCATCACCGGCAACACCTGGAACTGGTCAACGGCCAACTTCGTGCGACTCGACGCATTCGTCGAGCCCGTGCACATCCTGCGCGTGCTGCGCGAACCCCAGACCAACGAAGGAGCCAACTAAGCCCATGGCGAGCACCACTCAGGACGACAACGCACCCGCCCTGCCCGACATCCCCGAGGAGGCGCTCGTCGCCGTCGCGGCGGGCCTGCACACCGGCCCGCACTCCGTGCTCGGCCAGCACCCCGTGCACCCGGAGGGCGGCACCGGCGACCTCGTCGTGGTGCGGGCGTTCCGGCCCCTCGCCAGCCGGGTCGTGGCCATCCTCGACACCGGCGCCCGGGTCGACCTCGCCCACCTCGCGCACGGCGTGTGGCAGGGCTCGCACACCGAGGGCCTGCAGGACTACGTCCTCGAGGCGTCGTACGACGACGGCGGCTCGTGGACCACCGACGACCCCTACCGCTACCTGCCGAGCTTCGGCGAGGTGGACTCCTTCCTCTTCGGCGAGGGCAGGCACGAGCGGCTGTGGCACGTGCTCGGCGCGCACGTGCGCGAGCACTGGGGCGTGAACCGCGCCACCCGCGGCACGGCGTTCGCCGTCTGGGCGCCGCACGCGCGGGCGGTCCGCGTAGTCGGCGACTTCAACGGCTGGGACGGCGTGCAGCACACGATGCGCCGCCTCGACTCCAACGGCGTCTGGGAGCTGTTCGTGCCCGGGCTCGACTCCGGCACCTACAAGTTCGACATCCTCACCCAGGCGGGTGACTGGGTGCGCAAGGCGGACCCGATGGCGCGCTTCACCGAGGTGCCCCCGCGCACCGCGTCGGTGATCGGCGAGTCGCACTACGAGTGGGGCGACGGCGACTGGCTCACCGCCCGGGCCGAGCGCGACCCGCACAACTCCCCCATGAGCGTCTACGAGATGCACGCCGGATCGTGGCGGCCCGGGCTGGGCTACCGCGAGCTCGCGGACGAGCTCATCCCCTACCTCACCGAGCTCGGCTACACGCACGTGGAGTTCCTGCCGCTCGCGGAGCACCCGTTCGGCGGGTCCTGGGGCTACCAGGTCACGTCGTACTACGCGCCGACCTCGCGCTTCGGCCACCCCAACGACCTGAAGTACCTCATCGACCGGCTTCACCAGGCCGGCATCGGCGTACTCGTGGACTGGGTCCCCGCGCACTTCCCGAAGGACGAGTGGGCGCTCGCCAAGTTCGACGGCCAGCCGCTGTACGAGCACACCGACCCGCGGCGCGGCGAGCAGATGGACTGGGGCACCCTGGTCTTCGACTTCGGCCACTCCCAGGTGCGCAACTTCCTGGTGGCGAACGCGCTGTACTGGATGGAGGAGTTCCACGTCGACGGCCTCCGGGTCGACGCCGTCGCCTCCATGCTGTACCTGGACTACTCCCGCGAGGACGGCCAGTGGCTGCCCAACCGCTTCGGCGGACGCGAGAACCTCGAGGCCATCGGCCTGCTGCAGGAGGTCAACGCAACCGTCTACAAGACCTTCCCCGGCGTCGTGATGATCGCCGAGGAGTCCACGAGCTGGCCCGGCGTCACGCGCCCGACCAGCGGTGACGGCCTCGGCTTCGGCCTGAAGTGGAACATGGGCTGGATGCACGACAGCCTGCAGTACGCGCAGACCGACCCGATGTACCGGTCGTACCACCACGGCGAGATCACCTTCAGCTTCGTCTATGCGAACAGCGAGAACTTCCTGCTGCCGATCAGCCACGACGAGGTCGTGCACGGCAAGGGCTCGCTGCTCGGCAAGATGCCGGGCGACCACTGGCAGAAGCTCGCCAACGTGCGCGCCTACCTGTCGTTCATGTGGGCGCACCCCGGCAAGCAGCTGCTCTTCATGGGCCAGGAGTTCGCCCAGCCGTCCGAGTGGAGCGAGGAGCGCGGCCTGGACTGGTGGATCCTCGACCAGCCCGTGCATCGCGGCATCCACAGCCTCGTCGGGCACCTCAACCGCGTGTACGTGGAGAACCCGCCGCTCTGGCAGCGCGACAACGAGGCCGGCGGATTCGACTGGCTGAACGACAGCTCGGAGCTGAACGTCGTCGCGTTCCTGCGCTGGGACCGCGACGGCAACCCGATCGCCGTGCTGCACAACTTCAGCGGCCAGACGGTGAGCGACTACCGCATCGGGCTGCCGTTCGCCGGCACGTGGGACGAGATCGTGAACACCGACGCCGAGGCGTACGGCGGATCCGGCGTCGGCAACTTCGGCGCCGTCGAGGCGGTCGAGGGCGAGTACTCCGGCCGGCCCGCCTCCGCCACGCTGACCCTTCCCCCGCTGGCGGGGCTCTGGCTCAAGCTGCGCCGCGACGAGCGCGCGGACGCCCTGCTCGCCGAGCAGGCCGCCGCCGCCATCGAGGCACCGGTGGAGCTTCCCGTCACCGACGTCGACGCCGCCGAGGCGCAGGCCGCGGCCGAGCAGCGCTCCGCCGAGGCCCACGGGGAGACGGTTCCGGCCGAGTCCCCCGCTCCGGAGGCGACCGCAGCGGAGACTCCCGCGGCGGAGGCTCCCGAGACTCCTGAGGCGAAGCCCAAGCGCACGCGGGCCCCGCGGGCCAAGAGCGCCGCCAAGGGTGCCGCGGCAGCGGTCGGTGCCGCCGTCGTCGGTGCGGCTGCGGTAGGAGTTGCCGCGGTCGGCGCAGCCGTCGCCGGCGCCGGCTCGGACGACACCGAGACGAAGGACGCCCCGCCGGCGAAGCCCACCCGCACGCGGTCCTCGCGCGCGAAGAACGCGGCACAGCAGGCTCCTGCCGACGCCACGGTGGTGGACGGCACGGTGGTGGACGGCACGGTGGTGGACGCCGCCCCAGGAAAGCCCACCCGCACCAGGACCTCCCGTGCGAAGAGCGCGGCCGAGGCTTCGGTCGACGCGACCGTCGTGGACGCGACCGTGGCGGACGCTGCCCCGGGAAAGGCCACCCGCACCAGGACCTCCCGCGCGAAGAGCACCCCGGGGACGCCCGGGGACGCCGCAGTCGGCGACGGCACCGCGACGGACGAGCCGGTCGTGAAGCCGGCCCGGACGAGGACCACCCGCTCGAAGGCCGCCGCGCCGAAGAGCACGGCGCCGAAGAGCACCGACGCCGAGGGCAGCTCGACGCCGGAGTAGCACGGAGAACGCGAGAAGCCCGGGCAACGGATTCGTTGCCCGGGCTTCTCCGTGTCCGGATGGGTCCCGAGAGACCGCGGAGCGGTGCCGACGGCGGAGGTCAGCCGATCGCGCTCAGTAGAGCAGTGCGGTGAGCCGCCGACGGGCGGCGATCACGCGCGGGTCCGTCGTGCCGACGACCTCGAAGTACTCGACGAGGCGGGTGCGGATCAGATTTTTCCCGTCCGGGTCCGCGGTCGGGAACAGCGCGAGGAGCCGGTCGAAGGCGTCGTCGATGTGCCCGCCGGACAGGTCGAGGTCGGCGACGTCGAGCTGCGCCTGCACGTCCGCCGGGTTCAGGCCCGCGGCGTCCCGGATCTCGCCCGCGGTCTTGCCCTGGAGGCGAGCGAGCAGGCTCACCTGCGCGAGACCGGCGACGGCCATGGAGTCGCGCGGGTCCTGGGCGATCGCGGTGCGGTACGCCTGCGCGGCGGCCTCGTAGTCGCCGCGCTCGATGGCGTCGTACGCCTCGGCGTGCAGCGGGGGAAGCGGCGGCTCGGCCGGCTCCTCGCCCGGCTCGGCGCCACCCGCCACGGCGGCGGTACCCGCGACTCCGCTCTGCGCGGCCAGCTGGAGCACCTGGTCGAACACCTCGCGCATCTCGGTCTCGTCCACGGTCCCCGTGAACAGCGGCACCGGACGGCCCCCGACGATCGCCGCGGTCGTCGGCACGGCCTGCGCCTGGAAGGCGGCGGCGAGCTGCGGGCTCTGGTCGACGTCCACCCGCACCAGCAGGAGCCGGCCCGCGTACTCGCCGACGACCGATCCGACGGCGGAGGTGAGCTGCTCGCTCGCGGGCGACCGCGGCGACCAGAGGACGACGATCACCGGGACGGTCGACGACAGGTCGAGGATGGCGCTGAAGTTCGCGTCGCTCCCGTCGAGCACGAGGCTCGGCACCTCGATCGCGGCGCCGGGTGCACCGGCGGCGGGTGCTGCGCCGGAAGCCGTGCCGGCACCGGGGCCGGCGGGTGCCCCGGGAGCGGGCCGGTTCACGAGCGAGGAGAGGTCGACGGCGCCACGGAGGTTGGCGAGGGAGGGGGGTACCGAGCTCATGGGAGTTCCTTTGCCGAGACGAGTTGCTGGTCGAAACCGAGGAGCACGATCTTCTGACCCGAGTTCACCGGCGGGACGTAGAACAGGGCCTGGTCGTCGTACACCGACTGCACACCCTTCTTCGTCTCGCCGAGCCCGAGCAGGGCGGCCGTCGCTCCCCCATTGACCTTGAGGCTGGCGCGCGGGTCCGTCGGCTTCGTGACCTCGACCTCGTTGATGTTGACCGCGACGATTGCCCCGGCGTCGATCGTGGCGAGGGCGATGGGTTCTGCGCCGCCGGCCAGCTTGGTGAACTCGATGGTACCGGTCGGGCCGAGGTCCGCCCGCGCCTTGTCCTGCACCGCGGGGCCGAACTGGTCGCGGACGGTGTCGCCCTCCTTCTGGAAGGCCTCCGCGAACTCGCTCGCGTCGCCCTTGGCGAGGACGTCGGCGTACGCCGCCGCGACGTCGGCGGGCTGCATGGTGAGCAGCTTGACGTCCGGCTCGAGGCGAGCCGCGCCGATGCCGGCCGGTGCGACCTCGGGAAGCGGCTCGGACGACACGATGTTCGTCGCGTAACGCACCGTGTAGTTGGCGCGCGGGTTCTCCTGCACGAGGAAGAGCGCCTGGGTGGGCGCGCCCTCGACGGCCTCGTTCTGCACGATCGTGTAGATGGTGCGCGGCCAGGTGTCCGTGGCCTGCGGGAGGGCGAGGATCGTGCCGTCCGCCGGGATGGCGACGGGCACGGGCTCGTCGGCCTTCTTCGCACGGATCTTGTAGTTCGCGAGCCGCTGCTCCATGGCCGGCCCGGAGAAGCGCGAGCGCACCAGGCTCTCGTCCATGGCGGCGTCGGCCTGCGTGCTCGTCTCGGCGATTCGGGTCATGATGACCTCGAGCTGGCGCTCGGACACGACCGGGTTCGGCGCGTCCTCGTTCTCGATCGCCTCCTCGAGGGTGGACCGCGGTGACGGGGCGGTCGAGGGGGCGGGGGCGCCGCCCAGAAACTCCGGCCATGCCTCCGCGGAGCAGCCGCTCAGGAGGAGCCCGGGCACGAGCACGACGGGTACGGCGGCGGTCATCGACCGGCCGAGCGATCGGCGCGGCTTGGCCTCGCCTGCTCCGGCGGGGCTCGCGGTGACCGGCGTGGCGCGGCGTCCTCCGCCGCGCGGCGGCTTTCCGCTGTCGCCCCTGCGGCGCGGTCCGCGGGTCTTGCGCAGGTGGTTCAGGCCGAGGAGGTAGAGGATCAGGCCGACGACGGCGAAGACGATGCCGCCGACGATCAGCGGACCGGCCCACGGCGTGCGGTTCTCGACCGGCCAGGTGAGGGACACCTCGTCCGGCGCGGGCGCGGTGCCGTCGGTGGCGAGAAGTACGGACACGGTGTCGGGCAGGCGCGTGTCCATGCGCAGCTCGCCGTTTCCGGTGCGCTCGGAGAGCCAGAGGTCGGATCCGGCGGGGTTCGGCGCGGCCTGCTCCGCAGCGGGCTGGGCCGGCTCCGTCGCGGCGGGATCCGGCGTCGCCGCCGCATCCGGGGCATCGGTCGCCGCCGCGGTCTCGCCGGGGGCCGGCGTCGCGGTGGCGTCCTCCTCGGGCTCGACGAGCGAGCTCGAGAGCTCCCGCGTCTCGGGAGAGAAGGTGAGGCGCGCGTAGGGGGTGTCGCCGAGCCAGGCCGTCACGTCCTCCGTGCGGGCGTAGGCGGCGAAGATCGTGCCGCTCCCGGTCACCCGCATCGTCTGCAGGCCGGGGTTACTGTTCAGGGTCTTTCCGTCGACGAGGGCGAAGCGCGGCTCCCCCGAGACGGTGGCTCTGGCGGTTAAGCTGTCGGGTGCGGCGAAGATCGTCTGCTGGGCGACGCCCAGACCGATCAGAACGGCCGCGACCACGAACGCGACGATCGCGGACACGAAGCGCACGGATTTACTCCTCTCGTGTTGCCTGACCGCCGTGATTTCCGTGCGGGGCTGCACGAGAACGGAGGCTGCACGGACCGCAGCGAACGCATCGGGCTGCTCGGCGTTTCGGTCCGGATGGCAACGAACAAAGACATTCGAAGATAGCGGACCTGACTGAGAGGCGACAACGCGTTCTCTCAGAGAGTAACCGGGACGTTTCCCCGGTGCAGGGAATGTGGCTTCGATCAGCGGGTAAAGTCGATACGTCCCCAGCCGCCTTCCGGCGGGGACACGGGGAAGCAGGGAGATCAGGTGGCGCAAGAGGAGTCCGAGTTCACGTCGGCCATGCGGGGATACAACCGGGAGGAAGTGGACAGCGCCGTCTCCGACCTGCGGCGCGAGGTCGCCGAGTCGAGGGCCTCCGCCGCCGAGTCCGCGGACGAGGTGGCTCGCCTGCGAGCCCGGATCGACGAGCTCTCCGGCGAGCTCGAGGAGGTCGGCCGCCCCACCTACTCCGGCCTCGGGACGCGACTGGAGAGCACTCTCCGCCTCGCCGAGCAGCAGTCGACCCGGCTGCTGGTCCAGGCCGACGAGACGGCGGACCGGCTGCGGCGTGAGGCCCAGACCGAGGCGGTCCAGGTGCGGGCGGATGCGCGCGGCGCCGCCGAGCGCATGCTCTCGGACGCCTCGGGGCGATCGAACGCCATGATCGAGTCCGCGCGCAGCCACGCCGAGGAGACGCTGGAGCGCGCCGACGCCGAGGCCGACGCCATGAAGGCGGAGGCACTGCGCGAGGCGCGGGCCATCCGGGCCTCGGTGGTCACCGAGGTCGCGGAACTGCGCTCGACGACCGAGCGCGAGACGGCCGCGCTGCGCGCCGCCGTGGAGCACGAGGTGTCGGTGCTCCGCGCCACGGCCGACCGCGAGGTGGCCGACTCCCGGCGTCAGGCGGCGGAGCTCGCGACGGCGACCGAGGTCGAGCGGGGCAGGCTGGAGCGCGAGCTGCAGTCCGCGCGCGAGGCGGCGGCCGTGCAGGCGGCGGACGCGCGCGCGGCGCTCGAGAACGAGATCACCGAGGCGCGGTCGGCGCTCGAGCGGGAGATCGAGACCGCCCGCGACGCCCTGCGCGCCGACGTCGACGGCCAGCGCGCCGAGCTCGCCCGCGAGATCGAGGAGGGCCGCACGCGCCTCACCACGCGGATCGAGACGGCCCGGGCCCAGCTGGACCGGGAGCTCGCCCATCGCCGGGCGGAGGAGCAGCGCAGGAAGGACGAGGCCGAGGCCGTGCTCGCTGCGGAACTGAGCGCCGCCCGCACCGCCCTCGCGGCGGAGGAGGCGAGCGCCAGGCGCGGCCTCGACGCCGAGATCACCGAGCGGCGGGACGCGTCGGAGCGGGAGCTGCTCGCCCGGCACCGGCGCGCGGTCGCGGAGACGCAGCAGTACCTCGACGGGGCGCGTGCGGAGCTCGCAGACATCACGGCACGGACCGAGGAGAAGCGGCGGGACGCCGAGACCCTCGAGAACGAGGCGCGCGCCGAGGCCCGCGCGGTCCGGGACGACGCGGACGCCACGGCACGCAGGACCCTGGAGACGGCGCAGGAGCGGGCGTCGGCCATGGTCGCCGACGCCGAGGAGCAGACCCGGTCGACCCTGGCCGACGCGGAGGAACGCCTCGCCCAGATTAGGATCGAGCGGGAAGCGGTCGCCGGCTACTTCCAGAATCTCCGTTCCGTGGTCACACGGGCGGAGGAGAAGGTCAACTCCGACGGCTGACGGGCCGGCCTGGCCCGCGTGACGCCCGAGCAGGGTCGTCACGGAACTCCACCTGACTCCCCGTGGGCGTCAGGACTCACGCGTGACGCTCGACAGGGGCAGCATGAAGATTCAGAACCCGTTCCGCCTCGGCCTGCTGGCCGGCCTCGGTGTTCTGGTGGCGTTGCTCATCGGCGGCGCCCTCGGTTCGCTGACCACGATCCTCACCTACGTGGGTGCCGCTCTGTTCCTGGCGCTCGGCATCGACCCGCTCGTCACGATGCTCGAGCGACGCCGCGTGCCGCGCCCGGCGGCGATCCTCACGGTGCTCATCGTGATCCTCGGCTCCTTCGTCGGCATCATCTTCGCCATCGTGCCGGCCATCGCCAGCCAGGTCGGCGAGCTCACGAGCCGGTGGGACGCGCTGGTCGAGTCGCTCGCGGACTCGAGCCTCATCAACGACATCGACCGGCAGTTCGGCACCTTCTTCGACGTGCAGGCGGCCGTGGACCAGGGTGCGACCTGGCTCCAGGACAACGTCGGCCTGATCGGCAACGGCGTGCTCCAAGCCGGCATCTCGGTGGTGAACGGGCTCTTCGGCGCGGTCATCATCATCATCCTGATGCTCTACTTCGTGGCCTCGCTCGGCAGCATGAAGCGCGGGCTGTACCAGCTCGTCCCCGCGTCGAAGCGCGCCCGGTTCGCGGACATCACGGAGCAGATCACCACCTCGATCGGCCGCTTCGTGGTCGGTCAGGTGACCCTCGCGCTGTGCAACGGCGTGCTCAGCTTCATCTTCCTCACCGCGATCGGCGCGCAGCTGCCCGCGGTGTTCGCCTTCGTCGCGTTCCTGTTCTCGCTCGTCCCGCTCGTCGGAACGCTGACCGGATCCTTCCTGATCGTCGTCGGTCAGATCCTCCTGCTGCCGGAGTCGCAGAGCACGTGGATCGCGACGGCCGTCTACTACCTCATCTACATGCAGGTGGAGGCCTACCTGCTGAGCCCGAACATCATGAACCGGGCGGTGAAGGTACCGGGCGTCATCGTCGTGGTCGCGGCGCTCACCGGCGGAACGCTCCTCGGCATCCTGGGTGCGCTCATCGCCATCCCCGTCGCCGCCGCGATCCTGCTGATCATCAAGCAGGTCTTCATCCCGCGCCAGAACGAGCGCTGACGACGGGTTCCCTCGGGTTCCCGCTCCCCCGCCGCCGCGGACTCGGACTCGGGGTGCCGGGGCGCGGGATGCCGCCGGCCCGGGCTCAGGGCGCGGGCGGGGTCCAGGTCGCCTCGAGCGGCAGCGCCGCCGGGTTCACCCGCGAGACGATCTCGGTGAGCACCCGGTGGGTCTGCTTCTCCCCCACCCAGAGGTGCTTGCCGCCCTCGACCGGCACGACCTCGATGTCCGGCATCACGGCGAAGCGGCGCTCGGCCTCCTCGGGGCGCAGGAAGTCGTCGAACTCGGGGATGAGGGCGACGACGGGCCGCAGGTCGCCCGCCCACTCGCGCAGGTCCTGCTCGGTCGCGCGGTGCAGCGGCGGGGAGAGCAGGATGACCCCGCGCACCGGGTGGTCCCGCCCGTACTTGAGGGCGAGCTCCGTGCCGAAGGACCAGCCGACGAGCCAGGGGTTCGGCAGCCCGCGCTCGAGGACGAAGTCCATGGCCGCGGCGACGTCGGCACGCTCGGTCACGCCGTCGCCGAACCGGCCCTCGCTCGTGCCCCGGGGCGACTGAGTTCCCCGGGTGTTGAACCGCAGCACGGCGAGCCCGGCCTGAGCCGGGAGCCGGGCCGCGGCCTTGCGCAGGATGTGCGAGTCCATGAAGCCGCCCGCCGTGGGCAACGGGTGCAGCGTCACGAGCGTGGCGACCGGCTCCCGGTCCGCCGGCAGTGCGAGCTCCCCGACGAGGGTGAGGCCGTCCTCGGTCTGCAGCTCGATGTCCTCCCGCGTCGCGGGCAGCACCGTTCCGGACCGGATCTCGATGGGCGCGTTCGTCGTCATGACACCTTCCAGCAGTGCGTGTGCCAGTGCCGCCTGGCCTCGAGGTCGCTCGTGTCACCCAGGGGGCCGTCGGCACGCCAGGCGACCAGATGCTCCGTGCCCGGGGCGATGTCGCGCCCGCAGCCCGGACAAACGTAGGCCTTGTCGGCACGGCCGCCCGCGATCGGCTGCACGTTCCAGAGGCCCGTGCGGCGGCGCTCCGTGCGCTTCCAGCCGGTCATCAGCCGCGCGAGGTCGTCCGGCTCCTCGGCCGGCTCCCGCCGTCTGCCCCGGGGACGGTTGCTGCGCGGCATAGGGAACATCCTAGAGGCGAGGGACGGGGCGGCCGTGGCCGCGGCGCCGCGGTGCCGCGGCGGAGCACCGTGGCGGGGCGGGGGCGGAAACGACACCGGCCGGCACTGGAAGAACCAGTACCGGCCGGATGCGGAAGCGGGGAGGGTCAGTACCAGCCGCGCGACTGGCTGGACGCCCAGGCCCCGCAGGGCGTGTCGTAGCGGGAGGTGATGTAACCGAGGCCCCAGGCGATCTGGGTGGCCGGGTTGGTGGCCCAGTCGGAACCCGCGGAAGCCATCTTGCTGCCGGGGAGGGCCTGCGGAATGCCGTAGGCGCCGCTCGAGGGGTTCTCGGCGTTCACGCGCCAGCCGGACTCCTTCTTCCACAGCGAGACGAGGCAGGAGTACTGCTCCTCGCCCCAGCCACGGGCGAAGACCATCTCGCGCGCGATGTCCTGCGCGGAGCCGGGGTTCGGCGCCGCGGCGGCGGGAGCGGGAGCCGGCGCGGGAGCGGCAGGGGCGCTCGCGCTGCTCACGCTCTTGGGCGACGTGGTCTTCGGGGCGGGCTTGGCCGCGGCGGCCTTCGGCGGCGCTACCACCGGCGCGGGCGGGGGCGGCGGAGGCGGCGGGGGCGCGATGACGCTGAAGTTCTCGCGCGGCGCAAGAGCGACGGCGGCGGTCGCGGTCGTCGAGTCGAGCGTCACGGACTGCGCGTGCAGCTCGCTCAGCTCGGCGATGCTCGGCTCCAGCGTGCCGGTCGCGACGGCGTTCGACATGGGGTCCACGAGGGTCACCAGGGCGATGGAGGCCGCCGCCGCCAGAGACAGCACAGGGACGGCGAAGAGCGCCGGCTTCCTGGGTCTTCGGGCGGGCCCTGCCAGGGCGGGCGAGGCGGACTTCGGCGCGGGTTCAGTCGTGTTTTCACTCATGAGCAGGTCGAGTTTATCAAAAAGTTACCGAAGTGCACCTTTTTCGTTATGAGTCGGCATTGCGCCCGGCTCACCAGGTGATTTCGTGCGTCAGCGCACCGCAAGCATCACGTCGATCACGGCGTCGAGCAGCAGGTCCACCTGCGCCTCGCTGTAGCCGCCCCGGCGCGTGCGGAAGACCACCTGGCGCACCTCGTCGACGCTCATCGGGCGGCCCTCCGCAAAGAACCGGGAGACCCGGGTGAGGAAGCGGTCGACCTCCGCGGGGTCGTACCCGCCCGACATCCTGCCCACCCGGCGGAACTTCTCGCCGTCCGCCCGGGCCAGGCGCGCGGTGATCTCGTCGGCGCGCTCGTGGGCACGGCGGAGCCAGGCCTCCTCCCCCAGTCGCGCGACGTCGCGCTCGCGCTCGCGCTCGGCGAAGGCGTCCTCGAGCCGCTCGAGCGCCGCGTCCACGTGCGGCGGGGAGTACCCACCCCGGCGCATGCGGAACGACGTGTGCCGGATGCGTGCGGCATCGACGCCGTCCGTCGCGTCGCCCTCCCCGTCGTACGCCCGCCGCGCCTCGGCGAGGAACGCGTCGACCTGGGCGACGTCGTAGCCGGGCACCGCCCGGCCGGAGCGCGGGAAGGTGCCGCTCGCGCCGCCGGTCGCCGGCAGCGGCGAGACAGGAGGGGCGGGGGCGGGCGTCGGCTTCGCGGCCGCGGCGGATCGGCGGCTCACGTGAACAGAACGAACAGCAGGTAGGCCGCGAGGGCGGACGGCAGGATCGAGTCGAGGCGGTCGAGGAAGCCGCCGTGGCCGGGCAGCCAGGAGCTGATGTCCTTCACCCCGAGGTCGCGCTTGAGCAGGGACTCGGCCAGGTCGCCCATGGTCGCGGTGAGCACGAGGACGAGCCCGAAGATCAGGCCGAACCACCACGGCTGGTCGAGCAGGAGCACGGCGAACAGAACGCCACCGACCAGGGCCGCGACGACGGCGCCGGCGAACCCCTCCCAGGTCTTCTTGGGGCTGATGGTGGGCGCCATCGGGTGCTTGCCGAACGACAGGCCGCTCGCGTACGCGCCGATGTCGCAGAGGACGACGACGACCAGGAAGGCGAGGGTCCAGTACTGCCCGTCCGGGCGCGCGAGCAGCGCGACGGCGAAGCTGCCGAGACCCGCCAGGTAGGCGAGGATGAACGTCCCCGCGCCGAGGTCGGCGAGGAGCCCGTGCCGGCCCGCCGAGCTCGCGGGCACCACGATCTCCACGAGCCGCCAGAGCGCGACCACCGCCATGGCGCCGAGGATCCCGAACCACTGACCGGCCGCACCGAGGTAGTAGGTGACGGGCACGATCGCGATCATCACCAGCACGACCGGCACCCGGGGCACGTCGCGCCCCGCCTGGCGCATGGCCGTCGCCAGCTCGAAGGCCGTGAACGCCACGAGCGCCGCGGCCACGAGCAGGAAGATCTCCTTGACGACGAGGAGGCTCGCGAGCACGGAGCCGCCGAGCACGAGCCCGATCAGGATCGCGAAGGCCAGGTTGCGTCCGGTCCGCGCGTTGATGCGCTCGGTCGTCGCGTCGATCTGGGCCCGGGTCGCCTTCACCTGCGCCGTGAGGTCCGCCCGGGTGGCCTGCACCTGCGCGGTCAGGTCGGCTTTGGTCGCCTGCACCTGGGCCTCGAAGTCGGCCCGGGTGAGCCGCCCCGAGTGCCGCCGGGGCGTGCGGACCGTCCTGGGTGTCCGATCGGCCGGATCGCGGAACTTCTTGTCGGACACGCGAGGAGCCTAGACCTCGAGGAGTTCGACTTCTTTGCGCTTCAGCGCGTCGTCGATGGCGTCGACGTGGGTCTTCGTGATCTGCTCGAGCTCCTTCTCGGCGCGGGCCACGTCGTCGTCCCCCACCTCGCTCTTCAGGGCGTCGAGGTCGTCCTTCGCGCGGCGGCGGATGTTGCGCACGGACACGCGGGCCTCCTCGGCCTTGCCGCGGACGATCTTCACGAACTCCTTGCGGCGGTCCTGGGTGAGCTCCGGCAGCGTCACGCGCACGATCTCGCCGTCGTTGCCGACGTTGGCGCCGAGGTTCGGCATGTTGACGAGCGCGCGCTCGATCTCCTTGAGCGCCGTCTTGTCGTAGGGCGTCACGAGCAGCGTGCGCGCCTCGGGGTTCTGCAGGGACGCGAGCTGCGCGAGCGGGGTCGGGCTGCCGTAGTAGTCCACGAGCACGCGCTGGAACAGCTGCGGGTTGGCCCGGCCGGTGCGCACGGTGCCGAAGTCCTCCTTGACCACCTCGACCGCCCGGTCCATCTTGTCTCGGGTCTCGGTCAGAACATCGGCGATCACGTGGTACTCCTTCATCGAAACGTACGAGCGGGACGACACCCCGCATTCCAGCTTAGTAGCGGCCGGGCACAGCGGCCCGTGCGCCCGGACGGGCGTCAGTTCGAGACGAGCGTACCGATCCGCTCGCCGCGGATGGCGGCCTTCACGTTGCCCGCGGGGGCCATGCCGAACACGACCATGGGCATGTGGTTGTCCATGCACAGGCTGAACGCGGTCGAGTCGACGACCTTGAGTCCCTGCTGCAGCGCCTGCGAGTAGGTGATCTCGTCGATCTTGGTGGCGGCGGAGTCGAGGCGCGGGTCGGCGGTGTAGACGCCGTCGACGCCGTTCTTGGCGACGAGCACGACGTCCGCCTTGATCTCGAGCGCGCGCTGCGCGGCCACCGTGTCGGTGGAGAAGTAGGGCAGGCCCGCACCGGCGCCGAAGATCACGACGCGGCCCTTCTCGAGGTGCCGCTCTGCCCGGCGCGGGATGTACGGCTCGGCGACCTGGGTCATGGCGATGGCCGACTGCACGCGGGTCTCCGCGCCGGCCTGCTCGAGGAAGTCCTGCAGCGCGAGCGCGTTCATGACCGTGCCGAGCATGCCCATGTAGTCGGCGCGCCCGCGGTCCATGCCTCGCTGCGAGAGCTCGGCGCCGCGGAAGAAGTTGCCGCCGCCCGTGACGATCGCGACCTCGACCTCCTGGGCCGCCTCGGCGACCTCGCGGGCGAGCTGGCTGACGATGTCGGGATCGACTCCCATCTGGCCACCGCCGAACGACTCTCCCGAAACCTTGAGAAGCACCCGTCGCTTGGCCTGATGTGTCATCTGTTGATCCGCTCCTCGTTCGTTCCGGCGTTCCAATGTATCCGCTGCGCCTTCCGGCGCGTGCAAAGGGGAGCCCGGCCCGCGTGACGCGTTCCGGGCTCCCCTTCGGTGCTGCTGCTGACTAGGCGCCGACCTTGAAGCGGGCGAAGCCCGCAATGGTCAGCCCGGCCTCGGCGACGACCTTCGACACCGTGAGCTTGTTGTCCTTCGCGTAGTCCTGCTCGAGGAGCGCGACCTGCTTGAAGAAGCCGGTCAGGCGACCCTCGATGATCTTCGGGAGGGCGGCCTCGGGCTTGCCCTCGCCGCGGGAGATCTCCTCGACGATCTTGCGCTCGGCGTCGACCTTGTCGGCCGGCACGTCCTCGCGGGCGAGGTACTCGGGGTTGGCGAACGCGATGTGCTGCGCGATGCTGCGCGCGGTCTCCGCGTCGTCACCCGAGTAGCCGACCACGACGCCGACCTGCGGGGGCAGGTCCTTCGACGTCTTGTGCAGGTACACGGCGAAGCTGTCGCCGGGCACGAGCGCGACGCGGCGCAGCTCGATCTTCTCGCCGATGACGGCGGCCTCGTCACCGATGATCTCGGCGACGGTACGGCCGTCGACGGACGCGGCGTTGCCGGCCTCGGCGCTGTCGGAGCCCGCGGCGGCCACGGCGGCGAGCACGCGGTCGGCGAGCGCGACGAAGCGGTCACCCTTGGCGACGAAGTCGGTCTCGCACGCCAGCTCGATGAGCGTCGCGGTGCCCTCGTTCACCTGAGCGGCGACGAGGCCCTCGCTCGTAGAGCGGTCGGCACGCTTCGCGTTGCCCTTCGCACCCTTGAGGCGGAGGATCTCGACGGCCTTCTCGATGTCACCATCGGCCTCGACGAGAGCGTTCTTGCTGTCCATCATGCCCGCGCCCAGTCGGTCGCGGAGCGTCTTGACATCTGCGGCAGTGAAGTTTGCCATATGTCGAACTCCTTAGTTGTTGTCGGACGAGGCGATCGGCGCCTTCTCGTCCTCGGTCGCCTGCGACTCGATGCGCTCCTCGACGTCGGCCTGGGTCTCCGGGGCCACGTCGACCGTCAGGGACTCGTCCGTCGTCGCGGCGAGGTCGGCGGAGGCCTGAGCATCCGCGTCGTTCTCCTCGGTCGGCAGCTCGGCGGGAGCCTCGGCGGCGGCAGGGGCCTCGGCGGCCGGCGCGGACGCGGCGGCGTCGGACTGCTGCAGCAGCTCGCGCTCCCAGTCGGCCAGCGGCTCGGGAGCCTCGGCGCCCTCCTCGGGCTTCTGGTGGCGCTGGATGAGGCCCTCGGCCGCGGCGTCCGCGATGATGCGGGTCAGCAGCGCGACGGAGCGGATGGCGTCGTCGTTACCCGGGATCGGGTACTGGACCTCGTCCGGGTCGCAGTTGGTGTCGAGGATGCCGATGACGGGGATACCGAGCTTCTTGGCCTCGTCGATGGCGAGGTGCTCCTTCTTGGTGTCCACGACCCACAGCGCCGACGGCGTCTTGGTGAGGTTGCGGATACCACCGAGGGTCTTCTCCAGCTTGTCGCGCTCGCGACGCTGGATGAGCAGCTCCTTCTTGGTGTAGCCGCGCGTCGTGTCGTCGAAGTCGACGAGGTCGAGCTCCTTGAGGCGGTTCAGACGCTTGTGCACCGTCTGGAAGTTGGTGAGGAGGCCACCGAGCCAGCGCTGGTTCACGAAGGGCTGGCCGACGCGCTTCGCCTGCTCGGCGATGGTCTCCTGAGCCTGCTTCTTGGTGCCGACGAAGAGGATGGTGCCGCCGTGAGCGACCGTCTCCTTAACGAAGTCGTAGGCCTTGTCGATGTAGCCGAGCGACTGCTGCAGGTCGATGATGTAGATGCCGGAACGCTCGGTGAAGATGAAGCGCTTCATCTTCGGGTTCCAGCGACGGGTCTGATGCCCGAAGTGAACGCCGCTGTCGAGCAGCTGGCGAATGGTGACGACGGCCATGGCCGTGCTCCTTTTCTTAGCACCCGGCGGAGCCCGCGCGAGTGCTGATCGGTTGTTATGACCGCCGGTCGGCGGCCAGTCCTGGTGCCCGGGCGCGCATCCGCCCCTCATCACCGTCTCCGTAAGGGGAGTCGATGATCGGAAGGGACCGAGTGGTGCGGCGACCGAGTGGGCACGCGTAGTCAGCGCGAAGCATCGCGCTGCTCGGATCAGTGTAGCACCGCCCCGCGGGGCAACCCGGACGCCCGCGGTCCCGGGACGGGACGCGCGGGCGTCGGGTGTGCTGCTGCGGTTCGTGCCGCAGCCGGCTGCGGCCTGTCGATGCCGGCGGTCAGCGGGTGGCGGCGGTCAGCGGGTGGCGGCGCCGGCCCGCTTCTTGTCCTTCTTCACGAAGAGGGTCTCCGCCTCCTCCAGCGAGATGCCGTTGGTCTCGGGGATCTTCGTGAGCACGAAGAAGAACGAGAGCGCGGCGAACGCGGCGTACATGCCGTAGGTCAGCGGGAGGGACAGCGACGACATCGCGGGGAACGAGACTGTGATGAGGAAGTTCGCGATCCACTGCGCCATCGCCGCGACGCCGAGCGCCTTGGCGCGGATCCGGTTGGGGAAGATCTCGCCGAGGAGCACCCAGACGAGCGGGCCCCACGAGGCACCGAAGGCCACGACGAACACGTTGGCCGCGACGAGGGCGATGACGCCCCACGGCGCGGGCAGGCTGGGCGCACCGTCGACGATGACCGCCTGGCTGAACGCCAGGGCCATGGTGCCGAGGGAGAGCGCCATGCCCGTCGAGCCCACGAGCAGGATGGGACGGCGCCCGATCCGGTCGACGAGCGCGATGGCGATGAGCGTCACCAGCACGTTGGTGATCGAGGTGAACACGGAGATCGTCAGCGAGTAGGACTCGTCGAAGCCGACCGCCTTCCAGAGCGTGGTCGAGTAGTAGAAGATCACGTTGATGCCGACGAACTGCTGGAACACGGAGAGGATGATGCCGATCCAGACGATCGGCATCAGGCCGAAGCGGTTGCCCTTGAGGGAGCTCTGCTTGGCCTTGTCCTCCTCGCGGATCTGCGACTGGATGTCGCGCATGGCCTTGTCGACGTCGTCCTGCGGCCAGACCGTCGACAGGATGGAGCGGGCCTTCTCGGTCTCGCCCTTCTGTGCGAGGTAGCGGGGCGACTCCGGCAGGCGCCAGGAGAGGATGCCGTAGACGACGGCGGGCACGGCGCAGGCGAGGAACATCCAGCGCCAGGCCGCGATGCCGAACCAGAACGGCTCGGCCGCACCGCCGGCGCCGTTGGCGAAGAGCGCGTCGGAGAGCAGGGCGGCGAAGATGCCCATCGTGATCGCGAGCTGCTGCAACGACGCGAGCCGGCCGCGCACCTGCTTGGGCGAGATCTCCGCGATGTAGGCGGGCGCCACGACGGACGCGATGCCGATGCCGAGGCCGCCGACCACGCGCCAGAGCACGAGGTCCCAGACGCCGAACGCGAAGCCGGCGCCGAGTGAGGAGATGAGGAAGAGGAAGGCGCCGAGCAGCATGGTCGCGATGCGGCCGTAGCGGTCCGCAACCCGGCCGGCGAGGTACGCGCCGAGCGCGCAGCCCAGCAGAGCCGAGGCGACCGCGAAGCCGGTGAGCACGGCGGAGAGCTCGAACTCGCCCTCGATCGCGTCGACGGCGCCGTTCACGACGGAGGAGTCGAAGCCGAACAGGAAGCCGCCGACGGCGGCCGACACCGCGAGTCCGATCACTCTCCTGGTGAGCTTCTTGTCCTCGGCCGTCCGGGGTGCTGCTTCTGGCTTCTCGTCCGTGGTCATGATCCTCCTGTCGCGAACATGCGATCTTCCCACCTTCCTCTCCCCCGTGCACTTTCGCTCACGTTCCGGGCGGGCGGTTCCGCGCGACACTCGGGGGCACGCACGGGCGAGGGTCGCGAACGGAGGAGATGCCATGGGAACGCGTGCCAGAACCGCGGCGAGCGCCCATGCCGTGCGGCGGAGCCGGGTCGGGATCGCGGGACTCGGCGCCGGCATCGCGGTCGTGGCCGCGGCATCCCTCGGCCCGCCGTCGTCAGCGGCCGTCGTGCCGCTCTCGGGTCTCGAGATCGCCGCCTGGCGTTGGCCGACGGAGCCCCCGCACACCGTGCTGCGGCCGTTCCGCGCGCCGCAGACCGCCTACGGCAGCGGGCACCGCGGCATCGACCTGCCCGCGGTCGCCGGCTCGACGGTGTTCTCTCCGGCGGCGGGCGTCGTCCACTTCGCCGGCCGGGTGGTCGACCGGCCGGTGCTCTCGATCGAGCACGGGGGCGGCCTCCTGTCGAGCTTCGAGGCGGTCGAGTCGACGCTCGCCGAGGGGGATCCGGTGCGTGCGGGCGACCCCGTGGGCGTCGTCGTGGCGAGCGAGCACTGCCCCGAGGCATCCTGCCTGCACTTCGGCGTGCGCAGACACGGCCGCTACCTCTCGCCCCTGCTGATGCTCGGCGGCATCCCCCGCTCGATTCTGCTGCCCCTCGGGGAGTCCGTTGAACCGGTGGCCGGTTCTGCACGACGATGGACGCGTGATGTGATCCCATCCCCGATCACGCTCGACGACGCCCACAAGGCGCGAGAAGGACGACGAATGACCCTGCAGAACACCGCCCGGACGACCCCGCACCTCATCGACGAGCTGGAGCACGAGCGCGTGCTCCTCGTCCGCGGGCCCCGCTCCGGGCTCCAGATCACGGTGGCGGTGCACTCCACCCGCCTCGGCCCCGCCCTCGGCGGCTGCCGCATGTGGCACTACGACTCGGGCGAGGAGGCGCTGGCCGACGCGCTGCGCCTGTCGGAGGCGATGACGCTCAAGAACGCCGCCGCGGGGCTGCCCGCGGGCGGCGGCAAGTCCGTCATCCGCGTACCCGCGGACCGCGTACTCGACGAGGCCCAGCGCAGGGACGCGCTCCTCGACCTGGGTGACGCGATCGAGAGCCTCGCCGGCGCGTACAACACGGCGGAGGACGTGGGCACGACGTCGGACGATATGGCCGTCGTCCACGAGCGGACCGAGCACGTGGTGGGCCTGCCCCCCGCGACCGGCGGCGTCGGCGAGCCGTCCGAGCCGACCGCCATCGGCGTCTACTCCGCCATCCAGGCTACGGTGCGCCGCCTCACCGGCTCGGACAGCGTGCGCGGGCTGCGCTTCACGATCGTCGGGCTCGGGCAGGTGGGCTCACGCCTCGCGACGCGCCTCACCGAGGAGGGCGCCGTGCTCACCGTGACCGACGTGTACCCCGCGAAGCGCGCCCTGGCGGAGCAGCTCGGGGCTGAGTGGGTCGAGCCGCAGAGCGCCCACCTGGTCGAGACGGATGTCTTCGTGCCGGCCGGCGTCGGCGGCATCCTGACCGACGAGGTGATCGACTCCCTCCGCTGCCGCGCGGTGGTCGGACCCGCGAACAACCAGCTCGCCTCCCCCACCGGCGCGGACCGGCTGGCCCGGCGCGGCATCCTGTGGGCCCCGGACTTCGTCGTGAACGCCGGCGGCGTGATCTACCTCTTCCACATGAACGAGCCGGGCGCCGAGCGCGCGGACGTGTTCCGCCGCATCGAGGGCATCGGAGAGACGCTCACCGCCGTGTTCGACGAGGCCGGGGTGCGCGGCACGACCCCCTCGGAGGCCGCGAGGCTGCTGGCCGCCGAGAAGCTCGCCGCGGGCGCGCGCGAGGCCGTCGCCGCGAGCTGATCACCTAGGGCCCGGCCGTGCGGCCGGGCGGAGCGCGCACTCGTGAGCGTCAGGCGCGGGGGTGCGCGCTCCGGTAGCTCTGCCGCAGCCGGTCGGTGGAGACGTGGGTGTAGATCTGCGTCGTGCCGAGGCTCGCATGGCCGAGCATCTCCTGCACCGCGCGGAGGTCGGCGCCGCCGTCGAGCAGGTGCGTCGCCGCGGTGTGCCGGAGCGCGTGCGGGCCGGCCGGACCGCTGCCCGGCAGGTCCTCGAGCAGGCGGGCGATGAGCGCGTACACCGTCCGCGTCCCCAGCCGGGCTCCCCTGCTGCCGAGGAAGAGGGCGGAACCGGAGCGCTCCGAGGCGAGGGCGGGGCGGCCGCGCCTCAGGTAGTCCCCGAGCGCGCGCTGAGCGGGCACCCCGAAGGGGACGACGCGCTCCTTCGCGCCTTTTCCCGTCACGCGCAGGGTCAGGCGCTCCTCGTCGAGGTGGGTCAGGTCGAGCCCGGTCAGCTCGGACACGCGCAGCGCCGCCGCGTACAGCACCTCGACGATGGCGAGGTCCCGCAGCGCGATCGGGTCGCCCTGCGCCGCCCGGTCGGCGAGACCGGCGAGGAGCCCGCTCATCTGCCCCTCGGTGAGAACGCGCGGCAGGGTGGGGCCGGGCCGGGGCGCGCGGAGCCGCGCGCCCTGGTCCGCGTCCGCCAGCCCCTCCCGGGACAGCCAGGCCGCGAGGCCCTTCGCGGCCGCCGATCGCCGGGCGAGCGTCGCCTTGGCGAGTCCGGCCTGGGATCCCCGCCAGAGCCATTCGCGCAGCAGATCGAGATCGATATCGCCGGGAACAGCCGCACCGCGGGAATGAGCGAAGTCGAGCAGGTCGGTCAGGTCGGAGCGATACGCCCGCACCGTGTTGGCCGAGTAGCCGCGCTCCCCCTCGAGGTGACGCGCGAATGCGGTCACCGCATCGTCCAGCGGCCCCGCATTCCCGCTTCCGATCCCGCGCATGAACGCACCCTATCCGCATTCCTCTGCCCGGCAGCCGTGCGCGCCGGTCGCGGGAACGGAGAAGTCGTCCGCCGCGACCGCGTGTGGCCGTGGATGGCGCATAGACGCTATGCACGCCCAGGACGAGAAGGTTTCACCATTAGCGGAATTGCCGGCGCTTATTATGCACGCCGTGCAGATATCGCCCGATCACTTCCCAAGTCACGCCGATATAGCGGCCGATGGCCGTTGCGCCGGGAGCCTCGCCGAAGTGAACTGACGAGGCGCGGCCTTAGTGCGGCGCTAGTGCGGCGCCGGGAGCCGCACGCATGGCAAAGGAGAGGGAGCACGAATCGGCTCCCTCTCCTTTCGCTGCCCGGGCGGACCCGGGTCGATTGCATGTGCGAGCGCGGAGGGCTCTCAGCGGCTCTGCGAGCGGTACAGCTCGAGCAGGGACGCGGGCACGCGGCCGCGGTCGGAGACCTGGTGCCCCTCCTTCTTCAGCCATTCGCGTGCCGCGGACAGCTCTTCCTTGCTGTTCTTGCGTGAACTCGCACTGATGCCGCGCGATGCGGCGGTCGTGCCACGGTTCGCCTTCCGGCCGCTGTCGACGAAGGGCTGAAGGGCATCGCGCAGCTTCTGCGCATTGTCCTCGGTCAGATCGATCTCATAGGTGGTGCCGTCGAGGGCGAAATTGACCGTCTCGCCCTTTCCGTCCTCGATGACGACGCCGTCGAGGTCATCGACGAGTGTTGTGACGACTTTCTGAGCCATGTGATCCCCTCACTATTCCTGTTGGGCATCCAAAGGCTACAGGAAAAGCAATTGAGAGAGTAATCGTCAATCGAACAAAGAATGCGTTCCTTTGCGTCCTTCCGGACTCGGCGCTTTCTTCTTCCCGCCGCCCCGCGTCATAACGATCCGCGTAGTGCGGTATGCACGCGCTATTTCAGAGGGGTCCGAATAGCCGACCGCGCGGAGGGAAAACGTAAGGGCGAATGCGAATCGGTCACCGTGTCCGCGTCACCCACCCGCCGGGCCGTTCCCCCACGCGCCCCTCGAGCGCGAGGCCACCGAGGGCGGACTGCACGGCGAGGAGGGACAGGCCGCTCCGTCGCGCGATGTCGAGATCGTGCCGGGGCGTGCGGGAGCTCAGCGCATCGAGCACCCGCCGCTCCTCGGGCGTCGTTCCGGACTCGCCCCCGTCTCCCTCGGCCGCGGCCCCCGCCACGCCGGTCACGAGCTCCGCCATCTCGTCGGCGTTCGTGACGCACACGGCGTCGTACTCCCGCAGCAGGCGATGGCAGCCCGCGGACGAGACCGACGTCACCGGTCCGGGCACGGCGCCGAGGGGGCGCCCCAGCGAGGCGGCGTGCCCGGCCGTGTTGAGGGAGCCGGACCGCCACCCGGCCTCGAGCACCACCGTCGCCCGGCTCGATGCCGCGATCAGCCGATTGCGCTGCAGGAAGCGCCAGCGGGTGGGGGCCGAGCCGCAGGGCAGCTCCGACACGACGGCGCCCTCCCGCACGATGCGGGCGAGGAGCGCGTCGTGCCCGCTGGGGTAGAACCGGTCGACGCCGCCCGCCAGGATGGCGACCGTCGTGCCGCCGCTCGCCAGCGCCGCCCGGTGGGCGGTGCCGTCGATCCCGTAGGCGGCGCCGGACACGATGGCGAACCCGCGGTCGACGAGCCCGGCGGAGGCCTCGAGCGCGACGTGCTCCCCGTAGCCCGTGGCCGCGCGCGCCCCGACCAGCGCGATGGATCGCCCCAGCGACTCCAGGGCGCGCGGCGTGCCCCGCAACCACAGGGCGATGGGGCCGTGCTCGCCCAGGTCGTCGACGCCCGACGGCCAGAGCGGCGACGACGGGAGGACGAGGGAGGCGCCCACCATCGCCGCCTGCCTCAGGTGCCGCTCCGCTGCGGACGGGTCGAGCCGAGGCGTCCAGCGTGCCAGAGCCGCGGCCCACTCCCGTTCCGGCAGGGCCAGCGCGTCCTCCGCCGTGCCCGGCAGCGCGGAGAGCAGGCCGACAGGGGTGACGCCGGCGTGCGCGGCCGCGAGCGCCCGCCAGGCACCCAAGCCGCTCACGAGCAGCGTTGCCGCCCGATCGCCGGGCTCCGCGATGCCGGTCCACGCCGCCCGGGCGAGCGCGTCGCGGGCCTGGTCGGCATCCTCGGGAGGATCCGCACCGGGCGGCGTGACGGCGACGACGAGCCGCCGGATCTCGGTGAGGTCGGGGGCGAAGGAGCGCTGCGCCTTCACGACATCGCCCGCCGAAGGTAGAGGGCGCGCCCGATGTGGTCCGTGCCCGGGCGGTCGGCGCCGTCGAGGTCCGCGACGGTCCAGCTCAGCCGGAGCACGCGGTCGTAGCCGCGCATAGTGAGTCCGCCGCGCTCCAGGGCGCGGTCGAGCGCCGCGGTGGTGCGCCCGCCGAGCGCGGCGGGGCCGCGCAGCCAGGGTCCGGGCACCTGTGAGTTCAGGGTCCAGGGCGTGCCGGAGAGCCGCTCCCCCGCGGCGGCCCGGGCGCGCAGGACCCGGCGGCGCCCCTCCGCCGTCGTCAGGCGCGGCGTCTCGGCGGACAGGGCGACCTGGGCCGCCGTGACTCGTCGGATGCCCAGTTGGATGTCGATGCGATCGAGCAGCGGGCCGGAGATGCGCGCGAGGTAGCGGCGCCGGGCCTGCGGCGGGCAGGTGCACTCCGACTCCCGGGCGCCGTAGTTGCCGCAGGGGCACGGGTTGGCCGCGAGCACGAGCTGGAACCGCCCCGGGAAGTGCGCGGTCGCGTTCGCCCGGTGGATGCTGATCACCCCGCTCTCCAGCGGCTGACGGAGCGTGTCCAGCACCGCCGCGCTGAACTCGGGGGCCTCGTCGAGGAACAGCACGCCGTGGGAGGCCCGCACCGCCGCGCCCGGCCGGATCTGGCCGCTGCCGCCGCCGACCATCGCCGCCGCCGTGACCGTGTGGTGCGGGCTCTCGAGCGGCGGCCGGGTGACGAGCGAGCGGCCGACCGGCGCGCCGGACAGCGAGCGGACCGAGCTGACCTCGAGGGCGGCGTGGGCATCGAGGTCCGGGAGCAGGCCGGGCAGGCGGCTGGCGAGCATCGTCTTGCCCGCGCCCGGCGGCCCGAGCAGGAACACATGGTGCGCGCCCGCCGCGGCGACCAGCAGCGCCGCGACCGACTCCTCGTTGCCCACGATGTCGGCGAGGTCCGGCTCGGGTCCGGGGTCGGGCGGCTCCGGCACGGCGGCGGCAGGCAACGGGTCGACCGGCACCGGGTCCAGCTCGGCGCCGTGCCAGATCGCCGCGTCCCGCAGCGACGCCATGGCGACGATGTCGGCGCCGGGCACGAGGGATGCCTCGTCCGCGTTGCCGAAGGGCACCATCACGCGCGTGTGGCCGGCGCGGACGGCGGCGAGCACGGCGGGCAGCACGCCCGCGACCGGCCGGAGCCGCCCGTCGAGGCCCAGCTCGCCGATGTGCACGACGCGCTCGACGGACTCCGCGGAGGCGAGACCGGTGGCCGCGAGCACCGACACCGCGATGGCGAGGTCGAAGGCGGACCCGTGTTTGGGCAGCGCGGCCGGTGAGAGGTTCACCGTCAGCTTGCGGCTGGGCAGCGGGCAGCCCGAGTTGGCGGACGCCGCCCGCACCCGGTCCTTCGCCTCGCCGAGCGCCGCGTCGGGCAGGCCGATGAGCACGAAGCCCGGAAGGGCGCTCGACAGGTCGGTCTCCACCTCGACGAGCGCGCCGGAGAGCCCGACGAGGGCCACGGCGAATGTGCGGCCGAGGGTCATCGGAACACCCGCTCGAGGTGCTCGATCACCGGTTCGGCGCCCGGCCGGGCGAGCACGGACACCGCGTCGATGCGGATGGCGCGACGCTGGGCGCCGTGGCGCTCGCACCAGAGCGAGGCGAGCCGCCTCAGTCGGGCGAGCTTGACCACGGTGACGGCCTCGAGCGGATGCCCGTACCCGGTGCCCGAGCGCGTCTTCACCTCGACGAACACCGTCTCCGGACCGTGCTCCAGCACCAGGTCGATCTCGCCGATCTCGCAGCGCCAGTTCCTGTCGAGCAGCCGGTACCCCTGCGCCCGCAGGTGCGCGGCCGCAAGCTCCTCGCCGCGCCGCCCGAGCTCGTCCTTCGCCGCCATCGCCCCGCCCTTCCGGGACCAGGGTGGCGAATCGGGGTCAACGGCCGGCGGCATCACCGGAGACGGTGCGGAACCGCGGCGCTCCGCGGTCCTGTGCGGGACAGGGAGCATTCAGCGCTCAGCGCGGGCCGCACTCAGCCGCACTCAGCCGCACTCAGCAGCGAGCAGCACCGGCAGCACTCAGCAGCGGCCCGTGACCACCCGCCCCTGCCCAGGCACGGGCATCCTGCCCAGCTTCACCCTGGGAAGGATGCCGCTGCCTGGGCAGGGGCGCGAAGAAGGTGCGGGATCCGCGGCTGTGCGATCAGGGGCACAGGCAGGATCCGGGGCACGGGCAAGATCAGGCCCAGGGGCACGAGCAGCGATCAGGCGCACTCGGCGGGAGAGCCGTCGGGCTACTCGTCGAGCGCGAGCTCCTTGGGAAGCTCGAACTCCTTCGAGGAGAGCTCCTCCACGTTCACGTCCTTGAACGTGAGCACGCGCACGGACTTCACGAAGCGGTCGGAGCGGTAGACGTCCCAGACCCACACGTCGGTCATCGTCAGCTCGAAGTAGAAGTCGTGCTCGGTGTCGCGGCGCACGAGCTCGACGTCGTTCGCCAGGTAGAACCGGCGCTCGGTCTCGACCACGTACTTGAACTGGCCGACAACGTCGCGGTACTCCTTGTAGAGCGCCAACTCGACTTCGCGGTCGTAGTCGTCGAATTCGTCGTCATCCATGGTTCACCAATCCTACGTCTTCCATGCCGGGCAGCATCTCCGGGGGCGAGTGCAGCCAGGTGCGCCTGTGGAAGTCCGAGGGGCCGTGCTCTCGAATGGCCGCCATGTGCTCCGGGCTCGCGTACCCTTTGTTGCCCGCCCAGCCGTACCGGGGCTCGAGCTCGTGCCGGTCGATCATCATCCGGTCCCGGTGCACCTTGGCGATCACGGACGCCGCCGCGACGGACGCGCAGTCCCGGTCGGCCTTGATCCGCGTGCGGACGGGCACCTGATCGGTCACGCCGCGGTTCACGTAGTCCCAGTTGCCGTCGAGCAGCACGACGGACTCCGCGACGGGCGCGCCGGACTCCGCGAGGGCCGCGAGCGCCCGGCGGGCGGCGAGCCCCAGGCACACCGTGAGCCCGAGCTCGTCCACCTCGTCGCAGGAGGCGAGGCCGACCGCGGAGTGCAGCGCCCAGGACGCGGCGACGGGCGCCAGCTCCTCGCGGCGCTTCTCGCTCAGCATCTTCGAGTCGCGCAGGCCCTCGGGGATCTTGCGCCGGGAGCCGGGGATCAGCGCGGCGCCCACAGCGACAGGCCCCGCGAGCGCGCCGCGGCCGACCTCGTCCAGGCCGATCACGTACTGAGCCCCGGAGCGGAAGAGCGCCCGCTCCACCCGCAGCGTGGGGTCGGCGACGGCCATCATTCCGACGCGGTGCCCTGCTCGACGCCGCGGAAGGTGTCCGGGGCGTTGTCCAGCCAGTCCCAGCGCGAGATGGGCCAGCTGATCAACAGCGCGCGGCCGACGACGTCCTCGAGGGGCACGAAGCCGCGGCTCGGGGTGTCCTGCTGGTAGCGGGAGTCCTTGGAGTTGTAGCGGTTGTCGCCCATGACCCACAGGGAGTCCGCCGGCACCGTCACGTCGAAGTCGTCCTTCGAGACGTCGGTCGAGCCGTCGGGCAGCGACACGTACGGCTCGTCGAGCGGCACGTCGTTGACCGAGAGCTGGCCGAGCTCGTTGCAGCACACGACGTGGTCCCCGGGCAGGCCGATGACCCGCTTGATGAGGTGGTCGTTGCTGTCCGGCGCGGCGAGACCGACGAGGGCGAGCGTCCAGTCGACGGCCGCGGCGAACGCGTTCTGCTCCACCGGCGGCGTCGGCGTGAGCCAGTTGCCCGGATCCTTGAACACCACGACGTCGCCGTGCTGGAGGTGCATGAGGTCCGGCGCGAGCTGGTTCACGATGATCCGGTCGTTCTGCACGAGAGTGTCCGACATCGACTCCGAAGGGATGTAGAACGACCGCACGAGGAACGTCTTGATGAGGACCGACACGACGAGGGCGATCACGAAGATCACCACGACGTCGCGAAGGAAAAGCTTCCATCCCCGCAAACGGGGTCTGCCGTTGCGGCCGACGGATTCTGTATCCGTTGGCACCGTACTATCCGTCATTTAACCGCCCGAGCTCCCCAGCAATAGTAATCGCTGGGGAGCTCGAGTCTGGACAGACGCTCTTAGTTGAAGCGCTTCTCCTTGATCTTGGCCTTCTTGCCGCGCAGCTCGCGCAGGTAGTAGAGCTTGGCGCGACGCACGTCACCGCGCGTGACGACCTCGATGTGGTCGATGACCGGGGAGTGCACGGGGAACGTGCGCTCGACGCCGACCTGGAAGCTCACCTTGCGGACGGTGAACGTCTCGCGGACGCCCTCGTTCTGGCGGCCGATGACGACGCCCTGGAACACCTGGATACGCGAGCGGTTGCCCTCGATGATGTTCACGTGGACCTTGACGGTGTCGCCGGCGCGGAAGTCGGGGACGTCCGACCGCAGCGAGGCCTTGTCGACGGAGTCGAGAATGTGCATGGTGATTCGCTCTCTGCAACCGCCACGGGTCGACTGCGCTATAGGTGTTTCGAAGAGGGGATGGCGCTCACGCAACTGGTGGGCTCCCCCATGGCAGGGCCCGCCGCAAGCACAAACAGTCATTCTGTCACGAGCGGGGCCACTTCCGCAAAGCCGGGCCGGCGTCTGCACGGCCCCCGCGCTCGTTCCCAATTCAGGCTGAGCTGCGACACGCCGCGTTTCGGGGTGCCGGGATACGGCGTGTCGCCCCTGGAGCTTGAATTGCGAACGAGAGGGCGGGGACTCGGCTAGGGGCGCGAGGGGGGCGGCCCGTCCGGCGGGTCGATGCGGATGACACGACCGGCCGCCGGACCCTGCGGCGCGGCGAGGCGGGAGGGCAGCCCCTCGGGGTTGACCCAGCCGGCCTCCCGCTCGATGGTCTGGATGGCGCTCTTCACGCGCGCCCGGGTCTCGCGGACGAGCTGCCAGCCCGCCGCCCAGAACGCGGCGATCGCGAGCATCACGACGAGAGCCCCCGACACGTTTGCGAGGGCCTCGGACAGCGACTCCATGGGCTGCCCGGCGACGCGGGTGAAGGCCGAGGAGCGCAGCTCTGAGCCGGCGGTGGAGTCCACCACGAAGAAGCCGAGCGCGACGATGGCGATGTGCCACCCGCCGATGACGGCGACGTCGAGCCAGGAGACGGCACGGGCCTGCCGCACGCCCTTGCGGGCGGCGGTGATGCCGCCCACCGCGAACATCGCGAGGCTGAGCAGCGGCATGAGCACGATCAGGAGGAGGAACTGCCAGCCGACGGCAGCACCGAAGAGGCCGCGGCCGAAGAGCACCCAGAGGGGAAGCAGCACGGCCGCGACGAACTGCCAGTGGAAGAAGGCGCGCCGCGCGGTCATGCCCTCAGGATACGGCCCGCCGCCTCCACCGACCCTGATGGTCGGCGACGCCCGGCACCTGCCCCCGCGAACTACAGTTGTCGGGTGATCGAACTGAAGACTCCGGCCGAGATCCAGGAGATGCGACCCGCGGGCCGCTTCGTCGCGGAGACGCTCGTGCGCCTCTCGGAGGCCGCGGACGTCGGCGTGAACCTGCTCGACCTCGACGCCCTCGCGCACGACCTGATCCGCGGGCGCGGGGCCGAGTCCTGCTACATCGACTACCACCCGTCGTTCGGGGCGAGCCCGTTCGGCAAGGTGCTGTGCACCTCGGTCAACGACGCGGTGCTGCACGGCCTGCCCTTCGACTACGTGCTGAGGGACGGCGACGTGCTGAGCCTCGACTTCGCCGCGTCGGTGGACAACTGGGTCGCGGACTCCGCGCTCACCGTGATCGTCGGCACGCCGCGCCCAGAGGACGTGCGCCTCATCGAGGTCACGACCGCGGCGCTCGAGGCCGGGATCGCCGCGGCGCAGCCCGGCGGGCGGGTCGGCGACATCTCCGCCGCCATCGGCGCCGTCGCCACGCAGGCCGGCTACACGATCAACACCGACTTCGGCGGTCACGGCGTCGGCCGCACCATGCACGGCGAGCCGCACGTCGCCAACAATGGCCGGCCCGGGCGCGGCGTGCCACTGAAGCCCGGCCTCGTGATCGCCATCGAGCCCTGGTTCCTGGAGTCGACGGACCGCATCTACACCGACCCGGACGGCTGGACGCTGCGCAGCCAGGACGGCTCCCGCGGCGCCCACATGGAGCACACGATCGCCATCACCCCCGACGGCCCGCTCATCCTCACCGCCCGCGACTAGCGCCCGGCGGGATACGGGAGCGTGTGGGGACCGTGACGCCGGCTACGGCAGGAGGTCCGGGCGGACCCGGCGGGTGCGCTCGAGCTGCTGCTCGCGGCGCCAGGCCGCGATGGCGCCGTGGTTACCGCTCAGCAGGATCGGCGGCACCTCGTGCCCGCGCCACTCGGCGGGCTTGGTGTAGCTGGGGTACTCGAGCAGGCCGTCGGAGTGGCTCTCCTCGACGAGGCTGTGCGGGTTGCCCACGACGCCCGGCAGCAGCCGGCCCACGGCCTCGATCATCGCGAGAACCGCGACCTCTCCCCCGTTGACGACGTAGTCGCCGATGCTGACCAGGCGCACCCGGGCGCGCTCGGCGGTGTGGTCGAACACCCGCTGGTCGATGCCCTCGTACCGGCCGCAGCCGAACACGAGGTGCTTCTCCCCCGCCAGCTCGTGCGCCATCGCCTGGCTGAACAGCTCCCCCGCGGGCGACGGGAAGATGACGAGGGGCGCGTCGTCCTCGTCCGGCTCGGCGGGAAGGATGCTGTCGAGCGCCTCGCCCCACGGCTCCGGCTTCATCACCATGCCGGCACCACCGCCGTACGGGGTGTCGTCGACGGTGCGGTGCCGGTCGTGCGTGAAGTCCCGCAGGTCGTGCACGGCGAGCTCGAGGAGCCCGGTCTGCTTCGCCTTGCCGAGCAGGGACAGCTCGAGCACGTCGAAGTAGCCGGGGAAGATCGAGACGATGTCGACGCGCATGCGCTGCGCCGTCAGTCGCGGGCGGCGTCGTCGGACGGCGCTGCGTCGTCGGCAACGTCCTCGACAGCCGGAGCGGCCTCGGCGGGAGCGCCCTCGGTCGCCGGAGCGGCTCCATCCGCGGTCGCAGCGTCCACGGGGTCAGCATCCTCAGCAACGACGTCGCCAGCATCCGTAGCGTCGGCGTCACCATCGGCAGAGTCCGCGTCGGCAGAGTCCTCGGCAGCACTATCGGCCGGTGCGTCGGACGCCTGGGGCGCGGGATCCTCGTCGGGCAGCTCCTCGAAGAGGCCGGCCGGAGGAGTCACGGTGACGATGCCGGCGGTCAGGTCGACGGCGGGCACGATGGCCTTGACGAACGGCACGAGCACCTCGTCGCCGGACACGACCTCGATCGCGAGCAGATCCTGCGCGGGCAGGTGGTCCACGCGGCGGACGACGCCGATGCGCTCACCGTCGCGGACGACGCCGAGGCCGACCAGCTGGTGGTCGTACCAGGCGTCCTCCTCGTCCGACTGCTCGGACTCGTCCTGGCTGATCCAGAGGATCGCCTTGACGAGGGTCTCGGCGGCGTTGCGGTCGGTGACCCCGGTGAAGAAGCCGACCGGCTGCGCGTTGTACCAGCGCAGCTCGGCCAGCTCCAGGGTCTTGCCGTGCCACTCGGACGACGTGGGCACCTGAAGGGAAAACACGGCGCCCGGCACGAATCGTCGTGCCGGGTCGTCGGTGAACAGCTCCAGCTTCAGTCCGCCCTTGAGGCCGTGGGCCTTCGTCAGGCGACCGACGCGGAGTTCGGTCTGCTTGCTACTAGGAATCGGTATCCACCACGTCCACGCGAACGCGCTTGCCGTCGGCGAGCGCGGTGATGAGCGTGCGGAGCGCCTTCGCCGTGCGGCCGGCCCGGCCGATCACGCGGCCGAGGTCGTCGGGGTGCACGCGCACCTCGAGGACCTCGCCGCGCGGCGAGCTCTTCGCCGCGACGCGCACCTCGTCAGGCTGATCGACGATCCCCTTGACGAGGTGCTCGAGAGCGGGAGCGAGCATGGACTACGCCTGCTCGCTGTCGGCGGTCTCGGCGGCGGGCGCGGGCGCCTCGGAAGCGGCGGGCTTCTCAGCCTTGGGCTTCAGGACCGGCTTCTTCTTCTCGTCGGCGACGAAGGCAGCCTTGGGCTCCTTGGTCTTGACGGTGCTGACGGCGTTGGCGTCGCCCTTGTGGCGGCCCCAGTCACCCGTGAGCTTGAGGATCGCGGCGACCTGCTCGGTCGGCTGGGCGCCGACGCCGAGCCAGTACTGCGCACGCTCGGAGTCGACCTCGATGAACGAGGGCTCCTCGGTGGGGTGGTACTTGCCGATCTCCTCGATCACGCGACCGTCGCGCTTGGTGCGCGAGTCGGCGACGACGATGCGGTAGTACGGAGCGCGGATCTTGCCCATGCGCTTCAGACGGATCTTTACAGCCACAATTCTCCTGAATGTATGTGTGTGTGGTTGAACTGATGGCCGTGAGCGTGGGGGCACACTCGGCACAAGCTCGAAGGGAGTCGGCACGGCGCCTGATTAGAGGGTCGGGCTGCCGCAGACTCGACTAACCATTGTGACAGATTTTCCGGGCGTTCGGGTAACGCGTCGCTCAGGCCGGGAGCCGGGGCGCGCGCCGCGCCAGGGCCACCCCGACGAGGCAGATCACGCCGCCGATCACGGCGAGCGGGCCGGGCACCTCGCCGAACACGATCAGGCCGAGGACGATGGTCAGCGGCGGCACGACGTAGGTGGAGACGCCGAGGCGCGCGGCGGGCATCCGCGAGAGCGCGAAGCCCCAGGTCGTGAACGCCAGTGCGGTGGGGATGGCGCCCAGGTAGACGACCCCGAGGATGCCCGCCGTCGACGCCGTGCTCACGTCGCGCACCAGGTCCCCGGCGTATGGCAGGCAGGCGAGCACGCCGATCACGCAGCCGAGCCAGGTGAGCTGCGTGGACGACACGCGCCGCAGCACGGGCTTCTGGCAGAGCACGCCGACGGCGTAGGTGACCGCGGCGACGAGGCACCAGAGGATGCCCGAGACGTCGCCGAAGCCGTCGGCGCCCGTGCTGATGCCGATGAGCAGCACGCCGCAGAACGCGACGCCCGCTCCGATGGCCAGCCAGCGCGGGATCCCCTCGCCGAGCACGAGGCCGGCGCCCACCGCGATGAGGATCGGCCCGATGTTCACGATCATCGCCGTCGTGCCCGCGTCGAGGGTCTGCTCCGCGGTGTTGAGGGCGACGTTGTACGCCGCGAACCAGGCGATGCCGAACGCGGCGGTCAGCACCCACTCCCGCCCGGTCAGGCGCACGAGCGGCCGCCGGAACACGAGCAGGCTGAGGCACGCGGCGCCCACGAGCAGGCGGCCGAGCGCCATCGCGCCCGGGGTGAACTCCGTGCCCGCCCCGCGGATGACGATGAACGCGCTCGCCCAGGCCAGCAGGGTGATGACGATGGCGGCGAGCACCCGGCCGGACCCCTCGGCGGGTGCGGCGACCGGGTTCGGAGTCTGCCGTCGGAGCGTGGCCATCCGCCCACGGTAGCCGTCACGGATCCCGTGGCGAGGCGGCGACGGCGGCGTTGGCGGGAGAAGCGAGCACGCTGGCCGGAAGTCGTGGGCGCCGTGTCAGGATTGACCCGATCCGCCGCGCACGCGGCGAACGGGAAGGACAGCGCAGCCATGGAGATCGAGTTCTCTCCCTCCCGTCGCTCGACCGTGGGGCTCGAGTGGGAGCTCGCCTGCGTCGACCACTCGAGCGGCGAGCTCGCGCCGACGGCGCCCGTCGTGCTCGAGGCCCTCGGCACCGAGGACGGCGTGTTCCCCCAGGTGGCCGCCGAGCTGCTGACGAACACGGTCGAGGTGGTCAGCGGCGTGCACGAGCGCGTCGGGGACGCCGTCGCGGACCTCGCCCGCACCATCGACCGGGTGCGCGAGGTCGTCGAACCGCTCGGCGTCGAGCTGATGTGCGCGGGCACCCACCCTTTCAGCCAGTGGTTCCAGCAGGAGGTCACGCCGCACAAGGAGCGCTACGCGACGCTCATCGACCGGACCCAGTGGTGGGGCAGGCAGATGATGATCTGGGGCGTGCACGTGCACGTCGGCATCGAGGACCGCGACAAGGTGCTGCCCATCCTCAACGGCCTGCTCACCTATATCCCGCACTTCCAGGCCCTGTCCGCGTCGAGCCCCTACTGGGTCGGCGAGTCGACGGGCTACGCCTCCAACCGCGCCCTCATGTTCCAGCAACTGCCGACCGCCGGCCTGCCGCCGCAGTTCGGCGCGTGGGCGAACTACGAGCAGATGGTGCAGGACATGACGCACACGGGCGTCATCGACCACTTCAGCGAGCTGCGCTGGGACATCCGCCCCTCGCCGAAGTGGGGCACCATCGAGGTCCGCGTCTTCGACGGCATCTCGTCCGTGCGCGAGGTCGCCGCCCTCGGCGCCCTCGTGCAGTGCCTCGTCGAGGATCTGTCGCGCATGCTCGACCGCGGCGAGGACATCCCGCAGATGCAGCCGTGGTTCGTGCGGGAGAACAAGTGGCGCGCCGCGCGCTACGGCATGGACGCCATCATCATCCAGAACGCCGCGGGCGACGAGTGCCACGTGCGGGAGGACACCACCCGGCTGCTCGAGCGGCTCGAGCCCGTGGCCGCCGACCTCGGCTGCCTGGACGAGCTCCGCGACGTGGCGAGCATCCTCGACCGCGGCGCGAGCTACCAGCGGCAGCAGGCCGTGGCCGAGGAGCACGGCGGCAGCCTGAAGGCCGTGGTGGCGCACCTGGTCAAGGAGCTCCGGGACGGCATCCGCGACTAGGTCGCGAGCCCAGCACGGCCGCTGAGCCCACCGCGGTCGCCGGGCCGAGCACGGTCGCTGAGCCTGTCGAAGCGACGCCGGTGACCTCGCGTCCCTTCGACAGGCTCAGGGACCGCGGAAGGGTCCCGTCCCTTCGAGAAGCTCAGGGAGCTTAGGGTCAGCGGCCGAGCATCTTCTGGAGCGAGGCCAGCTCCTCCTCGGAGGGCGCGCCCTTGGCCGCGCCGAGGCCGAAGCCCGTGCCGCCGCCCGAGGTGATGGCCCCACCCGGCTTCTGACCCGCGGCGAGCGCCGCGTTCTCCGCCGCGCGCTTGGCCGGGTTGCCCGACTTCGAGCCCTTCTTCTTCGCGTTCTGCTTGTTCCGGTTCGCTCCGCCGTGCTGGCCGGGGATGGGCCCCATGCCCGGGATCTGCGGCATGCCGCCGCGCGCGACGGTGCGCATCATCTTCGCGGCCTGCTCGAAGCGCTGGATGAGCTGGTTCACCTCGGTCACGGTGACGCCGGAACCGCGTGCGATGCGCAGGCGGCGCGAGCCGTTCAGGATCTTGTGGTTCTGCCGCTCGGCCTTCGTCATCGACTGGATGATGGCCTCGGTGCGCACGATCTCGCGCTCGTCGAAGTTGTCGAGCTGCTCCTTCATGCCGCCCATGCCGGGCAGCATGCCGATCATCTTCTTGATCGAGCCGGCGCCGCGCAGCTGCTGCATCTGCTTGAGGAAGTCCTCGAGCGTGAAGTTGTCGGTCGCGATCTTCTCCGCGACCTTCATCGCCTCCTCCTCGTCGAACGCGGCCTGGGCCTGCTCGATGAGGGTGAGGATGTCGCCGAGGTCGAGGATGCGGCTCGCCATGCGGTCGGGGTAGAAGGGCTCGAAGTCGTCGAGCGTCTCGCCCGTGGACGCGAACATGATGGGGCGCCCGGTCACGGAGGCGACGGACAGCGCCGCGCCACCGCGGGCGTCGCCGTCGAGCTTGGTGAGCACGACGCCGGTGAAGTCCACGCCCTCCTGGAAGGCCTTCGCCGTGGCCACGGCGTCCTGGCCGATCATGGCGTCGATGACGAACAGGACCTCGTCCGGGTTGGTCGCCCGGCGGATGTCCGCCGCCTGCTTCATCATGTCGGCGTCGACGCCGAGGCGGCCGGCGGTGTCGATGATGACGATGTCGTGCTGACGGTCGATGGCCAGCTTGACGGCGTCCTTCGCCACCCGCACGGGGTTGCCGACGCCGTTGCCGGGTTCCGGCGCGTACACCGGAACGCCGGCCTGCTCGCCGACGACCTGGAGCTGGTTCACCGCGTTCGGGCGCTGGAGGTCGGCGGCCACGAGCATCGGCGTGTGGTGGTCCTTGACCAGCCACTTCGCCAGCTTGCCGGCCAGCGTCGTCTTACCGGCGCCCTGCAGGCCCGCGAGCATGATGACGGTCGGCGGGCGCTTGGCGAACTCGAGCCGGCGCTGCTGCCCGCCGAGGATGCTGACGAGCTCCTCGTTCACGATCTGGACGACCTGCTGCGCCGGGTTCAGCGCCTTGTTGACGTCATCCCCGAGCGCGCGCTCCCGCACGTTCGCCGTGAACGCCCGGACGACGTCGAGCGCCACGTCCGCGTCCAGCAGGGCGCGGCGGATCTCGCGGACCGTGCCGTCGACGTCCGCAGCGGAGAGCTTGCCCTTGCCGCGGAGGTTCTTGAGCGTCTCGGCGAGGCGGTCGGAGAGGGTTCCAAAAGTGGCCATAGTGCACCCAGTTTAACCGCTGTGCGGGCCGATCCCGCCCAGCCGAGGGCTAGCCGACGAGGTTCTGAGCGAACACGTGGGGTGTGAAACCGGTGAGGTCGCCGATCCGCTCCCCCTGGCCGATGAGCTTGATCGGGATGCCGGTCTTCTCCTGCACGTTCAGCACGAACCCGCCCTTGGCCGATCCGTCGAGCTTCGTGAGCACGAGCCCCGTCACCCCGGCGTGCTCGATGAATGCCTGCGCCTGGGCGAGACCGTTCTGACCCGTCGTGGCGTCGAGCACGAGCAGCACCTCGGCGATGGGCGCCTGCTTCTCGATGACGCGGCGGATCTTGCTGAGCTCGTCCATGAGCCCGCCCTTGGTGTGCAACCGGCCCGCGGTGTCGATGATCACCATCTCGGTACCCGTGCGCTTGGCGTAGTCGACGGTCTGGAACGCGACCGAGGCCGGGTCCTGGCCCGGCTGCTGCGGGCGCACGATCGCGGCGCCCGCGCGCTCCGCCCAGGTCGCGACCTGGTCGACGGCGGCCGCGCGGAACGTGTCCGCCGCGCCGATCACCACGCTGCGTCCGTAGTTGCCGAGGAACTTCGCGAACTTGCCGATCGTGGTCGTCTTGCCCACGCCGTTGACGCCGATGACGAGGATCACGGCGGGCCGCTCGCTGAGGTGCAGGGTCGGGTCGTAGTTCGCAAGCCGCTCCTCGATCAGCTCCCGCAGCATGAGCTGCAGGTCGCGCGGGTCGGTGGTGCCGTACCGCTGCACGCGCTCGCGCAGGTCCGCGATCACGGCCTCGCTGATGTCCGGGCCGAAGTCCGCGGTGATGAGCGCCGTCTCGAGGTCGTCCCAGGTGTTCTCGTCGATCGTCGGCTTCGCGAACATGCCGCGAAGCGCGCTGCCGAGGGACCACGGGTTTGAACGGCCTGCCATGGGGGAAAGCCTAACGGCGGCGGGCACGGCCGGATTCTCGCGTCTAGGCTTGCCGACCGTGACTCCTCCCTCCCGCCCCGTGCTCACCCTCGCGCTCACCCGTCACGGGCAGACGGACTGGAACGCGGCCGGCCGGCTCCAGGGGTCGTCCGACGTGCCCCTCAACGACGTGGGCCGAGACCAGGCGGAGGACTCCGTGCAGCGCTTCTCCCCCGCGGAGTGGGACGCGGTCGTCACGTCGCCGCTCGTGCGGGCCCGGGAGACGGGCGAGATCCTCGCGACCGGCCTCGGCATCCCGCTGGGTGGCACGTACGACGAGCTCCGCGAGCGGCACTACGGGAAGGCGGAGGGGCTGACCGACGGCGAGGCCGCCGAGCGCTGGCCCGACGGCGAGTTCCCCGAGCTCGAGCCGCGCCCGTCGGTCGCGGACCGCGGGCTCGCCGCTCTCGATCGGATCGCCGCCGACCTGCCGGGCTCAAGCGCCATCGTCGTCGCGCACGGCACGCTCATCCGCGAGATCCTGCGCCGCATGACGGACGCGCCGATCCCGCCGATCCTCAACGCCGCGACGAGCCTCGTGGAGCGCAGCGCGGACGGCTGGCGCGTGCTCACCGTCAACGACGTGTCGTTCGCGGAGGAGCCGGTGCCGGACAGCACGCCGGCCCCGCTGCCCGAAGCACGCGTGCCCTGAGTTTCCTCGCCCGCCGGAGTCTCGCCGCCGGCCACCGCTAGGTCGGGAACCACCGCGTCGATAGGGTCGCACCTGAAAGGCAGGTGGCTTCATGACGATCTTCGGCTTCCACGCGTCCCACGAGCAGATCCCCCCGGCCATCCTGCTGGCGGCGGCCCAGCGCGCCGAGGAGGTGGGGTTCGACGCCGCGATGTGCTCCGACCACATCACGCCCTGGAGCGCCGCGCAGGGCGAGTCCGGCTTCGCCTGGTCCTGGCTCGGCGCCGCCATGCAGGCGACCTCGCTCAGCTACGGCGTGGTCAACGCTCCCGGCCAGCGCTACCACCCGGCGATCATCGCCCAGGCGTCCGCATCGCTGCAGGCCATGTTCCCGGACCGCTTCTGGATGGCGCTCGGCAGCGGCGAGGCCGCGAACGAGCACATCACGGGCGAGGGCTGGCCGCGCAAGTCGATCCGTAACGCCCGCCTCCGCGAGTGCGTCGACATCATCCGCGCCCTGCACGCGGGCGAGGAGGTGAGCCACGACGGCCTCGTGACGGTGGACCGGGCGAAGCTCTGGTCCCTTCCGCCGACCCCGCCGCTGCTCATCGCCACGTCCGTGTCGACCGAGACCGCCGCCTGGTCGGCGGAGTGGGCGGACGGCGCCGTCACCATCAACCAGCCCGTCGAGGACCTGCGGGCCTGGGCCGACGCCTACCGCTCGGCGGGCGGCCGCGGGCCGCTGGCACTGCAGGTGCACCTGAGCTACGCCCAGACCGATGAGGAGGCGCTCGACATCGCCTACGACCAGTGGCGGGCGAACGTGCTCGGCCCGCCCCTCGCCTGGGACATCGACTCGGTGGAGGGCTTCGACACGGCCGGCTCCTTCGTGCGGCGGGAGGACATGCACTCCTCCGTGATCATCTCCTCGGACCCCGGGGAGCACGTGCGGCGGCTCGAGGAGTTCCTCGAGCTCGGCTTCGACCGCATCTACCTGCACCACGTGGGCAAGGAGCAGGACCGCTTCCTCGACACCTTCGGCGAGCACGTGCTGCCCCGCCTCCGGAACGCCTGATCGTGCGGATCACCGACACGAGCGACCTCTGGTGGAAGAGCGCGGTCGTGTACTGCCTCGACGTCGAGACGTTCATGGACTGGAACGACGACGGCGTCGGCGACTTCGCCGGGCTCGCGAACCGGCTCGACTACCTCGCGGAGCTCGGCATCACCTGCCTCTGGCTGATGCCCTTCTACCCGACGCCGGGCAGGGACGACGGCTACGACATCGTCGACTTCTACTCGGTCGACCCGCGGCTCGGCTCGCTGGGCGACCTCGTCGAGGTCATCCGCACGGCGAACGACCGCGGCATCCGGGTGATCGCCGACCTGGTGATCAACCACACCTCGGACAAGCACCCCTGGTTCCGCAGCGCCCGCGCCAGCCGCAACTCGCCCTACCGCGACTACTACGTCTGGCGGGACGAGCCGCCGAAGGACGAGGGCGCCCCGGTCTTCCCCGACGCCGAGACGAGCAACTGGGAGTTCGACGAGCGCACCGGGCAGTACTACCAGCACATCTTCTACCGCGAGCAGCCGGACCTGAACATCACGAACCCCGCCGTGCGGGACGAGATCGCCCGGATCATGGGCTTCTGGCTGCAGCTCGGGCTCTCCGGCTTCCGGGTCGACGCGGTCCCGTTCCTGCTGGAGACCTCCGCCGTGGCGAACGGGCACGAGCTCCTCCCGGACCCCCACGAGTACCTGCGGGGCCTTCGCACCTTCCTCGGCCGACGGTCGGGCGAGGGCGTGCTGCTCGGCGAGGTGAACCTGCCGCGCGACGAGCAGGAGACGTTCTTCGGCGGTGACGAGGGCGACGAGCTCACGATGCAGTTCGACTTCATCACGATGCAGAAGCTGTACCTGTCGCTCGCCCGCGAGGACGTGACGCCGCTCATCGAGGCGCTGCAGTCGCGCCCGGCCGGATCCCCCGACAGCCAGTGGGCCAACTTCGTGCGGAACCACGACGAGCTCACCCTCGACAAGCTCACCGACGAGGAGCGCCAGGAGGTGTTCGCCGCCTTCGGACCCGAGGAGCGCATACAGGTGTACGGCCGCGGCCTCGTGCGGCGCCTGCCCCCGATGGTCGGCGGCGACCCCCGGCGCATCCGCATGGCGTACAGCCTGCTGTTCTCGCTGCCCGGCACGCCCGTGCTGTTCTACGGCGAGGAGATCGGCATGGGCGAGAACCTCGACCAGCCCGGCCGGATGGCCGTGCGCACCCCCATGCAGTGGAACGCGGGCAAGAACGGCGGGTTCTCCGATGCGGCGAAGTCGAAGCTGCGCAGCGGGGTGGTCGAGGGCGGCTACGGCCCCGCGCACGTGAACGTCGCGGCGCAGCGCCGCGACCCGGACTCCCTGCTCTCCTTCTTCAGCACCCTGGTGCGGCACTACCGCAACGCGCCCGAGTTCGGCTGGGGCGCGTTCGGGATCCTGCCCACCCCGACGGCGTCGGTGCTCGCGCACACGCTCACCCTCGACGGGAGGCAGGTGGTGGCGCTGCACAACTTCGCGTCCGATCCGGCCGTCGTGCCGCTCACCCTGGAGGTGCCCGAGGGCGGCGGCGTGCTCAACGACCTGCTCACGGGCGAATCGCTTCCGCTGCCGGACGACGGCCGCCTGGAGCTGCCGCTCGACGCCTACGGCTACCGCTGGCTCCGGGTGGTCCGCCGGGAGGACACCCGCCAGTACTGAGCCGCGAGGGGCCATGAGCGGATGCGGTCACTGAGCGTGTCGAAGGGACGTGACTGGAGCAGATCGCGTCCCTTCGACAGGTTCAGGGACCGTGAAGGGGGCCGTATTCGGGACGAGGTGCGGCCGTCCCTTCGACAGGCTCAGGGGCCGTGCCGGCCGCCGGTCAGGAGGCCTTGGCCTCCTGGGAGAGGCGCTGGCCGACCACCGCGGACACGCCGTCCTGGCGCATCGACACCCCGTAGAGGGCGTCGGCGATCTCCATGGTGCGCTTCTGGTGGGTGATGACGATCAGCTGCGACGTCTCCCGGAGGTCCTCGAAGATCGTCAGCAGGCGGCCGAGATTGGCGTCGTCGAGCGCGGCCTCCACCTCGTCCATGATGTAGAACGGGCTCGGCCGCGCCTTGAAGATGGCGATGAGCAGCGCGACCGCGGCGAGCGACCGCTCGCCGCCGGAGAGCAGCGAGAGCCGCTCGATCTTCTTGCCCGCCGGCTTGACCGACACCTCGATGCCCGTGGTCAGCAGGTCGGCGGGGTTCGTCAGCGAGATGCTGCCGGTGCCGCCGGGGAACAGCACGGGGAAGACGTCGTTGAAGGCGTTCTTCGTGTCCTCGAAGGCCGCCGCGAAGATGTCCTGCATGCGATCGTCGATCTCCTCGATGATCGTGAGCAGGTCCTTGCGCGTGTTGGTGAGGTCGGTGAGCTGCTCGGTGAGGAACCGGTGCCGCTGCTCGAGCGCGGCGAACTCCTCGAGGGCGAGCGGGTTGACCCGGCCCAGCCGGGCCAGCGAGCGCTCCGCCCGGGCGAGCCGGCGCTTCTGCTCCTCGCGGTCGTAGGGCACGGCGCCGTCCCGCGCGTCCTGTGCGTCGATCGGCTCGGCGGGCGCGGTAGCCCCGCTCCATGCGGTGCCGGCGCCGTCCTCGAGGTCCTCGGCGTCCGTGTCGTCGGGATCGGCCGTGCCGCCGGAAACGCGACCCGGGATCGCCGTGTCGGCGGGCACGGGCACGTGCGGCCCGTACTCGGCGACGAGCACATCCTCGACCAGGCCGAGCTCGCTGCCCGCGCGCTCGAGCAGCTGCGACAGGTGCAGCTTCTTCTCGTAGATCTGCAGCTCCAGGCCGTGCACGTTCTCGGTGATGGCCTGCAGCCGCTCCCGCAGCATCGACTCCTCGCGCCGCAGGGCGGACAGCTCCTCGTTCTGCGCGGCGCGCTGCTGCTCCGCGCGGGCCAGCTCGTGCTTGGCGGCGGACGCGGACCGCTCCGCAAGCGCGAGCACCGGTGGGAGGGCGTCGAGCACGGCTTGCGCCGCCTCCATCTGCCGCCTGCGCAGCACGGCGCGCCGGGCCGCCGCCTCCGCCGCCGCCCGCTCGCGCTCCAGCTGCCGGGCGAGCTGCTCGCCGCGGGACTGCTCCGCACGCACGCGCTCCCGGGCGGTCTCGACCTGGAGCCGCGCCTCGATCTCGGCCTCACGGGCGGCCTCGACCCCCATGGCGAGCCCGTCCCGGGCGCTCGCGTCGAGGATGGGGCGCGGGCGGGATCGGGCGTCGCCGAGCTCCGCCTTGGCGGTCTCGGCCTTCGCCTCGGCCCCGGCGACGGACTCCGCGGCGAGCGCGAGTCCCTTGGCGAGCCGTTCGTACTCCGCGCCCGCGGCCTCCACCTGCACCCGGAGGCGGTTGAGCCGCTCGGTCTGCGCAGCGAGCTGGGCGTCGAATTCGCGGAGGGCCGCCAGCGCATCCTTGGCCCGGTCCTTCGCGGTCTGCAGCACGCCGCGCTGCTCGCCGAGGGCGGCACGGGACCGCTCGATGTCCTCCGTGACCTCGGCCAGCCGCGCGGCGGCGGCATCCCGGTCGGCCACGAGCTCGAGGCGGGAACGCTTCGCGCCGGACCCGCCGCGCAGCACGGCGCTCGACAGCACGTCGCCCTCGCGGGTGAGGATGGTCGTGAGCGCCCGGTCCTCGCCGAGCTCCGCCCAGGCGGCGCGGGCGGCAGCGAGGTCGTCGGCGATCAGGGTCCGGCCGAGCAGGCTGAGCACGCCGTCGGGGGCGCGGACCACGTCCACGGCGGCGCGGACGCCGGACGCGGGGGTCTGGGCCGCGGCGGGCGCGGGTCCGCCCGGCTGCGCGGCGTCGGCGTCGGCGTCGGCGACCACGATCTCGACGCGGCCGGCCTCGGCCTCGCGGGCGTGGGCGATGGCGTCCGCCGCGGACGCGTGGGTCTCGGCGAGGACGGCGTCGGCGAGGCTGCCGAGCGCCGCGGCCACGGCGGCCTCGTAGCCCGCCTCCACCCGCACGTGCTCGGCGACGAGACCGCGGATGCCGTCGAGGCGCGCCGCGACGAGCGCGCTGGAGCCGTCCTTCTGGTCGAGCGCGAGCGACAGGGCCGACGTGCGCGCGGCGAGCGCGTCCCGCTCCCGCTCGCGGGTGTGCAGCTCCTCGCGGATGCGCTCGATCTCCACCTCGGCCTCGGCGACACGGTCCTGCGCCTGCTCGTAGGCCTGGCCGAGGTCCGTCTCGTCCGCGTCTGCCGTGGCGGCCTCCGCCTCGAGGACCGCGAACTGGGCGCGGGCGGCGTCGCGGCGGTCGCTCGCCGCCTCGAGCGCGTTGGTCTGGCGCAACACCTCGCCGCGCACGGCGGCGAGGCGCGAGTTCGCGGTGTCCGCCTGCCCGGTCAGCCGGGAGATGTCGAGGTCGTACCGGGAGACCAGCTCGCTCTGCCGCTGGATCTCCATGTCGACGGCGTCGAGGGCGGCCCGCGCCGCTGCGGTCGCCTCGCGGCTCCCGGCGTACGCGCGCTCCGCGTCCTGTACCGCGCCGCGCAGGCGCTCGACCTCGGCCGCCGCGTCGGAGACCATCTGCGGGGTCACGCCCGGCGCGCCGTCCGTCGACTCCGCCTGGGCCTCGAGCAGGGCGATGCGCTGCGTCGCGAGCGCGAAGAGGTTGCGCAGGCGGTCCTGCACCTGCTCGAGCCCGAAGGCGGTCTGCCGCGCGGCATCCACGGCGTCGCCCCGCTGCTCGGCGGTGATCCGCTCGGAGCGCAGGGTGTTCTGGTCGAGCCGCTCCTGCAGCACGATCCGCTCGGTGGAGCGCTCGTTCTCGGTGCGCGTGTGGTCGTCGAGCGCGGCGCGCAGCGCGACCACGTCGTCGGCGAGCAGCCGGGCCCGGGCGTCGCGCACCACCGCGGCGACGGTCTGCGCCTCCCGCGCCACCTCCGCCTGCTTGCCGAGGGGCTTCAGCTGGCGCCGCACCTCGCCGGCGAGGTCACTCAGCCGGGTGAGGTTGGCCTGCATCGCCTCGAGCTTGCGCAGGGTCTTCTCCTTGCGCCTGCGGTGCTTGAGGATGCCGGCCGCCTCCTCGATGAAGCCGCGCCGGTCCTCGGGGGTGGCCTGCAGCACGTTGTCGAGGCGCCCCTGGCCCACGATGACGTGCATCTCGCGGCCGAGGCCGGAGTCGCTGAGGAGCTCCTGCACGTCGAGCAGGCGCACGGCGGATCCGTTGATCGCGTACTCGCTGCCGCCGTTGCGGAACAGCGTGCGGCTGATCGTGACCTCGGAGTACTCGATGGGGAGTGCGCCGTCGGTGTTGTCGATCGTGAGCTGCACCTCGGCGCGGCCGAGCGGGCCGCGGGTGGACGTGCCGGCGAAGATGACGTCCTCCATCTTGCCGCCGCGGAGCGTCTTGGCGCCCTGCTCCCCCATGACCCAGGCGAGCGCGTCGACGACGTTCGACTTGCCGGATCCGTTCGGCCCGACGACGCAGGTCACCCCCGTCTCGAAGGCGAACGTCGTGGGCTGCGCGAAGGACTTGAACCCCTTGAGGGTCAGGCTCTTCAGGTACACGTCGCACTCCCGCCGCCGCGCCCCGGCAGGCGCGCAGCCACCACGGTACCCGACGGTCCGGCCGCAGCCGGGGAGGCGCGAGGCGGCCCGCCGCGGTAGGGTTCCGGCTGTCGGCCCGCGACGGCGAGGGCGCGACGGGAGGGTGCATGACTGCCACTGGGTTCGAGATCGACGAGCTGCAGATTCCGGAGAGCCTCGACAGCCCGGGCGGCCGCGACTTCTCCGCGGCGGTGCACGTGCACAACGTCGTGGAGGCCGCGATCTACGGCACGGATCTGCTCGCCGTGCACGCCGACGAGCTGCTGCCGCAGTACCGGTTCCAGCGCTACGACCGGCGGCGGATCTTCCTCGCGCGCATGGGCGCGCTCGTCGTGGGCCGAGCGGTGATCGAGTGGTCGACGGACGACGACGACCCCGCGTCCTGGGCCCTGATCGAGGTGCTGCCCGAGTACCGCCGCCGCGGCATCGGGACCGCGCTCGCGGACGAGCTGGAGCGCATCCATCGCGAGTCGCGCCGGCCCGTGCTGCAGGGGTTCGTGCCGCATGCGTGCGCGAGCGGCGGCGTCGCCGTGCGCGGTGCGGACGCGGGTGGCGGTGAGGGTTCGAGAGGCGGTGAGGTGGAGGTTTCCGACGACGCCGGCGAGGTGATCGTCCCGCCGACCGGATACGGCAGCGTGGCGGCGGACGACCCCGGCGCACAGTTCCTGCTCGCGCGGGGGATGACCCTCGAGCAGGTCTCGCGCGGGAGCATCCTGCGCCTCCCCGTGGACCCGGACGTGCTCGCGGCGCACCGGGAGCGGGCCGCGGCGGTCGCCGGTCCCGACTATCGGATCGTGCTCTGGAGCGGCGAGACTCCGCCGGAGCGGCGCGCCGACCTGGCCACCCTGTACACGCGGATGAGCACGGCGGAACCGCTCGCGGGGCTCGCGGTGATCGAGGCGCGCTTCGACGAGCAGCGGGTGATCGAGGAGGAGGAGGTGCTGCAGGGCGGCGGCCGCACCCTCCTCACGGCGGCGGCGGAGCACGTGCCGTCGGGGCGGCTCGTCGCGTTCACGCGCCTCTCCCTGCCCGCGGACCGGTCGAGGCCGACCGAGCAGGAGGAGACGCTCGTGCTCGACGACCACCGTGGCCGGCGGCTGGGGATGCTGCTGAAGACCGCGAACCTGCAGTACCTCGCCGAGGTCGCCCCGGACGCACCGCTCGTGTCGACGTTCAACGCGGAGGAGAACCGGCACATGCTCGGCGTCAACGAGGCGCTCGGCTTCGAGGCGATCGGCTACGAGGGCTCCTGGAAGAAGTCCACCCCCGCGGTGTGAGGGATGCGGGTGCGGGTGCGGGTGCGGGTGCTGCGAATCACGTCAGCCACCCGACGCAACTCAGCAAATCCCGGTCAGTCCCCCGACGCAATTCAGCAAATCCCGATCCGCCGACGACGCAACTCAGCAGATCTCGCCCGACACGCCGACCACGGGGAGCAACACGCCGACGGAGGGCCGACATCTGCTGAATTGCGCTCGGTGGCGGCGCGCATCTGCTGAATTGCGCTCGGTGGAGGCAGGCATCTGCTGAATTGCGCTCGGTGGAGGCGCGCATTTGCTGAATTGCGTTCGGTGGCCGAGGGATGACCAGGCCGGGGCGCCTCACCGCACCCGACACAGGCTCCGTTCGTGACCAACACAGGCTCAGGCGGCTGTCTCCCGAAGGTGTCCCGTTCGCTTCCGGGGCAACGGCGTCGCGGGGGCCTGTGTTCGGATTCGGCGAGCCTGTGTTGCGCACCGGAACCGGGATGGGGGCGAGATCGGACCGCGGATCACACCCGGACCCGCTGCGGCGGGCCTAAAACGAGGGGGACGCGGGGCGGGCCGTGCGCGGGGCGCGGAGGCGCTGGCAGTACGGGCAGAAGTGGCTCGACCGGTTCATGAAGGTCGCGCGGGCGATGGGCCTGCCGCAGCGCGGGCACGGGCGCCCGTGCTGCCCGTAGGCGTTCAGGCTGTGCGAGAAGTATCCGGAGGCGCCGTTGACGTTCACGTATTGGGCGTCGAAGCTCGTCCCGCCCTCGGCAAGCGCCCGGGCGAGCACGAGCCGCACCTCGGCGAGCAGCGTCTTCGCCCGCGGGCGGGACAGCTCGCGGGTCGACTGATCGAAGTGGATGCGGGACGCCCACAGCGCCTCGTCCGCGTAAATGTTGCCGATTCCGCTCACCAGAGTCTGGTCGAGCAGCGCCCGCTTGATGCCCGTGTTGCGCCGGGCGAGGGCGCGGAAGAACGCGGCGTCGTCGAAGTCGGGGTCCAGCGGGTCGCGGGCGATGTGCGCGACCTGCGACGGGATCAGCGGGAGGTCGGAGCCGAAGCCGGCCGGCAGCCCGCCCTCGGTGGGCAGCAGGGCGTCGACGGCCATCGAGCCGAAGATCCGCTGGTCGACGAAGTGCAGCCAGAGCTCGCCGTGCTCCGGGTGCTCGATCTGCAGCCGGATGCGCAGGAGCGCGTCGTCCGCCGCGCCGGGCGAGCGCAGGAGCACCTGCCCGCTCATCCCCAGGTGGGTGACGAGGGCGAGGCGCCTGTCGGCGCGGGGGATCGGGCGCGTCCCTTCGACAGGCTCAGGGACCGTAGCGGTGCGCGCAGCCTCAGGGACCGTGATGGGGCCGGCATCCGATTTTCCGTGCGTCCCTTCGACAGGCTCAGGGACCGTAGCGGCGCGCGCAGGCTCAGGGACCGCATTCCGCTCCAGGGGGAACCAGAGGAACTTGCCGCGGCGGACGGCCGAGGCGATGCGGGCGCCGGTGAGCAGCGACTCGAACGAACCGCGCAGGCCGTCGTGCCGCCGCAGGGAGCGCTCGTCGAAGACCTCGACGCCGTGCACGACGGCGCCGGTGACCGCGGGCTCGAGGCCGGCGCGCACCACCTCGACCTCGGGGAGCTCGGGCACGGCCGGTCTACGCGGGCTGCGAGTCGGTCTGGAGCAGGGTCCAGGCCTCGAGCGCGGCGGCCATCTCGGCCTGCTTCTTGCTCGTGCCGTCGCCCTCGGCGGTCACGAGGCCGGGCACGGTGACGACGGCGTGGAACCGCTTGCGATGGTCCGGTCCGGTGTCGGTCACCGCGTACTCGGGGGCCGACACGCCGGCGCGGGCGGCGGCCTCCTGGAGGCTCGTCTTCGGATCCATGGCAGCGCCGAAGCGTGCAGGATCGGAGAGCAGCGGCGAGATCAGGCGCAGCACGAGGGCCGTCGCGGCGTCGCCACCGGCGTCCAGGTACACGGCGCCGATGAGCGCCTCCACCGTGTCGGCGAGGATGGACGACTTCTCGCGTCCGCCCGTGAGCTCCTCGCCGCGTCCGAGCAGGAGCTGCGGTCCGACGTCGATGGACTTCGCGACCTCCGCCAGGGCGGCGGAGCTGACGAGACTCGCCCGCCGCTTCGCGAGCTCGCCCTCGTCGAGGGTCGGGAAATCGCGGTACAGCATCACGGTCACGGCCTGCCCGAGGATGGAGTCGCCGAGGAACTCGAGGCGCTCGTTGTTCGGGATGTTGCCGTGCTCGTACGAGTAGGACCGGTGCGTCAGCGCGAGCTCGAGGAGCTCGGGGCTCACGTCCACGGACAGGGTCGCACGAAGTGCGGCCCTGTCCGGGATCACGGCTGACACGCCGGTAAGCGTTGTGCGGGTCGGACTAGACGTCGGCGACCTTGCGGCCCTTGTACTCCATGTACAGGGCGGTGCCTGCGGAGTCCTCGACGACCTTCGCGCGGTGCGGGAGGCTGTAGGTGACGCGGCCGTTCTCGACGGTCTTGACGAGGTTCGGGACCTCGGCCTTCCACTGCGAGCGACGAGCGCGCGTGTTGGAGCGGGACATCTTCCGCTTGGGAACTGCCATGGTTCAACTCTTTTCTTGATCAGGGCCGTTTTCGGCCTTGACAGTGTCGGTGGTGGTGTCCCCCGCACTGCTGTCCGTGGAAGCCTCGAACCCCGCGAGCGCGGCCCAGCGGGCATCCACCTCGGGGGTGGTGTCCTCGGAGTCCGACAGGACCAGGCTGATGCCCGAACCCAACTCGAAATCGAGCTGTTCGTCCGGCAGTTCTGGCTGGAAAGGCAGTTCCAGAACCACGGCATCCCTGATCACAGGTTCTAGATCCACGTGGTCATCGAGAACCTGATAGTCGAAGGCTTCGTCAAGAGAATACGCGAATAACTCCTGAAACTCGACTTCGATGGTCTGCTGCATCTCCGTGAGGGTGCGCGCGGTGTGTCCCTCGGCGATCGTCTCGACGTCGCCGGTCACGAGAATCCCCTCGTGAACGGACTCCAGGCGCACGTGCACGTGCAGCTCCTGGCCCTCGCGGACCTGCAGCAGGCCCTCGCCGAGGTGCTCGGGAACGGCGATGGTGAAGTCGTGCTCCCGCATCTCCCCCGGCCGGTTCACGATGTCGCGGACGTTGACCATGTACGGGGTCTTGATGAATCTGGACACGGAGAACGAGTGTAGTCGCCCGCCGCCGGGCGGCTCAGGAGAGGCGGCTCAGGAGTGGCGGCTCAGGACAGCGGCTCGCCCTGCAGGAGGTCGGCGACGACCCGCGGCACGTACGGCGAGACGTCGCCGCCGAGCGAGGCGACCTGCCGCACGAGCGAGCTCGACACGTGGGCGTGGGCGGGGTCGGGCAGGAGGAACACGGTCTCGACGCCGGCGAGGTTGCGGTTCACGATGGCCATCGGCGTCTCGTATGCCACGTCGACCTGCGAGCGGATGCCCTTCACGAGCACGCTCGCGCCGACGTCGGTGCAGTAGTCGACGAGCAGGCCGACGCTCCAGGACTCGACCCGGATGTTGTCCGGCAGCCCGGCCTCGGCGATGGCGTCGCGCAGCAGCGACACGCGCTCGGCGATCGGCAGCAGCGCGGTCTTCGCCGGGTTGTGCACCACGAGCACGTGCAGCTCGTCGAACAGACCCGCCGCGCGATCGATCACGTCGAGGTGCCCGAGGGTCACGGGGTCGAATGATCCTGGTACGACCGCGATTCTGCTCATGGGACAAGCGTAACGGCCCTCTGTTGCGGCGAGGTTCCCGGACCTGTCCGCGGCTCAGGCCTTGGCGAGGAAGGTGCGGGTCGACTCGTCGAGGCGGCGCGCGATCGCCGCTGCCAGCTCCGGATGCCCGGCCAGCGTCGGGTCCGCGTCGAGGATGCCGGAGGCGTGCTCGCGCGCCGCCTCGATGACGTCGGTGTCGCGGACGACGCGCAGCAGCCGGAGCGACGAGCGGCCGCCCGACTGCGAGCTGCCGAGCACGTCGCCCTCCCGCCGCAGCTCGAGGTCGGCCTGGGCGAGCTCGAAGCCGTCGAGGGTCGACGCCACGGCGTCGACCCGCTCCCGGCCCAGCGTCTCCTCCTCGGCAGAGGTGACCAGCAGGCACAGGCCGGGCACGCCGCCGCGGCCGACGCGCCCGCGCAGCTGGTGCAGCTGCGAGACGCCGAAGCGCTCGGCGTCCATTACGACCATGGTGGACGCGTTCGGCACGTCCACGCCCACCTCGATGACCGTCGTGGCCACGAGCACGTCGATGCGCCCGGCCGCGAAGCCCCGCATGAGCTCGTCCTTCTCGTCGCTGGACATGCGCCCGTGCAGGCCCTCGACCCGGCGGCCCGCGAGCAGCGGATGCGCGCGCAGCTCCGCGGTCAGCTGCACCACGGTCGTGAGCGGCTGCTGCGGCGTCCCGGCCTCAGCGTCGGGGTCGACGTCGTCGTCCTCGCGCACCCCGCCCGCCGCGCCGGAGCCGCCCGAACCGCCGGCGGCGGCCGGCTCGATCGCCGGGCAGACGACGAACGCCTGGTGCCCCTTCTCGAGCTCCTCGGACACCCGGGCCCAGACGCGGTTGATCCAGCCGGGCTTCTCGGACAGCGGCACGACGAAGGTCTCGATGCCCTTGCGCCCCGCCGGGAGCTCGCTGATGGTCGAGATGTCGAGGTCGCCGAACACCGTCATGGCGACGGTGCGCGGGATCGGGGTGGCGGTGAGCACGAGCACGTGCGGCGGTGTGGTGCCCTTCTGCCGCAACGCCTCACGCTGGTCGACGCCGAAGCGGTGCTGCTCGTCCACGACGACGAGCCCCAGGTCGTAGAAGGTCACCGCCTCCCCCAGCAGGGCGTGCGTGCCGACGACGATGCGCGCCTGCCCGCCGACCGTGCGCAGCAGGGCCTTCCGCCGCTCGGCGACCGGCAGCTGGCCGGTGATGAGGGTCGGCATGAGCTCGGCCGCGAGGTTCGGCCCGAGCACCCGCACGAGGGAGCGCAGGTGCTGGGCGGCCAGGACCTCGGTGGGGGCGAGCAGGGCGGCCTGCCCGCCGCTGTCGGCGACGGCGAGCATGGCACGGAGCGCCACGAGGGTCTTGCCCGAGCCGACCTCGCCCTGGACGAGCCGGTTCATGGGGTGGCTGCCCGCGAGGTCCCGCGCGATCTCCTCCCCCACGAGCTGCTGGTCGCCCGTGAGCGCGAACGGCAGCTGCGCGTCGAAGCGCTCGAGGAACCCGCCGGGCACGGGGGTGCGGGGCGTCGCGTTCCAGGACCGGTTGGCGGCGCGCTGCTGAAGCAGGGCGGCCTGCAGCACGAACGCCTCCTGGAATCGCAGCGCGTTCTGCCCGGCGCGCCAGTCCTGGTCTCGCTTCGGGCGGTGGACGCCCTCGAGCGCGGCGCGGTGGTCGACGAGACCCCGATCGGCGCGCACGGCCGGGGGCACCGGGTCGGGAACCGGCCCGAGCCCGTCGAGCACCAGCTCGATCGACTTCGCGATCTGCCAGCTGGCGAGCGTCGACGTCGCCGGGTAGAGGGGGATGGGCGACTCCGCCCAGCGGATGGCGGCGGGGCTCGGCGTCGCGTGGCCGAGGTCGTCGTCCCACGGGTCGAACAGCTCGTAGTCGGGGTGGGCGAGCTGCAGGGCGCCGCGGTAGGCGGACACCTTGCCCGCGAAGATGCCGCGCATGCCGGGGACCAGCATCTTGGCCCGCCACGCCTGGTTGAAGAAGGTGAGGGTGAGGAAGCCCTTGCCGTCGGTGATGCGCACCTCGAGGATCGAGCCGCGACGCTGCCGCATGGTGCGCTCCCGCACCTCGCGCACCTCGGCGATGATCGTCACGTTCTCGTCGAGCGGGAGCTCGTCGAGCGCGCTCAGCTCACCCCGCTTGGCGTAGCGCCTCGGGTAGTGGCTGAGCAGGTCCGCGGCCGTGCGGATGCCGAACGCCTTCTCGAGCGCCGTCGCCGTGCGCCCGCCGAGCACGGACGCGAGCTTCGCATCGAGCGCCGAACCGACCATCCCTACAGATTAGGCGGGACGACCCACCCGCAGCGGCCGCGCGGGGCGACGCGTGGTGAGCAACGAGGCCGGCAGCAGCGCCGAGGCGATCCGTCGCCGCCTCGGTGCGTGCGCCGCGAGGGCCGCGGACACCTCCGCCGACCAGGACACGAGCTCGCGGCCCCGCTCGGGCGTCACCGCCACGGAGGAACCCGGCGCGGCGAAGCGTTCCCGCTCCAGCGCCTGAAGCAGGCCGAGCAGGGCGGATCCCGCGCCCGCGTCGTCCCTCACCCGCTCGCCGAGCTCGGCGGCGAAGGCGCGGGGCGTGTCCGTGGACCGCACGGGGAGCCCGAGGTCGCGGGCCGTGTCCTGCACCTCCACCCACGCGACGGATGCGGGCGCGCGGCCCCGCAGCAGGGCGCC
>CANKXX010000005.1 GCA_947487835.1 uncultured Microbacteriaceae bacterium
TCCACGGGCAGCTCGAGGTTCCGCTGCAGATACGGCGACGGGACCGACGGAGCGACAACGCCCGCGAGCTGCTCCCGGGTCGGCTGCGGCACGGCGCTGGTGACCCGATAGTCCTGGCCGCGGGTGGAGGCGTTCGACGTGGCGATCGTCATGCCGTCCGACTCCCAGTACCAGTCGCCGTCGAGCCCGGCCACCTCCGACGGCGCGTACGGCACCGGGAGCCAGCGCGTGTTCGACGCCTGCACCTGCACGTCGACGACGACCTCGGTCACGGGGGTGTCCTCCGACAGCCCCGGCGCCGGGGCGATGCCGTCGATCGTGTTCCGCTCGTCCGGCAGGATGCGCTCCGGCGCCCAGGTGCGCCCGGTGAACCGGGAGAGCGTCGCCAGCTTGAAGTAGAGGTCCTCGTCGGAGTCGGTCGTGTAGCGGAGGGCCTCGGTGTTGCCCGGGCGGCGCAGGTCGTCGCCGAGGTTGAGGATGGGGTTCACCCGGCCGCTGCTGATCCCGCCGGAGCCGCCGCTGCCCGCGGCCGCGGTGAAGCCGCTCACGGTGAACGCCGGCACCACGTTGGGCACGACGAGGGCGACGACCACCGCGCCGGCCGCGAGCGCCGCGGCGCGCACGCCGAGACGGCCCAGCGCGGGCCCGCCGGAGCCCGCGGAGTCCGCCCGCCGCGTCGGCCACTCCTCGCGCTCCCGCACCCGGATGTCGGCCCGCAGCAGCCAGAAGTAGAGCACCACGAGCGTCGCGAAGACGGCGAGGTCGAACTCGGTGAACAGCACGGCGCCCGGGATGGCGAGGAGCACGATCAGGGCGACGCCCGTGAGCGCGGGGACGCGGAGCGCGAAGACGAGGATGTCCTGCACCACGGCGACCGCCGCCATGCCGCAGACGACGAGGAAGACGAGCTCGGGCACCGGGGTGGCCGGGGCCCCCTGCACCACCACCTGCACCGTTCCCTGCTGGAAGACGCGGGCGAAGAGCCGGGCGGTGTCGAGCGTCGGTATGACGCCGAGGAAGGCGGTGGACTGGCCGAAGATCAGGGTGATGAGCAGCAGCCCGGATCCCGCGACGGCGGCGCTCGCCAGCAGGACGTGCCCGCCGAGCCACCGGACGACGGCGCCGACCCCGAGCATGACGGCGACGACGAGCAGGGACAGCGGCAGCCAGGCGCCGAACCGCAGCACCGGGGTCAGGGCGCTCACGCCGACGGCGAGCGCGAGGTAGACGGGCAGCAGCAGGCGCCATCCACCGGGCACGGTGCCCTGGGTCACGCGGGAGGACGGGCGGGCCGGGGCGGCGGCGACCGGGCCGCCGTAGGCGGTCACGCGGCGGCCCCGACCCGGTCGAGGGACGCCCAGGCCGCGGCGGGCCCGGAGGCGGGATCGAGGGGAACACAGGTCCAGCCGCCGTCCTCCAGCGCGCGGCGGGACGCGGCGGGGGTGCCGGGCGGGAGGAACGCCACGGCCGGGTCGCACCAGTGCCGCAGCGTGCGGAGCCGGTCGGTGTCCCCCTCCGACACGGGGCCGAGCACGGCGAACAGCGGCGTCGCCGACGAGTTGCGGCGCAGCTCGCCCGCGATCGACGGGAACGCGTCGTCCCCGTCCTCCGCGGGCACCCGCTCGAGCTCGGCCAGGCGCACGAGCAGGTCGCGCTGGGCGCCGTCCTCGGTGCCGCTGTCGCTGCCGACGCGGCTGGCGACCGGGCGGCCCGTCTCGAGCACGAGCACCCCGCAGCCGATCGACCGCAGGTGCAGGGCGAGGGACGCCGTGAACTCGACGGCCCGCTCGAATGCCGCGGCATCGTCATCACCGTCGCCGTCGCCGTCGCCGGTGCGCGTGTCGAGCAGGATGACCGCCTCCGGGTCGCTGCGCTGCTCCTCCTGACGCACCATGAGCTCGCCGTGCCGGGCGGTGGCGCGCCAGTGCACGCGCCGGAGCGGGTCGCCGGCCAGGTAGCCGCGGGTGATGGCGTCGTCCTCGCCCGCGCTCGACTGGCGGTGCACCTGGTGCGCGTCGCCGTCGCTGAGCGCCCGGGTGAGGGCGACCGCGGGCAGCCGGCTGATGCGCGGGGTGACGACGAGGTCGTGGGCGGGGCCGACGGCGTGGCGCAGCGTGACCAGCCGGAACGGATCCTGCTCGTCGAGGACGAGCGGCCCGATGGGGAACACGCCGCGGCGGTCGGGGGTCAGCGAGTAGCGCAGCGTCGCCGCCTCCCCGGAGCGCTCCGCCCCGAACTGCGAGCCGCCGAGAGCGGGCATCGCCCCGGGCGGCGTGGACCCGACCGGGGCGGGGAGGAGGTCGCGCCAGAGGACGGGCGCCGACGCGAGGGGCCGCTCGTTGCGCACGTGCACGCCGACCATCGTGGGGCGGCCGGCCTCCACGATCGCGGGGCCGAACGACCGCGTCACGGTCAGCCGCGTGCGGGCGGCGAGGAGGTACAGGGCCGCGAGCACGGGCAGCGCCACCAGGACGACGGACACGAACAGGAACTCGCGCCGCCCCGTCGCGTAGGCCACGATGAGCGCGCCGATACCCGCCGCGAGCAGGCCGGCGCCGCGGAGGGTCGGCCGCGGCACGCGCCAGGTACGCGCCCGGGCCACGAGCGCACGCGCGGCGCGGCGCGCGCTCTGCAGGGGATTTCGGCGGACCATGCGCGGGATTCTAGGCGGCTCTGCTGAGGCCGGGTCTGGACGGGAGCAGGGAGGCGGGCAGGAGCGCGGCCGTCAGCCGCACCCGGTACGGCGCCACGGCGTTCAGCGCCCCGACGACGAGGGCCGCGTCCGCGGCCAGCGCGGCGCCCGCGTCCGGCGGGAGGGACGCCCCGCCGCCGCTTTCCGGCCTGCCGAAGCTCTCCCGCTCGAAGGCCGACCGGATGCGGGCCAGGGCGGCGCACTCGGGCCCGCCGAGCCCCTCGATTTCCGCGAGGCGGCCGGCGAAGGCCCGTGGGGTGTCGGCGGACGGGACGGGCAGCCGGAGGTCGAGCGCGGCGTCCTGCACCTCGCGCCACGCATCCCTCGCGCTGCCGCGCCCCGCGCGAAGGCGCAGGAGCCGGGACCGGCGCACGGCGGCGCGCGCCAGCGCGGGGGCGAGCAGGACGAGGGCGAGCAGGGTGATCGCGCCGATGCCGTTCCAGGAGTCCCGCTCGGCCGCCGCGCCCGCGCTGAGCCCGAGCGCCTCATCCCGCAGCTCCCGCGGGTCGACGGCCTGACCGGGCGACGGCGCCGCCTCGGGCGCCACGTCGTCGGCGCCGGGCTCCGCCGCGACCGGCGCCGCGTACTCGGGCACCGAGCCCCGCCCGGGCGTCGGCTCGAACGGCACCCAGCCGACCGACTCGAAGTACAGCTCGGGCCACGCGTGCGCGTCGCGTCCGGTGACCTCCCAGATGCGCCTGCCGTCGCGCTCGCCGTCGGTGCGGTCGCCGTAGGTGTAGCCGACGGCGACCCGCGAAGGGATGCCGACGACCCGGGCGAGGAGCGCCATCGCCGACGAGAAGTGGATGCAGTAGCCGGCCTTCTCGTCGAGGAAGCGGGCGATGAGCTCGGGTCCGCTGCCGTCGTACCCGCCGCGGACCGGCGCCTGCTCGGAATAGTCGAAGGTGCCCCTGCGGAAGTGGTCCTGGAGCGCGACGGCGCGGGCGTAGTCCGTGGTGAGGCCGGCGGTGACCTCGTTCGCCACGGCGACGAGGGACTCCGGCACCCCGTCGCGCGGGAGGTCGAGCTCCTGGCTCAGCCGCTGGGGGTCCGGCCTCCCCGCGCTCGCGAGCTGCTCGCGGGTCGGCAGCACCGTCGCGCTCTCCACCCGGTAGAGCTGACCGGCGGTCGACGCGTCGCGCGACTGCACCGTGAGCGCCGCGGGCTCCCAGTACCAGTCCCCGCTCAGGCCCTCGATCGACCGGGCCGCATACGGAACGGGGAGCCAGCGGCTGCCGGCGTCCATGAACTGGATCTCGGTCGTCACCGCCTCCGTCTCGATGCGGTCGGTGAGCCCGGGGGGCGGGCCGATGCGGTCCGGCGTCCGTTTCGTGTTGAGCCGGAAGGGCCGTGGCTGCCACGTCGTGTCGTCGAAGGAGGTGAGCACCGCCGCCCGCAGGTAGGAGGGCCGGTTCTCGGTGCTCGTGTAGTTGAACACCGGCACGTCGCTCCTCGACCGGAGGTCGTCCTCGAGGGCCACGATCGGGTTGAGCGCTCCCCCGCCCCGGCCGCCGGAGCCCCCGCCGAAGAGCGAGGGGAAGGTGGGCAGCGAGGCCGGCATCCCGAGCGGCAGCACGAGGGCCCCGCCGATCGCCACCGCCGTGAGCACGACGGCGCGACCCCCCGCGACCCGGTGCGCTCCCGCGCCGGACCTCGCGGTGATCCCGGTGATCCTCGCACCCGTGCCCGGCCGGACCGCGCCCGGGACCGGCCCGTCGGCGGCGTCCGGAGCGGATGCGGTGGCGCGCCGGGTGTCGGCACGCCAGCGGACCCCGGCGCGCAGGAGGAAGGCGTACGCGGCCGCGCAGAGCACGAACGAGCCGGCGGACGCGCCGCCCGCGACGAGGGGCGCGATGGCGAGCACCCAGAACAGCGGCACCCCCGCCAGGGCCGGGGTGCGCGCGAGGAAGGTCAGCGCGTCGAGCACGAAGGCGAGGCCGGCCACCCCGAGCAGCAGGAGGAAGGCGACGGGCCGGTCGACGTCGAGGGGTGCCGCGCCGTCCCGCAGGGCCTGGATCCCGCCGCGGGCGAGCGCCTCGATGCTGCGCAACGTGCGGCCGGTCGGCAGCACGCCGGCGAGGAGGCTCGCCTGGGTGAAGGCGAGCACGATGCCGACGCCCGCGGCGAGCACGGGCGCGGTCGCCGAGACCAGGGTGGGCATGCGCAGCGCACGCAGCCACGCGCCGCCGCCGACGACGACGGCCGTCACGAGCGCGGCGAGCGCCCACCAGGCGCCCGGGGCGAACACCGGGGAGAGCGCCGCGACCCCGGCGAGCGTGAGGAGGGCGACGGCCGCGCTGAGCGACGCGGACCCGGGCACCCGGGGCAGCGACAGCAGGCCGCGCGCGGCGGCCCACGGCAGCCGGAGGTCAGACGTGCTCATGGTGCACCGTGCGCTCGCCGATGCGCCGCCAGACGGCGGCGAGGTCGTCCCCCGTGCCGACGCGCACGCAGGTCCAGCCGGCGCCGGTCAGCGTCGACTCCTCGTCCGGCTCCGGGTCGTTGGTGACGAGGAAGGCGACGGCCGGGTCGGCGAGGGGGCGCAGGGTGGCCAGGCGCTCCGCCTCGTCCGCGGTCGGCGACCCGAGCACGGCGAAGAGCGGCGTGCCGCCGCCCCGGCGCCGGAGCTCGCCGCTGAGCCGGTCCGCGAAGGCGCGGTCGACGGCCCCGGGCGAGCCCACGGCCGCGAGCCCCGCGAGGAACTCCTCCGACCCGCCCGGCGCGCCGAACGCCTCCCGGGGGCGCACGAGCCAGCCGGTCCGCGCGGCGGACTGCAGCACGTCGACCTCGTACCCGCCGCCCTGCAGGTGCAGGGCCACCGAGGCGCAGAGCTCGATGGCGCGCTCGAAGTCGTCCGCCTGCCGCAGGGTCCCGTCGAACACGCCGATGCCGTGCGCGTGCGGATAGCTGCGCGGCCGGGTGTCGAGGAACACGACCGCCTCCGGGTTGCTGCGCGGCTCCTCCTGCCGCACCATGAGTTCGCCGAATCGCGCGGTGCTGCGCCAGTGCACGCGCCGTTTGGCGTCGCCGGGCCGGTACTCGCGGGTGATCAGGTCGTCGTCGCCCATCACGCCGTGCCGCTGCAGTTCGGCGGCCGACCCGTCCGCGACGGCCCTGCCGAACGGGACCTCGGGCAGGGGCGTGATGCGCGGCGTCACGACGAGCGGATCCGCCGCGCCGACCTCCACGGTGCGCAGGACGAGGCCGAAGGGATCCTGGCTCGCGACGACGAAGGGGCCGATCGGGTAGACGCCGCGGTGCTCGGGCTGGAGCGCATAGCCGAGCTCGGTCGCGTCGTCCGTGCCGGCGACGGCCCTCAGCAGCGACCCGCCGAGCACCGGCAGCTCCGCCGAGGGCGTCGGCCCGACCTCGGGCGGAACGGTGTCGAACCAGTGGGCCTCCGGGGAGGCGGTGCCGCCGTCGTTGCGCACGGCCAGCGAGACGCGGACGGCCCTGCCCGCCTCGACGGCCTCCGGCTCGAAGGTGCGGATGACGGAGAAGCGCGGGCGGCCGACGGCGAGCAGGAGGGCGCCGAGGGCCGGCATCAGGCCGAGGAAGAACGCGAGGACGAGCAGCTCGCGGCGGTCGAGCGCGTACGCGAGCACGAGGGAGGCGGCGGCCGCGCTGACGAACGCGAAGCCGCGCATGCTGAGGCGCGGCCGGAAGGCCCGACCCGGGTGCCGCCCCCGCGAGGACATGGCCGGTGGCCCCGCCTAGGCGCCCGCGGACAGCGGGACGGGGGTCGCCGCGAGGATGCGATCCACGACGTCGGCCACGGCCGCGGCCCCGTGCCCCCGCTGACCGAGCGCCCGGCTGGTCGGCATGAGGCGGTGCCCGAGCACGGAGACGGCGAGCGCGTCGATGTCGTCGGGCAGCACGAACTCCCGCCCCTCGAGGGCCGCTCGGGCCTTCGCGGCGCGAACCAGGTGCAGGGTGGCGCGGGGACTGGCGCCGAGCCGGAGCTCGGGATGGTGACGCGTCGCCTGCACGATGTGCACGGCGTACTGCTTGACCGGCTGGGACACGAACACGGTGCGCGCCGCCGCCATCATGGCGGCGAGCTGGTCGCCCGTGGCGACGGCCTCGAGGGCGTCGAGCGGGCTCGACAGGTCGCGGGAGTGCAGCATGTCGAGCTCGGCGGCGGCATCCGGGTAGCCCATAGAGATGCGGGCCATGAACCGGTCGCGCTGAGCCTCGGGCAGCGCGTAGGTGCCCTCCATCTCGACCGGGTTCTGCGTGGCGATGACGGTGAACGGCGAGGACAGCGGGTGCGTGACGCCGTCGACGGAGACCTGGTGCTCCTCCATGCACTCGAGCAGGGCGGACTGCGTCTTCGGGCTGGCGCGGTTGATCTCGTCGCCGATGACGATGTTCGCGAACACGGCGCCCGGCTGGAACTCGAAGCGGCGCTCCACCTGGTTGTAGATGGAGACGCCCGTCACGTCGGACGGCAGCAGGTCGGGCGTGAACTGGATGCGGTTCACCGTGCAGTTCACCGAGGTCGCGAGGGCCTTCGCCAGCACCGTCTTGCCGACGCCGGGCACGTCCTCGATGAGCAGGTGCCCCTCGGCGAGCAGCACCGTGAGCGCCATCTGCGCCGCCTCGTGCTTGCCGGAGATCACCGACTCGATGTTGCCGATGATGCGGTCCGCGAGGGCGCGCACCTCATCGAGGGACAGAGCGGCATCGCTCTCCTCGAGCTGCCCGGTTGCCCCGCCCGGGGCGGAGTTCGTCGCAGCCGCGACCGAGTAATTGTTCACGCAGGTTCTCCCGAAACGTCGCAGACGTGCCCTGATCCTACGTCACGCTTCCACGACCGCAGCAGGGAGATCGGCGGAGGCGGCGGGGCCGCGGCGCGCGCTGCACCGGGGCCCCGCGACGGGCGTCAGAGCGAGAACTCGTAGCCGCCCGCGTCGCGCACGCGCCCGCCGATCTGCCGGGTGTACGCGTCGTCGTTGAGCTCGAGCGCGCGCAGCTGGCGCCCGACCTCCCGCGCCTGGCCCTTGCAGAAGTTGATCGCGACCGTCTTCTCCGCCGCGGCAGCCGTGACGCCGGTGCGGGAGAAGGACGCGGACGCGCGCGAGACGACCGCGACCTGGGCGTAGATGCCCGAGGCGACGGCGGTGAGCCGCTTCTGGATCAGCTGCTTCTCCTGCACCCGCTTGCCGTACTTGCGAAGGGCCGTCTCTGCGGCGATCCGCAGCCGCCCGGTCTGGTCGGCGATGGCCGCGCTCTGCCGCGCGAGCGCCGGGTGGGCGCCCGTCACGCGGTCGGGCCGCAGCGCCCGGTTGACGCGACCGGCGAGGTACGGCGCGAGCACGCCGATGGACTTCGCCGGCTCGCTGATGCTGAGGCTCTTCACGTCGGGCAGGTCCTCGGAGAGCGCCTTCAGGCCGTTGAGCGCGACGAACGCGCGCATCACGTCGTTCGAGCCCTCGAAGATCGGGAAGATGCGGAAGTCGCGCAGCGCCTTGGAGAGCGGGTTCTGCGTCATGTAGGCCTCGCCGCCGTGCACCTGCACCGCGCGGTTGAGGGCGTACCAGCCCAGATCGCTCGCCACGATCTTCGTCATCGCCGACTCGAGGGAGAAGTCGCTGTCGCCGCGGTCGACCAGGCCGGTCGTGAGGTAGGACATCGACTCGAGGCCGTAGATCTGCGTGTTCATCCACGCCACCTTGTCCTCGACGAGCTCGAAGTCGATCAGGGGGCGGCCGAACTGGTGCCGGGTGTTCGCGTGCTCGAGGGTCAGGTCGAGGAAGCGCTTCATGCCGCCCGCGATCGACGTGCCCATCGACATCCGGCCGTTGTTGAGGGTGTTCATCGCGATGCGGAAGCCGTCGCCGGGCTCGCCCAGCAGGTTCTCCGCCGGCACCCGGACGTCGGTGAAGCACACCCGCTGCAGGCTGTTGGCGCGCAGACCGAGCGTGTCGAAGCGCGGTCCCGTCGTGACGCCCGTCATGCCCTTCTCCACGACGAGCGCGACGTGGCCGAGCTCGCTGCGCGCGAAGACGGTGAGCACGTCCTTGTCGCCGTTGCCGATCCAGCGCTTCTCGCCGTTGAGCAGCCAGCTGCCGTCGCTCTGCCGCTCCGCGCGGGTCTCGAGGTTGTAGGCGTCCGACCCGACGTTGGGCTCGGTCAGGGCGAAGGCGGCGAGCGTGCGGCCGGCCGCGAGGTCGGGCAGCCAGCGGGCCTTCTGATCGTCCGTGCCGTAGAGGTGCAGGGGCTTGGTGCCGATCGACTGGTGCACCCCCATGACGACGGCGAGGGTGCCGTCGGCGCGGCCGAACTCCTCCATGACGCGGCAGTACCCGCTCTGGCTGAGGCCCTGGCCGCCGTACTGCGGGTCGACGAACAGGCCGAGGAGGCCGCGTTCGCCGAGGTCACGGATGGTGTCGTCGCCGACCCAGCGGTCCGCCTCCGCCCGGACGGGGTCGTAGTCGTTCTCGAGATAGTCGCGCGCCGACGCCGCGAGCGCCTCGACGCGCCGCTTCTCCTCGCCCTCGAAGAGCCGGAACGGCATGGCGATCTCGGACGCGACCTGCCCGAGGAAGAGCTGTTTGGTGAAGGAGGGCAGCTGTGCCCGGTCTACTCGTGCCATGGGTCCCGATTGTGGGGACACCGCGGTCGCCGCTCGAATCCGTTGTGCGATCCCTACTACTCCGCCTCGGTCCCCGCCCGCGGGTGCTGTCGGATCCGCCCGTCCCTGCGCTCCGTGTTCCGGATCCCCGTGTCCCCGTGTCCCCGTGTCCCGTGTCCCCGTGTCCCCGTGTCCCCGTGTCCCGTGTCCCGGGTTCAGGGTTCAGGGGTCAGGGGTCAGGCTCAGCTGCGTGCCCGTGTTCCGAATTCAGGCTCAGCTGCGACACGCCGCGTTTCGAGGACTCCGGACGCGGCGTGTCGCAGCACAGCCTGAATTGCGAACGGTGGCGGGAGGACGGGCGCGGGTCGGGGATGTGGAGGAGAGGAGGACAGCGTGGATGAGGGGGGATGCGACAGGGGGACGCGACAGGGGGATGCGACAGGGGGACGCGACAGGGGGACGCGACAGGGGGATGCGACAGGGGGATGCGACAGGGGGATGCGACAGGGGGACGCGGCAGGGGGACGCGGGGCGGGGGGACGCGGGGCGGGCGGCGGGAGGTAGCCTCGATGCGATGACCAGGATCATTTCGGGATTCGCCGGTTCCCTTGTGCTGAAGGTGCCCCGCTCGGGCACCCGGCCGACGAGCGACCGCGTGCGCGAGGCCATCTTCTCGGCGCTCGACGCCCGCGACGTGCTGCCCGGAGCCCACGTCGTCGACCTGTACGCGGGGTCCGGCGCGCTCGGCCTGGAGGCGGCCAGCCGCGGTGCGAGCGAGGTGACGCTCGTCGAGCGCGCGTCGGGCGCGGCGGCAATCTGCAAGGCCAACGCGGCGCTCGTGCGGAAGGTCGCGCCCCGCGGCGCCGAGCCGGAGATCACGATCGCGGCCCAGGCCGCGCAGACCTTCCTCGACCACACGCCGGGCGGCTTCGACGTCGTGTTCCTGGACCCGCCGTACGACGTCGGCCCGTCGGAGCTCGGCAAGGCCCTCGCCGCGCTGTCGCGCAGCCTCCGCCCCGGCGCCATCGTGATGGTGGAGCGGTCCTCGCGGTCGCCCGAGCCGGTGTGGCCGAGCGGCATCGCGCTCGACCGGCGCAAGGACTACGGCGAGACGACGCTCTGGTGGGCGTCCGCGGCGGACGAGGACGAGGACGAGGACGAGGACGAGGACGAGGACGAGGGCGACCGCGGCAACGAGAGCGAGCACGGCACCGACGGCGCCGCGCCGGCGAGCGCCGCGGCCGGCGAGAGTCAGCCGGCCGAGCCGTTCCAGTCCCGGTAGGGATCCCAGCCGCCGGTACCCCGATGCGGCGCGCCGTCGACCGTGACCACGCCCGCGTCGTCGTTGACGAGCCCGATCGCGCGGAAGCCTGCCGGGAGCGGGGCCGACGCCGGGAACGTGGCGAGGAGCGAGTGGTCCTCGCCGCCGGTGAGCACGAGGTCGTAGGCCACCTGCCGCAGAGCCGGATGCGCCGAGGAGACCCAGAACATGTCCTCCGCGAGGGCCTCGGTGTAGACGTTGATGCCCACCCCGCTGGCCACCGCGATGCGCGACGCGTCGAGGAGGAGCCCGTCGGAGACGTCGAGCATGGCCGTCGCCCCGCCCGTGGACGCGTCCCGGCCGAGGGCGATGGGCGGTGATGGGGCGAGCTGGGCGCCGACGACCTCGGGGTGCCGCCTGCGGAGGGCGCGGGCGAGGTCCGCGGCCGGTTCAGGTGCGTCCGTGCCGTCGCCCGAGCGGACGGCCTCGGAGAAGAGCAGACGCACGCCGGCGGCCGCGCGGCCGAGCACGCCCGCGACGGCGAGCACGTCCCCGCCGCGGGCGCCGGAACGCAGCACGGGCGCCCGGCCCTCGAGGTCTCCGAAGGCCGTGACCACGATCGTGAGGGCGTCCGAGACCGACAGGTCGCCGCCGACGACGCCGCAGCCCGGCGCCAGCGCGGAGACGCCGTCGCGGAGACCGTCGGCGAACGCCTCGAGCCAGGCGACCTCGGTCGACTTCGGCACCGCGAGCGCGACGACCAGCGACGTGGGGACGGCGCCCATGGCGGCGACGTCCGCGAGGTTGGAGGCTGCGGCCTTGACGCCGAGGTCGTGCGCGCTCGACCAGGCGAGCCGGAAGTCCGGTCCGTGGATCATCATGTCCGTCGTGACGACGAAGCGGCCGTCCGGCGCGGCGAGCACCGCGGCGTCGTCCCCGGGGCCGACAAGCTGGGTATCGGCCGAGGGAAGGCGGGGAAAGATCCGGGCGAGGGCCGCGCGCTCCCCGATGGAGCCGAGGGTGTCGTGGGCGGTCACGCGTTCCACGGTAGCGTGGTTGGAATGAGTTCCCCGCGCCGTCCCCGCCCCTCGCGGGCATCGCGCACCACCAGGCGCCTCTCCCCCGTGCTGCTTCCGATCCTCGCGGCGGCGCTGCTCACCGGGTGCACGCCCAAGGTCCCGCTGCAGGCGGCCCCCGCGGCGACCGACACCGCGTGCGCCGACGTCGTGGTGAACCTGCCCGAGGAGGTCGCGGGCCAGCTCAGCCGCGAGACCGACGCGCAGGGCACCGCCGCGTGGGGATCGCCCGACTCGACCGTGCTGATGCGCTGCGGCGTCGAGGTGCCCGGACCGACGACGGCCCGCTGCATCGGCGTGAGCGGGGTGGACTGGGTCATCGACGACTCCCGCCAGCCGCTCATGACCTACACGACCTACGGGCGCGAGCCGGCGGTCGAGGTGTTCGTGAACGAGGACCCCGACGACGGCGGCATCTCCGGCTCGTCCGTGCTCGCCGCGCTGTCCGACGCGATCGGCGGGAGCATCGAGGCGACCGGCGGCTGCACGGACCCGGCGGAGCTCCTCACGACCGAGGCCCCGGTAGCCCCCGCGGGCTAGCGGTTCCCGCGGTCCCTGGGCCCGTCGAAGGGACGCGACCGATCCTGCCCAGGCAGAAGGATCCTGCCCAGTTCTAACCTGCGCAGGAACCTCCTGCCTGGGCAGGGTCAGGGTGGGGTGAGCGTTCGGGCGCGCTTATTCGGCGAGGGCGGCCGGCTCCGCGGCGCGGACCGAACCGGCGCGAGCCAGCGCGACGTCGAGCAGCTCGGTGATCAGCTCGGGGTAGCTCAGCCCGGAGGCCAGCCAGCACTTGGGGAACATCGAGATGGGCGTGAAGCCCGGCATGGTGTTCAGCTCGTTGATGACGAAGCCCTGCGCGGTGAGGAAGAAGTCCACGCGCGCGAGTCCCGCGCCGTCGATGGCCTCGAACGCCCGCAGGGAGAGCTCCTGCATCTCGGCGAGCTCCGCGTCGGTCAGCTCCGCCGGGCAGACGAGGTCGACGCCGGGGGCGCCGAGGTACTTCGCGTCGAAGTCGTAGAAGTCGCGGCCGGACACCACGATCTCGCCGGCGACGGATGCGCGGGCCGGCTCGCCCGGGCGCCCGCCGAGCACGGCGCACTCCACCTCGCGGCCGACGACGCCGGCCTCGATCAGCACCTTGCTGTCCTCCGCGAGGGCGACGGCCATGGCGGAGTCGAGCGCGGCCCAGTCGTCTACCCTGCTGACGCCGACGCTGGAGCCGGCGCGCGCGGGCTTGACGAACACGGGCAGCCCCAGGGTGGACGCGCGCTCGCGCACGTCCTCCGCGGACCCGGTCCACTCGCGGCCCTGCACCGTGATCCAGGGCGCCACCGCGATACCGGCGGCGCGGAGCACGGTCTTGGTGAAGTGCTTGTCCATGCCGATGCTCGACGCGAGCACGCCGGAGCCGACGTAGGGCAGGCCGAGGAGCTCGAGCATGCCCTGCACCGTTCCGTCCTCGCCGTACGGTCCATGCAGGATGGGGAATACGACGTCGACCTCGCCCAGCACGCGCTCCGTCCCGTCCGGCAGTGCCACCGAGACCTCGCGCGACAGCGTGCTCTCCGGCCACTGGATGCGGCTGCCGTTGTCCTCGACGGTGGGGAGCGCCGTCGCGTCGAGCGCGAACTTCGCCGGGTCGTCGTCCTCGAGCGTGAAGGCGCCGTCGCGGGTGATGCCGATCGGGATGACGTCGAAGCGGTCGCGGTCGATGGCGGCGAGCACGCCGCCCGCGGTGGCGCAGCTGATGGAGTGCTCGCTCGACGGTCCGCCGAACAGTAGCGCGACGGTGATCTTCGTGGACATGCTCTACTCCCCCTGGGGCGTGTCGGAATCGGTGGTCAGGTGCGGCGCGAGGTCCCGTGGCGCGAGCGTGCCCTGCAGCACCTGCTGCACCTGCTCGGCGATCGGCATCGAGACCCCCCGTGCCGCCGCCAGTTCGAGGATGGGCGTGACCGAGGCCAGCCCCTCCGCGGTCTGCTGCATCGAGTTGACGACGTCGCTGAACGTGTAGCCCTGGCCGAGCAGCCGGCCCGCGGTGTTGTTGCGGGAGAGCGGCGACTCGCAGGTCGCGATGAGGTCGCCGAGCCCGGCGAGCCCGGCGAGGGTCTCGGGCCGGGCGCCGTACGCGACGGCGAAGTCGGTCATCTCGGCGAGGCCGCGGGTCACGATGGAGGCCTTGGTGTTCTCGCCGTAGCCGACGCCGTCGACGATGCCGATGGCGACCGCGACGAGGTTCTTCAGCACGCCGCCGAACTCGGTGCCGATCACGTCGGTGTTCACGAACGACCGGAAGTAGCGGTTGGAGGCGGTGAGCGCCACCGTGTGCGCCGTCTCGAGGTTGCTCGACGAGACCACGGCGGCCGTCGGCTGCTCCTTGGCGATCTCGAGGGCGAGATTGGGGCCGGATGCGACGGCGATGCGCTCCGGCGCGATGTGGAGCGTCTGCTCGATGACCTGGCTCATCCGCAGGCCGCTGCCGCGCTCCACGCCCTTCATGAGGCTGACGACGATGGCGTCGTCCGGGATGAACGCGGCGGCCTGCTCCAGGTTCGACCGGAGGCTCTGGCTCGGCACGGAGATGTAGACCTGGGTTGCCCCGTCGAGCACCTCGTCGAGCTTGGCGCTCGCGCGGAGGCTGCGGGGCAGGTTGATGCCGGGGAGGTAGTCGCTGTTGCGCTTGCTGATCGTGATCTCGGTCGCCAGCTCGGCGCGCCTCGCCCACATGGTCACGGGCGAGCCGCCGTCGGCGAGGACCTTGGCGAAGGTGGTCCCCCAGCTGCCCGCGCCGAGGACGACGATCTTGGCGCTCCGCTGCGCGTCCTTCGGCGAACTACTCAAACCGGCCGGTCTCTTTCTGGTTGTTGATCTTCGGGTCCCAGCGCTGCTCCGGCGCCTTCTCCCCCCGGAGGTCCTCGAGCAGGGCCGTGATCGCATCCATCACGACGCCTGTCGCCTCCGTGAGAGTACCGGAGTCCAGGGCGCGGCCGCGGAAGGCGGACAGGTCGACCGGCTCACCGAACTTGATCCGCACGGTCTTCCGCGGGAACACCGAGATCTTCTTCGAGTACCGGCCCATCAGCTGCTGGGTGCCCCAGTGCGCCACGGGCACGACCGGGATGCCCTGCTCGAGCGCGATGCGCACCGCACCGGTCTTGCCGCGCATGGGCCACAGCTCGGGGTCCCGGGTCAGCGACCCCTCGGGGTAGACGATGACGAGGCGCCCCTTCTCCACGAGCTCGTTCGCGGCGCGAAGCGGCTCGCTGCCGCGCACCGTTCCGGCCCGCTCGACGGGGATCTGGCCGGACCGGCGCAGCAGCCAGCCGACCACGGGCACCCGGAACAGGCCGGCCTTCGCGAGGAAGCGCGGGGCGCGCCCGAGGCGCCACACAGCGTGACCCATGACGACGGGGTCGATCTCGCTGTAGTGGTTGGGCGCGAGCACGAAAGCGCCCTCGCGCGGCATCTTCTCGGCGCCCTCGATGCGGTAGCGCGTGGCCAGGTTCATCGGCGGCACGGCGAGCGCGGCGAGCACCCAGAAGATAGACGGCCGGGTCTTCTCGGGCGTCGCCCTCAGGCGCGGGGACGGGGCGGGTTCGGGCTGGGAGGGGCGGGGCATCCGCCCATTATCCTTCGAGAACGAACTCTGCCCCGAGCTGCTCGAGCTTCGCGATGAAGTTCTCGTACCCCCGGCTGATGATGCCGACGTTGCTGACCGTGGAGGTGCCCTCGGCGCTCAGTGCGGCGATCAGGTGGCTGAAGCCGCCGCGCAGGTCGGGCACGACGATGTCGGCGCCCTTCAGCGGGGTGGGGCCGGAGATGACCGCGGAGTGGTTGAAGTTGCGCTGGCCGAAGCGGCAGGGCTGCCCGCCGAGGCACTCGCGGTGGATCTGGATCGTCGCGCCCATCTCCACGAGCGCGTCGACGAAGCCGAAGCGCTGCTCGTAGACCGTCTCGTGCACGATCGAGACGCCCTTGGCCTTGGTGAGGGCCACGACGAGCGGCTGCTGCCAGTCCGTCATGAAGCCGGGGTGCACGTCGGTCTCGATGACCACGGGCTTCAGCGGGCCGCCCGGGTGGTAGAAGCGGATGCCGTCGTCCTCGATGTCGAACGCGCCGCCGACCTTGCGGAAGACGTTGAGGAACGTCGTCATCTCCTGCTGACGGGCACCGCCGACGAAGATGTCGCCCTCGGTGGCCAGCGCGGCGGAGGCCCAGCTCGCGGCCTCGTTCCGGTCGAACAGCGCGCGGTGGGTGTAGCCCTCGAGGCGGTCGACGCCCTCGATGCGGATCACGCGGTCGGTGTCGACCGAGATGATGGCGCCCATCTTCTGCAGGATGTTGATGAGATCCATGATCTCGGGCTCGATGGCCGCGCCCGTGAGCTCGGTGATGCCCTGCGCGCGCACGGCGGTGAGCAGGACCTGCTCGGTGGCGCCGACGCTCGGGTAGGGCAGGGAAACCTTGGCGCCCTTCAGCCCGTTCGGGGCCGACATGCGGATGCCGTTCGGCTGCTTCTCGACGATCGCGCCGAAGTTGCGCAGCACCTCGAGGTGGAAGTCGATGGGGCGGTCGCCGATGCGGCAGCCGCCGAGGTCGGGGATGAACGCCTCGCCCAGGCGGTGCAGCAGCGGCCCGCAGAACAGGATCGGGATGCGGCTGGAGCCGGCGTGGGCGTCGATCTCGGCGTAGTGCGCGCTCTCGACGTTGCTCGGGTCGAGCACCAGCTCGCCGTCCTCGGCACCCTTGGCGATCTTCACGCCGTGGATCTCGAGGAGGCTCGCGACGACGCGCACGTCGCTGATGTCGGGGACGCTGCGCAGCAGGCTCGGGCTCTCGCCGAGCAGGGCGGCGACCATCGCCTTGGTCACGAGGTTCTTGGCCCCGCGCACCTCGATGCGACCCGTCAGCGGGCGACCGCCACGGATGACGATGCGGTCGCCTCGGAGGCCGACGCTCGCGCCGGCCCGGTTGGCATCCTGCAGAAGAGAACTCACGCTATTTCACCGGCAATGTCTTGGGCCGCCAGGACTCCCGGCGGGATTCGAATTCTGTGATGCGCGGTTCGTCGCGCAGGGTGAGGCCGATGTCATCGAGCCCCTCGATCAGCCGCCAACGAGTGTAATCGTCGATGTCGAACGGCACGGACAGGTCGCCCAGCGTGGCGACACGCTCGACGAGATCGATGGTCACGCCGACCCCGGGCTGAGCCTCGATGGCCGCCCACAGCCGCTCCGCGTCCTCCTCGGAGACCTGGCCCGCGAGCAGGCCCTGCTTCCCGGAGTTGCCCCGGAAGATGTCGCCGAACCGCGGGCTGAGGACCGCGCGGAATCCGAAGTCCCGCAGCGCCCACACCGCATGCTCGCGGGAGGAGCCCGTGCCGAAGTCGCTGCCCGCGACCAGCACGGACGCACCCTGGTACTCGGGGCGGTTGAGCACGAAGTCCGGATCCTGCCGCCAGCCGTAGAACAGCGCGTCCTCGAAGCCCGTCTTGGTGACGCGCTTCAGGAAGTTGGCGGGGATGATCTGGTCGGTGTCGACGTTGGAGCGGCGCAGCGGCGCGGCGAGTCCCGTGAAGCGGGTGAACCTGTCCATCAGCGCCCACCGCCCTGCAGGGACGGCACGGGCGCGGACGACGCCGACTCCTGCGCGAGGTCCCACGGGCTGGAGAGTGTTCCGCGGATCGCGGTCGCGGCGGCGACGAGCGGCGAGACCAGGTGGGTGCGGCCGCCCTTGCCCTGGCGGCCCTCGAAGTTCCGGTTGCTCGTCGAGGCGCAGCGCTCCCCCGGGGCGAGCTGGTCGGGGTTCATGCCGAGGCACATGGAGCACCCGGCGAAGCGCCACTCGGCGCCGAACGCGGTGATGATCTTGTCGAGGCCCTCCGCCTCCGCCTGCAGCCGCACGCGGGCGGAACCGGGCACGACCATGACGCGCACGCCCTCCGCCTTGGTCTGCCCCTCGATGATGGAGGCGAAGGCGCGCAGGTCCTCGATCCGGCTGTTGGTGCAGGAGCCCATGAAGACCGCGTCGACGTGGATGTCCTTGAGGGGCGTGCCCGCGGCGATGTCCATGTACTCGAGGGCGCGCTCCGCGGCGGCGCGCTCGTTGGCGTCGGCGATGTCCGCCGGGTTCGGCACGGAGTCGCTCAGCGAGGCGCCCTGGCCGGGGTTCGTGCCCCAGGTGACGAACGGCTCGAGCGTGTTCGCGTCGAGGAAGATCTCCGCGTCGAACACCGCGTCGTCGTCCGTGGCGAGCGTGTTCCAGTACTCGACGGCGGCGTCCCAGTCGGCGCCCTCGGGCGCGTGCGGGCGGCCCTTCAGGTAGCCGTAGGTCGTCTCGTCCGGCGCGACCATGCCCGCGCGGGCGCCGGCCTCGATGGACATGTTGCAGATGGTCATGCGCCCCTCCATGGAGAGGGAGCGGATGGCGCTGCCGCGGTACTCGAGCACGTAGCCCTGCCCGCCGCCGGTGCCGATCTGCGCGATGACGGCGAGGATGATGTCCTTCGCGGTCACGCCGGGCCGGAGCTCGCCCTCGACCGTGACCGCCATGGTCTTGAACGGCTTGAGCGGCAGCGTCTGCGTCGCGAGCACGTGCTCGACCTCGCTCGTGCCGATGCCGAACGCCATGGCGCCGAACGCCCCGTGGGTCGAGGTGTGCGAGTCGCCGCACACCACGGTGATGCCGGGCATGGTCAGCCCGAGCTGCGGCCCGACGACGTGCACGATGCCCTGCTCGACGTCGCCGAGGGAGTGCAGGCGCACGCCGAACTCCTGGGCGTTCCGGCGCAGCGTCTCGATCTGGGTGCGGCTCGTGAGGTCCGCGATGGGGCGGTCGATGGCCAGGGTCGGCGTGTTGTGGTCCTCGGTGGCGATCGTCAGGTCCGGCCGGCGCACCGGGCGCCCGGCCATGCGGAGGCCGTCGAACGCCTGCGGGCTGGTGACCTCGTGAAGGAGGTGGAGGTCGATGTAGAGGAGGTCGGGCGCTCCGTCTTCGCCGCGCGCGACCAGGTGGTCGTCCCACACCTTCTCAGCAAGCGTCTTGCCCATCATCACCTTCACATCGGAGCCGATTCCAGCTGAATCAACACATCGGAGTCGATCGGAGGGCCGATTCTACCGTCGGCACGCTATACCCCAACCGAACGGAGCCCTCGCCGTATTCCCGGCGCATTCCGGGCGGCGCGCCTCGTCCCCCGCGCGGCCGCCCCGGGAGCATCAGGGGAGTCTAACCGCGGGCGGCGGGCTTCACCAGAGCCGGCTCGAGCAGCGTCTCGATCACGACGACCGTCACGTTGTCGCTTCCGCCCGCATCCACCGCGGTGGCCACGAGCCGCTCGGCGAGGGACTCGACGTCGTGGCCCGCGTGCTCCTGCACGATGGCGGCGATCGTCTCGTCGCCGACCTCCTTGACGAGGCCGTCCGAGCAGGCGAGGAAGAGCTGGCGGCCGTCGACCGGGAGCAACCAGGCGTCGGCGGCGACGTCCGCGTCTGCCCCGACCGCGCGCGTGATGAGGTTCCGCTCGGGATGCACGGCGGCCTGCGCCTGGGTGATGAGCCCCAGGTCGACGAGCTGCTGCACGGCGGAGTGGTCGACGGTCAGCTGGGCGAGCGCGGCGCCGTCCCAGCTGTACACCCGGGAGTCGCCGACGTTGAACACCATCCAGCGCAGGGCACCCGACGGATCCTCCGGCTCGGTGACCAGCGCGACGCCGGTCAGCGTCGTGCCGGCGAGCGTGCCCGGCGCCGAGCCGGGCCCCACGAGCGCCAGCACGGCGTCGTTGGAGGCCTCGATGGCCTCGAGGACCGCCTCCTGGGCGACGGGGACGGGGCTCGGGAAGAGCTCGCCGAACGTCGCCACCACGGTCTGACTCGCGCGGTCACCGAACTGGTGACCGCCCATGCCGTCGGCGACGAGGAAGATCGGCAGCCGGGCGAAGAAGCTGTCCTCGTTCACGCGGCGCACGGCGCCGCGATCGGTCGCCGCGCTGCCGCGGACCGTCAGGGTGCCCCCGGGCACGGTCAGGCGCGCGGTCGGCGAATGAGTCACGGAAGTCCTTCGGGCTGGCACGGTGGGGCGGCTGAACCGCTCACCGTACCAGCCGGACGGGACCCCTGCGGAGCCGGCACCGTGGCGCCGACCCGTCATGCCGGGCCGGTGCCGCCGAGCCCTGGTGCCGGGCCGGTGACCGGCTCAGTCGCGGTCGGCCTTGATCTCCTCGGCGCGCTCGTCGCCGTGGGCGGCGGGCACGCTGCGGCTCTCGCGGCGCATGCGGATGAGGCTCGCGACGGTCGCCACGACCATCGTGCCCACGATGACGCCGAGGGAGGTCCAGGTATCGATCTCGGGGGCCCACTCGATGTGCTGGCCGTTGTTGATGAAGGGCAGCTCGTTCTCGTGCATGGCGTGGAAGACGAGCTTCACGCCGATGAAGAACAGGATGAAGGCGATGCCGTACTTGAGGTAGTGCAGGCGGTCGAGGAGGCCACCGAGCAGGAAGTAGAGCTGGCGGAGACCCATCAGGGCGAAGATGTTCGCGGTGAACACGATGAACGGGCTCTGCGTGATGCCGAAGATGGCCGGGATGGAGTCGAGCGCGAAGATCAGGTCGGTCGTGCCGATCGCGACGAACACGATGATCATCGGCGTGAAGACCTTCTTGCCGTCGATGACGGTGCGCACCTTGGAGCCGGCGTACTCGTTCGAGATGCTCATGTGGCGGCGCAGGAACTTGATGAGGCCGTTCTCGCCCTCGTCGTCGCTCTCCTCCTTGGCGAGCGCCTGGTGCACCGCCGTGTAGAGCAGGAACGCGCCGAAGATGTAGAAGATCCAGCTGAAGTTCTCGATGAGCTGGGCGCCCAGCAGGATGAAGATGCCGCGGAACACCAGCGCGATGACGATGCCCACCATGAGCACCTCCTGCTGGTACTTCCTGGGCACGGAGAACCTCGCCATGATGATGACGAACACGAAGAGGTTGTCGATCGACAGGCTGTACTCCGTCAGCCAGCCCGCGAGGAACTGCCCCGCGTGCTCCGCGTCGCCGAGGACGAGCATGAGGAGCGCGAAGATCAGCGCGAGCCCGACGTAGAAGGCGACCCAGAGGCTGGACTCCCGCACCGACGGCACGTGCGGCCGACGGTAGACGATGAGAAGGTCGGCGACGAGGATCAGGATCAGGACGATGAACGAGCCGATCTCGAACCAGGCGGGGAGAGCGAGTTCCACGGGGTTTCCTTTACGGGGGACGGGCCTTGCGGATGCCGCGCCCTGGAGGGGCTGCGAGCCTGAGCAGGTGGCGGTAGGCGTGACAGAACCCGAAAGTCTCTCCCGCACCCGAAAAACCGGGCACCACCGCGCCGGGGCCGCTCCGTTGGAGCCCGTACTGACGACTACGGCGTAGTGGGATACTCCCCTTCGCGAGTGCCCATGGTACCCCAGTGCACGGCGCGTTCTAAGGCGATCCAGGATCAAGGCGCTACCGTTACGGCAACCCGACCGGGAAGCGAGGAACGCAATGTCGTTCGTGTCCACGGATCCGGCCGCCCCACCGGAGAACAACGGGGACGACGCGGCGACGCGCCGACGCGGTCCGCGCACCACCGGTGACGCCCGCAGAGCCATCGTCGACGCCGCGGGCGCCCTGTTCATCGAGCACGGGCCGGAGCACGTGAGCGCCCGCCGCATCGCGAGCGAGGCCGGCGTCGACCCGAGCCTCATCCGCTACTACTTCGGCTCGGTCGAGTCGCTTCTCGCCGAGGTGATGCGCCCCAACGGCCGGCTCATGGACCCGTTCCTCGAACTGGCGAAGCTGCCGGCGGAGGAGCGGGGCGAGGCGCTGCTCCGCGCCGCCATGCGCGTGTGGGAGGACCCCCAGGGCTGCGCGTTCATGATCTGGCTCACCGGCGCGTGCAACCGGGAGAGCCAGGCGTACCGGCGATTCGTGGAGGCGACCCCGAAGCTGTGGCACGCCGCCCTTCCGGCCGGCACCCCGCAGGCGGAGATCGACATCCGTTCCGCATACGTGAATTCCGTATTGACCGGACTCGGCATAACGCGCTATGTATGGCGAATGGAGCCGCTCGCAAGCATGCCTCTCGAGCAGCTCATCGGCAGTCAGGCGCCACTGATCCAGTCGTACCTGACCGGCCCTCTACCCGAATAGTGCGCCTAACCGAATAAACGCTGATCCTTCCAGGACCGACGGGTTCCGCGCGTGATACCGATCGAGGATCACAAGATGGAGAAGTCAGAGGCCCGGAAACGCGGCCCACGAACGGACGGAGACGCACGCGAGGCGGTCGTGAACGCCGCGCGCTCCCTGTTCATGGAGCTCGGCGTGGACCGGGTGAGTGCTCGGCGCATCGCAAGCGAGGCCAGTGTCGACCCCAGCCTGGTGCGCTACTACTTCGGCTCGACCGAAGCCCTGCTCGAAGAAGCCCTGCGCATCCCCGAGGAGCTGCGCGTGCCTTTCCGGGCGCTTCCCAGCCTGCCCGTCGCCGACCGTGGGCGGGCGTACCTCGAGGCGTGCCTCGACGTGTGGGAGCATCCGATGGGCGTGACGATCATGCGCTGGGTCGCGTTCGCCGCCGAACGTGACAACGAGGCCTACCGCCGGCTCGTGCAGCTCACGACCGAGGGCGTGCGGCTGGCTCTCCCCGAGGACACCCCGCTCGACGAGGCGGCCGTGCGGTCCGGACTCGTCAGCACCATCGCCGCGGGCCTCGGCGTGACGCGGTACATCTGGAAACTGGAGCCGGTGGCCAGCATGCCGCGCGATCAGCTCATCGCGTCGCACGCGCCCGTCGTGCAGGCGTTCCTCTCGAAGCCGCTGCCGTTCCGGCCCACCCCGGAGTCCTCGGAGTAGCGCTTCGCGGCTAGTGCTCTGAGCGCACGACGCGGTAGTTGAAGTCCGCCGTGCCCAGCGCGTCCCGGAGGGCGTAGTAGAGCGGGATCAGGTGCTCGGTCGCCCGCGCCGTGCGCAGCGCGCCGAGGTCGAGCACCTGGGCGTCGTCCCAGCCCAGGTCGCGCAGAAGGCCGACCACGACGGACTTGGCCTGGGCGTCGTCGCCCGACACGAACAGCGTGGTCGGCTCGGGCAGGAGCGCCGGCTTCACCATGACCGTGCTCTCCATCGTGTTGAGGCTCTTGACCACCCGGGCGGCCGGGAACGCGGCCTGCAGCGCCTCCGCGAGGCTGCCATCCGGATAGGCGAGGTTCCCCGCGCCGTCGTCGGCGTTGCCGACGTCGAGCAGGACCACGCCGTCGAGCCACCCCTCGGGCTGCGCCGACAGGAGGGCGACGCTCTCTCCCCCCGGCGTCGCGTTCACGACGACGTCCGCGCCCTCCGCGGCCCGGGCGATGGTGTCGACCGGGACGCCGCCGAGATCGCGGCCCTCGGGATGCCGGGACCCAATCGCGACGTCGTGGCCGGCCTTCGCCCACCCCGCCGCGAGCGTGCCGCCCGCCTGTCCGCTTCCGATGACCGCGATGCGCATGCCCGCTCCCCTGCTCGGCGGCCTCGCCGCTCGGCGCATCCCGGGAACGGGAGCGGCCGCGGCGAACCGCGACCAGTATCGCGTTCCCGCCCCTCCGCGGCGAGCGCGCGACCCGCCGAGCGCCGCGGCGGGTACCCGGAAACGACGAAACCCCCTCCGGATGGAGGGGGTTTCGCGTGTGTTGTGACCCCAGCGGGATTTGAACCCGCGTTACCGCCGTGAGAGGGCGACGTCCTAGGCCGCTAAACGATGGGGCCGTTTTTGCAACTCAACGAGTATGCCATACGGAACGGCGCCGAACGAAATCGAGCGGCCGGCGGACCGTTCCGACGGGTCTCACGGCCGCTCGGGCGGTCACGCGAGCACGGCGAGCGCGCCCGGCACCACCCGGATGTCGAGGGGCAGGGGGCCGAGCCGCTCGCCGTCCGCGTAGGCGATGATGCCGGCCCGGGCGCCCGCCGCCGCGATGCTGATGCTGCGCGCGCGGAGCAGCCGCACCTGCGGGAGCGCAGCGTGCGTGCCGCGGAACACGCGGGGGAACAGGCGCAGGAAGGTGAGCCGGGACAGGGGGGCGACGATCAGCACGTCGAGCAGCCCGTCGTCGAGCACCGCGTCCGGCGCGATGCGCATCCCGCCGCCGATCGAGCCCGCGTTGCCCACGGAGACGAGCACGGCGGGGACGCGCTCCTCGCGGCCGTCGATGGTGAGCGTGTAGTCGACAGGCCCGAAGGTGACCAGCTCGCGGAGGAGGGCGACGACGTAGCGGGACGCGCCGCGCGGCCGGCGCATGCGGTTCGCCCGCTCGTTCACGGTCGCGTCGAACCCGGCGGACAGGGCGCAGGCGAACCAGGTGTCGCGTCCGTCGGCGCCCGTGACGAGGCCGGCGTCGATCCGCCGCGGGGACTCGAGCGACCCGTCCAGGGCGGCGACGAGCCGGTCGAGCGCGGCCGGGACGTCGCGGACCGGCAGGCCCAGGTTCCGCGCCATGTCGTTGCCGGTCCCGCAGGGGACGATGCCCAGCGGCACGTCGGTACCGGCGACCGCGTTCGCGCCCAGGCCGACCATGCCGTCCCCGCCCACCACGATCAGCGCGCTCGGCCGGGCCGCGAGGGCGGCGGTGACGGCCGCGGCGAGGGCTTCAGAGCTGTCCTCCTGCAGCGGGGTGACGGCCCACCCGGCGCGGCGGAGGGCGGCGACGGTGCGGGAGCCGACGCCGGCTCCCCTGCCGGACGCGGCGCGCGGATTGATCGCGACGACGAGGGTGCGGGAGGGTGCTTCGGCGGGCATGGATCGAAGGGTATGGCGGCGCCCGGCCGACGACGGGTATTTGCGGAGAACGGGCGCACGGTGTTGCATCGAAGGATGCGCCTGACGAAGTACGAACACGCCGCCCTGCTGCTCGAGAACTCCGGCCGGAAGCTGTTCGTCGATCCCGGATCCTTCACGACCCCGCTGACGGAGACCGCGAACACCGCCGCCGTCGTGATCACCCACGAGCACCCCGACCACTGGACGCCCGAGCAGCTGAACCGCATCGTCGGCATGAACCCGGGGGTGCCCATCTTCGCGCCCGCCGGCGTGGCCGCCGCGGCGGAGGAGTTCGAGATCACGGTGGTCAACGCAGGCGACGCGGTCGAGGTCGACGGCTTCACGCTGCGCTTCTTCGGCGGGACCCACGCCGTCATCCACTCGTCCATCCCGGTGATCGACAACCTCGGCGTGCTCATCAACGACACGCTCTTCTACCCGGGCGACTCCTTCACCGTGCCGGAGGGCGTCGAGGTGGACCTGCTCGCCGTTCCCGCGGGCGCACCCTGGCTGAAGATCAGCGAGGTCATCGACTACGTGACGGCCGTCGCACCCAAGCGCAGCTTCCCCGTGCACGAGATGGTGCTGTCCGTCGCGGGCAAGGGCATGGCCAACCAGCGCATCGAGGCGGCCACCGAGGCGGGCGGCGGAACCTTCTTTCCGCTGCAGCCGGGAGAAACGCTCGACGTCTAGCCGCTATCCTCGGGGTCTGACCTCGACCCCGGGATGCCACCGCACGTGAACACGCTCGACGCCCTCGCCGTCCTCAGCGAGCTCTTCACCTGGATCGGGCTTCTCGGCGGCGTGCTCCTGCTCCCCCTCGGCGTCGCGGCCCGCCTGGCCGCGCGGCGCTGGGTGGGCACGACGGGCGTCATCGCGCGCGGCCCGATGGGCCCGCTCGTGCGCTGGTTCGACACCGCGGGCGAGGTGCACCAGGTGGATGCGAACACGCCCGAGTGCGCGGGCCTCGAGGTGGGCAGCGACATCCACGTGTACTTCTCGCCGCGCCGCCCCGACCGGATGCGCACGGACTCCCCCGCCCACGACGGGCGCGCGCTGCTGCTGCTCGGCGGCATCCTGCTCGCCATCGGTGTGCTCGCCTGGATCGCCGGGCTCTTCCTCCTCTTCGCCGAGGGCGGCGCGGCGGGCTGACACCCCGGTGCCGTGTAACGGGGCGCCCGACCCCGCTGCCCCGTCTTGACGCCGCCTTGCGCCGCTGACTTCGCGCTCTCCCCGCCTAACCCCACGCGCCCCTGCCCAGGCAGGAGCATCCTGCCCAGGCTTAACCTGCGCACGACGCCTCTGCCTGGGCAGGGCGGACGTGAGGGCGGGCACAGGGCGACGGGCAGGCGGCAGGGCTGACGTGGCGGGCGGTGCAGGGCGGAACTGGCGGCGGCCACAGCGGCGGACGTGGCACGGGGGCGCGCCGTCGGTACACTGGGACCCGATCGTTCCAACGTTGTAATGACGGTTGGAAGAGGACTGCACACTCGACGAGGAGATACCGCATGCCCATCGCACCCCCGAGCCGTCAGGACGGCACGCACCCCCGCCCGCAGTTCGTCCGCGAGCACCACCGCGCGCTCGACGTGCGCGCCGGCTTCGCGTACGACGACGCGGACGAGGGCCGCGACGCGCACTGGGAGCGGGACGCGGCGCCCTTCACCCACGAGATCCAGCTGCCGTTCCCGCCGGAGTCGCCGGCGTCCGGTATCGGGGACATGACCTTCCACCCCGTCGTCTGGTACCGCATCCCCGTGTCGGACGCCGACCTCGACGCGGCGGGCCGCGGCGCCACCGGTGACCGGATGCTGCTGCACTTCGGCGCCGTCGACTACCGGGCCGACGTGTGGGTGGACGGGACGCACGTGGTGTCGCACGAGGGCGGGCAGTCGCCGTTCTCGGCCGACATCACGGCGGCGCTCGACCCGGACGCGACCGAGCACGCCATCGTCGTGCGCGCCGAGGACGACCCGCTCGACGTGACCATGCCCCGCGGCAAGCAGGACTGGCACCCGGAGCCGCACGCGATCTGGTACCAGCGCACCACCGGCATCTGGCGCACCGTCTGGCTCGAGGCCGTGCCGCGGCTCTCCGTCACGGACATCGCCTGGCTGCCCGACGTGCCGCGCGGCGTCGTGCGCGCCGAGCTCACGCTGAGCCGCCGCCCGGCCACGCCGGTCACGATCGCCGTCGACATCTCGTTCGAGGGCGAGACCGTGGCCCGGCAGACGGTGGAGACGCTCGAGGACCAGGTCGAGTTCGAGGTCGCCCTCGGTGGGCAGCGGAACGGCCAGCACTACGAGCAGCTGCTCTGGTCGCCGGAGAATCCGCGCCTTCTGGACGCGGTACTGACCGTGAGCGAGGACGGCGCCCCGGCCGACGAGGTCGGCAGCTACCTCGGCCTGCGGTCCACCGCGGTGGAGAACGGCGAGTTCCTGCTCAACGACCGCCCGACCTACGTCCGCTCCGTGCTGGAGCAGGGCTACTGGCCCGAGTCGCACCTCACCGCGCCGAGCGTGGCTGCGCTGCGCGCCGAGGTCGAGCTGATCCTCTCCCTCGGCTTCAACGCGGCCCGCATCCACCAGAAGGTGGAGGACCCGCGCTTCCTGTTCTGGGCCGACCGCCTGGGGCTCATGCTCTGGGGCGAGACAGCGGGCGCCTACGCGTTCACCGCGACCGCCGTGCAGCGCCTCATGCGCGAGTGGGCCGAACTCGTGCGCCGTGACCGCTCGCACCCGAGCATCGTGACCTGGGTGCCCATCAACGAGTCGTGGGGCGTGCAGCACGGCGCGCATGACGCGGCGCAGCGCGCCTACGGCCTCGCCCTCGTGAACCTGACCAAGGCCCTCGACCCCACCCGGCCCGTCGTCTCCAACGACGGCTGGGAGCACACCGACAGCGACATCTGGTCGATCCACGACTACGAGGCCAGCGGCGTCGTGCTCGAGAAGCGCTACGGCACCCGGCAGGCCATCGAGGAGATGCTGGATGGCTTCGGCCCGGCCGCCCGCCGCATCAGCGTGATGCCGGAGGGCAGGATCGAGCGCGGGCAGCCGGTCATGCTGACCGAGTTCGGCGGCGTCAGCTACGCGCCGAACGTGACGCTCGACGACAGCTGGGGGTACTCGACCGCGAGCGACGCCGAGGACTTCGAGCGCCGCGTCGCCGAGATCCTGGACGCGGTGAACGGCTCGACGCTGCTGCGCGGCTTCTGCTACACCCAGCTCACCGACACGCGCCAGGAGACCAACGGCCTGTGCGACGAGAACCGGGTGCCGAAGCTGCCGGCCGAGACCATCGCCCGTATCATCCGCGGCACGCGGTAGATCCGGGACAATGGTCGACATGACACCTCCCTCCTCCGGCGCGCCGCTCTCCGGCACGCAGGTCTCCCTCTCCGCCGACGGCTACACGGCGACCATCGCGAGCATCGGCGCGAGCCTGCGCTCGCTGCAGTTCGAGGGGCGCGACCTCGTCGTCCCCTTCGACGAGGACGCCATCCGCCCGGTCTACCGCGGGGCGACGCTCGTCCCCTGGCCGAACCGCGTCGTCGACGGCTCGTACGAGCTCGACGGGGAGACCCAGCAGCTCGGCCTCACCGAGCCGGAGCGCGGCCACGCCCTGCACGGGCTCGCGGGCTGGCTGGACTACGAGGTGCGCGAGCAGAGCGAGTCGTCCGCGACGCTCGGCATCACCATCCCCGCGCAGCTGGGCTACCCGCGCCGGCTCGACATTGCCGTCACCTTCGCGCTGTCCGACGCCGGCCTGCAGACCACGGTCACGGCGACGAACACGGGCCGCGGCGTCGCCCCGTTCGGCACCGGCCCGCACCCGTACCTGCGCGCGGGCGACGGGCTCGTCGACGAGTGGACGCTCAGCCTGCCGGCAGACGACGTGCTGACGGTGACCGAGGACCGGCTCATCCCGACGGGGCGCGCGAGCGTGACCGATGCGGACGGCGGGATCTACGACTTCCGCTCGCCGCGCCGCATCGACGACACGTTCATCGACCATGCCTTCACCGGCCTCTCCGCGGACGCGGACGGGACGACGGAGGTGCGCGTGACCGCGGCGGACGGGTCCGGCGTCGTGATGCGCTGGGGCGCGGAGTGCCCGTGGGTGCAGGTGCACACCGCGGACCGTCCCGAGCCGGAGATGAACCGCGTCGGCCTCGCGGTCGAGCCCATGACCTGCCCGCCCGACGCCTTCAACTCGGGCGACGACCTCATCCTCATCGAGCCGGGCGAGTCCGCGTCGGCGTCCTGGGCGATCGCGGCGATCTAGGCGATCCCGCGGCACGAGGAAGGCGGGGCACCGATCCGGTGCCCCGCCTTCCTCGTTCCCGGCTTCCTGAGGCCGGGGAGCGTCCCTTCGACGGGCTCAGAGACCGTCGATGTCCAGCACGGCGACGCCCCGCGGCTCGAGGACGTGCTCGGCGCCGTTCAGCGTCACCCGCGCCTCCGCGGGCGTGTGATTGACGAGGAACACGCTGTCGCCGCGACGCACGGCCTCGACGCCCTCGACGGGCTGCGCGAGCACGGGGCTCACGCCCGCGTCGCTGAGCACCGCGTCGAGCAGCGCCGCCATGGCGTCCGGGTCCGGCAGCGTCGCGACGTACCAGGCCCGGCCCTCGCCGCGCCGATTCGCGGTGATGGCGGGCCAGCCGTCGAGCTCGCCGCCCTCGAACGAGGCGAGCACGTCCGCGCCCTCGGAGTGGAGGTACTCCGACCACAGCGTTCCGGTCCCGCCGCGGATCAGCTCGCCGCCGAACGCGGTGCCCGGCACGGGCGCGCCGCCCGTGCCCGCAAGGTCAGGCCCGGCGGGCGGCGCGAACTCCTCGACGCGCACGCCGAGGGTCTCGGCGAGCACCCCGAGGTACCCGCCCTCGGTGATATGCGCGTCCTGGTCGGTGATGCCGGTCTGGAACGTCACGAGCAAACGGCCGCCGGCGCGGACGTACGCATCGAGTCCGGCGAGCGCCTCCGCGGTGGCGACGAAGAGGCTCGGCACGATCACGGCGCGGTAGCGGCTGAGGTCGGCGGACGGCGACACGAAGTCGGCCGTCACGGTGCGGCGGTGCAGCTCGCGGTACCAGGCGAAGGCGTGCTGCACGTACGGGATCTCGCCCGGCGTCGCCTCCTGCTCGATGCTCCACCAGCTGTCCCAGTCGAAGAGGATGGCGACGTCGGCGGGCACCCGCGTGCCACGCACCCGGTCGAGGCCGGCGAGCTCGCCGCCGAGCTGCTCGATCTCCCGCCAGGTCTTCGTCTCCGTGCCGCTGTGCGGCAGCATCCCGGAGTGGAACTTCTCGGCACCCGCGACGGACTGGCGCCACTGGAAGTAGAGGATGCCGTCGGCACCTCGGCCGAGCGCCTGGTAGGAGAGCCCGCGGTTCATGCCCGCGGGCTTGGCAGCGTTTCGACGCCGCCAGTTCACCGCGCTCGACGCCTGCTCCATGAGGATCCAGGGCCGCCCGGCGCCGAGGGACCGCACGAGGTCGCGCACCATCGCGCCGTAGGCGGGCGAGTCGGGGTCCGCGGGGTCGGGGTAGCTGTCGTCGCTGACGACGTCGACCTCCTTCGCCCAGCGCCAGTAGTCCACGCCCTTGAAGAAGCCCATGAAGTTGGTCGTGATGGGGACCTCGGGCGTCACCTCGCGCAGGATGTCGCGCTCCATGCGGTAGCAGTCGAGCAGCTCGTCCGAGCTGAAGCGGTCGAAGTCCAGCGCGTGCCCGGGGTTCGTGAACGTGGGCATGGCCCGGGGCGGGTACACCTCGGCGAAGTCGCCGTACTGCTGCGACCAGAACGCCGTGCCCCAGGCCTCGTTGAGGCGCTCGACGCTGCCGTACCGTGCCCGCAGCCACTCACGGAAGGCCTTGGCCGACACGTCGCAGTAGCAGTGCGCCACGTGGCAGCCGTACTCGTTGTTCACGTGCCACAGCTCGAGCGCCGGGTGCGAGCCGTAACGCTCGGCGATCGCGCTGACGAGCCGCGCGGCCAGCCTGCGGTAGACGGGTGAGCTCGGGCAGTAGTGCTGCCTGCTGCCGACGGACAGGGTGACCCCGTCCGCGGTGACCGGCAGCACCTCGGGGTAGGCGTGCGGTAGCCAGGGCGGCGGCGACGCGGTCGCCGTGGCGAGGTCCACCCGGATGCCGCCGGCGTGCAGGCCGTCGAGCACCCGGTCCAGCCAGCCGAAGTCGAACTCGCCCTCCCGGGGCTCGAGGCGTGCCCAGGAGAAGACGCCGACGGTGGCGAGAGTGATGCCGCCCCGCTGCATCAGCCGGACGTCCTCCTCCCACACCTCCTCCGGCCACTGCTCCGGGTTGTAGTCTCCGCCGTACCAGATCGGCATGGAGCCGTCCTTTCCCTGTCGTGTTCTGCGAGTCGTGCTCTGCGAGTCGTGCCTGTGCCGCCCGTGGTCGGGCCGCGCGGATGGCCTCCCGGGCGCGCGGAGGCGGCGCGGGAGGCGGTGGTTCAGCCCTTGACGCCGCCCGTCGCCAGGCCGCTCTGCCAGTAGCGCTGGAGGTAGAGGAAGGCGATGACGAGCGGGATCACGGACACGAGCGAGCCCGTGATGACCGTGGAGAAGAGGGCCTGGGAGCCGCCGCCCGCGGCACTGGCGGACTGCTGCTGAGCGAGGCCGACGGTGAGGGGGAAGAGGGACGGGCTGTTGAGCATGATCAGCGGCAGGAGGTAGTTGTTCCAGGTCGCGACCAGGGCGAACAGGAACACCGTCACGACGCCCGGGCCGAGCAGGCGCAGGCCCACCTGCCAGAAGATGCGGAACTCCCCCGCGCCGTCGATGCGGGCCGCCTCGATCAGGCCGTCGGGGATGGCGTCCGCGGCGTACACCCGCATGAGGAACACGCCGAACGGGCTGACCAGCGACGGCAGGATGATCGCCCACGCGGTGTTCGTGATGCCGAAGTTGCTGAACATCAGGTAGGTCGGGATCGCCAGCGCGGTGAGCGGCACCATGATGGCGCCGAGCACGATGCTGAACATGAGCACGCCGCCCGGGAACCGGTACTTCGCGAACGCGTAGCCGGCCATCGTGGACAGCAGCGCCGCGCCTACCCCGCTCACCACGGAGTAGAAGATGGTGTTCCAGCCCCAGCGCAGGAAGATGCCGTTCTGCACCGAGAACACCGACTGCAGGTTCTCCCAGAGGCTGAAGTCCTTGCCGAACCAGAGCCCGAAGCTGGAGAACAGGTCGGTGTTGTTCTTGGTGGACGCCACGACGAGCCAGACCAGCGGGAACAGGAAGTACAGCACGATCACCCAGAGGACGATGGTGAGCACGGTGCTCCTGCGGTGCTCCGGGTCGAAGCGGCGCTTCGTCCGGGTGGGCAGGCCCGCGGCGGGGCCGCGGGGCGTCGACTCCGCCGCCCCGGCGGTGTCGGTGATCGGAATGGCGCTCACGACAGTCGCTCCCGTCTCTGGGTCGACAGCTGCACGACGTAGCTGACGATCATGATCACGATGCCGAGGATGAAGGCGATGGCCGCGGCGTAGTTGATGTTCTGGTTGACGAAGGCGAGGTTGTACGCGTAGTAGTTCGGCGTGTACGAGTCGGAGATGGCGTTCGGCGCGATGGCGTCGAACAGGCTCGGCTCGGCGAACAGCTGGAACGTGCCGATGATGGAGAAGATGACCGTCAGCAGGATCGCCGGCCGGATGGCGGGGATCTTGATGCTCCACGCGATGCGGAACTGGCCGGCGCCGTCGATCTCCGCCGCCTCGTAGAGCTCGCCGGGGATGGACCGCAGGGCGGCGTACATGATGATCATGTTGTAGCCGACGAAGCCCCACGTGACCACGTTCATGATCGAGTACAGGATCAGGTCGGGCGACAGCAGGTTCGGGGCGTCCAGGCCGGCGGCCCGGATGGTCTGCGCGATGGGGCCGAAGTCGTTGCCGTAGAGGTAGCCCCACATGAGCGCGGCGATCACGCCGGGCACCGCGTAGGGCACGAACACGAGCAGGCGCACGTACTTGCCGCCGCGTACGCGACCGGAGTCGACGGCGAGGGCGATGAACAGCGCGAGGGCGAGCATGACCGGCACCTGGACGAGGAGGAATCCGCCCATCCGCAGCACGCCGTCGATGAACGCCTGGTCCGTGAGCGCCCGGACGTAGTTCTGGAAGCCCACGAACGCGGAACCGCCGATGAGCCGGTCCTGGAAGAAGCTGAGGTACCCGGAGTAGAAGAGCGGCACGACCAGCATGGCGATGAAGATGAGCATGAAGGGTGCGACGAAGAGGTAGGCGGCGCGGTTCTGCCGCCGCTGGGTTGCGTTGTGCCGCGGCCGCCGGACGGCGGGCGCTGAGGAGCGTGTCATTCGAGACTCCGATGTCTGGAAGGAGCAGGGGGAACCGGCCGGCCGCATCGGCCGGCCGGTTCCGTTCTGTGGTGCTACTCGACCGTGAAGCCCTGGTCGGTCGCGTACGTGGTGAGCAGTTCCTGCCAGTCGTCGAGACCCGCGGAGAGGTCGCCCTTCTCCGCGATGGCCTTGCCGATGGAGTCCTCGAAGCTCGAGTACGCGTAGTCCATGTAGGGCAGCCAGTCGAAGTCGGAGTCGACCGTGTCGGAGATCTCCGAGAACAGCTGGTTCACCTTCTGACCGCCGTAGAACTCGGCCTCCTGGTCCACGAACGCGGGGTCCTCGAGCACGTCGTTCTGCGGCGGGAACAGGAACTGCTCCGTCGCGAACTTCACCGTCGACGCCTTGTCGTTGTTGATCCACTTGGCGAGCTCGTAAGCGGCGATGGGGTTCTCGGTCGACGCGAGCACGGCGTCGGACGAGCCGCCCCAGTTGCCGGACACGCTCTCACCCTCCGCGTACTGCGGCAGCTCGGCCGCGCGCCACAGGCCCGAGGTCTCCCCCGCAGTGCCCTGCAGGAAGACGGGGCCCCAGGCGGCGGTCAGCCAGCCGGCGTACTTGCCGCTCGCGAGACCCTGGTACCACTGGTCCGTGAAGTCCGGGTCGATGGAGACGAGGTCGCGCTGCACCAGGTCCTGCCAGTAGGCCATGACCTCCTTCGCGCGGTCGGAGTTGACGTTCACGCCCACGGTCTGCTCGCCGTCGTAGGAGAACGGCTTCTCCCCCGCCTGCCAGAGGAGCCCGATGACCTGTCCCGCCTGGTTGGGCGCGAAGTTGGTGATGTACGACCCGGTCGAGGACTTGACGGCCTCGGCGGCCGTCGCGTACTCCTCCCAGGTGGCGGGGGCCTCGGTGATGCCGGCCTTGGCCAGGATGTCCTCGCGGTAGAGGTTGCCCATGGGGCCGACGTCCTGCGGGATGCCGTAGACGGCACCGTCCTTCGACACCTGGTTCCAGACCCAGTCCACGTAGTCGCCCTCGAGCTCGTCCGCGCCGTAGGGCGCGAGGTCGAGCAGGCTCTCGGTGAGGGCGAAGGAGTTGATGTACTGGTACTCCATCTGCACGACGTCCGGTGCACCCTCGCCGGCCTCGATGGCGGTGCGGATCTTCTGGTAGTGCGGGGCGCCCTGGCCGACGTTCACGACCTCGACGTCGATCTCGGGGTACTCCTCCTCGAAGAGGTCGACCTCGTTCTGGATGTCGGGGACCCACGTCCAGAACGTGAGCTTCGTCGGCGTGCTGAGCGCCTCGTCGATCTCGTCCTGGGACGCGGGCGGCTGGTCGCCGCCGCCGCCACCACCACCGGATGCCGTGCAGCCGGTGAGCAGCAACGCCGCCGCCACCGCTGAAGCACCCAGCATCTTCGCTGTTCTCGGTACCACTCTGCGCATGTCCTGTTCTTCCTTTGTTCGGCCCGCCGGGTCGGTTACCGGCGGGGTTCCTGCTCCGCCAGGACCAGGCAGGCCCATGGCTCGAGCGAGAGGGTCGTTCCGGGCGCGTGCTCCGCGCCCGTGACGAGGTTCCGCAGCGCCGACGGCGCGACGACGGATGCCGGGTGCGAGCTCCAGTTGTGCACGAACCAGGCGCGGGTGGCACCGGCCCGGCCGGAGAGCACGGTCACCGAGGCCGGCTGCTGCCAGCCGGACGCGATCGGGTCCGCGGCGAGCCAGCGGGCGAGGTCGGCGGACAGGGCCGGGTTCGGCACCGTGCCGACCGTCGTGATCCGCCCGGCGCCGGACGCACGGGAGGTGACGGCCGCGAAGCGCCCGAACTCGACGTGGTCGTACGTGGCGAGCACATCGGCGCCGTCGGCCTCGAGCCCGTCGGCCCACGCCGTGCCACGCGCCTCCGGCGACAGGGCGAGCTCGCCGTCCGCGCGGAGGGCGAGGTCGTGGTCCACGTTCGAGAACTCGTCGTACCAGACCCCGGCGCTCTCGGCCAGGATCGCGGGGGCGACCGCTCGTCGTGCCCGCGCCTCCTCGTCGCCGTACCCCGTGCGGGGGCCGACCACGAGGTGCCCGCCGGCCTCCGCGTAGTCGCGCAGCAGCGCGAGGAGCTCGTCCGTCGCGACGTAGAGCCCGGGCACCACGAGGACGGGGTGCCGCTCGGCCAGCTCGGCTGCCGTGAGGGCGAGGGCCTGCGCGTCGTGCAGCACCCGAGCCTGCCGACCGGAGTCGACCACGCCGCGGTAGAAGGCGTCGAAGATGCGGTTGTACGACGAGGCGTCCGGCCCGCCGCCCGCGTTGAGCGGCGGGAAGAACTCCATGGCCCACTTGCTGGGGTTGCTGAAGAGGAGGGTCACGTCGGCGTCCGGCTCGTAGCCCTCGAGCGAGTCGCCGATGCTGCGCAGGGTCGCGCCGATCTCGGCGATCTCCCGGTAGATCCGGCCGGGGCGCTGGCTGTGCGGCAGGATGCCGCCCCAGTACGTCTCGGTGCCGAAGTGAAGGCTGTGCCAGTGCCAGTACTCGACCATGGCGGCGCCGCGGGCGACGAGGGCGAGGGCGGCCTGGCGGAGCTGCCCGGGGTAGGGCGGGTAGTTGTGGTAGCTGCCCGAGATGCTGCCCGCGTTCGTCTCGGTGACGAGGTAGCGCTCCTGTCGGGAGGAGTACAGGCGGTCCGCCTGGCGCAGCAGGCCCCACACGCCGGTCGTGGTCCAGGCCGACATGGGGTCGCGCTCCGCCTCGAAGCCCAGCCGGTCCTGCATGCCGTAGTACGGGTTGCCCGCCGTCACGTCGAGGGCGCTCGTGATCGCCTCGTCGTCCATCGCCGGGCGCGGGTAGGCGAGGCAGGTCATGACGAACTGGCCGTCGCCGGCGTACTCGCGCACGATGTCGGCCTGCCAGGCGATGTACTCCGTGGTGAGCTCGGCCTGGTAGCGCCGCCAGGCGAGGTCGTACTGCGGCAGCGTGTTGCCGTCGGGCACCCAGAGCTCTGCCCAGTCGGAGATGCGGTGCGACCAGTAGGTGAGCCCCCACTCGCGGTTCAGGGTCTCGACGTCGCCGTAGCGGTCCTTCAGCCGCTCCACGAAGCGCACGAACGTGTGCCGGTTGTGGAACAGCAGCATGCCGGGCTCGTTGTCGACCTGGTAGCCGATGACCGCCGGGTGCGCGGCGTAGCGCGCGACGACCTTCCGGATCACCCGCTCGGCGTGGAAGAGGAAGGCGGGGTGCGTGTAGTCGACCTCCTGCCGGGCGCCCCACGGGACGCGGGCGCCGGTGGGGTTCTCCGCCGCGATCTCCGGGTGCGCCCGCTGCAGCCACGGCGGTACCGCGTAGGTGGGCGTGCCGAGGATGACCGCGATGCCCCGCTCGTGCGCGCCGTCCAGCACGGGCTGCAGCCAGTCCAGGTCGAACTCGCCGTCCCGCGGCTCCCACGTCGACCACACGGACTCGCCGACCCGGATGACGCTGAACCCCGCCTCCTGCATGAGGTCGAGGTCCTCCGCGGTGCGCGGCTCGGGCTGATACTCCGCGTAGTACGCGGCCCCGAAGAGGATGCGGGTGCGGAAGGCGGCGGTGCGTGCGGGGTCGGTCATACCGTGGACTCCATCGTCGAGGGCAGGGCTACGGCGACCTCGTTACCGGTAACGAGGTCGCGCCGGAGACAGAGTGACAGGTTTCGTTACCGGTAACAAGCCTCGTTACGCAATCGCGACCGCGCCCAGGGTCCGGCGGCGGGACCGGAGCGAGCGGGGGCGCGCCGCGACCCCGGAGGGCGCCCCCGCCCTGAGGAGCCGCAGGGGAGCGGGTCAGCCGGCCGCGACCGGGCCCGAGGAGAGGCGCGCCACCAGCCGGGGCGGCGCCGGCACCGGGGTCACGAGGGCGTCCTCGTCACCGATCAGCCCGAGCAGGCGCTTCACGGCCAGCCGGCCCTCGTTCTCGAAGTCCAGCTGCACGGTCGTGAGCGGCGGCGAGTAGAAGCGGGCCTCGGGCAGGTCGTCCATGCCGACGACGCTCATCTCGTCGGGCACCGCGCGGCCCTGCTCGGCCAGCGCCCGCAGCACGCCGAGCGCCATCTGATCGTTGGCCGCGACGATCGCCGTGACGCCGAGCTCGCCCGGCATCCGCATGGCCCCGTCGTAGCCGCTCGCGGCGGACCAGTCACCGGCCAGGGTGCCGAGGGAGGCGAGACCGCGGTCGGCGAGCGCGCTCTCGTACGCCACCGACCGGTTGCGCGCGGAGAGCCACGCGGGTGGACCCGAGATGTGGAAGAAGCGGCGATGGCCGAGCTGGAACAGGTGGTCGACGAGCTGCCGCACGCCGTCCGAGTTCGGGCTCGCGGGATGCCCGGGGACGCTGTCGTCCGACTCGGTCTCGACGTAGACGGGCACGGAGAACCGGGAGTCGCCGACGACCTCGACGAGGTGATCGGTCGGGGCGAAGGCCAGGATGCCGGCGAGGTCCTGCTGCGCGAGCAGCGACACCGCGACCTCGATGTCGTTCCTGCTGCGCGGATCCAGGCTCACGACGTCGAGCAGATAGCCGGCCTCGCGCGCCGCGTTGCTCGCCCCCTGGATGATCTTCGACGGGCCGATCTCGAGCATCTCGTAGGCCATGGCGCCGATGCGCCTCGACCGGTTGGTGGCGAGCGACCGGGCCGCGAGGTTGGGGCGGTAGTCGAGCTCCTTGAGCACCCGCTCGATGCGCTCGCGGTTCTCGGGCCGGATGCCCGAGCCCCCCTTGAGCAGCCGCGACACGGTCTGGTGGGAGACCCCCGCCTGCCGCGCGACGTCGTAGATGGTCGGCACGCGCTTCCCGCTCGACTGCCCCTGCTGCTGCCCGGTCGACACCGTCACCGTTCACCTCTTCACGACCTGACGTGCGGGCGGCACCCCGCACACGCCCTGTCAGGATATGGCCCCGCCGGTACCGCCCTCGGGATCGCGCACGAGGTCCGCCCAGTTCTCCTGGATCAGCCGGGGCGACGAGTGGATGTTGACCATGAGGCACGGATGGTCGGACCGATTGGTGAACCGGTGCCACGCGCGCGGTGGGATGACGCGGATCGAGCCGCCGGACACGATCTCCCGCTGCCCGTCGACCACCACCTCGATCTCGCCGTCGAGCACGACGAAGATCTCCTCGTAGGGATGCCGGTGCTTCTCCGCGCCGCCGCCCGGCCTGCTCGTCACCACGAAGAACGAGGTCTGCGCCCCGTGCTCGACGCCCTGGAACAGGGCCGCGCCGCCGCCCTCCGGGCGCAGGCTGTCGATCGCGATCGTCATCGTCCGCCTCTCCGCCCGCCCGGAGCACCCGGATCGCGGGCCGTCGCCCGTCCCGCACCCGCGCGGAACGGACAGGGGCAGGATACCCGCGCGAGGCTCAGCAGGTCGCGTACTCGTAGCCCTCGGCCCCGGCGGGCAGCACGTCCCTGTCCCGCAGGATCACCGACGCGACGTCGCCGCGAGCGGCGCAGGCGCGGTCGTACGCCTCCCGGCCGTTGTCCGTGTACTCGATCTCGTAGACCCGCGCGCCGTACGCCTCGGCATAGGCGTCGCACTCCCCGTAGACCTCGCACTCCTCGGCCACCGCGAAGTCGAACCCGGCGTCCGCCGCGGCCTCGGTCAGCTCGGCCGCATTCTTCTGGCCGATGGTGAGGCCGGCCGCGTGCGCCCGGTCGACGAGCAGCCCGGCGAGGGCGAGGTTGTCCGCCTCCGACAGCGCGCCCGCCGTGCGCACGAACGAGTCGAGGTTGTCCGCCTCGACCGCCGCGTAGCCGCTCTCGGCGCAGCCGTCGATCCACCCGCCGACGACGGCCGCGATGGCCGCGCGCCTGTCCTCGCTCGAGGTGTCGAGCACGAGCTCGTCCGGCCAGTCCGGATCCCGCACGGGGGTTCCCTCCGCGTCCCGCAGCAACAGGTCCGGGCGCTCGCGCAGCCACTCGGCCGACTCGCCCGGCTGGGTCTGGAAGGCATTGACGTAGCAGACCCCGTAGACGCCGTCCGGGGCGGCCTCCAGCCGGTCGCGCACGACGAGATCGACCCCGGGCGCGGGCGGATACGCCCCGCCGAGCTGGTAGTCCAGGGTGCCGTTGGCCGGGGGCAGCGCGGCAGCCGCCGGAGACCCGCCTCCCTCGGACGGACCCGTGACGGCCAGCGCGACGCCGGTCGCCGCCGCGGCGAGCGCGAGCACCGCGCCACCGGCGATCGAGGCACGCCGACGGCTCGTCCAGTCCTTCGCCACGTGCTCCCCCTGTGCGCCATTCCGACGCGCTATCCGACGATAGCGAACGGACCCACGTCCCCGAAGCCGAGCGGGTTCCTCCCGGCAGAGCGCGTGGTCTATCATTCCAGTCGCTGTTATTCATCGCGTGAGGAACACTGTGGGGACCCTGTTCTACGGAGCGTCGCGCTTCCGGGTCGACTTCGACGATCGTGCTCTCGCCCACCTCCAGATCGCCATGACGGCGAAGCACCGCCGGGGCGAGGGCTTTCTGCTGTCCTGGACCGCCGCGACGCCGGGCGGCGGTCGATCCGCGGTCTGGGTGCATCCGGGCACCGATCTCGAGTTCTCGTTCAGCGGCGGACGACCGCCGGAGATCAACCGCGAGTGGCTCGAGGAGCTGATGCGCCTCGCTAATACGGCCGACGGGTTGCACCTGACCAGCGAGGGCGACCTGAGAGCCGCGCCGCCCGACGGGTAGGGACGCGGCCGGCGCCCGGCGGCAACGCGCAGCGCGCCCTGGTCCCGCGGGCCCCGTTCTGCTGTCAGAGTGCAGGGGAAGGCCGCACGCCGTGCGTGCCGTCGTATCCCGCCGCGTGCGATCGACGACGCGACCCGGCGGATCCGTGGCCCGGCCCGTGGCGGAAGGATGAACTGTGATCGTAGGAATCGAGACCGGCGGCACCAAGGTGATCTGCGGCGCTGCGACGGAGGACCGTCCGCACGAGCTGGTGCACGACACCCGGATCCCCACGACGAGCCCGGACGAGACCACGGCCGCGATCAACGCCTTCGTCGACGGTCTTCGGAAGGTCGAACCGGTCACCGCGCTCGGGGTGGCCTCCTTCGGCCCGGTCAACGTGGAGCCGGGCGAGCCGCGGTGGGGTTGGGTCACGGGCACGCCGAAGCCCGGCTGGGCGGACACGGACCTGCTCGGCCGCATCCGCATGGCCGCCGAGGTGCCGACCGTGATGCTGAGCGACGTGGCGAGCGCCGCGCTCGGCGAGCAGACCTGGGGGGCCGGGGCGGGTGTCGCGCGCGTCGCCTACGCCACCTTCGGCACCGGGGTCGGCGTGGGCCTCTGCCTCGACGGCCGGGTGCTGCACGGCAACGGGTACCCGGAGATGGGCCACGTGCTCGTCCGCAGACACCCGCGCGACGACTACGCGGGCAGCTGCCCCTTCCACGGCGACTGCCTCGAGGGGCTCGCGTCCGGTCCCGCGGTCATCGGGCGGTGGGGGTCCGACGCCTCGTCCCTCGACGACGGGTCGCGGTCCGAGGCACTCGATATCCTCGCCTTCTACATCGCGCAGCTCGCGGCTGTGACCGCGTACACGACCGGCGTCGAGCGGTTCGTCGTCGGGGGCGGGGTGCTGAAAACGCCCGGCCTGTTCGACGCCGTCGTCGACCAGCTTCCCGGGGTGACGGGCGGTCCCGGCGCGTCCCACGCGGCGTCCCTCGACCGGCCGGGGTTCCTCGCGTCGCCGGGGCTCGGCGACCACTCGGGAGTGCTCGGGGCGATCGCCGCCGCCCGGGGGCTCCTCCCCCGCTGACGCGCTGAGGCGGGGCCGTCACCGTCGAGGAACCGGGTCAGGGTGCCTCGTCGAGCTGTCGGGCCAGCTCGCCGATCGTCGCGACCGTGATGGTGGGCGGCGTGAAGTGCGCCGGATACGGGCTGCCGGTGCGGTTCAGCCAGGCCGTGGACAGGCCCGCCTGGGCCGCGCCGTGGATGTCCCAGGCATGCACGGCCACGAGGTACGCGGGTCCCGTCGTGCTGGTCCGCGCCACCGCGTCGAGGTAGGCGGCGGGCGCCGGCTTCCAGGGGGTGTGCCCCTCGACGGTGAGGAGCTCGTCGAACGCGATGAGCACGCCGGCGTCGCCCAGCAGACGCTCGGCTGTCGCGGTCGGACCGTTGGACAGGGTGAACAGCCGGTGGCCCGCCTCGCGCAGCGCACGAATGCCCTCGACGACATCGGAGTGCACGTCCACGTGGGAGAAGGACTCGAGCACCGCGTCCACCGCGTCGTCGAGGCCGCGATCCAGATCCCGCCCGCCGAGCACGCCGCGCGCGCTGTTCCTCGCGAGCTCGGGAAAGGAGGCTTCACTCCCGGCGGTCGTCAGCGCGAAGGCGTCGCGGAGCAGGGTGGCGAACCACACCGTCGCGAGCGAGCGGTCACCGCCGACGGACTCGAAGGCGTCCGCGACCGTGCTGAGATCCGAAAGCGTCTCGTTCACGTCGAAGAAGAGGGTCGCGCGCGTTCCCGTCATGGGGACGTCCTTCCGTGCGGGTGGAGGTGAATGCGGAGGCGTGTCTCTCCAGCATCCACCCCTTCCGGACCACGGCGCGGTCGCCCTCGCTCCAAGGGACAACCCATCGACGGGCTCAGGGACCGTTGTCGGTCCCGTCGTCGGCGGAGCACGAGAAGGAGGGGCGGCCCAGCCCCGCCGGGGGACGCGGGGCTGGGCCGAGAACGAGCGCGACAGAAGGGGGGTCGTCGAGCGCTCGATCGGGTTGCCGGAGCGGTATGCAGATCAGGGGGGATCCGCTCCGGTGTGTTCCTCGCCGGTCGGGGTTTCCGGCGATGACTCGACACTACAGCCGGTGTCCGCACAATGGAGGACACGGCCGGTCCCCAAAAAAGGGGACACGGTACGGACCGACGGGCGGGTCCGATCAGAACACGCCGAGGTGGCCGAGCACGATCTGCACGCCTATGGCGATGAGGATCACTCCGCCCACGATCTCGGCCGGCTTCTGGAAACGGACGCCGATGCGGTGGCCGAGCAGCACCGCCGCGAAGGACAGCGCGAAGGTGGTGACGCCGATCACCAGGACGGCGACCCAGATGGCGATGTCCAGGAAGGCGAACGAGACCCCGACCGCGAGCGCGTCGATGCTCGTCGCCACCGACAGCACGAGCAGCTCCCGGGTAGACAGCGTGCCGCCGTCCGCGCCCTCCTCGCCGCCGCCGGGCCGGAGCGCCTCCCACAGCATCTTGCCGCCGACGAGCGCGAGCAGCCCGAATGCCACCCAGTGGTCGAAGGGGGCGATCACCGCGGCGAAGGTGCTGCCCAGGAGCCAGCCGAGGAACGGCATCGCGGCTTGCGCGACGCCGAAGGCGGTCGCGATGAGCAGCGCGCGGGCGACGATCTGGGAGCGCAGGTGCAGTCCCTTGCCGAGGGCGACGGCGAAGGCGTCTGCCGACACGCCGGTTGCGAGCAGGAGGAGGGTCCAGGGAGACATGCGGCTCTCTCGTTCGTGGCCGGAACGTGGGACGCTCCGGCACAGGGCTGTCGTGCCGAAGGTCTCGTTCACCCGGCGGAAGCCGGGCGGCACGCCGGGTGCGACTGCGCACCAGGATGTCGACGTACCTCCGCGCCACCGGGGTGACGCCACGGGAACTACTCCCCTTCGACGACTATTCTCTCACGGCGGTGCGGCGCTCCGGCGGTCCGGCCGGGGACCGTCCGGCGGTCGGCCTCGGCATGGCGGTCAGCCGCACACGAACCAGCGCCCCGGCGGACGCGGTGGCGGGAACGGTGGCGGGGACGCGTGGCGAGCGGAAGCGGATGGTGGGGCGGGCCGTCAGCGCTTGCCGCGGGAGAACCAGGCGGCGATCCGGGCCGTGATCCGGTCGGTGAAGTCGTTCGACAGATCGCTGGCCGACTGCGTGATGTCCGCCCCCTCGGCCATGGCCCGGATCTGGCGGAGCGCCCGCTGCTCCTGGGTCTCGTCGTCGTCGCCGTCGGGGCGATCAGTCATGGCACATCCCGTCCCGAGTCGTTGCGGTTCCGATGGCGGCGGTCGCGCGCCCGCGACGCCCACACCCTTCTAGTGTTGCCGCATGCCGATCACCCTGTCCCCCATGGCGCCCTCCACCGGAGATCGGGAGGGCCTCGTGGCGTTCCTGATGCGGAACGAGTTCCCCTTCCACGTCCGTCCGAGGTGGAGCGGGCAGCAGGTCGAGGCGGCGATCGACGCGGGGTCGTTCCAGGACGACGACAACGAGTCGTACTGGATCGACCACCCGGAGCGCGGCAGAGTCGGCTTCGTGCGGTTCGAGAACCTCACCGAGGCCGGTCCGCTCTTCGACCTGCGCCTCGACTCTGCTCACCGCGGCGCGGGGCTCGCGGCCGGGATCCTTCGCGCGGCGACCGACCACGTGTTCACGACGATGCCGACGGTCACCCGGTTCGAGGGCCAGACCCGCCAGGACAACGTCGCCATGCGCCGCGTCTTCCTGCGCTGCGGCTGGGTCAAGGAGGCCCACTATCGCGACGGCTGGCCGGTGGAGGGCGGCAGCCCGCTCGCCTCCGTCGCCTACGGCATCCTCCGCCGGGACTGGGTGAGCGGACGGACGACGCCCGTCGACTGGGACGACCTGTCCCTCTGAGCGCGCGCCGCATCCGCCACCGGCGTACAGAGGCGCCGGCGGCTCCGCGGCCGCGGGAGAGAAGGGGGCGGCCCAGCCTCGCTCGGGGGGAAGCAAGGCTGGGCCGGCACAGAGCGCGACGCTAGGGGGACATCAAGCGCTCTATCGGGTTGCCGGAGCGGCAGAAGATCAGGGGGGACCAGCTCCGGTGTTTCTCGCCGGCCGGGGTGTTTCCGGCGATGACTCGACACTACAGCCCGTGTCCGCACAATGGAGGACACGGGCGGTCCCCAAAAAAGGGGACACGACCCGAGCACCCTGCGGGGGAATCCGTCAGCGGGAACGCGCACCCCGAACCGATCAGGCGGCGTCCGCCGGCGACGCCGTCGTGCCGCGCACCACGAGCGCGGGCTCGAGGCTCCGCCGGACGTCGACGGGATCCGTCCCCGACATGCGGGCGAGGAGCAGCCGCGCTGCCTGCACGCCCACGTCGTGGCTGACGTCGTCCACCGTCGTGAGGTCGATGAGCCGGGTCCGGGCGAGGTCGGTGTTGTCGTAGCCGATCACCGAGAGGCGACCGGGCACGTCGAGGCGGAGCTCGCGCGCCGCGCCGAGCGCGCCGATGGCCATGACGTCGTTGGCCGCGAAGATCGCCGTCACCTCGGGGTGGGCGGTGAGGATCGCGAGCGCGTCCTCGAAGCCCGCGTGCTCGGATGCCTGGTCCCGCCGCGCCGTCACGATCCCTCGCACCCCGGCTGCCCGGGTCGTGGCCCGGAAGCTCGCCTCCCGTGCCGCGCCGGCCCCGCCCGCGACCGCGAGATGGGCGATGGTGCGATGCCCCAGGCCGAGCAGGTGCTCGACCGCGAGCCGGGCTCCGAGCGCGTCGTCGTTGGCCACGGCGTCGGCCTCGCCCGCGTCGGCCCGGGTTCCGGCGATCACCACCGGGGGCGCGGTGCCGCGGAGCAGGGACTCCGGCACGTCGCGGGCGACGACGATGCCGTCGACGCGCATCGACAGCAGGCCCGCGACCGGGTCGTCCACGCGGGGCAGGGTCACGGAGTCGACGACGCTGAGACGGTATCCCGCCGCGCCGAACACCTCGCCGAGCCCGCGGAGCAGGTCGACGAACCAGGGGTTCGCGTAGTCGTCGATGAGCACGCCGATGTGACCGGTCCTTGCCGCCGCGAGATCGGAGGCCGCCGTGCTGGGCCGGTAGTCGAGGTCGGCGATCGCCTTCTCGACGGCTGCGCGGGACGCCTCGCTGACGCGATCGGAGCCCCGGAGCACGAGCGAGACGAGCGACTTCGACACCCCCGCCGCGGCGGCGACGTCGTAGATCGTGGGCCGGGACGGTCTCACCACGACGCCTCCATTCCCACTTCCGACGGATATTGACAGGACATACGCACAATTATAGGGTTGCTGTTGGAGCGCTCCACAAGGAGTCTCTCACCGCACCGGCGCCGTGAGGGTCGGTACCACTCGCCTGGAGGTTCCATGAGCACGAGCATCGGCGTCGCCATCATCGGTGCGGGCATGGCGGGCAAGGCGCACGCCGCCGCCTACCGCACCGCGCCGACCCTGTACGAGAGCACGCTCCCCGAGATCCGCCTCGTCTCCATTGCCGACGTGTACGAGCCGGTGGCGAAGGCCACCGCCGCCCGCTTCGGGTTCGAGCGCCACGACACGTCGTGGCAGGCGATCGTCGAGGCCGACGACATCGACGTGGTGAGCGTCGTGGTGGCGAACGCGCTGCACCGGGAGATCGTCGAGGCGCTCCTCGCCGCCGGAAAGCACGTGCTCTGCGAGAAGCCGCTCTCCGACACGCTCGAGGATGCGCGGGCGATGGTCGCCGCGGCCGAGGCGTCGTCCTCGGTCGCGCGGATCGGCCTCACCTACCTCCGCTCCCCCGGCATCGCCGCCATCAACCGGCTCGTCCGGTCCGGCGCCCTGGGCACGATCCTCAACGTCAGCGGCCACTACTGGACCGACTACGCCTGCGACCCGGACGGGCCGATCAGCTGGCGCTTCCGCGGCCCCGACGGGTCCGGCGCGCTCGCCGACGTGGGCAGCCACCTCACCTACCTCGCGGAGTTCGTGTCCGGCAGCCGCTTCACCGAGGTGCGCGGCGGGACGCTGAGCACCGTCATCCCGACCCGCCCGAAGCCGCTCGGCGTCGTGGTGGGGCACGAGCGCACCGCCGTCAGCGACGAGCGCGAGCGCGTCGAGAACGACGACGTCGCCGCCTTCTCCGGATCCTTCGCGACGGGCGCCACCGCGACGCTGCAGGTGTCCCGCGTCGCCGCGGGCCACCCCAACTCGCTCGCCCTCGAGGTCTTCGGGGACCGGGGCGCCGCGTCCTTCGACTTCCGCCACCCCGGCGAGCTGCAGCTCTTCCTCGCGGGCGGCGACCACGCCACCGCCGGGTACCGCACGGTCATCCTCGGGCCCGATCACCCCTACTGGAAGGGCGGGCTCGCCATGGACGCCCAGGGGGTGGGCATCGGGCAGAACGACGGCTTCGTCTTCCAGGCCCGCGCGTTCCTCGAGGAGGTCGCCGGGATTCCCGCCGACGCATCCCTCCCCCGCAACGCGGGTTTCGACGAGGGGCTGCACAACATGCTGCTCCTCGACGCCGTCGCCCGGTCGGCGGCATCGAACGGGTCGGCTGTCGCCGTCCCCGCCGCGCCCCCCGTGCCTGCGGCACCCGCCGCGCCCGTCACCCCCGCCGCGCCCGTCGGCGCCTGAGGAAGGACACTGCCATGCGACTCGGCCTCTACAACGCCATCCTGCACGACCGTCCACTGCCGGAGGCGATCGAGGTCATCGCCGGCCTCGGCCTCACCGGCATCGAGCTCAACACCGGCGGGTTCCTCCCCGCGGTGCACGTGCCGACCTTCGACGACATCCTCGGGAGCGACACCGCGCGCGACGACTTCCTCGGCCTGTTCGAGGGCACCGGCGTCGAGATCGCCGGGCTCAACTGCAACGGCAACCCGCTGCACCCGACCCGCGCGATCGGCGAGAAGCACGCCGAGGACGTCCGCCGCTCGATCCGGCTGGCGGAGCGCCTCGGTCAGCACCGGGTCGTCACCATGTCCGGACTGCCGGGCGGGGAGCCGGGCGCGTCCCGGGTCAACTGGGTGGTCAACGCCTGGAACTCGGCGGCGCTCGACGTGCGGGACTACCAGTGGGGCATCGTCGCCGACTTCTGGCGCGAGACCGACCGGCTCGCGAGGGACTCCGACGTCAAGGTCGCGCTCGAGCTGCACCCGCAGAACGTCGTCTTCAACTCGGCGGATGTGCACAAGCTTCTCGACCTCACCGGGGCGACCAACGTCGGTGTCGAGTTGGACGCCTCCCACCTCTTCTGGCAGCAGATGGATCCGGTCGAGGTCGTGCGCCACCTCGGGCCGCTCGTCTTCCACGCCGCGGCGAAGGACGTGCGCATCAACCGGAGGTGGGCCGCGCTCAACGGCGTGCTCGACAACGGCTTCCGCAGGCTCTCCCCCGACGAGCCGCGCACGAACCTGGGTGGCGACGAGTGGGCCAACGAGTGGCCCCGCGAGTCGGCCTGGGACTTCGTGGCGCTCGGCAAGGGCCACGACGTCGCGTACTGGACCGAGTTCCTGCGCGCCCTGCACGAGGTGGACCCGGAGATGATGGTCAACATCGAGCACGAGGACGTCGAGCTCGGCCGCGTCGAGGGGATCGCCGTCGCCGCGGACGTGCTGAAGGCAGCGGATGCCGCCCTGCAGGAGTTGCTCTGACTCCGCCCTCCCCGTGCGGCGCCCGTGCCGCGGACACGGAAGAGGCCCGCTCGTTCAGAACGAGCGGGCCTTCTCCGTGCGCCCGGAGCGGCGTGGATCAGTTGCGGGTGGACGCGGGCTCGCGCTTGGCCGACACGGTGTAGATCGCACCGGTGGTGACGTTCTCCTCCAGTGCCTCGAGCGTCTGCCCGCGGGTCTCCGGCGCCTGGGTCGTGACGAAGACCAGGGCGATCGCCCCCACCGCGGCGAACAGGAAGAACGTCCCCGTGATGCCCACGGCCTCCACCAGGCTGAGGAAGTACAGCGAGAGGAAGCCGTTGGTCACCCAGAGGGCGAAGATCGACACGCCGATGGCGAAGCCGCGCATGTGCAGCGGGAAGATCTCGGACAGGTAGACCCACACCGCGATGTTGAGGAAGGTCTGCATCGAGCCGACGAACGCCACCACGAGGAACAGGATGACGAAGGGGCGGATCGGGTTGCCGACCGGGAGCATCATCGACGCGAAGCCGATCAGCAGGTGGCACGTCGTGGTGAGCGTGAACCCGATGATGAACGTCTTGCGCCGGTTGATGCGGTCCATCATGGCGAGCGCGATGACGCCGCCGACCACCGCGATCACGCCGGGGGCGACGTTGGCGATGAGGGCCGCGCTCTGGCTGAAGCCGGACTCGATGAGCACGGTCTGGCCGAAGTACATGATCGAGTTGATGCCGGTGAGCTGCTGGGCGATGCCGATCCCGATGCCGATCAGCAGGATGCGCAGCAGGTTCTTGTTGCTGAGGATCGAGCGCCAGCCGATGGTGTGGGCCTCGCGCTCCTCCTTGGCGATGTCCTCCACCTCGGCGAGCTCGGCTTCCGCACGGCCCTCGGGGCGGATGGTGCGGAGGATCAGCAGCGCGTCCTCGTCGCGGCCCTTCTCCACGAGCCAGCGTGGGGACTCGGGCATCTTGAGCATCCCGAGGAAGAGGGCGATGGCGGGCAGGGCGCAGACGGCGAGCATGATGCGCCAGACGCCGGGCAGGTCGCCCCAGATCGTGCCGATGATGGCGTTCACGACGAACGCGGCGAGCTGACCGATGACGATCATGAGCTCGTTGCGGCCCGCGAGGGATCCGCGGATCTCGTAGGGCGCCATCTCCGCGAGGTAGACCGGCACGACGCCGGACGCGCCGCCCACGGCGAGGCCGAGGAGCACGCGGCCCACGACCAGGATCTCGTAGCTCGGGGTGAACACGCAGACCATGGCGCCGGCGAAGAAGAGCACCGCGAGCAGGATGATCGTCTTGCGGCGGCCCCACGCGTCGGCGACGTGGCCGCCGGCGAGGGCGCCGATGGCCGCCGCGAACACGAGAGAGCTGGTGACGACCCCCTCGGTGAAGGCGGTCAGCCCGAGTTCCTCGGACATCGGGCGCAGGGCGCCGTTGATGACTCCGGTGTCGTAGCCGAAGAGCAGGCCGCCGAACGTCGCGATGAGCGCGACGACGCCGAGCCGCTTGCGATAGGGACCCGCGGTGAGCGGGGGAAGCGTCCTCCTGGTGGAGGCGCCTCCGTGGGTACCGGAACTGGTCATCTCGACTCCTTTGTCTTAGGACCGCTACGGGCGTGACCGCGATCCTCTTGGGCCATGGTCACATATGACCGTATGTCCTGTCAAACATACATTCAGCAATAGCAGAGCCGGCGCGGGCGGACTGCACCCAGCGTGGCTGCCGCCGGTGGCGTCGCGGTGGTGCGCGGCGCTGGTTTCCGCCGCGCGCTCCACCGGAATGTGGTGCTCGGCGGCGGCGGGACGGGGCACGTGCCTCGACTCGGCGGCGGGCCGGCGGTCGCGTCAGTGGCGCCGCTCGCGTGGGTGGCGCCCATGCGCCGGGGCGCCGGGGCGCCGCTCGGCGATCAGACTGCGGGCAGGAGGATGTCGCGCACGATGCGATCGAGCTGCTCGTCCGCCTCGAGGAACTGGCGCAGGGTGCGCACCGTCGCGCCGAACGTGTCGAACTCGTCCACCGTCATGCCGTGCTCGTCGTAGGCGCGGGAGAACTCCGGCACGCGCTCGCGGAGCGTGCGGAGGATCTCCGGATCGACAGGCACGTCGATGCGGTCCGCCGCCTCGATCCCGTTCTCGTTGATGCGCCGCTGCCAGTCGAAGGGCGGCGAGACCACGAGGTCGCCGCCCTGCAGCTCGGACCACTGCAGGTGATTGCGGAAGGCGGCCGACAGCACGCGGGAGCGGTAGCCGCGCTCGGTGAAGATGCGGTGCGCCTCCTTGAGGGCCGCGACGCCCGCCCACTCGAGGTGACCGGGGTCGAGGAGGATGCGGTTCTTCTGCACGTAGTGCTTGAGCCAGTCATCGAGCCGGCCGCCCATGATGGTCACGACCGAGCCGAACTCGCGCTCGGGCTCGCCCGCTGCGGCGCGGCGATCGAGCCCGCGCTCGATGGCCTGGGCTGCCGCGACGGCCTGGGCCACGGTGAAGGACACCGTGACGTTGATGCTGACCCCGCGGAAAGTCGCCTCCTCGATCGCGCGGATGCCCACGGCGGTGGCCGGGATCTTCACGATGATGTTCTCTGCCAGGCCGCTGAAGTACACGGCCTGCTCGACGAGCGCGTCGGCGTCGCGGTGCAGGCGCGGGTCGGTCTGGATCGAGAGGCGGCCGTTGCGCCCACCGCTCTCGCGGAACGCCGGCTCCAGCAGGCGGGCGGCCTCGATCGACAGCTCCTCGACGACCTTCCAGCCGAGCTCGGACTCCCCCGCGGTCGGGTTCTCGGCGGCGAGCTGCGCGATCCGCGGACCCCATACGTCGAGGTGTGCCTTCACCGCGGCGAGGGCGATGACGGGGTTGCAGGTGGCGCCGACGGCGCCGAACGCGATGGACTGCGCGAGCTCGACCGGGTCGGCGGAGTCGTTCCAGAGCACCGTGGGGAAGCGGTCGACCGCGGCACGCAGTGGCGGCACGGTCGCGGGAGCGAGGGTGGGGGTGGGCATACGGTTCTTCTTCCGGTCGAGGGGGTGGGCGTGCGAGGGACGCGGGAGGCGCGGCGCGGGCTGCTGGCGCTGGGTCGCGGCGTGCGTCAGGCGACCGGCTGCGCGGGCACGGCGAGCTCGCCCGTCAGGTACTGGGCGCGGCCGAACCCGAACGACCAGTCCTGCGGGCCGTTCTCGACGTAGCCGATGAACACGTCCTCCCCCGCGACGCCGACTCCGGCGAGGCGGGAGGCGATCTCGGCGTAGAGCTCCTGCTTCTTCTCGTCGCTGCGTCCGCGCTGCGTGAAGATCTGGATGATCACCGGGTCGACGCGCTCGAAACCGAGACCGGCGTCCTCGGCGACGATCGTCGTCGCCGGACGCGAGGTGACAACCTGAAACCGGTCGCGATCCGGGATGCCGTACGCGGCGACGATCGCGTCATGCACGGCGCCGGCGACCTCAGCGGAATTCGTCCGGGCGTCGCTGTGATCAATGCGGACAAGAGGCATAGGGGATCTCCTTCGGTCGTTATGTCCTGACATACTGACATGGCCAGCCAGAGCGGTCAATGGCCGGAGTGGAGGCAACCGCCTCGGACACCCCACCCCTACGGTCCCTGAACTTGTCGAAGGGACGCGAGTGACCCCGAGAACGCCACCCCTTCGGTCCCTGAGCCTGTCGAAGGGAGGTGAGTGACCCCGAGAACGTCACCCCTTCGGTCCTGAGCCTGTCGAAGGGACTCGATCCGGCGCTCGCAACTCTTGGACTCGCCAGCGAGTTCTCCACATCGACGAAAGTTCTTCGTCGAAGAAACTTTCTACCTGCTAGAATGTGTGCTATGAGAAACCCGGCGACAACGCTCCTCCGCACAGCGGATGTAGTCGCACGCCTGGGCGACTCCCCCGCCACGTTCGGCCCACTTCCGAAGCAGGACCTCGTGAACGCGCTGCACGCTATCGCCGACCTCAGACAGTGCTGCGACACCTTCACCGCCTGGATCGCGGGCGAGCTCGATCGGCGCTCGTCGACCGACCTCGGCTCGGCCGGGCTGGCGCAGCAGGAGGGCTACCGGACACCACTGGCCATGGTCGAAGCAGTCACCGGCGTGACCAAAGGCGGTGCGGTGTCGATCGTCGAGGTCGGCAAGATGCTCGCCGAGACGGACGCCGTCGAGACCCTGCAGCGCGAGCACCCGGAACTCCCCGCACCGCCGACCCCGTGGCAGGCGCCGATCGCGCATGCGGTCACGGACGGACGCATTTCTATCGCTCAGGCAGACGCCATCCGGGCCGGCCTGGGCCTCCCCACGGAGGCGGTGCCGCCGGAGGTGCTGCATGAGGCCGCGGCGGAACTGCTCGAAGACGCGAACCACCTCACCGCGGGACAACTTCACCGCCGGGCACGGCAGCTCCGCGACGACCTGAACGACACCGAGGTATCCGACCGCGAAAAGGCGCAACTCGAGCAGCAACACCTGAAAGCGTGGAAGCGCCAGGACGGGATGGTCGAGGGCAAGTTCCTCTACGCACCCGAGCCGGGCGCCTTCCTCCTGTCTGTCCTGGACGAGCTGACCAACCCTCGCCGAGGCGGTCCTCGGTTCGTCAAGGAGGAAGACCGGGCACGCATCGACGCGATCGCCAAGGACCCGCGCTCCACCGACCGCCTCGCCGCCGACGGGTTCCTCGAACTCCTCCGCATCGGTGCCGACGCCGACCCCGGACGGGTCTACGGGTCGCGGAGGCCGGCGGTCAGGGTGATCGTTACCAAGGAGTCACTCCAAAGCGACGAGGGGTACGGCTCGATTCAAGACACCGGCGAGGCGGTCTCGATCGACACCATCCGCCGCGAGATCTGCGCCACCGGCACCATCGCCGTGGTCCTGGATGACGACGGGCAGTGCGTCAACGTCGGACGCGAACAGCGCCTCTTCACCGCCCGCCAGCGCGTTGGTCTCGCGGTGAGGGATGGCGGGTGCATGTGGCCGGGCTGCGACAGGCCGCCGTCCTGGTGCGAGGCGCACCACATCAACCAGTGGAAACGGGACCACGGCAAGACCGACATCGCCGACGGCGTGCTGCTGTGCAAGCACCACCACCTGCTCCTGCACAACCGCGGCTGGGACATCACGAGGTCGGGCGGAAAGTACACGCTGGTGCCGCCAAGGTCGATCAGCCAAACCCGAGAGGCACGCCACCTGGCAACGAAGAGCAGAGCAGTCCAGGACTGGAACACCCGCCGCCACCGCCTCCGGCAACACGACCGAGCACCCGCCCACCCACTCGAACCAGCCCCACCGGGAGGCTGACCATGCTCACGTCTCTGCCACTCGATGAAAGCCCAACCCCACGGTCCCTGAACCTGTCGAAGGGACGCGAGCTCGGCGCACGTCGCTTCGACAAGCTCAGCGAACGTTTACGGGACCTCCGCGGATCCCAGCAACCGCACCATCCGCATCACCGTCGCTGCTCGCGAAGCTCCCGGGGACGGCCAGCACACATCGGCGGTACCCCCACGCTCAGCGACCGTTTACGGAACCTCCGCGGATCCCAGCAACCGCACCACCCGCATCGCCGTCGCTGCTCGCGAAGCTCCCGGGAACGACCAGCACAGACCGACGGCACCATCTCGGCCCCTGAGCCTGTCGAAGGGACGCAAGGTCGGCGCACGTCGCTTCGACAAGCTCAGCGACCGTATACAGAACCGCCGCGGACCCCAGGGGCGCACCACCCGCATCGCCGTCGCTGCTCGCGAAGCTCCCGGGAACGACCAGCACACATCGGCGGTACCCCCACGCTCAGCGACCGTTTACGGAACCTCCGCAGATCCCGGCGGCCGCACCATCCGCATCGCCGTCGCTGCTCGCGAAGCTCCCGCCGACGGCCAGCGCACACTGGCGGAACCATCTCGGTCCCTGAGCCTGTTGTAGGGACGCGGGCCACCGAAAAAGCGGTGGCGGGGTCAGCCCACCAGATCGCGGAGCTTCTGGAGCTGGTAGCGCGAGACCTCGTCCGCGGTCTCGTCCTCCGCGAAGACGTTCGAGACGAGGAGGGCGTCCTCGCGGTCCAGATAGCCGGTGGAGCGAAGGGTCGAGAAGAGCTCCGCCCAGTCGACGTCGCCGTCGCCGATGCGCAGGTGCTGGTGCACCCGTGCCGCGTTGCCGGGTGGGTTGGAGATGTAGCGGAGACCGTGCGAGCGGTGGTGGTCAAAGGTGTCCGCCGTGTACACGGCGCCCAGGCGGTCACCGATCTCCGGCAGCAGGGTGGCCGCCCGGTCGCCGTAGTGGAACGTGTGCGACGCCACGTACACGAAGCCGACGGCGGGCGAGTTGAGGCCGCGCAGCACGCGCCACGCCTCGAGACCGTCCTCGACGAAGTCGTCCGGGTGCGGGTCGAAGTTGACGCGCACGCCCTCCGACTCCAGAACCGGCAGCAGCTCCTCCATCGAGCGGTAGAACGCGTCCTCCGACTCCTCGGAGCGCTCGGGCCGGCCCGAGAACTCCGTGTTCAGCACGGGCACGCCGAGCTCCACCGCGAGCTGGATGACGCGGCGGAAGTTCCGCACCGCCGCCAGCCGCTGCGGCTCCTCTGGCCAGGAGATGCGCTGCACCGGCAGCAGCGCGGGAATCGAGACCCCCGCGTCCGCCGCGGCCTTCTTCAGCTTCACCACCAGCTCGTCGTCCGCCTTCGGATGCCGGAAGAACGGCGCGAAGTCGGCATGCGGCGTCAGCTGCAGGTGCTCGTAGCCGAGCCGTGCGGCGACCTCCGGGAACTCGAGCAGCGAGTGGCTGTGGTGATACGGCGTGGGGTCGAGGGCGATGCGGACCATGTCGGCTCCAGGGGAAGATCAGGGTGCGGAAGAACGAGAACGAGAACAAGAATGGCGAGCGGAGAGCGGAAGCCGCGCCGCCTACGCGTAGAAGGCGGGGCGCTCCGGCGCCTCGATGGCGATGACGCCGCCGTCGAGCGCCTTCACTCCCGCCTCGCAGGAGAGGGCGACGAGGTAGCCGTCCCAGGCGTTCGGGCCGTCGACCAGCGTGCCTTTGTGCACCGCGTCCACCCAGCGCTGGATCTGCGTGTCGTACGCCGCGGCGAAGCGGGTCGTGAAGCTCATGTGGTCCGCCACCGAGAAGGCACCCTCGCGCCAGGTCTGCAGGCCCGCCGGCTGACCGATGCGGGCGAGGCCCTTCTCGAACACCGCCTCGGTGGCGACCTGGTAGCCGAACTGCACGCTGACGTTCATCTCCACGTCGACGAGAACGCCGTTCTCGAGCTCCATGATCACGAGGATCGGCTCGCGCAGGCCCTCGGGCGAGAGCGAATTGCGCCGGGGGTACTTCACCTCGACGGTCTTCACCGGCGAGCCCGCCAGCCACGGCGCGACGTCGAACTCGTGCACGACGGAGTCGGTGATGAGCATGGTCTGCGTGTAGCTCGCGGGCACCGAGGGGTTCCGGTGCGCGCAGCGCAGCATCATGAGCTCGCCGGACTCGCCCGACTCGACGAGCGTCCGCAGCGCCGCGTACTCGGCGTCGAACCGGCGCATGAAGCCCACCTGGATGTGCGGCCGGTCGAGCTTCTGCTCGCGCTCGAGGATCGACCACGACGACTCGGGATCCGGGGTGAGCGGCTTCTCGCACAGGATCGGCAGGCCCGCCTCGAGCGCCGGCACGAGTACCGGCTCGTGGAACTGGCCCGGCACGGCGATGAGCACCGCGTCCACCGCGTCCGCCGAGATCGCGTCCTCGATGTTCGAGAACGCCTGCGCGCCGGGCGCGTTCACCGCGGCGGCCTCGGCGCGGCCCCGGTCGGGCTCGACGACGGCCGACACGACCGCGCCGCTGATGCGCCGGGTGATCCGGGCGATGTGGTCCGAGCCCATGGCTCCGGCTCCGACGACGCCGATGCGAAGGTCAGTGGTCATGTGTGTGCTTCTCCTGGTCTCAGTGGATGCGGGCGAGGTGCGTGCAGCCGAAGATGTGCTCGCGGGTTCGCGTGGCGATCGGGAACGGGCGGTCGATCTCGCACCCGTACATGTCCTGCTCCACGATCGCGAAGATCTCGGAGTCGATCGCGGCGACGGCCTCGATGATCGGCGCGAGGTCGGGCACGCCGTGCGGCGGCTCGATCATGATGCCTTGGCTCACGGCTTCGGCGAACGGCACGTCGTTCTTCAGCACGTCGAACAGCAGCGACGTGTCGACCTGCTTGAGATGCAGGTAGCCGATGCGGTCCGGCCGGTCCTCGATGAGCTTCACGTTGTCGCCGCCGTAGTAGGCGAAGTGGCCGGTGTCGAGGCACAGGTTGGTGTACCGGGGGTCGGTCTCGTCGAGGAAGCGCAGCACCTCGCGGGTCGTGCCCACGTGGCTGTCCGCGTGCGAGTGGAACTGCTGGCGCACGCCGAACTCCTCGAGCAGCGCCTTGCCCAGCCGGTCGTGCCCGGCGGCGAGCTTGCCCCACTGCTCGTCGGTGAGCGTCCGCGCCTCCAGCACCTCGCTCGTGGCGTCGCTGCGCCACAGGTCGGGGATGACCACGAGGTGCTCGGCGCCGAGCTTCGAGGCGAGGCCGGCGACGGCGAGCGCCTGGTCCCAGGCGCGCTGCCACTGGTCGTCGCCCTTGTGGAAGCCGGTGAAGACGGTGCCGGCCGAGAGCCTGAGGCCGCGGGAGCCGAGCTCGTCCTCGAGCTGGTGCGGGTCGGTGGGCAGGTACCCGTACGGCCCCAGCTCGATCCAGGTGTAGCCCGCCTGCACGACCTCGTCGAGGAACCGCTGCCACGGCACCTGCTTCGGGTCGTCGGGGAACCACACGCCCCAGGAGTCGGGGGCGGTGCCGATGCGGAGGCCGGGCGTCGTCTCGAGCGCCACGTCGGCGTCGTCGGGGATGCTGTCAGTCACTGTCTTCTCCGGATGGTGGGTGGGCGGATGTCAGCCGAGCAGCGGCTTCTGGTTGGCCTGCTCGGCGAGGTACCCCTCGCGGGCCCGCTGGGTGGACTCGAGCGTCGAGACCTCGGGCACCGGCACGTCCCACCAGCCCCCGCCGTCGGGCGAGTAGATGCGCGGGTCGCTGTTGACGTGGATGAGGGTCGAGCGGTCCGACGCCTTCGCGGTGGCGACGGCAGCCTTGAGGTCGTCGATGGCCCCCGCTCCCTCGGCAACCTCGATCACGTCGATGCCGTAGCTGCGGGCGTTCATGGCCAGATCGACCGGAAGGATGTCGTCCCCCTGGAAGTTGCGGGCCTCCGCGTCGTAGCTGCGGTACAGCGTGCCGAAGCGCTCGGACCCGACGGACTCGGAGAGGTGGCCGATCGAGGCGTAGCCGTGGTTCTGGATCAGCACCACGATGATCTTGATGCCCTCGGCGACCGCCGTGACGAGCTCGGTGTTCAGCATCAGGTAGGAGCCGTCGCCGACCATGACGATGACGTCGCGGTCGTCGCCGTCCGCGAGCAGGCCGCGCTTCGCGCCCAGGCCGCCCGCGATCTCGTAGCCCATGCAGGAGAAGGCGTACTCGACGTGGTAGCCGAGCGGGTTCCGCACGCGCCACAGCTTGTGCAGGTCGCCGGGCAGGGAGCCGGCCGCCTGCACGACGACGTCCTCCGGGGCGCTCGAGGACTGCACGGCATTGATGATCTCGGTCTGGCCGGGCAGGGCGAGGCCGGACGGCGCGAACGCGTCGTCGACCGTGCGGTCCCACTCCGCCTTCTCGCGGGCGATGCGCTCGGCCTGGTCCGGCGTCACCGTGAAGCCCTCGAGCTCGGCGGCGAGCGCGGTGAAGGCCTCACGGGCGTCCGCGATGAGCGGGATCTGCGAGCCGTGCTTGTACGCGTCGAACGCGGCGACGTTGATGTTGACGAACACGACGTCGGGGTTCTGGAACGCGGTGCGCGACGCGGTGGTGAAGTCGCTGTACCGGGTGCCGACGCCGATCACGACGTCCGCCTCCGCCGCTAGCCGGTTGGCCGCGAGGGTGCCGGTGGCGCCGACGCCGCCGAGGTACTGCGGGTGGTCCCAGTTCAGGGAGCCCCCGCCGGCCTGCGAGGTGCCGACGGGGATGCCGGTCGCCTCGACGAGCGCGCGCAACTGATCCTCCGCGTCGGAGTAGAGCACCCCGCCGCCCGCGACGAGGAACGGCTTCTTCGCGCCGCGGATGGCCGCGACCGCGCGGGCGAGCGGGCCTCGCTCGGGCAACGGGCGGCGGATGTGCCACTCGCGGTCCTGGAGGAACTCGACGGGCACGTCGAGGGCTTCGGCCTGCACGTCCTCCGGCAGGGCGATGGTGACCGCGCCGGTCTCGGCGGGGTCGGTCAGCACGCGCATCGCCGCGAGGGCGATGGAGTACAGCTGCTCCGGGCGCTGCACGCGGTCGAAGAACCGGGAGAGCGGCCGGAACGCGTCGTTCACGGTGAGGCCGATGTCCCACGGCTGCTCGAGCTGCTGCAGCACCGGGTCGGCGACGCGCGTGGCGAAGGTGTCGCTCGGCAGCAGCAGCGCGGGCAGCCGGTTCGTCGTGGCGAGCGCGGCGCCCGTGAGCATGTTGGCCGCGCCCGGTCCGACCGACGCGGCGGACGCCAGCGTCGCACGGCGGCGGTGCATGCGGGCGAAGCCCACCGCCTGGTGCACCATGGCCTGCTCGTTGCGTGCCTGGTAGTACGGCATCAGGTCGGGCTGCTCGACGTTGGACTGCTTGAGCGCCTGGCCGATGCCGGCGACGTTCCCGTGGCCGAAGATGCCGACCATGCCCGGGATCGTGCGCTCGCGGATGTCGCCGTCGACGGTCCACTGGTGGCCGAGGAACTCCACGAGGGCCTGGCTGACCGTCATCCGCTTCGTCGCTGTCATTCGTTCTGGCCTTCCGTGTTGGCGGGGAATGGGAGTCGGGGGTCGATGTCCTGGCCGGTCCAGGTGTCGCGCACCCATGCGTGCTCGGGGTCGTCGCTGATGAGCCAGACCCGCTCGGGATCCGGACCCGCCATGACGTTGAGGTAGTACAGGTCGTAGCCCGGGGCGGCGACCGCGGGCCCGTGGTAGCCGTACGGCACGAGGGCGATGTCCCCGGTCCGCACCATCGCATTGATGTCGATCTCCCCGGCGGGCGAGGAGTAGGTGCTGAACATGCCGAACGCGGCCGAGGCCGAGGCCTCGCTGCCCGCGACCGGGGCCGTCTCGAAGTAGTAGATCTCCTCGAGCCGCGACTCGTGGCCGGGCACCTGCTCGTCGTGCTTGTGCGGCGGGTAGGACGACCAGTTCTCGGCCGGCGTGATCACCTCGCACACGATGAGCCGGGCGGCGTTGAGGGCCTGCGGCGTGCCGAAGTTGTGCACCTGCCGGCTGGACGCCCCCGCGCCGCGGAGCTCCACGGGCGTGTCCGCCGCGGGGATGTGACGCGACGGGCGGACGTCGGTCGTGGGCGACGTCGCCACGGCGACGCGTCCGCTGCCGGTGATGCGCGCGGTGGCCACCGCGGACAGGTAGAGCACGTCGGTCGGGCCGGCGAACACGGATGCGCGCCCGGCCAGCTCGGTCGTGGTGCTCTCCCCGCCCTCCTCGGCGACCACGGAGAACGAGCCCGCCAGAGGCACGACGATGCGCTCGACGCCCGTGCCGTCCAGGACGAGCTCGTCGCCGCCGCCGCCGAGCGCCGCCACGCGGATGCCCGTGTGCTGCCAGCCGGGGGTCGACTCGTCGACGACGCTCTCCCAGCCGTCGCGCGCGAGCCCGCCCCTCCGGTGGAACCAGCGCTGGTCCGTTGTGCTCACGTTTCCCGGCCTAGGTGTTCTGCGGGAAGCCGAGGTTGATGCCGCCGTGCGTGGCGGGGTCGAGCCAGCGACTCGTGATCGCCTTCTCGCGCGTGAAGAAGTCGAAGCCGTGCACGCCGTACGCCTTCGCGTCGCCGAACAGGGACTGCTTCCAGCCGCCGAAGGAGTGGTAGGCCACGGGTACGGGGATCGGCACGTTGATGCCGATCATGCCCACCTGCACCTCGTTCTGGAAGCGCCGCGCGGCGCCGCCGTCGTTGGTGAAGATCGCCGTGCCGTTGCCGAACTGGCCCGAGTTGATGAGCTCGAGGCCCTCGGCGAACGTCCCCACGCGCACGACCGAGAGGACGGGTCCGAAGATCTCCTCCTGGTAGGCGCGGGAGGTCGTCGGCATCTCGTCGATCAGGGTGGGGCCGAAGAAGAAGCCGTCCTCGTGGCCCTCGACCGAGTAGCCGCGGCCGTCGACGACGATCTTCGCGCCGTCCGCCTCGGCGATGTCCACGTAGGAGGACACCTTGTCCCGGTGCACGTCGGTGATCAGCGGCCCCATGTCGGGCTCGCCCTGGTCGTCGCCCGCACCGTTGCCGATGCGGAGGCCCCTGATGCGGTCCGCGATCTTGGGAATTAGCTCGTCCGCGACGGGCTCGACGGCGAGCACGACGGAGATCGCCATGCAGCGCTCCCCCGCCGCGCCGTAGCCGGCGTTCACGGCCTGGTCGGCGACGAGGTCGAGGTCCGCGTCGGGGAGGACGAGCATGTGGTTCTTCGCCCCGCCGAGGGCCTGCACGCGCTTGCCGTGCCGGGACGCGGTCTCGTAGATGTACTGGGCGATCGGCGTGGAGCCCACGAAGGAGATCGACTGCACGATCGGCGAGGTGAGCAGGCCGTCGACGGCGAGCTTGTCGCCCTGCAGCACGGTGAAGACGCCGTCGGGGAGCCCGGCCTCCTTCCACAGCTCGGCGAGCCACAGGGAGGCGGACGGGTCCTTCTCGCTCGGCTTCACGATCACCGCGTTGCCCGCCGCGATCGCGATGGGAAAGAACCACATCGGCACCATCGCCGGGAAGTTGAACGGGGAGATGATGCCCACGACGCCGAGGGGCTGCTTGAGGGAGTAGACGTCGATGCCGGTGGAGGCGTTCTCGCTGAACGCGCCCTTGATCAGATGCGGGAAGCCGGTCGCCAGCTCCACGACCTCCTGGCCGCGGAGGATCTCGCCCATCGCGTCCGAGACGACCTTGCCGTGCTCCGCGGTGATGATCTCGGCGAGCTCCTTCTTCCGCGCGTTCAGCAGCTCGCGGAAGCTGAACATCACGGTCTGGCGCCGCGCCATCGACAGCCGCGACCAGACCTCGAAGCCGCGCTGCGCCGAGAGGATCGCCTCGTCGATCTCGGCCTGGTCGGCCAGGGCGACCTCGGCGCGGACGGCGCCGGTGGCCGGGTTGTAGACCGGGGCGGTGCGGCCGCTGGACGAGGCGCGCACGGCGCCGTCGATCCAGTGCGAGATCACGCGGACGTCCTCCGCGTGCGGCTCGGTGTGCGAGGCGGTTTCGATGGTGCTCATGGTGTTCTTCCTCCGAAGGTGGTGCGAGATTCGGTGCGGCTGGGGGAACCGGCGCGACTAGAGGCCGGTGTGGACGAGACCGGCCGCGATGTCCACGGCTGCGGCGACGTCGTCGTCGGGCGGGTAGAGCAGGGTGCGGCCGACCGTGAGACCGCGGACGCCGGGAAGGGCGAGGGCGTCCTGCCAGGCGGCGAAGGTCTCGTCGGGATCGGCGCCGGAGTCGCCGCCGAGCAGAAGCGTCGGCATCGTCGTCGCGGCCATCACGCGCTCCATCTCCGGCACGACCGGCAGCTTCATCCAGGTGTAGGCACTCGACGCGCCGAGGCCGGCCGCGATCGCGACGGAGAGGATGACGGCGTCCGTCGACAGGTCGTTGACGACGCGGCCGTCGACCCAGCGGCTCATGAAGGGCTCGAGCATGATCGGCAGCCCCGCGGCGGACGCCTGGGTCACGGCCTCGGCCGTGGCGGTGAGGGTCGGCGCGGTCGCCGCGTCGCCGAGGTTGATGCGGAGCAGCGTCTTCGCGAAGTCCACGCCGCCGTCGACGATGCTCTTCACGTCGTACCCGGTGAAGCGGTCGTCCATCTCGAACGAGGCGCCGCGCAGGCCGCCGCGGTTCATGGAGCCGACGACGATCTTGTCGTCGAGCAGGCCGAGGGCGGCGAGGTCGTCGATGATGTCGGGCGTGCCGAGGACACCGTCGACGCCGGGGCGGCTGAGAGCGGTGGCGAGCCGGTCGAGGAGGTCGTAGCGGTCGGCCATGGCCGTCGCGTTCTCCCCCACCGCGAGCGCGCCCCGGGCGGGGTGGTCGGCCGCGACGATGAAGAGCCGTCCGTCGCCGCGGAGCACCTGGCGCCGACGGCGGTCGACGAGCGTCGCGCGGATGGTCGCGGGCTCCGTCGCGCGGATCTCCCGCAGGCGATCGAACTGAGCGGCACTGAGGAATCGCTCGAACATCAGCGCCCTCCTTCCGTGAGGATGCCGGCCACCTCGGACTCGGTCGGCATGGCGGTGGAGCACTCGCGCCGCGAGGCGACGATGGCCCCGGCGACGTTGGCGAAGCGGAGGATGCGCTCGAGGTCCCAGCCCTCGAGGAGCCCGTGGCAGAGCGCGCCGCCGAAGGCGTCGCCCGCGCCGAGCCCGTTGACGACGTCGACGAAGTACGGCGGCACCTCGACGGTCTCGGTACGGGTCCGGGCCAGCACGCCCTTGGGGCCCTGCTTGACGATGGCGAGGCTGACGCCACGCTCGAGCAGCGCGTCGGCGGCGCGGAGCGGCTCGACCTCGCCGACGGCGACCTCGCACTCCTCCCGGTTGCCCACGGCGACCGTCGCATGCTCCAGCGCGGCGGACACCTGCACGGCGGCCTCGGCCGGGTCCGCCCAGAACATCGGCCGGTAGTCGAGGTCGAAGACCGTGTACTGCGCCCGAGCGCGGGCCTCGAGGGCCGCGAAGTGCGCCGATCGACTGGGCTCCTGGCTGAGGCCCGTGGCGGTGAACCAGAAGATGCGGGCGGCGCGCACGGCGTCGAGGTCGAGCTCGGCGGGTTCCACGTTGAGGTCGGGCGCCTTGGGCTCCCGGTAGAAGTAGAGCGGGAAGTCGTCGGGCGGGAAGATCTCGCAGAACGTGATGGGCGTCTTCAGGCGCGGGTCGACGGGCACGTAGCGGTTGTCGACGCCGAGCCGGTCGAGCTCGCGGAGGAGGTAGCGGCCGAAGGGGTCGTCCCCCACCCGCGCGATGAGGGCGGAGCGGCGGCCGTAGCGGGCGGCGGCGACCGAGACGTTGGCCGCGCTGCCGCCGAGGTACTTGCCGAAGGTCTCGACGTCCTCGAGGCCGACGCCGTCCTGCAGGGGGTAGATGTCGACGCCGAGCCGGCCGATCGCCAGGACGTCGAAGGGGGAAGAGGCAGTCATACTCCGCTGTACAACTCTCTGCGGCAGGAACGCCGCGTCGGTGGTCTTTGTCCTAACAATAACACAAGGGCCACTCGGCGCAACAAGCCCCAGACGCGGGCGCGGCGACGGACCCCGGCGACGAGGGCTGAGCCCCGACACCCTCACGCCGCGGGCCGGTCCCCCTCCCCGCACGGGGAGGGGGACTACCGTGGACACTTCCGAACCACCGCCCCAGGAGCTCCCATGGCTGCCAGCCGCAATCCGCTCGACGACCTGCGCGAGACCATCAGCCATCTGGCCGAGCAGTTGAAGCTGCCCGGGTCGGAGCGCGTGGACGACCTCGTGGGCGACCTCTTCGGCGGTCGCCCCGGCCCCGCCCGGCCGCTCGCGGAGGTGCAGGCCGAGCTCGACGCGCTGGTCGGCCTGGACACGGTCAAGGAGCAGGTCCGCGCGCTCGTCGCGATGCTGCAGGTGCAGGCCAGGCGCAAGGCGCACGGCCTGCCCGAGGTCGCCACCTCGCAGCACCTCGTGTTCCTGGGCAACCCGGGCACCGGCAAGACGACCGTCGCGCGGCTCCTCGCCGAGATGTACCGCGCCGTCGGGCTGCTGCAGAAGGGCCACCTGGTCGAGGTCGACCGATCGGGCCTGGTCGGGCAGTACGTCGGCGCGACCGCGCTCAAAACCGACCGCGTGATCCGGAAGGCGCTCGACGGCGTCCTGTTCATCGACGAGGCGTACGCGCTCAACCCCGAGGACGGCCGGATGGACTTCGGTCCGGAGGCGATCGAGGTCCTGCTGAAGCGCATGGAGGATCACCGCCACCGCCTCGTGGTGATCGTGGCCGGCTACCCGCGGCTGATGGAGGCGTTCCTGCTCTCCAACCCGGGTCTGCGGTCCCGGTTCGCCCGCGAGATCACCTTCCCCGACTACTCGGTCGACGCGCTCGAGGCGATCTTCAACCAGATGGTCGCCCAGCACCAGTACACACTGCAGCCCGGGGCCGAGCAGACGCTGCGCCGCATCCTCAGCGGGCTCCACGCCGGCGAGGACTCGGGCAACGCCCGCTTCGCCCGGACCCTGTTCGAGCAGTCACTCAATCGCCAGGCGCTGCGGCTGTCGCTGGACGAGCACCGCAGCCTCGACGCGCTCGACCGCGACGACGTGATGACGCTGACCGGCGACGATCTCCTCGAGGCCGCACGCGCCCTCGGCGAGGGACCCAAGCCCGACGCCGAGCCCTCGCGCTGGTGGCGCTGGCTGAGCTGAGCGCCACGCGAGGAGAATCACGGCCGCGGGCGAAAGTCAAGCCCTGCTGTGCGCGAGACCACACGCCCTAGGGTGAGTTTCACAACCCGGGGGATTCTTTTACTTGCGTCAGCCGCATCCGCGCACCTCCGGACGCCCCGCCAGCACCGCGCCCGCCGCCTCGCCCCTAGCGAGGAACGCCTCCCACTTCTTCCCGAGGATCGCATCCTCCCCCTCACACGGAGACTCTGACCCCTTGGCTCTCACCCGCCCGTTCTTCGGCCGTGACCACCGACCGGCCCCGCGCATCGGCGCACGCCTGCGACGCACGCCCGAGACCCTGCCGCCCGCGGAGGCCCTGACGTGCCCGCGGTGCACCATCGCCCTGTCCGTCGCCGGCCCGAGCGACCGGCCCTACTGGGTCTGCCCGCTCTGCGAGGGCGTCAGGACCCGCTGACGACGCGGCGCGCCCGCTCGGCATCGAGCGTGGCGGGCGGGAAGTGTGGGTGCTGATCACGGTACCCCCCGGTACCCATCAGCCCTCCGGAGACCCGGAGGTGGTTGAGCGCCGAGACCGTTGCTCCCCCTGCGAGCGTTCCCCCGAGCGCCTGCATCTCCGACGATAGGCGAACTCGTCAGCGCCGCACAGTCGGCGCTTACGGGGACAACCGCGACGCGTTCCCGCCCGGCACCGCTGCCGACCGTCCCGTGACGCACTCGCGTGCTTCGGACGCGTTCTCCCGATTCCTCGGCGCCGCGGGATGGCGCGGCGCGGGCGCCGAGGGCACGGGACGGCGGCGGAGGGGAAGAATGAGGAGCGTTCTCCTGCGCCTTCCGCGACGGCGGACACCTTCCCCCGCATTGGAGCACCGAACCATGAACCCCACCGGGAATCTTCGCGCCGCCCGCGACACCCTGCTGCAGCACCGCACCGACGCGGCCGCCGCCGCCGAGGCGTTCCGCTGGCCGGACGTCGGCCCGCACTTCAACTGGGCCGTCGACTGGTTCGACGAGATCGCGATCGGCAACGAGAGGACCGCCCTCTGGATCGTCGAGGAGGACGGCGCGGAGACCACGGTGTCCTTCGACCGCATGCGCTGGCGCTCGGACGAGGTCGCCGCCTGGCTGCACGCGGCCGGCGTCGAGCAGGGCGACCACGTGATGCTCATGCTCGGCAACCGCGTCGAGCTGTGGGAGTCGATGCTCGCCGTCATGAAGCTCGGCGCGGTCATCCTGCCCACCACCACCCTCCTGTCGCCGTCCGACCTCGCCGACCGGCTCGACCGCGGCCGGGTGGCGCACGTGATCGCGGACGTCACCGAGACGGCGAAATTCGAGGGCCTCCCGGGCGACTTCGGCCGCATCGTCGTGGGCGGGCACGTCGACGGCTGGCTCGACTACGACGACTCGCTCGAGGCGACGGGCATCAGCCCGACCGTGGTCGTCGACAGCACCGACCCCTGCCTCATCTACTTCACCTCCGGCACGACGTCGAAGCCGAAGATGGTCGTGCACACGCACGAGTCCTACCCGGTGGGCCACCTGAGCACGATGTACTGGCTCGGGGTCCGCCCCGGCGACGTTCACATGGCGATCAGCTCCCCCGGCTGGGGCAAGCACGCCTGGAGCTGCTTCTTCGCTCCGTGGAACGCGGAGGCGACCGTGTTCGTCTACAACTACTCCCGCTTCTCCCCCACGGCGCTGCGGCACCAGCTCGACCGCGCGCGGGTGACCACGTTCTGCGCGCCGCCGACGGTGTGGCGGATGCTGATCCAGTCCGACCTCGGCGCGAAGCCGCGCGCGCTGACCGAGATCCTCTCGGCCGGCGAGCCGCTGAACCCCGAGGTCATCGGGACGGTCGAGCGCGACTGGGGCCTCACCATCCGCGACGGGTACGGGCAGACCGAGACCACCGCGATCATCGCCAACCCGCCCGGCGGCACCGTCGTGCCCGGGGCGATGGGCCGGCCGCTCCCGGGGGTCGCGATCGCCATCGTCGACCCGGTCACGGGCGAACCCGCCTCGTCCGGCGAGATCTGCCTCGACCTCTCGGTGGAGCCCGTGAACCTGATGTCGGGCTACCTCGGTGACGAGGAGCGCACCGACCGCGCCCGGGCCGACGGCTACTTCCACACGGGTGACGTCGCGGTGCGCGCCGACGACGGCACGATCACCTTCGTCGGTCGCACGGACGACGTCTTCAAGTCCTCCGACTTCAAGATCTCGCCGTTCGAGGTCGAGAGCGTGCTGCTGCAGCATCCCGCGGTCGCCGAGTCGGCCGTCGTGCCGGCGCCGGACGCGACACGGCACAACATCGTCAAGGCCTACGTGACGCTCGCCGAGGGCTGGGAGCCGACCGCGGAGACCGCGGCCGCCATCTTCGACCACACCCGGTCGCTGCTCTCCGCCTTCGAGCGGGTGCGCCGCATCGAGTTCTTCCCGCTGCCGAAGACGATCTCGGGCAAGATCCGCCGCGTCGAGCTGCGCGAGCGCGAGGAGGAGGCGTACCGCCGGAGCGAGGAGATCCCGACGGAGTGGCGGAGCGACCGGCTGTAGCCGGCACGAGGGGCGCCGGCCGGGGCGGAATCGGGATCGGACCGGGGGCGGCCCAGTCCACCCGCGCGACACATGGCGTTAACGGAGCCTGCCTACGGTGGGAGCACCGTCCACACCCACGAAGAAGGATGCCTGTGCTGCACTCTGTCTCTCCCCCCTTCCGCTCCCGGCGCGGCGCCGTCGCCTGCGTCGCCGCGGCGTCACTCGCCCTGGCCGCCATTCCGGCGTCCGCCGCACTGGCGGCACCGCCGACCGGCCCGTTCATCTCCGAGCTGCACTACGACAACGCCGGCGCGGACATCGGCGAGTTCGTGGAGGTGCAGATCCCCGCGGGAGGCACCTCGGCCGGGCTGTCGATCGTGCTCTACAACGGCACCAACGGCACCGTCTACGACACGGACGCCCTGCCCCTCGTCACGGCTCCGGCCGACGCTCCCGCCGTCGCGGTCGTCGAATACGCGGGGACGCTGCAGAACGGCTCCCCCGACGGTGTCGCGCTGGTCGGCCCCGGCGGCACGGTGATCGAGTTCCTCTCCTACGAGGGCACCCTCACGGCGACCTCCGGCGCCGCGGCCGGCCGCAGCAGCACCGACATCGGCGTGTCCGAGGCCGGCACCGATCCCGTCGGCCAGTCCCTCTCACATAGTTACAACGCGGCCGCCGACGCCCTCGTCTGGAGCGGCCCGGCTGCCGCCACGCGCGGCGCCGTGAATCAGAGCGTCGTCGTTCCCGCGGACCCCGACCCGGTCGCGGTCTGCGACGTCCCGGTGACCCACGAGATCGGCGCCGTCCAGGGCACCGCGGCCGCGACCCCGCTCGCCGGCCGGCAGGTCACCGTGCGCGGCATCGTGGTCGGCGACACCCCCGGTCTCGACGGCTTCTCCCTCCAGGACCCCGACGGCGACGGATCCGCCGCGACCTCCGACGGCATCTTCGTCTTCAGCGACGTCGCCGTCGACCTCGGCGACTCGGTCGCCGTGTCCGGCGAGGCCCAGGAGTACTTCGGACAGACCCAGATCAGCTCGCGCTCGAGTGTCGAGGTCTGCGCCGACGGCAGCTCCGCGGATCTCCCCGCGGCCGCCCCGCTCGACCTCCCCGCCGACGACGCGGCCCGCGAGTCCCTCGAGGGCATGCTCGTCAGCCCGGTCGACGACCTGACGGTGAGCGAGGTCTTCGACCTCACCAGCTACGGCGAGCTGACGCTCTCCGAGGGCGGCGTGCTCGTGCAGCCGACCGAGCTCGCCCGCCCGGGCGCCGAGGCCGACGCCATCGCCGCGGCGAACGTCGCCCGGCGCATCGTGCTCGACGACGCCCTCAGCAGCCGCGTGACCACGACGACCCGCCCGTACCTCTCGCCCGCCACCCCGGTGCGCGTGGGTGACGTGCTGGACTTCACCGAGCCGACCGTGCTCGGCTACGGCTTCGACCAGTGGCGCCTGCAGCCCGCGGACGGCACGGCCGACGGCGTCTTCGCCGCGCAGAACACCCGGACCGCGACCCCGGACGAGGTGGGCGGCGACCTGAAGATCGGTGCGTTCAACGTGCTGAACTACTTCGTCACCCTCACGGGCTCCGACGCGCGGGGCGCGACGACCCCTGCCGCGTTCGAGCGCCAGGCCGGGAAGATCGTCCCCGCGATCGAGGCGCTGGACGCCGACGTCGTGACCCTGATGGAGATCGAGGACACCGACTCCACCGGCTACGCGCCGGGCAACGCCGACGTGGCGCTCGCGGACCTCGTCCGCCGGCTGAACGCGGCGGCCGGCTACGACAAGTGGAGCTACGTGCCGCTGCCGCAGGAGCTGTACGCGGTCGACCGCGACGTCATCCGCAACGCGATCATCTACCAGAACGACGTCGAGCAGCCGGTGGGCGACTCCGTCGCCCTCCTGGACGAGACCGTCTGGTACAACGCCCGTGAGCCCCTCGCGCAGAGCTTCGTCAAGGACGGCGACCTCGTCACCGTCGTGGCGAACCACTTCAAGTCGAAGAGCGCGGGAGCGGCCACGGGCGACAACGTCGACTCCGGTGACGGCCAGGGCGCCTGGAACGGCGACCGCGTGCGCCAGGCGGAGTCGCTCGCCGGCTTCATCGGCACCCTCCGCGAGACGACGGGTGACCCCGATGTCGTCGCGCTGGGCGACTTCAACGCCTACACGCAGGAGGACCCGATCGACGCGCTCCGCAGTGCGGGCCTCGTCGACCTCGGCACCGCATTCGACGAGGGCCGGTACAGCTACGTGTTCGACGAGAAGTCGGGCTCGCTCGACCACGCGCTCGCCACGGCGGAGCTGACCGCGAAGGTCACCGACCTCACGCACTGGAACATCAACGCGGTCGAGTCGTTCGCCTACCAGTACACGGGCGACCCCGCCCTGTACGCCCCCAACCCCTACCGCTCCAGCGACCACGACCCGCTCGTCTTCGGCGTCGACCTCGACGAGCGCTGCAACGGCCTCGTGCCGACGATCGTCGGCACCGCGGGCAACGACGTGCTCACCGGCACGAGCGGGAACGACGTCATCATGGGCCTCGGCGGCAACGACACGATCGTCGGCGGCAACGGCGACGATGTGATCTGCGGCGGGGCCGGCGACGACCGCATCACCGGGTCGAACGGCGCGGACACGCTCCTCGGCGGCTTCGGGAACGACGTCCTCGACGGCGGCAACGGCGACGACCGCCTGGTCGGCGGCCCGGGCGAGGACCGTCTGGTCCAGGGCAAGGGCGCGGGATCCGAGCAGCAGGAGGGCGCGGAGTCCTGATCTCCTGAGCGGCCCGACTGACGAGGGCCCTTCTCTCCACGATCCCGTGGGGAGAAGGGTCCTCCGTCATTGCGGGCCGCGCGCCGGCCCCCGTCAACCCTCGGTCAGGAGCGCGAGGTGGAGAGCACGTGCAGGTCGAGCTCGTCGCTCAGCACCTCCGCGCCCACGGCGCCGCGCGCGCTCGTGCCCTGGGCGTCGAGCTGGGGGCTGTGCACGGCCGCGCCGAGCAGCAGCGGCGCCGACAGCACGATCGCGCCCGACACGCTCGACTTGGCGGGCACCCCGACCCGGCGGAACCACGTCCCGGACCCGTCGTAGACCCCGCAGGTGGCCATCACCGACATGACGTCGCGCGCGATGTCGGCGCTGACGACGCGGCGACCCGTCAGCGGGTTGACGCCGCCGAAGGCGAGGGTCGCTCCCATCACGGCGAGCTGCTCGGTCGTCACGAGTACCGCGCAGCTCCTCGCGTACCCGGCGACCGCGTCGTCGACGGGGATCTGCAGCGTGCCCTCCGAGCGCATCAGGTGCGCCAGGGCGTGGTTGCGGTCGCCGTGCTTCTGCTCCGACTCCACCACGGCGTCATCGATCCGCAGGTCCTGGCCCGCGAACAGGCCGAGCCCGTCGACGATGCGCTGCGTGCGCTCCTCGACGGAGGATCCGCGCACGAAGCTCGCGGTGAGGAGCGCCCCGGCATTGACCATGGGGTTGGGCGCCCGGCCGGATCCGCTCTCGAGCCGGATGGCGTCGAACGCCTCGCCGGTCGGCTCGATGCCGACGGCGTCGTGCACGCGGTCGGCATCGTCGGCGAGCGCCAGCGCGTAGACGAACGGCTTCACGGCCGATTGGATCGAGTACTCCACGTCGGTGTCCGCCGAGGACAGCACCCGGCCGTCGCGCAGCGCGAGCGCGATGCCGCAGACGCCCGGGTCCGCGTCGGCGAGCTCGGGGATGCTGTCGTTCACCTTCCCCTCGTCGATCTCGAGCAGGCGAAGGCGCAGGGCATCGAGGTCGAGTCGGGAGGCGGCGTCGGCGATGGGGGTCATGGAGCAAGCCTTTCAGAACGCGTCCCCGCGAGCGGGCGGCCGCCGCTCCCGCCGCCGTCGGGGCCTCACCCTGGTCGTGCCGAGCGCCCGTGCGTATCCTCGACCGATGGGCGTGCGGAACTACCTGATCGAGGGCCTCTCCGGCACCGGCAAGACCTCGGTCGCCGAGGAGTTGCAGCTCCGCGGCTTCCACGTGGTGCACGGCGACCGTGAGCTGGCCTACCAGGGCGATCCGGTGACGGGCGAGCCGCTCGACACCCACCTGCACGAGAACCACATCTGGCCCGTCGAAAGGGTGTGCGCCCTGTGCGCGGACCGGAGCACGGCGGAGACGTTCTTCTGCGGCGGCTCCCGCAACGTCGCGGTGTTCCTCGACCTGTTCGACGCGGTCTTCGTGCTCGAGGTGGACCTGGACACCCTGCAGCGGCGACTCGACGCCCGGCCCGACGAGGAGTGGGGCGGCGGGCGGCCGACCGAGCGCGAGCGCATCGTGCGCTGGCACCGGAACGGGGAGGACGTTCCACCGAACGGCATCCCCATCGACTCCACCGCGCCGATCGGCGAGGTCGTCGACGAGATCCTCCGCCACCTGCAGCGGATCGGATGAGTCGCCTGTCCTCCTCCTGAGGAACCCCCGCGAAGAACCGACCGACCGGTCGGTTTGCTCCTACGCTGGGGGCATGGATCGCCGTTCCCTCATCCTCGACGCCGCCCGCCGCCTCACCCTCGAGCGCGGCGTCGTGCCCTCCCTGAACGACGTCGCGGCCACGGCCGGGGTCTCCAAGGGCGGGCTGGTCCACCATTTCCCGTCCCGCGCGGCGCTGGTGCAGGGACTCGCCGTTGCCGCCCTCGAGGAGGTCGACGCCGCGATGGTCACCGCCGCCGCGGAGGGCCGGGCCGCCGAAGCGTGGGTGCGGCTCTCGGTACCGACCGGGGACGACGTGCCCCTCTTCCGCGCTATGGCGATCGCCCATCGTGCGGTCGAGGCTCCGGGCGACGACGTCGCGACCGCGGCGCAGGAGGCCATCGCGCGGTGGGAGGGGATGATCCAGCACGAGACCGGCGACACCGTCCGCGCGCGCGTGATCCGCCTCGTCGGCGACGGGCTGGCCGCGAACGTGATCGCCGGGATCGAGCCCGCCCCGACGGCGGAGCACCTCGACGCGCTCCTTGCCGTGCTGCTTCCCGGTCCCGACGGAACGCCGCGATGAGCGCGGCGCTCCTCGGCGCGATCGCCGGCCTGGCGGCCCTCGACGCCTTCAACCCGGCCACGATCGTCGCCGTGACCCTGATCCTGCTTGCCGCGCCGCGGCGGCCCGCGCTGACCGCGCTGGTGACCGTGCTCGGTGCCGCGACCACGGTCTTCGCCGCGGGCGCCGCGCTGTTCCTGGGCGCCGGAGCAGCCGCGGGCGCCGTCGACGGGGTCGTGCAGGCGCTGCGCTATCTCGCCTTCGCCGCGGCGGGCACCGCGCTCGTCGTCGCCGGCATCCGCCGGCTTCGCACCCGATCACGCCGACCGATCCGGCTCCCCGCCTGGTTCACGCCCTGGACGGCGTTCCCGTTCGGTGCCCTCCTGACCGGGGCCGACCTCCCCAACGCGTTCCCCTACTTCATCGCGATCAAGCGGCTCCTCGACGCCGGGGTGAGCAGAGCGGAGGGACTGCTCGTGCTGGTGGGCTACGCGGTCATCTACTGCCTGCCCTGTCTCGTCCTTCTGGTGATCGGTCTGCTCGCCCGTGAGCGCACGGGTGCACTCCTCGGTCGGATCACCGCCCGGCTCAGCACGGGCAGCATCCGGGCCTCGGTGCCCGCGGCGATCACGCTGCTGCTGCTCGGCATCGCGGTGGGCACCCTTCCCCTGTGGGCGCTCGGCTGACGACGTCCGCCTCGTTCCCGTTCAGCCCTGCGCGTTCCGGCTGTCCACGCCGATCGTGATCCAGAACGCGAGCTCGTCCTCGCCGCGGATCCGGTCCGCCGGCACGGTGAGCCAGCCCGGGCCCATCGGGCGATCCTTGCCCATGAACGCCGGCCGCCCTCCGCGCTCGAGCAGGGCGTCGTACTCCTCCGGGTCGGTGCGGACCAGCAGATCCCCGTCCCGCCCGGCGGCCACGGCCAGCCGCTCGTCGACCAGGAACGACAGTCCGCCGAACATGCGCACCTCGCGCACGATGCCGTGCTCGGCGATCGCCTCGCGGACCCGCTGGGCCAGGGCGTTCTGCGGACTCGGGCTGCTCGCGGTCACCAATCCTCCCTCGACGTGCGTCCTGGCGACGCCGGCTGTGCTCAGGCTCAGGCCTGCGCCGGCTGGCCGTTGCTCGCCATGGTGCCACCATCGACCGGTAGTACAACACCCGTGATGAAGCGCGCGTCGTCGCTGGCGAGGAAGAGGATGGCGGCGGCGACCTCCTCCGGCAGCCCGCCCCGGCCGAGGGCGATGCGCTTCGCGAACTCGTCGTCCAGCTCGTGCGGCTCGCCGTCGTCCGTCGTGAGGTCGGTCCAGATGAACCCCGGGGCGACCGCGTTCACCCGGACGCCGTCCCCGCCGTGGTCGAGCGCGACCGCACGGGTGAAGTTGCTCACCCCGCCCTTGGCCGCGTTGTACGCGCTCATGCGCCAGTCCCCGGCGAGGCCGGAGACCGAGGAGACGTTGACGATGTTCCCCTTCGTCTCCCGCAGGTGGCCGAGCGCGGCCTTCGTGCCGTAGAAGACGCCGGAGAGGTCGGTCTCGATCACCCGGTGCCAGTCCTCGACGCTGGTGTCCTGCACCGTGCCCTGCGCGATCGTGCCCGCGTTGTTGACGAGCACGTCCAGGCGCCCGAACCGATCGACGGTCTCCGCCACCATGGCCGACACCTGCGCGAAGTCGGCGGAGTCGGCGCGGACGGCGACGGCGCGCCCCTCCGGCAGGGACGCCACGACGGCGTCGATCTTGTCCGCGACGGAGTCCGTGAGCACGACGTTCGCCCCCTCGTCCACGAAGCGTCGCGCCGTCGCCTCCCCGATGCCCGACCCCGCGCCCGTCACGATGACGACCCTGCCCTCGAACCGCTGCTCCACGTGAGCCCCTTTCATCGGTTCGATCGTGCTCCCGCGCCCGCCGTTCCACAACACTCGGGCATACGGAAGCAGGGGAGCGCGGCGCCGGTGCGGGTGGCGCGCACACAGGCGGCGCGTGTCATCCTGGCGGTGGGTGAGCCCTCTTCGGCGTGCCGCCCCCTCACCGCCGTTCCCGGCCGTGCGAACAGCACCCAGACGAATCGAGATTTCCCGCCGTGACCACAGCCATCCTCGTTGCAGGCGCCACCGGCGATCTCGGCGGCCGCATCGTGCGCGAGCTCCTCCTGCGGAACGTGCGCGTGCGCGTGCTGACCCGTCCCGGCAGCCGCTCGGCGCGCGAGCGGTACGGGGCCGAGACCCGGGTCGAGATCGTGGAGGCCGCCTACACGGATCGCGCGGCGCTCGCGGCGGCTATGGAAGGTATGGAGACCGTCGTGTCCGCGATCAGCGGCACGCGGCCCGTGATCGTGGACGCGCAGCGCGCCCTCCTCGCGGCCGCCGTCGAGGCGGGCGTCGCACGCTTCGTGCCCTCGGACTACTCCTCCGACTACCGCCGGATCGCGATCGGCAGCAACCGGAACTTCGAGCTCCGCCGGGAGTTCGCCGCCGCGCTCGACGCCGCGCCCATCCGCGCCACGTCCGTCCTCAACGGCGCCTTCACCGACATGCTCACCGGCGAGGCGCCCATGATCTCGTTCTCCGGCCGGCGCGTGCTCTACTGGTCCTCCCCCGACCAGATCCTCGACTTCACGACGAAGGACGACGTCGCGAGCGTCACCGCCGACGTGGCCCTCGACCCGGACGCGCCGCGCGTGGTCGAGGTCGCGGGCGACCGGGTCTCGGCCCGCGACGTCGCCCGCATCATGACGACGCTGACCGGCACGCCCTTCCGTCTGCAGTGGGCGGGCACGACCGGCTCGCTGTCGGCGATGAGCCGCGTGATGCGACGCGTGATGAAGGACGACGGCACGCCGTTCCCCGCCTGGCAGGGGATGCAGTACTTCGTGAGCATGTTCAGCGGCCAGGCGCAGCTGCGCCACGTGAACAACGCCCGCTACGGCGCCCGGGAGTGGACCACCGTCACCGACGTGCTCGCCGCCCACCTCGCGAGAACGGCCGGCACCGGCGAGGCGGCCGCCGCCTAGGCCTTCCGCGACCGTTCTGCGCGGCGTACTGCCGCACCCGAACGCGCGGGGCGGTCAGCGGGCCAGGGGTGCCGTCGTCGCGTCGGTGAGCTGCACCAGGTCCGCGGGCGCCAGCCCGACGTCCAGGCCGCGCCGTCCCCCGGAGACGTAGACCACGTCGAACGCGAGCGCGGAGTCGTCGACGACCGTGGCCAGCCGCTGCTTCTGCCCGAGCGGCGAGATGCCGCCGACGACGTACCCGGTCGCCCTCTCGGCGATCGGCGGCTCCGCCAGCGCGGCCCGTTTGCCGCCGACCGCGCGGGCGAGCGCCTTGAGGTCGAGCTGCCGGTCGACGGGAACGATGGCGACGGTCAGCGCGCCGTCGACGTCCGCGACGAGCGTCTTGAACACCTGCGCGGGGGCCAGGCCGAGGGCCGCGGCGGCCTCCATACCGAAGCTCAAACCGGCCGTCGCGTCGTGGTCGTACGGATGCAGGGTGTGCGGCACGGACTCGCGCTCCAGCAGGGCCAGGGCGGGGGTGCCTGCGGACGCACGAGCGGACTTCTTGACCACGGACGCATTCTGCCCTACCCGGGCAAGGTCCCCACTCGCCCGCCACCGGTGATCCGTCGGCCATCCCCGCGGGTGCCGCGCGTCGGCTCGCGACATCCCGGGCGACCGGGTAGGGATGAGGGACGACGTCCGTGCGCGGACCCGCCGCCTCGTCGCTCCTCGACCCTGCACCGCAATCTGGCTCCGGCACGGCCGCCGGCAGCCGCGAAGGGACCACCGCCATGACCGCCCTCCTCCCCCGTCCGAACTCGGTGAACAGCGGCTCCGGCGAGTACCTGCTCGACGCGGCGACCCGCATCACCGCGCCCGACGAGCTCGCCGGCGTGGCGGGCTGGCTGGTCGGCGCCCTGCGGCCCGCGACCGGCCTGCCCCTGCGCGAGGGCAACGGCGACGGCAGCGGCATCACGCTCACGCTGTCGAACGACCTCGGGCCCGAGGGGTACCGGCTGGAGAGCAGCCCCGCCGGCGTGCGCATCGAGGGCGGAAGCGCCTCGGGCGTGTTCTACGGGGCGCAGGTGCTGCTGCAGCTGCTCCCGCCGGACGTGTACCGGAAGGCGCCCATCGAGGGCGTCCGCTGGGCGGTGCCCGCGGTCACCGTCGAGGACTCCCCGCGGTTCGGCTGGCGCGGCGTGATGCTCGACGTCGCCCGGCACTTCCTGCCCAAGCACGACGTGCTGCGCTTCCTCGACCTGATGGCGATGCACCGGTTCAACACGCTGCACCTGCACCTGACGGAGGACCAGGGCTGGCGCATCGAGATCCGGCGCTATCCCCGCCTCACCGAGGTGGGCTCCTGGCGGAGGGAGACGCAGGTGGGCGGCGCGCCGGGCTCCCCCACCGACGGCCGGCCCCACGGCGGCTTCTACACGCAGGACGACATCCGCGAGATCGTCGCCTACGCGGCGGCCCGGGCCATCACGGTCGTCCCCGAGATCGACGTGCCCGGCCACTCCCAGGCGGCCATCGCGGCCTACCCGGAGCTCGGCGTCTCCGGCGAACCCCTCGAGGTGTTCACCCGGTTCGGGGTCAACTACAACGTGCTCAACACGGAGGAGTCAACGGTCGAGTTCTATCTGAACGTGTTCGACGAGGTCATGGACCTGTTCCCCAGCCCGTTCATCGGCGTGGGCGGCGACGAGTGCCCGAAGGACCAGTGGGCCGCCGATCCGCGCACCCAGGAGCTCATGCGCGAGCGCGGCCTCGCGGACGAGGAGGAGCTGCAGACCTGGTTCATCCGCCGGCTCGACGACCACATCTCGGCCCGCGGCCGCCGCCTGTACGGCTGGGACGAGATCCTCGAGGGCGAGCTGGCGCCGAGCGCGACCGTGGCGTCCTGGCGCGGCATGACCGGCGCACGGGTCGCCATCCGGCGCGGACACGACGTCGTGGCGTGCCCCGACGACATCGTGTACCTGGACTACCGGCAGTCCGAGCTGCCCGACGAGCCCATCCCGGTGAGCATCTCGCTGACCCTCGAGGACGTCTACGCCTTCGACCCGGTGCCCACCGGCATCACGGCCGAGGAGGCCACCCACGTGCTCGGTGGCCAGGCCAACATCTGGACGGAGCACATGGACAACCCGCGCACCGTCGACTACTTCGCGTACCCGCGCCTGTGCGCCGTCGCCGAGGCCCTGTGGTCGAGCGGCGAGCGCTCGTTCGCCGAGTTCACGGACCGCCTCGAGGTGCACCTCGCCCGCCTGGATGCGGTGGGCGTCGAGTACCGCCACGCCGACGGGCCGCGACCCTGGCAGACGCGACCCGGCATCCCCGGCCGCCCCGCCACACGCGAGGAGCGCGCCGTGTACATCGCGGAGCTGGTCGCCAACATCGCGAGGTGACCTGGGTCGCCAGACGCGGTCCTCAGGCCGCCTTCGCCGGTTGCTTCTTCTTGCTCTTCTTCGGTGCACCCAGCTCGGCCGCGATGTCCGGCACGTACCGGAACTGCTCGCGTGGAGGCCGCACGTAGTCCGTCACCTCCGGGCGATCCGGTATCGTCACGTCCTCGGGTTCGAGCCGCTCGTGCGAAACAACGCTGAGGAGATGGCTGATGACGTTGAGCCGCGCTGCCCGCTTGTCGTCGCTCTCAATGGTCCACCAGGGCGCCTCGTCGATGTCCGTGATGGCGAACATATCGTCCTTCGCCCGGGAGTAGTCCTCCCAGCGGACGATCGACTCCAGATCGGTGGGTGACAGCTTCCACCGCCGCATCGGGTCGTTCAGACGGGATGCGAACCGGGCCTGCTGCTCCTCGTCGGAGACCGAGAACCAGTACTTGATCACAATGATGCCGTCGTCCACGAGCAGCCGCTCGACGACCGGCGTCTGACGGAGGAACCGCTGGTACTCCTCCTCGGACGAGTACCCCATCACCCGCTCGACGCCGGCGCGGTTGTACCAGGAGCGGTCCATCAGCACGATCTCGCCGGCGGTGGGGAGGCGCTCGAGATACCGCTGGTAGTACCACTGGCCGCGCTCGCGCTCGGTGGGCTGGGGCAGCGCCACCACGCGCGCATGGCGCGGATTGAGGTACTGCATGACCCGCTTGATCGCCCCGCCCTTGCCTGCCGCGTCGCGCCCCTCGAAGATCACGAGCACCCGGGCGCCGACGGACGTCACCCACTGCTGCATCTCCACCAGTTCGATCTGCAGCCGCTTCAGCTCCGCCTCGTAGAGCTTCTTCGCGACGCGGTTGCGCGCGGATGTGGTGCCGTTCTTCTTCGACATGTGGGATCCCAACGTTGCCCTGATCCTAGGCCGCGCTCCGCACGTCGCGCGGCTACGGTGTCAACCCCCGCGCCCGCGCCTTTCGCGCGCCCTTTACTTGTCCCACGAGCACCGTGGCTCGCCGAAGGGGATGAGATGAGCAGCGCGCCGACGCCCGTGTCCACCGACACCGAGTCCTCCACCGGCAGCGGGGCCGCCGACCCCGATGCAAAGCAGGACACCGAGACCGGCCGCCTCGACGACTTCCTGCGCGGGAACTACGACACGATCCTCGAGCAGCTGAGCGAGTGGGTGCGCATCCCCTCGATCGCCGCTCAGCCGGAGCACGCCGTCGACGTCGCGCGATCGGCGCACTGGCTCGCCGGAGCCCTGCGCGAGCGAGGCGTCGCCACGGAGCTGATCGACACGGGTGATGCCGTCGCCGTCTTCGGCGAACTGATGGCAGCGAGCGCCGACGCCCCGACCGTGCTGATCTACAGCCACCACGACGTGCGCCACGCGAAGCCCGAGGAGTGGGTGGAGACGAGCCCGTTCGAGCCCGTGCTGCGCGACGGCCGCCTGTACGGGCGCGGCGCGTCCGACGCGAAGGGCCAGATGATGGCGCACCTGTGGGGGCTCCGCGCGCATCAGCTGGCCACCGGATCGGAGGCGCCGGCGGTGAACCTGAAGTTCCTCGTCGAGGGCGAGGAGGAGATGGGCTCCCCGCACCTCGCGGACCTGCTCGCCGAGCAGGGCGACAGGTTCGCCTGCGACGTGATCGTGTTCTCCGACACCCTGCAGTGGAAGGAGGGCCAGCCGGCGCTCGTCACTTCGATGCGCGGCATGGTCAGCGCCACCCTGAGCATCTCCGGCCCGAAGCGCGACGTGCACAGCGGGGCCGTCTCCGGGCTCAGCCCGAACCCCATCCACGTGCTCGTCGACGTGCTGAGCCGCCTGCACGACGAGGACGGGCGCATCGCGCTGCCCGGCTTCTACGACGACGTCGAGGAGATCACCGAGCAGCGCGCGGAGGAGCTGGCCGCCCTCACCTTCGACGACGACACCTGGATCGAGAGGACCGAGACCCGGAGCATCGGCGGCGAGGAGGGCTTCACGAACACGGAGAGGCTGTGGGCCCGGCCGGCGCTCGAGGTCCTCTCGGTGCTCGCCGGCGACCCGGAGGGCATCCCGCGCGCGGTCATCCCATCGCAGGCTACGGCGGACTTCAACATCCGCACCGTCCCCGGGCAGCGCGTCGCCGCGGTCGCCGAGCAGATCCGCGCGTTCTTCGCCGAGGTGATGCCCGACGGCGTCGACTACACGCTCGAGGTGGCCGAGGAGAGCGGTCAGGAGCCGTACGTAACCCCGGACGGCGAGGAGCTGCAGGCGCTGGAGCGCGCCGCGACGCGCAGCCACGGCGCGCCGGTCTCGGGGCGGATGGGCAACGCCGGCGGCGGTCCGGCCGAACTGCTGGGCCGGGTGCTGGAGGCGCCCGTGATCTTCGTCGGCACGGGCCTGCCCGAGGACCACTGGCACTCCAGCGACGAGAGCATCGAGGTGGACATGCTGCTGCGGAGCGCCGTGACGATCGCGCACCTGTGGGCGGAGCTCGGCGAACTCTCCCCACCCGAGGGCGGTGCGCGATGAGCGGCGTCGCCGCCCCGGCGCGACGCGTGCGCACAGTCGGCGTCGAGGAGGAGTTGCTCCTCGTCGACGCCGCCACCCTGCATCCGACCCCTGCGGCCGGGGCGATCCTGGCGGGGCTCGAGGCCACCGGCACCGCCCGCGACATGCTCGGCCCCTCGCTCGAGCTCGAGGTCAAGCACGAGCAGATCGAGGTCGTCAGCCCGCCGCGGGAGACGGCGGACAAGATCCTCGCCACCATCCTCGAGGGGCGCCGGCAGGCGGATGCCGCGGCCCGGGCCGTCGGCGCCCGGGCGGTCGCGCTCGCCACCGGGACGCTCCCCTGCGACCCCCACCTCGTGTCCGCGCCGCGCTACCGCCGGATGCAGGAGCGCTTCGGACTGACCTTCGACGAGCAGCTGACCTGCGGCTTCCACGTCCACGTCGCCGTCGACTCCGACGAGGAGGGCGTCGGCGTGCTCGACCGCATCCGGCCGTGGCTGCCGGTGCTGCTCGCGCTGAGCGCCAACTCGCCCTTCTGGCGCGGGGCCGACACCGGGTTCGCGAGCTACCGGTACCAGGCCTGGAGCCGCTGGCCCTCCGTCGGCTCCTACGACCTGTTCGGCTCCGCGGAGGCGTACTTCGCCCAGTGCGCCGCCATCCTCGACGCCGACGTCTCCTTCGACACCGGGATGCTCTACTACGACGCCCGCCTGTCCCGGCACGCGCCCACGGTGGAGACGCGCATCGCGGACGTCTGCCTGCGACCAGCCGATGCTGCCGTCCTGGCCGTGCTGATCCGCGCGCTCGTGGACAGGGCCGCGTGCGACTGGGCGGCCGGCTCGCCGCCGGATCCCGTGCCGACGAGCCTGCTGCGCCTCGCCTCCTGGCGGGCGAGCAAGTCCGGCCTCGGCGACACGCTCCTGCACCCGCGCACGATGAGGCCGGTCCCCGCCGCGGCGGCCGTGCTCGCGCTCCTCGACCACGTGCACGGCCACTTCACCGGCATCGAGGAGCACGCGCTCGTGCTGGCCGGCGTGCAGTCGATCCTCCGTGACGGCACGGGCGCGGCCCGCCAGCGCGCGGTCATGGCCGAGCGCGGCGACTGCTGCGCGGTGGTCGCGGCGGCGATCGAGGAGACGACGGCGGAGTAGTCGCCGCGCCGGTGCCGGTGCCGGTGCCGGTGTCGGTGCCGGTGCCGGTGCCGGTGCCGGACAGTGGTCGTGCTCGCACCCGTGCGCCCGCATCCCCGCCGCGGAACGCGGAACACAGCCGCCCAGCTCCGGGCACACGGAAGCGGCTCCGTCCGGCCTGGCTGGCCGAACGGAGCCGCTTCGTGTGGTCACCGGGCCGGTGTTACGAGGCTCCGGTGGTGAAGTTCCACGTCGTCGTCGTCAACGCGTTGCCGGCGAGGTCGCGGATCGCGGTGCTGCCGCCCGTGAGGGTGGCGGTGTAGACGGTGTTGGCCGCCAGTGTCACCGAGGGGTTGAGCGTGGCGACGCGGGTGGTCGCGTTGTACGACACCACCGCCGTCACCGCCGCTCCGGCCGAGGTCCGCAGGGTCACCGTGGTTCCGCTGACTCCGTTGACCGCCTCGTTGAAGGTGGCCGTGACGTTGCCGGTCCGGCTGACGCCGGTGGCGTTGGACGCCGGGGTGCGGGTCGTCAGGACCGGGCGGGGCCCGGTCGTGAACGACCAGCTCGATGCGGCGAGCGCGTTGCCCGCGACGTCCCGGATGCCCGAGGTCAACGTCACCGTGTACGTGCGGTCCGCGAGCAGCGTGGCCGCCGGGTCGATGGTGACGACCCGCGTGGTGGCGTTGTACGTCACCGCGGCGGTCACGGCCGTCGTGCCCTGGCGCAGGGTCGCGGTCGTCGTGCTGACGCCGGTCACCGCCTCGCTGAAGGTGGCCGTGATGTTCCCGGTCTGGCTCACCACGCGGGCGCTCACGCCGGGGCTGCGTGCCGTGATCGTCGGAGCGACGAACTCGGTCCGCGGCGTCGCCGCGGCGCTCCTCGCGGAGGCCGCACCGGTGCCGGCCGAGCTCACCGCGCGCACGTCGAACGTGTACGCCGTGCCGTTGGTGAGGCCGGTGACGACCGCGGAGGTGGCGACCCCGACCGCCTGGGTCCGGAGCACCGTGGTTCCGGTGCCGGTGTAGACCCGGATCGAGTAGCCCGAGATGGCCGCGCCACCCGTGCTCGCCGGAGCGGTCCAGCGCACGGTCGCGCTGGCGTTACCCGCCGTCGGAGCACCGATCGTCGGCGCACCCGGCACGGTCACCGGAGCGGTCGGCGTCACCGCCGCGCTCCTCGCCGAGGATGCACCGGTGCCCGCAGAGTTCACCGCCCGCACATCGAACGTGTACGCCGTGCCGTTGGTGAGGCCCGTCACGTTCAGCGACGTCGCCGTCGCCGCGGCAGTCACCGTCTGGACCACCGTGGTGCCCGAGTAGACCCGGACCGAGTAGCCCGTGATGGCCGCGCCACCCGTGCTCGCCGGCGCCGTCCAGCGCACGGTGGCGCCGGCGTTCCCGGCCGTCGGAGCACCGATCGTCGGCGCGCCCGGCACCGTCACCGGCGCGGTCGGGGTGACCGGTGCGGAGAGGGCGGAGTACTGCAGCGTGCCGGTGACGTTGTTGACCCCCGCGACCCGGAAGCGGTACGCCGTTCCGTTGGTCAGGGATCCGACCACCGTCGAGAGCTGGTTCGGCTCCAGGGTCGGGTCGGCGTCGGTGACCGTGATGGTCTGCAGGGGCGTCGTCCCGGTGGCGGTGAACACCTGCACCCGCCAGCCGGTCACGGCCGAGCCGCCGTCATCCGGCGCCGGAGTCCACACGACGGTCGCCGACGTGTTGGCCGGGGTCGCCGAGACGCCGGACGGAGCCGGAGGGACGGTCGCCGCGGCGATCGTGTACGCCAGCGCCGCCGTCGGCGAGGCGTTGCCCGCCTTGTCGTAGGACCGGGCCTTGACCGTCTGGGTGGAGGTCACCTGCAGAGGAGCGGGTGCCAGGGGCGAGCCCGACGTCGGGTCTGCCTGGGTCCCATCACCGGTGCGGTAGCGGACGACATCCTCGATCTCGTCGTCGGGGGTGATCGTGATCGCCTGCGCGGTGGTGTAGCGGCCGGGAGCGGGGAACGCCGTGGGAGCCAGCGGCGCCGCGGTGTCCTTGACCAGCGCGTGTGCGCGGCCCGGAAGCGCGGTCGTGTTGTGCACGTAGACCGTGCTCTCCACGCCCGTCTCGGGATCGGTGCGCTGCTCCGAGGTCTCGATCACCCGCTGGAACTCGCCCGAGATGCGCAGGTCGCCGTCCGCGAGCGCGTCGAACGCGTCGTTGGGGAACGAGGCGGTCCAGGTCTGATTCCTGGGCGCCACCGGGGCGGAGGTCTCCGCCGTGGAGGCCGGGGTGCTGAGCACCGCGTCGACGTTCACCGCGTCGGTGGCGTCACCGTCGGAGTCGTCCAGGGTCAGGCGCACGGAGGCGGCGTTGTAGGCCTTGCCCTCCACGCGCATGGCGCCCGTGCCGTTGACGAAGGCGATGTTGGCCGCGGCCGGCGTCGATCCGGTGATCGAGTCGGACACGGCGGCGGGGCATCCCGTCGCGGGGCCGCTGATGTCGTCGACGTCCATGATCGTCAGGCCGCTGCCCTCGAGTCCGTCGTCGCGCTCGAAGTAGGAGACGTTCTGCTCGCCCGACAGCGCCAGGGTGGCGTGCGGCTCGGTCATGTTCTTCCAGCTCGCGGTCCAGTGGTTGCCCAGCGGGTTGGTCGCGCTCACCGGGTCGTAGGCCAGCACGCCGTCGCCGCCGTCGGGAAGCGGCGTCGTGGCGTTGGGCATGGGCAGGCCGGCGACCGCTCCCATGGCGCGGCGCTGCCAGCCGTTGTCCCGCCACGCCGGCTGCACGATCTCCGCTCCGAGCTGGGCGATCGGAAGGGCGGCCGTCCCGTCGAGCGTGGAGGCGGTGCCGGTCATCACGACGTCGTTCTGGATGCCGTCCGGGTCGAGGGCGACCTTCCGCGCGGGATCGGCGTCGATGTTCGCCACGGTCATGTACTCGCCGACCTGCTCCTCCACCGGCACGTCGACCTGGTCGGCGGTGAGGACGCGGATCTGGTCGCCGGGGATGATGTCCGGCGTGAAGCCGGCCCAGCAGTCGGGCGCGGTGTGGTTGATCTCCAGCGGGTCGGCAGTCTTCGGCGCCCCCGTGGTGCCGACCTTGACGCCGTCGCGCCACACCTCCATCACGATGGGCTCGTCGTAGCCGGATGCCCCCGCCATGTCGATGTTCGGGAAGACCTCGATGTTGTGCGGCGCCGCCACGGGCGTGACGGCGGCCTGCGCGGGCAGCGCCGTGAGCGGGATGCTCACCACGACGCCGAGCGCGGTGACGGCGAGGACACTCCTTCGTGCCCTGCCGAGGGGACCGAACGGCCTTGGACCGGTCCTGTGGTCGTGCGCCGTTCCCGGCGCTGTGGGTGATTGCATTGCCTGTGCCTTCCTGGTGTGTGCGCCCGAGCGACGCTCCGCCGCCCTCATCGCGGGTGTGCTGAGGGGAATCGGCGACGCTTCCTGCGGAACCCGATGTGTCGCCGGAACGACACTCGGCCAGGGGCCTTGGGGAAAAGTTGTGGGGGCGCGTCGATCGGACGCCTCCGACGCTGGAAGGCCGCGCTCCCCGCCACGACCGGCGCAGGGACGAGGAGGGGAACCTCAACGGAAGTATGCAGCCGCTCGGGTCACCGCTCGGGTGCGGTGCCGGATCCCGTGGCGCGGTGCCGGTCGGCGACGGCCGTGGCAGGCTCCCCCGCCCTGAGTAGGGTCGGATCATGGATTACCGCTATCTCGGAAACACAGGCCTGCAGGTCTCCACGATGAGCCTCGGAACGATGGGCTTCGGAGGCTCGGGCTGGGCCAGCGCCGTCGGACAGATCGACGTCGACGGCGCCCGCCGCCAGATCGACATCGCGCAGGCCGCGGGCGTGAACCTCATCGACACCGCTGACGTGTACTCGGACGGCGCATCCGAGGAGATCCTCGGCCAGGCGCTCGGCTCGAAGCGCGACCAGATGCTCATCGCGACGAAGGTGCGCGGCGGCATGGGTGACGGGCCGAACGACGCCGGGCTCTCCCGCCACCACATCGTCCGCGCCGCCGAGGACAGCCTCCGACGCCTGGGCACGGACTACATCGACCTCTACCAGGTGCACGGCTGGGATGGCCGCACTCCCCTCGAGGAGACCCTCTCCGCGCTCGACGACCTCGTCCGCTCGGGCAAGGTCCGCTACATCGGCGCATCCAACTACTCCGGCTGGCACGTGATGAAGGCGCTGTGGTCTTCCGACACGAACGGCACGGAGCGCTTCGCCAGCCAGCAGATCTACTACTCGCTGCAGTCGCGCGACGCGGAGAACGAGCTCGTGCCGATCACCCTCGACCAGGGCCTCGGCATCCTCGTCTGGAGCCCGCTGGCCGGCGGGCTTCTCACCGGCAAGTACCGCCGCGGCCAGGATGCCCCCGAGGGCTCGCGCCGCTTCGAGGGCTGGAGCGAGCCGCCCATCTACGACGAGGACCGCCTCTACAACACGATCGAGGTGCTGGTCGAGATCGCCGAGGCTCGCGGCGCATCCGCGACCCAGGTCGGCCTGGCCTGGACCCTCGCCCAGCCGGGCGTCACCTCCACCATCGTCGGCGCCCGCACCGAGGAGCAGCTGCAGGACAGCCTCGGCGCCGCCGAGCTCACGCTGACCGACGAGGAGATCGCACGCCTCGACGAGGCAAGCGCGACCCCGCTGGCCTACCCCTACTGGCACCAGCGCAACACGGGCGACGGGCGCGCGAGCGCGGCGGACCTGAGTCTGCTGGGGCGGCACCCGAGCTGATCGGCGGCCCGCGGGCGCGGGCCTCTAGGGGCGTCCGGGTTCGGCGGCGTACCTTCGTGGCGGGATGCTTCTAGCCAATGATGTGAGCCGTCGATCAGGTGCAATGGGCAGCTGATCTCTCGGAGGACGCAGCAAGAGTTCGTCGCCGTCCTCTGCCCTTCCGTGCAGATCATGGTGCACTTGCCGTCACCTCAACAGCACGGCAGGGCCAGTGTGCGATGGCGAAGCATGGTCTAGTGGCTCACGGTGTCGACCCAGGTGTCCGGACGCGCGCAGCGCGGGACGCGCCAGCAGTAGGCGCTCATTCGCGCTCCACTGAGGCGAGGCCCAGCTCCGAGTCCGGAAGCAGCATGGCTTCCCTGGAGTCCTCGACCGCCCCGGCTACGGCGGATCAGCTATCCTTCGCCGCGATCGGCCACCTTCAGCGAATGGCGGGTAACGCCGCGGTCGCACAGGCGGTCGCGCGGACTACGACTACACCTCGGGCGGTGCAGCGGACACCGGCGTCGGACCTGATCGACAAGCACTCGGGCATCCTCGGCCTGGATGAGGAAGCTCTCGGCGCTGAGCTTGCACAGCGGCTGCCGGCGGAAGACGCAATGGTGACGCAAGTTTTCGCCAGCCTCGACAATGTCGACCGCGATGACGTCGCGTTCGCACTGACGTCGTCCCTATCATCGGCAAGACTCGGGTCCCTGTCGGAAACCTTGCGGCTGATACTCGTACGCGAGATGGTCCATGGCGTGGTGACGGACGAAGAAGAAGGGCATGTGGCCGCGATCTGGGGATCGTTCGGCGCGACCCTTCCTGCGGTCGCAGCACGGAATCAGGCCCTGTGGAAGCTCTCGCTGGAGGAGAGCGATCAGCTGAACGCGCTGCCGGCAGTACGCGACATCCGGAATGCATTCAAAACCGACGTCGTGAAGCTTGCATCGCTATATCTCGACGACAACGAGCGAGGCGCGCGCATAGAGGCGGAACGCCTGGGACTCGTGCTCCCCGGAGGGCGACCGAATGCCAAGCCGCCGATCGCCGAGCCGGCATACATCGAGGACGTTCAGGCGATGGCGCGCAAGGTACGAACGCTTCAGCAGTCGCTACGGGCGTTGACCAGGATCCAGGTCGGCCACCAGGTGAACATGAACCGACGCGACAGCATCTCGCCCCCGTATCTGCCTGCCTACTTCGATCCCGATAAAGCGCCCCAGGTAGCGCCGGATGGCAAGGAGCAGCCGCAGTTGGCCACCTGGCAGCAGACCAAGACACAGCATGACCGTCTGACCGCTGTCGTACGAGGTTTCGCAAGCCTCTACCCATCGATCTATGTGCTGTTGCAGCAGGACCGCCTCGACGAATTGGCTAATGCTGGCACGGCCGAGCAGGCGCGCACGGCCATGGAAGGTACTCTTCGACGCACGGTTGACAAGATCGGCGAGAGCCAGACGATGCTGTCCAGCGGCGACATCGCCTACTTCGACCTGATCGCCTTGCACTCTCAGCTTTTCACCGGCCCGATCGCTGTGCCTTTCACCCCAGCGGCGAAATGGTCAGAGCCCTTCAACGCAGCGTTGGCCCGCGGAGAACTCGCGAATGTGGAAGCGCGCCAATTCTGGACGAAGCTGGGACTCGGCGTCGTCGCTGCCGCGGCGCTCATTGCTGCCCCCTTCACCGGCGGAGCAACCGCCGCATTGCTCGTTGGAGTCGGTGTGGGGATCGGAGCAGGTCAAGCGGTCGACAGTTGGCAGAAGTACCTCAGCCTCAGCACCGCTGCGGATGCAGCGGTGCGAGACGATCTGGCGCTGGTGGCACAGGGACAGGTGTCGGGGGCATTGGTCGCCGCGGTCATGGACACCGTCGGCGTCTTCCTGGACGCGTACGGGGCCGGTGTCTCAGTCGCCGCTCGGCGAGCAGCCGCCAAAGCACAGTTCGAAGCTCTTGACGCAGCGATGCGTGAGAAACTTCTCCGCGAAGCGCGGCGTCGCGCGGGGCGGGAAGGCGCGATGGACGCCGGACTCGAAGCCGCGGGTACGGCCCTCGCTGTCGCCGACGAATTGATCGAGGACGAGCCCGAGATCGAGGCGAGCGGCCAGCAATACGTGATGGAGCCCCCGACCTCGGGTGACGCTCCCCCGGTGGTCTCCCCGATAGCCGTTCAGCGTGTCGGACAGGTGGTGACGGGTGAGGACTTCGAAGCGTACGTCGACCGGGGGCTTCGACGTGGCGAGATCAGGATTCCCGGCATCAAGGAGTTCGACTACATCATCCCCGGACAGTACACGGGCTCCGGGTGGGGCATCGACCGGATCGGCATCGCCATCGACCCCGCCGGCCGAGTGCACCTGGTCCACATGGAGATGAAGATGCAGCAGAAGCCGAAGCTCAATACTCCATCGCTCGGCACCCAGACCGGCGCGCACTGGACCTCTGACGCCATCGAGAGCCTGATGACGAGCTCGCGACCGGAAGCCCGGGCCGCGAAAGAGCGGCTGCGCCGAGCACTCCAAAACATGTACCCCGGCTCGACCGTCGACGTCAACGTCATGCGGGACTTCCTTCATCGGCGCCTGAAGAACGCGAAAGTCGTCGTCTTCGTCCCCGACATCGCGGATCTGAAGAGACTCTGGCGACAGATCGGTGGCCTGGCGCGTCACGGCCGGAACACCCAAGTCGTGAAAGTCAAGCTCTAGGAGCCGCGGTGAACCAGTCGGATGAGTTGAACCGGATTCTGGAGGGTGAGCTCGGCCAAGCGATCGGTGCCCGGGAGGTGGGCGCGGAAGAAGCGAGTGCGCGACGGGATGCCGCCGACATGCCCGGCTTCTTCGATGCTTCGCTGGCGATCCAGCTTCCCGATATTTTCTGGGCACGCGAAGATTGGGATTCTGCGCGCCGCGAATACGAGCGGAGCGCGAACCTGCTCGAAGAGCGCCGGACATGGAATCGGGAGCATTCGGGGGCGGACTATCCTCTCGATGCATCATCGGATTGGGAGGCCGCGGCGCTCATCAAGGCGGGTCGACTCCACGAGGGCCGCGATCGTGTCGGGACCGCGCTGTCGTACTGGCGTCAGATGCCTCAGTCGGCACCCGTGCTCCTCACGCTGGCCCTTCACGCCGCTCAGGCCGGGATGCCGGAGGGCGCCACCCTCGCCGATGAGGCGGCAGCCGCGATCGCCCGTCGCCCCCTCGGCGAGGGCATCGCCGGTGAGACCCCTCTCCTCCACCACGCGCCCACCCAGAGTCGGTTGCTGCTCGGGGACTGGGAGGCTTTCGAGTCGGAGGTCGATCGGCTGAACGAGGCCGCAAAGGAGTTACGCGCCGGAAGTCTCGAAAGGATCTCGCCGTTCGAGCAGGCGGTGCTCGCGTCCGCGCGCGGTTTCGACGCGATCCGCGGACTCCGGACCAGCCCAGCCCGAGGAGATGTGCTCGCACGAGATGTCTTCGAGTCGGCCATGGTCGGCTTCTATCGGAGCGCGGGACGCATCACATCCGACCTCTACTTCATGCGACTGAACGTACTCATCGCCGAGCGGTTGGCGAACGGACAAAAGCCCAACCCGAATCCCTTCGCAAGGATCTGATTCCTTCAACGCATGCCGGGTGGGTGCCCCGATTCCCTCGGTACTCTCACGAGCACTCAACGCGACTCATGAATTTTGCAACCCAACGGCGCAGGCCGTCCCGGCGTTCGACTTGCCCGGCAGGCAAGCGTGTCTGTGGCGAGCCCTGCCCGCACCTCGACGAGAGTATCCATTCCGCTTGCTGGGTTGACCCCGACCTGTGGGCTGGCCTGGAAGCATCGCTGACTCGAACCAAGAACAACTGAAAGTAGACAGGGTCGGTTTGCCCAACAGCAGAAAAGGCGAAGTTCCGCGGAATTCCGCGGTTTTCATGCGTTCATCGTACTGAACGGCGCCCCTCGATTCGGGCCCATTTGCCTCCTTCAGAGGGGTTTTTGGAACGTTTATGGTCACGGTCGGCGGGGTCCTCATCTGAAAGGGCGGATACGCGAGAAGACCGGAGCCCTCATGGACTCCGGTCTCCTCGTTCCGCCGGGCGGTCGGTCGATCGTCAGCCGTCCCGACGCTCACCGCGCAGCAGCTCAGGCGATGTCATGCCACGTCGTCGCTCAGACAGCGTCGCGCAGCACCTCGCGCAGGGCCTCGTACTGCGGCTTCGGGTTGTTGTGCTCGTCGTACAGCAGACCCGCGCCCTGGCCGGTGAACCAGCCGGGGATCCAGGAGTTCGGGTCCGTCATTGTCTTGAGCACTCAGCGCAGCGCCACCGGTGCTAGCTGTGTTGTCCCGTAGATGGAACTCGTGCTCGCCGCGCGGAAGTCTCGCTACCTATCGGGACATTCAGACCTCATGCTGCACGGTGTAGGGCGCAGGACGGCGCCCTCGGTTTTCCCACGTCCACGAATGCCACGTTCGATTTGGTCTCAACATGTGTTCGATACCAGGTCCAGTCGAGATCGTGATGCCGGCGCGGGCACGGGCACGGGTGAACGCTGTGAGGGGACAACGATGACTGGACGAGGGCCATGTTGAACTTGGCGGTCGCAGGGACGCGGCTAGAGATCGAGCGGGTTCCCCTCGATCGGGTGCAATATGAGAACCTCGCGTGCCAACTCATCGGGCTCAGCGCACGCCTCATGCACCAGGAGCGAGGGCTCGAAGCGAAGCGCAGGACGCCCTTTGAGAGGCTGAGCAGTCAGTGACCGCCGCCCGCCGAATCGTGGAGACCATCGGTGACCTCGGTAGCGCCGCCATTCTCGACCGGTTGAAGGTTATACGAGCAGTCGTGCAGTACAGCGTCAGCCGCGCTCTACGTTGCGGGACAGTCTCCTCGGGGACGTCTGCCTGCAGCCCGGAGTGCTTGCACGACTCCGTCGATCACGGCGCCGGTCCGGGGGGTACGGTCGTTGCGCCTGGTGTAGTAGCAGATCTGGCGACCCTCGCTCCGCTTGTTAGGAGGTTACAGCGTTGATGCGCCCGTCGCCTCACTCCTGGGTGAGGAGCCTGTCCTGGTTGGGCCGCCCCTGCTACTGCGGATGTACCGGCGTTCCGACAGGTCATCTCCGGAAAGGCTCGTACTCTGTGAGTAACGCATCGTTTGATAACGCTCAGCGGCGATGAAAGTGGAGGATGAATTGGCGGACCAGGTGATGAACGCTCGCTCAGTATTTGTAGTACATGGCCGAAACGGAGCGTTGCGGGCGGCGATGTTCAATTTCCTTCGCAGCATCAATCTCTCCCCCATGGAGTGGAGTCACGCCGTCCACCTCACGGGAGAGGCATCTCCGTATATCGGACAAGTGCTCGACGCTGCGCTGTCGCATGCGGCGGCCATCGTCGTGCTCATGACTCCCGATGAGATCGCCTACCTGCAGCCGCAGTACGGCCACGGGAAGAATGACTCGGAAACGAAGCCCTCTGCCCAGGCCAGACCGAATGTGCTCTTCGAGGCAGGAATGGCCCTCGGGCGTGATCCAAGGCGGACGGTGCTCGTCGAGGTCGGCGATGTTCGCCCCTTCAGCGACATCGCGGGTCGACATGCCGTCCGGCTAACGAACGATGTCGCTCGCCGTCAGGAGCTGGCTCTGCGCCTGCAGACAGCGGGATGCGACGTGGACCTTAACGGCACGGACTGGCATACGACCGGGGACTTTACCGCACCACCTTCACCGGCCGAAGCCCTGTCACTGGGACACCCCCTGCCGTCAAACTCCGGAGCACCCAAGGGAATCGACTTCGACGTGAGGTATCTCAGCAAGAGCGGCGATCGAGTCGATAAGCTACAAATCGTCAACCGCGGCACCGAGACCGCTTTCGATGTCGAGGTGTCACTTCCAGACGACGCTGCGTTGAAGCTCCACGACAAGAGCATCATTAAGAAGATCCCCGGCGGGAACCGCGTGACGATCGACGTGGTGGGCATGGGTCGAACGTTCGGTGGACCCCAGTTGGAGAGCGTGTTCGACGTCACAATATCCGCCCGTACGGCAACAGGTATTCCGGTTATGCAGGAGATCTTCCTAGACACGGCAGGGTGAGCGAGATCAGATAGTGAAGTCGGACGAGACACTCCAACCGGCACGTTGGCCTTGAGGAGTCCACGCACAGAACGCGTGCAACCTGTAACGCCGACGACAGTGCTAGCGGACGAACCCCACCACGATCGAACGCAGCGCCTCAAACTCCACCTCGGCGAACAACGCCGGAGCCCCGTTGTGCTGAAACGGCAATCATCGGCAAGAAGAACCGACGACCCCGCTCCATCGCCGAAAAGTCGACCGAGCCCGCAAGTACGGTACGCACCTCAACGCACTAGACCGCCTCTCCGGCGGAGATCAGGCTCGCATGGCCGGCACAGACACGCCCGCGCAAGCCCACTCATTCACAGCCCACAATGAAGCGGACGGAGGCGACGTTCCCCGAACGGAGCACAAAGAAAGCCCCAGTCCATGGACTGGGGCCGGGTTATGAGTCGGATTGCGCTCGGGAGTACATATGTTCGTCGCAAGCGTTCCACCGCTCCCCTAGATACCCAACTATACACCCCGGCCGCCTATGCCACAACAGTGCAGGTGCGACTTGCTAGCGCACGAGTTGGATCTGGGATTCGACCGTTGCGCCCAGGATCGACTCCTCGAGGACGGGGCATGCAGTCGAGCGGCCACGCAGCACCGTGTCGGGTCCGCAACCCACAGCTTGCCTTCGGTACCCAGCAGCACGGACACCCCACCGGGCGCGTCCTGCCTCACCACCGTCAGCTTCCCTGCCACGAGCCGGCGCGCTGCTGTCACCACAGATCCATAGCTCCTGTTCGTCACTCAGGCAGGAGGTCACGATCTGGTACTCGTCAGCCGGAGACGCTGACGCGACGAGCGCGGTGGCAGCGAGGCACGAGCACGGCGAGGAAGGACTTCACGGCTCATCGCTCCTCCCCGAACGTGGAACTACGGGCGCAAACTGCCCTGAGTAAGAAATCTCGATCGACAGAACTGTGAAATCCGTCCACTGCTAACGGGTCAGCATCCCGGCATCATTGCGTCGACATGATGGCGTCGCCCCACTTAGTACGCCGAATGGTCAAGCCTTGCTCATCATTGCCCAGCAGGCCCGACTGTCTCAGCACTCTAAGAACGCGATCGCGGTCGCGGGGATCGAATCCGAAATCCGGCACGGTGCGCGTTAGGTCGTGTTCTTCCATAAAACCGTGAACGTCCTGCTTGGACACGGTCTGATCTAGCCTTGAGGCGAAGCCATCGTAGAGTATCCGATAAGCGCGCTCAATCGGGCGACTTAGCGGAGTTGCGAGCGCCACTACATGAGCCTTTCCACCAACCGCAATCTTGTCGATAACACCTGCCGCGCTCGAATAGCGAATGGAGCCCTTCACGCGGTTCGACGATCTTGAATCCTCGCCTTGTCCGATGCCGGCGCGTAGCAAGCCTTCGAGTTGACTGAACGGGAAACTTGAGACGCTTCTTTCGAAACACGTAGTAGAAATTGCGGCATATATCCGCCATAACTGCTCCAGATAACCCAATGGCATCGCCTCACCTACAAGGTCGTACACGTCATTAGGGCCTTTGCGCGCTATACCAACGCATACCAGCGCATCCAATGCCTTATCCAGTAGTTGACCACCATCATCACGGAAGGGGCCGGCGCGCAATTCTCGCGGGGATACACCGCGCTGCCGTGAACTAAGGACACGAACGAGGTGGTCGACCCCTACGATCTCCTTGAGGCGCTCAGGGGTAATTTTCAAATAAGTGCGTGTCGCATTTCGTGGCTCCCAACTGCCCCTGTCACGACCGACTACCGCGGCATCCCGCCGCACAGTCTGCTCGCCCAAATCTTTGACCAGAGCGTAGAACTCGGTCTCGTCCTGGCTGTGCATAATGCCCCAGTCGGACAGAAGTCGGATACGTTCGTCAGTCACCTTCCCCCCGAGGATGTGACCACGACGCTGCAACTCGAGCAAGGAAACGAAAGATCGCCCACCGCTCTCCGCTTGTCGCCGACGCAACCTCGCAATCTCGTCCACGTCACGCGAAAGGACACCAGGCAGATTGAGCGTATGGCGGAGCACATTACTGAGGCGGCTCCGATCACCGTAGATCACCGTTACGCGTGCTTGGTCCTCGAGGAGGCGCTCGATGAGGTGCACAAAGTCCTGATCGCCCGTGACAAGAATGAAGTCACGAACGCCCCGATGAAGATAATCCATCGCCATGACGGTAAGCGCGATGTCGGCCTGCTCCTTTGTGCTACGCACTTCGTAGCGATCAATGAGCCGTTCATTTGTGACAGATCTGATTGTGGGATCGAACGAAGTCGCGGCGATGTGAGCGCGCAATCTCCCGGGAAACTCCTCGGCAGCGTATGACCAGATGTCGTCCACCAATGCGCGTTCCACGACCATGCCCCTGCCAAGGACCGCTCCAGAGAGATTCTCCCAGTCGATCAGTAGAACGCCGCTCGTGGACACGATACTCCGATCTGCATGCCGAAATGCATGCGCGCGTAGGGGAACACTCTTGCTTTCTCAGGAGGGTTCGATGGACGGTAATCCATTGATTACAGCTTCAGCACGCGACAGACTAAACAACAGTTCGTCGGCAATCGCTCGCGCCAAATGGATCGGGAAACTCGGATAGTCACCCGCATGATGCGCGGAAGTTATGAATTGGCAAGCCGTCGCGATGTTCACTAGCATGTCCTGCACGAAGTCATGCGACCCGGATTGGCGGGACTTCACGTTCGATGGTCTTGCAAGGACTTGGAAAACCGACTGCCTCCACGCATCGGGCACGTCGGCGTCATCGATCACTAGAGCGACCCGAAGGTGCTGCTCAAGCTCACGGGCCCTAGCCGGCGATTCCGCCGTGGAGACATTCCACAGGCGGCTAGTGAGCGCTGCACCATCACGCACGGACGGCCGATAAGCGTTAGGGGTGGATTTCTTGGAAACTACGTCCGCATTGCGTATGAATCCGGTCCATCCCGCTTTATCGGTGCCCCGGCTCAGACAAAGGTACAACCCAATCTGTTTACTATCATCGACTTGGGAACTGTAGATCAGACGTCGTACCATGGCTCGTTCAAGCGCATGCAGTGCCCTACTGACACGTGATAGTTCGAGAGAAGGCGAATCGAGGGGAACGGAGATATCGTGAGAGATGTCCTGGATGTGGCACGACACTTCTTTGCCGCCGACGAATGGGACCCATTCAGGCCACACTCCGGGCGATGACGACTGCGGGATTTCGAGCGCAGTCCGCGCCACGAGTACTACTCCGATACTGATGAGTGGGCCGTCACTCCGCGAGTCGAACAACTCGTCAAACGCGGATCGATTGCTCTCCAGAAGCGCCATGAGGTCGGACGTCAAGGCGTTAGGGTTTCTGAATCCATCACCCCGAACGACGATGACAACGGTATCGGTATTCCGGAGTCGTCGCGTCAATGCGGTATGGAATTCATCACGCCCGCCTGTGACACCGATCCAATAGACATTCAAGCCCTCAACTCTCTGCGCTACAAGGTCTGTGACGGCGGCAGCGACGAGTTCGGGCGATGGGTCCTCCCGTATCAAAAGAGTCACGCCTGTGCCACGGATGCCGCGATCTTGGCGAGGAGTGGAATTCGCGGCCCGAAACAGTGGTCATCGAATGCGAAGAAATTCGCCCGCGCACCCGTTGCCAGAAGGTTGTAGCCCGCCGCATTCTCATCAAACCCGGGTGCGACCGTCACAAAATCGTCGAGCCCTAATGAGAGAGAATCAGGTGAATCGAGCGCAAGAGTCCGCAAAGCGTGGTATACGGCAGCGAGCCACGGATCTTTTTCTCTGCCTTTAGCCGACAGGTGCTGTGCGGCTGCGTTGGTGAACAAGCGAAAATGATCAGTCATTGCGATTTTCTTACGCGTTAGTTGTGAATCTGTGAATTCAACAAGCAGTTCAGGACGAATAGGACTAAGGGCCGACATCGATCGCCGCCCCTCGATCAACCAAGCCATGAAGAACCGCATAAGCTGAACTGTCAAGAACGGGTGCCCGGCCGTCTCATTGTGGACGAGCGTGACGAAATCGGAGTCTAGCTTCACATGCTTCGTCATGATCTTCGTCATCAGTTCATAGAACTCGCCAGACGAGGGCGACGAAGCGTCGTGCGGAAACAAGGGAAAAGAGTCCTGCTGAACCAAGGGGCTCAGTTGGTTCTGGTCGAGCAAGATGAAGTGGGCGTCCGGCTGCTGCCCCATCAGCACAAGGAGATTGTCCCTCGCAAATGCGACCAACTGGTTTAGCAGGGGTTGAACGACCGAATACCGCAAGGCGGGCGTGTCCTCAAGAGAGGTGGCGAGGTCACCAAATAGAGTCTCATACTCGTCGAGGACGAGTACTATGTGGGAGTCTATCTCGCCCGCGGTAGGGAGGCAGCGCCGCACTGCCAGGGTGACGAAGTTATCAGGGAGGCGCTTCCCCGCTTCGAGTGCCCGTTGAATTTCCGCGTAAAATTCGCCCCGCTCGGAAGGTTGGCTTGTTCGTTCACACGTCTGAGTCACAACGACGGACCGGTTGGAGGCAGGGCCAAGGTCCTTGAGGCTTGCCGTCGTCTTACCACTACGCCTAACGCTGCACCAAAGGCGAATCCCGCTATGACGCTCATGGGTTCGCATGAGTTGACGTACGCTGCCTCGGTACACGAGATTGTATTTCAGCATTTCGGGTTCCTCGAGCGGAAACTCGGCCGCGTAATTGTACTCTATCCGCTGGTCGATAGAAGCCGAATCATGACGGTGCGCCAGTGCCGATAGCTTCGCGCGCAACCGGGCGGACACATCTTCCGTAACCCCTCCAATAGTTGACACGACAATGCTCGCCAGTCGATCGACGCTTTGCACATGTGCGCGAACATCCGCGCGTAATGGAGCAACGACAATCAGAATGGCTCGCGAAACGGCATTCTCTAGGTCGGGCACCCCAACGAACTGCTCTGACAGGAAGCACTGTATATCGAATTGATGAGAGTCAAGGGCAGGAAGTTGTAGGGTGACATCAATGCGACGAGATGCGTGTGAATATAGCGCGCGAGTCGGCAATGGCGCCGAGGTAGGATCATCTTCGAGCAGGCGGTCAATTGCCTCGGCCAGCGGGCGAACGCTGTCATGTACGCCGTTCATGAAGTCACCTGGCTGCATAGCATAAGCAAACTCGCTAATATCACTTGCGGTCATGAACGGGATAACAAATGCCCATGACCGAGAGTACTCAGAGAGGATACTAGGAGCGCCATCTTCGTTGAACTTCGCGAACGCATATCCACGGAGAATTCCACAAATCATTGCAGAACAGAGACCGCGAAGAGCGCGAGCATGATTACTGTCCGGTCCGAGTTGCAGTTCAGCGAGGTAAAACTCGACCGGCAGGTCTAGGAATCGCTGTAGCCCACTGAGTGACTTTAGGTATGCCGACTCCTCGTCAACCCCGTTCCTTGTCGAGTAGTTGTAGCCTTTCGTGAAGACCTCCCTTGCGTGATTCATCAAGCACGCGCGCACTACGTCTAGTGTCGCGGAGGCGTCATCGCTGTGACTGGCGATGTCATCAAGGAAAAGTCCAAAATAGTCCAATAGAGTGGATCGATAGTACGTGGCCCATTGGAAGATGTGATATCGGCTCAGGTCATCCAATTCCGCCATGAACCTCTGCCGCAGAACCAGCAAGCGGTCTATGGTGGATGTATCATTGACCGACTGACTGGCAACAGGCGATCGGCTCGGTGAGCCTTCTGTTGCAGGGCTACGGTCCTCACCACCGGTTATAAATCTCCTTTTCCGCTCGACGGAGGCATCGGCATCGGCATCGGCATCGGCATCGGCAAGCTGGTGAAGCTGATCTTCAGTATCGATTTTTCTAGTAGTGCGAGGATTAGTCGCTTGATGCGCAGACGCGAGTTTGTATTCGATGCGTTGCGTAAGTGCCCGCTGACGCTTGGGATGAAAGGCGTCGGCTAATTCCTGTAACTGGTTAAGGTTCTGACGTACTTCATCGTCACGCATCGAATCTATCAAGTCCGTTGCAATTTGTTGCGCCTCCGAAGGACGTACTCGACTGAGGAGTGCCCGGACTTCTGTAATTGTTTTACCGATTACTGCTTGATCAATGACGCGCTGTTCGTAGGCATATCGCTGCCCATCGACTAGTTGCTCGCTGGCGGCTCGAAGAACAGTTGACGCGTTTTCGTCACTGGCGCCAGTGTTGACCATTCCGGGCGGTGCTTCCACGGTCTCCCGGAGGCCCGTCATTGACATCACGTGCATCTTCCAGAGGTCTCCCTGCCGGTCGGCTGGCAGAATCGAGATGGCTCGCGCGATTGCACCTGCTCGGCGTGTGGCTTGTTCGGCGGTGCAACCGTCGATGGCCTCGCGGAGAATCGCTTCAGCCTCGAGATACCGCCGGGATTGGGTCAGCGCATGGACCGCCTCCAAGTCTCTCGTCCAAGTCCGCATGCCGACAACATACAGGCGCGGAAATGGATATGCACTAGGGCGTGCGGCTGCGGGCGCCGGGTCGTCATAGTCACGATTCGGACGGGAGTGCGCCCGCCAGCCGGTCTGCACCGCTTGGCGGTCTGCGGGAGCGTGTGACGGTGCCTTGTTGACCCGCCGAGTGTGGACGAAGGTCAGCACTTGGCGAGCCCCGGCTATAAACAACACTCGCGCCACCAGCAGCTCTGCGACGATGAGATTGGGTGGCGACGAGGAGCACCGCGGACATGGCGAGGAGGATCGCGCCCCTGGACACTTGCGCTGCCTCCTAGGTACTAGGGCTGCGCTCGTGAATGTAGTTCCTAGCGACGTGCCGGACGGGTTGCGTGAGCGATGACCGCGAGCCACGCCGGGCCGACCCGACCCGATTCCGACGCTTCTGTTCGGACGACGCCCAGTGCGCTCGATGTCGGCAAGCTACTACTCATGCGGGCGATCCACACCGCCTCAAGATCGCGGCAGGCGGCAAGTGAGCGGGTGCGTGCAGGAAGTAGACGCCGATCGCGACGGGCATCACCACACTAAGGCGCGCGGTCACCAGGCTCTCCCGGCCGGTGTACTCGCGTTGGCGGTACGAGTAACCGAGATGATCTACGGGATGCAACTTCTGAACGTCCGACAAGTATGGACCCGACCCGAGAACAATTGAAGGCCAAAAGGGCCGGTTTACCCAGTGCTGGAAAAGGCGAACTTCCGCGGAATTCCGCGGTTTTCATGCCCTCATCGTACGGTATGGCACCCCACGATTCCGGCCAGTTTCGGACCTTGAACGGGGTTTTTGGAACGTTTATGGTCATGGCCGGCGGGGTCCCATCTGAGAGGGCGGACACGCGAGAAGACCGGAGCCCTCATGGTTCCGGTCTTCTCGTTGCGCCAGGCGGCCGGTCGATCATCAGCCGACCGGACGCTCACCGCCACAGCAACTCACGCGATGTCATGCCGTGTCGCCGCTCAGACGGCGTTGCGCAGCACCTCGCGCAGGGCCTCGTACTGCGGCTTCGGGTTGTTGTGCTCGCCGTACAGCAGCCCCGCGCCCTGGCCAGTGAACCAGCCGGGGATCCAGGAGTTCGCGTCCGAGACGCCCCATACCGTGTAGGAGTTGCACGCCTCCACCGCGAGGCAGGCCTCAAGCGTCCGCGCCCACCAGTCGACCTGGTCCGCGGCCTCCGCCGGGTCGGCCGGGGTGTTGGCGTAGTCGCCGTTGCTCTTCTGCGTCACGAACGCGCGGATGTCCACCTCCGTGAGAGACACTTCGAGGCCCAGGTCGGCGAACCGCTGCAGGTTGTTCTGCAGGTCCGGGAAGCCGTGATCAGAACGGTGGATCGGACGGCCAATCCGCATCGCTCAGATCCGGTTCGTCCAGTGGCTCATCATCATAGGAGTCGCCGATGAGCGGCGTGAGCCACTCCGTCGTCACAGACATAGTCCGGCTATTCGGCGCAGACTCCGGCGGCAGCAGTCCGATCCGCACGACGACGGGCACCTGGGCCGAGACACCGGACAAGACGCAGGTCCCCGTGGGCAGAATCGGCAGGGACTCGAACGACACTCGATCGAGGTAGGCAACTGCTTTCTCGATGGCGTGAACGTCCAGGTTGTTCACGAGCCGGTGGAGAAAGTAGTTGTGAAGTTGCGAGACGATCGTCTCGGAGATGTCATGCGGTCGCTGGCTCGCGATCGTGAGGAATACACCAAACTTGCGGCCCTCCTTGACGATCTCCTCGAACGTCTCCAGGCGGTAATCACGCCATGCCTCGCTCTCGCGCGCTGACTCCCTCGACAAGATGTTGTGCGCCTCGTCGATGATCAAGTTCAGGTATCGCTGACCTCGCGGGTCGGTGCGCTTCTTGGCGTCGTAAAGGTGCTTACAGACGATCATGGGAATGACCTTGCGCATGGCGAGGTTGACGTTTCTAAGTGACACAACGGTCAGCGGCACCGCAGTGAATGCGTCGTCGGAGACCCTGACGAGCCGCTTGATACTCGGCACCCGCTCATCCATCCGCTTCATCATCGGCCCCAGATGCTCGCGGTTAGCAAACCCGCTGATCACATCGCGGTAGAACTGGAGCACGAGCTTGAAGCGCACGAGATCGACGTCGTCGACGGCCGAGAAATCTTGCTGGATTGCGGTGACTTTCTGCTTGATGAAGTCGGTCCAACCCGCATCGGTCGCCCACTTGCGCTGACTGCTTGGCTTCGCCTCCCAGAAGAAGTTGTGGTTGAGGCTGTGATAGCCAAGGTCTGACCGCATCTCCTCAATCAGCGCGGTCAAGTCGGATGAAGCCCGATCCCCAAGGCAGAACATTACTTCTTCAAGAAAGTTGATGGGCAGCTGACGGTCGAGCGCACCGTCGTTGCTCTTCGTTGCACGCGCAACCAGGTCACCGATCACGTCAAGCAATGCCTGCGGGTCGGGTAGCAACCGATCCCAGTAGTCACTCTTGAGCACTCGCGAAATAAAGGGAGCTTGCGTCTTCTCGGTCGCATCGAGCAGCACGGTCCAGAACATCGGGTCGTGGACCGCAGTCTTCGGAAGTGGCAGGCGATGCCCACCGTCATCATGGGTCGACAGGTCGTAGACCTGCTTCACGTCGTCACCGGCAATGGCTGCCGTCGCGTACTCCTCGGACCCACCCTCGCGGTTGACGTACTCCCCGTTGAAGTCGATCAACACGAACTGGGACCGCTGTCGGAAGGTCTCGATCGCGCCGTACTTCTTGAACAGCTCGTGATAGAGCTTGGCGAGCGTGTACGACTTCCCGCTGCCGGTGTTGCCGAAGATCCCGACGTGGCTCGCGAAGATCGCGTTGATGCCGACAGCGACCGGCTGTGTCGGCTCCATCGCCAATGCCCCGATCTCCAGCGGCTCATCCCCGCCCGACACGAACGTGTGGATGAGCCCGAATTCGTCTTCCGTGAGGATGAAGCATTCATTGTCAAGGAGTGGCATCTCGCGAACGCCCCGCTCGAAGCGTCCGCCCTCGAGGTAGCCGACGAGGCTCACGTCGAGTTGGCGGGACAGCAGGTCCACACCGCGACGGTATGCCGTGGTCGCACCGCGATCCTCTTCGACCACCTCACCGTCGACCTTGGCAATCAACTCGACGAAACCCTTCACGATCTTTACGTAGCTCGCGACGGCGACGTTGCGCATGAGGCCACCGCGATACAAGAGGTGCGAACCGTTCTTAAGCTTGTCGACTGCGACTCGCACACGCCGGCCGTCGACGGACACCACCCTGCCAACGCGGAACACCGCGTCCTGGTCAAGAACGCTCTCCTCATCCACTGGAGGGCTCCTGCACGGAAGCCCGGATGTCGAGTTCGATCCGCTGATCCGGCTCGGGAACCTTGTCGCGAATGACCGGCGCGAAATGATCGGATTCGAGCACGTCGAGGTTGATCTTTCGCTCCTTCTCGTCCGCGTCAGGCTCGCCGGGGACCACGAACTGGATATTGCCGTTCTTGACCTCAGCGTCGGGCAGGAGATTCTCGTACGCCTTGAGTCCTCCACGGGAGTAGCAGAACACGATCACTTGCAGCGTTGGGTTCGTTCGCGCTGCTCGCAGTACGAGGTCTCGTAGATGCTCATCGCGGAATGAGAACCCGTGGACGAAAAGGACGCTGTTCTCCTTCTCCAACGCGTTGGCGAAGCGGCGAATCAGTTCATAGTAGGTCTCATTCAGAACCGTCGTTGCGAACTTGCGCTTGTCAGGGTTGACGATGCCGAGCTTGCCGTAGCCATCGGAGAATGCCTGGAGAGCTGCTCGTGCCGGTGAAGTGCCGTCTTTCGTGTCGAGAAGGTCGAGGCCCGCCAGCCACTCCTGTGCCGCCGTGACAAGCTCCGTGATTGGACGGATTGTCGCCGCCTCGCCCTCCGACTGACGGTCGACGAGCACTGGCAGCAGGTGCTCCTTCGCTTTACCAAGCAGTTCCTCGACCTCTCTCACGAGAGTCAGCCCGTGGTCGAAGTAAATGTCCGCCTTTCGGTCCCCTCGTTCCTGCTGGCGCCACGCGGCTGATCCATGGATCTTGACGAGGTTAAAGACTGGCACCTCGAACCGCTGCTCGTACCGACTACCCATGCGGAAGCGGAGCGTGTTGAAGTCACCGAGGTCGAACTTCGGGCGGATCTTGCCGCTGAACCCATCGGAGAAGTCGATGCCGAGTTCCTCCATGGCTACCTCGAACAGCATGTCCACGTTGGTCGTGAATATGTTCGCCTGCTTTGACAGGAGTGTGCTGTGCCGCCGGAGCAGGATGCGGTTCAGCGTACGAACAAACGTCGCGTACGACCGGAGCACAGCTTCCGCAGAGTTATCACGCTCGATGATCTTCGTGTTCGGAGCGAGAACATTCTCGAAGAAGTACGCCTGAATCGAAGCGCGGACGAGCGCCTTGACATGCTCAGGGGCGTCCGCGTCGGCAACCTCCGCGAGGGCGTCTTCGATGTTGCCCAACGCGGCAAAGTATGGGCTCGACGTACCGGCGCCGATCAGGAAGTTCAGGTGCGCCGACTCGACGATCGTTCGTAGCCGCTCAGGGGCGAGCCGATGGGGTTGAGCGTCGGACACAGGCTGCTGCGCCACACCGTTGATGCGCACCGGGGTCACTGTGCTGTCTCCAGTTCGGGCGCGACGGGGATCTTCACGTAGTGGACGGTGAACGCCGATCCGATGAGGCGGAACTCCTGGCGGTTGCGACCGAAGTCGAAGGGGTTGTCGTTTGGCTTCTGCCAGATGTCGAGGCCCTTACCGAGGTCGATGCGCCAGCCGTGGTTGGTCTCGATGCGGCGGTCGTGGATCGTGTCGTCGAGTCGCACAGCGAGACGAACGCCGACTGCGTCGGACGCGTCCTTTATCGACTTGAGCATAAGCAGCTGGCCGTGCTTGAACTCGATCTTGGGCTCCTCGGTGGTGACAAGCACGAGGTCGATCTCGTCGGCGTCGTCCTTGGCCGCCGCGAGGAGGCTGAGCAGGTCTGCGAGGTTGCGTCCCTGATGGGGCATGCGGATGTAGGGGTCCGTGATTGTGATCTTGGTTGCGCCACGAAGGTAAGGCAGGAGAAGGGTTTCGTAGGACACTCCCCTCTGGCCGGCCGTGAAGTCTCGATGTCCCTCAGCCAGCGGTGAGGATGCGGGCTCCACGGGCATGTCGGGAGCAGCCCCTGAGGAAGCCGTTGATGGCGCGGGGGCCAGGCCCAGATGGGTAGCCGTAGGCGCGCCTTCACCTGTTCCGCCGTCGCCGTCGGGCACTGCGTCCCAGTCCCGCCGGTACAGCTGCGGATACTGGCTCTCCTCAAGGGTGACGACGTCGTACCACACGCCTGCCTTGTCGGCGAATCGGAAGTGGACGGGCGTCCCGCGCATCGTGGCGTCGATCCGCAGGATTGAGTCCTTGACCCGCTTGCGACCCTCGATCGCGAACTCCATCAGGGCGCGGACCTCTCTCTCGGTGGCCTCACCCGTCGGGTGCACGAGCTTCATCAGCCCGGAGAACGTCTTGCGAATACCGTCTTGGTCGCGTGTCGACATCGAGTTATCGAGCGTGAAGTAGTCCTTGTACTTGTCCGAGAAGTCCTCAGACCGCTTCGCTCGCAGGATCTCGGCGAGGTAGTCGACCACGAACCCATAGCCGGTGGAGAACATCTCTGAACGGATTGGCGCGACCTCCCAGCCTGGGATGTAGTGGTGGATGCGGTCGAGCCAGGCGGGATCGCGGTAGGCGTCGGGCAGCTCGTCGAACAGATCACTGTTGTTGAGCATGTAGGGCACGGTGTGCGTCGTGTTGCCGACGAACGCCATCGAGGCCTCGGCTCCATAGATGCTGGTGCCGCGCGAGAACGACTTGTTCGCGAGGTAGTTCTTCATCACGTTGACGAGGTTCTGGTCGGCGCGGCGGTTGGCGGCGAACTCGTCGAACGCGACACAGTCCCAGTAGCCGACCAGGCCGATGCGGCCGCTGGCGTTGTTGACGAACAGCTTCGCGACGGTGACCTCGCCGCCAGATATGAGAATGCCGTTCGGGGAGAACTCGCTGAACGTGTGGGACTTGCCGGTGCCCTTCGGCCCGAGTTCAACCACGTTGTAGTTTCGCTCGACGAACGGAATCAGGCGGGTCAGGGCGATGAGCTTGCCTCGCTCGTTGAACTGCTCGGGGTTGAGCCCGATCGACTGCATCAGCAGGTCAATCCACTCCTCGGTCGTGAACGCCTTGCGGGCCTCGTAGTAGTGGTCGACGTCGACCCCTGCGACCTGGATGGGCTTGAGGCTGCCGAGGATCCATGGCACGACCCGCTGGTCCTCAGAGTGGAAGTACTCGATGTCGCAGATGCACCAGACACCGCCGACGAGGAGTTTGGGGTTCTGCTTGACCGTGACGTCGTCGATGATGACGCCCTTGACCTGGAGGTTTTCAAACTCCGCCTCGTGGACGTCGTTCTTCTCGTTGAGCGTGACCGTGGCCTTGTCGATCACACGGTGCCGACCCTTGCGGCGGATCTCCGACTTCACGAGCATGTGTTCGTTGCGGTTAACGTAGTGGGTCGCGAGGATCTGGCGAACACTGTCGATCCCGGCCTGGATCGTCGCCTCGTCGTCGGACGCGGCGTACTGGCCCAGCAGGTACTCGAGCACGTACGACGGCACGACCGCATTGCCGCGGACTGCCTTGACGAGATCCTTGCGAACGACGGCGCCGGCGAAGTGCTCGTTGATCTTGTTGTCGAGTGCGGACTTTGTCGGCGCGGCGTCGGTCGCCTCAGCAGCGGCGAGGACATCGATCTCGCCGAGAGCATCTTCGAGGTTCGTCATGACACTCCTAGAAGTCGAAGTCCGTCGTGAACGACCGCTTAATGGTGTAGTTCCCCTTCGAGAACGACTTCCACTGCGTCGTGTTAGGGATTGGCTCTTCGAGCCACAGCTCAACGGGCCGGTTGTTGTACTGATCGGCGTCCTGGGTCAGGTACAGCACGGCCTTTTGATATCGATCGCGTTGGTCACCGGACGTGCTGTCGAAGGTGAGGACGGGCTGGTCGGAGATCAGCGAGTCGCCGACGTAGAGGCCGAGCCGGACCTGGCGCGGCTGAATCTTGTCGGTGACCGCCTCACGCTGGAGCAGCTTGACGGCGAGCTGCCCGGTGGTGATCTTGTCGGTCTCGGGCATGAGGTCGACATTGACCGAGCGAACATCAGGCTTGCGCTTCTTGTTGACCGTGACTACCGGGACGACGATTTCCTGGAGCGCTGCGCCGCCGTGGACGTAACGCGTGCCGGCGCCAGGTTGCGGTATCCGGTGAATCGACTTGGGAATCTGGATGTCGAGGTCTCCCACGAGCCCAACCTGCGCCGAGGTGAACGTCATGAATGACGGGGACGGCTTCAGCACCCGGCCGAGCACGAAACGACGGTTGGTCTTGGTGATCGCGCTACCCTGAGGCGCCTCCGAGACGTAGTACGACTGTTCGAGCGGGGTGTCCTGGTAAAGGAAGCCGTGGTCGGCGGTGATTAGGATGTTTGTCGCGTTCGCGCTCGTCCACTTCTTCACGAGCTTGAGCAGTTCGCGAAGAGTTTCATCGGCGGCCTCGAAGACGGTTCGCTCCGTCGAAGCTTTGTCGCCCGCAGCGTCGATGCGGTCGTGATAGACGTAGAAAATTTGGTGCTTCGTGTACAGCTCGCGAAGTTCGCTCCCCGGCATGGCCAGGACCTCGGCGGCCGTGATGGCGTGTCCCTTGACGGCCTGCAGGATCTTGTCGCGGTTCGCGGATCCGTTCGTCGGCTTCCCGTCCGCCAGCACCGGCAGACCCTCAGGGTCGAGCTCCAGGCTTGACTGCGGCAGCAGCGCCGCCATTCCGAGCTGAGTGTAGCTCGGCAGCGAGCCGAGCACGGCCGATAGTGAGGCGTCGAATCGGTTCTCGCTGCGGATCATCGACGCGAGCTCTTCAGCGATCTCGTAACGCATGCCGTCAGAGATGATCACGACCGCTTTAGTACGTCCGTCTTTGACCACGGGTGCAACGTGGCGGTCGAAGAACTTCGCCTGCGGCGCGAGAGTAGCGGACTTCCACTCGCTCATGGGCTCAAGAGCCTGCTGCCACAATCCCCCGAAATCAAAGAGGTACTTATTGGCGTACTGCTTATCAACCTCAGCTCTAAGCACTTCGAGCGGCTTTTGAAAGTCTGCGGTCCGGTGGGCGTAGGTGAACCACCGGTAGTGCTGGTCGATGCGGTACCAGTCGGATTGGTACGACTTTAGCCCGCTGGCCGCCGAGGCGATGGCGTGCGGCAACGCGGCGATCGCCGCTAGTAGCTCGGAGGCGCTCTGGATGGCTTCGTAGAGCTTGGCGTACTTGGCGCTCCACAGGCTATGCTGGCGCTGTCGCACGATATCGGCAACCTGGCGAGGCGTCACCGACTGAGTGGCGACGGCGGCGGCGAGGTCGACGATCACCTTGCGGTCGATCTCTTCGAAGATCGTGATCTTGGCCAGCTGGCGGTAGTCGCGATTCTCGATCTTGGACTTCACGTCGAGGGCTTCAGCTGCGCGTGAGGCGAGCGTCGTCATCGTGTCCTGACTTCGGACGTCGTAGCGCAGGCTGTTGAAGTCGCTGCGGATGTTGCGGAACTCATCGGGGGTGGGCGACGCGAAGTTCTCGATGGCGCGGTTGAACATCCAGAGCACGAAGTCGTCGATCGTTGGAGTCTTGCTCGGGTACTTGTAGATGCTGGCGAGCCCGTCCCAAAAGAACTGGTCAAGGCCAAAGGTGACGAGATCGTCGAACTTAATCGTCTTCCCCGTGGCGTTCTCGACGAGGAGCTCACGCACGATGTCGGTCAGCTTGTTTCCTGATGCCTTGACGAGCACCTGGCACATTTTGGCACGGAGGCGGGCAGCGTCGTCTCCGTCATTCAGGAGTTTTTCTAGTCCCTGCTTGCGGCTGTTCGCGGCGAAGAACTTCTGGTGCTGCTCGATCACCGACACGAGAGCCGGATCATCAAGGCCGAGTTCTTGTTGGAGCATGGAGGTTCTGTCGGCGGTGAAGACGCCATAGGCGAGTTCAAGGTCGAGCAGCCAGTTGGCAGTACCGCGTGGGAGGTCTCCTGAGCGGTAGACGAGGTACTTGCTGACGTGGTCGGCGAGGAGAGTGTTCTTCACGCCGAACTCGTTGTCCTCGACACGGATGACGCTCACGGTCCCGAGGTCGAAGGCGTCGAGTTCGGTGGCGTACTCGCCGGAGGGGTCGTGCCAGAACACCACCCGCTGAGAGCCGAGTCGGTTCTGAAGGGCGTCCTGGACGGAGGTGAGATCAGTCATTGGCCGCCTCCAACCCGACGATCTTTTTGAGCGCGGCGCCGAACTTGGGGTAGTTCGCCTTGACCCCGTCATCTAGATCGATCACAACCTTCTCTGAAGCCTTAGGGAAGAGCGAGTCATGCTCGTACTCGTTCAGCTCAACGAGGATTTTGCGGAGCCGATCAGCTTCCTTCGCGTTCCCAGCTCGCTCAGCGTGCTGGAGGGCTGACTCCAGCTTGGTCACGTACTCACGCAGGTAGGTAAGCACCGTTGAAACGGTGGACGGCGTGTAGCGGTGCATGTAGATAAGCGCGTTGAACGAACCCTTCGGGCTGGAGAAGAGCCAGTAGATCGGGCGCTTCTTGTACCGCTGGACGTGGTCCATGTAGAAAGACTTCACGAAGTAGTCGCGCAGGCTCTTCACACCGAGGGATTTGGCGACGAACTGCAGGTTCTCCTCGAAGTGCTGTTCTCCGAAGCCGATACGGAGGAACTGACGGAAGCGCTCGAGGATGTCGTCCTCGAACCAGTCGCCCTCGACGATCGGGATGACGTTGTCAGCGTCCGGCATGAACGTCGGCGACGGCACCTTCATGAGGTGGTCCTTCAAACTTGCGCCCTGATCAGCCAGGACCAGCCCCGGCTCATCGAGGCTGTACCGGCCGAACATGCAGCCGACGGCGAACGAGATCAAGTCCCTTGCCATGTCGGAGCTCTCCAAGACTTGACCATCGGCAAGATCGCGCCGCCCGTACCGGAACGCTGGATCGGCGAGCAATGAGACTGCAGATGACTCTCGCTGAAGCGGATACCGAGTGCCCGCGATACCACTGACGACCTTCTCGACCTGAGACTCAATGTCACGAAGGTCTCGAACCAAGCCTCGGCGGTGAACCAAGACGGCATCGTGGGCGGCACGAAGCGACCCACGATCGCCGCTGAAAACGAGCAATTCTGGGCCGCCGAAGTCCGTAGACGTCTCCAAAGAGTCCCAGTCCGCCTTGGAAATCTCTACTGCCCGCTGAGCAAGTTGTCGCAACTGCTCCAGCGCAGGCGCCCCAATCTCGACTATCGGCAACTCAGCAATCATGCCGGTTTGGACGTTCATCGTTACACCCTTGACGTCAACGAGCTGCCGACCGAGTTCCGAGTTGAGAATCGGGAGGAGATCGAAAGCGTCTTCCCCAAAGATGGCGGGCGCTGCGTCATTGAACGCAAGGCCCGCAGGCCGCCAGCGGAAGCTGGTCGCACCAGATCCCACCTTCCCCCAGGTCACGCCCTCCCGAAACATGAACTGCAGGTTCTGCGGACGTGACTTCAAGGACCCATCCGGGTTACGGTAGTTCCGAATCCTGTAGCCGTCGTCCTCCCAATCCATTACCACGTTGCACCCCGCATACCATCGGCGAAACTCGCCTGCCTTGTCCGTCAACACCCACTTGAGGTCCCGCCCCACGCGACTCCGACTTACCTCCCAATGGAACCGCATGAAGTAGCTGTCGTTGGACGTGGCGGGCCCCTTCTTAACGTCGAAACGCTCGCCAATGAGCTTCCCGCGGTGAAGTTTAGCGACGATCGGATCGACCCAGTAGGCGATCGGCGACCCCGGGATGTCAAGAAACTCCGACTGGCTGACAACGAATCTTCCAGACGAGGCATCGAGAAACAGCCGTCGAATCGAGTCGACAGAGCGAACCTCCACGTGCCTCTCAAATAGTCGTCGATAGACTCCGCGATGGCCTTCGGGAGCTCGGCGTCGCGAGACAACAAACGCCACCGACCCGAAGTCTGAGCCGAAGATCCCGCGTCCCAGCTGCAGAAACGACTCGATCGTCGAGTCACTCAGCAGCTCCTTGCGGAGTTCCTCGAACGACGAAAGGAATGGCCAGGACGGCAGGTTGATCATGCCCCAGTACCCCCTCGCCGCGGTCAGAGCTTTAGCGCGCTGCATGAAAGCCGCCATGAGGTCGGCTTTCCCCGCCGAGTACTTTTCCCCTAGAAAGCCAGAGAGCAAGGAACCCATGCTCCCCGAGCCCATGTAGGGCGGGTTCGCTACGACCACCGAGTATTTCGGCAACAGGAACTCCGCTTGGAGAATCGCCCGCTGCGCCCAGACGAGTGCGTCGGCGCGGAGGATGTCACCCTCGTCGTCGAGCGTCGCGAGGTGGGTAGCGAGCCGGGCCGTTACGTCTGGATTGGGCTGGATGAGAGAACCAAAGGTGTCGGCCTCGGAGAACTGGTTCCAGAACGCTTCCTCCGCGTGACGGTTGCCGTCCTTGGTGACGAGGTAGTGCAGCTCATCAGGGGTGAAGGTGATGGGGTCGAGGACGCAGATGTTCGGCTCGACCGGGTTCTTGAGGAAGAGCTTGCGCTTGGCTCCGGCCTTCATGGTCAGGGCAAACGCGGCCAGCGCACCCGCACGAGGGTCAATCTCGGCGCCGTAGAGGTTGTTTGTGATTATGAGGCTGGGAATCTGCGACGGCGTGTAGCCCTCCTCCTCGTAGATCGCATAGAGGAGGTCGAAGGCATAGGTCAGCATGTGACCTGAGCCGCAAGCCGGGTCGATGACCTTAAGTTCTTCGGGCTTGTTGATCCTGAGGAAGTCAGTCTCCTCGCCGACCGGAGCGATGTAATAGTCCATCTGATCGACGAGGCGGGACTCGGGGTGGTTCAGCATCCACAGGCGGCCCACGGAGTTTTCCACCAGGTACCGAACGATCCAGTGCGGGGTGAAGAGCTGGGTGGCTGCGGGAATCTCGTCGGCGCCGGCCTTTTTGTTCTTCTTGAACCCGGCGAAGACCTCTTCCTTCCGCTCGGAGATGTAGAACTGGTAGAGCCAGCCGATGACCTCGACGTCCTGGCACACGTCTTCGGTCAAGACCTTGACGGATCGACTGAGGACTGAATCCTCGGCGAGCAGGTTGGCTGGGATGAGCAGCTCCGTGTAGTCGCCCTCGCGTTCGAACATGAAGGGCATCGCCCTGTTCCAATAGCGGCAGTAGTCCGCGAGGAGGAGCGCATATGCCTCAGCTTGGGCGTTGACGCCGGGCGGTGGCTGACGGGTGCCGTTGAGCAGCCCCGTGATGGTCGCCGGATTCGCGCCCTTGACCACGTCACCGTCGACTTGACCGCGCTTGGCGGCGGCGAGCACCTCGGGCTGGCCGAGCTGATCGGCCGCGGGCGAGACCACGCCGATGCCGGTGTAGCCGTTGGCATCCATGAAGCGCAGCGCGATTATGCGGTTGAACCACGTGTAGGCGACCTTATCGGCGACCTTGCCCTTTCCCTTGTCGCCCCCACCTCCGGCGGCGATTGCCCTTTCCAGAGCGGACACGGCTCTCGGCTCTTCGACGCGCTCGGGCGCTCCCTGAGCGAGCACGGCGGTGATGCGCGCGCCGACCTCCCGGATGAGCTCGGAACGCGCCGACGTGGCGAAGGCCTTGAGCGGTGCGGTTTCCATCAGAACGTGATCTGCTTTCCGTCGTTGAGGGTCCTGACGAGCGCGGTGCGCAGGTAGGCGAGGTAGTTGTCGAGGTCGGCCTCGGATTCGATGACGCCGGAGACCCCCGACACGTGGATCGTCTTGACCGACACCATCGGCTTCGGCGGCGCGTCGTCGCCGCCCTGCTGGGACGCGATGAGGGTGCTGAGCAGGTCCGGGTAATCGTCCTGCTCGAAGGCCGAACCCACCTGGAGGATGAGTCCGACCTGCGTCTCAGTGACGAGGCGCGCGAGGATTCGGTCAATGCGCCGGATGACGCTCTCCTGCGCATCTGAGGTGGCGTTGGCGTAGTAGGCGCTACCGAGCACCTCGGTCCTGCGTCCCTCGATCGCCGCGGTCACATCGGCACGCTTGGCGCGGACGACATCGTCAATCTGGCCGCGCAGGGTGTCGGCCGCCACCTTGAGCTGATTCATCTTGTTTCCGAGGAATGCGGTGGCATCGGAGAGAAGCGCCTTAATGGGGTCCGCGCTGCCCACCGGGAGGTACCCGAGGTTGCCGGTGTTACCGTTCAGAAGTACCTGCGCCTCGTCGAAGATTCTGGACTGCTGGCCGTTAAGAAAGGATTTAATCGGGTCGACCAGATCCTCCTTGGCCTCGAGCAGCTCGTCGGCCGCGTCGAAGTCGCTGAGGTACCAGTCGATGGGCTTGCCGATGACCTGGTCAAGCAGGGTGACGACGCCCGAGAGCTGGCTGACGAAGGGGTACCGGCTGGTGCTCACGAGAGCGTTGAGTTCCTCACGCTTTCTCGCGAGCTTGTCCTTGCCGAACCCGGCGAGCTCGGTCGGGTCGCTCGGCACTGCGCCCTCGTCGAAGAAGTCGGTGCAGAACTTTCTGAACGCGGCGACCTTCACCTGGTCGTATGACTTCTGCGGCGAGATGACGGTGTACTGGTGCTTGCCGGTGTTGCGGATGAGGGCTGCGGCCTCACTCCGCACGACCGCGTTGGCGTCAACGGTGAGCCCAACCTTGCCATTGCCGACAAGCCAACCGAGCACGACTTCGATGGAGCCGAGGTCCCAGCCGTAGGGCTTGGACTCGAAGCGGTCAACGATCTTCTTGACCGTGACCTGCTCCCCGAGGCCTGTCTGAGCGATGATCCACGACTCCATCTCGGTCCCCGGCGAGGCGAGAACGTTCAGGTTCTCCCCTCTGAACAGCCCCTGATCGTTCTGGACTACACCAGCGACCTGCTGCTCCAGGTACACCTTGCCGCCGAGCAAGCCGAGGTTCGTGTAGGTCCGGCTCACGAGTTCCTGGAACCCGTCCCACACCCGGGCCACAGCATCCTGAGAGCTGGAGGGGATCTCCGCAGCATTGATGATTAGTTGTGCCTTGCCAACTACCTGGCGGAGGCGCTCGATGAGCTCCTTCTCGCGGTCGGCGTTGAGTACCTGCTTGGACTGGAGGATCGCCTGCATCGAGGGCGTGGCACCAGAGTTAGTGCGCTGCTTGGTGTACTTCTCCGTCTTGAGCAACAGGCGCAGGTCCGCCAGCAGCCGCTTGTCGCGGCCTAGGAAGACTCTTAGCTCGTCCCTCCCCATGCTCTGAGCCGCAATCTCGGAGTCGCTGTAGCTCGTCTCGGCCGTGATGAAGTGGATCGTCAGTTCGCGCTGGTTGCCCTGCACGATGTCATCGAGCTTGTAGCCAAACGGGAAGTCTTGGCCGTTCTTTGCGTACTTGAGCTTATTCGTCTTGAGAACGTCCGACGAGAGGTACCGGAAGAGCTTGCTGGAGACCTCGGACGAGTCGACGTCGACCGCCTTAATCTCCTTCTCGATCTCCTGTTCCTCATTGGTGAGGTACTCATAGACGTTGCCGTTGCGCTGGACGTACGACTGCATCTCCAGCAGGTTGAGAGCCTCGTGCACCTGCTTGCCCAGCCCACTGAGATCAAGCCCGAATCGGTCGTACACGAGCACGGTGAGGTTGCGGGGCGTGGCCTTGAAGGTGTCGACGTACTTGACCAGGAACAGCGCCTTCAGAAGGCGATTGGCGAGGACCGTCACGTCAGAGGCAGGGTCAGGCAGATGCTTCTCGGCCTGGAGGATCGCGCTCTGCGCCGCCGACTTCAGCGCCGCGCTGATGCCGGCGAACATCTGGTCGAAGGTCGCGAGGTAACCCACCTGCTCGCCGCCAATGTGCTTGGCCACTTCCTGGACCACACCGAGCATGGAGCGCTCGCCGACCGAGCTGTTCTTGCCCTCGAACATGTTGTGGTCGGACAGGCCCTCGATCGCCGCCTGGAACATCGGGATCTGGTAGGTGACGAACGGGTAGGTGTTGATGAAGCGTGCTTCGTTCACGAAGTTACGGTAGGTCTTAGCGCCGTCGACAAAGTTGAAGATCGTCGGGAAGTTCGGGGCTTCCTTGGAGTAAATTGCCTTCAGCGCGGTCGCGCCTGGGTCGTTCTTCTCCAGCAGACGCTTGCTGATGACCTCTTCGACATCCTGGCTGGTGAGCTTCACCTTGGCACTGAACCGGGCCTGGATCTTGGAGAAGTCGTTGCCCTGCTGCTTGGTGCGGTCACCGACGACCTTGTCCATATCCTCCTGGGAGGTCACGAAGACCCAGGACTGGCCCTTGCACTTGGTGTTCAGCGACTCCGCAATGGTCTGGAGATTGAGCATGAGCTTTACATCGTCGGCGATGAACTGGCCCACCTCGTCCACGAAGAAGTTGAGCCGGAAGCCAGGCTTCTGCTTGTCGATCCATGCCTTCACGCCAGTCGCGAAGTCCTCGATCGAGACGGCGTAGGACTTCTGGTACTGGGCGATGATGCCGGGGTTCGCCTCGCCGTTGACCTCGGCGAACGCCTTGTCGATGTTGTGCCCTTCTAGAGCGGTCTGCTCACGACCCTGGGACCAGTCGATGCCGGCGTGTTTGGTGAAGGCGGCCTTGAAGTCGTCGTACTGGCCACGCTTGTCCAGATCCTCCTCGAAACGGGCCACCGCACCGTCGTTGCCGAAGTAGCCGCGGCTCTCGTCGAAGACCTTGACGAACACCTTGAGCAGGGCGTCGGTCTGGTCCTTGACGATGAGGGTAGCCTTCTGGTCGATGTTGAACAGAAGGCTCTTGGCCGGGATGGCGGCGGCCTTCTTGAGCGAGGCGACAAGCATCGCGTCGTCGGTCTTGCCGAAGAAGCTCTCGCTGACCTTCTCGCGCGGGAATGCCTGGCCCTCGACGTCGCCGAGGAGGTGGGCGAGCATTTTGAGCAGGTGAGACTTACCGGAGCCGAAGAAGCCAGAGATCCACACGCCGTTGGCGTTCACGTAGTTGGTGTACTCCTCCAGCAGCGGCGCGACGCCTTTCGCGGCGTCATTCGTGAAGACATACTCCTCGACCTCGATGCCAAGGTGGTCGACGTCGTCGGCCTTGACGACACCTTCGATCGAGCGGGTGACGTCTTTGAGAAAGATCTCGTTGAGTTTCATCGGGTCATGCTTCCTGGTCGAGGATTCGCTTGGCGCGGTAGAAGGAGTCGTCTTTGAGCTGGCCGAAAAGGACCAGTGCTGAGCCTTGCGAGGCCGACACTTCGTACCGACCAGGGAAAAACATCAGCATCGGCTTGTCGGAGACGACGGTTTGCAGGTTGTTGAGCACGGTATGCGAGCGCAGGAAGGGAAACACCTCGCCGATGCCGGTGAGAAAGAGGATCTGGAACGACGCGGCTGCGATGCGCTCTTTGATGGCCGGAGCGAGGTGCATCTGGGGGTCGAGCATGTTCTGGAGCATCTTGAGGAAGTCGGGCTTGTCCATCGTCGGCTCGGCCGCAAGGACCCGATCCCAGACATCGCGCTTCTTGAGCAGGTCGACGCAGAGGTCGTAGAGGTTGATCTCGAAGACCTTGATGCCTCGCCCAGTGTCAAGCTTGGTCTTGATTCGCTTCTTGGCCTGGGCGACGTCAAGCGCCCATGTCGGGTCGTAGTCGTAGATGAAGTGGGCGACCTCGTTGCCGAGGCCCTCCATCTTAAGGAAGCGCTCGCTGCTGAGCACCTTGAACAGGTGCTCCTCTTGCTGAGCCAGTGTGAGTCTGGATTGCAGGGTCATCAGAACAGCCTTGTCGGGAAGAAGCGGATGTCGCTCGGCGTACGCCGGCTGAGGAGTTCGGCGACACGGGCGGAGAGAAGAACGGGCTCGATCGCGCCCTTCGTCGTCAGCAGTCCTGCCTCGACCATCATTTTGAAGAGCACCTGCCGGAGCTTCTTGTAGGTCGCGCCGGAGACCGCGTCGAGTTCGTCGTGCCACATGGCCTTCGCGCGGTAGAAGGAGTCGTAGTCCTCGTATGAGATGGTGCCCACCAATGTGAGGAAGCGTTCACGGAGGGCTTCCTCGGCGAACTCGCCGATGAGGTCGTAGCGACGGCACGCGGCTGCCCACATAAGGTGCCCCCGTTCAGAGGCGGTGACATCGGCGAGGATTTCAAGCTCACGGTTCGAGAGTGCTGACAGGCGGTTGACGGCCTCTCGCACGCGACGGACACCCGTGCTGTGAGTTCGTGCCTGCAGGAGGTTCTCCTCGACGGCGAAGTCGCGCACCTTCGTCCAGTCACGATGCTCGGCATACACAGGCGCCAAGGCTGCTGCCTCCCGCTCCAGGAGCCCACCGGTTGTGAACGACAACGCGTAGCGCGACGATGCAGCCGAGCTGCTACTCACGGCACACCCCCTGTGGAAAATGGCAAGTTGATCAGGGTACGTCGACCCTCCGACATTGCAGAGCAACCGCCACGTGTCGCCCTAGTCATGACGCGGCTCGGGCGCCGCCCCGCCGCTGCGTACCCACTCGTCGATCTCGCTGGCCTGGAACTTCCATAGACGCCCCACCTTATGAGCAGGCATTCCCTTGTCGGCGATCCAGACATAAACCGTTTCTTTGGCGATGCCCAGGTGAGCCGCGATGTCATCAGCAGACAGCCAGGGCTCACTCACGAGGGCACGGCCTTGAGCGGCTTCAGTGACATCACATCTCCGACCCTATCGGCAGGCTACCGGTTATTCGTCGGTTTCTCCCGGTTTGCCCTCGTCTGTCGCGTCCCTGCAGCGGCGATGGCACTGTCTACATCAACGCCCTAGCAACGGCCCACCGCGGTGCGCGGACCGCCCCGGCTCCGTTCATGCCGTGGAGCATCGAACTTCGTAGCGCTTGCTTCCGCTGCTCTGCGGCCTTTCTCGGTGGAGAGGCGCTGCATCTCAGCGTGTGCTGCTCACTCCTGGACGAGTTGAGCGCCTTCCAGAGGCGGAAGCGCGTTGAGCTGTGCGAGGTAGGCGCGGTCTCGGGCGATCTGGCTGGCGAGGCGCCCAACCCGAGCGCGACCTCGCTCCGGCTGTCGGTTCCCGAGAAGGTGCTCATACAGCGCCATGTGCTCCCCCGACCGCCGTGCGGCGATCGCACCGGCGACCTGGTGAGCCTCCTGAACCTCTGCGCGTGCCTCAATGACCTCGGGCGCTTGGTCGGCATCGCGCTGGGCGGCTGCCTCGGCCCACCGGCGCAGGCCAGCTCTCGCTGTGCGGGCTGCTCTGCCACCGGTCATGCGGCTCGCTCTACCCGCCCCTCTGCCTTGGTCAGGCGTATACAGCGCGCAGCTGAGGCAGCCTTCGATTTCCGTGCCCTCGAGCGGAGTCTGACACGTCCCGGTGTAGTAAATCGTCTTGATGTCGGCGCGCCAGGCGCGGATGCACGCCTTGTTCAGATCGCTGGTCGTGGCGGTGCCTTAGATAACGGGGTCAGGGAGAGACGCCGGTCGACGTGCTAGCCGCCGCGGCCTACTTGTCGCTGCCGTTCTCGGCGACGATCTCGTTGCGGTCCTGGTGGGGCTCGCGGTACTGAGAAAGGTCGAACTCGGTAACGCCACTCGCTGCGACGGTCACGTTGTGGCCGCTCAGTCGAGGCGTGGGGAAGCCTTTTGAAGCGATGCATTCGGGATCGTCGAGCGCGTGTGACGTCGCAATACGGGCCTAGCGGGTCAGCCCCCCCATAGTCCCAGCCGCTTGCGGCACACCGACTTCGTCCTGCTGTGGGTTGTGTAAGACTGCTCCTTAGGTTCAGACAGGGGAGTGTGCCATGAATGGCGAGCTCGTTTTTACCGTCAACGGAGCGACAGCTGTCGCCGCAACGCCAATAGGTCTCGCGCAAGCGGGCCTCCGAGAGAGGCAACACCTCCAAGAGTGGGTCATCGCTCATCCAGAGGTCCTGGGCTCTTCAATCAAGATCATCGCCTTCGAGTTCGGCAGTTGGACAGGTCACACGGGGCAGAAGGAACGCGACCGACTCGACGTCCTAGCTCTCGACGGAGATGGGCACCTCCTCGTCGTGGAGCTGAAGCGAGACAGGGCACCCGACACGGTCGAAATGCAAGCCTTGAAATATGCAGCGCTAGTCTCTCGATTCACCCGGGACGACCTCGACCGAGTCCACGCACGCTTCCGCAGTCAGACCTCTGGCCGAGAAATAACCCCTGGTGAAGCGGCAGCCGAACTAGATGCATGGGCGGAAATCACCGAAGAGTCCCTACGACTGCCGAAGATCGTTCTCATGGCAACCGAGTTCCCCCAGACGGTCACCGCAACCGTCGTGTTCCTGCATCAGCAACTCGGACTCGACATCAAGCTCCTGGTATTTCAGGCATATCAAACCGCCAACGACGTCCTCGTCACCGTGTCACAGCACTACCCACCACCTGGGATCGAAGAATTCGTTCTCTCACCGGAGGTTAACGAAGCACAAAAAGCGAAGACCGGTAAACAGAACAAACAGCGGGAAACGAACACAGTCGCGCGTCTGATCGCCGCTGAAGTGCTCGAACAAGGCGAACGATTCCAATTCAACGCTACCTTGGAGCTGAACACCGCGCTTGAAGAATGGTTCGCAGAAGAGCCCGAACGCAGGTACGCAACATGGCAAGAAGACCCAGCGGCCCCATTGATCTGGCAGGCAGATGATCAGCCCTACTCACCAACAGGGCTAGCCCGGCTCATCCTCGAGCAAGGAGCGGGCAGAACCGTCGTAGCACTTCAGGGCCCCGCCTACTGGGTGAACGATGCCGGCGAGAACCTTGTCGAAATAGCCAACAATCTGCCAGAGCAGGAAGAAGTACCCCTTGAAACACACACCGAAAAGATGAGCCCGGCCCTGCTGCCGCTCTGGGAGCAGCTGGACGCCGGCATCCTCGCCCTCAGTCCTGAGGTGTCGCGCCGCTCCCGGGTGCGCGGTCTGAAGTACTACGGCAAACGCAAGCTTTGCGATGTCACCGTTCATGGCGACCACCTGAGCGTGTACGTCCAGGGACTCAATATCGACGAGTACCCCGCCACCCCTTCCAATGCCATCGTGAGCGGACGGCCACGGTACATACACGCGCAATTGAGATCCTCGGCTGACCACGACGAGATACTTTGTCTTCTACAGAAGGGCCTCGCCTCACAAGGCAGCTAAGGGCAGAGCGGGCCGCCTAGTCGAGATCGAGGGAAACGCACGAATTGTGGCATCGGTGCTCTGCGCGGCTATACACGTCGCGACGAGCGATCGCGCGTGAGAGATTGCCTCGCCAGCACTCTAGAGCTGAATTGCGGCCAACGGATGGCCCGACTGGGTGCGTGCCGATTGCTCCTCGGCGGCCTGAGTTCGCGCGATACTTCGCGCTTCGTTCAAAGCGGTCCTGGCGCGTGCAGCGTCGAGGGCTTGTGCGGTGGATTGCGGTGTCGGACCAAGCGGCGTCGCACTGATGATCCCGTAGCGGTCGCGGTACGCGGCCAGGGTGCACGCGCGCGAGCGCCAGGCTGCGCGCGCCGACCCCCTCGGTGATGCTCCGAGGGCTGTTGCCCAGGCTTCCTTCGACTGAATCGCCGCGTCGAGGATGGCCGTGGCGCGGGCCTCGATTAGATGTTCCCGCTCGACGAGGGCTCGGTGCATCTCGGCATCCATGAACCCGACTGCCTTCGGGATAAGGCCTGCGACCAAATGCCCCTTCTGTCCTGCCCGAGCACCGTTGCTTCCGTGCTGCACGACGACGGTTGCGACCCTGGCGCCGAGAACTGCAGCGATGTCGTGAGCACCGTCGAACCCTCGACTCGCGACCACGCCCCGGATCAGGCGTTGTAGGTCGAATCCGTAAGCCTCTGCGCGTCTGAGCTCGCCAGCGAGAGGCCCGAATGCATCCGAATCGATGACGGCCTCGGCCTGCTGATCGGTCAGTCCGCTGTGGGATACAAGGCTCACCCATCGGCCGTGTTGTGCGGTCGCGGCGATGGTTTCGTACTCGGCCGCGAGTTGAGCGACCGAGCCCCATGCGTCCTGCTCGGCGGCGATGGTCTCGTGAGCCGACAGTTCGGCTCCGACATGCTTCAGGACTCCGTGTAGGACTGAACTCGCCGATACCGGCGTGTCACCTGGGCGCGGCCCAACATGGGCGGCATCGGGGCGGTCGACCGCGACGTATGCGTGGTTCGCTTCGCGTCCGCGGCTCATCGCGACGTAGAGGTTCTCCCTCGTCATCCCGGGCGCGACCACCACGTGTGCCGTGTCTGTCGTGACGCCTTGGGCTCGATGCGAGGTGACGGCATAGCCGAGCTCGACGTGCCGTTTGACATAGTCGGCTGGAAGCAGGACTGCACTCCCCCATTGATGTCCTTGCCTGCGCACCTCGAGGGAACCATTGCGTCGCGTCGCGATGACTACCCAACAGTCTCCGTTGCGCACCCAGGTGCGGCCCGCTTGGAGCAAGCGGTTGTTGCGCCTGGTGATTACCGCGTCTCCCGCAGCAGCACGAGCGCCGTCGTGAATCGCGACTTCTCGGCGAGCGTCGATGCGTCCTTCCAGGATGAGCGCGTTTCGTGCTCGCTGATTGAGGGCCGTGACGGCCTCGTTCGAATCACTGATCAGAACCGTCGTTTTACCGGCTCGGGCATCCGCACGCCAGGCCTCGAAAGCAGCATCGGCCATCGCCTCGCTACTGCCGTCTCGGATGCGACCATGATTCATGTACAGGTCGACGGCTTCCGTATTGCCAACACGCAGTTCGCGGGTGGCGCTGCGCTCCCAGTCATGAACGAATCGGTGCAGGTCGACGAGCTCAGGCGGATCTGGGTGGTGGTGGACCAGCATCGCGAACGCGCCTCCGGCATCGATGGATTGCAGCTGTGCGTGATCGCCGACGAGGAGCACCTTCGCACCGACCGCAGCAGCACGCGCGGTGATGCGGTCGAGGAGCAGGGTGCTTGCGAGCGATGCTTCGTCGATGATCACGAGTTGCGAGGGCCGGAAGGATTCGCCCTGTGTCAGGTGGTTCTGCCACCACTTCGACAGGTTCTCGGTTCTGATGCCGAGATCACCGGCGAGTACATGGGCGGCGGCAGCGGATGGGGCGAGGCCGACGACGGAGCCGGCGCCGTTGGCCGTCTCCCATGCGTGCCGCAACGTGTTCATGGTGGTCGTCTTGCCCGCGCCTGCCGGTCCGACCAGGAGGTCGAGGATGCGTCCGGAACGGGCGATCATTTCGAGCGCAGCGAGTTGGTCCTCGCCCAGAAGTCCGCCGCTCGGAAGTTGCACTGGGGCAGCCGAACGAAGGGCTGCGGGAGCGAGCTTCGGCCCGGATTCATCGGCACCGCGCTCGAGCAAGCGAGCTTCTGCGTCGAGCAATTCCGCGGAGGTGTAGGTGGTGGAATGGCGCGGACGGAAGACGGAGGTCCCATCGTGCCGCCGAAAGGCAGGCGGACTTGAGGCGAACTCGGGCGGCGTGATCCGTATCGACGCGCTTTCCGCTGCATGTACGACGCGGCCGACTACCGCTTCCCGGTCGGATGCTGAGGCGAACCGATAGTGCATGGTCTGGCGAGCGGCCTCGGCGGTGAGGTTCCAATGTCTCCAGGTGGCGCGCTTCTCACTGACCGCTGTCATCACGCTCCGTCCGAGAGCGCTGATGGTGACCTGAGAAATCTCGTCCGACCGCAACACCAACGGGGAACGGCACGTGGACGCGATTCTTGCCCAGTTCGTCACATCACTGCCAAGCGCGACTGCGGCTCTGTTCCGCCACTCGGCCATGAGGTCCGACAGGGACCGCACTTCTTTCGGAGGCCGCGTGGAGAGCGTGGCTTGAGCACGCAACCTCATCACGGTCGCCGGATTTGGTCGGTGGCGGTACGCGCTCACGTACGCGTCAATGAGACGGTCCGTCTCGACATCGATGTGCCGCGATCGGGTAGAGAACTCAGCAATGAGGGCCTCGGGAACCGACTTCACAGCCCAAGCCGGATGGCGGTCCCTTCCTCGCTCTCGGCGCTCCCATTGCACGCCGAGCGCTCGAGTCAGGGCATCGGCGAACAACGCTTCATGTAGCTCGGAGAGGGCAACGACGGCGGCGTGCATCGGGCGACCATCAAGGGACCGCCATTTGCCGTCGCGCGAGGTCTGCACTTTGTTACTGAAGACGACGTGCGTGTGCAGGTGCGGGTCTCCAGCCCGACTGTCGAAGTGATCGAACGCGGTCGCGATCAGGCCCGCCACCTCTACTTGCGCGACAGCACCGTCACCTGCGTGCCAGCCCGTTCGGGTCGCGGCAACTTCGCGTTCGATGTAGACAAGCGCTGCGGCGACCGCCTCGTGATGCGCATTCGCGATGCACCTCTGCGTGTGCGCATCGGCGATGCCCCAGAGGACGCTCGCTGACTTCGGAATCGAGAAAGTGAAGTCGTAGCCCGCAACGGCCCGCCTCCGATGATGCACCTCCTCGACATTCGGGCGAGGCAGGACCTCCCCCGACGACGCCGAGCCGCTTGGGCCCTTCGCCGGGTCCCCCCGGCCAGCAACGGGCTGGCTTTCGCGACGGTACACAGGGTACGCACGCCCGAGAGGCACACCGCTGACCGGATCTCGCCCGGAGCCGATCAAGAGCTGTAACTGCTCCTCCGTGACCTCGTCGCCCTGTTCGATTTCACCCGTGCTCAGACCGGGAAGCCCGCTCCCCATCCATCGCCCGGGCGGCGTGCCCTTCGCGCTGTAGTACCGCGTCAGCGGCGTGGACAGCGACCGTTCCCCGTCGCCAGCAGCAACTGTGCGTAACAGGTAGCGGAACCCATCGCCGGCACTCATCACTCGCATGGACACGGTCACCGGGCCACCTCCGCCTACGCGCAGAAGGTGCGCCGCCTCGATCTGCAAGAGGCGTGGCATCTGTCACGGCTTTGGCATCTATCAAGGCTGTCTCGTGGCTGGGCCATCGGGCTCTGAGGGCCCTCGCCGGGCACGGAGGAGGACCAGGAACGAACAGGGTGGACTGAATAGCTCGAGATTCGTTCGCCTCCCCTCCATGCAGAGCACTCGCGGACATACGAGCGTCACGTTCGGATGCGCGGCCCGCGAACTCCCCCGTGAGTTCGTAAGAATGTCGTCTCCCTGAAAGTGCATCGACGGGAGTCAAGCTGAGTGCCGGTTCCGGTGGTCCTGCTGCAGTGCCCGACGTGGGCCAGGCGAGGCCAGTTTTGCGAGATGATGGCTGGCATGAGGAGACCCGACTGCCCGGTGCCCACCAGTATGAAAAGGTTCGGTGAAGTGCATCGGTTTTGGCACCGAGCTCTGGACAATTACGCGGATCCGGAGGAGTACCTTCCTGACCTAAACGCCGCGATTCAAGCTGCGCGGAACACGACGTTCGCGCTGCAGAAGGAAAAGGCGCAAGTCCCAGATTTCGATGAGTGGTACAAGCGATGGCAGGACGCGCTCAGATCCGATCCGGTCATGAAGTGGTTACATGACGCGCGAACGCGAATTGTGCATTCTGGCGACCTTGAAGCCAGATCGGTCACGACCGTTCGTCTCGAGTTCAATTATCAGGACGCCGCTAGAGAGATCGCCTCTGACCTGGGAGCCGAGGCTCCGGCGCCACCCCAGAATGAAGAAAGCACTCAAGCCAGCTTCGCCGCCCCTGCACTTGTGAAGCCACAAGATATCGCGGAATATCTTCGATCAAACTATGTCCCCGAAGCCCTGGTTCAAGAGTCGACCGTTTCTTACGAGCGCCGATGGGAGGACGACGGGCTTCCTGGCCGGGAACTCAGCGGCGCTCTCGCGCATGGTTACGCTGCGCTCGGTCGGTTACTGGCGGGGGCTCATACCCAAGCGAACGCGACTTGTGATCACGACTATGGATGTGAAGACGCCCTCCCTTTCGGACCCGTTACAACGAGCGTTCGACCGCCGTCGTGCATGGCGACTACTCGCCACTTGCGTACAAGGACCGTCGAGCTACACACGGGCCTTCCCCCAGAACCTGGCGTCTCAACCGCGGTTAAATTCGACCCGCAACAATATGACCGGGCTCAGCGGCGCTACGTTGGTGAAGATGGCAGGCCAATTCCGATCGACTTCATGAAGGCCAACACGGTATTGGACCTGATACCAGCGCAGATCGAGCACGCGAAGGCGATTTTGCGCTCGGGTGAAGATCATGGCTGGTTTATCATCTTCTACCGAGGAGGAATCCCCGTAGGCAACCGCATGTTGGCGGCAGCTAACGCGCAGCAGAAGCGGGAGCTTGCCAAAGAGGTCGCGGAGGTCGCGTTGAAACTGGATGCGAACGGCGTTCTCGAGGTGGGCGAAATTTGGATGAGTCCGTCCTCTGAGGTGGATGGACAATTCACGAGACCGGCAGACCATCCAGAACGACGAGAAGCTGTATCTCTCCATGCGATGCTAATCAGTGGCAAGGAGGTCCAGGTCATCATTCCTTTCACGAGGCCGGAAGGATTAGGCGGGCCAGTTGAATTTGGTGAGGTCGAAATTCTGGACGAGGTCATCAACAACTTCATGGCTCCACTTCGGGCAGCGTGGGACTGGAAGAAGCGCTTCCACCCAGCCGAAAGGGGCGCGTCCTTCTTCCGCAACGCGAAGGGCTGACCATCGAGGACGCTGGTGGGCCGTCGTAACCCGGTGGTTTCGACGCCCTAGGTCCTGAGTACCGATTGAAACATCTCTCGTGACTCCTTCGTGGCCGGGCGCCGGGGCTCTAAGGGTCTTAGCCACGAACTCGGCTGCCTCCGCTATGACGCGGAGCCTGGCGATGACAGGAACGACGCCAGGGCGGACTGAAATAGTTCTGGATCGACGTTCGCTTCCCATCCATGAGGAGCACTGGCGGTTTGCACCAGAGTCACGTTTGGATGCGCGGCCGCGAATTGCATCGTGAGTTCGAAAGGAATCTCGTCGTCGCCCTGCGAGTGCAAGACGAGGGTCGGGACACTCAGGCTGTACCCCCTGCTCCAGTCGAGGTGACGAAAGTCGAGCGGGGCTGACATGCCGACGATCCAGCTGCCGATCTGAGTCTCCAGCGCCCAGGTGACCAGCGAGCCAACGATCATGGGGAGGCCAGCGCGAGTCACACCATGTTGGACCATACGTCCCCAGTTGGTTGCTGGACTTATCAGCACGAGTCGCTCGAAAGCGCCGGGCTCTCGCCTCAGCAACTCGAGTGCGACTCCTGCACCCATCGACCACGCCACCACGTGCACCTCCGGTGCGCCGTGCGACCGGGCGAACCCGATGGCATCGGCCAAGTCGCTCCACTCGCGCTGGCCAAGGTAGGAAACATGAGTGACGGGCCCATCCCCCGCGCCACGGTACGTAATGACGAGGGATGTAAGTCCGGCGCGTTTGGCCACGTCGACGGAGCGCAGGGTCACCAGGCGGGACGTGCGTATTCCTTGGACATGGATGACCCAGGGTGCGTCCTGCCGGGCACCGCGGAATAGCCATGCCGGCGCAGCTGTCCCGTCGCCGAGCGGGATCGCGATGCTTTCCCACTTCGGGTCGATCTGCGACGGGCTATGCATGACGTGTCCAGTCCACTGCGCCTTGAATGGCTCCGTCGGCACTGCGGCCGTCGCGTTCACGAGACGGCGAAGCACCCGTTGCTCGTCCGAATGCTCGACGGCGCCGACGAGGGCATGCTGCTCGAAGTTTGGTCCGAACCAGAGCCCGTAGTTGCCGGGCGCCATCGTGAGGGCGCTTCGAGGCAACTCGACTCTCTCGCCGACACGGCGTGCGACTACGACTTTTCGACGCGGGGCAACCCCGACCACTCGTAGAGCGAGCTTCCGGATGAACCAGGCGGCCGGCCCGACCACGAGGGTGAGTCCGGCGACTACGACGACGGCCGGGATCACGCGGCGGCTTCCTTCGGTTCAACGCTCGTCATTCTGAGTACGGCGGGCGCCTTCATCTGCCGATCGAGCACCTCTGCGGCTGCTCGCAGCAGCACTCGCTCCTTTGCGGTCAGCGGTTGACTGTTCGCGATGTCGGTGAGGCGCACAGCAAGTCGGTACGCCTCATGCACGGGATCCTCATCGGGGATGGCGGCGAGCGTCATGCCGCGACCGACATTCGCGCGCTTGAGGAGTCGGCCGAGGGCAGCGTGCACCGGCCTCCGGATCACCCGAGCGATCGCAAAAACGATGATCCCGGAACAGACGAGCACCACTCCCCCATAGAACGGGATCGTGAACAGGTTACCGACGAACTCGACGGCAGGAGTCTGGCCCTGCCGTGCAACACGGAGCGTGAGGTAGACGATTTCGACGAGGCTCGCCGCGATGATCGCCCACGCTCCGACGCGGATCAGGACGTAGGGCCGGGGCGTACGCCCATGGATGCCCGCGAGCATACGGATCATGATGACCACCACCCATGCCATGTAGATCGACGCATACGCCCACAGGCCCGGTTGGGCGGCATGCTCCTTCACGAAGTCGCCGGACGTTGGGCCACGGTTGGGGATCAGAAAAAAAGGGATGGTGAAGGAGACGAGCATCACGGGCAACTCCCAGAGGCTTCGCCTGTGGAAGCGGGTCCCGTCCAGCGTGCGCGAAGCCTGCATGACGAACCAGAACGCGGTCGTCGCCAGCAGGTTTTGCACGAGGTTTACGACATTGGAACCACCGAGCCACCCGTCGACGACCGGGATGGGAACAACCACGCCCACCATGAAGACGGCCCCGAGGCCGGCCATCGTCGCGAACCAGGTCAGTCGGCTGGACGGTTCCCGCACTGCCGAGGGCAGTCGCATCAACGTCAGCACCAGCAGCGCCAGAAACGCGACCGTCTCGATCCGAATGTGCACTATCCGAACACCACCTCGTCACGGCCGTGGCGCGGGCGGAGCACGAGACGAGAGAGCATCTGCGAGAGCTTCTCGGCCTCAGCCTCCATCACAAGCTCGGTATCGCCGAAGTCGAGGTCGGCCTCGAAATCGGGTGTCACTATGCCTCGTGCCAGCACTGTCTGCCCCGCTCGCACGTGGTCTTGGCCAGGGTGCTTGATCGGAAGCGTCCCGCATCCGGCGTGCTCGAACGCCACGTGCGACAGTTCGTGAAGCACGGTGTGGAACTGGTACCACCGAGGATCCGATTTCCGCACCAGGATTTTCGCCGAGTTGGAGGCGAGCAGCACCAGTCCTGTGATGTTTTCCCAGTCACTATCGCCGACCGGCTCGACGTCGATTCGCTTGCCGGTGACAGCCGCTACGTGGCGGACGATATCGGCGAGCTCCACGTCCGAGGGGAGCTTCAGGCGCTCGAGCTGCGCCTCGGCGCGACTCCGCAATTCACGCTGGTTCCGTGAAGGGATGTAGGTCATGGCAGTCCACTTCCGACCGCAACGCCTGTGCTGCGATCGCCCGACGTGCTTCTACTGTACGCGCCTGCGCAGTCGAGTAACGGGGTCTATCTCACTGCGCAGAAATCGAGCGCAGCGACTGCGCGATCGCGCGCAGTGCCGCCGGAGAGACGTCACCGACCGCACGTGCGGAGATCGAGTCCGCCCCTGAATCCCGCAGCGCCTCGCGGAACTCGATGTTCGCTTCCGCCACCTCTGCGGCGTCTTCGTCATCCAGGTCCAACAGGTACGCGGGAGTGATGCCGGCATACTCGCTCACGCCCTCTAGCAGACGCGTCCGTACCGAGGCGTCCCCGGTCCCCGCGAGAAGCGAAGACCACTCGGCGAAATCTAGCGAGACCCCGCGTTCCGCCAGGTCCGCGATCAGCCCGTCGACATCGAAGGCTGAGCCGTCAACTCGAGGCGCATGAGCGATCGCGGTGATCCGCCGACCGAGCTCCTGGGGTCGCGTCTGCACCTTGGGCTCGATCTCGTCCGCAGCGCTGATCGACGCGGCGATTCGGGAGATCTCGTGGGGGTGCGTGCCGAGCGCGTGCGCGATGTTCTCAATGTCGTTTGCATCGAATGGAGCACTGCCTCGCAGCCGTGCGTAGTAGTAGCTGGAGGACATCCCGGTGCGCTCGATGAGCTGCTGGTTCGTCATCCCCGCAGCGTCGCGGAGTGTCGACACGGCGCGCACCAGGTCCATCGACCAGCCACCGGCCTCACCGAGCGAGCGTCTACCCACGTAAACAGGGTAGCGCCGCCCACATATCGAGGTTCTTTCTGTTTATTCACGCAGATGCGGTGTATCATTATCTATATAGGCAGAAGTGGCCTGATACACCCGTACGGCCGTGTCGGGAAGGAGTTGAAGAGCGCCGACCTGACCCAAATAGAGCCTGCGTCATGAGGATCTTCCCCCAGCGCGTTCGACCAGCACTCGCGCGCTGAGCCTGCACCTTCGCACTCTGATGACCTCGCTAATGCGACGCGGTCGCGCAAGGTGCCTCATCGGCTCCACACGGAGCACCTAAGTGTCACGAACGCGCACTCTGCGCGCTGTCACTGAGGAAGGGGACGTCGTTGTCCGACCGAACCAGAGGACTCGATCAAGAATCGCGACTCCGCGCACTGCACGACCATCTCGTTCGCTCCGTGCAGGAGTTGGTTACTGGGGATGATTGGAAGCGTGCGCTCGAGTTCGCGGCGAACTTCCGCTCACGATCGTTCAACAACACGCTCCTGATTTACGCGCAGCACGCCGAGGCGTATGAGCGCGGGCTGGTCGCTGTCGCGCTCCCCAGTTACGTCGCCGGCTTCAAGCAGTGGCGAGTGATTGGGCGCCATGTGCGCGCTGGCCAGAAGGGGTACGGGATCTTCGCTCCTGTCACTGCGCGCTTCGCGTCCAGCTTTCCATCTGAGGTCAGCTCCTGGCGGCGGCTCGCCCGCGGCGAGCGCCCGCGAACCGGCGAGGTCGTTCGGGCGCGGATGGTGGGTGTCAGACCGGCTTACGTATGGGACGTCTCACAGACGGACGGAGCGCCGATCCCCGAACTGCCCATGCCATCGTTGCTGAGCGGCGAGGAACCTCCCGGCCTGCGGGACGGGCTCACAACTCTCGTCGAAGCAGCGGGGTTCAGGATCCTCCATACGGCGGATGCAGCATCGATTGGCGGGGCGAACGGAAGGACCGACTTCGTCGGCCAGACGGTCGCGGTACGGGCGGACATGGACCCGGCGGCTCAGGTGAAAACGCTGGCGCACGAACTTGCGCACGTTCAGATGCACGGTGCGGACAGAGACGCTTCATCACATCGCGGTATCAGCGAGGTTGAGGCCGAGTCAGTGGCGTTGATGATCGGCGCGGCGCACGGGATGGACACGAGCGGCTACACGATCCCCTACGTGTCGGCCTGGGCAACCTCGGTCGAAGGCAGGACCGTCACGGAGGTGGTGCGAGAGACGGGCGAACGTGCTCGACAGGCAGCCGCCAAGATCCTCGACCACCTGGACACGGCACAGATTCGGCTGGGTGACCCACCGCTGCCCGACGGGTCATTGCCCAGTCGGCCTTCAGCTGGCATTGGGCCGGCCTCCCCGGACCGGCCGGATGTGCGACACGAAGCGCGGAGCCTTTGATGGACGTCGGCGAGGTTCTCCTCAAGGCCCGTCGTATGCCCGTTCTCGAGGCGGCTCTCGCACTCGCTGGAGAGGGTATGCCGATCTTTCCCTGTGTGAACAAGGGCAAGCGCCCGCTGACCCAGACGGGCTTCCATGACGCGACCAGCGATCGGCAGCGTGTACGCGCGTGGTGGACTCGCTGGCCCGATGCGAACATCGGGATACCGACGGGCGGCATTTCGGGCATCGAAGTCGTCGACGTCGACGTGACAGGTGCAGAATCCGGCTTCCCCTCGCTCGACCGAGCGAACCGAGCAGGGCTGATCGGGAGGGAATTAGCTCGAGTACGCACGCCGTCGGGAGGTCTTCACCTCTACTTCCCCTCGAACCCGTATCTCCCCCAGAAGTGCTGGCAGGCCGCCGCCGCACATATCGACTTCCGCGGGAACGGCGGCTACGTCGTCGCGCCACCCTCGATCCTCGCCACGCCCAACGGGCCAGTCCCCTACAGCCTCGTTTCGTTGTCGACGGCCGGCGCGACGCCCATCGACGCTCGCTCTCTCCGCGACTTCCTCGACCCGCAGCCACCACAACCGCGAACAGGATCACTCGGACACCAATCCGCAGATGCCGGACGATTGGCAGCTTGGGTGAGCAGTCTGCAGGAAGGCGAGCGGAACCACGGGCTCTTCTGGGCCGCCTGTCGCCTCGCCGAGGCCGGACAGACGCAGGCGACCATCGAAGAAGCACTGGCTCCCGCCGCCGCAAACGCTGGCCTTCCTGCGCCTGAGATCACTGCAACGATCCGGTCAGCAGTCCAACGGGCCGACACTCGTGCAGCCCACACATCATCACGCACCTGGTGCGAGAAGCCGCCCCCGCGAAGCAGCAAACCACAAGGGAGGCGACTGTCGTGACGACCCGCGATTGTGCGCCTCCTTCCAGTGCACGACGGCATATGTCCGGGCGCGCGGCGTGCGGATCCGCAGACATCTCCACGCGCCACCTCGGACCGGGGTTCGCGTAGCGCTCCTGTTGTCCGAACGAAAGAACCAGAGGGAGGCCGCAAATGATGGATGAAGCCGAATTCGACGTATCGCGCCGGGACCCGCGCGTTGAGGACATCGATGCCACACACCGCCCGCACGAGACCTTCGACAAGGCCGAGACACTGGCACCTTCCCCGGGCCGTGCCACCCGCTCCCGCAGGAACCTCTGGCTGGTGGATCGGTCGGGTTCGGGAACCGGCATCGTCTGGGTGCGCGCGTCCGACCTCCTCAGTTCCGGAACGGGACGCGTCGCCGGGCGAGGGCTGAATCTGGAGGCCGAGTTGGCTCGGCGCGTACGCCGAACTCCCGCCGCCACCCGTCGAGCGATCCGGGAACGGGCAGACCGGCTCCCTCCACTCAGCGCATTCGGGCGACGCCGGGGTTATGCACCGATCAGTCGCGCCGAGCTCGGACGGGACTGATCAATGAGCATTCTGTCGCGAGCGGGAACGCACACCTATCAAACAGGAGTTGCCGCGATGAGATCGAACACAGCGCGAGACGAGGGCCACAAGCCGTTCCGCGATTCGGAAGGTCTCCGGAACCTCCTGGGTCGACTGCAGACGGATGACGGCACTCACTGGAGAACGGACCCCGAGGTCGCTGAGCTGATGCAGTATGCAGCCGATCGCTATGCCCGGCTCGCTCGAAAGCACGGCTTGGATCCATGGGAGGCGGCTGCAGCGGCATTCGACGCGATGCGCGCACCGTCGACACTGCGCGCCGACGACCCATGGGCGTTGATTACGCGCGCCGTGCAGGTGACATGCATCGCAGAGGAACGAGCTCAAGGACTCCTGTGCTCGGTTCACCAGGCTCGGCGACCGCGCTTCTCGGGCTTCCACGACGCGGAGCGCATCAGCGACCGCGAGCACGCTCTGCCCGATTACCACCCCGCATTCCGCATTGACCCGGTCGATGCGCTCACGGAGACGCCCTCTCGGCCAGAGGTGTCCTCGGCGGTCGAGGACGCGATCATGCTGTTCACCCTGCTCGGGTGGCCAGCCGAGTGCGCTCGAGGTGGTGTCGAGTACGTGTGCAGCCGACTAGCGGATGCGCCATCGCGCCCGTCAGCATATGAGTCCCTTCGCCGTGACTACGCGGCCCGAGCTCTTCTAGACATCCCGCAACCCGCGTGGACGGCAATGCTTAGAGCGTTGTTGGGTTGCTGCGACCCACTTCAGGCGCACACCGCAGCCGCTCGAGGGATCCTCCTTCGACTGCTCATCGGCGAACCCCTCCGCGCGCTCCTCCGCGACGAGGACCTTGTCTCCGACATCGCCCTCAACAACCCGAAAGTGCGGGCATGACTGGCACTCCAGGGCACATCGAGCTGGAACGTTCGATCGATTCGATTCGCATCGGGTCCCGTCATCGCACCGACCTCGGTGACATCGACGAGCTCGCAGCTTCCATCGAGCGCCATGGACTGCTCCAACCAATCACAGTGACGCCCGAAGGCGTGCTGGTATGCGGGGCACGCCGGCTGGCCGCCCTGCGGCAACTCGGCGTTCGAAAGCTCAACGTGTGGGTTCGGTCGGGGGTGTCGGACCGACTCACCCAGCTCCTCGCCGAGCAGGACGACGATGCCATGCACAAGGCGTTGTCTGCGACGGAATCAGCCACGCTGTACCGCGAAGTGAAGATCCTCCTGGCCGAGGATGCGCGGCGCCGGCAGGAGGCGACGAGGTTCGGCTCGCCCTCAGCTCACGCCGAGATCAACGGTGCTGCCAAATTGGCAGGACCGTCGTCTCCCTCCGACGGTTACTCCCGCGCTAAGGCTGCATTACTCGTGACCGGTCGCCGGTCGTACACGACGCTAGAGCGCATCAGCGAATTGCAGCGGATAGCGAGCGACGAGGGGCTCGACGAGTCGCTGCGCGCCCGGGCCACGGAGGAGCTGGCGCTGATCGACGGTGGAGGGGCGGTGGAGCCGGCACATCGCCGGATGAATGAGGAACTCGGTCAGACGGAGTCTGACCGGCTGAGGAAAACGGCACGACGGAGTGAGGGCATCCGCTCGGAAGCCCCTCCGGACCCGACGAGGGCCCGAGATACGGAGCGTAACGGCGGTGAGGTGGAACTCGAGCAGATCGCCCGTGAAGCGCTTGCGCGTGTGCGAACCACCGGAAGAGACAAGCGGCCGGAGTCAGCAGAGCGGCCCGACTATTCGGATCAGCCAGCAAGGCTGCCTGCGCGCTCGTTCGTCTTCTTGTGGAACGACATGCGTGAGTGGTGGCTTCGCTACGACGCGGCTGAGGTAGCGGGCGCGCTCACGAACAGGCAATGGGAGCAGTTCGAGGCAACTATCAGCGGAACAATCGCGTTTGCGGACCAACTGCGTTCTCTTCGTTCGGGTGGGGAGTCCCCAGATGTTGTGAGCAGTGATCGGTGCACCTTGCAGAGGACTCAGTTGTTAGCGCTCGCCGATAGGGACCCCCAATGCGTCTCACCCACCGACGCCGCCTGATAACCATCATCGGCAGTGGCATCGGTTTGACGGTGCTCCTGGTCGTCGGCCTGAATGGCCTGCTGCGGGCTGGTCCAGATAGGAACGAGCCCACGCAGCCACCCGGAGCATCGATGTCCTCGCGCTCACCTGCGCTTGCCGCTCGACCACAGCCGGTTCTTGAGACGTCAAATCCCGCAGAGTTTGCCACCGGAGTCGCCCGTGCCCTCCTCACCTGGGACACCCGCTACGCAGGCGACTCGTCGAAGTGGGAACAGGTCGTGGTCGACGCGGCGGATGCGGACGAAGCAGTCGCAGTCGCGTCTGACGTCCGTGCTTACCTGCCTGCTCCTGGTATGTGGAAGAGGCTCGCAGCCTATGGCACTCGGCAACGCTTTGAGTTGCAGTCGCTGAGCGTCCCAAGCACCTGGTCGACAGCACTCAAACAGGCGACACCGGGCCAGATTCCGTCGGGTGCGGCGGCGGTCACCGTCGTAGGGACGCGACATCGGGAAGGCCTGTGGAAGGCCGAGCATGTGCGGACGACGCGCACAATCGCTTTCACGGTCTTCGCCGTCTGCCCGCAGAGGCACCCCTGCTCACTCCTTCGCCTCTCACTGCCCGACCGGCCGCTTCCATAGAGGCCTGACATGAAGAAGCTGGTCGGCATCCTCGTGGTGCTCTTGCTCGCCACTCCCCTGGCGGGACTAGTGAGCATTGCGGCAATCGTGACGCCCGCCGCGATCGCGTGCTCACCCGGTTCCCTTGTGGTGGGTGAGGTGCCAGAGTCACTGGCGGCGAAGACAAGGGATGGCCTGTCCGTCCTCCTGCATAGGCGCCAGCTGATTCACGCCGCGACCATCATCACCGTTGGGGCCCGAACGGCCGGCGTTGGTCGGGAGGGAGTGGTCGTCGCCCTGATGGCTGCGCTCACCGAGTCAACGCTGCTGATGCTCGCCAACCCGGGTGCTTATCCGGAGTCTGGTGTCTACCCGAACGACGGAGCTGGCTCTGATCGCGACTCACTCGGGCTTTTCCAGATGCGGCCGGCGTTTGGCTGGGGCACGGTCGGACAGTTGATGGACCCGGAGTACCAGGCGCGGGCGTTCTTCGGTGGGCCGTTGGGCCCGAACGCGGGATCACCACGTGGGCTGCTCGACGTGCCGGACTGGCGACTGCTCGATCCGGGCGGGGCCGCGCAGGCGGTTGAAGTGAGCGCGTACCCAGACCGATACCAGGAATACCAACCGGTCGCCGAGGCTATTCTCGCCGTGCTTACTCGACCGGGTACGACGGGTGGGACCATCGCTGGCGGCGCTGTTGAGGAGACGTCACGGGTCGTGTTCCCGCTTCCGGCGGGCACGTACACCAGCACTGACAGCTTCGGCTGGCGCATTGATCCAGTCACCAGGGCCCGCGCCTTTCACGCCGGCAGTGACCTCGCTGCTCCACTCGGCACGCCGATCGTCGCTGTCGCAGACGGCGTCGTCACCTTCGCCGGACGGCGAGCCGGATTCGGAAACCTGATCATCATCGAGCACACCGTCGCCGGAGAGCGAACAGCCTCGTACTACGGCCACATGTACGACACCGGCATCCACGTCTCGGCGGGCGAGACCGTGGCTGCAGGCCAGCACATCGCGGGTGTGGGATCCGCGGGGAAATCAACCGGCCCGCACCTGCACTTAGAGATCCACCCTGGCGGAGCGAACGCTGCCGCTGTCAACGCCGAGTCGTGGCTGAAACAACACAAAGCAGAAGGTGTTGACGACGGGGAAGTCGCAGCGACTCTATGCAACGGCCGAGGAGCGGCTTGAAGTGGACGTCTTTCCGGACTTCGGAGCAGTAGGCGGGGCCGCCGAGTTGCGTGGCATCGTTGGTGCCTTGCTAACGTTCGTGCTCATCGTGGCTGTGCTCATGGTGGTCATCAGTGGAGTTACCTGGGCGCTCGCGACCGCGAATGGTCGGTTCGAGATGGCCACTCGTGCACGCGCCGGGCTCTGGGTGGCCGCCGGTGCTGCGGTACTCGCCGGAGTCGGGGTTGCCTGGGTCAACTTTTTGCTCGACGTCGGCACGAGCCTATAAACGGGTGGCTTCTAACGCCTTCATGATCGGAAAGTCGTCGACTGCGGCGGTAAGCAGGAATCGACCAAGGAGGTCCTGGCCGCCGGCGGCGAAGTACGCGTCCACCCGCGCCGGCTTCCTGAGTGAGCCTCGCCCGCTTGGGTGACAGGAAACCAGCAGGGCGAACCCGAGCAGCTCATGCACAGCGGCGGACCACACGGTTCGACGATTCAGTTGGCTAGTCGTTCCAAGGGCAGAACAGCTGTGCGCCCCCTGCCTTCGGCCTTCGGTACGCCATGCGGCGTGACGGGGCCTCCTTGAGCACCTACGGGTCATACTCATCACTTCACGGAGGGAGCTGAGTTGTGGTCGACATTGATCCCAACGGGACGGGTCTTCCGGGCATTGACCAATTGAGCATCATCGTGGGGGCGGTGATGACGCTAGGCCTCATCCTCAGCGTGCTCGCGTTGATCATCTCTGCGATCGTGTGGGGATTCGGGGCCAACTCCTCGAACCCACACCTCGCGTCCCGCGGAAAGCTCGGCGTGCTCGCGTCGTGCGGAGCGGCGATCCTTTGCGGTGCGGCGGTCACCCTCGTCAACTTCTTCTGGAACGTCGGCCAGGCCGTCTAACTGACGGTCCCGGGGCAAGACAATGAGCGTCTGCGACGTTCCAGTCATCGCCGAGGTCTGCAACTCGGTGGGTGAGGGCGCCGCATCCCTTGTCGCTGCGCCGTTCGATTGGCTCGCCAACGCGATGGGTTCGGCTGCCGCCTGGCTGTTCGAGTCGGTCTGGGACGCGTTCGACACAACTACACTCGTCGACCTCACCGATCCTGCCTACATCGACGTGTACAACGTGCTGTTCGGCGTGGCCGTCTTCGTGACCCTCGTCTTCTTCTGTCTGCAGCTCATCACCGGCCTCGTCCACCGCGACCCGTCGGCCCTCTCCAGAGCCGTAATCGGGGTCGCCAAGTCGGTGCTCGGATCATTCGTCATCATCACGATCACCGCCCTGCTGCTTGAGATCATCGATCAACTTACGATCGGGGTCGTTCAGGCCAGCGGCAACACGATGGAGGGGATGGGCGATCGCATCGCGTTGCTCGCAGCCGGGCTGACCACGATCAACGTCGGGGCACCCGGAGTCGGGGCGATCGTCACGATCTTCCTGTCCGCACTCGCGATCAGTGGTGCGGCGATCGTCTGGTTCTCGCTTCTCATCCGGAAGGCGCTCCTGCTCGTCGCGATTGTCTTCGGTCCGATCGCGCTTGCCGGAGCAACCTGGGACGCAGCCAAGGGATGGTTCTCGAAGTGGGTCGCTTTCGTGATCGCATTGATCCTGTCGAAGCTCGTGCTCGTCGTCATCTTCCTCGTCGCGGTCGCGCAGGTCTCCGCGCCGATCGACGCTGATCTCGCCTCGGTCAGCGACCCGATCGCCGGGATCGTCTTGATGTTCGTCGCCGCGTTCGCACCGTACATCACGTACAAGTTTCTGAATTTCGTGGGCGTGGACATGTACCACGCGATGTCGAGCGAGCAGGAAGCCAAGTCCGCGCTGAATCGCCCCGTCCCGGTGCCCAGTGCACCGATGAACGAGAACGCCAAGAAGGTCCTCGGGGATGCGCCCGACGGCGGGAACGGTCGAGCACCGCAGGGCGGCCCGATACCGCCGGGCGAGACGAGGGGCGGCGGAGTGGGTGTTCCTGCTGCTGGGCCATCGACTGGACCCGGCAACGCCTCGAGCGCCAGTGCCGCCGGTGGCGCCAAAACCAGGGCGGGAACGGTGGGATCAGGCGCAGCCGGTCCAGCAGGAGCTGGTGTGGCTGCCAGCGCCGCGGTGGTCACGAATACGGCCAAGGCGGGAGCAGATGTTGGCAACTGGGTGGGGCAGGGCGCCGACGCTCACGCGCAGTCCGCCGGTGGCTCCGGAACGCCTTCCGTGCCGAGCACACCTCCAGCTACTCCCCCGGTGCCGAAGACGCCCTCGGCAACACCTGACGCAGCGTCCCCGGCAGCCGGACGTGGACGGAAGGACGTGTAGCGGTGGACAGCGGATTCGATCGCTCCGACTTCCGCCTGGCGCCTGTCCAGTTCTCGCGCTTGACCCGACGGGGGGTCCTACTCGGCCTCTCGGTGCCGCAACTCATTGCCCTCGCCATCAGCATTCTCACCGTCGTCGCAGCGTTGTACACGGTCGGCGCCTCAGGCATCCCGTGGACAAGCCCGATCTGGGGTAGTGCAGCGCTTGCAGCCGTCATTTCAGTGGGCGGCCGCAAGGTCGTCGAATGGGTACCCATCGTCACGAGATGGGTCATACGAATCGCGCAGGGGCAGCTCACTTACCGGCGGCAGGTGATTCATCCTCGTCCGGTGGGAACACTGGCGCTTCCGGGTGATGCGGCTGCTCTGCGTGAGTGGGATGACCCGGAGTCGGGTGCCGTGATGATCCATGACCCACATGCACGAACTCTGACCGCCATCGTGACTCTCTCGCATCCGGCATTCGCGCTACTTGATCCGAGCGAGCAGCACCGGCGCGTGAGCGGGTGGGGCCGGGTGCTTGCCGGCGCCTGCCGATCCGGTCGTGTCGCCCGAATTCAGATATCCGAGCGAACCCTTGCCGACTCGGGCACGGGCCTCGCCGAGTGGTGGGAGCAGCACGGAGTTGACGACGGTAGCTGGAGCGCATCCGTGTATCGCGACTTGGTCAGCCGTGCCGGACCTGCCGGCGAGCGGCATGTAACCACGGTTTCCCTCTCACTCGACCTGGCGGCCGTACCTCGCCAGATCCGTGCCCAGGGCGGCGGGATGAGCGGCGCGGCGTCCGTCCTTCGTCAAGAGATGAGCGCCCTGACGGGAGCACTTCGTGCGGCTGACCTCTCGATCGGCGGGTGGCTCACGTCGGATGAACTCGCGACCACGCTGCGCGCCGCATATGACCCCGCCGTTGGCACCCAATTGGAACGTCATCCAGCAGTAGGACGTGACCTCGCGACGGCGGGGCCGATTGCGGTGACGGAAACCTGGGATCGACTTCGCTCCGACACTGCCTTTCACACCGTGCTGTGGATCAGCGAATGGCCCAGGTCGCAGGTGTTTCCAGGATTTCTATCGCCATTGATCTTCACCAACGGGGTGCTGCGCACCCTGTCACTTCACTATGTCCCGGTTCGCGCGGACCAGGCTGCTCGGGACCTTCGCAAGCAGAAGACCGAACTACTCAGCGACGCCCACCAGCGCAGGCACATTGGTCAGATCGAGGACGCGAACGCGAGCGCGGAGTATGAGGACGTTCTGCAGCAGGAGGCAGATCTCACTGCCGGACACGGCGTTCTGCGCACCACCGGGTTGGTGTGCGTGACTGCTCCGACCATCGATGAGCTGGACGCCGCGGTGGCCTCGATCGAACAGGCCGCAATCCAGGCGAGTTGCGAGACGCGTCGGCTCGTTGGGCAGCAAGCACAGGCCTTCACCGCCGCTGCGCTGCCGCTGTGCCGGAGCGTGTGACGCTCGCGCACCTCACTCACAAGGCATCGTGATTGGAGTCCATATGTACATCGAACCAGTGAGCGAATCAGCGCCACGCTGGATCAGCGTTGTCTTCCTTCAGGGCGACGAAGCGACGCAGGCATTCGACAAGCTCGACCGAGGTGGCCCCGCACAGGCGATCGAGCTCTTGCGGCAATGGGACCGCGGAGACGAGACGGTCGACTGGGCGCTCACCAACGGATATGTGTACGACCGTATCCCCGCCGGAAGCACCGACGTCACCCGGGAGGACAACGACTCGTCGTATGCGCTGACCTACAGCAGACCGCATCAGTACATCTCGCTCCTTCGTCGATTCTTCACCGCCTCGGACCCTGAACTCGCCCTCGCACAACCCCGCGAATATCGAAAGTTCGCCGCCGACCCATGGTTCTGCCCGAAAGGCCAGCCGACGAACAAGGCTGGACGCACGGTCGCGCTGTGAGCAACTTGACGAACGAGCGACTCCACGCCGCTGCACTCATCGCACGACCGGGGGAACCTCGCCGTGAGCGCCGGGCACGGAAGCGGTTGGTCGCGCAAATCGAAACGCGCGACCGGGAGGCGAGACGCCTCGAGGCGCGCAGTCGCTGGCTGCGCGAGCGGGAAGAGGCCCGATCCTCGGCATACCTTCCCGCAACCGGTGAGGCAGGCCCCGCACAACTCCGAACCCTCGGACGACTACGCCTTCCCAAGCACCAGGACACGTCGGCGACTCTGTCAGGGCACTATCCATTCCTCGCGGAGGCGGGACTGGGCTCGGCCGGCGTCTTCGTCGGCCAAGACCTCTACTCGGGAGCATCGTTCGTCTACGACCCCTGGGTGCTCTATCAACGCGGCCTGATCACCGCTCCGAACGTCGTGCTCGCGGGCATCGTCGGCTCGGGCAAGTCCTCGCTAGCCAAGTCGCTCTACACCCGGTCGCTTCCCTTCGGTCGCCGCGTCTACGTACCAGGGGATCCGAAGGGCGAGCATACGGCCGTCGCTGAGGCGGTCGGCGGCAAGGCGATCATCCTCGGACCCGGATTGCGCAATCGGCTCAACCCGCTCGACGAGGGCCACCGATCAGCGTCCGCGACGGATGCTGAATGGACTGCGCAGCTGGCCGCTCGGCGGCGCGGCTTGATCGGCGCGCTTGCCGAGACCGTTCTCGACCGACTTCTGAGCCCGCTCGAGCACACGGCCATCGACCTCGCTCTGGCCGACGCCGTGAGGAGTGCGGACGTACCGATCCTGCCCATGGTGGTCGATCGCCTGTTCGCGCCGAGCCAGGAAGACGATCGAGAAGGGCGCCTTGTCGAAGACGGACGCCTTGTCGGCCACGCACTCCGGCGGCTCGTCGCCGGGGACCTGGCCGGACTCTTTGACGGACCGTCAACAGTGAGGTTCGATCCCTCACTGCCGATGGTGTCACTCGATCTATCACGCGTGGCCGAAAACTCGACCCTCATCTCGGTCTTGATGACCTGCTCGTCGGCCTGGATGGAATCAGCGCTCTCTGACCCAGCGGGTGGGCAACGGTGGGTGATTTACGACGAAGCCTGGCGCCTGATGGCCTACCCGGCTCTCCTGCGTCGCATGGACGCCCAGTGGCGGCTGGCCCGTCACTTCGGGATCGCCAACATGCTCGTCTTCCACAAGCTCAGTGACCTCGACACCGTTGGTGACTCAGGTTCGGCTATGCGCGCGCTCGCGTCATCGTTGCTCGCCAATGCCGAGACCCGCGTCGTGTACCGACAGGAGCCGGACCAACTCGGATCGACGGCGAGCGCTCTCGGGCTCAGCGGAACCGAAAAGAAGCTGCTGCCCTCCCTCGGCATCGGTCAGGGGCTGTGGCGCGTGAAGGATCGCAGCTTCGTAGTTCAGCACCAGTTGCACCCGGACGAGCTCGCGCTCTTCGACACGACCGCTCGGATGACCGCCGGTCGTTGACGGCTCGCGCCGCTCGGCTACCAGAAATCGAGGTAAAGGAGAGCACGGAGATGGCCAGAGCCTACGACGAATTGCGAGAAGCTCGGATGACACTTGCGATGCTGTCTGAGCCGAGTGACGTCGTCACCGGGACACTTATTGCACGACTGGGCGCCGCAGAAACCGTTCAACTCATCACCTCAGGCGGGCGCCTGCCGAACGGCGTCGACCCCGCCGAGGGCGAGCTGTGGCGGCGACGACTCGCCCCGCGAATCAATCCCGGTCAGGTCGAGCGGATCCAGTCGGAGATGGAGCACCACGGCCTGCAGTTACTGACGCCCGAGGACCTCGAGTGGCCCGGTGAACTGCAGCAGCTCGGCGCGAACGCGCCCATCGCACTCTGGCTGAAAGGCGAGCTCACGCCGCTGGCCGCCACGCTGCCTGGCCGGGTAGCCATAGTCGGCGCCCGTGCAGCCACAGCGTATGGCATCCAGGTGGCAACCGAACTCGCTTCTGATCTCGCCGCCCAGGGCCGCGTCGTCCTTTCCGGAGGCGCCTATGGGATCGACGGATCCGCGCACAGAGCAGCGACTGCCGCGTACCCCGGGTCCACCATCGCCGTGCTGGCGAACGGCCTCGACCGGCTCTACCCCACCGGTCACGAACAGCTTTTCGAGCGGATCGAGCAGAGCGGCGGACTCCTCGTCAGTGAGTTGCCACCCGGCTCCACCCCGACTCGATGGCGCTTCCTGCAACGGAACCGGATCTTGACCGCACTATCCGGCGCAACCATCGTGGTCGAGGCCGGGCACCGCTCGGGCTCACTGAACATAGCCAGCCAGGCGCACTCCCTAGGCAGGCCAGTCGGCGCCGTCCCGGGACCCGTCACAAGCCCTGCCAGCGCAGGCTGTCACCGACTCATCCAGGAGGGCATCGCCACCGTAGTCACCGATGCCCAAGACGTCACAGACCTGCTCGACTCCACCGCCGGGTTCTCGGGTGACCGAACCTTCGCGTACTCGCCCGCCAGGCGGTTCACGCACACGAGCGCAGGTCTAGGGCTGTGAGAGCCGGCGCGGCATGAGCGCGACGAAGCCGCCGGCATCGCTGGGCGACGAGCTGGCCGACGTTGGAATCGGCATCCTGATCCTCGCCTCGGTCCTAGCCCTGCTGCTTCGAGCGGCTGGCTCCCTAGCCGCATGGGCGACCGGTAATGCACAGCCAACCGGCGGGCCTGCATCAGGGCTGGCAGTGCTTCGAACACCGGCCGACCCTGCTGTCGCTCTCGAAGCCCCAGGCCTCAGCGCCCAGGCGTACTGGCTCACCGCGATCATCCTGCTCTGCATCGCCGCTACAGCGGCTGTGGGCACGTGGCGGATACTCCACGATGCCGGCCGCACGATCAAGCTCGATCCGCATCACATCCCCGGTGTTGCCACCCGCTCCGATGTCATCCGGGCTGCGTCACGAGCATCGCTGTTGAAGCGCGCTGTCTACCTGCGGCCCTCTCTGAGCAACCCCAGGCCGACCGACGTGGGTTACCGACTCGGCCGCTCACGAGGCGTCACCGTCTGGGCAAGCGTCGAGGACTCCGTGCTCGTCATCGGCCCGCCCCGCTCGGGCAAAGGCGCGCACATCGCGATCAACGCGATCCTCGATGCACCCGGTCCCGTCGTCACCACGTCCACCCGCCCCGACAATCTCACCACCACGCTTCTGAGCAGGCAGCGAACCGGACCGGTCGCCGTATTCGACCCGCAGCAACTGGCCGCCGGCGTGCCGGCTGGTCTTCGCTGGTCCCCAATTCGTGGCTGCGAGGACCCGCTTACCGCGATGATCCGCGCCGCCGGGCTCGCAGCCGGGACCGGATTGGCCGCGGGCGGCGTGGACGGCGGCGGCTTCTGGGAAGCGAAGACCCGCACCGCCCTGCAGTCGCTGCTGCACGCCGCGGCCCTGGACCGTCGACCCCCGGCCGAACTCTTCCGATGGACCCTCGACCCAGCAGCCGCCCATGACGCAGTTTCAATCCTGCTCAGCACCCCGGCGTCAGCCACAGGCTGGGGAGATTCCCTACAAGCCATGCTCGAGGCAGACCCCCGCACCCGTGACTCCATCTGGCAGGGCGTTTCACTCTCGTTAGGCGCCCTGGCCGACCCGCGCGTGCTCAACGCGGTCTCCCCGAGCGAAGCGGAGCAGTTCGACCCCGAAGCCTTCCTGAAAAGCAACGGCACGTTGTATCTGCTTGCCACCGGAGCCGGCTCCAACAACTCGGCAGCACTCGTGTCGGCATTCGTCGAAGACCTCGTCGAGACCGCCCGACGCCTCGCAGCACGAAGCCCCGGCGCCCGACTCGATCCCCCGCTACTCCTCGCCCTCGACGAGATCGGCAACCTCGCTCCCCTGCCCTCCCTGCCGAACCTCATGGCCGAAGGTGGCGGCAGCGGGATCACCACCATGCCGGTGCTGCAGTCACTCTCCCAAGCCCGCACCAAATGGAGCGACAACGCCGCCGGCGCCATCTGGGACTCCTCCATCGTCAAAATCGTCCTCGGCGGCGCATCGAACTCCCGCGACCTGCAGGACCTGTCAACCCTCATCGGTGAACGGGACGAGACCACGGACTCAAGCACGGTCGGAGATCGCGGATCACGTTCGTCGCAACGCTCGATCCGCCGCGTCCCGATCATGCCGCCCGACGCGATCCGGACCCTTCCCTTCGGAACAGCACTGATCATGCTGCGCGCTGCCCCTCCCCTTCTAGCCCACCTCAGCATGTGGACCGCGCGGGCGGACGGGAAGGAGCTGCGCGAAAACCGGGCTCAGATCGAGGCCTTGCTGAGGGTGCCGCGCGGCGACGACTAAGTCGCTCCCGTTATCGGAGTGACGGCGTTGGCCCACACCCAGCACCGGTGGTCCTGGTCCCCAATCCTGAACTCGATTCCGCAGGCGACGTCTGTCCACTTCACGACCACACCATCTACCTGCACGGCATGTGGCCCGAACCGGACCCAGGCCTTGCAACGCTTAGGACGGGGATCCGTTGTCATCGGCGAGGTGCCCGTCCTCCGCTCTTGCTCCGTCAACGTCTGCAGGGGATGCTCCGCGACAACGCGCAGCAGGATGCGGTCATCCATCACACGGTCGTAGCTCGCCGCATACCTGCGGTTCGTGCCAATGACGTCCTCCTTCCCTCGCAGTCCAACAGCGTAGGTAGCACCTCCGACGGGACCGGACGGCGCACCTTGTGGACAAGGAGGGCCGCGACGGTCCGCCTTCACACTCAGGAGGTTGAGTCCCATGGAACTGCACACCCATCAATCGCTGTCCGGCTTCATCGCTTCAGAACCGCAGCGCACAGTGACCGAGAACCGCGACACCCGGTTCTACGCCCGCATCGGCCAGCCCCACTTCCGCCGCGAGGACGACGGCAGCTTCACCCCACTCGAGCCCACGTTCCATGACCTCGTGGCATACCGGGCCACTGCCGAACGAGCACTCGCTCAACTTGCGAAGGGTGACAGCTTCATTGCCGAGGGTTACATCCACACGTTTCACAAGGAACGCAACGGCGAGCTAATCGAACGCGAGGAGTTCGTGGCGACGAAGATCGGCCATGACCTCGTCCGGACCGACTACGAGGTGGACCGATCCCGTCGACAAGGCCGCACCGCCGAGAGGGAAGCCATGAGCGACCAGCGCGTGACGACGTTGCGGGCTATGCAGCCCCCTGTCCGGTCCGTCGCGCTCGGCTTCTGAGCCAGCCTGATGACCGCAACGTTCGGCGAGTCGATCCGGGGTTTCCGTGATGACTCCAGCGGCGACGATTTCCTGGCCGAGCTCAACGGTTCACTGACCACGGAGCCTCCTCGCCCAATCAATTGGGATGCACTAACGGCAGAAGAAGCAGAGATCGAGTGGATTGAGCTCAACCGCTGGGTCAACTGGCTCCGACTAACCTACGGACTGCCGGCGTCCATCGTGCCGCCGTTCTGGCACCGGCACCCCGAACTCGTCTGGGAACTGTCCGCACTCCACCTGCACTGGCTCTGCGCCTACGACCCCGACCAACACGGCTCCGCACCCCTCGGCTGGCACCGCGACTTCGCAGACACCCGCCAGCGACTCCGCGACTGGGTCGCGACGTCCGGCACGCGGCTGGAGCGCGACCGCCCGACACGACAGACCCCCTGGCCGGGCGAACCAGCGGCCGGAACGGTCGAGGAGATTCCGATAGAAGATCGAGACGAGGATTTTGTTCAGTGGGTCATGGCGGATGTGATGAGGCGACGCGACGCATAAGCACTATTTCGTGGAGAGTGAGCATCCCGTCGAGTCCTCGGTAAACCCCTGTCCAGAACGCGAGGCGCGTAAGCGCGCTCGTGGGAGACGACGGCCAGCAAGTCAGCGACGTGGTGAGGTGATCTCGGGCGATCCTGCTAGCCGGCGGTGTGCTTGCTGGATGCAGGAGCTTCCCGTCATCGCGAGCGGCCGGTGCCACCTTGGACGCACTCGAGCGGGGTCGTCGATAGCGCTGACTGTGCCCACTTGGACTGTTGTCAGCGCCGCGATTGACGTGGCGCACTAGCCGGGCTTACTCAGCGCCGGATCGACGAGAGGTTTCGGCTCTCGGATCCAGCGGTCTCTGTCTGGTCATGCTTGCTGCCCGCGGTCGCCCGACGCCGCTCCCGAGCCTCGGACGCCCGGACGAGGAGCAACCGGAACAAAGTCAGGGGCCCCGCGACGAGGAACTTCAGCGCATTCCAGAGCAGGAGCAACGCCAAGATGCTCAACCAACCTGAGCCGCCCGCATTCGTAAGGCCGACGCAGAACGCCGCAGCGAGTGTGTACGGGACGGCAAGCAGCATCGCTGGGACGCCCCACCTGAGGCCGCGGCGAGTGTGGATAGCGTCTAACACGATGTTCGTCGGCATGAACCGCCGAAGCGTGTAGTACGTGCGGGCCGTGACGCCCAAGACGAAACCAAACATGCTGCAGCCTCCATCAGTTCGGCAACAAGAACCTGGAAGGACTGCCTCGGGAGGTAGTCATGTCATCACGACGAGCGATGGCGCGTAAGAGATTGCCTTGTCAGCACTCTAGGGCGGGACGCCCGCCGGCGAAAGGCCCGAGCGGGTGCGAGTTGCCCATGCCTGGATCGCCGAGCATGTCGAGAACTTCGAGGACATCCCAGCCGTTACAGAACAGCCGTCGGGCGACCGCGTCTCGCTGTCCCGGGCAAGCAGGCCACGCTAAGAGGGAGGCGTTGACATGGGCAGCGGGCGGCCGCTTACCTCTCTTGGTACTTGGGGAGCGCTCACCACGACGAAGGTGCGCGCGGGTGCGTACCGAGCACGCACCCGGATTAGGGACAAGGACGGGGTGACGCGGGAAGTCACGGCCACTGGTACGACCCGGGCCACGGCTGAACGTGCGTTGCGGGAGAAGCTCGTGGACCGGGTGACGCCCACGTAGCAGTTGATCACCGCCGAACCCACCATCGCGAGGCTCGCGAGCCTGTGGCTCGACTATCGCCGCGATGAAGGCCGGGTCGAGGGCACGACCATCAGCGAGTTCGGGCGGGTCCTCTCTCAGTGAAGCCGCGTCCCGGCGAAGAGGACTGCTGAGTCTGTCGGCGCTGAGCGTCAATGCGCCGTTCGCTCGCAATTCGATTCCACAACGCGCTCACGGTGCGATTCACTTGATTCAGCATTCGCACTCTTAGCGACGAGCACTTATCGAACGGGGCAGGCATGGCATTGACACTTGGCCCTCTCCTCATCGACGCAGGTATCGATCCTGCGCAGGCGCTCGTGATTCGCCATGCCTTCGCGCAAGAAGCAGCGGAGAGCGGGCTGACCGGCCTTCACGCGGACTCGACGCACGCAGAGATCTTCGAGTACACCCGGAAACAGTCCGCAGACACCAGACGCTTCCCAGCGATCCCACCGCAGTTCTGGGTGGTCTTCATCAAGGAGGGCGGTGACCAGGCGAGGTTGTGGTCGGTCGTCGAGAACCGCGGTGAGGTCTCAAACAACGGCATAATCCGCGCCTTCGATGTGGCCGAATCGGAGCACATGGCGGACCTGCACAACCGGCTCGTCATCGCGTGGAGGTCTCCGCGCACATGGCGCATGAGCGCCGCGACCGCTGCGACGTATCCCGTCATCGGTATCGTCGATGCCAAGCCGATTCCGTTTCCGGGTTTCGACCGGCTGGTGCTGAGTCACGTGCAGCTGCAGGCCGTGATGCGTGAGCACCGCTACGCCTCCTGGCGCACAGCGCTTTCATCCGTGGTGGGCGTGTACCTCATCACGGATACCCGCGATGGCCGGCACTACGTCGGCAAGGCAGACGGTGCCGAGAGCATCCGGCAGCGCTGGAGCGCCTACGCGACGAACGGGCACGGCGGCAACGTCGAGCTGCGGCGCCTCGACCCGAGCAGCTTCCGCTTCTCGCTGCTGCGCGTCTTCGATCCCTCCACGCCGACGCGAGACATTGACGCAGCCGAGAGCCATTTCAAGGACGCCCTCGATTCCCGGCGTCACGGTCTGAACCGGAACTAGCCGAGCCGGGCGCTACGTCTTCGGCTCCTCCGCTTCGTCCGATGTGAGATCTTCGGGGATCATCTCCGCGTACTCCTCGCGAATGAACGCCAGCCCCTCTGCAAGAGATGGGTCGAACTCGAGCGAGCTCGTCACGAAGTCCAAGCGGCGCTTGTTTTCAGCGATGATGTCGCTCCATCGGCGGACGTACGCGCGCACCGCAGGCCGACCCGGCTTCTGCTCGGGCTCGAGCACGAGACCGATCTCACGGTTGTCGCTCTTGAATGAGTTCTCGATCACCTCGTCGTAGTCCGTGACGACCAGGATGAAGTCCCACTTCGCACGCTCGCTGGCGAAGGCTGGCGTGCTCACCACGACGTTGACGTAGTCCTCGATCTGATCGCGCTCCTTGCGTCCAGCGCTGACGTCGGGTGCTTTCAGCTCGACAACGAGATGCCGAACACGGTCGTGCTCCTGGGACTTCGCTGCCACGTGCAGGTCGACGCGGCCCGATTTGCCATCCCAGCGCTTGACCGGCTCCACCTTGCCATCCGGGAGGCCCTCGAGCTGGAGGTGAGTGCGCAGCATCTGCGTCAGCCCCCGCTCGCTGTTCATGAAATGGTACTCCTCGCCGAAGATCCAGAGCTCGTGCTCGAGGATCTTGTGGAGGTGGTCGCGCTCGCCGACCTTCTTCGAATCCTCGGGATCGAACAGCAGGTGCTCGAGGCCCGCGAGGAACTTGCGTCGGCTCGTCACCAGGTTGGCAGCCCGGATGACGCCAGCGAGCGTCGTCTCACTTAGCAGCTTGGTCAGCGCCTCGCGGTCCTGCTCCGTCAGAGCCACGAACTCGCTGACCAGGAGCGCGAGGTTCTCCGGATCCGTCTTCAGCGCATCGCGGAGGAGATTGAGCGTCAGCTGCGCGCCGTCCTTGCGCTTGGGGATCTGCGGCACCAACGCACTCGACACGATGTCGAATACCGCGCGCTCTGCCTTGTCTGCCTCCGTGGTGGGCTCCTCCGAGTAGGGATAGATGCCCTTGTTCTTCCACTCGTCGATCTGGTCGCGCCGTCGCGACCGTCTCCGTGACGCGAAGTGCTCGCGCACGGCCTTCTTGGTGGCGCGCCAGACTGCCCCCGCAGGATCGGAGGCCATCTCCCCGAGCCCGAGCTCCGAGAGCGAGTCGACATCGAAGCCGCCCCACGTCACGTAGGCCGAGAACGCCGTCTGGTTCTCAAGCTCAGCACCGGATATCTCAACGACGAAGCGCTCCGCGTCCTCTCCGAAGTAGACCGCGCGATGCCTGCCAGTGCGCCACTCGATGATGCGCACGGAAATGTGCGCATCCGCGTCGGAGTCGAGCACGACCTCAACGGTGGTGTCGTCGAGAATCTCATCCGCCGGGTCGAGCTTCGCTCCGTCGAAGACAACGGTCAGCGTCTCGTCGTTGAGCAGCACCGGCGCGAAGTGCGAGGAAAGCATGGTCAGAGTCGAATCGCTCGTCAGCGAGTTCAGACTGCGGTCCTGCTCGTTCAGTGCCGTCACCACCGTGCCGGTCACCGTGGCCGTCGACGGCTCGACGTCCCAGCTGAACGGCTCCGCACGCTCCTTCGCGCCCTCGATGACCACCCGCTCACGGATGCCAGCGGTGTTGACGCTCTCGCTCGCCCAGGTCACTCGCGAGCCGAGCGCAAAGGCGCGGAGGCGCCCCTCGCCCAGGTTGCCGTGCAGACCTCGCTTGTCGTTCTTCGAGCGCGTCGCGAGCGCCTTCCACGACCCGCCGATCCGGCCGAACGTCGCCTGCACCTCTTCGGAGGTAATCCCGTGGCCGTCATCTTCAACGGTGACGCTCTCGATGGCGTCCATGTCTGAACGCTTCAGCGTGACGCGCACCGTTTCAGCTTCCGCATCGATCGCGTTCCATACCAACTCGACAACGGCTCGAACGGGGTCGCGCTCATGTGCCAGGCGCGTGACGAGGTCACCGCCGGCGGAAAGTGGAAGGTCCCTCACCAGACTCACTGTAGGGCCCGCGTTCATGACGAGCCCATCGGCTCAGTCCGGAAACGGAGGCTCGTCGCCCCACATCGCCGAGCTCACGCGGTTCGCGCTAGCGCTTCCAGCTCGATTCGCCGACACCGACGGACTCGCAAGCCGAGCAGAGTGCGTCGAGCGGTAGACGACCCGCTCGCCCACGATGGTGCCCGCGTAACGGCCCGACGGGTCGAAGACGTAGTCGCCCTTGATCTTGCCCACGTACGTTCCCGAGCGCGCAAACAACTTGTCACCGCTGCGCCGAAGCGGGCGGCCATTCTTCGTGTAGAGGTCTGCCACGCCATCAGTATGTTCTAGGCCTCCGACATCGAGGGGAGCGCCGAGACGTGGCGAAGCTAACCGACGAGCAGAAGGCAGAGCGTGCGACGAAGCGCCAGATGACCAACGCGCTCAAGGAAGAGGCGAGAGCGCACCCGACGAGGCGAAGCGTCGAGAGTGGCGCGAGAAGGGGATGTATCTCACCTGTGAGAAGGCGGCGGCCGGCGACCCTTGCCGTGGCTGCGGTCAACCTGTCATCGACAACCTCGGCAGTTGGCCAGGCACGATGTACCTCACGCCCGACAGAGAGTCGAGTACGACGCCGACCAGGCGAAGTACAAGGAGATGCATCCCGACTGCGAGGCGCATCGCTGGAGCGTGCCCGGACCCCGCGCCCGCATTGCGGCTATCGCTGCCCGCCAGCTCCGATATCGCCGGAGCAGTACGAGAACATCGAGCGCATCTTCGCAAGCAGTCCCCGCCGCAAAGAAGAGCTCGACATTTGGAAGCGCACGCAGACCTGCGGCCACATCATCGAACAGAGCGTGCAGCACACAAACCAGCACCCCAGCTTCACGACTTCCTGGTGCCCCGAGTGCGAGATGACCCGCGGCGTCGTGTCCTCGACGAAGACCGCGGAGGCGGCATCCCGAATGGCAGAGGCTAAGCGCAAGTGCGACGATCAGGTCGCTCGAGCGGAGCGGGAGCTAAAGATGGCCGAGAAGGCTGCACGCGATGCGAGGAAGCGGCTCGCTGATCCGAGGTCGAATTCGTAATGCCCACTCGCGCGCGTCGTCGCGAGTGCATGTCGGAGGTCACTGCTGTAATCGAGGCATGCAGTGAGCGACATCAATCGAACGGAGCACCGCGTGAACTTCTTGAAGTACGACCTTGGCCGCGTCGAGAAGGGCTCCACAGTTGTCATGACGCTCAACACCGCTGCGAACGTCCGCCTCATGGACTCAACCAACTTCAACAACTACCGCCAAGGGCGTCGCCATCATTACTACGGCGGACTGGCGAAGGTGTCGCCGTCGCGAATCGTCGTTCCGTCGACTGGACACTGGTACGTCACCGTCGACCTTGCCGGCCTGCGCGCCAGCAACGTCCGCGCCAGCGTCAACGTCGAACCCGGAGCACTCCGGCCGCTCCGCTCGGCGAACGGATCGCTCGCCGGCGTCCGATCGGAACCGCCCGTTCGCCTTACGCCGGACGAGAGCGGCCAGACTTGGGACGTCTTCATCTCGCATGCAGGCGAGGACAAGGCCTCGGTGGCGCTGCCGCTCTACCAAGCGCTCACCGAACGCGGTCTGAAGGTGTGGCTGGACAAGGGCGAACTCCGCATCGGCGACAGCCTGCGACGCAAGATCGACTACGGCCTCGCACACTCGTCGTTTGGCGTCGTGGTCTTCTCCAAGCCCTTCTTCGCGAAGGGCTGGCCGCAGTACGAACTCGACGGCATCGTGGGTCTCTCCATCGCCGGCAAGCAGCGGATGCTCCCGATCTGGCACGAGATCTCAAAGGACGAGGTCGAGTCGCAGTCCCCGTCGCTCGCAGACAAGATCGCGCGGACCACGGCGACCAGCACCATCGCCGAGATCGCGGACGAGATCGCCGCGGTTGTGCGCGACGCCGATGCCGCCTGAGCAACGCTCGCCCCGGTAGCCTCAACTCAGCAGATCAGCGCAGCGGACGGGGCATAGATGTCGGACGAAGACGAGCCGCGCGATGAGATCGAACTCGTCAGCGATGGGGACGGGCTCGCCACCATCGGCGACCCGCTCGCGGTCGAACGCTTCCTCTCGACGGCCGGAGTCGCGTCCCGAGAGCTGAACCTCTCGCACGCGGTCGGCAACGCGCTCAACGTCGGCTCGGCGGCCGCCAAGGGCGGATCCGAGGTCGCCGCCAACGCCGGCCGTTGGGTAAAACTCACCGAGGAGTCGGCGAAGGCCCTCAAGCTCGGTAACGCCATGAAGGGATCGACCGACGGCGTCAGCCGTGCCATCGTGACGACGAGCAAGGGCAAGATAACGAACATCCTCGAGTTCGTAAAACCCGGCTCCGTCGGCTCGATGGTCACGAATCCAGCGATGCTTGCCGGCGCTGCAGGCATAATGGCGCAGCTCGCCATGCAGCAGACGATGCAGGAGATCACGGACTACCTGGCCGTCATCGATGAGAAGGTCGACGACATCCTTCGGGCGCAGAAGGACGGTGCACTCGCCCGCATGATCGGTGTCGGGCTCGTCATCGACGACGCCATGCTGAAGCGCGAGCATGTTGGTCGCGTGTCAGAGGTGACCTGGTCGAGCCTCCATGGTGCGGCCCAGACGATCGCGGAAACGCAGTCCTATGCGCTCCGACGCCTCGACACCCTGGCCGAGAAGATGGAAAAGAAGTCGCGCGTCGGCGACCTGGCGAAGATCGCGAAGAACGCCGAAGGAGAGGTCGAGGGGTGGCTGGCCGTGCTTGCCCGCTGCTTCCAGCTCCAGGACGGTCTCGCCGTACTTGAGCTCGACCGCGTCCTCGATTCTTCTCCCGAAGACCTCGACCGTCACCGTGAGGCCATCCGGGCGGGCCGAATTAAGCGTCGCGACCTCATCGCGAAGAGCACCGAGCGTCTCCTCGCGCGGATGGACGCAGCCGCCGTGTCGGCGAACAACAAGGTGTTGTTCCATCCGCTCAAGCCCGGCGAAGTGGTGCGCTCCAGCAACGAGGTCGGCGCTGACGTTCTGGTCTTCCACGAGACGCTCGGCATATCTGGCAACCGCGAGAACCTGGAGAAAAAGCGATGGACCGTCGCGGCCATCGAAGCGCGGGACGCCACCGTCGAAGCTAGTGCAGCCGGCGTCCAGACGGCCGGCAAGCTCGGGGCACGAGGAGCTGAGGCGGTCGCGTCTTTGGGTGTCGATGCCCTTCGTAACGCGAAGGACACCGCGGGCAGGTTGTCGAGTGCTGTTGTGTTGAAGCTGCAGCGTAGCGCCGAAGAGAAACCCTCGGACAGCGAGCCGTCATGAATCTGCTCGATGACGGCTCCTTCCGATCTGCAGGCGAGATTGACCCGATAGTGCCGGACGAATTCGGCGTCTACTCGATCCGCAATCGAAGTGGAAAGTAGCTTCCGGAACCGCTCCAGACGCAGCTCGACGAGCGAGACACCCGACTGATGTACAAGGAAGCTGCGTTATCTCGCGCTTGGATCGCCGCCGCAAGATCGCCTGCTTGCCAGCCGCTGAGCGAGAAGAGCATGTCAGACGCCACGCCGGTCAGGAAGCGAGCGGTCGGGTCCGACGGCGCTGTCTGACCGGTAGTGATCACGTTGAGCGCGAGCGTTCTAGCTACGTCAAGGCGACCAATCTGCACATCGTTTCTTGCAAGGTGCCCGGCGCTGACGCGGCACCACTCCCAACGAGACTCCGCGCGTGTCACACTCACGGCCCCAGCAGCTCGTCTAGGATCTGGGCCGTCACCGGGTCGACTACCTCTGCTGACACGACGTAGCTCATCCGGGTTATTTGCTCATTAGCGTGCCCGAGTAGCCGTGACGCGACGGTGATGCCGGCGGCCCGCTCAACGAGCGTCGCCGCCGTTCTTCGATACAGGTGAGTGGTGTACTCCTCGACCGGAACGCCGAGCGTGACGAGCGCCCTTCGCTCGTCCTCGATGAACGTGCGCAGCAGACGCTCGTAGTTGCTCACGCTCAGCGATCGGCCACTGGCGGTCGGGAACAGGAAGGCATCATCATCCGGCTCGGCGAGTGCCAGGCGCCTACGCACGGCAGCAGCGGCCAAGGATGGAAGTGCGATGGTACGGCGCTGGCGGGACCGCTTGGGCGAGTCCTTTCGGTAGGTGCCCTCGGTGCGATTCGACACGATGGTGCCGTTCACGATCACCGTTGGTGGGTTGGTCGTCATGTCGACGTCGCGACGGCGCAGGCCGATGCACTCGCCGACGCGCATGGAGGTGCCGAGCATGATGTCCATGCCGTCGATCAGCGCCCGATAGTTGGGCCGCGGTCCGTAGGGTCGATTCCAGCGCTCCATGAGCTCACGTATGCCGTCGATCTGCTTCGGCGTGAGCGCGGACTCCTTCTTCGGCGCCGTGGGCATTCGCTGGACGTCGCGCACGGGGTTGCTGGGCATCGCTCCGTCGCGCACGGCGTAGCTGCAGACCATGCTGAGCACGGAGCGCGCTCGTCTCGCCTTGGAGATGGACTCGTCGGCAAGAAGCTGCTGCAAGATCCGGTCACAGCGGCCGGCCGTGAGCTGACCGAGCTTGACCGCGCCGTATCGAGGCACAAGCAGCAGACGTGCAATGGCCTCGTACGATTCGTAGGTCGAGTACGAGAGGCTGCCGGACTTCGCGCGGGTATGGATCTGCGGCAACCAGGCGGCGATCGCATCGGCAAGTGTGTTGGACGGCAGGAGGTCCGGGACGCCGCCCGTGGAGATTGCTGTGGCCCGTTTCCGAAGCGCCGTGCGCGCATCCGCCTCGGTGGCCGCTGTCACTGACAGTTGGTGGAGATTTCCTGCGTCGTCGCGGGCGTTCGCGCGTGCTCGGTATACGCCGCTGGCGAGGAGCGTCACGTTGATCTTGCCGATCGTGCCGGCCTCGAGCTGTGGCCTAGCCATGTCGCTGCTCCCGCACCCAGACGATCACGTCGTCGATGTTGTAGCGCACGTGCCGCCCGAGCTTCGAGTACGGGGGCCCGGAGGCGGTCAGGCGCCAGTCCTCGAGCGTTCGCTCGGGCACTCGGAGCAGTTCGGCGACCTCGAGCTGGGTGAGGTAGGTGGGAGTGATCTGCGTCATCTCATTCATACCCATGAGGTGCGCACGGGATGCCGGGAGCACCCAGAGGGCATCCTGGCTCGCCCGCATCAATCGGGACAGCAGGCCACTGGACGTCCGTGACAGGGGGTTTTTGGTGTCGTTTATGGTAATACGACCCGGAAACGACACCAGTGAGAGGGTGGGCGAAGGGTGGTTTCGCCGCGGAATCTCGCGCTCAACAGTGCTGGGGTACCTGGACTCGAACCAAGAACAACTGAACCAGAATCAGCCGTGTTGCCAATTACACCATACCCCAAGGCGCCAGACGGAACCGGGCCGTCGGCAAGCTTAGCCCACGATGGGCCGGGGTACCAAAACGAGGGGTTTGCGGGTGCTGGAGCGCCTCCGTGCGGCGTCGTCGGCTGGGGTGACGGGAGCCGTTGCGTCCCTTCGACGAGCTCAGGGACCGTATCAGCCAGCGTCCCTTCGACGGGCTCAGGGACCGTGACCAGGGACCGCAGGGCCCGACTGGCTAGGCGCGGGTGGCGGCAGAGGTCGACGCAGCGAGGGAGAGGTCGCGGTTGACCGTGGCCGCCACTCGGGCGCCCGCTCCCGCGGCGATGATGAGTTGTTGCGGGCCCGGCTGGGTGGAGTCGCCCGCCGCGTATACGCCCGGGAGGGAGCTGCGGCCATGGGCGTCCGTGGTGACGAAGCCCTCGTCGTTCGTGTCGAGGCCGAGGTCGGCGGCGAAGGCCAGGGAGGGCTGGTAAATCGGGCGGAGGAAGGCGACCGAGCGCGGAATGACCTCGCCGTCCTCGAGGCGGATGCCGGTGAGGCCCGTGCGGTCGCCCTCGACGTCCGCGACGCGCCGGCGCTCCACGCGGATGCCGCGCTCGGCCAGCAGGGCCTCGTCGGCGTCCGTGACGGTGCCGACGCCGTTGGGGAAGACCACGATGTCCGGGGACCACTGGGCGAGCAGCAGGGCGCGCTCGGCGAGGTCGTTGGTCTCGCCGATCAGGGCGAGGGGCTTGTCGCGCGCCTCGTAGCCGTCGCACTCCATGCAGCTGTGCGCGGTCGTTCCGTAGAAAGCGCGCAAGGACGGCAGCTCCGGCATGACCTCGACGACGCCCGTGGCGATCACGACCGTACGGGTGGTGACCGTGCGGTTCGGGGCGCCGCGCACGCCCGTGGCGGCGACGGTGAAGCCGTCGGCGGCGGGCGTGATGCTCTGGGCCAGCGCGAGCTGGAACTCTCCCTCCGGGTACGCCTCGATCTCCGCCCGGCCCAACTTGCGCAGCTCGAGGGGCGAGACGCCATCCCGGGTAAGGAAGCCGTGCGAGTGCAGGGTCGCCGCGTTGCGCGGGCGGTTGCTGTCGAGCACAAGGGTGCGGCGCCTGGCCCGCACGAGGTTCAGCGCGACCGAGAGACCGCCCGGGCCTGCGCCGATCACCACGGCGTCGTAGTGGTCCTCGCCGCCGCCGGCTGCCGCAACGGCACGCACGGTCGCAGCAGACGCCGCACCGGCGGCGGCATCACCACGCGTATCAGCACCCGCACCGCCCGCACGACGGCCCGCACCCGAGGGCGGGCCGATGACGACGTCAGGCATCAGCGAGGCGGCCGGCGAGGCCGCGCAGTCGCGTGAGGGTCTCCGCCTTGCCGAGGATCTGCATGGACTCGAACAGCGGCGGCGATATGCGGCGGCCGGAGACGCCGACGCGCAGCGGGCCGAACGCGACGCGGGGCTTCAGCCCCATGCCGATGACGAGGGCGTTCTGCAGCATCGACTGGATCATGTCGTGCTCCCACTCCGCCTCGGGGATCTCCGCGAGCGCGGCGTCCGCGGCCTCGAGCACGTGCGGCGCGTCGGCCTTGAGCGAGGAAACCGCGTCGTCGTCGTAGGCGAGCGACTCGGCGTCGGTGAACAGGAAGCCGAGCAGGTCGGGCGCCTCGCCGAGCAGAGCCATGCGCTCCTGCACGAGCGGCGCGGCCTCGGCCAGGATCGCGGCCTGCTCCTCGGTGGGCGGGTCGCTCACGATACCGGCGGCAGCGAGGTACGGCACGAGGCGCGCGGTGAAGATCTCGAGCGGGAGCAGCCGGATGTGGTCCCCGTTGATCGACTCCGCTTTCTTCAGGTCGAAGCGGGCCGGGTTGGGGTTCACGTTCACGACGTCGAACGCCTCGACCATCTCCTCGAGGGAGAAGACGTCGCGGTCGTGCGCGAGCGACCAGCCGAGCAGGGCCAGGTAGTTGATGAGCCCCTCGGGGATGAACCCGCGGTCGCGGTGGTGGAACAGGTTCGACTCGGGGTCGCGCTTGGAGAGCTTCTTGTTGCCCTCCCCCATCACGTAGGGCAGGTGCCCGAACTGCGGCACCCACTCGGCCACGCCGATGTCGATGAGCGCGTGGTACAGCGCGATCTGCCGCGGGGTGGAGGAGAGGAGGTCCTCGCCGCGCAGCACATGCGTCACGCGCATGAGCGCGTCGTCGACGGGGTTCACGAGCGTGTAGAGCGGGTGGCCGTTGGGCCGCACGACGACGAAGTCGCTGAACGAGCCGGCCGGGAACGTGATGTCGCCGCGCACGAGGTCGGTGAACGAGAGGTCCTCGTCGGAGACGCGGAGGCGCAGGGCGGGCTGGCGGCCCTCGGCGCGGTACGCCTCGCGCTGCTCCTCGGTGAGGTCGCGCTCGAAGTTGTCGTAGCCGAGCTTCGGGTCGCGGCCGAGCGACACGTTGCGCGCCTCGATCTCCTCGCCCGTGGCGAAGCTCTCGTAGAGGTGGCCGGACGCCTTCAGCTTCTCGATGATCTCGAAGTAGAGCCCGTAGCGCTGGGACTGGCGGTACGGCGCGTGCGGTCCGCCGACGCCCTCGCCCTCGTCCCAGTCGAGGTGCAGCCAGCGCAGGCCGTCGAGCAACTGCTCGTAGCTCTCCTCGGAGTCGCGCGCCGCGTCCGTGTCCTCGACGCGGAAGATCAGCTTCCCGCCGGTGTGCCTCGCATACGCCCAGTTGAACAGGGCGGTGCGGATGAGGCCGACGTGCGGGGTGCCGGTCGGCGACGGGCAGAACCGCACGCGGACATCGGCGCCGGTGGCGGTGGACACGGGGTGCGATGAGGAGGAAGACATACTGGCGTCGATTCTACGGGCCGCAGTATCGCGACAGCCGCAGACGGAGCTCCTCGGACACCGCATCGGCCACCAGATCGGAGCCGCAGCGCACGAGCACGCTCGCGGCCGACTCCGACGGGTCGAAGCCCACGACGTGACCGGCACCGAGCGGCGACCCGTCGCAGGCGGTGACCGTGAACGGCACGCGGTGCTGATCGCCGAGGTAGCCGATCACGTACGACGCCGCCACGTCCTCCGCCGGGCCGAACGAGCGGATGGTGATGGAGTTGCCGAAGGTCGGCGAGACGATGCGGTCGGCGCGCATCCGCTCGAGCAGGATCGCCGCCCACGCCTCCCGGTCCACGAGCGCCGTGACGTCGCCCTCGATCCGCGCCCCGTTGTCGAGGTCGAGGTCCCACAGCGTGAGCGGCTGGGCCTCCGCCCCGCTGCTGCCGCCCGGCCGCACGGTGAGGGTGCGGACCGCGAGCAGGCGGCCCTGCTCCCCCGGCTCCGGCTCTCCGATGGCGATGCCGACGCGGTCGAGGGTGCACCCCGGCGGCAGCAGGGCCTGGGGCGCCGGCCGGGGCGAGGTGCGGACGCCCCCGAAGGACGGCGCATCCGTCGCCTGGGTGGAGCCGCCGTCGGGCGGGTCGAAGTCGTCCGGGCCGTAGACGCATCCCGACAGCGCCAGTGTGAGGGACAGCGACAGCGCACCGGCCAGGCCGAGACCGCCGGCCGCAGCGCCGCGACCCCTTCGCCACCCCATGGGAGCGCCTTCTTCCCGCACCCGGCCCGTGCGGCCGGGATAGCGTCTACCGGTTGCGTGCCGGGTTGCGGAGGATGCCGATGCCCTCGATCTCGACCTCGACGGTCTGGCCGTGCACGAACGGCCCGACCCCGGCGGGGGTGCCGGTGAGGATCACGTCACCGGGCAGGAGCGTCCAGATGCCGGACGCGTAGGAGACGATCTCCGGGATCGTGTGGATCATGTCCCGGGTGTTGCCGCTCTGCCGCACCTCGCCGTCCACGCGGGTCTCGATGGCGGCCGCAGACCAGTCGAACTCGGTTTCGATCACGGGGCCGAGCGGGCAGAACGTGTCGTAGCCCTTGGCGCGCGCCCACTGGCCGTCGGCCTTCTGCAGGTCGCGCGCGGTCACGTCGTTCGCGGCCGTGAAGCCGAAGATCACGTCCTCGGCGTTCTCGACCGAGACGTTCTTCGCGATGCGGCCGATCACGATGGCGAGCTCGCCCTCGTGCTCGACCTGGCTGCTCTCCGGCGGCAGGACGATTGTGTCGCCGGTGCCGATCACGGACGTGTTGGGCTTGAGGAACAGCAGCGGCGCCTCGGGCGCCTCGCCGCCCATCTCGCGGGCGTGCTCGGCGTAGTTCTTGCCGACGGCGACGACCTTGGAGCGCGGGATCACCGGCGCGAGCACACGGGCGTCGGCGAGCGGCACCCGCTTGCCCGTGGTCTCGTAGCCGCTGAACATGGGGTCGCCGGCGAGCACCACGAGCTCGCCCTCCTCCTCGTCGAGGATGCCGTAGGAGGGGTCTGCGCCTGTGCTGAACCGAACGATCTTCATTGCACCGAGCCTACCGACGGGTCGGCGCCCACGCCGAGGCCAGCCCAGACGCCAGCGCCGACGATCCAGGGCCGACGCCGACGCCGACGGCTCAGTCGACCAGCTTGGTCATCCAGCCGTGCGGGTCGGGCCGGCGGCCGTACTGGATGTCCGTCAGCTCCTGGCGCAGCGACATGGTCAGCTCGCCGGCCGGGGCATCCTCGGAGCCGACGGAGAAGTCCGCGCCCTTGAGCAGGGCGATGGGCGTGATGACGGCGGCCGTGCCGCAGGCGAACACCTCGGCGATCTCGCCCGACTCCACGCCCTCGCGCCACTCGTCGAGCGTGACCGGGCGCTCCTCGACCGTGTGGCCGCGGTCGCGGGCGAGCTGCAGGATGCTGTCGCGCGTGATGCCCTCGAGGATGCTGTCCGACTGCGGCGTGACGAGCGAGCCGTCGCGGTAGACGAGCACGACGTTCATGCCGCCGAGCTCCTCGATGTATTTGCCCTCCACCGAGTCGAGGAACAGCACCTGCGCGCAGCCGTGCGCGTACGCCTCCTCCTGCGGGAGGAGGGAGGCGGCGTAGTTGCCGCCGGTCTTCGCGGCACCCGTGCCGCCCTTGCCGGCGCGCGAGTACTCGGTGCTCAGCCAGATCGAGACGGGCGCGACGCCGTTGGCGAAGTACGCGCCCGCGGGGCTCGCGATCACGTAGTAGCCCACCCGGTGCGCCGACCGGACGCCGAGGAAGCTCTCGTTCGCGATCATGAACGGGCGGAGGTAGAGGCTCGTCTCGGGCGCATCCGGCACCCAGCGCGCGTCGGTGCGCACGAGCTGCGCGATCGATTCGACGAAGTCCTCGTCGGCGAGCTCGGGCAGCGCCATGCGCTGGGCGGACTTCCGCAGCCGCGCGGCGTTGCGCTCGGGCCGGAAGGCCCAGACCGACCCGTCCGCGTGGCGGTACGCCTTCAGGCCCTCGAAGATCTCCTGCCCGTAGTGCAGCACGGATGCGGCGGGGTCGAGCTGCAGCGGCCCGTACGGCTGCACGCGGGCGTCGTGCCAGCCCTCCTCGATGCTCCAGTCGATGGCGATCATGTGGTCGGTGAAGTGCTTGCCGAAGCCGGGGTCGGCGAGGATCACCTCGCGCTCGGCGTCCGCGCGGGCGGCCGCGGACGGGGTCGTCTCGAAGCGAAGGGGGAATCCGGTGGTCGTTGTCATGTCTGTCTCGAATCCTCGGTGTCGATAGGCGGGCGCCTGCCCGCCGAGAAGGGGTGTCCGATCAGGAGCGGTCGAGCGCGGCGGCGATGGCGTCGCCGATCTCGCTCGTGCTGCGGGGTGCCCCGGCCGCGCGGCCGGCGAGGTCGGCCGAGACCGCCTCGTTCACCCGGGCGGCCGCCTCGGCGAGGCCGAGGTGCTCGAGCAGCAGCGCCGCCGAGAGGATCGCCGCGGTGGGGTCCGCCTTCTGCTGACCTGCGATGTCCGGCGCCGATCCGTGAACGGGCTCGAACATGCTGGGGAACCGGCCGGACGGGTTGATGTTGCCCGATGCCGCCAGTCCGATGCCGCCGCTGATCGCGGCGGCCAGATCGGTGAGGATGTCGCCGAAGAGGTTGTCCGTGACGATCACGTCGAAGCGCGAGGGATCCGTCACGAGGAAGATGGTGGCCGCGTCGACGTGCAGGTAGTCGACGGCGATGCCGGGGTGCTCGGCCGCGATGCGGTCGACGGTGCGCTGCCAGAGGCCACCGGCGTGGGTGAGCACGTTCGTCTTGTGCACGAGGGTGAGCTTCTTGCGGGGTCGCGCCTCGGCGCGCTCGAACGCGAACCGCACGATGCGCTCGACGCCGAACGCCGTGTTCACCGAGACCTCGTTCGCGATCTCCTCGGGCGTGCCGACGCGGATGGAGCCGCCGTTGCCGACGTACGGGCCCTCGGTGCCCTCGCGCACCACGACGAAGTCGACGGCGCCGGGATCCGCGAGCGGGCTCGCGACGCCGGGGAACACGACGGTCGGCCGGAGGTTGGCGTAGTGGTCGAGGGCGAAGCGCAGCTTCAGCAGCAGGCCGCGCTCGATGATGCCGCCCGCGAGGCGCGGGTCCCGCGGGTCGCCGCCGACCGCGCCGAGCAGGATCGCGTCGTGGCCGCGCAGGGCGTCCAGGTCCTCGTCGTCGAGGATGCGCCCGGACTCCAGGTAGTGGCCGGCGCCGAACGGATAGGCCGTCTCGTCCACGGTCGCCTCGCCCGCGACCGCGGCACGCAGCACCTTGAGCGCCTCCGCGGTGACCTCCGGGCCGATCCCGTCACCCGGGATGACGGCGAGGTTGAGGGTGCGCGGCATGCTGCTCCTGGTGTTCTTCATCGGTGTGTCACTACACATTAGTGCCGCGCGCGAAGCGGCCTCGGTATGGTGGGCACATCGTGCACCCCACAGAAAGCAGGTCCCGATGAGTCTCGGACTCGGTATTTTCCTCTTCGTCGTCGGCGCGATCCTGGCTTTCGCCGTGGACGTGCAGCTCTCCGGCCTCGACCTCAAGATGATCGGCTACATCCTCATGGGTGCGGGCCTCATCGTGATCATCATCGGCGTCGCCCTCCTCGCCCGCGGCCGCACCTCGGTCTCGGAGACGCGCACGAGCATCGACCCGGCCACCGGATCCCGCGTGACGCGCAGCGCGCGCAACGACGACCCGCCCATCGTCTAGATCGGCGAGACCCGAAAGGGCCGGGACGGCACCAGCCGCCCGGCCCTTTTTCGTGCCCGCGTCGCGCCGAGCGCGTCTCGTGCCCGCTGTACGGATCAGTCCTCGGGGTGGGTCATGTACCACTCGGTGAACTCGGCGGCCCGGCCGTCCTCGGCGAAGCGGATGACCCACAGGTTGCTGTAGCTGGCGTCGTCGTAGTGCGTCACGCCCGTGATCGTCGCGACGTCGCCCTCGGAGATCAGCGGCGACCAGGTGAACTCGGTGTCCCCCGGCTCGTCCCGCCCGTCGAGCCAGCCCGCCACGATCTCGTCGTGACCCCGCCAGCCGTCGTCGTACGGCTCCGTTCGGTACACCGCGTCCTCGGTGAACAGGGCGCGGATGTCATCCGGCTCGTTCGACTCCCAGGCCTTGCGGTACCCGTCCACCCACGCGCTCACGACATTCGAATCCACCATGCGCCAGTTCTACCGTGCGGGACCGGCCCCGGTAAAGCGTGGGCGGGTGAACTCCTCCCCCAACGCGAGGTGCCCGGTTCTGCTCCTCTCCGGGCGGAGGAGGAGCGGAACCGGGCACCTGAGGGGTCGGAAGCGGGAGCGGCCTAGTAGGTGAGGTCGATCTCGCGCAGCGTGTCGGCGTCGATCGCCTTGCGCACGCTCTCGAGCACGCCGTCCGGCACGGGCGAGTCCACGCTCAGGATGCTGAGCGCCTTGCCGCCCGCCTCCTGCCGCGCGATCTGCATGCCGGCGATGTTCACGTTCGCCTCGCCGAACTCCTTGCCGTACACCGCGACGATGCCGGGGCGGTCGTTGTAGCTCATGACGATGAGGTGCTGGGAGAACGGCACCTCGACGTCGTAGCCGTTCACGCCCACGATCTTCTCGATCTGCTTGGGACCGGTCAGCGTGCCGGACACCGACACCTGCGAGCCGTCGCTCAGGGCGCCGCTGATGGTGAGCACGTTGCGGTAGTCCTCGGACACCGAGTCCGTGATCAACCGCACCTGCACGCCGCGCTGCTCGGCGAGCAGCGGCGCGTTCACGTAGGACACGTTCTCACTGACGACGTTCGTGAAGATGCCCTTCAGCGCCGCGAGCTTGAGCACGCTGACGTCGTGCTGCACGATCTCGCCGCGCACCTCCACGTCGACGCTGGTTAGCGAGCTGTGGGCGAGGCCGGAGAACACCTGGCCGAGCTTCTCGATGAGCGGGATGCCGGGGCGCACGCTCTCGTCGATCACGCCGCCGGCCACGTTGACCGCGTCCGGCACGAGCTCGCCGCTCAGGGCGAGCCGCACGGAGCGGGCGACGGAGACGCCGGCCTTCTCCTGCGCCTCGTCCGTGGACGCGCCGAGGTGCGGGGTGACGACGATGTTGTCCAGGCCGAGCAGCGGCGACTCGAGCGGCGGCTCGGTCACGAACACGTCGAGGCCGGCGCCGGCGATCCGGCCGGCGGCCAGCGCGTCGTGCAGCGCCACCTCGTCGATGATGCCGCCGCGGCTGGCGTTGACGATGCGCAGCTCCGGCTTCGCCTTCGCGAACTGCTCGGCGCCGATCAGGCCCGTGGTCTCGGGGGTCTTCGGGATGTGGATGGTGATGAAGTCCGACTGCGCCACGAGGTCGTCGAGCGACAGCAGCTGCACGCCGAGCTGCTGGGCGCGCGCGGGGGTGACATAGGGGTCGTAGGCGACGAGGGTCACGCCGAAGCCCGCGAGGCGCTGCGCGACGAGGGTGCCGATGCGGCCGAGGCCCACGATGCCGACGGTCTTCTCGTAGAGCTCGACGCCCGTGAACTTCGAGCGCTTCCAGGCGCGGCCCTTGAGCGACGCGTTCGCGTCCGGGATGTGCCGGGCGAGCGAGAGCAGGTGTCCGATCGCGAGCTCCGCGGCGGAGATGACGTTCGAGGTCGGCGCGTTCACCACCAGAACGCCCGCGTTGGTGGCGGCGGGGATGTCCACGTTGTCGAGTCCGACTCCGGCGCGCGCGATGACCTTCAGCGACGGCGCCGCGGCGATGGCCTCGGCGTCGACCTGGGTCGCGCTGCGCACCAGGATGGCGTGCGCGTCAGCGAGCGCGGCGAGCAGCGCGGGACGGTCGGTGCCGTCGACACTCCGCACCTCGAAGTCCGGACCGAGCGCGTCGACAGTGGCGGGAGAGAGTTCTTCGGCGATCAACACGACCGGTTTAGTCACGGTATGGAGTTTCCTAACGGTGGGCTCGCGGACAAACACTCACATGTTAGTCCGCTAGAAATGAGGCGATGGATTCGTCGACTCTCGAAGTAATACAGCTCGTCGTGCGGGTGCTGCTGGCCGCCCTGTTCCTCTTCATGGGGGTGCTGCACTTCGTTCCCCGCACGTCGAAGGGGATGGCGGACCTGATTCCGCCGGCGCTCCGCTTCGAGGGCGTGTTCCGCCCCCGCACCCTCGTGCTACTGACCGGGGTGTGCGAGATCGCGGGCGCGATCGGCCTGCTGTTCCCGGCCACCGCGCTGCTCGCGGGCGTCGGGCTCGCGTTCTTCCTGCTCGCGGTGTTCCCGGCGAACGCGTACGCGTCCCAGCACCCGGAGCAGTTCGGCGCGATCGCCATGCCGTTCCTGCCGCGCCTGGTTGCGCAGCTCGTGCTGATCGCGATCGTGCTCTTCGCGGTCCTGCCGTTCGACCGCATGTAGGTCGGGGTTGCCCCTCGATCCCAACGGTCGCTGAGCTTGTCGAAGCGACGTGACGTCCCTTCGACAGGCTCAGGGACCGTGTGCGGACCGAGAAAGGGGCGCCCGGCTCGGCCGGGCGCCCCTCCTTGGTCAGCGGGCGGTCTGGCCCTCGGTGTAGTCGTCGTCCGACTTGTTCCACGCGAAGAGCTTGCGCAGCTCGCGACCGGTCGACTCGATCGGGTGCTGCTCGCCCTTCTTGCGCAGCTCGAGGAACTCGGGCGCGCCGGCGTCCTGGTCCTTGATGAAGCGGTCCGCGAAGGCGCCGCTCTGGATGTCGGCGAGCACGGCCTGCATGTTCTCCTTCACCTGGGGCGAGATCACGCGGGGACCGGAGACGTAGTCGCCGTACTCGGCGGTGTCGGAAATGCTCCAGCGCTGCTTGGCGATGCCGCCCTCCCACATGAGGTCGACGATGAGCTTCAGCTCGTGCAGCACCTCGAAGTAGGCGATCTGCGGCTGGTAGCCCGCCTCGATGAGCGTCTCGAAGCCGTACTGGACGAGCTGCGAGGTGCCGCCGCAGAGCACGGCCTGCTCGCCGAACAGGTCGGTCTCGGTCTCCTCGGTGAAGGTGGTCTTGATGCCGCCGGCGCGCAGGCCGCCGATGCCCTTCGAGTAGGACCAGGCCAGATCCCAGGCGGAGCCGGAGGCGTCCTTCTCCACGGCGACGATCACGGGAACGCCGCGGCCGGCCTCGTACTCGCGGCGCACGGTGTGGCCCGGGCCCTTGGGGGCGACGAGCACGACGTCGACGCCCTCGGGCGCCTCGATGTAGCCGAAGCGGATGTTGAAGCCGTGGCCGAAGACCAGCGTCTTGCCGTCGGCGAGGTTGTCCTTGATGTCGTCGGCGTAGACGTGGCGCTGCACCTGGTCGGGCGCGAGGATCACGATCACGTCGCCCCAGGCGGACGCCTCGGACGGGGTCATGACCTGGAAGCCCTGCTCCTCGGCCTTGGCGCGGCTCTTCGAGCCCTCCTGCAGTCCGATGACGACCTCGACACCGGAGTCGCGGAGGTTGAGCGCGTGGGCGTGGCCCTGCGAGCCGTAGCCGATCACGGCGACCTTCTTGCCCTGGATCAGGGACAGGTCAGCATCCGAGTCGTAGAAGATTTCAGTCACGTGGGGTTCTCTCCTTGTTGTGTTGGTTCGTGCACCGGCCGCCCGCCGCGGGGGCGAGGGCCGGACGTGTGGGGTGTTGCCCCTTCGACGAGCTCAGGGACAGGCTCAGGGACCGTATGAGCGCGGGCCCTTCGACAGGCTCAGGGACCGGGTCAGGCGCTACGGAAGACGCGCTCGGTGATGGACTTGCCGCCACGGCCGATCGCGAGAAGGCCCGACTGGGCGATCTCCTTGATGCCGTAGGGCTCGAGCACGCGCAGCAGCGCCGTCGTCTTGCCGGAGTCGCCGGTGACCTCGATGACGAGGGCGTCGCTGGCGACGTCCACGACCCGGGCGCGGAACAGCGTCACCGCCTCGAGCACCTGGGACCGCGTCGTGTTGTCCACGCGCACCTTGATGAGCAGGTGCTCGCGCTGCACCGACTGCGCCGGGTCCAGCTCCACGATCTTGATGACGTTGACCAGCTTGTTCAGCTGCTTCGTCACCTGCTCGAGCGGCAGGTCCTCGACGTCGACCACGACGGTGATGCGGGACAGCCCCGGGATCTCGCTGTGGCCGACCGCGAGGCTCTCGATGTTGAAGCCGCGGCGCGCGAACAACCCCGCGACGCGGGTCAGCAGGCCGGGCTTGTCCTCGACGAGCAGGGAAAGGACGTGACTCACCGGGTTACTCCTCTTCCCACTCGGGGGCGTGGTCGCGCGCGTACTGCACGGCGCTGTTGCTGAGGCCCTGCGGCACCATCGGCCACACCATCGCGTCGCGGCTCACGATGAAGTCGATGACGACAGGGCGGTCGTTGGTCTCGAGCGCGAGGCGGATCGCGGCGTCGACGTCCTCCTTGCGGGTCACCCGGATGCCGAGCGCGCCGTAGGCGTCCGCCATCTTCACGAAGTCGGGCACCATGCGCGTCTCGTGACCCGTGTTCAGGTCGGTGAAGGAGTGCCGGCCCTCGTAGAACAGGGTCTGCCACTGCCGCACCATGCCGAGCGACGAGTTGTTGATGATCGCGACCTTGATGGGGATGTCGTTGATCGTGCAGGTGGCGAGCTCCTGATTGGTCATCTGGAAGCAGCCGTCGCCGTCGATCGCCCACACCGTGCGCTCGGGCTGGGCGACCTTCGCACCCATGGCCGCGGGCACCGCGTAGCCCATGGTCCCTGCGCCGCCGGAGTTGAGCCAGGAGTTGGGGCGCTCGTACTTGATGAACTGGGCGGACCACATCTGGTGCTGGCCGACGCCCGCGGCGTAGACGCCCTCGGGTCCGGTGAGCTCGCCGATGCGGGAGATGACCCACTGCGGGGACAGCAGCCCGTCCTCGGGGTCGGTGTAGCCGAGCGGGAACTCCTCACGCAGGCCGTTGAGCCGCGTCCACCACTCACTGATGTCGGGCGTGACCGTGCGTCGCACGTCCGCGTACGCGGCGATCAGGTCGAGGATGACCTCGCGGGCGTCGCCCACGATCGGCACGTCCGCGATGCGGATCTTCGAGATCTCGGCGGGATCGATGTCGACGTGCACGATCTTCGCGTCGGGCGCGAACTCGCTCGGCTTGCCGGTGACCCGGTCGTCGAAGCGCGCGCCGAGCGACACGATGAGGTCGCTCTCCTGCAGGCCGAGCACGGCGGGAACGGTGCCGTGCATGCCGGGCATGCCGAGGTGCTGCGGGTGCGAGTCGGGCAGCGCGCCACGGGCCATGAGCGTGGTGACCACGGCCGCGCCGGTGTCGTCCACGAGCCTGCGGAGCTCGTCGGACGCGCCGGACCGGATGACGCCGCCGCCCACGTAGAGCACAGGGCGCTTCGCCTCGGCGAGCAGCTGGGCCGCGGCCTGCACCTGCTTGCCGTGCGCCTTGGTGATGGGGCGGTAGCCGGGCAGGTCCACGCGGCTCGGCCAGACGAACGGCGCCTTGGCCTGCTGCGCATCCTTCGTGACGTCGACGAGCACGGGGCCGGGGCGGCCGGTCGAAGCGATGTGGTACGCCGCGGCGAGCACCTCGGGCACGTCCTCGGGCTTGGTGACGAGGAAGGAGTGCTTCGTGATGGGCATGGTGATGCCGACGATGTCGACCTCCTGGAACGCGTCGGTTCCCATCGAGGTGGAGAAGACCTGGCCGGTGAGGAACAGGACGGGCACGGAGTCCATGTAGGCGTCGGCGATGGCGGTGACGAGGTTCGTCGCGCCGGGGCCGGAGGTCGCGATGGCGACGCCGACCTTCCCGGACGCGGCGGCGTAGCCCTCGGCGGCGTGGCCGGCGCCCTGCTCGTGACGGACGAGGATGTGGCGGATGGCCGACTGCGTCATCAGCTCGTCGTAGAAGGGGATGATGGCGCCGCCCGGCAGCCCGAACACCTCCTTCACGCCGAGCATCTCGAGCGACCGCAGGATCGCGCCAGACCCCGTGAGAACCTCGGGGGCTGGGGCGGAAGCGGGCGCGGTCGGCACAGGGATGGATTCCGTGGGCATCAGCGGAGGTGTCCTTTTTGTGGGGTAGAGGTGTGCGCATGCACCGGGTGACTACCCGGTGACGGCGCCTTCCGCGGCGGATCGCACGAGCTTGGCGTACTTCGCGAGCACGCCGCGGGTGTAGCGCGGAGGAAGAGGGGCCCAGCCTTCTCGGCGGGCAGCGAGCTCGGTCTCATCGACAAGTAGGTCGAGGGAGCGGGCGGCGATATCGACCCGAATCAGATCCCCATCGCGCACGAAGGCGATGGGACCGGAGTCCACCGCTTCGGGTGCTATGTGGCCGATGCACAGCCCGGTTGTGCCGCCTGAGAATCGACCGTCCGTCAACAGTAGTACATCTTTTCCGAGGCCAGCGCCCTTGATGGCCGCCGTGATGGCGAGCATCTCGCGCATGCCGGGACCACCCTTGGGGCCCTCGTACCGGATGATGACGACGTCGCCCGCGGCGATCTTTCCCTCGGTCAGGGCGTCCATGGCGGCGCGCTCGCGCTCGAACACGCGGGCGGGGCCCTCGAAGACCTCGGCGTCGAAGCCGGCCGTCTTCACGACAGCACCCTCGGGGGCGAGGGAGCCGGTGAGGATCGTGAGGCCGCCGGTGGCGTGGATGGGGTTGTCGAGCGTGCGCAGCACCTCGCCGTCGAGCGGCGGCACGTCGAGCTCGGCGAGGTTCTCCGCGACGGTCTTGCCGGTCACGGTGAGCGCGTCGCCGTGGATGAGCCCGGCCTCGAGCAGGGCCTTCATGACGACGGGGACGCCGCCGTTGCGGTCGACGTCGTTCATCACGTACTTGCCGAAGGGCTTGAGGTCGCCGATGTGCGGGACCTTGCTGCCGATCCGGTTGAAGTCGTCGAGCGTGAGGTCGACCTGGGCCTCGTTCGCGATGGCGAGGAGGTGCAGCACGACGTTGGTGGAGCCTCCCAGCGCCATGGCGACCGCGATGGCGTTCTCGAAGGCGTGGGGCGTGAGGATGTCGCGCGCCGTGATGCCGTTGCGGAGCATGTTCACGACGGCCTCGCCGCTCTTGCGGGCGTAGTAGTCGCGACGGCGGTCCGCGGAGGCGGGCGACGCCGAGCCGGGCAGGCTCATTCCGAGCGCCTCGGCGACGGACGCCATGGTGTTGGCCGTGTACATGCCGCCGCAGGCGCCCTCGCCCGGAGCGAAGGCGCACTCGATGCGCTTGGCATCCTCGGTGCTCATGCGGCCCGCCTTGACGGCGCCGACGGCCTCGAACGAGTCGATGATGGTGATGTCCTTCTCGGTGCCGTCCGAGAGACGCACCCAGCCGGGGGCGATGGAGCCGGCGTAGACGAACACCGACGCGAGGTCGAGCCGGGCCGCGGCCATCAGCATGCCGGGCAGGGACTTGTCGCAGCCGGCGAGCAGCACGGAGCCGTCGAGGCGCTCGGCCTGCATGACGACCTCGACGGAGTCGGCGATGACCTCGCGGCTGACCAGGGAGAAGTGCATGCCCTCGTGGCCCATGGAGATGCCGTCGGAGACGGACACGGTACCGAACTGCAGGGGGTAGCCGCCGCCGGAGTGCACGCCTTCCTTCGCGGACCGCGCGAGGCGGTCGAGGGAGAGGTTGCAGGGCGTGATCTCGTTCCACGAGCTCGCGATGCCGATCTGCGGCTTGTCCCAGTCGTCGTCGCCCATGCCCACGGCGCGGAGCATGCCGCGCGAGGTGGTGGCCTCGATTCCGTCGGTTACTTCGCGACTCCGCGGCTTCAGATCGTTTTCCGGCATGTTACGAGTGTAATTGCTGCGCGGGAACGCCTCCGTCGGCGAAGACGCCGTCCTCGTTGTGCGCGAGGAGCCGCCAGGAGCCGTTCCCCTCGTGCTCGAGCTCCGTGACGCTGCCGTTGGCGAGGGGCATCGTGCGGATCGCGTTGACCGGCAGGCCGGGCACCGCGACGACCACGAGGATGCGCAGCAGGTAGCCGTGCGAGACCACGAGCGTCGTGCCGCCCGCCGTCGCGGCGCGCGCGAGGACCCGCGACGCGCGGGCCGCGGCGCTCGTCCACTCCTCCCCGCCGGGCGGGGAGGGGAAGTCGTCGTGCACGCTCATCCAGTGCCGGTAGGAGTCCGCGAGCGGCCCGCCGAGCATCTCCGCCCGGCTGCGGCCCTCGAAGGCGCCGAAGTCGAGCTCGCGCAGATCCTCGTCGGCGGTCGCCTCGGTCGCGGAGTCGAGGGCGCCGAGCTCGCGCAGCACGGCGGCGGTCTCCACCGCCCGGGCCATCGGGCTGGTCCAGACCCGATCGATGCCGCGGGTCGCCAGGTTTGCGGCGGTCGGCTCCAGGGTGGCCCGGGCCGACTCGTGCAGCGGCACGTCGCTCGTGCTGGTGTAGCGGCCCTCGAGGTTCCAGGGCGTGACGCCGTGCCGGACGAGGAGGAGCCGGGCGCCGGGGCCCGGGGTCGGTTCTGCGGGGTTCGACTCCGAGAGCGTCGGCGGCGTGAACTTCGTCGCCGCGGGATTCGGCACTGCGGAATCGATCATTTAAGCCCTTCTACTACAGAAGCGCTTCCCGATTCAAGCACTTGAAAAAGAGAAGGAGCAGCAGTTCTGTGAAGAGGAGAAGAAGTCCCCACGCCCCCCCCCCGCACCCCCGCAGCATCGCCTGCGGGGGCATCCTCACCCGCGACACACCGCGCCACGCCGCCCCCCGGCGGCGAAGACAGGAGTGTATGACCGTCGACAGCGCCATGCCGCCCCCACCAGCGATCCCCGCTGGTGCCGCATCCTCCGGGCCGGAGACCCCCCTCGACGCCGTCGCCCAGCAACGGGCGATCCGTTCCTCGCGCACGCTCGCCCGCTACGCCCGGGCGGGGGCGCTGACCCCGGCGGAACGCCGGCGCATCCACGACGACGTCGTGGTCGACTACCTGGGCGTCGCCGAGACGATCGCGCGGCGCTACTCGGCCGGCATCCAGGACTGGCACGACATCCGGCAGGTCGCCTACCTCGGCCTGGTGAAGGCCGCGCGCCGCTTCGATCCGGACCGCGGCGACGACTTCGTGTCGTTCGCCGTGCCGACGATCTCGGGCGAGATCAAGCGCCACCTGCGCGACCACAGCTGGTTCGTGCGGCCGCCCCGGCCGCTGCAGGAGCTGAGCGCGAGCATCGCCCGCGCGGTGCCCGGGCTGCTGCAGGAGCTGGGCCGCCAGCCCTCCCCCGAGGAGATCGCCGAGCGGGTGGGGCACGGCACCCCGGAGGTCACGGCCGCGATGGGCGCGGCGGGCGGCATGCGCCCCGTCTCGCTCGATGCGCCCAGCCGCGACGGGGACGGCCCGTCCGTCGGTGACTCCGTCGGCGCGGTGGACGACCGCCTCGAGCACACCGAGGTGATGGCCGAGGTGACCGCGGCCTGCCGCAAGCTCCCGCCGCGCGACCGGCGCATCCTCTACCTGCGCTTCTACGAGGAGCGGACACAGCAGGAGATCGCGTCGGAGCTCGGCGTGACCCAGATGCAGGTGTCGCGACTCCTCACCCGCATCCTCTCCTGGCTGCGGGAGGAGCTGAGCCCCGCGGAGGGCGTGGAGGTGGTTGCGTAGGGGGTGCAGGCGCGGTGCCACGGTCCCTGAGCTTGTCGAAGGGACGCTGGTCACCCCAGGAACGTGCCTTCGACGGGCTCAGGGACCGATCGGGCCACCCACACGGTCCCTGAGCTCGTCGAAGGGACGCTGGTCGCCCCCGGTTGCGTCCACTCCCCCACAACGCGCCAGGCTGACTACTTCTCCACACATTATGCTGGTCAATCGTGCATTGTCGGTGGTAGGTGAGACGATGTTCGCATGACCAGCACGACGCTGACGGACCTCACGGACGCGGTACCCACCGCGCTTCCGGCCGCGTCGGTGGGCGGGCTGAGCGACGAACAACTCCTCGCCTCTACGCGCGAGATCGAGGCGCTGGGCCGTCAGGTCGATGCGCTCCGGGTGATCGTCGCGGGAGAGATCGCAGCGAGGTCGCGAACCGAGGACGGACCGGCGGGACTCGCCGCGCGGAAGGGCTGCCGCTCGGTGAACGAGCTCCTCCAGCGGCTGACGCAGATCTCCGGCGCGACCGGCGCGTCCCGCCTCGGTCTCGCCGCGCTCACCCGGCCCGGCACGGCCCTCTCGGGCGCACGGATGCCCGCCAAGTTCGACCACGTTCGCGCGGCCCTCGAAGCGGGTGAGCTCGGCGTGGACGCGGCCGTCGCACTGACCAAGCACCTCGCACCCCTTCAGGACCGGGTACACCCCGACGCGCTCGACGCGGCTGAGAACGAACTCGTCGCCGCCGCAACGGGCACCTCGCCCGACAGCAGCGTCCCGGCGTCGGCGGATGAGATCCGCATTCAGGCCTCGGTCTGGCGGGCGACCCTTGACCCCGACGTGCTGGAACCCGTCGAGGCACACGCGATGGCCAAGCGCGGCTTCCGCCTCGGCCCGGAGCGCAACGGACTCGTCCCCGTCTCGGGTGGGCTGCTGCCTGAGGCGGCGGGACGGGTGAAGCGGCTCTTCGACGCGTACCTCACCCCCACCACGGCGCCGGCGTTCCTGCACGAGGAGGAGTTGGCCGACAAGGAGGCGGTGCAGGATCCGCGGACGAAGGACCAGCAGCGGCACGACATCCTCATCGGCGTCCTGGATGTGATGGCGCGTAGCGGCGACACCCCGACGATCGGCGGAGCCGCGCCAACCGTTCTCGTGACCGTGCGGGCCGAGGACCTGGAAACGGGTGGCGCCGGGTACGCGGACGGTGTCGAGTCGCCCCTGTCACCCACGACGGTCGAGCAGCTGGTGTGCGCGGGCGGGGTCCAGAAGGTGCTCATCGGTCGCAATGGTCGGATCCTCAAGCTGGGCTCGGCCGAGCGGTGCTTCACCGCACCGCAGCGGCGGGCGATCACCGCACGGGACGGCGGCTGCCTCATCCCCGGCTGCTCGATCCCGGCCGGCTGGTGCGAGGTCCACCACGTCGTCCCCGCCGCAGCTGGCGGGCCGACGCATCCGGACAACGGTGTTCTGCTGTGCTGGTTCCACCATCGAACGATCGGCACCTCGGGCTGGGCGATACGGATGCGAGCCGGAGCACCCGAGGTGCAGGCGCCACCCTGGCTCGACCACACCCGCCGATGGCGCCCGGCCACGAAGAGCCGAACCGCTCTTGCCTCCCGGGTGAACGCGCACCATTCCCATCCCTGAAGCGGACCACCACGGTCGCTGAGACCCGACCCACGGTCCCTGAGCTTGTCGAAGGGACGCAAGGCGCGCTGGATCCGTCCCTTCGACAGGCTCAGGGACCGGGCGGGGACCGAAAGGGCGCGGCTTTGGGCTACGCGGTCAGGGGGTGGGGACCTCGGTGCGGTCGAGAGGGAGGGAGTGGACCGCCTTGAGGACGTCCTCGACCGTGACCGCGAGGATCGCGGGGTCCGGGGTGGCCGCGAAGGCGTCGCCCACGCGCTTGCTGGCGTCGGTCAGGGTGATGTGCGGGCCGGTCGTCGGCGGACCCCACTCCTCGACGGGGGCCGGCCCGAAGAGGACGACCGAGGGCACCGCGTAGGCGGAGGCGAGGTGGGCGGCGCCGGTGTCCGCGGAGACGACGACGCGGGCCTCGCGGATGAGGGCAGCGAACTCGTCGAGCCCGATCTCGCCCGCGAGCACGGACTCTTCGTCGAAGCCGCCCAACCGGGCGACCTCCTCGGCGCGGGCGCGCTCGGCGGCGCTGCCCGTGAAGATCAGCGTGTGGCCCTCACCGCGGAGGGCGGAGGCGACGGCGGCGAAGCGCTCGGTGGGCCAGTGCCGGGATCCGTAGAACGCGCCGACGTGCACGAGGGTGGCGCCGGGCGCGACCGAGGGCGCGGCGGGCGCCTGCAGGGCGACGTCGTCCGGGTCGGCGGGCATCCCGTGCCAGGTGACGATGCGGGCCCAGCGGTACCGCTCGAGCACGCCGTCCTCCCACTCGGGGCCGTCGTACGTCTCGTTCTTGTGCCCCACGATCACCCGCGGCTCGAGCGCCTCGACGATGCGGCGGCTCTCCTGGCCGTTGCCGTGCAGGTTGACCGCGATGTCGATGCGGCCGGGCGGCACGGGCAGCAGATCGTTGAGCCCGGGGGTGGGCAGCAGCGCGTCGACGCCGCCGATCAGCTCGACGATGGGCTCGAGCCAGCGCGGGACGGCGAGCACGAACGCGTGGTCGGGGTAGGTGCGGCGGATGGCCTTCAGCGCGGGCACGGCCACGAGGATGTCGCCGAGCTTGAGCGCCCGCAGCGCCAGGATGACCGGGCGGTCGGGGTTCTCGGCTAGCCACGTCTCGTCGAAGATTCGCATGGCACCACCTTCTCAGACCGCGCGAGGGGGCGAGAACGCGGCGGCAGCCGGGGGAACGTGGGCATTCATCGGAACATCGCCGGCAAGCGGGGCGTCGGCGCGACCCCGGCAGAGTGGGGCCAGGGAACGGCGGCAGGGTGGGCGGCAGGGCGGGCCAGGCGTGGGAACGACACCACATTTGTGGGGCGGACGGACGGCTGCGGGACCGGGGAGAAGAAGTGCTCCGTTCGAGGTTTACCCCGGGCACTCCCGGGGAACTGCTTCTTCCGTGCAGCACCACGACTCCTCCCCCGCGCCGCGCGCCGTCCTGTTCGACCGGGACGGCACGCTCGTCGTCGACGTGCCGTACAACGGCGACCCGAGCCTCGTCGTCCCCATGCCGACGGCCCGGGAGACGGTGCAGGGGCTGCGCGACCGCGGCGTGCCCGTCGGTGTCGTCAGCAACCAGTCCGGCATCGCCCGCGGAATCGTCACGCGCGAGCAGGTGGACGCCGTCAACCGCGAGGTCGACCGGCTCCTCGGCCCGTTCGACGTCTGGTGCGTCTGCCCGCACGGACCAGAGGACGACTGCCGGTGCCGCAAGCCGCGGCCCGGGATGGTTCAGGACGCCGCCGCCGCGCTCGGCGTCGACCCGACGACCGTCGCCGTGATCGGCGACATCGGCGCCGACATGGGCGCCGCCCGCGCCGCCGGTGCTCGCGGCGTGCTCGTACCGACTGACGTGACCCTGCCCGAGGAGGTGCGGGACGCCGACCTCGTCGCGACGGACCTCGCCGGCGCTGTCGCGCTGCTCTTCGCGGGTGCCGCATCCCCCGCTGCCGTCGAGGACGCCGTAGCCGAGAACGCCGCCGAGCAGGATTCCCCAGAGCAGAATGACGCCGAGCAGAACGACGCCGAGCAGGGCGCCGCCGCCGACCGCGTAGCCGCGCGGGACGGGGTGGCGTCGTGACCCGCGTGCTCGTGGCGCGCCTGGACAGCGCGGGCGACGTGCTGCTCGCCGGCCCCGCCGTCCGCGCCATCGCCGCACACCCGGACGTCGACGAGGTCGTCATGCTCTGCGGCCCGCAGGGGGCCCCCGCCGCGGCCGCCCTCCCCGGGGTGGACCGCGTGCTCACCTGGGCCTGCCCGTGGATCTCCAACCCCGCGCCCGCCGTGACGGCGGAGCACCTCGCCGAGCTGGACGCGCTGCTCCGCGGTGCCGACACCGGCACCCGCACTCACGGGACTGACACCGACGCGACCGACACCGCGCGCCCGGACGTCGCCGTCATCCTGACCTCGTTCCACCAGTCGCCCCTCCCCCTCGCCCTGCTGCTGCGGCTCGCGAAGGTGAACCGGATTGTCGGCGCGTCCGTCGACTTCGCGGGGAGCCTGCTCGACGTGCGCCTGCGCCCCGGCGAGGACTTCCCCGAGGACCAGCCCGAGGTCGAGCGCGCCCTGACGATCGCGCGGGCGGCGGGCTTCGACCTGCCGGAGGGCGACGACGGTCGGCTCGCCGTGCTGCCGACGCCGGACGTCTCCGCGCTCGTCGGCGACGAGTCCTACGTCGTGGTGCACCCGGGCGCGGCCGTGCCCGCACGGGCGTGGCCGGCCGACTCGGCGCGGGACCTGGTCCGGCTGCTCGTGGACCGCGGCACCGCCGTCGTGGTGACGGGCGGACCCGGCGAGCGCGAGCTCACCGCCCACGTGGCCGGCGGCATCGCCCTCGACCTCGGCGGCCGCACCGACCTGCCGACCCTGGCCGGCGTGCTCAAGCGCGCCACCGTCGTCGTCGCCGGGAACACCGGTCCCGCGCACCTCGCAGCCGCCGTCGGCGCGCCGATCGTCAGCCTGTTCTCGCCGGTCGTCCCGGCGATCCGCTGGGCGCCCTACGGGGTGCCGGTCGAGCTGCTCGGCGACCAGACCGAGCGGTGCGCCGGGACTCGGGCCCGCGTGTGCCCCGTGCCCGGGCACCCGTGCCTCGCGAACGTGAGCGCGGAGGCGGCGCTGGCGGCGGTCCTCCGGCTGTCGTCGGCGGAGTTCCAGGCCGCCCGCACGCCATCGGAACGACGAGAGAGAAACGGGGTGCCCGCGTGAGAATCCTGGTCTGGCACGTGCACGGCGGCTGGATGGACGCGTTCGTGCGCGGGCGGCACGAGTACGTGGTGCCGACCCCGGCGGAGAAGCTGGCCTCCCCGGAGGGGAACCTGCGGGGCTGGCCCGAGTCCGTGCGCGAGGTCGACGAGCGGAAGCTGCGGGACGAGCAGATCGACGTCGTGGTGCTGCAGCGCACGGAGGAGATCGCGGATGCCGAGCGGCTGCTCGGCCGACGCCTCGGGGTGGACCTGCCCGCCGTGTTCGTGGAGCACAACACGCCCAAGGAGGGCGTGCCGAACTCGGTGCACCCGCTCGCCGATCGCAGCGACATCCCGATCGCCCACGTCACGCACTTCAACCGGCTCATCTGGGACACCGGATCGGCACCGACCGTGGTCATCGAGCACGGCATCCCCGACCCCGGCGCCCTGTACACGGGCACGCGGCGGGAGCTCGGCGTCGTCATCAACGAGCCCGTGCGGCGCTGGCGCGTCACCGGCACCGACCTGCTGCCGCGGTTCGCCGAGGTCGGTCGCCTGCGGGCGTTCGGGATCGCGGCCGACCTGCTGCCCGGGGCGCTCTCGCTCGGCGAGGACCGGCTGGTCTACGGCGGCGACCTGCCCACCCGCCAGCTGCACGCCAGCCTCGCGGACTGCCGGGTCTACGTGCACCCGCTGCGCTGGACCTCCCTCGGCCTCTCCCTGCTCGAGGCCATGCACCTCGCGATGCCCGTGGTCGCCCTGGCCACGACCGAGGCGTCGCGCGCCGTTCCGCCCGAGGCCGGCGCGATCTCCGCCGACGTGGACGAGCTCGTCGCCGCCGCCCGGCTGCTCCTCGATGACCCGGACGAGGCGCGCGCCCGCGGCCTGGTCGCCCGCGAATTCGCTCGGGAGCACTACAGCCTGGAGACCTACCAGAGCCGCTGGGACGAGCTGCTCGAGGACGCGGTCGAGGCGCACGCCCGCCGCCGGCGCGCGCTCCTCGCCCCCGCGGGCACGTCGACGGGATCCCTCGAATGAGGATCGCCATGGTGTCGGAGCACGCGAGTCCGCTCGCGGCCATCGGCGGGGTGGACGCCGGCGGCCAGAACGTGCACGTGGCCGCCCTGTCGAGCGCGCTCGGCCGGCAGGGTCACGAGGTCACCGTCTACACCCGCCGCGACGACCCCGGTCTGCCGACGCGGGTCGCCCTCGCGCCCGGCGTCGAGGTCGTGCACCTCGACGCGGGACCGGCCGAGCGCGTGCCGAAGGACGCCCTCCTGCCCTTCATGCCCGCCCTCGCGGACGGCCTCGCCGCCGACTGGGAGCGGGTCCGCCCGGACGTCGTGCACGGCCACTTCTGGATGTCGGGGGTCGCGGCGCTGGACGCCGCCCGCCGAGTCGGGCCGCCGCCCGTGCCCGTGGTGCAGACGTTCCACGCGCTCGGCGTCGTGAAACGCCGCCACCAGGGCGCCGCGGACTCGAGTCCCGCCGAGCGCGAGGAGCTGGAGCCCGAGGTGGGACGGACCGCGGACGGCGTGCTCGCCACCTGCACCGACGAGGCGCGCGAGCTGGCCGCGCTCGGCGTGCCCGGCGACTCCATCACCGTCGTGCCCTGCGGCGTGGACACGGCCCGCTTCCTGCCCACCGGCCCCGCCGAGCCGAAGGGGCGGCGCTTCCGCATCCTCTCCGTCGGCCGCCTGGTGCAGCGGAAGGGCGTCGACCTCGTCGTCACCGCCCTGGCCCGGCTGGCCGAGCTCGGCCACGACGACGTGGAGCTCGTCGTGGTCGGCGGCTCCGGTGGAACGAGCGGCGTGCGCGACGACCCGGAGGCGCGGCGACTGGACGACCTGGCCCGGCGGCTGGGCGTCGCGGACCGCGTGCACATCCGCGGCCAGGTGGCGCAGGCCGAGCTGCCGCGCGTGCTCCGCTCCGCCGACGCCGTCGTCTGTGCGCCCTGGTACGAGCCGTTCGGCATCGTGCCGCTCGAGGCCGCGGCCTGCGGCGTGCCGGTCGTGGTGAGCGCCGTCGGCGGCCTCACCGACAGCGTCGTGCACGGCGAGACCGGGCTGCACGTGCCGCCGAGGGACCCGGACGCGATCGCCTCCGCCCTCGCCGCCCTGCTCGACGACGAGCCGCTGCGCCGGAGGCTCGGCGTCGCCGGGCGGGCGCGGATGGAGTCCCGGTACTCCTGGGACCGCGTCGCCGCCGACACCGCCGATGCGTACCGCCGAACGATCCGAAGGGCCATGCAGGGCGTCGGCTCCAGTCCAACCGAGCTCATTACAACCGAGGGAGTGCTCCGATGACCGTCGACCAGATCCCGTCCCGGCAGGCCGGCGCGACCGCCGGCCTGGTCGCGGCGTCCCATGCCGACTCCGGCGTGGTCGAGGACCACGTCGCCGCCCTCTCCCCCGTGCTCGACGCGCTGCGCGCCGAGTCCGACCACATCGCGGCCTGGGGCGTCGAGCTGGCCGACCGGCTGAACGCGGGAAGCCGGGTGCTCGCGGCGGGCAACGGCGGCTCCGCGGCGGAGGCCCAGCACCTGACGGCCGAGCTCGTCGGGCGCTTCGACGGCGAGCGCCGCGCGTTCTCCGCCATCGCGCTGAATGCCGAGACGTCGAGCATCACCGCCATCGGCAACGACTACGGCTTCGACGAGGTGTTCGCCCGCCAGGTGCGGGCGCACGCCCGGCCGGGCGACCTCGTCGTGCTCCTGTCGACGAGCGGGCGCAGCCGCAACCTTCTCCTCGCGGCCCGGGCTGCCGCCGAGGTCGGGGCGACCACCTGGGCGCTCACCGGTCCGGGGCCCAACCCCCTGACGGCGGAGTGCGACGACTCCATCGCCCTCCCCGGCCCGTCGGCGAGCGTGCAGGAGGCGCAGCTCGTCGCCGTGCACGCCCTCTGCCGCGTGTTCGACCGGCAGATCTCGATCCTGGACGGGGTGGCCTGATGCGCATCGCAATCGTGGGAGACGTGCTGCTCGACGTCGACCTGCACGGCAGCGCGGACCGGCTCAGTCCGGACGCGCCCGTGCCGGTCATCGACGTGCAGCAGACCGAGCGGCGGGCCGGCGGCGCCGGGCTCGTGGCGACCATGCTGGCCCGGGACGGGCACGACGTGACGCTCGTCACCGTGCTCTCGGACGACGAGCGCTCGGGCGAGCTGCGCGACGCCCTGCAGGGCGTGACGGTGGTCAGCGGGCCGAGCGGCGCGCCGACGCCGGTGAAGACGCGCGTCCGCGCCGCGGGGCAGTCGCTCGCCCGCATCGACGAGGGCTGCGCGGTTCCGCCCGTCCCCGACGTGACGGACGAGATGCTCGCGGCCGTCGGCAGCGCGGATGCCGTGGTGGTCGCCGACTACGGGCGCGGCCTGACCGAGAACGCGCGCCTGCGCGCGGCCCTCGACGCCCGCGCCGCCACGGCGCCGTTGGTCTGGGACCCGCACCCGCGGGGCTCCGAGCCGGTGTCCGGCGCGTGGGCGGTCACCCCCAACCTCGCGGAGGCGAGCCGGGCGACCGGCGCCGCGGTGTCCGACGTGCGCGGCGCCACCAGCGCCGCCGCGGAGCTGCGGGCCCGCTGGGGCTGCCGGGCCGTCGTGGTCACGCTGGGCTCGCGCGGCGCGCTGCTCGACGCCGCCGAGGGATCCCACCTCCCCCTCGTCGTTCCCGCGCCCGAGGTGCGCACCTCCGACCCGTGCGGCGCCGGCGACCGCCTCGCCGCGTCCCTGGTCGTCGCGCTCGCCCGCGGCGAGGACACCGCCGACGCGCTGCGCGCCGCCGTGTCCGAGGCCGCCGCCTTCCTGGCGGCGGGCGGGGTGGCGTCCCTCGCCTCCCCGGACAACGCGACCGCGTTCCGAGGTGAGGCCGTCGAGGCACTGCAGGTCGTGCACGACACTCGCCGCGCCGGCGGCACCGTCGTGGCGACGGGTGGCTGCTTCGACCTGCTGCACGCGGGCCACGCCCGGGCGCTCTCGGCCGCGCGCCAGCTCGGCGACTGCCTCATCGTGTGCCTCAACTCGAACGACTCGGTGCGCCGGCTCAAGGGCCCGTCGCGCCCGATCATGGACGAGGCCGACCGCGTCGATCTTCTGATCGCGCTGGAGTGCGTCGACGCCGTGATCGTCTTCGAGGAGGACACGCCGGAGGCCGTGCTGCGGCGCATCCAGCCCGACCTGTGGGTCAAGGGCGGCGACTACGTGGCCGACGAGCTCCCCGAGGCGGCCCTGCTCGCCGAGTGGGGCGGGGCCGCCGTGACGGTGCCGTACCACCCGGGCCGATCGACCACCAGCCTCGCCTCCGCCCTCGCCAAGGTGGGCTGAGCCCCACCGGCGAACTCCGCTTCCGGCCATCCGCTTCCAGGCGTTCCGCTTCCGGCCATCCGGCCCTTCCGAGCCGCCGACACCGTCGGCGGCCAGCACCATCCCACGCGCACCCGCGCAGGAAAGGACATCCATGCCCGCCCCCACCCCCCGCCCACTCGGCCGTGTGCTCGTCACCGGCGGAGCCTCCGGCCTCGGTGCCGCCGTCGTCCAGGCCGTCCTCGAGGCCGGCGGAACGCCGATCGTGCTCGACCGCACCATCTCCGGCCTGCCCTCGGACGGCAGCATCGAGGCGCGTCAGGTCGACGTGTCCGACACCCGCGCCGTCGAGCGCGTCGTGGCCGAGGTCGCGGAGTCGCTCGGCGGACTCGACGCCGTGGTCACCGCCGCGGGCATCGACCGCTGCGGCCGGCTCGAGGACGTGGCCGCCGAGGAGTGGGAGCGCGTCATCGGCGTCAACCTGCTCGGCACCGTCGCCGTCGTGCGCGCCGCCCTTCCGTACCTGAAGGAGTCGCACGGCCGCGTCGTCACGGTCGCGTCATCGCTCGCCATCAAGGCGGTCGCCGACGCCACCGCCTACTGCGCCTCGAAGTTCGGCGTACTCGGCTTCACCCGCGCTCTCGCGGCGGAGACGAAGGGCGAGATCGGCGTCACCACCCTCATCCCCTCGGGCATGAAGACGCACTTCTTCGACGACCGCGACGAGAAGTACAAGCCGCAGGACGACTCCCGCCTGAACGACCCCGCCGTCGTGGCCAACGCCGTGCTGTTCGTGCTCGGTCAGCCCGTGACGAGCGAGGTGCGCGAGATGGTCATCTGCCACGCAGAAGAAGACTCGTGGCCGTGAGTTCCGCCACGTCGTCGTAGACCGGGCCTGCGGGCACGTCGGCCACGAAGGAGTCGTCGTGCTCGCAGCGTTCCGCGCTCCACCCCACCTGGGTGCAGTCGACGCCGCAGACCGGGCAGTGGGTCGTCCAGGACAGGTGCGCCCGCTGCCGGGCGCGGCCGAGCGGTCCCGCGTTGACGACGTTGCCGAACCAGTAGATCCCCACAGTGGCCGCGCCGACCGCCTGCGCGAGGTGCCGGGGGCCGCTGTCGTTGCCGAGCAGCACGTCGGCGTGGGACACCAGCCCCACCAGCTCGCCGAGCGACAGCCGGCCCGCCAGCGACGTGATCCGGGCCGCGTCCGCCTCGTCCGCCGCCGCGCGGGCGAGGCGGACGATCTCGGTCGCGTTCACCTCGTCGCTCGCGTCCCCGACGACGATCACCTGCGCGCCGTCCGCCGCGAGGCGCGCGGCGACCTCCGCGAAGGACGCCGCCGGCCACCGGCGCCGCGGGTCCGTCGCGCCGGGGTGAATCAGCACGAGTCCGCGGGCGTCCCCGTCCACGTGCTGCGCCGTGTCGGCCCGCTCCCGCTCGGTCGCGGTCAGCCGCGGCTCGAGCACCGCGGGCGCCACCCCGGCCAGTCCCGCGACCTCGAGGGCCCGCAGCATCTCGTGCTGGTAGTAGACGTAGGTCATCGAGCGCTCCAGCTCGGCGGCGTCCGGCGTGCGCGTGCCCACGGTGTGCCGTGCACCGAGGCGCAGCAGGAACGGGTTCGAGAAGCGTCCGCCGCCGTGCAGCTGCAGGGCGAGGTCGAAGCGCTCGGCCCGCATCCGTTCGACGAAGCGCTCGATCTCCGCCTCGTCCTCGACCTGCCCCGGCGCGTCCCGCACGCCCTGGGCGATGGGCAGCACGACGACCTCGTCGACCGTGTTCGGCCGGCCCTTCAGCAGGGCGGCGTGCAGCGGCGTGCCGAGCAGAGTGATGCGGGCGTTCGGGTAGGCGACCCGGAGCGACTGGATCGCCCCCATCGCGAACAGGAGGTCGCCGAGGCCGCCGCCGCGGAGCACCGCGATGCGCTCGATGCCGTCGAAGGGCTCACCCAGCGGCCCGACGCTCAGGGGACCGATGCTCGGAGAACCGACGCCGAGCGGCGCGCCGGCGCGAGAATCGGGCTGCTGCGCCGCGCTGCCGTCGGAGACGATGGCCGCCGGACGGCCGGTTCTCGCATCGGTGGCGTCGAGCTGCATGGTTCTCTCCTCGTAAGGCTGCGGGGTGGCGGTCCTCCTCCCTTGCCCAGAAGCGGTCCCTGTGAAACGTCTGATCGGGAAACGTCTGATCGCGGAAAGATCTGCCGCGGGAAGACCTGCCGCGTGTAGAAGTGCGCTGAAGTGGGTATCTGCGAAGGAGAAGCCGTCGGGCCCGTTCTCGGAGCCCGACCCGCAAGGAGGATCCATGCCGGTGAACCAGACCGTAGTCCCGCAGCACGAGGCCGACGCCACGACGCCTGATGCCACGTCGCCCGACGCCACGCTCCGGATCACCGATCCGCGGGACGGCAGCCTCGTCGGCACGGTGGCGATGACCCCGCTGGACGAGATCCCCGGCATCCTCGCCCGGGCGGGCAGCGCGGCCGCGTCCTGGGCCCGCACCGCCCCCGCGGAGCGCGGGGCCCTGCTGCGCGCCGCCGCGCACGCGGTCGCCGCGCACGAGGAGGAGCTCGCGACCCTGAACGAGCGCGAGACGGGCAAGCTCTACGAGCAGTCCCTGGGCGGCGTCCGGGCCGGCGTCGACACGCTGCTGCAGTACGCCGAGCTCGGCCCGCTGCACCGCGGCAAGCAGCTGCGCGGCGGGTTCACCGCGGTGGACTACGCGGTGCCCGAGCCGCGCGGCGTCGTCGTGGCGCTCACCCCCTGGAACGACCCGATCGCCGTGGCCGCCGGCCTGCTCGGCGCCGCCCTCGTGTCCGGCAACGCCGTCGTCTACAAGCCGAGCGAGAAGTGCCCGCACGTGGGCGCGCTCTTCGGCGAGATCCTGGCCGAGGCCCTCCCCGCCGATGTGCTGATCCCCGTGACCGGAGACGGCACCGTCGGCGCCGCGCTGTCCGGCAGCACCGGCGTCGACGTGATCGCGCATGTCGGCTCGACCGCGAGCGGTCGGTCCATCGCCCGGGCCGCGGCCCTCACCGGCGCGCACGTGCTCCGCGAGAACGGCGGCAACGACGCGCTCGTCGTGGACGGCGACGTCGACCCCGTGTGGGCGGCGGGCCAGGCGGCCCTCGGCGCCTTCACCAACACCGGTCAGATCTGCACCTCCGTCGAGCGCATCTACGTGCACCGCGCAATCGCCGAGCCCTTCGTGGCGGCCCTCGTGGCCGAGGCCCGGCAGCGGGCGGAGACGAACGCCCTCGGCCCGATCGTCGACGAGCGCCAGCGCTCCGCGGTGCACGCCTCCGTCCAGGCGTCGATCGACGCGGGCGCGGTCGTGGAGATCGGCGGGACCGTTCCGGAGGGGCCGGGCACCTACTACCCGGCGACCGTGCTCACGGCGTGCGCCGCCGACATGCCGGTGATGTCCGAGGAGACCTTCGGGCCCATCGCCCCCGTGATGGTCGTGGACAGCTTCGACGAGGGGCTCCGCCTGGCCGCCGAGGACCGGTACGGGCTCGCGGCGAGCGTGCTCACGCGGTCGCTCGAAAACGCCCACCGCGCCGCGGCCGAGTTGCCCGTCGGCACCGTCAAGGTGAACGCCGTCTTCGGCGGCGCACCGGGCGGCGCCGCGCAGCCGCGCCGCGACAGCGGCTCCGGCTACGGGTACGGCCCCGAGCTCCTCGACGAGATGACGACCACCAAGGTCGTGCACATCGGGCTGCCCGGATGACCGGCACCGACTCCGAGAGCGCCATTAGCGGCGGCCACGCCGTGACCGCAGACCTCCCCGCGCGGCTGGCCGCGCTCGCGCCCCGCGTCACGGTCGTCGGCGACCTCCTGCTCGACGGCTGGTGGAACGGGCACAGCGAGCGCATCACGCGCGAGGCGCCCGCGCCCGTCGTCGACGTCACGGAGCGGGTATACGCCCCCGGCGGCGCGGCGAACACGGCCATGAACCTCGCCGCGCTCGGCGCCGACGTGACCCTCGTCGGGGTGGTCGGTGCGGACGAGTCCGGCGAGCGGCTGCTGACACTGCTCGAGGTGGGCGGGGTCGATGTCTTGCGGGTGCTCCGCGCCGACGGGGTCGCCACGACGACCAAGATCCGCATCGTCAGCGACGACCAGGTGCTCGTCCGCGTGGACGAGGGTGGCGGGTCGCGCCTCTCCCCCGAGGACCTCGCGACGCTCGCACGGGCGGCGGCGGACGCCACGACCGGAGCGGATGCACTCCTCGTCTGCGACTACGGCTACGGCGTCCTGCAGGGCCCGGTGCTCGACGCGCTCCGCTCCCCCGAGCCCGCCCGGCCACCCCTCCTCGTCGTCGACGCGCACGACCCGGCCGCCTGGGCGTCGCTCCGGCCGGACCTCGTCACCCCGAACGCCCGAGAGGTCGCCCGCCTGATCGGCGTCGACGCACTTCCGGACGCCGATCGCGCGGCCTACGTCACCGAGCACGCGTCGAGCATCCTCGGCGCGTCCGGCGCCCGGGCGGCCGTCGTGACGCTCGACCGGGACGGCACCGTGACGTTGCGCCCGGATGCGGGACCGCACCGCACCAGCGCCCGGCCGGGACCGGAGGCGCGGGCGTCCGGCGCCGGCGACACCTTCGTCGCGACCCTCACGCTCGCCCGGGCCTGCGGCCTCCCCCTGGAGCTCGCCACGGAGCTCGCTCAGGCGGCCGCCGACGTCGTGGTGCAGCGCACGGGCACGTCCGTCTGCGGCACCCGCGACCTCGCGGAGCGGCTCGGCAGCCCCGTCGAGCCCGTGCTCGGGCACGACGACCTCGACGAGCGCCTGCGGTCCGACCGCGACGCGGGCCGGCGCATCGTCTTCACCAACGGCTGCTTCGACGTGCTGCACCGCGGCCACACCACCTACCTGGCCCAGGCCGCGGAGCTCGGCGACGTGCTCGTGGTCGCGATCAACAGCGACGACTCCGTGCGTCGCCTGAAGGGCGTCGACCGCCCGGTGAACGTGGCAGCAGACCGGGCGAGCGTGCTCGGCGCCCTCGGCTGCGTCGACTACGTGACCGTCTTCGACACCGACACCCCGGTGCCGCTGCTCGAGCGTCTGCGTCCCGACGTCTACGTGAAGGGCGGCGACTACACGCCCGAGATGCTCGAGGAGGCCGCGGTGGTGGAGTCGTTCGGCGGTCAGGTGCGGATGCTCGGCTACGTCCCGTCGCAGTCCACGACGTCCATGGTGAACCGCATCCGCGGCAACGCGCCCGCCGCCCTCGAGACGGCCCCGCCGCTGGACCGATCGTGACCGGGCCGTCCGGGACGTCCGAGCCGCCGCAGACCGGGGGTGGATCCCGGCGCTGGTCGGGCGACTGGGCCAGCGCCCAGCCGGCCCCGCCCGCCCGGGTCGACGTCCTGATCCCCACCTACAACCGGCGCGCCGAGCTCGCGGTGACCCTCGCGGGTCTCGCCGCGCAGGACGACCCGGCCTTCCGGGTCGTGGTGAGCGACCAGTCCGAGGACGGCGGCGCGTTCGCGGAGCCCGCCGTGCAGGCCATGGTGCGCGTGCTCCGCGCTCAGGGGCGCGAGGTGGTCGAGCTGCGGCACCGGCCCCGGCGCGGCCTCGCCGAGCACCGCCAGTTCCTGCTCGGCCAGGCGACCGCCGAGTACGTGCTGTTCCTCGACGACGACGTGTGGCTCGAGCCCGGCACGCTCGACCGCATGACGCACGCGCTCGACACCCTGGCCTGCGGCTTCGTGGGCTCCGCCGTGCAGGGGCTCAGCTACCTGACCGACGATCGGCCGCACGAGCGCGAGGCATTCGAGGTGTGGACCGGGGCCGTGCTCCCGGAGCGGGTGCGCCGCGACGCGCCGGGCTTCGACCGGTGGCGCCTGCACAACGCGGCGAACCTCGCTCACCAGGCGGCCGAGCTGGGGGTCGAGCGCGGCGGCTGGGTGCCGTACCGGGTGGCCTGGATCGGCGCCTGCGTGCTCTACCGCCGGGAGGCCCTGCTCGCCACGGGCGGCTTCGACTTCTGGGCCGACCTGCCCGCGGACCACTCGGGCGAGGATGTCGCGGTCCAGTGGCGCATCATGGACCGCTTCGGCGGCGCGGGCATCGTGCCGAGCGGCGCCGTGCACCTCGAGGCGCCGACCACCCTGCCCGTGCGCGAGGTCGACGCCCACGACGTGCTCTGGCCGCAGGCGCCGGCGCGGTAGCGGCCCGGTCGCAACGGCCGGGGTCGGGTAGGGGCGGAGGTCGCTACGGCCGGGGAGTGCTGGTGTCCTCGTCCGTCACGAGGCCGGGCAGGTCCGGCTCCACGTCGTGATGCGCCGCGTCGGCGTGCGCCTTGTCGATGGCGTCCGCGAGCTCGTCGCGGAGGAGCAGGTCGCGGCGGAGGTGCCGGGTGCGGTAGCCCGCGCGGCCGACCATGTGCGCCGAGACCGGCGCCGTGAGCATCTGGAACGCGAGGATCGGCACGAGCGCGGCCACGGTCGCGCCGTTCTCCGCCTGCAGCCCCAGGGCCACGAGCGCGCAGACCAGGCCGAGGATCTGCGGCTTGGTCGCGGCGTGCATGCGCGAGAGCGGATCCGGGAACCGCACGATGCCGATGCCCGCGGCGAGGGACAGCAGTGCCGCCGCGAACAGGAACAGCACGCTGCCGGCGTCGAGCAGCTCCGCGGCGCTCATCGGGCCGCCCTCCCGCTCGTCGTGTCGTGCGCGGCGGCGTCGTCGCCGGCCGCGCCGCCCTCGGCTGAGCCCTCGGCCGCACCCCCCTCGGCCTGCGGGCCGCCGGGCCGGTCCTGCTGGGTGACGTACCGGGCCACGCCCACCGTGGCGAGGAAGGCGGTCATGGCGAGCACGAGGAGCACGGGCAGGGTGCGGGTGTGCTCGTGCTGCACCATCTCCGCGGCGAGAGCGCAGATGAGCGTGGCGACGAGCATGTCCGTCGCGATCATGCGGTCGAGGATCGACGGCCCGCGCACGATGCGGAAGACGGCGAGCACGACGGCGGCGAAGAAGATCGTGCCGACGAGAACGAAGGCGGCCTGCAGCATCACTCGCCCTCCCGGGCTTCCTCGTACCGGCGCTGGCGGGCGCTCAGCCGGATCGGCGGCCGTCCCGCCGCCCTACGCTCGCGGTTGATCAGCCACACATCGTGCTCGGAGCCGAGGGTGCGGACGATGCGCTCCTCGACGACGAGCACCGAGTGGCGCACCCGCTCGACGGCCGCGTCGTCCGGCGTGCCCAGCGCGTGCACGTAGAGCAGCGAGCGCTCACGGTCGACCTCGACCACGAGCGAGCCGGGGACGAGCGAGATGGCCTCGGCGGTCAGGGTCATGATGAGGTCGCTCCTGGTGTGCAGCTGGATCGCGAGCACCGAGTTGACCGGCACGCCGCGGGGGTCGATCGCCTGCCAGGCGACGAGCACGGACGCCCGGACGAGGTCGACGGCGAAGTGCCAGGCGAAGGCGAGGCCCCAGTAGACGCTGAACCGGCCGGACAGGTCGACCGGCGGCAGGTAGAAGATGCGGGTCACGAGCAGGGCGAGCAGGATCCCGGTCAGCACGCTGATGACCGTGACGTGCCCCCAGAGCAGCAGCCACAGCACGACGAGCCAGACGAGCAGCGGCAGCTGGAGCAGGAAGCCCTGCCAACGGCCGATCTCGGTGATCCGCCCGCTCACGGCGTGCCGTCCGGGAACACGGTCTGGACGTAGCCGTCGCCGCCGCGCAGGCTCTCACCGGCCCGCGAGGAGAACGCGTACAGCGGTCCGGCGAACACGGTGAGCGCGATGCTCACCACGACCATGCCGCCCGTCGCCCAGGTCATCAGGGAGGGCAGGGTGCGGGACCGGGTGACCGTCGCGCTGCCGCCCGGCCGCTCCTCGACGTGATCGAGCAGCGGGGAGCTGTAGTCCTTGACCTCCTCCTTGCCGCGCCAGAACGCCATGTTCCAGACCCGGGCGAGCGCGTAGAGGGTCAGCAGGCTCGTCGCGGCTCCCACCGCGACGACGATCCAGACGAGCGGGGTGCCGACGTCGGCGCCCGCGAGGAAGACGGCGGTCTTGCCGATGAAGCCGGAGAACGGGGGGATGCCGCCGAGGTTCATCGCCGGGATGAAGAAGAGCACCCCGAGCAGGGGCGAGGCCTTCAGCAGTCCGCCGACGCGGTTGATCGACGCGCTGCCGCCCTGCCGCTCGATGAGACCGGAGGCGAGGAACAGGGTCGTCTGGGCGACGATGTGGTGGATGACGTAGTAGATGGTGGCGGTCATGCCGGCGACGGTGTTGAGCGCGATGCCGAAGATCATGTAGCCGATGTGGCTCACCAGGGTGAACGACAGCAGGCGCTTGATGTCGGCCTGCGCCACGGCGCCGAGGATGCCGACCAGCATCGTGAGGCCCGCGATCACGAGGAGGGGGATCGACAGCTCGTCGCCCGGGAACAGGGCGGTCTCGGTGCGCAGGATGGCGTAGACGCCGACCTTGGTCAGCAGGCCGGCGAACACCGCGGTGACCGGGGCGGGCGCGGTCGGGTAGGAGTCCGGCAGCCAGAACGACAGCGGGAAGATGGCCGCCTTGATGCCGAAGGCGACGAGCAGCATGATGTGCAGGATCAGCTGCACTTCCGCCGGGAGCTCCTGGAGGCGCACCGATATCTGGGCGATGTTCACGGTGCCGGTGGCGCCGTAGATCATGGCGATGGCGGCGAGGAACAGCAGCGACGAGACGAGGCTGACGACGATGTACGTGACGCCGGCGCGGATGCGCTCCTCGGTGCCGCTCAGCGTGAGCAGCACGTAGGACGCCACGAGCAGGATCTCGAAGCCGACGTAGAGGTTGAAGAGGTCGCCCGCGATGAACGCGTTGAACACCCCGGCGGCCAGGATCAGGTACGTCGGGTTGTAGATGGAGACCGGGGTCTCGGTGTCGCCGTCCGCCATGCCCTGGCCGACGGAGAAGAGGAGCACCGCGAGCAGCACGATCGACGAGATGAGGAGCATGAGCGCGCTCAGCCGGTCCAGCACGAGCACGATGCCGAACGGCGCCGGCCAGCCGCCCACCTCGACCGCCTGACCGCCCGCGGCGTCGACATGCACGAAGAGCAGGGCGCTCAGCACGACGACGATGGCGAGCGCCACGATCGACGCGAGCACCTGGAGCCGCGGGCGCCTCGCCGCGACGAGCGCCACGGCCGCGCCGACGAGCGGCACGATCACGACAAGGGGAAGCAGGGCGGTCACGAGTCGGTTCCCCTCGTCCGGCCGCGGCGGAACTCGCGGTCGTCGTCGTCGTCTGCGGAGTCGTCGATGGCGGTCTCCAGGTCGCGGCGGTTGTCCGCCTCCTGCAGCATGCCCACCCTCGTCCGCTCGGCGAACTCGGTGTCCTCGTCCGGCACGCTCGGCTCCTCGCCGGACGCGCCGCCCGAGCGGACCGCGACGTCGGCGAGGTCGTCCTGCACCCGGTCCGCGTTCGCGATGCGCCAGGAGCGGTAGATGAGCGCCATGAGGAACGCCGAGACGCCGAAGGTGATGACGATGGCCGTGAGGATGAGCGCCTGCGGCAGCGGATCCGCGTAGTCCTCCGCGGGGATGCCCTCCTCGTAGAACGGCGCGAGGCCGCGGCGCCCGGCCATGACCAGGATCAGGATGTTGGTCGCGTTGCCCACGAGCAGGAAGCCGATGAGCACGCGGGTCATGCTGCGCTCGAGCAGGAGGTAGACCCCGGACGCGTAGAGCACGGCCATCACGGCGATGAGGACGAGCGTCGCGCTCATGGGCGGGCCTCGTCCACGAGGGCCGTCGCCGCCGGGGCGGGATCGGGCAGCTCGCCCTCGCCCTCCTCGGCCAGCCGGCTGTCCTCCTCCTCCTGGCGGTCGACCTCGGCGCCGAGGCTGCGCAACACGTCGAGGGTCAGGCCGACGACGACGAGGTAGACGCCGACGTCGAACAGGGTCGAGGTCACGAACTCGACGTGGCCGAGCACCGGCAGCTGCACGTCGAACCAGGTGGAGGTCAGCGGATCGGCGCCGAAGAGGAGCGGGACACCGGCCGCGCCGACCGTGAACGCCAGGCCGGCGCCGAGCAGCCGTCCCGCGTCGATGGGGGCCGCGATGCCGAGCTCGTACCGGCCGCCCGCGAGGTACCGCGCGACGAGCGCGAGGCCCGCGACGAGGCCGCCGGCGAAGCCTCCACCCGGCGCATTGTGTCCCGCGAACAGCAGGTAGACCGACACGACGATGAGCGAGTGGAAGAGCAGCCGCACCACGACCTCGAGGAGGATCGAGCGGTTCTGCGGGGCGAGCGTGCGGCCGGCGAGCAGCCAGGGGAGACGGTCGCTCGCGCTGTCGTCGCGCACGACCCGATCGAGCGGAACGGTCGGACCGTCATCGCCCGCCTGCACCTTGGGGGTGCCGCGGTGCGGCGCGAGGCCGCCGAGCAGGCCACGGCGCCGGGGCGGGGTCACGAGGCGGGGAAGCGTGTCCGTGCGCTTGTTCAGGAAGATCAGGCTCGCGACGCCGGTCGCCGCGACGATGAGCACCGCGATCTCCCCCATGGTGTCCCAGCCGCGGAGGTCGACGAGGGTCACATTGACCGTGTTCTCGCCGTGCCCGCCCTCGTATGCCATCCTCGGCATCTCGAGCGAGATGGGCAGGGCCTCCCGAGCGCCGAGCGAGACGACGGCGATCAGCGACATCACGGCGCCGACCGCGACGCCGATGGCCGCGCGGGCGCCGCGCCGGACGGACTCGTGCTTCTCGCCGAGCCGCACGGGGAGGCGGCGGAGCACGAGCACGAACGCGATGAGCGTCACCGTCTCGATGAGCACCTGGGTGAGGGCCAGGTCCGGCGCGCCCTGCACGGCGAACAGCGCGGCCATGCCGTAGCCCGTGACGCCGACGAGCACGACGGCCTGGAAGCGCTTGTTCGCCAGGGCTGCGGCGACGGCCGCGACGGCCATGAGCACCGCGATCCCGAGCTGACTCGGCGAGTCCCAGAGCACGACGGGAGTGTCGGGCCAGGTCGTCGTGCGCAGCAGCGCGACGCCGGTCGAGCCGACGAAGACGAGGAGGATGACGCCGAGGTAGACGGGGAGCGATCCGCGCTGCGTCGCCGCTGTGGTCCGCGCGGCGCCGCGGTCGATCCAGCGCATGACGGTCCAGTAGGTACGACCGGCGTCGATGGCGGCGGGCACCCGGGACTGCGCCCGGTACACGGTGACGCGGCCGAGGAACAGCAGCACACCGAGCAGGAGCGTCAGCGCGGAGATGCCGAGCGCGGGCTCGAGGCCGTGCCAGAGGGCCAGGTGGTATGGCTCGGGAGATGCGCCGACCGCCGCGTCCGCACTGGACGCGGGAAGCGTGTCCGCGTATCCCTCGAGCCAGACGCCGACGGGTCCCGAGGCGAGACCGAGGCCGAGGCCGGCGAGGGCGAGGATGCCCGGCGGCCCGAGGAAGTCCGGGCGGTCGCGGTCGAACTGCACCTGCTCCACGTCCGGCTTGTCGGCGAAGGCGCCCCAGAGGAAGCGCGCGGTGTAGGCGACGGTGAACACCGAGCCGACCGCCGCGCCGATCAGCGCGAGCCAGCCGAGCGGTGCGCCGGCGGTGGCGTCGGTCAGGAGCGCGGTGAACACCGCCTCCTTCGCGACGAAGCCGAACAGGGGCGGCAGTCCCACCATGGAGGCGCCGGCGAGCACGGCGATGGTGGCGAGCACCGGCGCCCGGCGCCCCAGCCCGCTGATCTTGCGGAGGTCCCGGGTGCCCGCGCGGGAGTCGATGATGCCGACGACGAGGAACAGGGTGGCCTTGAACAGGGCGTGGGCGAGCAGCAGCGCCGCACCGGCGAGCGCCGCGTCGCGGGTGCCGTAGCCCACGACGATGGTGAGGAAGCCCAACTGGCTCACGGTGCCGTAGGCGAGCACGAGCTTGAGGTCGAACTGCTTGAGCGCGCGCCAGCCGCCGACGAGCATCGTGAGCACGCCGATGCCGACCAGCAGCGGGCGCCAGAGACCCTCGTCGGCGAAGGCCGGGGCGAGGCGGGCGATGAGGTAGATGCCGGCCTTGACCATGGCCGCGGCGTGCAGGTAGGCGCTGACCGGGGTAGGGGCCGCCATCGCGGCGGGCAGCCAGAAGTGGAACGGCACGAGGGCGGACTTCGACAGCGCGCCCAGGAGCACGAGGACCACCGCGGTGCTGGCGAACGCGCCCGTCGGTGGGTCCGCGATCAGGGCGGACAGGCTGGACGTGCCCGCGTACGCGGCGAGCATCACGAGCCCGACGAGCATGGCCAGGCCACCCGCTGTGGTGACGAGCAGCGCCTGGAGGGCCGCGCCCCTGCTGGCGGACTTGCCCGTGTAGTGGCCGATCAGCAGGTAGGAGAAGACGCTCGTGGCCTCCCAGAAGACGTAGAGCACGAAGACGTCGTCGGCGAGCACGAGGCCGTACATCACGCCGGCGAAGGCGAGGAGCTCGGCGGCGAACCGGCCGAGGCCCTCCTCGGCGCGGCCGAAGTACCGTCCGCAGTAGAGCAGGACGAGGGCGCCGACGCCCGTGACGAGCAGCGTGAGCAGCCAGGACAGCACGTCCATGCGGAGGTCGAGCGCGATCCCGAGGTCGGGGATCCAGGGCAGCGTCTCCCGGGGCTCGCCGCCCCCGAGGACCTCGGGTCCCAGCGCGATCGTGTGCACGAACGCGACGGCCGGCACCACGGCGGCGAGGGGGAAGATCCAGAGCCCGAGCCGCCGGGCGACGAATGGCAGGACCACCGCCATCGCGCCGAACGCGGCCAGGAGAACGAGCATGCATTCTCCTCACGGTCAGGCTGTGCCCCAATTGTACCGGGGGCCGTCCGGGAGGATTCCTGAGTGCCGGCCGAGTGCGGCCGCCGAGTAGCCCGGCGCCGTTGCATCGCGCCGCGCGGAGGCGTTGCCTAGGAGGAGCGCCGCGGCCAGGACCGGTCCGGCGCCCGAACCGACGGAAGGCAGGACATGACCGACACTCCTAACCCCATCCAGGTGCAGAAGTTCCTCGGCGGGATCGACTACCCGGCGTCGAAGGACACCATCGTCTCCACCGCGGAGGGCAACGGCGCGGACGAGAACGTGCTGACCGCCCTCAAGAACATCCCGGACCAGGACTACGACGCGCCCACCGCGGTGAGCGCGGCCATCTCCGAGTCCTAGGCCGACTCATCGAGCCCTCCGGATCGGCCTGATCGGCCCCTTCCGGAGGGCTTCGGTCTGCCGCTCAGGCGGGCTGGTGCTCGTGGGCGGCGCGCAGGCGCGCGAGCTCGGCAAGCACCCGTGCCACCTCTGCGGGTCCGGCGACGCGGTGGCCGGCCGCGGTCTCGCCCGCCCCGCTCTTCAGCCCGAAGTCCCCGGCGCCGAGCGCGACGAAGGCGTCCTCGTCGGTCACGTCGTCCCCGGCGTAGAAGACCGCCGTCGCCTTCGTGTACTGCCTGAGGTGCTCCACGGCCTCGCCCTTGGTGTTCGACCGCACCGAGAACTCCAGCACGTCCTTGCCGCTGCGCACCTTCACATCCTCGACCTCCGCGCGCGCCTCCTGCAGCGCGACGAGGTGGGCGATGCGGCTGTTCCGCTCCGTCGCAAGGCGGGTGTGCAGCGCGAAGCCGGCCGGCTTCTCCTCGATCCAGACGTCGTCGACGGCGTCCGCCACCTGGTCGAGCACGTCGGAGAGCACGTCGCGCTGCACGAGCTCGTGGGGCTCGAGGGTCAGCTCGGCCGGCGAGTCCAGGCGGATCTCGACGCCGTGCGAGCCGATGAGCAGCACCTTGTCCGGCAGGTCGGTGACGTGCTCGAGGCTGTCCAGCGCGCGCCCGGACACGAGCGCGACCCGCGTGTGCGGCAGCCCGAGCAGCGCGAGCACGGCCGCGCGGGCCTCGGGCACGGCCCGGGCCTGCTCCGGGTCGTCCACCGGCGGAGCCAGCGTCCCGTCGAAGTCGAGCGCGACGAGCAGCCTCGGGGTGCTGGCGATCCGGGCCAGCGCGTCGAGCGACGGCTCCGGCAGGTCGGTCCGGGGGTCGGTCACGGCCGGGGGCTCTCCTGCCCGTCGTCCACGAGGTCGTCCACGGGGATCAGCTCCGCTTCGCCCGGGTCGACGGCGGGGTCTGGCACCACGTCGTCCTCGGGCCCGGCTGCGGACGCGGCGGAGGCCGCCGTCGCCGCCGCGAGCGCGGTCGCGCGGTCGTGCGTCCGCCGCAGCTCCTCGAGGAACGAGTCGGACCAGCGGGCGACGTCGTACTCGAAGACGCGCTTGCGCATGGCGCGCATGCGCTTCTGCCGCTCGCGGCGCGGCATGGTCGCCGCGCGCACCATCGCGTCCTTCAGGCCGTCGATGTCGTGCGGGTTCACGAGCAGCGCGGTGCGCAGCTCGTCCGCGGCTCCCGCGAACTCGCTGAGCACGAGCACGCCGTCGTCGTCCGTGCGGGTCGCGACGTACTCCTTCGCGACGAGGTTCATGCCGTCACGCAGCGCCGTCACGAGCATGACGTCCGCGGCGAGGCACAGGGCCACCATCTCCTCCCGCGGGTACCCGTGGTGCAGGTAGTTGACCGCGGAGTGGCTGATCGAGCCGAAGTCCCCGTTGATGCGGCCGACGGTGAGCTCGATCTCGTCGCGGAGGTGCCGGTAGGTCTCGACGCGCTCGCGGCTCGGGCTCGCCACCTGCACGAGCGTCGTGTCCTCGACGGTCAGCCTGCCGTCGGCGAGCAGCTCTCCGAACGCCTTCAGCCGGTGGCCGATGCCCTTCGTGTAGTCGAGCCGGTCGACGCCGAGCATCAGGGTCTTCGGGCTCCCGAGGTCGCGACGGATCTGAGCGGCACGCTCGACGATCGCGGGGTCCTTCGCCAGGTCCTCGTAGCTGCGCGCGTCGATCGAAATGGGGAAGTGCTTCGCCACGACGACCCGCGTCGGCGAGTCGCGCCCGACCCGGCCGCGCTTCGTGCCGGGCACCAGCAGCGGCTTGTCCTCCTCGAGCGGCACGTCGACGAGGGCGCCGCGGGTCACGTAGCCGAAGAGACGCCTGACCGCGCGGGTGAAGTTGCCCGCGTCGGCGGCGCGCTGGAAGCCGATCACGTCGGCGCCCAGCAGGCCCTCGACGATCTGGGTGCGCCAGGGCAGCTGGGCGTAGATGCCGTAGGGCGGGAACGGGATGTGGTTGAAGAAGCCGATCGTGAGATCCGGACGCAGCTCGCGCAGCATCTTCGGCACGAGCTGGAGCTGGTAGTCCTGCACCCAGACGGTCGCGCCGGGCGCAGCGGCCTTCGCGCCGGCCTCGGCGAAGCGCTGGTTGACCTCGACGTAGGTCTCCCACCACTCGCGGTGGTACGTCGGCTGAGCGATGACGTCGTGGTAGAGCGGCCAGAGCGTGTCGTTGGAGAAGCCCTCGTAGTAGTTCTCGAGGTCCTCGGCGCTGAGGTCGATCGGGATGATCCAGATGCCGTCGCTGAAGAACGGGTCGAGCGGGTGGTCCGCGACCCCCGGCCAGCCGATCCAGGCGCCCTCGTTGGCGCGCATGATGGGCTCGAGCGCCGTGACCAGGCCGCCCGGCGAGTGGGTCCAGGAGGCGGTGCCGTCGCTGTGCAGCACGCGGTCCACGGGGAGCCGGTTGGACAGGACGACGAGGGAGAACTCGCCGTCCTGGGCGTGGTCCTCTCCGTGTTCGGTGGGGGAAGAGATGGTTGTTCCGATCCGGGTTTCGCCGCGGCCGGCGGAGCCCTGTGAGCCGTCGCCAACGCTACCAGCAGGCCGTTCCGGACGCCCGGGTGCTCCCGTATCCCCCCGCGTTCACCCCCGACGGGCCCTCCCGACGCCGGCCGGCAACGGGCGGTTTGCCGAATCGCCGCCTGTTCGTTGCCTGCACGATGTGCAAGACAATCCCTGTCGGCGCAGGGAGGCGGAGTACGGTGATCGCATGATTCGCGTCGGCATGAGCACCACCTGCGTGTACCCCCAGCCCGTGGAGAACGCGTTCATCATGGCCAGGAACGCGGGCTACGACGGCATCGAGATCATGGTGACCAACGATCTCGTCACGCAGGATGCCGGCGCCCTCCGCGCCCTCGCCGAGCGGTACGAACTGCCGATCCTGTCGATCCACGCCCCCGTGCTGCTGCTCACCCACTTCGTCTGGGGCCGCGACCCGCAGGTGAAGCTCGAGAAGTCCGCCGAGCTCGCCCGCTCCGTCGGGGCGCCGACCGTCGTCGTGCACCCGCCGTTCCGCTGGCAGGCCGGCTACGCCGAGAACTTCCTCGCCATCGTGCGCAACACCAGCCTGAGCTACGGCGTGGAGATCGCCGTCGAGAACATGTTCCCGTGGAAGGTCGCCGGCCGCAGCATGAAGGCGTACGCGCCGGGCTGGGACCCGACCGAGATGGACTGCGACGCCACGACGCTCGACTTCTCGCACAGCGCGCTCTCCGGCCGCGACTCGCTGCAGATGGCCATCGCCATGGGCGACCGGCTGCGGCACGTGCACCTCTGCGACGGCTCCGGCTCGATGGACGAGGGCAAGGTCTTCGACGAGCACCTCCTGCCCGGGCGGGGCAGTCAGCCGGTCGCCGAGACGCTGCTCTACCTCGCGGGCGAGGACTGGGACGGCTCGGTCGTCGCCGAGATCAACACCCGCAAGGCGAAGAGCGAGGACGAGCGCCTCGTGATGCTGCGCCAGGCCCTCGACTATGCCCGAGGCCACACCCGCCTGGAGTCGAAGCCCAAGGCGGTGACGCCCAGCCGCTCCCGCCGCATCGTCACGGCGCTGCGCCCCGGGAAGCGCTGACCTCTCCCGCGCCGGTTCCGGCCGCCCGCGTCAGCCGCGCGGCGGGGCCGTAGAGCTGCCCTCGTGGAAGGCGCACATCACGAGGGTGTGATTGCCCCGCTCCTCGCGCCCCTCGAGGCGGTCGACCAGCGCCTCGACCCCCATCCTGCCGAGCTCGTCGGCCGGCGACACCATCAGGGTGAGCGCGGGATCCGCGATGGCGGCGACCTCGGGTGACGAGCCCACCGACAGGATGGACATGTCCCCGGGCACCGAGATGCCGAGGTGCCGCAGGCCGTTCAGCAGCCCGAACGCCGCGTTCTCGTTCAGCACCATGACGGCCGTCGTGTCCGGCGCGCGCTCGCACAGCTCGTCCGCGGCGAGGCGACCGGCCTGCGGCGTCTCGCCGCACTCGAGCAGCACGGCGTCGAGGCCGCGCCGGTCCATCTCCGCCCGGTAGGTCGACCGGGTCCGCTCGGTGGGACCGAAGTGCGGCACCGCCGAGTCCCCGTCGCTTGTGAGCAGGGCGATCCGGCGGTGGCCGAGCCCGGTGAGGTAGTCGAGCGCCGCGACCGTCGTGTTCTCGGAGTCGATGTCGACGAAGGTCAGGCCGCTCGGGTCCCGGGTCCTGCCGATCATGGCGAACGGCGTCTCCGTTTCCACGAGCCGGTCCACGCGGGGGTCGTCGAGCTGCACCTGCATCAGGAGCACGCCGTCGACGAGCCCGCCCGAGGTGAGCTGGGTCACCTGCTCGGCGTCGTTGCTCACCGGCCAGAGGACGAGCGTGTAGCCGAGGTCTCCCGCCGTCTTGGCCGCGCTGGTGAAGAACTTGACCGCCGTGCCGCTCAGCCGTTGCTGCAGGGCGGGATAGAGCAGGGCGATCACCCGGGTGCGCCTGCTGGCGAGAGCCCGCGCCACCATGTTGCGACGGAAGCCCAGCTCCTCCATGGCCTGCTCGACCCGGGCCCGCGTGGCCGGGGACACAGATTTGCTGTTGTTCACCGTGAAGGAGACGGTGGCAATGGACACGTCCGCGCGCTTCGCCACGTCCCGCATGGTCACCATGGCGCCTCCATCCGTCGACCGTACCGCGCCGGGCGAGTCGCGACGACTGCGGCAAACTCGGTCAGTAAAGCGGTTAACTTTTCTGTTGACAAGCCTTCGGGGCGGGGAGCAGACTCATGCCACAGCACACCGGGAACCCGCCTCTGGCCAGGCGGCACCGGTCTTTCGAGTGCGTTCGAAACGCTTAACCTCGGCGTTTCCAGGACGCGGTCGAGCCGGACCGGCGAGAGCCGCCCGGCGATCCCCGCGGCAGCCGCCGCTCCCCCGGGACCTCCGCGTCGATGTCGATCAGCGGAAGTTCCGCAGTACCGATTGTGCACCCACCAGGCAAAGGAGCCGTTGAGCATGAGAACCAAGAGAATCCCCGCCCTGCTGGCCATGGCCGCCATCGCCCCGCTCGCCCTCGCGGCGTGCAGCGGGGGCGGGGGCGCCGGAGGAGGCGGGGGCGGAGGAGCCACCGGCGGCGGGGCCGACGAGCTCACCATCCTCGACTACTACAACAACGAGCCCGACAAGTCGCTCGTGCAGGACGCGCTCGACTCCTGCGCCGAGCAGGTGGGCGTCACGATCAAGCGCGAGACCGTGCCCGGCAAGGACCTCATCCAGAAGGTGCTGCAGCGCTCGTCGTCCCGCACGCTGCCCGACGTTCTGATGCTCGACAACCCGGACCTGCAGGAGATTGCCGCCACCGGCGGCCTCGCGCCGCTCAGCGACTTCGACGTCGACACGTCCGGCTTCGCGGAGGGCATCCTCGAGGCCGCGACCTACGAGGGCGAGGTGTACGGGCTCGCGCCGACGGTGAACACGCTCGGCCTCTTCTACAATACGACGATGCTCGAGGCCGCCGGCATCACCCCGCCGAAGACCTGGGAGGAGCTGAAGACCGCGGCCACCGCCCTCACCTCGGGCGACCAGTACGGCATCGCCTTCTCGGCCATCGCCTCGTACGAGGGCAGCTGGCAGTTCCTGCCCTTCATGTGGACGAACGGCGGCGACGAGACTGCCCTGGACACCCCGCAGGTGCAGGAGGCGCTGCAGCTCTGGGTCGACCTCGTCGACAGCGGCGCGGCCTCCGAGAGCGTCATCAACTGGGCGCAGGCCGACGTCAAGGACCAGTTCGTGGCGGGCAAGGCCGCGATGATGATCAACGGCCCCTGGCAGATCCCCAGCCTGAACGAGAACCCGGACGTGAAGTGGGACGTCGTGCAGGTGCCCGTGCAGGAGGAGGGCCAGACGCCCGTCGCCCCGCTCGGCGGCGAGGTGTGGACCGTGCCGGTGACCGGCGACGACGCCAAGCAGGCGAAGGCGGCGGAGTTCGTCGAGTGCATCGCGAGCGACGACAACCAGCTCGCGCTGGCCGAGGCGCGCTTCACGGTGCCGACGAAGACCGCGCTCGCCGACGAGTACGTCGAGAAGGTGCCCACCATGGCCGCCTTCACCGAGCAGGTCGCCAACGCCCGCTCGCGCACCGGCAAGCTCGGCGAGGAGTGGCCCGAGGCCGCGACGGAGATCTACACGGCGATCCAGCTGTCCCTGACCGGCCAGGCCACCCCGGCCGAGGCCTTCGAGCAGGCCGCCCAGGGCTGACCGGCGCTCGCGGATCGGCCGTGCGGCCCCGGGAACGGGGCCCACGGCTGATCCGCAGCACCCCGCCCCCTCCATTCTTCCGACGATGACGACGGAAAGGTCCGCGAGATGTCAGTAACGACGGTTCCTCCCACCGAGGTGCCCATGTCCCGTCGCCGGGACACCCCTCCCCCGGCACGCCACCGGCGGCGCTTCACGCTCGAGAACGTCACGCGGATCCTGTTCGTCGTTCCCGCCGGGCTGTTCCTGCTCGCGTTCTTCGGCTACCCCGTGGTCAAGAACGTGACCATGAGCCTGCAGGAGTACACGACCCGCACGTTCTTCACCGGCGAGGCGCCCTGGGTCGGCCTCGCCAACTACGCGACGGTCGTCGGCAGCCAGCTGTTCTCGCCCGCGCTGATCAACACGGCCCTGTTCACCATCGGGTCCATCGCGGGGCAGTTCGTGATCGGCCTCGCCCTCGCCGAGTTCTTCCGCCGGAAGTTCCCGCTCAGCGGGTTCCTCCGGTCCATGCTCCTGCTGCCCTGGCTGCTCCCGCTCATCGTCTCCAGCGCGACCTGGCGCATGATCCTCGACCGGGACAGCGGCATCCTCAACGAGACGCTCGGCTCGCTCGGCATCATCTCGTCGCCGATCCCCTGGCTAACCAGCCCCTCGGTCGCGCTGATCGCCGTCGTGCTCGTGAACATCTGGATCGGCATCCCGTTCAACGTCACGATCCTCTACGGCGGCCTGCAGGACATCCCCGAGGAGCTGTACGAGGCGGGCGCGCTCGACGGTGCGACCGGGTGGAAGGCCTTCTGGCACATCACCCTGCCGAACCTGCGACCGGTGGTCAGCGTCGTGCTCGTGCTCGGCGTCGTCTACACGATCAAGGTGCTCGACATCATCCTCGGCCTCACGAACGGCGGGCCGGCCAACGCGACCCAGACCCTCTCCGTGCGCTCGTACCAGGAGTCCTTCGTGAACTTCGAGTTCGGCGTCGGGGCGGCGTACAGCAACATCCTCATCGTGATCTCGCTGCTGTTCGCGGTCATCTACCTGCGCGCGAACCGCCGCGCCGTCGACGAGTGAGAGCAGGAGAGAAGTCATGACGACAACGACCGCGACGGCTCCCGTGGTGGCGGCATCCCGCCGGCACCCGAAGCCCGCCCGGCGCACGACGCACTCGGGCATCTTCACCGTGCTCGGCGTGATCTTCCTCGCCATCATGCTGTTCCCCGTCTACTGGATGGTGAACGCGTCCCTGCAGCCGTCGGGCAACACGCTGACGGCGGAATTCTTCCCCTGGAACCCGAGCTTCGCCGGCTACGAGCGGGCGATCGCGGACCAGGGCGCCAACCTCGTCACGAGCCTCGTGATCTCGCTCGGGTCCGTGGTGTTCAGCATCGCGATCGCGGCGCCGGCCGCGTACGCGCTCGCCCAGTTCCGGTTCCGCTGGATCAACGCCGCGCTGCTCGCCATCCTCATCTCCCAGATGATCCCCGGCATCGTCATCGCGAACGCGCTCTACACCGCGTACAACGACCTCGGACTGCTCAACTCGATCCCCGGCCTGATCCTCGCGGACTCCACGCACTGCATCCCGTTCGCGATCCTCATCCTGCGGGCGTCGATGATCGGCATCCCGCCGTCCATCGTCGAGGCGGCGCGGGTCGACGGGGCGGGCCTCGTGCGCGCCTTCGTCTCGATCGTCGTGCCGGTGAGCCGCAACGCCATCATCACGGCGGCGCTGTTCTCGTTCCTGTTCTCCTGGAGCGACTTCCTCTTCGCGCTGACGCTCACCACGACGGAGGGCGTGCGGCCCGTGACCCTGGGCATCTACCAGTACCTGGGATCACAGGTCGCGAACTGGAGCGCCGTGATGGCGACCGCCGTGCTCTCCTCCATCCCCGCGATCCTGCTGCTGGTGCTCGCGCAGCGGTTCATCGCGGCAGGCGCCGTCGGCGGCGCCGTCAAGTGACCTCCCTGTCCGACTGCCACACCCATCACGAAGGAACGATATGACGAATCCCATAACCCCAGACGGCCCCGTTCGCGTGGTCGTCTGGGGCGAGAACCGCCACGAGCAGCTGGAGCCGGAGGTGGCAGCGATCTACCCCGAGGGCATGCACAACGCGATCCGCCAGGGCATCGAGGAGAACCTCGGCCAGGGCGCCCAGGTGAGCACCGTGACGCTCGACGACCCGGAGCACGGCCTGACCGAGGAGGTCCTCGAGAGCACCGACGTGCTCGTCTGGTGGGGCCACGCCGCCCACGGCGAGGTGTCGGACGAGGTGGTCGACCGGGTGCATCGGCACGTCCTCGCGGGCATGGGCCTGCTCGTGCTGCACTCCGGCCACTGGTCGAAGATCTTCGGCAAGCTCATGGGCACCACGTGCACGCTCCGCTGGCGCTCCGAGCGGGACCGGGAGATCGTCTGGACGGTCGACCCGACGCACCCCATCGCGCAGGGCGTGCCGCACCCGTTCATCATCCCGGAGCAGGAGATGTACGGGGAGTTCTTCGACATCCCCGCCCCCGACGAGCTGATCTTCCTCAGCACGTTCTCCGGCGGCGAGGTCTTCCGCAGTGGCTGCACCTTCCGCCGCGGGTTCGGCAAGATCTTCTTCTTCAGCCCCGGCGACCAGGACTACCCCGTCTACTTCCACACCGACGTGCGCCGGGTCATCGCGAACGGCGTCGCCTGGGCGAAGACGTTCCGGCCCGAGCGCACCAGCCCCGTGCTGCTGCGCTACGAGACCGAGGACTTCTACAACGGCCAGGGCTACCAGGGAGCGCTGAAGGCCCAGTGACGAGGTACACGCCGCTCCCGGATCCGTCCGCGCCGGTCCGCGTCGTGCTCGTCGGGGCCGGTGGCATGGGGAAGCAGTGGCTGCGCACGCTGTCCGCGTCGCCGGACGTCGAGCTCGTCGGGCTCGTCGACCTGAACCTCGACGGCGCCCGCGCGGCGCTCGAGGACGTCGGCCTGACCGGCATCCCGGTCGCGAAGAGCCTCACCGAGATCGCGGCCGAGACGGGCGCCCAGGCCGTGGTCAATGTCACGATCCCCGCCGCGCACCACCCCGTCAACGTCGAGGCCTTGTTCGCCGGGCTCCCGGTGCTGTGCGAGAAGCCGGTGGCGCCGACCGTGAGCCAGGCGCTGTCGCTCGTCGCGGCCGCCGAGGCGAGCGGCCGGCTGCTCATGATCAGCCAGTCCCGCCGCTACTACCGCGCGCTCGCCGCTCTGAAGCGCCAGGTCGCCGAGCTCGGCGACGTGGGCGTCGTGACGACGAACTTCTTCAAGGCGCCGCACTTCGGCGGCTTCCGCGAGGAGATGGACCATGTGCTCCTCGTCGACATGGCGATCCACGCGTTCGACGCGTCCCGCTACCTGCTCGACGCAGATCCGGTCTCGGTCTACTGCGAGGAGTTCAACCCGAGCTGGAGCTGGTACGCCGGGGACGCCGCGGCGACCGCCGTCTTCGAGTTCGCGGGTGGCGCCCGGTACGTCTACACGGGAAGCTGGTGCAGCGACGGCCAGGAGACATCGTGGAACGGCGACTGGCGCGTGAGCGCCGCGCGGGGCACGGCGACCTGGGACGGCGCGGGCACCCCGCTCGTCCAGTGGGCGCCCGACGCCGCGGGTGGGACGGGCGCCGGTGCCGGTGCCGCCTCGGGAGCTTCAGCCGAGCCGGGCCCGGTGGACCTCGGACCCGAGGTGCCCGAGGAGATCGCGGGCTCGCTCGCCGAGTTCGTGTCCGTGCTGCGCAGCGGGGAGGTGCCGTCCGGCGAGGTGCACAGCAACGTTCTGAGCCTCGCCATGGTGGAGGCCGCGGTGCGCTCGGCCGAGACGGGCCAGCGGGTGCGGATCGCGGACGTGCTCGAGGAGGCCCATGCGGCGGCGATGCGCGACGAGCGCATCGATGCCCTGGCGCCGGTGCTCGCCGGCTGGAGCACCCCGCTCCCGTCCCTCTGACCCCTGCGCCGGTCTCCCCCCGCTCTCCCCGTTAACCACACACGCCCCTGCCCAGGCAGCGGCATCCTGCCCAGTTCCACCCTGGGCACGATGCCTCTGCCTGGGCAGGGGCGTTCGGGGTTGGGAGCCGGGAGCCGGGAGCCGGAAGCCGCGAGCCGGAAGCTGCGCGCCGGCGGGTCAGGCGGTCAAGGGAACCAGACCCAGCGCGCTCGCCCGGCGTGCCCGGCGCACCGCCAGGAACGACAGCAGCACGCACACGATGCCGAACAGCGCGAGCACGATCATCGCCGTGACCACCGATCCCGCCGATCCGCCCGCGACGATCGCCTGCATCCCCTGCACGCCGTAGGTGAGCGGCAGGAACGGGCTGATCGCCCGGAACGGGGACGCCACGAGCTCGATCGGATACAGGCCGCCGGTCGCCGTCAGCTGGATGGCGAGCAGCAGCAGCGAGACGATCAGCCCCACGCGGCCGAAGGCCGCCGTCAGCAGGTAGTGGAACGCGGTGAAGGCGCCCGCCATGAGCAGCGAGAAGAGCAGCGTCACCGGCAGCAGCGCCCAGTCGATGCCCACCGCGGTGTGCAGGAGCGCCACCAGGAGCACGGCCTGGACCGCCGCGATGCCGAGGGCCGCGCCGAGCGAGCGCCGCAGCAGCCGCCCGGTGGGCGCCGGGGACGCGAGGGCCCGGCGGGCGAGCGGGCGGAGCGCGAGGAAGATCGCGAGCGCGCCGAGCCAGAGGCCGAGCGGAACCACGAGCGAGGAGATGCCCGATGAGATGTCGCTCACCTCGTTGTCCCGCTGCACCGTGAGGGTGATCGGGTCCGCGACGACACCGGCCGCGTTCTCCGCCTCGTCCTCGGTGTAGCTGGGCACGGACGCCGCGCCCTGCTCGAGCCCATTGGCGAGCTCGGACGCGCCGGTCGCGAGCCCGGTCGCGCCGCCGACGGTGGCCGACGCCCCCTCGGCGAGCTGGCCGAGGCCGTCGCTGAGGGCGGCCGCGCCGTCGCGCAGCCCCTCGGAGCCGCCGGAGAGCTGGGCGGCCCCGGATGCGCTGGCCGCGATGCCGGACTGCAGCTGGCCGATGCCCGCTGCTCCCGCGTTGAGCTGCTCGCCCGCCGCGTCGAGCTGGTCGAGCTGGCCCGGGAGCGCCTGCAGCGCCTGCAACTGCCCGATCGGAAGGGACGACAGCGACTGGATGGCGGTCGATGCTCCGGCGACGGCCGCCGGGGCGCCCGGGTTGAGGGCTGCCAGCTGCTCGGGGTCGAGGCTCTCCAGCACCTGCACGAGGTTCCCGAGGGCCTGCGGATCCAGGCCCTCGAGGACCTCCGGGTCCACCGTCGGCACGGACTGGCGGAGCGCGCTCGTGAGCTGGCTCACCCCACCGGTGTACTGGGTGATGCCCCCGGACAGCTGGTCGAGCTGGGACGCCCCCTCGCTCAGCTGGTCCAGCCCGGAGCTCAGCTGATCGACGCCCGTCGTGTACTGCGCGACGCCACCCGCGAGCGCCTCCGCGCCCTGCTGGGACGCGACCACTCCCCCGGTCAGCTCGTCGAGCCCCGTGCCGAGGCTCGTCGCACCGGCGGACAGCTGGTCCGCCCCGTCCGCCGCCTGGGTGAAGGCACCGCTGATGCTGCCGAAGCCCGTGAACACCCCGTTCACGTACTGCGCGGTGATGTCGTTGCCGAACACCGCGACCATGCCGGTGCCGACGGCCTGCGTCGCCGCCCCGGTGAGGTAGCCGTGGGCGTCGTCGGTCTCGACGGTCAGCTCCGCACGCTCGGGCGTCGGCTGGGACAGGGAGGTGATCGACGCCGAGAAGTTCTCGGGAACGGTGAGCACGGCGTACACCTCGCCGCTGCGGAGCATGTCCTCCGCCTGGTCCTCGTTGGTGATGGTCCAGTCGAACGCCTGCGCGTCGTCGCTCGTGAGCTCGGTCACGAGCAGGCGCCCCGCGAGCACGGGCTGCTGGGTGCCGTCCGGCAGCGTCTGCTGCACCATCTCGTCCTGGTTCACGATGGCGGCGGGCACCCGCTCGATGCCCGTGTCTGCCTGGGACAGGGCGCCGACGAACAGGCCGGCGACCACGAGCGGCACGCCCGAGATGAGGACGAGGATCGAGCGCTTCCTCCAGCGGCTCATGGTGTTCCTTTCCGAACGAGCGGGTGCGGATGCGGTTGCGGTTGCGGGCGCGGGCGCAGCCGCGGTGTCCACGCGTGCCATCACGCGAGGGAGAGGTCGGCGACGCGCGGGGCGTTCGCGGTGGGGAGGGCGATGCGCGGGCCGGGGCCGTCGCGCTCCTCGAGCGGGTCGGCGCTGAGCAGGAGCACGGCCGTGCCGACGTGCACGAGCGACCGCACGGCGGTGAGAAAGGCGCGCTCCTCGTCTGAACCCGGGAAGCCATCACCCGTGTCGAGCACGAGCACGGGCGTGCGCTCGACGGCCGCGAGCGCGGCAAGGGCGATGGCGCGCTGCAGGCGCGGCAGCTCGGCGAGCGTGCTCGACGCCGCGACCGGGCGGGCATCGGCCGCCTCCATGGGCAGCTGGTTCCACGCCTCGTCGATGGCGAGGTTGACCCGCTCGATCTCGGCACGCACGCGGTCGCCGAGCCGGAGGGAGCGCCAGGCCGGGCCGCGGAGGCTCAGCCGCTCGGCGAACAGGTCTGCGAGCGTGAGCCGCTCGTCCGCCTCGTCGAGGCGGGTGGTGTCGCCGAGGGCGACGAGCCGCAGGACGCGGCCGGACTCGCTGGGCAGCGGGTGCCCGGCGACCTGGGCGCGCCCGGACACCGGAGCGAGCCGCCCGGCGAGCGCGGCGGCGAGCAGGCGGCGGTCGAGCTCCTCGCCCGTGACCACCGCGGTCTCGCCGGCCCGCACCGAGAAGGTGAGCGGCCCGACGCGCCGGCCGGCGGAGCCGAGCACGAGCTCGTCCGCCGTGACCGCCTCGCCGTCCCGGGCCTCGGCCCAGGTCGTGGCGTCGCGGTGGTCGCGCAGGCTCTCGCCCTCGATGTCGACGTTCGGCAGCACGCGGCTGAGCCACCTCGGCAGCCACCACGCTCCGCGCCCGACGAGCGCCATGGCCGCGGGAACGAGCGTCATGCGCACGAGGAACGCGTCGAAGAAGATGCCGACCGCGAGCCCGAGGGCGATGGTCTTGATCACGCCGGCGCCCTCCGGCACGAACGCGGCGAAGACGAAGAACATGATGAGCGCCGCCGCCGTGACGACCCGCGCCGCGCCGGAGAAGCCGTGCACGATGGCGCCGCGCGCATCACCGGTGTGCACGTAGTTCTCCCGCATGCCAGAGACGAGGAAGACCTCGTAGTCCATGGCGAGCCCGAACAGGATGGCCATGAGCAGGATCGGCATGAAGCTGAGGATGGGGCCGGGCGACACGTGCAGCGCGTCGGCGAAGACGCCCTGCTGGAAGATCGCGACGACGACACCGAAGGACACGACCACCGAGAGCAGGAAGCCGACCGCGGCCTTCACCGGCACGAACACCGACCGGAAGACGACCATGAGCAGCAGGATCGACAACCCGACGACCACGATGCCGAACGGCACGAGGGCGTTGTTCAGCCGGCTCGAGATGTCGGTCTGCACGGCCGTCGTCCCGGTGACGGCGATGTCCGTGTCGTAGCGCTCCTCGATGTCCGGCGCGAGGTCGCGGATGGCCTGCACGAGCTGCGTGGTCTCCGGGGAGTCCGGTGCGCTCTCGGGGATGACCTGCAGGATGGCGGTGTCGAGCGAGGGGTTGGGCGTGCCGGTGCCCACCGAGGCGACGTCCTCGAGCGGGCGGAGCTCGTCCGCGATGCCCTCGAGGTCGCCGATCGGGTCGTTGGTCTGGGTGATGTCGACGAGCAGCACGAGCGGGCCGTTGCGGCCGGGCCCGAAGTTGTCGGAGACCGTGTCGTAGGCCACGCGGGCGGTGGAGCCCTCCGGCTCCGTCCCGCCGCTCGGCAGGGCGAGCTGCAGCTGCAGCGCGGGCACGAGCATCGCTCCGGCGATGCCGACCACGAGGAGCACGAACACGAGCGGGGCCTTCAGCACGATCCGCACCCAGCGCTCGCCGAAGGAGCGGGCACCCGTGTCGGAGGGGTGCGCTCGCTTGTAGGCGCGGGATCCGGGCTTCGGGGCGAGACGCTCGCCGGCGAGGCCGAGCAGCGCGGGCAGGAGGGTCAGCGCGGAGAGCATGGCGAGCAGCACGGCGAGCGCGGCGGCGACGCCCATCACGCTGAGGAAGGGGATGCCGACGACCAGCAGGCCGAGCAGGGCGATGATCACCGTCACGCCCGCGAAAACGACGGCGCTGCCCGCGGTGGCGACGGCGGTGGCCGCGGACTCGGCCGCCGGCATGCCGAGGGCGAGCTGGTTCCGGTGCCGGATGAGGATGAACAGGGCGTAGTCGATGCCCACGGCCAGGCCGATCATGACGGCGAGCAACGGCGACGCGCTCGACACGGGCATGAAGGCCGAGACCGCGATGACGCCGCCGATGACGACGCCGACCCCGACCAGCGCGGTGAGCAGGGGCATGCCGGCCGCGAGCAGCGAGCCGAAGGTCACGAACAGCACTATCGCGGCGAAGACCACGCCGAGCGCCTCGGTCGGGGTCAGGCCGTACTCCAGGTCCTGGAACACCTGGCCGCCGAACTGCACCTCGAGGCCCGCCTCCTCGGCCGGGGCGGCCGCCTCGCGGATGCGGTCGAGGGACTCGTCCGTCACCTCGTCGGACTGGCCGCTGAACTGCACGGTGCCGATGGCGACGCGGTCGTTGTCGGACACGGCATCCGCCGCGTACTCGGAGAAGGGAGAGAGCGACTGCTCGACGCCGTCGACGTCACCGGCCTCCGCAACCGCGTCCTCGATGGGCTGGCGGTACTCCTCGGCGCTGATGCTGTCGCCATCCGGGGCGACGAAGATCATCTGGGCGCTCGCGCCCGCGGCCTGCGGGAACACGGCGGAGAGGCGGTCGATGGCCTCCTGCGACTCCGTGCCCGGGATCTTGAACGACTCCTCGGTCGTGCCGCCGAGGGCGAGCCCGCCGCCCACGACCGCGGCGAGTACGAGCAGCCAGGAGATGAGCACCGGCCAGGAGCGCCGGTAGGCGAAGGTGCCGATTCTGTAGAGCAGGGTTGCCATGGGCTTGGAGGCTCCTCGGGTGGCGGGGTCGGGCGGGGAAGGCGGATGGCGGCGGTCAGGACGCCATGGGGCGCAGCTGCATCGGGGCGAGCAGCTCCGACACCACCGTGACGAGAGCAGCCCTGGTCTCGTCGTCGGACAGGGGGGCGGTCGACCACATCTCGGAGGCCGACAGCATGTAGGCGGCACCACCGAGGGCGACGGAGAAGCGCACGCGCTCCTCCGCCGTCCGCATCTCGCCGCAGAGCGACGAGGCGAGGGACTCGATGAGGCCGTTGGCGCGGCCGATGACGGCCATGCCCTGCAGCGACTGGCCCTGGTTCACGAACATGTGCACCTGCAGCCGGTTGACGAGCAGGAAGTCGATGAACTCGGCGACGAAGGCGTCCTGAGCGGAGCGGGACGGCGCCCGGGAGACGAACCGGTCGAGGATCTCGCCGAGGGTGTCCATGGCCGGGGTGAGCGTCGCCTCGAGCAGCGCCTCCTTGGAGGCGAAGTGGTACAGCACGCTCGACTTCGAGTAACCGGCGGCGTCCGCGATCTGCTGCAGCGACGTGCCGGCGAAGCCGACGGACGCGAACTGGCGCAGCGCGATCGACTTCAGCTCCTCGCGGGCGGTCTGCCGGCTGGAGGTCTCGGGCGCGGGGCTGGTCTGCACCCGGTGAGCCTACACTGACCGATCGGTCAGTAACCTGGGGGTTGCGCGGGAACGTCGGACGCCGTAGTCGACGCTCGCGCCTGTCGCTGGGTCGGAGCGGGGCCGTGGCGCAGCCCGGCGTGCGGGGAACGACTGCAGTAGCGTGGAACCTCCCCTATGGAGGTCACATGCGCAAGTACATCCTGAACGGCAGCATCCTGAGCGCGGTGCTCGGCGGATGGAGCACGGTCAAGGCCACCCGCTCCGGTCCGCACGACTGGCGGCTCGTGCTGATGTGGCTCAGCTGGGCCATCACCCTCGCCGTGGCCATCGGCTCCGTGCACGAGGACTTCAAAAACAACGACTGACGCCCCCACGGGGCCGACGACGACCGACCGACCGGCACTCGCCGGTCGGTCGTTCGCGTTCCGCTAGACGCCGGGCAGGCCTGACCAGGCTTCAGGGCCGGTGGAACCGACGGGGTACTCGTCGAGCGGCACCTCGTCCGCCCGCCAGGCGGCGAGCACGGGCTCGAGGATGTGCCAGCACTGCTCGGCCGTGTCACCGCGCACGGCGAGCGTCGGGTCGCCCTTGACGATGCCCTGGAGCACCTCGCCGTAGGCCGGCAGCGTGCCCGGCTGGAACGCGACGTCGAGGGAGACGCGGTCGATGTAGTCCGGGTCGCCCGGGCCGTTGACGTTGATCTCGAGCGCGAGCTCGTCGGGGCTGAGCGAGATACGCATCCGGTCCGGCAGCGCCGTGCCCTGCAGGCCGTCGGGGATGTGCGGCGCCGGCTTGAACGTCACCAGGATCTCGCGCCGCCTGGCGCCGAGCGCCTTGCCCGACCTCAGCAGGAACGGCACGCCGGCCCAGCGCCAGTTCTGCACCTCGACGGTGAGCTCGGCGAGGGTCTCCGTCTTGCGCTCGGGGTCGACGCCGTCCTCATCCGCGTACGAGGGCAGCGAGCGCCCCTCGAACTCCCCCGCGGTGTACCGCGCGCGGCGGCCCGCGGTCGTCGGGTCGTCGCCCCAGATCCGGGTGGAGCGCAGCAGGATGCCCTTCGCGTCGCGCACGTCCTCCGCGTGCAACGTGGTCGGCGGCTCCATGGCGAACACCGCGAGCACCTGCAGGAGGTGGCTCTGGATCATGTCGATGAGCGCCCCGGCCCTGTCGTAGTAGCGCGCCCGGTTCTCCAGGGCGAGCTGCTCGTCGTAGACGATCTCCACGCTCTGCACGTGCTGGTTGTTCCACAGCGGCTCGAAGATGCGGTTCGCGAAGCGCAGGCCCATGAGGTTGAGCACGGTCGAGCGTCCGAGGAAGTGATCGACCCGCTGCACCCGGTCCTCGGGCACGAGGCCGCGCAGGAGCTCGTTGAGAGAGCGGGCGCTCTCCTCGTCCGTGCCGAACGGCTTCTCGAGTGCGAGGGACATCCCCTTCGGCAGGTCGAGCGAGCGGAGGGCCTCGCACGACCGCACCGTCACGGCGGGCGGCAGGGCGAAGTAGATGGCGGGCGGGTTGTCGCACGCGTCGAGCAGGCGCTGCATGTCCGCGGCGGTCGTCACGTCGGCCGTGAGGTAGCGCGTCTTCTCGATCGCCCGGGCGAGCGTGCCGTGCTCGTCCTCCGCGGCGGAGAACGCCTCGGTCACCCGCGCCTGCCACTCCTCCACCGTGTACTCCTCCACGCCGGCACCGAGGAGCTGCAGGTCGAGGGAGGGATCGGCGGCCAGCAGCTGGCCGAGACCGGGCATCAGCAACCGGGACGACAGGTCGCCGCTCGCGCCGAGGATGAGAAGGGTCGCCGCACGCTGGTCCATGTTTGGCAAGAGTAGCCCGTGGAAGGATTGGCAGCATGGCTCAGCGCATCGAGGACTACGCCCTGCTCAGCGACTGCCACACGGCGGCGCTCGTGGGCAAGGACGGCAGCATCGACTGGCTGTGCCTTCCCCGCTACGACTCGGACTCGGCGTTCGCGGCTCTGCTCGGCACGAACCAGCACGGGCGCTGGCTGCTCGCGCCGTCGGGCGAGGCGACGCTCACCCACCGCGAGTACCTCGGGCACACGTTCATCCTCTGGTCCACCTGGAGCACGCCGACCGGCGAGGTCGAGATCACCGAGTTCATGAGCCAGGGCAACCGCAGGGCCGATGTCGTGCGCCGGATCCGCGGCATCCGCGGCACGGTCACGATGGCCCAGGAGGTGAGCATCCGGTTCGGCTACGCCACCGCGACGCCGTGGATCCGGCAGGTGCGCGACGAGGACGACCCCCGCCTGATCGCGGTCGCCGGCCCCGACTCCGTCGTGCTGCGCGGCCCCCGGATGGCCCCGTCCGACATGCTGCACCGCGGCGAGTTCGACGTCTCCGCCGGCGAGACGGTCGACGTCTCGCTCACCTGGTACCCGTCGCACCGGCAGGCGCCGCCGCCCGTCGACATCGACGACGAGCTCGAGGAGACCACGGTCTGGTGGGAGACCTGGGCCTCGACGATCAGCTACGACGGGCCGCACTACGACCAGGTCCTCCGCTCGCTGCTCGTGCTGCGCGCCCTCACCCACGAGGACACCGGCGGCATCGTCGCCGCGGCCACGACGTCGCTGCCCGAGGAGTTCGGCGGCACCCGCAACTGGGACTACCGCTACGTGTGGCTGCGGGACGCGTCCCTCACCCTCGAGGTGCTGCTCGACCACGGCTTCGACGTCGAGGCCATGAACTGGCGCGGCTGGCTGCTGCGCGCGATCGCGGGCGACCCGAACGACGTGCAGATCATGTACGGGCTGAGCGGCGAGCGGTACCTGCCCGAGCGGGTGCTGCCGCAGCTGCCCGGCTACGAGGCCTCCGCGCCCGTGCGCGTCGGCAACGGTGCCGTCGACCAGTACCAGGCCGACGTCATCGGCGAGGTCATGGTGGCCCTGCAGCGCGCCCGCGAGGCCGGCGTGACGGAGACCGAGTACAGCTGGAGCCTGCAGCGCGCCCTCCTCAAGTTCATCCAGCGGAACTGGAAGCGCAAGGACCAGGGCATCTGGGAGATCCGCGGCGTCCCGCAGCACTTCACCCACTCCCGGGTGATGCTATGGGCCGCCCTGGACCGCGGCATCCGCGGCATCGACGACCACGGCCTGCCGGGTCCCCGGGACGCGTGGGCCGAGCTGCGCGACCGCATCCGCCGGGAGATCGACGAGAAGGGCGTGCACCCCGAGCACGGCGGCTTCGTGCAGCACTACGGCTCGCTCGAGACGGACGCGTCGCTCCTCGTCCTCCCGCAGGTGGGGTTCTGCGCCCACGACGACCCGCGGATGCTCGCGACCGTCGAGCACATGGAGCGCACTCTGGTGCGCGACGGGCTGCTGCTGCGCTACAACACCGAGCACGGGGTCGACGGCCTGCCCCCGGGCGAACACCCCTTCCTCGCCTGCTCCTTCTGGCTCGTCGAGCAGTACGCCAACAGCGGCCGGCTCGATGACGCGCACGCCCTGATGGACCGGCTGGTGTCCTTCGCCACCGACCTCGGGCTGCTCTCCGAGGAGTACGACGTGAGCACGGGCCGGCAGGTGGGCAACACGCCGCAGGCGCTGTCCCACCTCGCGCTGGTGCGGGCGGCCGACGCCCTCGCCGCGCACGAGCGGGCGTGATCCGGACCCGGGAGCGCCGCGGGGACGCGTCCTCGTGAGCAGCATGTTCCGCAGTCTCGCGGTGCCCAATTACCGCCTGTGGTTCTCCGGCGCCCTGGTGTCCAACGTCGGCACCTGGATGCAGCGCACCGCGCAGGACTGGATCGTGCTCACCGAGCTCACCGACCACGACGCGGCGGCGGTCGGCATCGTCATGGCCCTGCAGTTCGGGCCGATGCTCGTGCTCTCCCCGTACGCCGGGGTGCTCGCCGACCGGTACGACAAGCGGAAGCTGCTGATGGTCACCCAGGCCGTCATGGGGCTGCTCGGCCTCGCGCTCGGCCTGCTCGTGCTCACCGGCGTCGCGCACCTGTGGCACGTCTACGGGTTCGCCCTCCTGCTCGGCGTCGTCGCCGCCCTCGATGCACCGGCCCGCCAGGCGTTCGTGTCCGAGATCGTCTCCGACGCGAACCTGGCCAACGCGGTCGCGCTGAACTCCGCGTCCTTCAGCGCAGCCCGGATGATCGGCCCGGCGGTGGCGGGCGTGCTCATCGCCCTGATCGGCACCGGCTGGGTCTTCCTGATCAACGCGGTCAGCTTCCTCGCGGTGCTGGCGTCCCTGCACCGGATGCGCGTCGACACGCTTCGCCCGGCCCCACCGGCGGCCCGGGGCAGAGGCAGGCTGCGGGAGGGCATGCGCTACGTCGCCGGGCGCGGCGACATCGTGATCATCCTCGCGATCGTGTTCCTCGTCGGCACGTTCGGCTACAACTTCCCCATCTTCACCTCCACGATGGCCACGGTGGAGTTCTCCGCGGGCGCCGAGGCGTTCGGGCTGCTGTCGAGCTTCCTGGCCCTCGGCTCGGTGACGGGCGCCCTGCTCTCCGCCCGCCGCGAGCGGCCGCGGATGCGCTCGGTGTTCCTCGGCGCCGCCCTCTTCGGCATCACGGTTCTCCTGGCCGCCGTCGCCCCGTCGTACTGGTTCTTCGCCGCCGCGCTCACCCTGGTCGGCGTCGTCTCGCAGACGCTGATGACCGCGGCGAACAGCACGGTGCAGCTCACCACGGAGCCGGCCATGCGCGGGCGCGTGATGGCCCTGTACATGGCGATCTTCGTCGGCGGTACGCCCCTCGGCGCGCCGGTGGTCGGCTGGGTGGCCAACGAGTTCGGCCCGCGGTGGGCCATGGGCGTCGGCGCGGCGTCTGGGCTGCTCGCGGCCCTGCTCGCGGTGTTCTGGCTGGTCCGCTACCAGCACCTGCGGGTACGGGTGAGCCGCGTGGACCGGGACTCCCGCCCACGCCTCGTCGTGACGCACGACGGCGCCGCGAGCCGCGGCGGTACCGTGTCAGGATGATCGACGCGCCCGTCCGCCCCGTCACCATCGTCACCGGCGGTTCCCGCGGCATCGGCGCCGCCATCGCCCTCGAGCTCGCCCGTCAGGGCCACGACATCGTCCTGAACTACGCCTCCCGGGCGGATGCCGCCGCGCTGATGGCGGGCCGGATCGAGGCCTTCGGCGCTCGTTGCCTGCCCGTGCGCGCAGATGTCACCGACGAGGAGCAGGTCGAGGCTCTGTTCTCCCAGGCGGCGACGCTCGGCCCCGTCACCGGACTGGTGAACAACGCAGGCGCCACCTCCTTCATCGGTGACCTCGCTGACACGCCCGTCGCTGTCATCCGGCGGGTGATCGATCTCAACCTGCTCGGCACCGTGCTCTGCTGCCGGCTCGCCGCTCGCGCGATGGGCAAGTCGCGTGGCGGCAGCGGTGGCGCCATCGTCAACATCACATCCATCGCAGCGGCGACCGGGTCGCCGCACACCTACGTCCACTATGCGGCGGCGAAGGCGGGCGTCGAGACCCTGACGCGTGCCCTGGCCGTGGAGCTCGGACCCGACGGCATCCGGGTGAACGCCGTGGCGCCCGGTATCGTCCGCACCGGTATCCATGCGGACGCCGGTGATGCCGGGCGGGTCGATCGGGCCGTTCCCGGAATCCCGCTCGGGCGAGCGGGCGAACCGGAGGACATCGCGCCGATGGTGGTGCACGTGATGTCCGACCGCGCCTCGTATGTGACCGGTGCCGTGATCGCGGTGTCCGGCGGACTCTGACGCTCGGACACGTCCCCTCCGGAATCGAGTGCGCTGAACGGAACCAGTGCGGCTATGAGCAGCGGCCGCGGCAGTACCATGTCGGGTTAACGCGAGAACGCCCCGACCGATGGTCGGGGCGTTCTCGTGTGCTGGGCTACTTCCGCGCCCTGCTCTTCTTCGTGAGCTTCGCGGCCTTCCGCGACTGCTTGGCGACGATCTTCGGCGGCATGGCCGCGCTCTTGACGCGCGCCTTCCGCCGAGCCTTCTCCGCCTTCGCCCGCTTCTTCTCGAGGGCGGTCACCGTAGCCGAGCCCCTGGGCTTGGCTCCAGTCCTGTTCCTCGAGCCGGTCGCGGGCGCCGTCTTCGCCGAGGCACCGCGGCGCCTGCCCTTGACGGCGGACTTCCCCGCCGCGCCGCCTGAACCGGAGCCGATTCGGCCCGCGATCCACGCGACAGCGGCGAGGAGGAGGTTCCGCTTGTCAAGGGGCCCGCTGGTGGGCGCGACCTTCTTGACCTTCACGGGAGGAGCCGGTTCTAGCGGCCGTTGCCGGGGATGCCGTCGCCGCGACGGCCGTCGGCGTCACCGTCGACTGCGAAGTCGATCTCTTCCTTGCGGACGTCGCTCGACACCGACTCGGTCTCGGTGACGACGTCCTTGTCGAGGCGCACGCGCTCGACGGGGACCGTCTCCTTCTCGACCACGGGGCGCTCGGCGTGCAGGATGACCTCGTGCTCCTCCTCGGTCAGGTCGCCACCGCTCAGCGCGGCACCGACGTTGCCCTCGGTGATGGGCTCACGCTCGATGCGCACCTCCTCGTGGCTGACCGGCACCGTGGTGGTGACGTTCTCGGTCACGATGAACTTGCGCAGACGGGCACGGCCGGTCTCGGTCTGGCGGGTGCCGACGTTGACGCGCTCCTCGGAGCGGGTCATGGCGTCGTCCGTGTTGGGGCCGGAGGTGTCGTGGCCGGCATCCGTGCCGAGGCCCGTTCCGACGCCGGCGCCGGCGCCGGTCGTGGTGGTGTCGTAGTCCGTGGTGCTGGTGTCGGTGTAGCCGCCGGTCGTGGTGTCAGCGAAGCCGGTGCCGCCGATGCCGTAGTGACGGTAGAGCACGTCCTGGTCGTCCTCTTCGAGCGCGCCGCCGTCGGTGTTGACCTTGGGGGCGTCCTTGACCTGGTCCTTCGTGTACGGCACGACGACGTCGTTGCCCTGCACGGTCGCGTCGTCGAGGGGGATGTACGACTCGGAGGTGCCGAAGAGTCCGGTGTGGACGGAGACCCACGCGATGCGTCCGCTCGCGTCGTCTACATAGAACTGGTCGACCGAGCCGATCTTGTCGCCCGAGCTGCTGAGCACCGTCCCCTTGTTGTTCAGGATGTCGTTCAGGTTGTTCTGCGTTAGCGCCATTGTGTCTTCTCCAGTCATATGGGCGTGGTGGAACACGTACGGATCAACGCAAGCACTGCGACGGAGCCGCGCCTAGGTGGTTGACATCGAGGGTCGCCAGTGCCATCGTCCGCCCCGCGGAACGACGGGCGTGGGCGGCGCACGCTCCCCCCGATCGGGGTACGTTGACATCGAGCCCTCCCGTGTCCGGGCAGGGCTCTACCCACATCATCGACACACTCACCGAACGGGAGATGCCATGAGAGGCAAGCTTGTATTCGCGACCGGCGCGGCCATCGGTTACGTGCTCGGGGCACGCGCAGGACGCAGGAGCTACGAGAAGATCGCCGCCCGCGCATCCGCGCTCTGGAACGACGAGAAGGTGCAGAAGACGGTGAACGACGCGCAGTCGTTCGTCAAGGAGAAAGCCCCCGTCGTGCAGCAGAAGGTGACGGAGACCGCCAAGGGTGCCGTCGGCAAGGTGACCGGCAAGGTCCAGGGCGGGTCGAGCGGATCCTCCTCGTCCACCGAGGGCACGACGTACGAGATCCCCACGACGAGCGAGGGCGGCAGCGGAGCCTGACGGCTCCTCCGCCGCCTCTCTCCCCCACTGAGGAAGGAGTTCCCGTGACCACACCATCGAGAGCAGTTCCGGTCGGCTCGACGTCCTCGGACTCGTCGTCACGGGACTCGAAGGACCAGGGCTCGTCGTCCTCGGGTTCGAAGGACCAGGGCTCGAAGTCCTCGGGCTCCCGGTTCGCCGGCGCGAGGTTCCCGGGTTCGAAGTCGCAGGGCTCGGGCCGGCAGGACTCGTCCTGGCAGAAAGCCGACGGACCTTCGCTCGGCAATCTCGTGAAGGACCTGCCCGACCGGGTGACCCGCCTGGTCAAGAGCGAACTCCAGCTCGCGAAGCTCGAGCTCACCACGAAGCTCAAGGCGGCGGGCATCGGCGCGGGCCTCCTCGCCGCCGCCGCGTTCTTCGCGCTCGTGTTCTTCGCGGTGCTCGTCGCCGCGGCGGTCATGGGGCTCGCCGAGGTGCTGCCCGGCTGGGCGGCCGCGCTCATCGTGGCCGCGGTCTTCCTCATCCTCGCCGCCGTGCTCGCCCTCCTGGGCGTCAACAAGCTGAAGAAGGGCGTTCCTCCCATCCCGGAGGAGTCCATCGAGAGCGTGAAGACGGACGTGTCCGTCGTCACCGGGAAGGACGCACGATGAGCGACTCATCGAAGGACGAGCCGAAGAGCGGCCTCAGCATGAACGAGCTGAAGCTCGAGGTGGCCGTCGCCCGCGACGAGCTGGCCGAGACGCTGGACGCGCTCGAACGCAAACTCAACGTGCCGGCCAAGGCCAAGCACACCTGGCGCAGCATCAAGCGCCAGTACCGGGAGGATCCCGGTCCCATTCTGGCAACCGCCGGACTCACGGCGGCGACGCTCGTGACGTCCGTCGTTCTTATCGTGAGGAGGGGTCGTGGCTGAGAGGGCATCGACTCGAGAGAAGAATGCGCCGCACCCGGACGACGAGCGCAAGCCGGACGGTCCGGACGACGTCACCAAGCCCGGCTGGAAGTACGTGCTCCGCAAGACCATGCGCGAGTTCACGACCGATCAGTGCACGGACCTCGCGGCTGCGCTGACCTACTACGCCACGCTCGCGCTGTTCCCCGCGCTGCTGGCAATCGTCTCGCTGCTCGGCCTGTTCGGTCAGGCGGGCTCGACGACGGATGCCGTGCTCGAGATCGTGGGCACCTTCGTGTCCTCCGACATGGTCAACGGGCTGCGCGATCCCATCACGAGCCTCGTGGAGACCCCGGCCGCCGGCTTCGCCTTCGTCACCGGTCTCCTCGGCGCCCTGTGGTCGGCGTCCGGCTATGTCGGTGCCTTCGCCCGGGCGATGAACCGCATCTACTCCATCCAGGAGGGGCGTCCGTTCTACAAGCTGCGCCCGACGATGTTCGTCATCACCATCGTCACGGTGCTCCTGCTCGTGATCGCGGGGCTGCTGCTGGTGCTGAGCGGTCCCATCGCCGAGCGGGTCGGCGCGGCCATCGGCCTCGGCGACTTCGCCGTCACGGTGTGGAACATCGTGAAGTGGCCGGTCCTCGCGGGCATCATGGTGCTGCTCGTCGCGATCCTCTACTACGCCACGCCCAACGTGAAGCAGCCCAAGTTCCGCTGGATGAGCATGGGTGCGCTGCTCGCGCTCGTCGTGTGGGTCATCGCGTCGATCGCCTTCGCGTTCTACGTCTCGAACTTCGGCAGCTACAACGCCACCTACGGGGCCCTGGGCACGATGATCGTCTTCCTGCTCTGGGTGTGGATCACGAACATCGCTCTGCTCTTCGGCGCGGAGTTCGACGCCGAGCTCGAGCGGGTGCGCGAACTGCAGGCGGGCATCGAGGCGGAGGAGAACATCCAGCTCCCGCCGCGCGACACCAAGCAGAGCGACAAGCTCGCCGACAAGGTGGCGGAGGACGTGCTCATCGGCCGTCGCCTGCGCCAGTCGAACGGCAAGACCGACGGCAAGACCGCCGTGGACGACGACAAGGACAAGAACAAGCGCTGACGTCGACGTTCCGCCGTCGCGCCTGACGCGGCGGTAGCGAGAAGGGGCCCGGGATCGATTCGATCCCGGGCCCCTTCTCGTCTCAGGCAGCGTGCCTGCGCGGCGGGACGCTAGACGTTCACCGCTCCCACGAGGTGTACCCGCACCCCGAGCGCGTCGAACATCGCCGCCTTGGCGAGCAGGGCCTTGTCCGCCGTCTCCGCGTCGGGCGCGTAGACCAGCTGCGCGTGATTCGCCTTGTGCCGGGCCATGAACTGGTCGCGCGTCACGTCGTGCAGCACGACGTGGGCGATCGGCCACTCCGGGTTGGTGGCCTCCTTGCGGCGCGTCGTCTCCTCCTGGGGGAGCTCGACGACGGTGCCGCGGAACAGGTCGACGTTGAGCACGCCGTCGGCGATGAACACCCGGCTGAGCACGACCTCGCCCGGCTTCGAGACGCCGTTGATCGTGCTGCCGCCGGCGGGGAAGAACACCGGGTGCTGCCGCCACCCCTCGGCGTGCTCGTAGCCGCCGAGGTGCGATGCCGGCACCGATCCCGAGATCTCGTAGACCCAGACGAAGCGGCCGTCGAAGTCCTCGCCCCAGCGCACGTCGTGCAGCGTGTTGTCCGGGACGAGGCCCATCGCGCGCCAGACGCGGTCCGTGATGAGCGCGTCGACCGCGACGCCCTCGTCCGCCTCGTTGAAGTGCGGGAACGCGCGCCCCTCGTGCAGAACCCGGTCGCCGTCGCGGCTGCGCACCGGCGGGCGGTCGGTGCTGTTCAGCAGGCCCTCCGCGAGGTCGCTCGCCGGCACCAGGTCCTTGAGGCCCTGCTGGTACTGGATGCCGACCGCGTCGAGCCCGAAGTCGTCCGCGATGCGGAGGGCGGCGATGTACATCTTGTACTGCCAGGTGAGCTGGGCCTCGGTGAGCTCCGTCGCCTCGTCGGTGCCGAGGCGGAAGGTCATGCCGCGCTCCCGCAGCCACTCCCCCACGGCCGCCGCCTCGTCGTCGCCGACGGTGAGCATCTCCGCGTACAGCGCGGACTGCGACAGGCGCTCCTTGTAGATGCCGAGGCCGTTGAGCAGCTCGTCGTCGAAGATCGCGTTGTACATGCCCATGCAGCCCTCGTCGAACACGCCGATGAGGGCCTTGTCGGCGAGTAGCTGCTCGGCGAGCGCGACGCCCAGCTGCTTCTCCGGGCCGTCGGGGAGCGCGGGGAGGGGCCGCACGTGCGACGCATCGTGCTCGATCCGCCCGGTCTCCACCCAGCTCCGCAACCCGTCGCGGAACCAGTCGTCGGTGAAGTCGACGCTCCAGATGGTGGAGTATTCCTTGTCCATCTTGGTGAGCCCCGCGTTCAGGCCGAGCAGACCGACGAGCCCGGGCCAGTCCCCCGCGAAGTTCGCCACGGTGAGGATCGGCCCCCGGTGGGTGCGCAGCCCGGCCAGGACGTGGTGGCTGTACTGCCACACCGCCTCGGCCACGATGAGCGGGGCGTCCGGCGGGATGGACTTGAACACCTCGAGGCCCATCCGCTGGCTCCGGATGAACCCGTGGCCGAGCTCCGGGTCGACCGGGTTCGCCCGCTGGACGCGCCAGCCGAGATCCTCGAAGGCGGCGGTGATGGCGGCCTCCATGGCCTCCTGCGTCGGCCAGCCGGCGGTGTTCGCGGACTCGCGGAGGTCACCGCTCGCGATCAGGTACGCGGTCTTCTCGGTGGACGTCGGCCGGGACGGTGCCTCCGGCAGCGTGTACGTCGTGGTCATTCATGCTCCTTCGCATCGTGTGTCCACAGCGTCGCAGAAATCGATTTCACGGGCAAGCGATCGGCCGCGTTCAGCGGGCGCTTCGGATAGGTCACCACGAGAACCCCGGCGACCGGCGCGGCACCGGAATAGCGTTGCGGGAGGGGCGGCGGGCGCCGCCCGCGGGCGGAGGAGCGGACGATGACAGCGGTCGAGCAACTGACGGAGCCGTGCACCTTCCACGGTGAGGGGCCGTACTGGGATCGGCGCGGCGGTCGGCTGCTCTTCGTCGACATGCTCGCCGGGGCCGTCGTCGCGCTGTCGCCGACGGGGGAGATCACCCGCGCCCAGGTCGGGGACGTGGCCGCGGTCGTGCGGGCGCGGCGGGACGGCGGCTTCGTCGTGGGGGTCGAGCGCGGCTTCGCGCTGACCGACGACTCCCTCGCCGTGACCGAGACGCTGCCCCCGGTGTTTGATGACGACGCGATCCGCATGAACGAGGGCGGCTGCGACCCGCAGGGCCGCTTCTACTGCGGGTCGATGGCCTACGAGGGCACGCCCGGCGCGGGGTCGCTGTACCGGCTCGATCCCGACCGCAGCGTGCGCACGGTGCTCTCCGGCGTGACGGTCTCCAACGGCATCCAGTGGAGCGCCGACGGCGGCACCGTCTACTACAACGACACGGAGACGGGCAGAGTGGACGCCTTCGACTTCGACGGCGACACCGGTGCCTTCTCGAACCGGCGGCCGTTCGCGGTCATCGACCCGGACGACGGGGCTCCGGACGGCATGACCATCGACGCGGAGGGCGGGGTGTGGGTTGCCCTGTTCGGCGGCTCGGCCGTGCGTCGGTACGACGCGGACGGCGCGCTCTCCGAGGAGCTGCGGCTGCCCGCGTCCCACGTCACCGCCTGCGCGTTCGGCGGACAGGACGGCCGCACCCTGTTCATCACGACGTCGCAGGAGGGCATCGACACGGACGAGGAGCCGACGGCGGGCGCGGTCTTCCGCGCCGAGGTCGGCGTCGCGGGCGGCACGGTCCACGACTTCGCCGGCTGAGCTCTACCGGGGAAGCCAGGGCGGGATCGCGCCGACGGCCACGGCCTGCGGGCAGCCGGTCGGACGCCCCGCGGGCTACGGGCGCAGCGCGGCGCGGGGTCCGCTCGGGTTCCGGCCGGGCGGTGTCGTCTGTGCCGCGAGGAGCCCGGCCTCGCGCCCGATGCGTACGGCGTTGATCCGGTCCGTCACGTCGAGCTTCCGGTAGACGTGCTCGAGGTGCTTCTGCACCGTCCGGCCGGAACAGCCGAGCGCCCAGCCGATCGCGCCCGCCGTCCGTCCCGAGGCGAGCAGCTGGAGCACCGCGAGCTCCCGGCCGGACAGGCCGAGGTCGGATCGCCTCGGCCCGGGCAGCCCCAGCCCGGGCAGTCCCGTGCCGGGTGACCGGCCGCCGGGCAGCGACTCCAGCGCCGACATCCCGACGAGGTGGACCTGGCGGTGCACGGACAGGAGCAGCGGCTGCACCCGCCTCGCCACCGCCATGTCCTCGTTCGAGAAGTCCGCGCTGCCCGCCCGGCCGACGACCATGACGTGGTGGGAGACGCCCCGGAGGAGGAGCGGGATCGAGAGCTCCTGGTCGGAGCCGATCCCGTGCAGCAGCTCGAGGGCCTCGGCCGACCGGTCGGACCGGATCGCCTCGGGCACCCGGCGCATGGACTGGGGCGCCGCGCTGTCCGTCGCGAGGAACCAGCGGACGAGGGGGTGGTGGTCGAGCAGCGCCGACGTCGCCGCGGTCACCGCGAGGGCGGCGGCATCGGCTCCGCTGTGCCCGCCGTGGCTCGCTCCCGGGCGCGTGACGGACTCGAGTCCGCTCCGCCCGTCGGCGGTGCGCCAGCTGATCGCCGCGTAATCGGCCTCGAAGGAGTCGATCAGCGCGCGGCCGATCACCTCGACCGGGAACTCGGTGAGCGGGGCCGAGAGCATCTGCGCGGCGGTGTCGACCCACTGGGCGACGCGCGTGTCGACCGTTGACACGCGCTCACCGTACGCCCGGGCCGACGCTACGCACAATTGCGTATTCCCCGATTTCGGGCCCGTCCCTACCGTGTCCTGCAGCAGACCGGTACAGGGCCCGGGCGGACCTCGGATCGCCGGATCAGAAGGGGAACGGCCATGTCACGGGACAGCACGGAACGCACGATGAACGCCTTCCTGGAGGCGCTGCAGGCGAGGGGGGACTTCTCCCGCCACTTCGCCCCGGACATCGTGCTCACCACGATGGAGGACGGCGGCGCGATGACCGGGCGGGAGGCCGCACGGGACTTCATCGTCGCCTTCCACACGCGCATGTTCGACGGGCACCCGGAGTTGGTCCGGCTCGCCATCGGTGACGGCGTCGCGGCAGCCGAGCTCGTGTTCGCCGGCACGCACACCGGTGAATTCGCCGGACTGCAGCCGACCGGCGTCGACGTGCGCCTGCCCTACACGGTCTTCTACGACGTCACGGAGAGTGGAATCACCGCTCTACGGCTGTATCTGTCCGTCCGCGCCCTCGTCGACCAGATCCAGGCGCACATGACGGCCTCGGCCGCCTCGTAGCAGTCCTCGTCGCAACGCCGGGGGCGCGGGTCGCGCCGCCGGAACCGAAAGGCCGGGGAAAGGGCGAGAATGCCCCAGCACGAGGTGCGGGCGCGGTCCTCCGTCGCGGTCACGGCGGGGGCCCTGGCTCTCCTGCTCGGCGGGATCACGGCGGCGGTCGGCGACGCGGTGGCGGGTTCCTCCCCGGCATCCCTCCCCGGCGCCGGCGCCGGTGCCGTGCACGGCGCCGAGTCCGAGGACGGCAGGCTCCGGACCCGGATGGTCGTCGCCCACCTCACAAGCGGGACGCACCTGATCTTCGAGGTGCACCTGCGGGACCGCACGTGGATGGCCCCCGACGCGAGGCTCCTACGCGTCGTCGTGCGAGCGATGCCCGAGTACGGCGTGCACGAGCCGTTCGACGTCGGCACGGGCGTGTCCCTCCATGACCACGCGGACCGGACGCCGGTGGGCAACCCGAAGCCCCCGGCGTCCTCTGCCTCCGCGTCCGGCTCCGCGGCGTCCTCCGGCTCCGCGGCGTCATCCGGCTCCCCGGCGTCCGCGCGCCTCGGCTCGGACACGTTCCGGTCGGCGATCGTCGCCGCCGCGACGCTGCCCGCGGGCGCCACCGGGTTCACCTTCTTCCGGGCGGCCCTCGACGTCACCGGACTCGACCGGGGCGACTACCTCGCCTCCGTCGAGCTGGTGGCTCGCGGCGACAACTGGGGAGCGAGGGCAGGCGGCGGGAACGTCATCGATGCCGTGACGCACGCCTACGAGGCCTGGTGAGCGCTTCCCGAGACCGGCCGCGCCGCGGGGCTCCTCGAGGCCATCGCCGGACGGAACGGGGCGTGATCGTTGCAGCCGAAGGCGGCGGACGCGTGAGAGAACGCGGAGAGGAAATGGTGGTACACCCCCCGGGACTTGAACCCGGAACCCACTGATTAAGAGTCAGTTGCTCTGCCAATTGAGCTAGAGGTGCGCGATCCGCTGAGAAGATTTCCCCCTCCCGAACCGAGTGACAACGATAGCACCGAAGGGGCCCTCCCCGCCAATCGGCCCCGGTGGGCGCCCTGCCCGCGGCGCGCTCCGCGTGCGGCCGCTTGCCCAGCAACGACCCCGGCGGGTGCGGCATAGTAAGAGCACCGCACCCCTCCCCCGCGAAAGGCGAGACCGATGACCGACAGCCTCCGACTCGAGAAGGGCGACGCCGCCCCCGCCTTCACGCTGCCCGACCAGGACGGCACGCCGGTATCGCTCGGCGACTTCGCCGGCCAGAACGTGATCGTCTACTTCTACCCGGCGGCGAGCACGCCCGGCTGCACGACGGAGGCCTGCGACTTCCGCGACAACATCAACTCGCTGCGCTCCGCCGGTTACCAGGTGCTCGGGGTGTCGAAGGACAGGGCGGAAGACCTGCGACGGTTCCGCGACGAGCAGGGGCTCAACTTCCCGCTGCTGTCCGACGAGGACCTGACCGTGCACAACGCCTACGGTGCGTACGGCGAGAAGTCGCTGTACGGCAAGAAGGTGACGGGGGTGCTGCGCTCGACGGTCGTCGTCGACCCGGAGGGCACGGTCGCGCTGCCGCTGTACAACGTGAAGGCGACCGGCCACGTCGCCTCGCTGCGGAAGAAGCTCAAGCTCGACGCCTGACCTCTGACAGGAGGGCTCGACGGCTCGGGATCAGTCGCGGGCGAGCGCCCGGGACACCGTCGGGGAGATCGTGAGCAGGATGGCGACGACCGACGGCACGATGATCAGCCAGCCGATGTCTGGCCTTGCGAGGGTGCCCTGGAGCGCGCCGATCCCGACCGCGATCTGCACGACCTGCCAGGTGATGATCGCGCCGCGGATCCAGCCGGACCCGCGCAGAGCGCCGATCACGACGGCGACGAGGAAGGCGGCCGCGCCGGCCGCGAGCACGACGAGGGCGATCGCGCTGGCCAGCGACTGCGGGGTGTCGACCAGGAGTTCGACGATCAGCCAGACGGCGATCGCGGCCATCGCCGCCGCCTCGAGGGCCACGATCGCGGCCAGTGCGAGCAGTGCCGGCGGGCGGCGACCCTGCCACCCGCGGGTTTCCGGCGGGTTACCGTCGGGTGTCCCCGAGGTTTCGCTCACAGCAAGATCCAATACAAAACTATTGATTGATCGTTATGACTATGCGACCATATCTGAGGTCGATTGTGACGCTTACAGGGTCGTGGGCGCGTCCGGATCTCAGCTTATACGGCAGCCGGACATCGACTGACCCACCGCGGCGAATGCGCCGAACTGTAAGCAATTAAGGAGTTCCACCATATGGATTGGCGTGACAAAGCTGCCTGTTTGACTGCCGACCCCGAGCTTTTCTTCCCCGTCGGGAACACTGGCCCCGCGGTCGACCAGATCGAGAAGGCGAAGTCCGTATGCGGACGCTGCCCCGTCACCGAGATGTGCCTCCAGTACGCACTGGAGAACGGTCAGGACTACGGCGTGTGGGGTGGCCTCAGCGAAGACGAGCGACGCGCGCTCAAGCGTCGCGCGGCACGCGCCCGGCGCGCGAGCTGACCGCAGCGCACACGAACAACGAACAGGGGGGATCGGGCGAAGGCCCGGTCCCCCTTACTCGTGCGCCGCGCTCGTCGGCGGACCCGGTGCCGGTCGGGCGGACGCCCGGTCCGCGTCAGCGCTTGCGCAGCCAGCGGAACGGCACGTTGATGGTCACCTCGGTGCCCTGACCCATGAGGGTGTGCCAGTCGATCGTGCCGCCCAGCTCCCCCTGGATCAGGGTGCGCACGATCTGGGTGCCGAGACCGCTGCCGACCTTGCCCTCGGGCATGCCCGTGCCGTTATCGCGCACCCGCACCTCGAGCTCGTCGTCGGATCGGCGGGTGTCGATCGACACCTCGCCCTCCCGCCCGGCGAGGCCATGCTCTACGGCGTTGGTCACGAGCTCGGTGAGCGCGAGGGCGAGCGGCGTGGCGTACTCGCTCGGCAGCACGCCGAAGCTGCCCGACGACTTCGGGTGCACCTTCGTGTTGTGCGTCGACGCCACCTCCGCGATGAGCAGCAGCACGCGGTCGAACACGGCGTCGAAGTCGACGCTCTGGCTGAGCCCCTCGCTGAGAGTGTCGTGCACGACCGCGATGGCGGCGACGCGGCGCTGCGCCTGGTTCAGCGACTCGCGCGCCTCGTCGCTGTGCGAGCGGCGGGCCTGGATGCGCAGCAGCGACGCCACCGTCTGCAGGTTGTTCTTCACCCGGTGGTGGATCTCGCGGATCGTGGCGTCCTTGGTGATGAGCTCGCGCTCCTGGTGACGCAGCTCGGTCACATCGCGGCAGAGCACGATCGCGCCCATCCGCTCACCCCGGGCACGGATGGGGATCGCGCGCAGCGAGACGGTGACCCCGCGGGCCTCGACGTCGGTGCGCCAGGGCGCCCGTCCAGTGACGACCAGGGGCAGCGACTCGTCGACGCTGAGCCGGCCGGTGAGCAGGCTCGAGGTCACCTCCGCCAGCGACTCGCCCTCGAGCTCCTCTCCGAAGCCCATGCGGTTGAACGCGCTGAGGGCGTTCGGGCTCGCGAAGGTGGTGGTGCCGTCGACGTCGAGGCGCAGCAGGCCGTCCGAGGCGCGGGGCGCACCGCGGCGCGGCCCGGTCCCGGCGCTCAGGTCCGGGAAGTCACCCTCGGCGATCATGTTGAAGAGGTCGTTGGCGCACTCGTTGAAGGTGAGCTCCTGGCGGCTCGGGGTGCGCGTCTCGCTCAGGTTGGTGTGCCGGGTGAGCACGGCGATCGGGGTGTCGGTGACCTCGGCGCTGCCGGGGTTGAGCCGGCGCTTCACGGGCACCGCGCGCACGCGCGTCGGGGTCTCCTCGTACCAGTCCGCGGCGGACGAGTCGATGATCTCGCCGGTCTCGAAGGCCTCGGTCACCTGCTTGCGCCACTCCGCCTTGATGGCCTGGCCGACGAAGTCCCGGTAGAACAGGGTGGCCGAGCTGGAGGGTCGCGCGTGGGCGACGGCGACGAAGCTGTCGTTGGCCGAGGGGACCCACAGCACGATGTCGGCGAACGCGAGATCCGCAAGCAGCTGCCAGTCCCCGACGAGCAGGTGGAGCCACTGCACGTCGGCCTCGGACGAGCGCCCCTGGGCGTGGATGAGATCACTGAGCGTCGACACGGCATATAGCCTAGGCGGCGCCGTGAGGGCCGGCGTTCAGGCGCTGTCCGCCGCTCAGCAGACGTGGAGCGGAGCTCAGCCGACGGCGGGCGCCATCCTGCCGCGTCGCCTGCCCAGCCGCCTGCGGAGGGCGGGCTCGGGAGCCGGGAGCAGGTCGTCCCGCATGAATCGCGCCACGGCGGCGAGCGCCGGCGAGCGCGGGGCGACGTCGCGCAGGGTCGCCCCGGCCAGCAGGGCCGCGTCGGCCGCGGCCTGATCGTGGGGCACGAGGACCGGGCGCTCGATGCCGCCGAAGCGGAGCAGGGTCTGCGCCACCTGGCCGCCGGGGTTCAGGCCCACCACGCTCGCCCGCACGCGGTTCGCCACGACGGTCAGCCGCTGCCCGTCGAGCAGCTCGACGAGGTCGGCGTGGGTGCGGAGGAAGCGCGCGAGGCCCACCGGGTCGGCCGACGCCACCGCGACGACGTGGTCAGCGCCCTGCAGCGCGGCGATGGTGGCGGCGTTCCGCCGCGGAGCGAACAGGTCGCTCGAGATCTCCTCGTCGCGCTCGAGGCTGAAGCCCGTGTCGATGACCACGTACTCCGCCCACGTCCGGCAGACGGCGAGGGTGCGGCGCACCCTGTCCTCCGACAGCTCCGGCCACCGGTCGGGCCTCGCGATGCCGGTCAACACCCGGAAGCCGCCGGCCCCGCCGTAGGTCTGCGCCACGCGGTCGAGCTCGGCGGTGGTCAGACTGTCCGAGCCGGCCAGCCGGCACGCGGCAGCGAAGCCGGGCGCCTCGTCCAGCAGCCCGAGGGCCGGCGCGACGGTGCCGCCGTAGGGGTCCGCGTCGAGCAGGGCGACCCTCCGCCCGGCCGCCGCGAGCTCGGCGGCAAGCGTGATGGCGATGGTGCTGCGACCCGGCGCTCCCGCCGGACCCCACACCGCGAGCACGCGGGACCCGCGCTCACCGTCGTCGGCGCCCCCGCCGCCGTCGCCCGCCCGCTCGGACTGCGGGGTGCGCAGCGGAGCGGCGCTGAGCAGCGGCTCGATGTCCGACCACGGCGCGTCCGCGTCGATCACCTCGTGCAGGCCGACGGTCACGGCGTTGCGCCGCTCCCGCTCCGTGGCCGCCAGGGCGATCACCCGCACCCCCCGCCGGTCGCAGGCCTGGAGGACTCCGGCGGTGAGGCTCCGCGGCCCCGCGTTCACCAGCACGACGTCGGCCGGCGCGGCGTCCACGGCGGCGATCACGTCCTCCGCGCCCGCGACCCTGCCGAGTACGTCGTGGCCTCCGGCGACGATGTCCCGGAGCAGCCGGTCCTCGGTCACCGGGTCGAGCGCGAGCAGGATGCCGGTCATGTCACTCCCCGTCGTCGGCCGGCGGTGCGGGCGGCGCGGTCTCCCCGGCGCCGGCCGGGGGCGCGGGGGCGGCCGGGACCAGCGAGACCGCGTCACCGTTCGCGATACTCTCGAGCACGCGCGCCACCCTGTCCCGGGGTACGAGCACCTCGACGGACTCCGCCGACCCGTCGCCCACGAGACCGTCGTCCTCGAGCACCCGCACCACCGTCGCCGCGGGCACGAGAACGCCGGGTGGGCCGAACACGCCGCCCTCCCCCTCGCGGGCGGCCCACAGGTCGACCAGCCGCCCCGCCGTCACGCCGCGCGGCAGCCGCCCGGTGCTCGCCACCACCACCGGGGACGCGTCGACGGCGGTGGCGTCGGCCACGGCGCCCGCCGGCAGCAGCTCCCCCTCCTGCACCGTGCGGGTCAGCACGACCCCCTCCGGCGGCAGGTCGCCGGGCGACAGGTAGTTCCGTTCGGCGCGGCCGAGCCGCACCTGGGCGATCGCGAGCGCGTCCGGATCCACCGTCTCGCCCGCCGCGAGGGTCTGCGTCGCCGCGTAGACGGGCCGCGTGCGCTCTGCGGCGGAGACGAGCAGGGTGACGCCGAGCACGGAGGCGATCACGAGCACGAGGCCGACGGCGAAGCGCGGGTCGAACCAGAAGCGCCCGCGACCCCGCGGGAGACGAAGCCGGGAAAGCGGTGCCATGAGACCATGCTGAGCGCGCAAGGCGGCACCCGCGCGACTTATCCACAGCCCCGTTCCGCCGTCCACCCCCGCTCCATAATCGAGCCATGAGCGACCCCACCCCGCACGATGCCCTCGGCCGGTTCCTGACCCTCGCCGACGTCGCCGAGGTCCTAAACGTGTCGACGCGGCAGGCGTACGCGCTCGTGCGCTCCGGCGAGCTGCCCGCCATCAAGGTCGGCGGGCGGGGGCAGTGGCGCATCGAGCGCAGCGTGCTCGAGTCCTACATCGAGGCGAAGTACGAGGAGAGCCGGCGGCTCAGCCTCTGGAAGCAGTCCGACTACGGCGGCCTGCCTGAGCTGTCGGACGGACGCATCCTCGACTGAGCCCGTCCGGTCAGACGCGCACGAGCGCGACGCGGTCGATGGCGACGACCCGGTACGCGGTGACCGCGCTCTCCCGGCGCGGCGAGCCCGGTTCGTGCAGCGCGACGTCGCAGTGGTCCCGGCCGACCCGGTCGATCGTGCCGTGGAGCACCGTCTCCGGCAGGTGCAGCTCGAGCGGGGTCCGCCGCCGGCAGAGGTCGCGCAGCACGAAGGGCAGCCCGAGCCGGTCGGTGATGCCCCGGGTCGGACCGGGCTCCCCCAGGCTCCGGCGCACCTGGCGCCGGTCGAGCAGGAGGGACGAGACGCCCCGGACGGGCAGGATGCACTGCGACCTCGCCCCGGAGGGGGGCTGCCCTCCACGACGAGGTCGCCCGCCAGCCAGTCGCGCCCGAAGGTGCGTGGGTGCACGTCGATCACCAGGCCGGTCGTGAGCAGGATGCGCACCGGCTCCGGCTCCTCGCCGGGATCCGCGCGGGCGAGTGCCGCGAGCCGGTCCCGGAGCGCGAGCCGCCCGAGCCGCAGCCGCTCCTCCTCCGCGAGGAGCTCGTCCTCCTCGGCGCTCCACCCCTGCTCGAGCTGACTCTCGAGGTCGTCGAACAGGTCGTCCCAGCGCATGCGGCACACGGTAACGGCGCCCTCCGGCGCTCCGGCGCAGTTATCCACAGCGCCCGTTTTAGGGATTTACAGTCCGCGCGGCCGGTGCCAATCTGATTGCCCTGGACGCCGCCCCCGCACGGGGGCGCGGCGGACGAGTGGGGGTTCGATGATGACACGACCGCTGCCGCATGACGAGTTGCCGGCCCGAGGCACGGTGGCGGATAAAGCCGCCACGGCCGGGCGATTCGACGTCGACGACTTCTTCGGCCACCAGCCCTCACGGTCCGCCGAGCTGCCGCCGCCCGAGCCGCTGATCGAGAACCTCACCCGCTGCGTCATCGAGGTACTCGCCGGCGCCCGCGACCTCGACCAGATCGCCCGCTGGGTCAGCGACGACGTGTACCGGCACCTGCTGAAGCGCGTCGTCCTCTCGGCCCGCGCCCGCAGGGTCAAGGGACGGCAGCCGACGCGCCCGTCCTTCACCATGGGCCCGGTGAGCCTGTGCCGGCCGCGGGACGGCGTCGTCGAGGCCGTCGTCGTCGTGCACAGCCGGGCGCGGTCCCGCGCCGTCGCGGTACGGCTCGAGGGCCTGGACCGGCGCTGGCGCGCGACCGCGATCCACGTGCTCTGAGACACCCGACGGGCCGGCACCGACGCTTCGACAAGCTCAGCGACCGTGAGCGACGGGCAGCGACGGGCAGCGAACGGACCACCCGGTCCCTGAGCCTGTCGAAAGGAGGCAACGTCACCCGGGATTTCCCCGCACACACGCGACGGCGCCCGCTCCCTCGGGGGAACGGGCGCCGTTGTGCGGTGCGCCGGGTGGCGCGGCTCCGCTACTTCCTCTTGTCCGCCGCGCGGCGCTCGGCCCGGTTGGCCGGGGCGGCGGCGGGGCCGCCGGTGCTCTGACCGAAGGCACCGCGACCGGCCGGCTGCCGGCTCTGCGGGGCGGCCTCAGGCGCTTCGTCCGCGCCCGGGGTGAGCGCCGCCTCCTGCTCGTCCGCGGCCTGCTGCGCCTTGGCCGTGGCCGCGCGCTCCACCTGGCCGCGCTGGTTGCGCACCTCGACGCCGCCGGAGTCGCTCGGCGCGGTGTAGCGCAGCTTCTCCGCGACGGCCTGGTTCGCCGCGAGGCCCTTGGCCGAGATGCGGGGAGCCACGTTGCCGGCCGCGGCGGGCTGCTGCACCTCGACCTCGAGGTTGAACAGGAAGCCGACGGTCTCCTCGCGGATGGAGCCCATCATCTGCTGGAACAGGGCGAAGCCCTCGCGCTGGTACTCGACGAGCGGGTCGCGCTGCGCCATGGCGCGCAGGCCGATGCCGTCCTTCAGGTAGTCCATCTCGTACAGGTGCTCGCGCCAGCGGCGGTCGATGACCGACAGCACGACGCGGCGCTCGAGCTCGCGCGTCGCGGACTCGCCGAGCTGCTCCTCGCGCCGCTGGTAGGCCAGCTTCGCGTCGGAGAGGATCTCGCGGCCGATGAAGGCGCGGGTGATGCGGCCCGCGCTGCCGGCCTCGGCGATGAGCTCGTCGACCGTGATCGAGATCGGGTACAGCGTCTTCAGCTCGGTCCAGAGCGCGTCGAAGTCCCAGTCGTCGCCGTTGCCCTCGCCGACGTGCGAGTCCAGCACGTCGTTGATGACGTCCTCGAGGAACTTCTGCACGCGCTCGTGCAGGTCGTCGCCCTCGAGGATGTGCCGGCGGTCGCTGTAGATGGCCTCGCGCTGGCGGTTGAGGACGTCGTCGTACTTCAGCACGTTCTTGCGGATCTCGGCGTTGCGCGCCTCGACCTGGCCCTGGGCGCTGCGGATCGCGCGGCTCACCACCTTCGACTCGATGGCCACGTCGTCCGGCACGCTGTCGCGGCCCATGAGGCTCGCGGCGGCGCCGTTGTTGAAGAGGCGCATCAGGTCGTCGGTGAGGGACAGGTAGAAGCGGCTCTCGCCGGGGTCGCCCTGACGGCCGCTGCGACCGCGGAGCTGGTTGTCGATGCGGCGCGACTCGTGGCGCTCGGTGCCGAGCACGTAGAGGCCGCCGGCCTCGACGACCTTCTCGGCCTCGGTCGCGACGTCGGCCTTCACCCGGTCGAACACGGCGTCCCACTCGGCCTCGTACTCGTCCGGGGTGTCGACCGGGCTGAGCCCGCGCGAGTTCATCTCGGCGACGGCGAGGAATTCCGCGTTGCCGCCGAGCATGATGTCGGTACCGCGACCGGCCATGTTGGTGGCGACGGTCACGGAGCCGAGGCGCCCGGCCTGGGCGACGATCGCGGCCTCGCGTGCGTGGTTCTTCGCGTTCAGGACCTCGTGGCGCACGCCCTTCTTGGCGAGCAGCTTGGAGAGGTACTCGCTCTTCTCGACGCTCGTCGTGCCGACCAGCACCGGCTGCCCGGTCGCGTGGCGCTCGACGATGTCCTCGACGACCTGCTCGAACTTCGCCTTCTCGTTCTTGTAGATGAGGTCCGGCTGGTCCTTGCGCTGCATGGGCTTGTTCGTCGGGATGGCGACGACGCCCAGCTTGTAGGTGCTCATGAACTCGGCGGCCTCGGTCTCGGCCGTACCGGTCATGCCGGAGAGCTTCTTGTAGAGGCGGAAGTAGTTCTGCAGCGTCACCGTGGCGAGGGTCTGGTTCTCCGCCTTGACGGCGACGCCCTCCTTCGCCTCGATGGCCTGGTGGATGCCCTCGTTGTAGCGGCGGCCCATCAGGATGCGGCCGGTGTGCTCGTCGACGATGAGCACCTCGCCGTTCATCACGACGTAGTCCTTGTCCTTCTTGAACAGGGCGCGCGCCTTGATCGAGTTGTTCAGGAAGGAGATGAGCGGGGTGTTGGCCGACTCGTACAGGTTGTCGATGCCGAGGTGGTCCTCGACCTTCTCGATGCCCGACTCGAGCACGCCGACGGTGCGCTTCTTCTCGTCGACCTCGTAGTCCTCGCCCGCCTTGAGGCGCTTGGCGATGGCGGCGAACTCGGTGAACCAGCGGTTCGCGTCGCCCGCGGCGGGGCCGGAGATGATGAGCGGCGTCCTGGCCTCGTCGATGAGGATCGAGTCGACCTCGTCGACGACCGCGTAGAAGTGGCCGCGCTGCACCATGTCGCTCGCCTGCCACGCCATGTTGTCGCGCAGGTAGTCGAAGCCGAACTCGTTGTTCGTGCCGTAGGTGATGTCGGCGGCGTACTGCTCGCGGCGCTGCTCCGGCGTCTGGCCGGCGAGGATCACGCCGGTCGTCATGCCGAGCGCGCGGAAGACGCGCCCCATGAGCTCGGACTGGTAGCTCGCGAGGTAGTCGTTCACCGTGATGACGTGCACGCCTTTGGACGCGATCGCGTTGAGGTAGGCGGGGAGCGTCGCGACGAGGGTCTTGCCCTCACCGGTCTTCATCTCCGCGATGTTGCCGAGGTGCAGGGCGGCGCCGCCCATGATCTGCACGTCGAAGTGACGCAGGCCGAGCGTGCGGCGCGACGCCTCGCGCACGGCCGCGAACGCCTCGGGCAGCAGGTCGTCGAGCGACTCGCCGTTCGTGTACCGCTCGCGCAGTTCGACCGTCTCGTTCTTCAGCTCCTCGTCGCTGAGGTGCGTGAAGTCTTCCTCGAGCTGGTTGACCGCCTTGGCGTAGTTCTCCAGTCGGCGGAGGATGCGTCCCTCGCCTACGCGGAGGACTCGTTCGAGTACTGAGGCCACCGATGATCTCCAATGCCGGTTCGGGCGGGGAAAGCGCCCATGTCGTGGGGTGCCGGATCGGCACGCGCGCGCGTCGGCGGGCGGCCGACAGGCCTTAACATGCTAGCCGCTGTGACCTGGCCGTTACCTCATGCGCGCCACCCCCGTTCGGCCGGGTTCCGGGGTGGGGCCGCGGGATGCGGAGCGGAGTGCGCCGGGACTGGCCCGGAACCCGGACGCGGCGGAGCCCCCGCGCCGGGAGAGGCGCGGGGGCTCCGGGGACGGTTCGTTGGACCGCTACGACCCGGCGGGCTGCTGCACCACGGAGTCGAGGCTGATCACGCCGTAGTCCCAGCCCTGCCTGCGGTAGACGACGCTCGGGCGGTCGGTCTCCGCATCCACGAACAGGAAGAACGCGTGGCCGACGAGCTCCATGTGGTCGAGCGCCTCGTGCGTCGTCATGGACTGCGACGGGAAGACCTTCTGCCGCACGACGACCGGCGAGTACTCCTCCTCGCCCGGCTCCGGCTCCTGGTCGGCCGGCGCGACGCTCGGCCCGTTCACGCGCTCGATGAGCTCGGCCTCGGCGGGCTCGAGGTCGATGACGGCGAAGCCCCCGGTCGCCGCCTCGTGCAATGACACCGGCCGATGCTGGCCGCGGTGGATCTTCTTCCGATCCTTCGCCCGGCGCACCCGTTCGAGCATGCGCCCGATGGCGAGGTCGAAGGCCGCGAACTTGTCCGCGGCGCTGGACTCGGCGCGCACGACGGGGCCGGGTCCGATCAGGGTGAGCTCGACGCGGTCGTCGCTGTTCGAGCCGCCGGACTTCTCCGCATGCCGCGTCACCTTGATGTCGAGAGAAATGGCACGGTCGGCGAGCTGGGCGACCTTCTCCGCCTTCTCCGAAGCGTAGGTGCGGAACCGATCAGTGATCTCCGCGTTGCGTCCGGTGATGTTGATGTCCATGTCGACCTCCCAGTTGTTCACGTCGGCGAACCGCCCTGGCGAGTATCGGAAGGGCGATCTGTTACGCCTTTCGTCCCAACCGTAGGGCACCCGCCTCCGTCGTGCGACCGGGGGACACTGGGAATCGGACTGGTTCCGCCGCCCGGGGCGCGGTCATCTCCGCCGCGGCACGCGGGCGAGCACCGCGGCTCCCAGGACCGCTCCCCCGGCCTCCGTCGCGGCCCTCGCCGCCTCCCGCAGCGTCGCCCCGGTGGTGAGCACGTCGTCCACGATCAGCAGGCGGCGGCCGGCGAGGACGGGGCGGCCGCGGAGGGCGCCGCGCAGGTTCCGCTCACGTTCCGCCGCCGGGAGCCCGGCCTGGTCGCGGGTCCGGCGGGCGACGCGGAGCCCCGCCACGACCGGGGCCCCGACTCCGGCCCGGCGGAGCAGGAGTCGGACCGGGTCGTAGCCGCGCGCCCGCATCGCCCTCCGCGAGGACGGCACGGGAAGCAGGGCCACATCGCCGGCCGAGGCCGCGATCGCGGCGCGCACCGCGAGCCCGAGCGGCTCGGCGAGCGCGCGGGCGACGTCGGTGCGACCCCGCTCCTTGAGCGCGGAGAGCAGCCGGGGCACGACGCCGTCGTACTCGAGGGCCGCCCACACGGGGATGCCGCCGCCGGGCAGGGCTATCGGCATCACCGTGCCCGTCGCCGTGCCGGCCGCCCCCGGTGCGAGCTGGGCGGCGCAGCGGCCGCACACCGCACGGTCGGCCGCGCCGCAGCCGCCGCACTCGGTGGGCAGCAGCAGCGCGAGCGCGTCGGCGAGCGCCACGCGCACCAGGGGCAGCGGAGCGGGTGACCTCGGAAGCGGCGGGCCGGGCGGTCGGGTCATCCGTGCATCCTGCCGCCCCCTCGGCGCCCGTGTCCGGGCGCCCGCCACGGGGTGTACGGCGAGGCCGCACGGCGGATCGGGGAGGACGGGATGCGACGCGAGCGGACGGCTCAGCGCTGGGTGGCGAGCACGGCGACGCCGGAGCCGGCCCGCTGCCAGCCGTTGCCCCGCGGGACCTGGAGCAGGCCCTCCTCCGTGAGCACGCGCAGGTTCGACCGGCCGTTGCCGCCGACGATCGAAACGGCACCCGGCACCTCGCCCAGGTCGACGACCCTGCCGCTCACCTGCTGCACGGTGACGACGGGATCCTCGCTCCCGGCCGACCGGGTGAGCGTCGCGACCGTGACGTTGTCCACCCAGGTGGCATCGATGGGTGCGCCCGCCTCCGCGTCCAGCTCGAGCACGGGGCTGGTCAGCCGCAGCGGGACGCCGTTCTCGTCCCGCACGATCGACGCGACCGCGAGCCGCGCGCCCTGGGCGGAGTCGAGCAGCGCGAGCAGACGCGCGCCGTCGCGGGACACGTCGATGGACACGATGCGGGCTCCCTCGCCCCAGGAGGTGCCGACCGCGCTGCCCTCGCCGGTGGGCCCGAAGGCGAGGACGGCCGTCGGGTCCTCGGCGGGCACGCTCCAGAGAATGCCCTCGGAGTCGAGCGACGGCGGGATCAGGCCCGTGCGGGCGTCGACGAGCAGCGGTTCCTCGTCGCGGCGCACGATCCAGGCGCCCGCGGTATTCAGCACGGCGGCGGACACCTCGTCCGCGCCGAGGGTCACCGAGGTCGGCTTCAGCGCGGCGATGCTCTCGCCCACGACGGGCAGCGGCTGCGCCTCGCCGTTGGTGAGGAACCCGAACGTGCCGCCCGCGAGCACGAGCGGCGAGCCGTCGACCTGGGGATCGGTCGCGGGGCCCGCGCCGCCGAGGTCGGGGATCGTGGTCGGGGTGCGCTCGATGCGCACCTCGACGTTCTGGATGCTGAGCACGCTCGAGAGCGTCGAGGTCAGCTGCAGCTTCATGCGCTGCAGGGCCACGGTGTCCGCGCGCGCCTCGGCGGAGAGGTCGACGATCGCCCTGCCGTTCTCCACGTTGACGAGCAGCGCCTCCGTGCCCTCGGGGAACGCGGTGACCACGGCGGGCGGCTGCATCCACTCGCCGGGTCCGGCGAGTAGCCCACGCACCAGGCGCGAACTCGTGGTGGCGAGGTTGGGGAACCAGCGCAGGTCGGGCACGAGGTTCTGGAAGCCCGGGGCGAAGAAGTAGAGCGGGTACGCCTCGAAGATGTCGTCGAAGTACTGCTCGGTTAGCACGATGCCGTCGGGGGTCTCGGCGATGCGCCACTCCCCCCGTTGCTGCACCATCTCGAACGAGACGGTCGCCGATTGCGGCGACGCGAGCGACGTGTACTGCCCGCTCGCGTCGACGGACGCGGTCGCCGTGAAGTTCAGCTCGAACGAGTTCTCGTCGAGCTGGGCGGTGGACTGCTGGCCGGACCGGACGAGCACCCCGGCGTTGGGGTCCCACTCGTCGGCGAAGCCCGTGGAGAGGAACTGGCGGGCGACGGCGTAGGAACCCTGCGGCCCGATGGCGGCCTGGACGAAGCCGGTGATGATCTGCTCCGGCGTCCCGCCCTCGACCGGCCCGTTCGGCTGGAAGACGAGCTCCGGGGCCTCGCCGCCACCGACCTCGCCCGCCCCGGCGACGCTGCCCGACGTCGGGATGGCGATGCAGCCGGACAGGAGCACGGAGACGGCGGCCAGCAGCGCGGCCACGCCGACGCGCGCCCGGGCGAGCCGTCGCCGGGGGGCGACGCGGCCGTCGTCACGCGCCATGCTCCACCTCCTCGCGCTCGCTCTCCTCGTCCTCGGGGGTGAGCGGGAGCGGCGAGACCGACAGGGTGCCGCCGTGCACGCGCGGCAGGGTCATCCGGAAGCAGGAGCCCACCCCGGGCGAGGACCACACCTCGAGCCAGCCGCCATGCAGCGTCACGTCCTCGCGCGCGATGGCGAGGCCGAGCCCGGTGCCACCCGTCGTGCGCTGGCGGGACGGGTCGGCGCGCCAGAAGCGGTCGAACACGCGATCCACCTCCTCCGGCGCCATGCCGACACCGTAATCCCGCACGCTGAGCGCGACCGCCTGCTCGTTGCTGTCCACCGTGACGACGATGGGCCGCCCCTCGCCGTGGTCGATGGCGTTGCCCAGCAGGTTCACGATGACCCGGCGGATGCGGCGGGCGTCGATGTCGGCCTCGAAGTACCCGCCCGGCGCGGCGAGCTGCAGCTCCGACCCCTTCTGCGCGGCGAGCGACGTCAGCTCGTCCATGGCGTCCGCGGCCAGCCGGACGAGGTTGGTGGGCTCGGTGACGATCTGCACGGCACCGGCGTCGTACCGGCTGATCTCGAGCAGGTCGGCGAGCAGCATCTCGAAGCGCTGGGCCTGGGTGTGCAGCAGCTCGGCGGTGCGGGCCGTCGCGGGCGGGAAGGTGTCGCGCTGGTCGTAGAGCACGCCGCCGGCGAGGCGGATGGTGGTCAGCGGGGTCCGCAGCTCGTGGGAGACGTCGGAGACGAAGCGCTGCTGCAGCCGGGACAGGTCCGCGAGCTGGGTGATCTGCTTCTGCATGCTGTCGGCCATGGCGTTGAAGGAGCGGGCGAGCGTGGTGATCACGTCCTCGCCGTGCTCGGGGATGCGCTCCTCGAGCTGGCCCGCCGCCAGCTTCTGACTCGTCTCGGCCGCGATGCGGATGGGTGCGACGACGAGCCGCACGACGAGCCAGGAGACCGCCCCGATCAGCGCGATCAGCGCGATGCCGCCGACGGCGATGGTGCCCTGCACGAAGCCGAGGGTCTGCTGCACGTCGCCGATGTTGTAGACGAGGTACAGCTCGTAGTCGCCGGAAGCGGGCACCGTGACCGCCCCGCCGACGACGATGCCCGGATCCTCGCCGTCCTCGCGGTCGAGGGCGACGGACTGGTAGTGCAGCTCGTCCCGGTCGCGGCGCACCTGCTCGCGCAGCTCGGGGCTGATGACGTCGGCCACGAAGTCGCGGCTCGTCGTGTTCTGCAGCAGGCCGTTGCTGCCCGGGAAGCCGAGCAGGGCGAAGTCGGCCTGGCCCGTGGTGATCTGGCTGATGGCCGCCAGGGCCTGGCCGCGCACCTGGTTCAGCGCCACCTCGTCGGAGGCGTCCGCGGAGTCGAACTGGGTCTGGGCCTGGGTCATGGCGCGCTCGGACTGCAGCAGCACCGTGGACAGCCGCGACTGAAACAGGTCGTTCGCGATGCTCGACGAAATGAAACCGCCGATGAGCACGATCGTGACGCTCGACAGCCCCACCGTGAGCAGAACGGTGCGGAACTGGAGGGAGACGCGCCAGAGGTGGGCGATGCGGGCCGGCCAGCTGCGCCACTCCAGCACCGGCTGCAGCCACCGGCGCAGGCGAAGCAGCAGGTTCACCGCCCTGACCCCCTTCCGGTCCGGCCTAGGACGCCGCCCCCGCGCGGTAGCCGACGCCGCGGACCGTCATCACGATGCGCGGGTTGTCCGGGTCGTCCTCGATCTTGGCGCGGAGCCGCTGCACGTGCACGTTCACCAGGCGGGTGTCCGCCTTGTAGTGGTAGCCCCAGACCTGCTCGAGCAGCATCTCGCGGGTGAACACCTGCTGGGGCTTCGAGGCGAGCGCGAGCAGGAGGTCGAACTCGAGGGGGGTGAGGTTGATCCGCTTGTCGCCGCGGCGCACCTCGTGGCCGATCACGTCGACCTCGAGGTCGCCGATCTGCAGCCGGTCGGCGCTCTGCGCTGCCGGCGGGCGCAGCCGGGTGCGGATGCGCGCGACGAGCTCCTTGGGGTTGAACGGCTTGACGATGTAGTCGTCCGCGCCGGACTCCAGGCCGGCGACGACGTCGGCGGTGTCGGACTTGGCCGTGAGCATGATGATGGGCGTGCCGGACTCCGCCCGGATGAGGCTGCACACCTGGATGCCGTCCATGCCCGGAAGCATCAGGTCGAGGAGGACCAGATCCGGCTTCGATGCGCGGAACGCGGCGAGCGCGCCGGTGCCGTCCGCGCAGAAGGTGGGCTCCAGGCCCTCACTGCGCAGAACGATGCCGATCATCTCGGCGAGCGCGGTGTCGTCGTCAACTACCAGTATTCGAGTCGTCATAGCCTTCGGGGTGCTCGGGGTCCTTCCGGACAGGGTAGCCGACCGGCGTCACCGCGAGCCGAGGGGGGGATCCCGGCGCGCCGCCCCCATTGCTCGCGCCCCCTTGGTCACATGCAGCACTCCTGTGGAAGGCTGGTCATCGTGACGGACAACTCGCCCTGGCAGCGCCCGGGCTCCCAGCAGACGGGGCAGGACGCGCCCTCCTTCCCGCCGCCCGCTCCCCCGCTCGCCCCCGGCCAGCAGGCTCCCGGCCATCAGTCCTGGGCCCCCTACGGCGGACAGACGCCCCAGGGCGCGCCCGGCGGCTGGGCCCCGCCGCCGAAGCCCGGGCTCGTGCCGCTGCGGCCGCTCGCGTTCGGCACCCTGCTCGGCGCCTCGTTCCAGGTGCTGCGCCGCAACCCGAAGGCGTCCTTCGGCAGCGCGCTGCTCACCCAGGGCCTCATCACCGTCGTCACCCTCGTCGTGGTCGGCGTGGTCACCTTCTTCGCCCTGTCTCGCATCGAGAACGCGGCCCCGGCGGAGCAGGACGCCGTGGTGGTCGGCGGCATCGCGGCCATCATCGTGTCCGCGCTCGCCACGGTGCTGCTGTCCGTCGCGGCGACCGCTCTGCTTCAGGGCATCATCGTGCTCGAGGTGGCGCGGGGCACCCTCGGCGAGAAGCTCACCCTGGGCTCCCTCTGGCGCCTGGCCTGGCGCCGGCTCTGGCCGCTCATACTGTGGGCCCTGCTGTACTCGGCGGCCGTGCTCCTCTCCGTCGGCATCGTCGTGCTCGTCGTCGTGCTGCTCGTCAGCCAGGGCGAGGCGCTCATCGCGGTCGGGGTGCTGTTCGGGCTCCTCGCCGGCCTGGCGCTCGCCGTCGCCTTCGTCTGGCTGTTCACGAAGCTCTCGCTCACCCCGAGCGTCATCGTGCTCGAGCGCCGCGGCGTCTTCGCCGCCATGGCCCGCTCCTGGCGGCTCACGAACGGATACTTCTGGCGGACCTTCGGTGTGCAGGCGCTCGTGCTCGTCATCGTGCAGGTGGCGACCCAGGTGGTGACCACGCCCATCGGAATCATCTTCGGCATCGTGATGGGGCTGATGTTCCCGAACGGCTCGGTGCCCGAGGACGGGTCGGGGTCCGTGGAGTCCTTCCTGCCCCTGATCGGCCTGTACGGCGTCACCCTGCTCGTCTCCCTCGTGTTCGGCGCGATCGCCGCCGTGGCGCAGTCGGCGAGCTCCGCGCTCGTCTACATCGACCTGCGGATGCGCAAGGAGGGTCTGGACATCGAGCTCGCCCGGTTCGTCGAGACCCGCCGGGTGCGCACGGCCGGGTCCCCCGCCGGCGATGACGCAGCACCCGACCCCTACCTCGCCGTGCCCGCCGCCGCGGCACCCGGACCCGGCGCGGGCGGGCCCGTGGCATGACCGCTCCGCTCGCGTTCGTCCCGCTCGAGCCGGACGGGGAGGAGGCGCGCGACTGGCTCCTCGGCGAGCTGTCGAAGCCGCCGTACCAGGCGGCCCGCCCCACCCTGTTCGACACGGTCGCGCAGGCGATCCGGGACTGGTTCGTCGAGCTGTTCGCGAACTCGGACGGCGGGGTACCGAACATCGTGCCCGTCCTGGTCGCGGTCGTACTGATCGCGGTGCTCGTCGTCGCGTTCCTGCTTTTCGGCCTGCCCCGTCTGAACCGGCGCGGCGCGCCGCTCGGCGAACTCTTCGGCGACGAAGACCCGCGCACGGCCGATGTCCTCCGGGACTCCGCCGCCGCCGCGGCCGCCCGCGGCGACTTCACCCTCGCCATCGAGGACCTCTACCGCTCCCTCGCCCGGGGGCTGGCGGAGCGGACCGTCGTACGCACGACCCCCGGCACCACGGCGAGGGACTTCGCCAGGCGCGCGGGCGCCGCCTTCCCGGCGCACGCCGACGCGCTCCATGACGGAGCCACCGCCTTCGACGCGGTCCGCTACCTCGGGCGGGAGGGCACCCGCGAGCAGTACGAGCGTCTCGCCGAGCTGGAGCGCGCCGTGCGCCAGGAGCGGCCGGCCGCCCTCGAGGCCGTGGGCGCCGCGTCGGGCAGCGGAGCGTGACGCGGCCCGACGCGGAGACCGTTCCCCGCGCGCACACCGATCCCCGCGCCGCCGATCCCCGCGCCACCGACACGGCGGTCGCGGCGTCTCCCACGGTCCGCGCCTGGTTGCGCAGAAGCGCGTTCTGGTTCGGCGCCGCGGCCTTCGCCCTCGCGGTGGTCGTGGTCGCCGCGCTCATCAACGGGGTGACCGGCGCTCCCGGTGGTGCGCTCGACGCGGACAACCCCGCCCCGCGCGGCGGCATGGCCGTGGCCGAGGTGCTCGAGCAGCGCGGCGTCGACGTGCTGCCCGTGGACACCCTCGAGGAGGCCGCGGATGCGGCGGGCGACCCCGGCGAGACGACGCTCCTCCTCCACGACCGCGACGCGCTGCTCACGGACGAGCAGCTGCGGCGCGCCGGCGACATCGCGGATCGCGTCGTCCTGGCCTCTCCCGGGTTCACGGTGCTCCAGGTCCTCGCGCCCGGTGTCCTGCTCGCCGGCTCCGGTGGCGACGACCGCTCCCTGCCCGCCCGCTGCTCCGACCCCGCCGCCGGCGGCGCGGAGACCGTTCGCGCGGACGACCTCGACGCCTATCGGGTGGACGAGGCGACGCTGCCCGCGGGGGCGGAGGCGACGGAGTGCTTCCCTGCCGGGGACGGCGCCGTCGCGCTTGTGCGGGTCGCCGAGGGTGGACGGGAGACCGTCGTCGTCGACGCTGACCCGCTGTTCACGAACGACCAGGTGGCGCGCAGCGGCAACGCCGCCGTCGCGCTCACCGCCCTCGGTGCGCGGCCGACCCTCGTCTGGTACACGCCCGGCCTCGGCGACATCGAGGTCGACGGCCCGCCATCGCTCGCCGAGCTGACGCCCGGCTGGGTGACGCCCCTCGCGCTGCTGCTTGGCATCGTCGCGCTCGCCGCGGCCCTCTGGCGCGGCCGCCGCTTCGGCCCCCTCGTGGTCGAGGACCTGCCCGTCACCGTGCGCGCGAGCGAGACGATGGAGGGCCGCGCGCGCCTGTACCAGCGGGCGTCAGCCCGCGGCCGGGCGCTGGACGCCCTGCGCGTCGGCGCGGTGTCCCGCATGGCGACCTCACTCGGTCTCGGGCGCGCCGCAACCGTGCCCGAGGTGATCGCGGCCGCCGCCGCGGCGACCGGCCGGGACCCGGGCGACGTGCACGCCGTAGTCATCGGCGCCCTGCCGGCCACCGACCGGGAACTCGTGACCCTGACCGACCGGCTGCGCGCCCTCGAGGCCGACGTGACCGACGCCGTAGACCCCACAGGAGGAAGAACCAGATGACAGACGAACTCCGCCAGAAACTCCTCGACGTGCGCACCGAGGTGGGCAAGGCCGTCGTGGGACAGGACGGCGCCGTGACCGGCCTGATGATCGCGCTGCTCGCCCGCGGGCACGTGCTGCTCGAGGGGGTGCCCGGCGTCGCGAAGACCCTGCTCGTGCGCAGCCTCAGCGCGGCCCTCAGCCTCGACACGAAGAGGGTCCAGTTCACGCCCGACCTGATGCCGGGCGACGTGACCGGGTCCCTCGTCTACGACGCGAAGAGCGGCGAGTTCTCGTTCCGCAACGGTCCCGTCTTCACGAACATCCTGCTGGCGGACGAGATCAACCGGACGCCGCCGAAGACCCAGTCCGCGCTGCTCGAGGCCATGGAGGAGCGCCAGGTGTCCGTGGACGGCCGCAGCCTGCCGCTGCCCGAGCCGTTCGTCGTGGCGGCGACGCAGAACCCCATCGAGTACGAGGGCACCTACACCCTGCCCGAGGCGCAGCTCGACCGCTTCCTGCTGAAGCTCGTACTCGACCTGCCGGAGCGGGACGCCGAGGTCGAGGTGCTGCGCAGGCACGCGGCCGGCTTCTCGCCGCGCGACCTGCACGCGGCCTGCGTGCGCGCCGTGCTCGGGGCGGAGGACCTGGCGCGTGCCCAGCAGGCGGCAGCGAACGTCGGCGCGAGCCCGGACGTGCTCGCCTACGCGGTCGACCTCTCCCGGGCGACCCGGGTGTCGCCGTCGGTGCGGCTCGGCGTCTCCCCGCGCGGCTCGACCGCCCTGCTCGCCGCGGCGAAGTCGTGGGCCTGGCTCAGCGGCTTCGACGCGATCACCCCCGACCACGTGCAGGAGATGGCGCTGCCCGTGCTGCGCCACCGCATCCAGCTGCGGCCCGAGGCCGAGCTCGAGGGCGTCTCCGTCGACGCGGTGCTGCGCTCGATCCTGTCCCAGGTGCGGGTGCCCATCTAGCCCTCCGCGCCGCCCACGCGTCCACCACCAGCACCACCACCATCGACCACCCCGTCGGAAGGAGCCGCCCATGGCCGTGACCGGTCGCTTCGTCGCCCTGCTCGCGCTCGGCGCGCTTCCCGTCGTGCTGTTCGGCGCCGATCCCGCCGCCGGGGCTACCCTGCTCGCCGCGTGGGTGGCGGGCTGCGTGCTGCTCGGGGTGCTCGACCTGTGCCTCGCCGGATCCCCGCGCGCCGTCGCGATCGAGCGCGAGCTGCCCGGCCGGCTGCGGCTCGGCGAGACGGCGACGTCCCTGATCTTCGTCACCAACCGGGGGCGGCGGACGCTGCGCGGGCGGCTGCGCGACGGCTGGTCGCCGTCCGCGGGCGCACCCGCGACGCGGGCCGCGCTCCGGGTGCCGCCCGGGGAGCGCCGCGTCGTGGAGCAGACGCTGACCCCGTTCCGCCGCGGCGAGCGCCGCTCAGAGCACGTGACGATCCGCTCGGTCGGACCGCTGGGGCTCTGGGCGCGTCAGGCGACCCTGAACGCGCCGGGCGGCATCCGGGTCCTGCCGCCGTTCCACTCCCGCAAGCACCTGCCGTCGCGCCTCACCCGGCTGCGCGAGCTCGACGGGCGCACGAGCGTGATGATCCGGGGCCAGGGCACGGAGTTCGACAGTCTGCGCGAGTACGTGCCGGGGGACGACGTGCGCTCCATCGACTGGCGGGCCACCGCCCGGCGCAGCGACGTGATGGTGCGAACCTGGCGGCCGGAGCGCGACCGGCGCGTCGTGCTGCTGATCGACACCGGACGCACCTCCGCCGCCCGCGTCGACAACGAGCCGCGGATCGACACCGCCTTCGAGGCGTCCCTGCTGCTCGCGGCGCTGGCCACCCGGGCCGGCGACCGGGTCGACCTGCTGGCCTACGACCGGCGGCTGCGGGCGCGGGTGCAGGGGGCGACCGGACCGGAGCTGCTCTCCCGGCTGGTCGACGCCCTCGCCCCGGTGGAGCCGGAGCTGCTCGAGATGGACTGGACGGCCGCGCCCGCGCTCGTGCGGTCGGTGACGAGCGCCCGGTCCCTCGTCGTGCTGCTCACCTCGATCGACGCCGCGGGCAGCTCGCGGGCGCTGCTCTCCGTGCTCCCGCAGCTGACGAGGCGGCACATGGTCGTCGTCGCGTCCGTGGCGGACCCGGATGTGCAGACCACGGCGCGGTCCGCCCACGACCGGGAGAGCATCTACCGCGCAGCCTCGGCCGAGCGCGCCCTGCTCGACACGGCGCGCGTCTCCGCCGCGATCCGGCGGCTGGGTGCGGAGGTCGTCACGGCCGCGCCCGCGGACCTTCCGCCCGCCCTGGCGGACAAGTACCTGGCCCTGAAGGCCGCCGGTCGGCTCTAGTCCCGGCCGGCTGTTGCTCGGTCGGCTTCAGGTCCGGCCGGCCGGTCAGCCCGCGACGAGGCGGCGCGCGCCCGCCTCGAACTCGACGAGGTCGCCCGTCTCCCCCGCGCGGACCGCGCGCCTGCCGAGGACGAGCATGTAGGCGAGGAAGGCCGCGAGGGCGATCACGCCGATGCCGATCTTGATGACCGGGTGCCACGGCTGCCGGGTGATGAAGCCCTCGATGAGCCCGGACACGAACAGCACGATCACCAGGCCGATCGCGACGGTGAACAGCGCACGCGCATCCTCCGCGAGCGCCTGCGCGCGCGTCCGCGGGCCGGGCGCGATCCAGGCCCAGAAGATGCGCAGGCCGCCCGCCGCGGCCACGAACACGGCGGTCAGCTCGAGCAGCCCGTGCGGCAGGATGTAGAGGAAGAACGTGTCTCCCTCGCCGTAGGAGAAGAGCACGCCGGCTGCCACGCCGACCCCCTGGGCGTTCTGGAAGATGACGTTCGGCACCCACACGCCGGTGATCCCGAACGCGATGCACTGAGCCGCGATCCAGGCGTTGTTCGTCCAGACCTGGCCGGCGAAGGACGCCGCCGGGTTCTCCTTGTAGTAGTCGACGAACTCGTCGTTCGCGTACTTCCGCAGGTCCTCGTCGGACCCGAAGCTCGCGAGCACCCGCGGGTCCGAGCTCACCCACACCGCGTAGCAGGTGGCGATGATGATGGTCGCGAGCGCGACGGCGAGGGTCAGCCAGCGAATGCGGTACAGCGCGGCGGGGAGCTCGAGCACGAAGAAGCGCGGGATCTGGCTGAGCACGTTCGCGCTCGCGCCGGTGAAGCGCATCCGCGCCCGGGACAGCGTCACGGAGAGGCGGTCGCCCTGCACCGTCGATCCCGCGGAGGTCTTGATGGCCGACAGCTGCGTCGCACCGGACTGGTACCGCTCGATGAGCTCGTCGGCCTCGGGGCCGGAGAAGCGCCGCTTGCGCCCGAGCCGGGCAAGCCGGTCCCACTCATCGCGGTGCGCGGCGGAGTATGCGTCGAGGTCCATCTGCTTGAATACTATTCATGTCCGCGCGACGACAGCCCACAGCCGAGCTGGTCGACGAGCGCGGCGACGAGCTCGTCATCGGCGAGGCGGTCGCCCTCGACGTGCGGGCGGCCAGCTTCGTGCTCCGCGCCGCCGGCGCGATCATCGACGTCCTCGCCTACGTCGCCCTCCTGCTGCTGATGCTCCTCGGCCTCGGGGCGCTGTTCGCGTGGTCGCCGTTCGACTCCGCCCTGGGCGCCGCACTCGGCATCGCGTGCGTGGTGTTCGCCATCGTGATCGTGCCGATGGTCGTCGAGGTCGCGACCGCCGGACGCTCGCTCGGCCGGTTCGCGGTCGGCGTGCGGATCGTGCGCGACGACGGCGGGGCGATCGGGCTGCGGCACGCGTTCATCCGCGCGCTGACCGGCGTGCTCGAGCTGTTCCTCAGCTTCGGCGGCGTCGCCGCGTTCGTCGGGCTGCTGAGTGGCCGCGCGAAGCGTCTCGGCGACCTGCTGGCCGGCACCTACAGTCAGCACGAGCGGGTGCCGCGCGTGGTCGAGCCCGTGCTCGGCGTCCCGACGCCGCTCACCGCGTGGGCGGCGATCGCGGACGTCGCCCGGCTGCCGGACGCGCTGTCGCGGCGCATCGCCGCGTTCCTCCGCCAGGCCGACCGGCTGACCCCCGAGACCCGGGCCCGGCTCGCGGGCGAGCTGGCCGCCGAGGCCTCCCCCTGGGTGTCGCCCCTGCCCGACGTGGAGCCCGAGCTGTTCCTCGCGGCGGTCGCCGCGGTGCGCAGAGAGCGCGACTACCGGGCGCTGATGCTCGAGCGGGAGCGCCTCGAGCACCTCACGCCGCTGCTGACCGGGCTGCCGCACGGCTTCCCCGACCGGTAGCCGGGGAAGCCGCCGCGACGCTGATCGGCAGTAGCCAGGTCGCTGATCGGAGCGGCTAGTAGCGGTAGTGCTCGACCTTGTACGGGCCGGTGGCCTCGACGCCGATGTACTTGGCCTGCTCCGCGGTGAGCTCCGTGAGCTCCACGCCGAGCGCGCCGAGGTGCAGGCGCGCCACCTTCTCGTCGAGGGACTTCGGCAGCACGTAGACGCCCGTCGGGTACTTCTCCGGGGATCCCCACAGCTCGATCTGCGCGAGCACCTGGTTGGTGAACGACGTGCTCATGACGAAGCTCGGGTGGCCTGTGGCGTTGCCGAGGTTCATCAGGCGGCCCTCGGACAGCACGAGCACGGAGCGGCCGGTGGGCAGGCGCCACTCGTGCACCTGCGGCTTGATTTCCACTTTCTCGGCGCCCGCGAGCTTCTCGAGGCCGGCCATGTCGATCTCGTTGTCGAAGTGACCGACATTCGCGATGATCGCGAGGTGCTTCATCGCCTGGATGTGGTCGACGGTGATGACGTGGTAGTTGCCGGTGCCCGTGACGAAGATGTCCACGGTCTCGACCACGGACTCGATGCGCGCGACCTGGTAGCCGTCCATGGCGGCCTGCAGGGCGTTGATCGGGTCGATCTCGCTCACGATGACGCGGGCGCCTTGGCCGCGCAGCGCATCCGCCGCGCCCTTGCCCACGTCGCCGTAGCCGACGACGAAGGCGACCTTGCCGCCGATCAGGGTGTCGGTCGCGCGATTCAGGCCGTCCGGCAGTGAATGCCGGATGCCGTAGCGGTTGTCGAACTTCGACTTGGTCACGGAGTCGTTCACGTTGATCGCCGGGAACAGCAGCGCGTTCTCGTTCGCGAGCTCGTACAGGCGGTGCACGCCCGTGGTCGTCTCCTCGGTCACGCCGCGCAGCTCCGCCGCGATGCGGGTCCAGCGGTCTCCGCTGGCCGCGAGTGAGCGGCGCAGGGTGTCGAGCACGACGGCGAACTCGGCGCTGGCGTCCTCCGGGGTCTCGGGCACGGCGCCCGCGAGCTCGTACTCCCGCCCGCGGTGCACGAGCAGGGTGGCGTCACCGCCGTCGTCGAGGATCATGTTGGGGCCGGCCCAGTTCTCGCCGGCCTCGGCGGCCTCGGCGCTCCAGTCGAAGATGCGGTCGGTGCACTCCCAGTACTCCTCGAGCGTCTCGCCCTTCCAGGCGAAGACGGGGACGCCCGCGGGCTCCTCGGGGGTGCCGGTGCCGACGACGATGGCCGCGGCGGCCTCGTCCTGTGTCGAGAAGATGTTGCAGCTGGCCCAGCGGACGCGGGCGCCGAGCGCGACGAGCGTCTCGATCAGCACGGCGGTCTGCACGGTCATGTGGATCGAGCCCGCGATGCGCGCGCCGGCGAGCGGCTGCGACGGGCCGAACTCCTCGCGCAGCGCCATCAGTCCGGGCATCTCGTTCTCGGCGAGGCGGATCTGGTGGCGACCGGCCTCCGCGAGGGAGAGGTCGGCGACGCGGAACTGCGGCGCGGTGGCGGAGGGGGCGGATGCGATGCTCATCCCGCTATTCTCCCACCTCGCGCGTGAGAGCCGCCCGCGGGGAGATACGGTCGCAGGGCAAATACGGTCGCAGAGGACATACGGTCGCTGAGCTTGTCGAAGCGACGTGCGTCGACCTCGCGTCCCTTCGACAGGCTCAGGGACCGAAAGGGTGCCGCCGATCGGCGCTGGTCGTCTCGAGAGCTTCGCGAGCAACGACGGAATGCGAGTGGTGCGGTCACAGGATCCGTGATCGTCCCGGAAGCGCTCGTTACGGTCGCTGAGCTTGTCGAAGCGACGCGCGCTGACCTCAAGCCCCTTCGACAGGCTCAGTGACCGTGCGGCTGGCACCGCGGCGAGAGGTCGCGTGAGCGATGGCGTGAGCACGTCACCCTCCCGGTGGCGCCGGCTCGGGTGGATGGGCCGGGGCTCGGTCGCGGACGCGGTGGCGGCGGAGGTTCCAGTCCTGGACTGCTCTGCTCTTCGTGGCCAGGTGTCTGCCCTCGCGCGTCGGACTGATCGATCTTGGTGGAATCAGCGTGTAGTGGCCGCCGGAGCGGGTGATGTCCCAGCCGCGGTTGTGCAGCAGCAGGTGATGGTGCTTGCAGAGCAGCACTCCGTCGGCGATGTCGGTCTTGCCGTGGTCCCGTTTCCACTGGTTGATGTGGTGCGCCTCGCACCAGGACGGCGGTCTGTCGCAGCCCGGCCACATGCAGCCACCGTCCCGCACGGCTAGGCCGATGCGCTGGCGAGCGGTGAACAGTCGCTGTTCGCGTCCGACGTTCACGCACTGGCCGTCGTCGTCGAGCACCACGGCGATGGTGCCGGTGGCGCACACCTCACGGCGGATCGAATTGATACTCACGGCCTCGCCGGTGTCCTGGATCGAGCCGTGGCCCTCGCCCGTCTGGAGTGACTCCTTGGTCACGATCACCCGCACTGCCGGCCTGCGAGAGCCGTAGACCTGACCCGGGTCGGCGTCAGCCCCGATCCGGAGGAGTTCCAGGAATCCGTCGGCTGCGAGGCGGCCAGTCGAGCGGGGGTCTTTCGCGATCGCGTCGATCCGTGCCCGGTCCTCCTCCTTGACGAACCTCGGGCCGCCTCGGCGAGGGTTGGTCAGTTCGTCGAGAACTGAGAGGAGGAATGCGCCCGGCTCGGGTGCGTAGAGGAACCTGCCCTCCACCATGCCGTCCTGCCGCTTCCACGCTGTGAGGTGTTGCTGTTCGAGCTGGGCCTTCTCGCGGTCGGCCACTTCGGTGTCGTCCAGGTCGTCACGCACTTGCCGTGCCCGGCGGTGCAACTGGCCCGCCGTGAGGGTCTTTGCGTCATCGGCGAGTTCTGTCGCCGCTTCGCGCAGCGCTTCCGGCGGCACGGTTTCGGTGGGGAGGCCTAGGCCTGCTCGGATGGCGTCCGCCTGGGCGATCGAAATACGCCCGTCGGTCACGGCGTGGGCGATCGGGGCCTGCCACGGCGTCGGCGGTGCGGGAAGATCCGGGCGCTCGCGCTGGAGGGCCTCGACCGCATCCGTCTCGGCGAGTATCTTGCCCACCTCCACGATCGACACCGCACCGCCTTTCGTTACTCGCGTCACCGCCTCGACCATCGCCTGAGGCGTCCGGTAGCCCTCCTGTTGGGCGAGGCCTGCCGAGCCGAGGTCGGTTGACGACCGGCGATCCAGCTCGCCCGCGATCCAGGCGGTGAAGGTGTCGCAGCACTGTCTGAGGTCGGCGATAGCGTGCAGCGCGGCGACGAGGTCCTGCTTCGGAAGTGGCGCGAATGCCGCGGGGGAGCTGCCCAGGCGTGCGACGGCATCCGCAGTGCGGAGGAGTGTCGTCGCCGGGTTTCTCATAGCACACATTCTACCGGATAGAAGGTTTCTTCGATGAAGAACTTCTGCCCTGTGGAGAACTTTCCGTTCCGCCGTGAGGGCGTGCGGCAGCGAGGTCCGTCGCGTCCCTTCGACAGGCTCAGGGACCGTAAGGGCGCCGTCCCGCAGGCATGGCGCGTCCCTTCGACAGGCTCAGCGACCGGACGCGCACCGCCCCAGACCGCACACGCGCGGTCGCGGGTCAGGCGCGGATGAGTGCGAGCACGGCGTCGCGGACGCGCTCCATCTGCTCCCGGCTGCCGGCCTCCACGTTCAGGCGGAGCAGGGGCTCCGTGTTCGACGGGCGCACGCTGAACCACCAGAACGGCTCGTCGCCGTGCACGATGCCGGTCACGGTGAGGCCGTCGAACTCGTCGAACTCCGCGATGCCGGTGTAGGCGTCGACGATCCGCGAGTAGGCCCGGGGCACGTCGTCGACGGTCGAGTTGATCTCGCCGGACAGCGCGTACGGCGTGAACCGCGCGGACAGCTCGGAGAGCGGGGCCGGCTGCGCGCCGAACTCGGCCAGCAGGTGCATCGCGGCCAGCATGCCGTTGTCCGCGCCCCAGAAGTCGCGGAAGTAGTAGTGCGCGGAGTGCTCGCCGCCGAAGATCGCCCCGGTCGCGGCCATCTGGTCCTTGATGAGGGAGTGCCCGACGCGCGTGCGGACCGCGGTGGCCCCAGCCGCCTCGATCGTCTCGGGGACGACGTTCGAGGTGATGAGGTTGTGCAGCACCGTGATGTCGGCGTCCGGGTCACTGGCGCGCTCGCGCTGGATCTCCCGCAGGGCGACGATCGCGGCCACCGCCGACGGGGTCACCGCATCCCCGCGCTCGTCGACCACGAAGCAGCGGTCGGCGTCGCCGTCGAACGCGAGGCCGAGGTCGGCGCCGTGCTCCACGACCGCGCGCTGCAGGTCGACCAGGTTCTTCGGCTCGAGCGGGTTCGCCTCGTGATTGGGGAAGGTGCCGTCGAGCTCGAAGTACATCGGCACGATCTCGATGGGCAGCGCGGGCAGTCCGGCCTCCGTGCCCAGCACGGCGGGCACGGTCAGGCCGCCCATGCCGTTGCCGGCATCGACGACCACGCGGATGGGGCGGATGCCGGACAGGTCGACGAGGGAGCGCAGGTAGGCGGCGTAGTCGCGCAGCACGTCGAGCCGGCGCTCGGTGCCCGGCGTCTCGACCGAGGGGAGCCCGTTCGCGAGGAACGCCGCCGCGCGATCGCGGATGGCCGCGAGGCCGGTCTCGAGGCTGATGCCCTGGGCGCCCGCCCGCGAGAACTTGATGCCGTTGTAGGTGGCGGGGTTGTGGCTGGCCGTGAACATCGCCGCGGGTGCGGAAAGGTGACCGGACGCGAAATACGTCTCGTCGGTCGAGCAGAGGCCGATCAGGACGACGGATGCGCCGCGGGCGCGCACGCCGCGGGAGAAGGCGGCGGAGAACTCCGGGGAGGAGTCGCGCATGTCGTGGCCGACCACGATCTCGGTGCCCGCCGCGCCCAGCTCGTCGGCGAACCCGGCGCCGAGCGCCTCGACGACCTCCTCGGTCAGCGTCTTCCCGACGAGCCCCCGAACGTCATAGGTCTTGACGATGGCGTTCAGGTCCGCGACGGGGTCCGATTTCATGCCCCAAAACCTACATCACCCATGACGACGTGCCGGACGATCTGCCAGCCCTGCGGGGCGGAGAGGCGCTCGGCGTGCTTGTCGCACAGGTCGTAGCTGTGCGGCTCGGCTTTCGTGCTGAGCGGGCCGAGCACGGCCATCGAATCGGCGTAGACGTAGGTGAGGGTTGTCGTCGCGTAGTGGGCGCAGGCGACGCGGGAGCACGGCCGATTGATCATTTCTCCCCCACCATACCCACGGATGCGCGCGCACCCGGGAGGCGTGCGGGCGTGCGGGCACTTCGGCGCCGCCGCCTCCCCGTTCCCCCGCCGCGGTGCCGAGGGTGCCGGTGTCGGCGCGCGCGCCTACCATGGGGTCATGGCCCGATCCCGGCGCAGCGCCACCGCTGCCGTTCCCTCCGTTCGCGGCTCGTACCGCGACCGGCACGGTCGCGGCATGCGCTCCTCCGTCGCGGGCCCGCACCTGCCGATGCTGCGCAGCCGCATCGACCTGTTCGAGATGACGGTCGCGGCGACGGCGGAGTACCTGCGCGGTGCCTGGCCCGACGAGCTGGCCGACGTGCGCTTCGAGGTCGGCGCGCTCCCGCTCGCGCTGCGGGGCCCCGACGGTATCGACCGGTGGAGCGTGTCGCACGAGCAGCGCCGCATTGTGCTCTACCGCCTGCCCATCGAGCGGCTGGCCCGCCTGCACCGCCACGACGAGATCCACCTGCGCATGCTCATCGAGAGCTGCGTGCTCCGGGCCGTCGCCGAGCTGCTCGGCAAGGACCCCTGGGACCTCGCACCCGACCGGTTCCGCCACTTCTAGGCGCCGCGACCGGGCTCGCTGTCGCCCCGAGCAGGCCGCTACCCGAGACGGGCCGCAGCCGAAGCAGCGTCACGCCGCCGCGGGCGCCCTAGGGGTAGACGCGCAGCGGGCTCGCCGAGGGGTTGCCCGGGTTGATCGGGAACGCCGACAGCTGGCCGTCGCCGAGGAACGTCACCGAGCCGAACAGCGGGTCCGCCGAGGCCAGTCGGTACACGGTGCCGGCGGTCACCTGGGCGCTCACGGGAGCACCCGCGGGAACGTCGACGACGATCTCGGTCGCCCCCGGCGCCGCCGGCGCGACGGGCGTCAGCACGGCCTGGGTCGTGGACTCCCCGAGGTTGAGCAGGTGCACGCGCGGGTCCGGGCCCTGCGGCACCGCGACCAGAGTCTCGTCCGAGACGGGTCCGGACGGCGCGGCGAACCAGGCGAGGTCGATGCCGGTCGGGCCGCCCCCCGTGCTCGACCGCGCGCTCGCGACGATCGGCACGCTCGACTCGACGGTCACGGTGTACAGACCCTCCGCGAGGTCCTCGGTGAAGGGGATGTCCGTGACCCGGCCGGCCGTCGCCTCGAAGGGGAAGGACAGACCGGTGCCCGCGGACCCGACCTCGGCGCGGACGCCGATGGTGAGCACGGCGTCGTCGTCGCCCGGCACGAACACGCGGAGGGCGGTCTCGGTGTCCGATCCCTCGCTCTCCGGGAGGGGCGCCGCACCGGCCCCCGCTCCCCCGGCGGCGGCGTCGCCCCCCGCCGCAGGCGGCGCGGCCGGATCGGCCGTCGCGTCACCCGCGGCGGCGGACACGCGCAGCCCGGGCAGCACCTGAGTGAGGCCCGGACCCGCCGTCGCGCCGGTCAGCTCGACGCCGCCGGGCTCGAGGCCGCGGACGACGCTGGACTGGAGCGCCGCGACGACCTGACCGCCGGTGCTCTGCACGCGCACGACGGGCGACGCGATGTCGGGCGCCAGACCGGCGAGCGGGATGACCCGCTGGGCGCCGGCGACGATGGAGATGCCGGCGGAACCCGGGGCGCTCACGGGCCCCTCCTCACCGAAGATGGTGAGGTCGACCGTCGCCGTGACGGCCGACGGGTTGCTGAGCAGCAGGATGGTCGTGCGTCCCACGACGGTGGAGCCCGCGGCCAGCCAGGTGTCGCTCCCGGTCTCGGCGCAGGCGGTCGCCGAGAAGCCGACGGTCTCGCCGGCGTTCACGACCTGGGACTGCGCGCCCGCGAGCAGCAGGGTCTCACCGGACTCCGCGCCCGGGGCCGCGAGCACGAAGGGCGACCCGTCCGGCCCGCCCTCGGAGGCGACGTCGGGCACCTCGATACGGCTCACCGCCGGACCCTCCCCGGTCGAGGTTCCCGCGGTCGCGCTCGGTGAGGCGAGGAAGGACGTGGCGGTGGCGCTGCCGCCCGCACCGATCCCGATCAGGCCACCGGGGCACAGGCGCTGCTGACCTGTCGCCTCGGGGGTGATAAGGGAGGACGGCGGGGTGCGGTCGACGGCGGGCAGGGGCAGCATGGTGCCCGCGGCCACGACGCCGCCGAGAAGGGCGAGGCCGAGCACTCCGCCGCCGATGCGGGCGCCGCGGCGCAGACGCACGTGCTCAGTCATCGTTCCCCCTCCCGGTCCCGCTGGTCACCTCGGGCCGCTGGACCCCGAGCACAGGCGGAACGTCGTCGACCTGCGGGATGTCGCCGATCTCCTCGGGCTCGAGCGCCTGGCCCGTCGGCTCGTCGACGTAGACGTCGAGCACGCTGTCGTCGTCCCCGCGCGGGGCGTCGTCGTCCGCCCGGGTGTCGGCGTCGACCGTGCGCCGCCGCACCTCGGGCAGCGGGCGCCCGCTCGCCGCGAGGCCGCCCGTGGGGATGGCGAGCAGCAGGGTGAGCCCGAAGACGAGCGCCTGCACGGCGAGCACGCCGACGCCGATCGGGGTGTCCGTGTTGCCGGGCTCCTCCGGCCAGGTGCCCGGCAGCTCGTCCGCGGCCGGGTAGCGCCAGAGCACGCCGGAGGTCGTGTCACCGACGCGGGTGAGGAGCGGGTTCTCGTCGAGGGCCGCCGAGACGCGTGCCTCGACCTGGTCGGCCTCGCGCGGGTCCGACCGGCCGGTGAGGGACGTGGGCTCGAGCAGCACGAAGCCGATGCGCAGGTCGTCCAGCTCGGGCGACGCGTCGAAGCCGCTGCGCGAGCCGAGGTTGACGGCGAGGAAGCCGAGCCGGCGGTCGCCCGCACCCTCCTCTGTGGCGGTGTGGGCGAGCGTCGTCTGCTCGTCGAGGGTGTCGCCGGATCCGCGCTGCAGCTCGGCGGCGAGCCCGCCGTCACGGGTCGGCCGGAGCACAAGGGTGCCGATGCCCGGGCGGGCGACGGCCTCCGCGGTCACGAATGCGGGGAGGGTGCGTCCGTCGCTCGCCCGCACGACGGAGGTGCCGAGCACGGGAGCGAGGAGGACGGGCAGCACGAGCACGAGCACCCCCGCGGCGGCGACGAGGGCGGGGGCGACCGCCCCCCTCCGCACGGCGCCGAGGGTGAGTACGGCTGCGCCGACGAGGCCGAGCCAGGCGAGGCTGAGCGCGGCGCCCGGCCAGACGGCGACGGCGTCCGACCCGGTGAAGGACACGAAGAGCCGGCTGGCGAGCACGGCGGCGGCGAAACCGAGCACCGCGATGACGAGCCCGACGATCCCGCGCCCGGCGCCGGGGAGCACGAGCGCGGCGAGGGCGACGAGCACGAGCGGCGCGATCAGGACGGTGCCGAGCACGGCGCCGTCCGCTCCGCCGAGGCCGACGCCGCTGAGCAGGTCGGCGAGGTGGGCGGGCATCCCGGCGGGGTAGCCGAGCGCGAGGGACCAGCCGTTGCCGGGCCGGAACGCGGTAGGAACGCCCGGGTCGGCCAGGAGCGCGAGCCAGTCCCCCCGGGTCGCGTGGAACCACGCGAGCGGGGCGAAGAGCGCGGCCAGCGGCACGGGGACGAGGAGGATGCGCAGGAAGCGGCGGCCGCCGGCGGCCAGGGCGAGGAGCCAGACCACGAGCAGCGGGGGGATGAGGGAGGGCGCGGCGGCGCCGATCGCGGCGAACAGGAGCGCGGTCGCGGCGGACGCGCTCCAGGAGCGCGACGCGACGAGCCCGGCGAAGAACAGCCACGGCAGCATCAGGTGGGCGAGCACGGCGGAGAGCCGGCCGGTCTGCAGCGCGACGAGGAACGACGGCGCGAGCACCCAGAGCAGCGCCGCTAGGGCCCGCAGCCACGGGCGCGCGGTGAGCCGGGTCGCGGTGAACCAGGCGCCCAGCGCGGCGAGCGGGAGGGCGGAGAGGAACAGGTAGACGACGATGCTCGACGGCTCCCAGAAGGTGAGGGTGCCGAGCACCGCGAGGAGGGCGGCGAAGGGGTCTGCGGGACCGACGAGGCCGATGGCGGTGTCGCGGTAGCCGTACCCGACGTGCGACCACAGCTCCTGGACGGTGGGGCTCAGCGGCAGGAGCGGCCCGCCCCGCACCGCTGTAGTCCCGAGCAGCGGCGCGAACAGTACCGCGGCGAGCACGATGCCGCCGAGCACGACCCAGGCGCCGCCGGTGGAGAAGAACGCGATGCCGTGCGACCGCACGGCGTGCGCCGCTCGGTACTGCTCGCGGGCCAGCATCCGGCGCCGTCGTCCCGCCGTGAGCGGCTGCCGCAGGGGCGCGATGGCGGACCAGCCGACGATCCTGTGATCCGCGATGCGCCGACGCGCGGCCGACACGCTGCGCCCGGAGAACGCGACCGCCAGGGCGGCCCGCACCTCGCCCGGCGCGGCGGTCGGGTGCTTGCGGATCATCTGCAGCAGCGCGCGGAGCACGCCGAGCGGAAGAAGGGACAGCCAGTGCACGACCACCATCACCGCGGGGGCATACGCCAGCCTGCGGTGGAGCTGCGCCGTGCGGGCGAGCCGGACCCGCCGTCGGCGGGGCGTGCGGGCGCCGAGGTGCGCGGTCCCCGGCGCGCGCTCGCCCGCCGAGGCGATGCGCGCGGACGGCACGAGCTGCACGCGGTGCCCGGCGAGGCGCACCCGGACGCAGAAGTCGAGGGCGTCGTCGACGGCGGGCAGGCCCGGGTCGAACCCGCCGAGCTGCCGCCACAGCCGGTGGCGCACGAGCATGCCGCCCGCGGCCACGGCGAGCACGTCGCTCAGGTTGTCGTGCTGGGCCTGGTCGAGCTCGCCGTCGATGATCGGCACGGATGCGCCGAGGGTCGTGATCGTCTCGCCGAACTCGTGGATGTACGCGGGGTCGTCCCAGGACATCTGCTTCGGTCCGGCGACGGCCACGGAGGGCGCGACCTCGACGGCGCCGAGGAGGGCGGCGAGCGCGTCGGGGTCGGGGGCGTTGTCCGCGGCCAGCAGCCACAGCCACTCGTTGTCCGACTCCGGCTGACCGGCGACGCGCACGGCGGCCTCGATCGCCGCACCGAACGACAGGGTGCGGGGCGCCGAGAGCACCTGCACGGAGGGGAACGACGCCAGCAGGTCAGCGGACGAGTCGGCCGACTCCAGGTCGACGGCGATGAGCCGGTCGACGGGACGGGTCTGCGCCGCGAGGGCCTCGAGGGTTCGGGGAAGGTGCGAGGCCGCGTCGTGAGCGACGAGGATTGCAGTGACTCTGGGACGCATCGGCTTCGACTTTAGACGGGGCTACCTGCGTGGCACCCAGGCGACCCGGCGAGTTCGGAACAGCGCGCGGCGGCGACGCGGGCCGGATCGAGGCCGGCCGGACGGTCAGACCGCGCGCTTGCGGAGCTTGCGACGCTCGCGCTCCGAGAGCCCGCCCCAGATGCCGAAGCGCTCGTCGTTGGCCAGCGCGTACTCGAGGCACTGCGACCGGACCTCGCAGGACTGGCAGATCTTCTTGGCGTCGCGGGTCGAGCCGCCCTTCTCGGGGAAGAACGCCTCCGGGTCCGTCTGGGCGCAGAGCGAGTCCGCCTGCCAGGCGAGCGGGTTGTCGTCCTCGACGACCGGGCGACGGACGCCGGGGACACCGAGATCGACAGGGTCGACGAACCAGTCGTCAGGGACACCCGAGCGGAATTCCGAACCAGCCATACCACGAACTCCCCACGACGCGAGCCAGCGACTTGCCCGCGTTCCTTCCCATAATTACATCGGTGTAACTACCCCCAAGTCAAGTCGCACATCGTAAACCTTGAGGTGGTTATCGAGGGTTCATGACAGGCCGGGCGTGTCGGAATCGCAACACGCTCGAGACCCACTCCGGGGGCACGCCGGGGAATCCCGACGAACGCGGTGTCGCGGATCCCGGGCGCGTCAGCCGGCGCTGCGCCGGGCTTCCCAGGCGCTCCGCACCATGTCGGTGAGGCTGTGCCGCATGCGCCAGTCCAGGTCGCGCGCCGCGAGCTCACCCGACGCGACGATGCGCGCCGGGTCCCCCGCGCGCCGCGGCCCGACCTCGGGCTCGAAGTCGACGCCGGTCACCTCGGCGACCGCCGTCATGATCTCCCCCACGGACACGCCGGAGCCGCTGCCGAGGTTGTAGACGGGCTCCACGGGCTCCCGGGCGTCCAGCCTGCGGGCGGCGGCCACGTGCGAGATCGCGAGATCGGCGACGTGGATGTAGTCGCGCACGCAGGTGCCGTCCGCCGTCGGGTAGTCCGTGCCGTTGATGCGCGGCACCCCTCCGCCGAGCAGGGCCTCGAAGACGAGCGGGAACAGGTTGTGCGGGCTCACGTCGTAGAGCCGGCTCGACCCGGAGCCCACGACGTTGAAGTAGCGCAGGCTCGTGTGCCGGAGCCCGGCGGCGACGGCCTGGTCGCGGAGCAGCCACTCGCCGATCAGCTTCGACTCGCCGTACGGCGACTGCGGGTTCTTGGGGGTGTCCTCGGTCACGAGGTCGGTGTCCGGCGTTCCGTACACGGCGGCGCTCGACGAGAACACGGCGGCGTCGACGCCCGCGCGCTGCATCTCCTCGAGCAGCAGCACCATGGCGGTCACGTTCTGCTGATAGGTGTGCAGCGGCTTGGTGACCGACACGCCCGCGTACTTGAAGCCTGCGATGTGCACGACCCCGGAGATGTCGTACTGCTCGAAGGCGCCCCGCACGACGTCGCGGTCGAGCAGGGTGCCGCGCACGAACGGCACGCCCTCGGGCACGAACTCCTCGCGACCGCTGGAGAGGTCGTCGAGGACGACCGCCTCGAGCCCCGCGTCGAGGAACGCCTCGACCACGTGTGAACCGATGTAGCCGGCGCCGCCGGTGACCAACCAAGCCATGGAGGAAGGCTATCGGAGCAGGGGTCCCCCGTCCTCGGGAAGGAGGAGGCGGCGGTCCGCCGGAATGGTGCTCGGGTGCCCGTAGCCGTCGTGCAGGATCTGCACGACCGTCAAGACGAGGATCGCCGCGAGCAGCGCCGCGATCGAGAGCAGGATCATCATGGCAGGAACGCTATGATCTTGCGGTTGACTGCCACGAGTGGCAGACTCGTCACCTATCGGCACATTCCTGCCAGTCCGCACCACCGGCCGGACCGTCCCCTATGAGAAAGGCAGCCATGCTGCGCAAGGTCGTCTGCCTCACCCTCCCCGGCATGGCACCGTTCGAGTTCGGCGTCCTCTGCGAGGTCTTCGGGATCGACCGCAGCGACCAGGGCGGGCCGCAGTTCGACTTCCACATCGTGGCGGCGGAGCCCGGGCCGATCCCCATGAAGCTCGGCTTCGACATCGTCGTGCACGAGGGCCTCGAGGCCGCGGACGACGCCGACCTCATCGCGGTGCCCGCCTTCCTGGACCAGGAGGTGCACCCCGAGATCCTCCGGGTCGTGCGGGAGGCCGAGCAGCGCGGGGCGTGGATCCTCAGCGTGTGCAGCGGCGCATTCGTGCTCGCGGAGGCGGGCGTGCTCAACGGGCGGCGCAGCACGACGCACTGGATGTACACGGACCGGCTGGCCGAGGAGTACCCGCTCACCGAGGTGGACCCCGACGTGCTGTTCGTCGAGGACCGGAAGGTCGTCACCGGAGCGGGCACCGCGGCCGGCATCGACGCCGCCCTGCACATCGTGCGCAAGGAGCTCGGCGCGGCCGCGACCAACGTGATCGCGCGCCGCATGGTCGTTCCGCCGCAGCGGGACGGCGGCCAGTCGCAGTACATCGAGTTCCCGGTGCCCTCCGTGCGCAGCGACTCGTTCGCCCGCGTCACCGACTGGATGCTCGAGAACCTCGATCAGGACCTCACGGTCGATCAGCTCGCCCGCAAGGCGCTCATGTCCTCCCGCACCTTCGCCCGGCGGTTCCGCGCGGACATGGGCACGACGCCCGCCGCCTGGCTGAACCGCCAGCGCATCATCCGCGCCCAGCAGCTGCTCGAGCAGGGCGACGAGGGCCTGGAGACGGTGGCGGCGAAGGCCGGCTTCGGCACGGCCGCCGTGATGCGGCACCACTTCCTCAAGGTGCTGCAGACGACGCCGGCGACCTACCGGCGCACCTTCGGCGCACGAGACGCCGGCTGAGCCACCCACGCCCCCGCGGGCTGCGACGGCCGGGATCCGCAAGCTGAACCGACGGGCGGAACCGCCTGCCTGAACCGACGGGCCTCCGGCGGCCCGCACGCGAACGGGGCGGCCGGCACTCCCGTGCCGGCCGCCCCGTTCGGCGATTCCGCGGGGCGCGTCCGCCCCGAACGCGTTCGCGCCCTAGAACTCCGATCCGGCCGGGATCACGGCGAGGCCGTCCCGCGACATCGTGAGGATCGTCGGGGCCGAGCCGCCGTTGCGGGAGACGAGCGCGGACCAGGAGCTCGCAGGGCGGCGCTTGCCGTTCTCGATCGAGTACACCGTGGACTGCCCCTCGGCCTTGACGAAGAGCCGGGACAGCGGCGCCGTCGACGAGACCTTCAGGCCGGCGCAGGTGTCGGCACGGAGGCTCGTGACGCGGAGCCCGGGGTCGGCGCTCGACGTGAGCCGGTACAGCGTTCCACTCGCGCCGAAGTAGCTCGGCCCTCCCTCGCAGCGCCAGATGCTCGACACGCTCTCCGACGCGGACTCGTAGTTCGCGAGCGCCGCCGGCTCGACCGTCGAGTAGCCCCGGACGCCGAACTCGGCCGGCCGCGCGAACGTGTCCACGGGAACCTTCCGGTCACCGCCGTCGATGAGGTACACCCGCGCGTCGTCGGTCGCGCGCACCAGCGTTCCCGGCGCGATCACGGCCGCGCCGCTCGGGATGGCGGCGAGCGTCTCGGCGGAGACCGTGGCGATCGTCGCGGGCCTGCCGCCGTTCAGCCAGAGCAGCGCGGCGTACGAGTCGAGACGGCGCAGCTGCCCGTCGCGGAGCGCGAACACCGTCGACGAGTCGGCCGCCTTGAGGAACACGGTGCCGGCGATGGTCTGCCCCACCGGGATGCGGGAGCAGGTGGAGGCGGACAGCGGCGACACCCGCAGGGTGTACGCGGAGGCGTCCGCCACGGGCAGGCGCCGGCCGCCGGCCGCGACGTTCGTGCGGTCGTCGCAGCGGATGCCGATGCTCAGGGCCTCGCTCGCCGTCGGGTAGGCGTCGACCACGTCCGTCGACTCGACCGTGTAGCCGGAGATGCCCAACTCGCGGGCCGTGGCGAAGCTGTTCACGGGGACTTTCCGATCCCAGCCGTCGACGAGGTACACCTGCGGCCGCGACGCGGACTTGACCAGCGTGGCGGGCGTCATCAGCGGGCGACTCGTGCGGAACCGGTCCGCGACGGACGAGCGCATGACGGCCATGTACGACGGCCAGGCGCCGGCGTGCGCCACGAGGGCGGAGGCCGTGGTGAACGCGGCCTTCGTGCCGTCGGTGCGGACGGTGTAGACGTCCGGAGCGCCCGGCAGGCGGAAGTATCGCGTCACCTCGCCGCTCCGCGGGAACTTCGCGAGCTGCCCCGCGGTGAGGTTCATGGCCCTGTCGCAGCTGAAGCCGTAGAACCCGACGAGGTCGCACGAGGCGAAGCGGTGCCGCGTGCCCTCCTGCACGAGCGAGATCTCGCCGGACGCGGGGTCGCGGACGAGCTCGGACGCGTCCGGTCCCACCCTGAACCCGGAGAGGTAGTCGGAGCTCACGATGCGATGGCTGCCGAGCTTCGAGAGGGCGGAGAGGACGTCGCCGTTCGGCACGTGGTATCGGTACGAGCCGGAGATCAGCCAGATACGCTCGTCCGACGCGGTGCGCACGAAATCGCCGCTGCCGCCGCCCTGGGTGCTGCCGAACCAGTCGGTGAAGAGGCGCCAGAAGTTCCGGTTGCCGTACGCGGAGCAGCGGTCGCCGACGCCGTACATGTTGCCGAGGGCGGCGCTGTTCGGCTGGTACGGCGTGTAGATGTAGAGGCCCGCCGTCGCCTGGTTCTCGATGTAGACGGGCGATGAGCCGCACGAGGAGTCGGGGTTGTAGAGGATCGTGTTGGTGCGGCCGGCCTGGTAGCGCCACTGCGACGCCGTGGCCTGATACACGCGGTACTGCCGGGCGGCGCTGTAGACCTGGTTGAAGAATCCGTAGTACTGCGCGTCGCAGGGCGCGGTGTCGGGACAGGCGAATCCGGTGGCGCTGCGGTACTGGCGGGCGGCGGGCGAGGCGTCCGTGACGAGCCCCTGCTCCTTCTCGAGCAGCACGAGCAGCACCTGCGGGTTGATGCCGCACGCGCGGCCCACGGCGTGCAGGATGGCCGCCGCGCTCAGCGTCTGGCCCGGAATGCCGGCGCAGCGGGCGTCACCGGAGCGCGAGGAGAACGACTCGCGGTAGGACTTGAGGCAGGTGTAGCCGGCGTCGCAGGACGGCCGCCGCGTGTTGAGGAACGACTGGATCTGGTCGGCGGACATGCTGCCCGAGTCGTAGAAGACGGCGTCCGAGATGATGTTGCCCGGCCGGAAGTCGGCCCCGTTCGCCGCCTGCGCGCTCTGCTGCGCGGGAGCGGCCACGAGCAGCGCCCCGGCCAGCGCGAGGACCGCGGCCGTCGCCGTCATGGCCTTCGCGCCTCTCCCCAGAATTGAGCGCAGTGATTTCCCCAGCATGTGTCCGCCCCTCACGAAACGCGCCGCTTCGTCGACGGCGCTCATCGGGTGGGCGACCCCCGCCGCACCCTCGGAACACCCTAGATGAGTCTCGTGAACGGGTCGATACCGGGGTCAGCCCCCGATCGGGGGCTTGAGTGCCCAGAGGGTCACCACTTCGTCGTCCCCGTCGGCCGCCTCGTAGCCCACCTCTGCGAGGGGAGCAAGCAGGTCGGCGTAGCGGGCCGGCCAGTCCGCCGGGCACGCGGAATCGGTGAGCACATAGCCCCCGTCCGCCTCCGCCAGAGCCTCGGAATCGAGGCTGCCCGCGATCCTTGACTCCATGTAGCGGGCGAGCGGCTCGTAGGCCGTGGGCCACGCCATGCCGATGTGGTAGTGCGCGAGCGGGGTGCCCGTGATGATCTTCAGCTCCTGCGCGTCGACGCACGGGTCCATGCCGAGGAGGCGGTCGTTCTCGGGCCGCTCGCCGACGGCCTGGACGAGCGCATCGTCGCGCGGGCTGTCGAACGCGATGACCTGGTGGTAGGCGGAGTCGCCGAAGAAGCGGACCCAGTCGACCGTGGATCCCAGCGCGACCGCGCCGGCGACGACGGCGGCGACCACGAGGGGGACGGACCGCCGTCGCGGCACGCTAGCGGTCCCGGGCGCATCCGGCGCCTCGTCCGCCGCCGCCACGTCCGCCGCACCGTGGATCGCACCCGCCGACTCGCCGACCCGTGCACGCGCGCGCACCCGCAGCACGACGGCCGCGACGGGGAGGATCGTGACGGCCACGAAGAAGAAGAGGTTGATCCAGAGCCGGTACGGCTCCGCGTTCGCCCCCCACAGGTCGTTCGAGGCGAGCACGAGCCAGGCGGCCGCCATGCCGAGGACGTAGGCGATCGCGGGGACCATGCGGGCGCGGGCGGCCGCCCAGAGGAGCACCGCGAGCGGCAGAAGAAGGGGAAGGGCGCTCGTCCAGCCGACGAGGGGCAGGACCCCGAGGTCGCGGTTCGACGCGGTGCGGTAGCTGAGGAAGGGGTCGCCCGTGGCCACGCCGACGACGGTGAGGACGACCTGCGGCGAGGCGCCGAGCACGGCGAGCGCGACGTGACCGAGCACCCGGCCCCGGGTCGCGAACACCACGGCGATCAGCCCGGGCACCGCGGGCAGCATGCCGAACACGAGTGTCGGCAGCTGACCGCTGCTCGACGAGATCACCGGCCCCAGCAGGAACGTGACCGGCACGAGGACCGCGGTGGCCACCGCGAGCAGCACCGATCGCCGGCGCAGGATCGCCCACACGGCGAGCACGTACACGACCGCGTAGACCGCCGCGATGAACGAGTAGGTCTGCACGTTGGCCAGGACGCCGATGAGCAGCGAGGCGCCGGCCGTCACGAGCACCCGGGTGCGCGGTCCCGTCGGCCGGAACCAGACGGTGACGAGGCCGAGCAGGGCGATCCCGGCCAGGCAGAGCGACACCGACTCCCCGTTGAGGGTGAACAGCACCGCGAACGGTCCCCACAGCACGGCGTGCGACTCCATGGGGGTGAACCAGCCCTCGCCGCGCAGCCAGGAGTAGGTGCCGAGCACGAACGGCAGCGGCGCGAGGAGCGCGCTCCACCAGCGCCGGGACACCGCGATCAGCACCGCGCCGAGCAGGGCGACGAGCACGAGCTGGACGACGACCCCGACGATCTGCCAGGCGGCGACGGGGTGCAGGCCGAACGCGCGGGCGATCAGGCCGAGCACCGTGTAGTAGAGGTGCGGGTACTGGTTGACGCCCGTCTCCGTGAAGGGCTCGACGTTGGCGAGCTCGCCCTGCGACGCGTTCGTGACCATGCTCATGTAGGCGAGCTGGTCGAGCGGGAAGTAGTCGCGGAACCGGTCGACGGACCAGCCCGGCTGCGACACGAGCATCGACACCTGCGCGCCGAAGTGGGCCGCCATGGCGGCGAGGACGGCGAGCACGCCGAGCGCCCTCGCGGCCCGCGACCGCGGACTCGCGCCGGGCGCCCCCGCCGGGCGCGGCCTCACGACCCGCGACCCGGCCGAGGGCGGGCTCGCGACGGAGGGCGGGCTCGGCTCGGTCATCCGGTAATGGTACGGGCGGGCGCGTCGCCGACCGTCGCGAGGAACAGCTCGCCCCGGCCCGAGAAGCTGAGACGTCCCTCGTCCGGCGTCACGTACACCGACTGTCCGCGCTCGATCGACGTCTGGGAGACCGCCCCCGTCACCGCGATCTCACCCGCCGTGCAGATGGCGATGGCCGGCCCGTCCAACGGGACGGCCGCGGTCCCGGTGGCGTCGTCGAGGGCGACCCGCACCAGCAGGAAGTCCGGGACGTCGGGGCGGAACACCTCCACCCCGGGGGCCGGCGTCTCCGGCGCGAGGTAGGGAACCGGCAGCGGGGTGAACTCGAGCACCTCGAGCAGTTCGGCGACGTCCACGTGCTTCGGCGTGAGCCCGCCGCGCAGCACGTTGTCCGACGCCGCCATCAGCTCCACGCCGAGCCCCTCGAGGTAGGCGTGGATGTTGCCCGCGGGCAGGTAGAGCGCCTCGCCCCGGCGCAGGGTCACGAAGTTGAGCAGCAGCGACGTGACGATGCCGGGGTCGCCCGGGTAGGCCTCGGCCAGCAGCGCCACGACGCCGAGCTCGCGCTCGAACCGGCCGTCGGCGGCGACGTCTCGCGCGGCCCCGATGACCCGCTCGACGAGCGCGGCGACGTCGTCCCCGCCCGCGGAGAGCCACTCGAACACCTCGCGCAGGCCGTCCCCGTCCGCACCCTCCCCCGCGGCGAGCGCGCCGAGGACGCGGTCGAAGAGGTCGCGTCGGGCGCCGTCCGTGGCCTCGTCGCGCTCGGCGAGCGCGGCGATCACGGCGCGCACCTCCTCGACGTCACGGAACCCGCACAGGGCGTCGAACCGGTCGCTGAGGGCGTAGATGAGCTCCGGCTTGTGCAGCGCGTCCCTGTAGTTGCGGTGCGGGGCGTCGGCCGGCACGCCCGCCTCGTCCTCCCGGGCGAACCCGCGGCGGGCGCGCTCGATCGTTGGGTGGGCCTGCAGGGAGAGCGGCGAGGCCGCGGCGAGGACCTTCAGCAGGAACGGGAGGTAGGGCGCGTCGCCCTCGCGGAACCCGGCATGGAGCGCCCCGAGCGCCGTCGCCGGCTCGGCGGCGATCCAGTCGGCGAGGGTCTCCGCGCCCCCCACCGTGGCGGGGTCCAGGATGCGGCTCGGGCTCCCGGCGTGCGCCCCCAGCCAGAGCTCCGCCTCGGGTCCGCCGCTCGGCTCCGTGCCGAGGAGGTCGGCGATGGCGCTGCTCGAGCCCCACGCGTAGTCGCGGGGATTGTTGGTGATGCCTACAAACAAGTCTCTGTGTCCCTAGCCGGTAGCTACCAAAACGACGCCGGAATCAGGCGTCTTGGCCGCAATCTACAAATTCTCTTCGGCGCGGAAACGCGTCGACCTGATCAAAGTACCAAGCGCGTTGGCCGCGCCGGGGACCGGACCTAGCCTGGTCGCGACCGTGTCCTTCGGCGTCGACGTCGACGCCCGAGCGCCCCGGCACCGCACGTCCCCGACGCAATGGAGCACCCGCATGTCCTTCGAGCCCATCCCCAGCGACTTCTACGGGTACGAGAACCTTCTCAGCGACAGGGAGAAGGCCGTGCTCACCGACCTGCGGGCGTACCTCGACGCCGAGGTCCGCCCGATCGTCAACGACCACTGGAACCGCGGCGAGTTCCCGCACCAGATCGTCAAGCCGCTCGCCGACCTGCACCTCTTCGGCATGCCGTGGGAGGAGACGCGGCCGTTCGAGAACTCCGCCGTGTTCCGCGGCTGGGTCGCGCTCGAGCTCGCCCGGGTCGACGCGTCCGTCGCCACCTTCGTCGGCGTGCAGAACGGGCTCGCGATGGGATCCATCGGCCTCTGCGGCTCGCCCGAGCAGCGCGCGGAGTGGCTGCCGAAGCTCGCCTCCGGCGAGACCATCGGCGCGTTCGGCCTGACCGAGCCGCTCTCCGGGTCCGACTCCGCGCAGGGCCTGCGCACGACCGCCGTCCGCGACGGCGACAACTGGATCCTCAACGGCTCCAAGCGCTGGATCGGCAACGCCACCTTCAGCGACGTCACGATCATCTGGGCGAAGAGCCTCGAGGACGGCCAGGTGAAGGGCTTCCTCGTGCCGACCGGCACCGCCGGCTACCGCGCGACCAGGATCGAGAACAAGGTGAGCCTGCGCACGGTGCAGAACGCGGACATCACGCTCGAGAACGTCGTCGTGCCGGAGTCGCTGCGGCTGCAGCGCGCGAACTCGTTCCGCGACACCGCCGCCGTGCTCCGGCTCACCCGGGCGGAGGTGGCCTGGGCCGCGGTCGGCAACTCGATCGGCGCCTACGAGGCCGCGCTGGCCTACGCCGGCGAGCGGGTGCAGTTCGGCAAGCCCATCGCGAGCCACCAGCTCGTGCAGGACCTCCTCGTCAAGTGCATCGGCAACATCACGGCCTCCATCGGCATGGTCGTGCGGGTGTCCCAGATGCTCGACGAGGGCATCCAGCACGACGAGCACTCGTCCCTGGCCAAGGCGTACACGACGGCGCGGATGCGCGAGACCGTCGCCTACGCGCGCGAGATCCTCGGCGGCAACGGCATCGTGACCGACTACGACGTCGCCCGTTTCTTCGCGGACGGCGAGGCCATGTACTCGTACGAGGGCACGCGCGAGATGAACACGCTGATCGTCGGCCGCAGCATCACGGGCAGGGCGGCCTTCGTCTAGGCCCGTTAGGTCCGCCGGCGTCCCCGCCGCCGCATACCCTTGACGTATGACGGGGAGCAGAGCGCGCGCGGCGGCCGGCGTCTGCGCGACCCTGGTGCTGTTCACCGTGCTCGCCGGGGACTTCTGGCGCAACACCCTCAGCTGGTACGGCTTCGGCGTCGTCGCGGCCGGCCTGCTCGTCTGGTCCGTCGTCCTGCTCGTGCGGTCGCGCCCGCGGGTGCGCTTCTGGAAGCTCCCCGTCCCGCTGATCGGCTTCCTCCTGTTCGCGACGGCGTCGCTCGCCTGGTCCCAGTACCAGGGCGTCACGGTGATCGGCGTCGGCCTGCAGTGGGCCACGACGGCGGGCGCGCTGTTCCTGGCCCTCGCCCTCACCTGGCGGGAGTTCGTGGACGCGCTGCACCGCGCGATCCGCGTCATCCTCGGCCTGTCCCTCGTCTTCGAGCTCGTCGTCTCGGTGTTCGTGCGCCGGCCCCTGCTGCCGTTCTTCACCGACTACGGCGGCCGCGACATCCCCCAGGCGTTCTATTGGTCGCGCAACCTGCTCTTCGAGGGCGGACGCATCCAGGGCATCGTCGGCAACGCGAACCTGCTCGGGATGGTCGCGCTGCTCGGCCTCATCGTGTTCGGCGTGCGGCTGGCCGCCCTGGAGCACCGGCGCCGCCGGGACTGGGCCTGGATCCTCGTCGCGGTGGCCACCCTCGCCCTCACCGCGTCCTCGACCGTGCTCGTCGCGACGGCCGTGACCGCCGTCGTGCTCGTCCTGGCCCTCGTCGCCCGGCGGCTGACCCCGCGCGGGCGCGTCGGGCTCCTCGTCGGCATCACCGTGTCCGCCCTCGTGTCCGGGGCCGCCGTGGCGTCCTTCGCGCCGCGGGTGCTCGGGGTCTTCGGCAAGGGCGACGACCTCACGGGTCGCACCGACATCTGGGCGGCCGTGATCGACCTCGCGGTGCAGCGCCCCGTGTTCGGCTGGGGCTGGTCGAGCTACTGGGCCCCCTGGGTCGAGCCCTTCTCGGGCCTGGCGGTGCGCAACGGGGTCGAGTACCTGCAGGCGCACAACGCCTACCTCGACGTCTGGTTCCAGCTGGGCTTCGTCGGAGCCGGCCTGTTCGTCTGCCTCGTCGTGTCGACCGTCGCCCGCGCCTGGTGGGCCGCGATCGATCGCCCGCAGCGCACGCCCGGGCAGCCCCTCCCCTTCTCGGCGCTCGACCTGCTCCCGCTGCTCGTGATGGCCGCGCTCGTGGCGCAGAGCCTCACCGAGAGCCGGCTCCTCATCGAGGGCGGCTGGGTGCTCCTCGTGACCATGGCCGTCGCGACGAAGGTGGGCACCGCCCGGTCGGAGTCCGTGTCCTCGGCCGCACGCCCGTACTCGCCGGCCCTGGTGGATTGAGCCGCACGCCGTGACGCGAATCCCGCCGGGCTCCCGCCTGCCCGACACGATCGCCGACTTCCTCGGGTCCGCCCGGTTCTCGTCCGCGCTCACGCAGGCGATCCTCGGCACGGTGCTGCTCGCCGAACCCGCCCGCGCCCTCGTGGGCTGGCCCGGACTGATCGCGGCCCTCTCCACCCTCGTCGTGTTCTCCGCCCTGTCGCTCGTGGCGAAGCGCGGCGACTACGAGTGGCGCGGCCTGCTGCCGATCTCGCTCCTCGTCTTCGTCGGCTGGTGCGCCCTGACGGTCCTCTGGAGCCGATATCAGTGGATCACCGTCGCGGGGGTCCTCTACCAGCTGACCGTGATGTTCCTCGGCATCTACGTCGCGATCGCCCGCGACCTCATCCAGATCGTCCGCGCCGCGGGCGACGTGCTGCGGCTCGTCCTCGTGGTGTCGATCTCGCTCGAGGTGCTCTCCGGCCTGCTCATCGACACGCCGCTGCGCTTCCTCGGCATCCAGGGCAACCTCGACGTGGGCGGCCCGATCCAGGGGATCCTCGGCGGCCGGAACGCGCTCGGTGCGGTCGCGCTGATCGCCGCGATCACGTTCGCCATCGAGTACTCCACCCGGTCCGTGCGCCGCGGGCTCGCGCTCGGCTCGTTCGTGGCCGCGGCCATCGTCGTCCTGCTCACCCGCTCCCCCGTGATCGGCGGCACCTTCCTCGTGCTCGCGGCCGCGGCGGTCGCCCTCGTCGGGCTGCGCCGCACGCACCTGGAGAGCCGGCGGGTCTGGCAGATCGCGCTCCTCGCCGTCGGCCTCGTCGGGGCGGTCATCGTCGTCGCGCTGCGCGGCCAGCTGATCGTCGCGCTGAACGCGCAGAGCGAGTTCCAGCTGCGCGCACAGCTCTGGCGCGAGCTGATGCGGCTCGGCGGGCTCAACCAGTTCGAGGGCTGGGGCTGGCTCGGCTGGTGGCGGACGGACGTCGTGCCCTACGTGTTCCTCACCGACCGCGGCAACGTCAGCACCGACTCCGCGCTCAGCTCCTTCGTCGACCTCTACTTCCAGACCGGCGTCGTCGGACTCGTGATCTTCCTGATCTTCGCCGGCCTCGCCTTCGTGCGCTCCTGGCTGCTGGCGTCCGACAAGCGCAGCGTCAGCTACCTCTGGACGCCGCTCGTGCTCGTGGTGCTCGGTGTCGTCTCGCTCGCCGAGAACATCGCGATCGTGGAGTGGGGCTGGCTGCTGCTCGTGGTCTGCGCGCTGAAGGCGGCGCAGGACAAGAGCTGGCGCGGCGTGCTCGCGTGACGCGTCCAGCGGGAATCCCTCATCTAGGATTTGAGAGACTAGCGGGGGCGGGATCGCCCATGCCCGCATTCGGAACAGGCGCGGGAGCGTGGGGCCTCGAACGCCGCAACGACCGCCAGCGACACGAAGTGATTACATGACGATACCGACCAGCACGCCCGCCTCTTCCGCCGAGGAGAAGGACGAGTCCGGCTCCGCCACCCTGCAGCGCATCCTGTTCGCCCCGCCGACCCGCATCGTGGGCGACGGACTGTACTTCCGCGTGCACCGGGGGAAGGCGACCGCGGCGCGCTTCTCGATCCGCCTGGGCGACCACGCCCGGGTGAGCACGAACACCTACTTCGGCCGGCTCCCCGCCGCGCACCTGCGCCGCGTGACCTCCGTCGTCGACATCCGGCTCGAGGCCGTCGTCTCCGGCTCCGGCCGGCTGACCCTGCTCGACACCGACCTCAGCGAGAAGCCGCGGGTCGTGGACTCGATCGTCGTCACCGGCGCGACGGACGCCACGGTGACCCTGCGCGGCGCGCTCACCCGCCACCTCGACGGCGGCCACTTCTGGGCCGAGTTCGAGTCCGACGAGGGCTCCCTCACCGTCTCCGACGCCCGCTTCGTGGCCGAGGACGAGGTCGCCGTGCGGCCCGTCAAGGTCGTCATCTGCACCTTCAACCGCGCCGCGGACTGCCTCGCGACCATCACCGCGCTCGTCGACGACGCGGACGCGCTAGCCCGCGTCGGCACCGTCTACGTCGTCGACCAGGGCACGGACCCCGTGGCGGACCAGCCCGGCTTCGCCGACGTCGAGGCCCGCTTCGGCGGCCGCCTCCGCTACATCCGCCAGCCCAACCTCGGCGGCGCCGGTGGCTTCACCCGCGGCCTGTTCGAGTCGATCGCGGTGGAGGACGACGACGCCGACGTCATCCTGATGGACGACGACATCGTGCTCGAGCCCGACACGGTCGTCCGCCTCACCTCGACCTCCGCCCGGGCGACCCGGCCGATCCTCATCGGCGGGCAGATGCTCAACCTGTACCACCCCACGATGCTGCACACGCACGCGGAGACGGTGGACCTCGCCAACCTCAACGCCGGCATCCCCGTCGTGGACAAGTGGCACAACGTCGACGTGCGCGAGCAGGCCGCGACGGGCTGGGCGAGCGCCGGGTACAACGCCTGGTGGTGCTGCCTCATCCCCGCCGCGGTCGTGCGGTCGATCGGCTTCCCCCTGCCCGTGTTCTTCCAGTGGGACGACATCGAGTACGGTCTGCGCGCCGCCGGCCGGGGCTTCCCGACCGTCACGCTGCCCGGCGCGGCCGTCTGGCACGCGGACTTCGCCCTGAAGGACTGGGACGACTGGTCGCGCTACTTCAGCCACCGCAACTCGATGATCGTCTCGGCGCTGCACTCCGAGGTGCCGCCGAAGCAGATCGCGGCGACCCAGGCGAAGGCCTACGCGCGGTACATCCTGAGCATGCAGTACGGCATGGCCGCGACCCTGACCCGGGCCATCGAGGACTACCTCGCCGGACCCGAGCAGCTGCACGACGGCGGCGCGGGCGACGCGGCCGGCATCCGCGCGCTGCGCAACGGCTACCCCGAGACGATCATCCGCAAGCCGGAGGAGATCACCCGCGAGGGCGCCCTCCCGCCGACGCCCGACCTGACCGGCCACGGCACGCCGAGCAAGCCCGTGCTCGTGATGGGCAAGCGTCTCGTCTACCGCGCGCTCGGCCGGGCCGACGCGGCGGCGACGCTCCCCGCCTCCGCCAACGCCTGGTGGAACGCGTCCCGGTTCTCCACCGTGTTCATCACGGACGCGAGCCAGAACGGGTTCCGCGTGCGCCGGCACGACGGCGAGGTCTCCGCGAGCGAGAGCAAGCGCGCCGCGGCGATGGTGCTGCGGCTCGTCCGCGAGGGCGCTGACGCGCGCCGCCGCTGGCGCGAGGCGGTCGGCGAGCTCACGAGCGCGGAGAACTGGCGCCGCATCTACGGCCTGGACTGATCCGGTGGCGGACACGTCGCTCAGGACGTCCGTCGACCTGCTCCGCCTGATGCGGCCGGCGCCCGGTGCGCCGCGCGCCCTGTACGAGTCCGCGCCGACGGCACGGACCGGCGCGTCCGTGCGCAGCTGGTTCAACTCCGCACCCGTCGCGGCCTGGCGCGAGATCCTCGGCGACGCCGAGGTGGAGCTCGCCGTCGACGCCGCGGTGCCCATCCGCGTGCTGAACGGCGACCCGTCCGGCACCGTCGTCCTCGCCGAGCACGACGGAGGCGGCCCGTTCCGCCTCCCCGTCGACCTCGGCGCACTGCAGCACCGCTGGTGCTGGGTCGAGCTGACCGGCGCGCCGGACCTCGACGGCCTGCGCGACTACCGCTGGTCCGTCCGCGCCGCGGCCGTGCTGGCTGCCGTCGTCGTGATCCCCACCTTCGGGCGGGAGGATGCCTGCCGCGAGCAGGTGGACCGGATCCTCGCGGGCACCACCGCCGCGGAGGTCGCGGGCATCGTCGTCGTCGACCAGGCCGGCACCCTCGCCGGCTCCCTCCCCGCCGGCCTCGCCTGGGACCGCGTGACGCTCGTCGAGCAGGGCAACCTCGGCGGCTCGGGCGGTTATGCGCGCGGCCTGTGGCAGGCGCGGGACCACGACGGCCCCGTCGTCTTCCTCGACGACGACGCGGCGGTCCACCCCGAGACGCTCCGGCGCATGGTCGCGCTCACCGGCCTGGCCCGTGAGCCGCGCATCCTCGGCACCGCGCTGTTCGCGCCGGAGCAGCCGGACTCGCCCGTCGCCACCGCCGAGGTCGTCGACCGGCGCCGCTTCCAGTGGGGCTCGGCGCGGCCATCAGACGCCGTCGCCGTCGCCGTCGCTGCCGGCGGAACGGACGCGCCGGAGTGGGCCTGGGACCGCGGCGGCGACGCGGACTACGTCGGCTGGTGGTGCGCCGCCCTGCCGCCCGGTGCCGCCCGGTCGATCGGCTACCCCGCGCCGTACTTCCTGAAGTGGGACGACGCCGAGTACGGCCTGCGCGCGGCGGAGCGCGGCGTGCGTTCCACCGTCGTGCCCGGGATCAGCGCCGTGCACCCCGCGTGGCGCGCGGACGGCGCGGCGCACTGGTCGATGGCGCCCCTGCACCGCAACCGCATCGCCACGGCCCTCGCGCACGGCGCCGGCCGCGGGGTCCTGCTCGACAGCCTCGTGCACCAGGTGAAGCACGCGCTCAGCCTGCAGTACGACGTCGCCGAGCTCTGGGAGCTCGGCATCGCCGACGCCCTCGCGGGGCCCGACTGGCTGCTCGGCGACCCGTCGGGCATCCGCGGCCGGGCCGAACGGCTCCTGGCCGCCCGGGCCGCGACGCGGGACGCCTCCCCGGCGCTCCCCTCGCCTGCACCAGCGTCGGCGGCACCGGCGTCGGCGGCACCGGCGTCGGCAGCGGCGTCACCCGGCCCGCTCCCCCGGGCCGCGTTGACCGCCGTCCTCGGTCTCCTCCGTCCGCCGACTCCGGCGGCGCCGCCGCTGCGCGTCGACGCGTTCTCCTGGCGGGCGACCCTCGGCCTCGACGCCGCCGTGGTGGGCGAGGCGTCCGCGGGTTCGGGCGTGCTGCTCCGCCGCGACCCCCGGCGCGCCCGGGCGCTGCTCGGCCGCGCCCTCTCCTCCCACGCCCGGCTGGCCCTGTCCTGGTCCCGGCTCGGCCCCCGGTACCGGCGCGCGCTGCCCGAGGCGTCGACCGAGGAGCGCTGGGCCGCGCGGTTCGCGGCCGCCGGAACCCGAGAAAGGTCCTGATGGCCACCGTGTACCCTGGCGCGGGCGCTTCAGCGCGGGCGCCCCAGCAGACCCCGCAGACCCCGCAGGAGAATCCCATGACGGCATCAGCCGAGCCGGCCGTTGCCGCACGCACCGCCAACCCCTGGTGGGCCATCGCCGCGGTCGCCTTCGTGCTCGTCGCGTCGCTCGTGCCCCTGGTCTTCAACGACCGCTTCTACTTCTTCGCCGACACGCAGGACGGCGCCTACGGCATCTGGTGGGAGATCGGCCGGTCCGTGCTCGCGGGCCAGTGGCCGCTCTTCAGCGCGGACAGCTGGATGGCCGGCAACCACGCCGCCGAGGGCCAGTGGGGGCTGTGGAACCCGCTCATCCTGCTGATCAGCGTGCTGGTCTACCTCTCCCCCAACGCCCTCGTGATCGTGAGCGCCATCAAGATCGCGTTCCTCGGCTTCGCAGCGGGCGGCACCTACCTCATGGCCCGCGGCTACGGCGCCAATCAGCCGCTCGCGTTCGTCGCCGCCGTGGCCGCGCCGCTCGGCGGCTTCACGTTCTACATGGACGCACCGTCCTGGGTGACGAACCTCTTCGTCTGGGCGTTCTTCCCCTGGGTCGCCTGGGGCCTGCGCCGGATGATCTGGGCCGGCGGGAACCCGCTCGTGCCCGTCGTCTTCGGCTTCTTCCTCGTCACCATCGGCTACGTGCACGGCACGATCCTGCTGGTTCTGCTGTTCATCGCCATGATCGTCGAGGTCGTCGTGCACCGCCGCTGGCGCTCCCTCGTCGCCGTGCTCACCACGGGCGTGATCCTGGGGCTCGTCGCCCTGGCCGTGTACCTGCCCGGCGTGCTCACCGCGGGTGTCACGGCCCGCGCCAGCGGCATCGACAACGACGGGTTCATGGTCGCGACCCTCACCGGGCTCGCGTCCTCCGGCGTCGCGAGCGGTCGCGTCGACCTCTCCGGCTGGTGGGGTCGCTTCAGCGCGGAGCCCCTCCTCTACATCGCCTGGTTCCTGCCGCTGTTCGCCTTCGTCGACTACGGCCGGTTCCGCGCCCTGAAGACCCGCACCACGAGCCTCTTCGTGATGTTCGTGCTCGCCTTCGCGTTCGTGGTCGGTCCCGGCCGGCTCGGCCCGCTCCAGTTCCCGGCCCGCGTCGTGCCCTGGGTCGCGCTGCTCAGCATCGTCGTGCTCGTCGTCCTGCTGAGCCGCGCGCCGGCGACGCCGCTGAGTCGCGGCCGCCTCGGCGTCGCCCTCTCGCTCGTGATCGCGGGCGGCTGGCTCGCGAACAGCCAGGTGCCCGCCTGGTGGCGCGCGCACGCGCTGTCGACGCTCGTCGCCGCGGCCGGGGTCCTCGCCGTCTGGTGGATCCTCGCGCGAGGAACCGGGCGCGTGACGCGCGTGCTCCCCGTGCTCTTCTCGCGCCGCACCGCGACCGCCGCCCTGGCGATCGCCGCCGTGACCCTCATCGTCGTCGTGCTGCAGACGCGCGCGTTCGCCCCCAACCTGCGCTCCGGGCTGCTCTCGCCCGACGAGAGCGTCGAGTACACCGGCCAGCTCGACGGCGCGAAGGGCGAGGCGTTCGTCGTCGGCAGCCCGTACGGGCTCGGCGACGACGTGCTCGAGGAGACCCTGCTGTCCAACAGCTGGTACCTGAACCCGACACCGGTGCACAACCTGTACACGCCCGTCCAGTACCTGAACTACGCGCTCGACCTCTGCATGAACCACACCGGGGTGTCCTGCACGGACTCGGTCGACAAGCTGTTCTCGATCGACGAGGAGACCGGAGAGCGCGTCGTCGACCTCCTCTCCATCGACACCGTGCAGATCCTGCGCGAGCCGGAGGAGACGGAGCAGGAGCTCGCGTCCCGCCCCGTGCCCGCGGGCTGGCAGCAGGTCGACGTCGACGACGACGCCGTGCTCTGGGTGCGCGAGGACGAGGAGCAGCCCGCGGGCGGAGTGGTCTGGCAGTCCGAGGGCACGCAGGTCACCCAGCTCAGCTCGGACGACGAGACCCTGCGGGTCCGCGTCGACGCCGTACCCGCGGGTGGCGGCGAGGTCGCGCTCAGCCGCCTCTCCTGGCCCGGTTACACCGTCGACGGCGGCACGCTCGGCGACCCCGTCCGTGGCTACCTGCTGACGGTGGACCTCGATGAGGCGTCCGTCGGCGACACCGTCACCGTGCGCTTCCTGCCGCCGGCGTGGACGGTCGTCGTGTCCTCGATGGTGCTCGCCCTGCTGCTCACCGCGGGCGTCGCGCTCGCGTCGCTGCTCGGCCGGCGTCGCCGCGACCGCGGCCGCTCGGCCGGGGACACCGGGGACACCGGGGACACCGGCACGCTGCCGGACGACCGTCCCGGCAGCCGCGTGCCCGCGGGCGCCGCGGGACCGACGGACTAGACGGACTAGACGAACTAGACGGACTAGACGGACTAGACGGACTCTCCGGACCGGAGGGACTGGACGGACCCGCCGGACCACGACGGGTCCGTCTGGTCGGGCGCTCCGGTCAGGCCGGGTAGAGCCTCTCCGCCTGGCGGACCTTCTCGTCGCGGTAGCCCTCCGCGAGGCTGCGGAACTCCGGGTTCCGCGTCGGCGGCTGCACGCCGTCCGCGCCGAGGGCGCTGAGCGACCAGCCGGTGCCGCGCTGCAGCAGCGAGTCGTGCTTCACGTCGTAGAACCCGGGGAGCACGCTGAGCGCCGTCCCGGCGGCGCCTGCGGCGGCCGCGACCAGGTGCATGTGGAACCGGGTGGACATCCACACCTGGCGCTCCGCCGCGGGGAAGCCCCCGCGCCACAGGTCGACGAAGGTGTAGAACCGGGCCTTCGGCAGCACGTCGTTGCACAACTCGCGGAAGCGGAGGTCCTCGAGCGGCACGGCCTCCACGAAGCCGACGTCGTCCCGTCCGTTGCCGTACTCGTCGACGAAGGACGCGATCTGCCGCACGATCGAGTCGTCCAGCTCGGGCGCGACGAAGTCGCCCTGGATCATGATCATCGCGGTGGGCATGTCGTCCCGCTCGTCGAACACGGTCCGCGGCGGGGCGAGCGCGAGGAACGCGTCGTCCAGGCCGAGGGGAATGCCGAGCAGGTCGGCGCCCTCCTGATCGCGCGACTCGGCGAAGTCGAACTCCGCCAGCGTGTCCGCGAGCCGGGCCGCGACGTCCGGCGAGGCCGTGGGAAGGAACCCCCCGCCGGTGGCGTAGGCCGGCACGCCGAACCGTCGCTTGAGAACGGCGATGGCGTCGACGAGCAGGCGCTGATCCGACCAGATGTCGTTCAGGTAGCCGCCCCCCAGCAGGTGCAGCGATCCCATGCCGCGCAGCGCTTCGAGGCCGAGGTCGATGCGCGGGGTGCCGAGCCCGACGATCTTCTCCTCGACGAAGCGGCGGCGCGCCTCCTCCGGGTGCTCCCGGGCGGCGTCGACGAGCTGCCAGAGCGTGTTCGTGGTCTTCAGCCGCGGGTGGTCGTCGCGGAAGAGGAAGGCCGCGCGCCCGGGCTGCGGGCAGTCGACCCACACCTCGACGTCGGGGCGGTGCTCGGCGAGGTGGCGCAGCCAGCCCCGCGTGATGAGCTCATCGCCGTAGTTCGGCCAGCCGCACGTGTTGATCAGGTAGATCGGGGCGCCGGGCGCAGGCGGCGGCTCGGGCACGGGGTTGCGGCGCACGGCGCTCCGGACCCGGCGCAGCGCGCCGGGCAGTGCCGACGGGATCACGCCCGGACGAGGACCGGCTTGACCCTGTTCTCGAACATCGAGAGCGCGGCGCCGATGGCCATGTGCATGTCGAGGTACTGGTAGGTGCCGAGACGACCGCCGAAGAAGACGTCGGGCTCCCCCTTCGCGAGCTCGCGGTAGCCGAGCAGGCCCTCGCGGTCGGCCGGCGTGTTCACCGGGTAGTAGGGCTCGTCCGTGCGCTCCGCGAAGCGCGAGTACTCCCGCATGATGACCGTGCGGTCCGTCGGGTAGTCGCGCTCGGGGTGGAAGTGCCGGAACTCGTGGATGCGCGTGTACGGCACGTCGGCGTCCGCGTAGTTCATGACGGTGGTGCCCTGGAAGTCCCCGATGTTCAGGACCTCCTTCTCGAAGTCGAGCGTGCGCCAGGACAGCGCGCCCTGCACGTAGTCGAAGTACCGGTCGATGGCGCCCGTGTAGACGATCGGCAGGCGGCCGACGGTGCCGGACTTGCTGAACTCCTGGCTCTCGTCGAAGAAGTCGGTGTTCAGCCGGACCTCGATGTTCGGGTGGTCGGCCATGCGCTCGAGCCACGCGGTGTAGCCGTCGACGGGCAGGCCCTCGTGGGTGTCGTTGAAGTAGCGGTTGTCGTAGTTGTAACGCACGGGCAGGCGGCTGATGACCTCGGCCGGCAGCTCGGTGGCGGGGGTCTGCCACTGCTTCGCCGTGTAGTCCCGGATGAACGCCTCGTACAGCGGGCGCCCGATCAGGGAGATGCCCTTCTCCTCGAGGTTGCGGGCCTTGTCGGCGGAGAACTCGGACGCGAGCTCCGCGATGAGGTCGCGGGCCGAGGACGGCGAGTGCGCCGCGCGGAAGAACTGGTTGATCGTGCCGAGGTTGATCGGCAGCGGATAGACCTCGCCCTTGTGGTTCGTGTACACGCGGTGCGTGTAGTTCGTGAACTCGGTGAAGCGGTTCACGTACGTCCAGACCGTCTCGTTCGACGTGTGGAACAGGTGCGCGCCGTAGGTGTGCACCTCGATGCCGGTGTCGGGATCGGTCTCGCTGTAGGCGTTGCCGCCGATGTGGGAGCGCCGGTCGATGACCGTGACCTTCAGTCCCAGCTCGGTGGCCGCGCGCTCCGCGATGGTGAGCCCGAAGAACCCCGATCCGACGACTAAGAGGTCTGTGCTCATGACGATTCCTTCGCGTTGCTTCCGATTACGGCGCCCCTAGGCTACCCAACGATTCGGCGAGCCCCCTGCACCCGCGCGGGTGCCGCCGGTACCGGCGGACTGAGGGACGCTATATGGGCGCCCGGACCGACGTGGCCGGCGCGGTCAGCGGCGGGCGAAGCGGCCGGTCGCGATCACGCGGCGGTAGGCGGCGCGGCGCACGCCCTCGGGCACCAGCCGGTACGAGCCGCGCACCGCGACGTTGCGCACGGCCTCGTACGGGGTCGTGAAGCGCAGCCGGCGGAACTCGCGCTGCAGCCGCAGCTCCGCGCGCAGCTGAGCGAGGCCGCCCCGGCGCGCGTAGGCCCCGTCGCTCACCCGGTACATGACCAGCGGGTCCGGGATGTTGTCGACCCGGGCGCCGGAGTGGATCATCCGCGCGAACAGAGAGTAGTCCTCCATCAGCCCGATGTCGGTGTACCCGCCGGCCCTGCGCACCGCGGCCTTCCGGTACACCACCGTCGGGTGGTTGAAGGGATCGGCGAAGCGCGCGTAGTGCTCGATGGAGGACTGACCGGTCGGCGGCACGCGGCGCCCGACGATGGTGCCCACCTCGTCCGCGAACTCGAACATGCCGGTGCCGATGAGGTCGAGCCCGGCCTCCATCTCGGCCATCTGCCGGGCGAACCGCTCGGGCAGGGAGATGTCGTCGGCGTCCATGCGGGCGACGACCTCGTGCCGGCAGGCGTCGAGCCCGGTCTCGAGCGCGACAGCGAGGCCGCGGTTCTCCCGCAGCGGCACGAGGCGCACCGGCACGGGGGAGGACTCGACGATCGCCTCGATGCAGCGGGTCAGGTCGTACGGCACCGGGCCGTCCTGCACGATCACCACGTCGTCGGGGCGCTGCGTCTGCTCGGGCACCGAGCTGCGGAAGGCGCGCTCGAGGTAGGCCGGCTTGTCGCCGGAGTACACGGGGAGGAGGAGGGAGAACGGCTCGCTAGCCACGGCCGGCCCCGGACTCGATAGCGACCACCGCGTCGGTGACGGGCCCGAGCCCGGCGAGGGAGCGGTCGTTCGGCTGCGGTCGGCTGGTCAGCCCCCGTCGCAGTCCGGCCGCGAGCATCCGCAGCAGAAGAGCCCGGTTGCCGGAGCGGAGAATGGTCTTCGCGCTCCGGACGACCGTGGCGCCGCCGTACAGCAGCTTCTCGGCCGCGGACAGTCCGCGCGAGTGCAGCAGCAGCCAGAGCTTGTTGCGCACCTCGTAGTAGAACCGCTCCCCCGGGTCGACATCGGTGGAGCCGAGCTTCGCGGTCTTGTGCACCACGACGCTCTGCGGCACGAACAGGCCGCGCGCCCCGCGCAGCAGGCGCGTCGAGAACTCGAAGTCGTCGTTCCAGATGAAGTAGTCGGCGATGGGGAGGCCGAGGCGCCGCACGGCGTCGGCCGAGACGAGCATGGAGACGAAGGAGGAGCTGCGGACCGGCACGTATCCGGCCGACACGGCGGCGTCCCGCTCGGTCGCGCCGACGAAGGGGCGGGTACGCGGCGTGTTCATGGGGTGGTCCCGGCCGTCGGTCCAGACGACGCGCGAGCCGGCGAGCGCGACGCCTGGCCCCGATCGCGCCGCGCGGACGAGCTCCTCGAGCGCGGTCGGGGTCGGGATGGTGTCGTCGTCCATCACCCAGATCCATTCGGCCGCGTGCTCGGTCAGCGCGCGGGCCATACCCACGGCGAAGCCACCCGCGCCGCCGGTGTTGCGGGCGAGCGTCACGACGTCCGCCGTCGGCAACGCCTGGCGCGCCGCGTCGGCCGAGCCGTCGGTCGACGCGTTGTCGACCACGACGACGGCCGCGAGCGGGAGGGTCTGGGCGATCACGGCGTCGAGGGCCTCGACCAGAAGCTGCCTCCTGTTGTACGCGACGATCACGGCGACCACTCGGGGCGCGGGAGGGAGCACTGACATGAGACTCATACCCTAACGCGAGCCGCATCCGGGCCCCGGGTGAGGCACCAGCGGGGCGCGGGCGTGCCGCGCCGCGCCGCCGCCGACCGCCGCGCCACCGGCGCTCGCTCGGTGCTCACGAACCAGTAGCTACAATCGACTGCAGTCACGGACCCCGCAGCCCTGCGCGCACGTGGGCGAACAGAAGAGGACCACGTTTGTCAGGCACCACGGATTCCCCGAGCCTCCGCGGCTTCGTCGAGCCCGGCCGCGGCGCCGGTCTGGTCGACGTCTTCCGCCGCCGATACCTGCTGTCGCTGCTCGTGCGCAAGGAGGTGCAGGTCCGCTACCGCGGGTCGGTGCTGGGCTGGCTCTGGTCGTACGTCAAGCCGCTCGCCCAGTTCATCGTGTTCTTCCTCGCGATCGGCGTCTTCCTGCGGCTGAACGACGCCGTGCTCAACTTCCCGATCTACCTCTTCTCCGGCATCGTCGTGATCAACGTCTTCATGGAGGCGTTCGGCAACGCGACCCGCTCCCTCGTCGACAACGGCGCCCTGATCAAGAAGATTTACCTGCCGCGCGAGCTGTTCCCCGTCTCGTCGTCGATCGTCGCGCTCATCAATTTCCTGCCGCAGGTGCTCATCCTGTTCGTGGTGTGCCTCTTCTTCGGCTGGTCGCCGCAGCCGCTGCAGGTGCTCGGCATCTTCCTGGCCACGCTCATCGTGCTCACCCTCGCGACCGGGCTCGGGATGCTGTTCGGCGCCGCGAACGTGTCGTTCCGCGACTCGCAGAACTTCGTCGACCTGATCATCATGGTCGCGACGTGGGCCTCCCCCGTGCTGTACCAGATCTCCCAGGTGCGCGACGTCGTGCCCGACTGGGCGCTCGTGCTCTACCAGCTGAACCCGCTCACCGCCGCGGTCGGCCTGTTCCACGCCGGCTTCTGGTACCCCACGACGGACGGCGGCGGCGAGCTGCAGGAGAACCTCTACCTGTACGGCGTCATCGGCCTCGTCGTGTCGCTCCTCGCGCTCGCGCTCGGCCAGCTCGTCTTCCGCAGACTGGAGGGCCGCTTTGCCCAGGACCTCTGATCCGGTCGCCACGACGTCGAACTCCGCGAGCATCATCGTGGACGGCGTGCGCAAGACCTTCCTCTTCCGGCACACCCACTCCATCAAGGAGACGGTGATCGCGGCCGTGCGCCGCAAGCCGCTCGCCTCGACCTTCGACGCCCTCGAGAACGTGAGCTTCACCATCCAGCAGGGCGAGTCCGTCGCCCTGCTCGGCTTCAACGGGTCGGGCAAGTCGACACTGCTCAAGCTCATCAGCGGCGTCCTCCGCCCCGACGCGGGCGAGATCCGCACTCGGGGCCGCGTCGCGGGCCTCATCGAGGTGGGCGCGGGCTTCCACCCCGACCTCTCAGGCCGGGAGAACATCTACCTGAACGCCGCGATCCTCGGCATGAGCAAGGCCGAGATCGACAGCCGCTTCGACGACATCGTCGCCTTCTCGGAGATCGAGAAGTTCATCGACACCGAGGTGAAGCACTACTCCTCGGGCATGTTCCTGCGGCTCGCCTTCTCGGTCGCGATCCACACCGAGGTCGACATCCTGCTCGTGGACGAGATCCTCTCCGTGGGCGACGAGCCGTTCCAGCGCAAGTGCCTCGAGCGCATCCGCGAACTGCACCGCCAGGGCAAGACCCTCGTCGTGGTCAGCCACGACCTCGACATGGTCGCGAAGCTCTGCGACCGCGGCATCCTGGTGAATCAGGGCACGCTCGAGTTCGACGGCGACGCCACCGAAGCGGTCGCGAGGATGCGCGCCCGCTAGCCGTCCGGGCTGCGCCGAACGCAGCCTGTATCGTGACGGACAGTCAAGCGCGACGAGGAAATGCAGGACAGATGACAGCGGACGAGGACGCCACCGGCACGCCGGCGCCCCCCGCGGGCATGACGGGTGCGGCCGGTCCCCTCCTGCGGATCGTCAAGAACCAGAAGGTCGCGTTCCTGCTCGTCGGAGGCGCCAACACCGCCATCGGCTTCCTGCTCTTCGTGTTCTTCGAGCTCACCGTCGGCGTGCGCTTCGGCTACTTCGCGACGCTGGCCTGCGCGCACGTCTGCGCCGTGCTCTGCGCGTTCTTCCTGTACCGCCGCTTCGTCTTCCGCGTGCAGGGCCACTTCTTCCGCGACCTCGCCCGGTTCGAGCTCGTCTACCTCGCGTCCCTCGCGGTCAACTTCCTCCTGTTGCCGATCCTCGTCGAGATCGTCGGCCTTCCTGTCATCCCGGCCCAGGCCCTCATCGTGTTCGTGACCGCGGTCATGAGCTTCGTGGGGCACAGGGGCTTCTCGTTCCGCCGCCCGGCGGCCGCGGCCACCGCGGACACCGTCGCCGACCCGAAAGGATCCGGCTCATGACCGACTCGGTACCCCGCGTCTCCATAGTCATCCCGGCATACAACAACGCCGACTACCTGCAGGAGACCATCGACTCCGTGCTCGCGCAGACATACACCGACTTCGAGGTGGTCATCTCCGACCACTCCTCGACCGACGGCACGGCCGAGGTCATGAGCCGCTACGAGTCGGACCCGCGCTTCACGCTGCTCAGCACGGAGGCGGGCGGCGGAGCGCTGCGGAACTGGAACCGGGTCAGTCAGGCGGCGCGCGGTACGTATCTGAAGCTCGTCTGCGGTGACGACCTGCTCTACCCCGAGATCCTGCGCCTCCAGGTCGAGGCCCTCGACGCCAACCCGGACGCCACCATCGCCGCGTCGCCGCGGGACATCGTCGACGCGAACAGCAAGCCCGTCATCCGCGACCGCGGCCTCGGCCGGAAGGTGGGCACGCACCCGGGCGCCGACATCGTGCGCGCGAGCGTGCGGGCCGGCACCAACCTGTTCGGCGAGCCGGGCTGCGTGCTGATGCGTCGCGCCGCCCTCGAGGCGGAGGGGTGGTGGGACTCCCGCTGGCCCTATCTCATCGACCAGACCACGAGCTCCCGGGTCGCGCTCCGCGGCGACTTCGTGGGCGTGGGCTCGAAGGCCCTCGCCGGCTTCCGCATCTCGGACAGCCAGTGGAGCGTCCGCCTCGCGAAGCAGCAGAGCGAGGCCGCGGCCGGCTTCCATCGCTGGATGCACGAGGCGCACCCCGACGTGGTGAGCCGCGCCGACGTGCTCGTCGGCAACGCCCGGGCGCGGGCGATGGCGGCGGCCCGCAGGCTCGCCTACATCTACCTGAAGCAGCGCATGTCGCGGGCGGCCGCAGCGTGAGCCGGCCCTGGTCGGCGGAGGACGGGCGCCAGGGCGCGCCCCTCGCCATCGTCGAGCGCGCGGACCACAGCGTCTCCGTCGTCGTGCCCGTGTATCAGGGCGAGAAGACCCTGCCCGCGCTGATGCGGGAGATCGAGGCGCTCGCGACCCCGAGGCTCACCCCGGGCGGCCACAGTTTCGCCGTCACCGAGGTGCTGCTCGTGCACGACAACGGGCCCGACGACTCGGCCTCCGTGCTGCGCCGGCTCGAGACCGAGTACGACTTCGTGCGCGCCATCTGGCTGAGCAAGAACTTCGGCCAGCACGCGGCGACGCTCGCCGGCATGGCCTCCACCGGCGGCGACTGGGTGGTCACCCTCGACGAGGACGGCCAGCATGACCCCGCCTACATCGCCGACATGCTCGACGTCGCCATGGCCGACCAGGCCTCGGTCGTCTACGCCCGGCCGACCAACGCGCCGTCGCACGGGTTCCTCCGCAACACCGCCTCCCGCGGCGCGAAGTGGATCCTCAACCAGCTGTCCTCCGCCAACGCGAGCCAGTACCAGAGCTACCGCTTCCTGCTGGGCAGCGTCGCACGCAGCGTCGCCGCGTACGCGGGCTCCGGCGTCTACCTCGACCTCGCTCTCGGCTGGGTCGCGAAGGGCGCGAGCCAGTGCGACGTGCGCCTGCGCGACGAGGGCGACCGCACGAGCGGCTACTCCGCGCGCCGGCTGTTCTCGCACTTCTGGCGCATGGTGCTCTCCAGCGGCACGCGCGGCCTCCGGGTGGTCAGCGCCATCGGAGTGCTGTTCTTCGTGCTCGCGATCGTCGTGACCATCATCATCTTCATCGGCCGCTTCACCCAGAACGACGTGCCGGAGGGGTGGGCGTCGACCATCGTGGCCGTGCTAGTCAGCTCCGGCGCGATCCTGTTCTCGCTCGGCATCATCGCCGAGTACATCGGGGTGGCCGTGAGCACCGCGCAGGGCCGCCCGCCGTACCTGATCGTGCGCGACCCGCACGACGGTCCGCTCGGGCGCCCGCCGTACCGCCCATGACCGTCGCGGTGTGGGTGGTCGGGGCGCGCGGCCAGCTGGGCCGCGCGGTCTCCCGCGAGCTCGCCGCCTCCCCCGATCACGACCTGCTGAGCGTCGCCCCGCTGCCCTGGGCGGCGGAGCGGGAGGAGTTCGAGGCCGCGGCGCGCCTCGCGGTGGCCGCCCTCCGGGAGCGCGCCGACCGGGGCGACGAATGGCTCGTGGCCTGGTGCGCGGGCGCCGCGGTGACCGGGAGCACCCAGGAGCAGCTCGAGCGTGAGCTGGGCCAGCTGGAGGCGGTGCTGCGCGCGTTGACCGAGCACGGCCCCGCGGGGCGCACCGCCGGGTCGATCTTCTACGCCTCCTCGGCGGGCGGCGTCTACGCCGGCTCGTCCGCGCCGCCGTTCACCGAGGACACCGCGCCGTCGCCCCTGGCGCCGTACGGGCACGCCAAGCTGCGGGCGGAGGGCCACGTGCGGGCCTTCGCCGAGGCCACCGGGGCGCGCGCCCTGATCGGCCGCATCGCGAACATCTACGGGCCCGCGCAGTCGCTGCAGAAGGCGCAGGGCCTCATCAGCCATCTCGCCAAGGCGCAGCTGACGTCGAACCCCGCCTCCATCTACGTGCCGCTCGAGACGGTGCGCGACTACATCTACGCCGACGACTGCGCCGCCCTGGTGCGGGACGCACTGCACCGGCTCGCCGGCTGCGCCCCCGGCACGACCGTCGTGAAGATCCTGGCCTCGCACCAGCCCGTGACCATCGCGACCCTGCTCGGGCTGCTCCGCGCCATCGCCAAGGCCCGCCCGAACGTCATGCTCGGCTCCTCGCCCGTGGCTAACTACCAGGCCGTCGACCTGCGGCTGCGCTCCGTGGTCTGGCCGGAGCTCGACCGCCGGGACCTGCTGCCGCTGCCCGCGGGCATCAACAACGTCATGACCGCGCTCCGCACGGCGATGCAGGACGGCGCGCTCTAGCCGCGGAGGTCTTCCCGGGTCGCGCGTCGGTGATGGCGCGTCGGCGGTGGCGCGTCAGTGGTCGGACGGCAGGAATCAGACGGCGAGGATCAGACGGCGGACTCGGCGGTCCCGGGCGCCTTTCCGCTGCGCCGCCGCGACGTCACGCCGCGGACCAGCAGCTCCAGGGCCGCCCACAGCGCGATGAGCGCGCCGAGCGCCTCCATCCCCTCCTCGAAGAACAGCGTCACGTGGTACAGCAGCCGCACGCCGGGGTCGGTGAACCGCTCGCCCGAGTTGGCGACGGCACCGCCCAGGATCTCGGTGCCGAGCGCGCCCGCGAGGAAGATCGCGCCGCCGGTGATGAGCCGGGTGCGGAGCCGCGGGTCGACGTCGCGCCCGACCCAGAGCAGCACAGCCCCCACGATCAGCACGGTGATGCCACCGAGGAAGACCCAGGGGTAGGTCCACGGCACGGCGACGTTGAGCGCACCCGCCGCGACGTTGAGCTTCTCGTGGAACGCGGCCGCCTCGTCCGCCGACATGACGAGCGCCACGACGGCGAGCACGACGTAGGCGCCGGAGCGGCCGCCCGCCGCCTTGACGGTGAACGCGATGGCCGCGAAGACGAGCGCGAGGCCCGCGAGCAGCAGGCTCGAGTACCAGGACCAGACGGTGAGCTCGTGGTCGGGGTGCAGCACGTCGCGCACCTCGCCGATGAGCGCCCGGGTGAGGCTCTCGCCCTCGGTCGACGCGTGGATGAGGTTCGACGCGAGGCCCAGGACGAGGCACGCGAGACCGAAGGCGGCGACGGCGACCAGCCCGCGCTTGATCGAGGACTCGGCGAGGACACGGATCGACGCGGGGCGCGCGGACGGGGGCAGCGTCGGGCGGGGCATGTGCCATGGTCCCACAGCGCGGCACGCCCCACCTGATCGCCCCCGTTCGCCCCCGCCGCGGGGCCTGGACCGGGACGTGGGCCGATGGTCCATGAGCCCTCAGGGACCGTAGTGATGGGTGCGCTCACCCGGGCTGCGGATGCTGTTCGGCTCTTCGACGCAGGGCGCCATCGGCGCGTGTGGTTCAGCCACGTGGGGCCTGCACCTCGGGCGCTCCCGCTCGCATGCGGATCGCCCAGCCGGAGGTGTCGATGGTGCGGTGGTGGAACCAGCAGAGCAGGACGCCGTTGTCCGGGTGCGTCGGACCGCCAGCCGACGCCGGATCGACGTGGTGCACCTCGCACCACCCCGCCGGGATGCTGCAGCCGGGCATGAGGCACCCACCGTCCCGCGCGGTGATCGCCCGCCGCTGCGGCGCGGTGAAGCAGCGCTCGGCCGAACTCAACTTCACGATCCGGCCGTTCCTGCCGATGACTACCTTCTGTATGCCGCCCGTGCAGACCAGTTGCTCGACCGTGGTCGGCGACAGGGGCGACTCGACGCCGTCCGCGTACCCCGCGCCGCCGGTCTCCAGGTCCTCGGCCCGCACGGTGACGAGGACGGTGGGCGCGGCACCGCCGATAGTCGGGGTGTCACCGCTTCTCGCCATGGCGTCGAGGACTCCGATCAGGATGTCGTGGCGCTGCTGGTCCTTCGTCCGCGGATCCTGCACCACGTCCTTGTCCGCGAGTTCTTCTTCCCGAAGGAACGCCGGCGCCGTGGTGGGGGTGAGGTACGCGTCGAAGAGCCGCTTCACCCGGCCTGCGGCCTCGGGCAGCAAACCGCCGCTGACGGGGACGAGGCCGTTGCGCTCGGGGCCGAGGCGGAAGCCGCGCTTCGCCATCGCATGCGCCTCATCGGGCTCGAGACCGTCCGGGTCGAGGGTCGCCCGCCACACGGACGCCTGGATGCGGATCTCATCCGCCGACGCCGGCACGCTGCTCTCCGGGCTCGTTCCGGTCGCCGCGGCGACGAGCTCCTGCTCCGCCGCGTCGAGGGCGTCGGGGTGGACCCGGTCCTGCAGCGGCGCGAGGTTCTTGGTCAGAGCGACCGCTGCGTCCACGCCCAGCTCACCGGCCTCAAGCGCGGCGCGGACGTGGTCGAACTTCGCGGGCATCGGTGTGCCGGAGAGGGCCGCGCCGCGGCGGGTTAGTGCGGCAAGGGTGAGGCGGGACGCACCCGTCGCGCCGGAGATCTGGGTGAGGCGCTGCAGGAGCTCGTTGGCGGTGCGGCAGCCCTTCCGCACGGAGAGTCCCTCGGGTCCGTCCTCCGTTCGGGAGCGCGCGGCGACTTCGCCGGCCCCGGCGATACGCAGAACGTCGACCTGGCGCCCCAGCGCCTCGATGTCGCGGATCGCGCTCAGCAGCGCGTCATCGGTCAGCCCGCCCAGCGACGCGATCGGGAGTGCGGTCGGTACCGCTTCCGCGAGGTCCGTCAGGGTCGGGGTGGTCATGCGTCCATAGTCGCACCTACCACCGACAATCACTCGCTGACCAGGGTAATCTGTGGAGAAGAAGGTACTGAAGGTGCGTCTGGAGGAGGGGTGTCGCCGGCGGAACAGCGTGTCCCTTCGACAGGCTCAGGGACCGTAACCGGCACGAGACAGTGCCGTCCCTTTGACAGGCTCAGGGAGCGCACCGGCACCCCGCACCCCGCACCCGCAGCCGCAGCCGCAGCCGCGGGCTAGGAGGCCAGGGCCACCAGGTAGGTGCCGTAGCCGCTCTTCACCAACGGCTTCGCGAGCGCCAGCAGCTGCTCCCGGTCGATCCAGCCCGCGCGGAACGCGATCTCCTCGATGCAGCCGATCTTGTGACCCTGCCGGTCCTCGATCACCTTCACGTACTCGGATGCCTGCATCATGCTGGCGAAGGTCCCGGTGTCGAGCCAGGCGGTGCCGCGGTCGAGCACCTGCACCTTGAGCGTGCCCTCGGACAGGTAGTGGTCGTTGACGGCCGTGATCTCGAGCTCTCCGCGCGCGCTCGGCTGCACGGCCTTCGCGACCTCGACGACGCTGTTGTCGTAGAAGTAGAGGCCGGGGACGGCGTAGTTGCTCTTCGGGTGCTCCGGCTTCTCCTCGATGGAGACCGCGGTGAAGTCCTCGTCGAACTCGACAACGCCGTAGGCCCGTGGCTCCGCCACGTGATAGGCGAAGATGCGGGCACCCTCGATGTCCGCGTTCGAGCGGAGCGACGTGCCGAGGCCGGCCCCGTGGAAGATGTTGTCGCCGAGGACGAGCGCGACGGAGTCGTCACCGATGAACTCCTCGCCGATGATGAACGCCTGCGCGAGACCGTCGGGCGACGGCTGCACGGCGTACTCGATGACCATGCCGAGGTCGGACCCGTCGCCGAGCAGCGCCCGGAACTGCGAGTTGTACTCCGGCGTCGTGATGATGAGCACCTCGCGGATGCCCGCCATCATCAGCGTCGAGAGGGGGTAGTAGATCATCGGCTTGTCGTAGATGGGCATCAGCTGCTTCGAGATGCCCTTGGTGATGGGCCAGAGGCGCGTGCCGGATCCGCCGGCGAGGATGATGCCGCGCATCAGCGGGCCACCTTCTCGCCCAGCGACGCGTAGAAGGCGGTCACGTCCTCCCAGCGCGGCAGGAGTCCCTGGCGCTCCGCCTCCTCGAGGGTCGGCGCCTCCAGGTCCTTCGGGGACAGCAGGGGCTCCCCCGCCTCGGCCGGGAACGTCAGGCCGATCGCCGGGTCGAGCGGGGTGATGCCGTGCTCCGCCTGCGGGCGGTACACGTCGCTCACCAGGTAGCTGACGGTGGCGTCCTCGGTGAGCGCGACGAACGCGTGCCCGAGGCCCTCCGAGAGGTACGCCGCGCGGCGGTCGACGTCGTCGAGGAGGACGCTGTCCCACTGACCGAAGGTCGGCGAGCCGACGCGGATGTCGACGACGTAGTCGAGCACGGCGCCGTGGGTGACCGTCACGTACTTGGCCTGGCCGAGCGGCACGTCGGCGAAGTGGATCCCCCGCACGACGCCGCGCTTCGAGACGGACGTGTTCGCCTGGCGCAGGGTCAGCGGGTGCCCGATCTTCTCCTCGAGGAGGTCGAAGCGGTACCACTCCAGGAAGAGTCCTCGATCGTCCGCCCGCTGCACGGGCGTGATCTCGTAGCTGTCTGGAACGGCCAGTTCGCGGATCTGCACCCGGGAAGTCTAGCGGGGGCTCGCCACGGGGCCGGCGGAACGGTGGCGACCCCGCCGGGCCCCGCCTGCACCCCGGGCACGGACGCGCACGGACGCGCGCGTACCACCGGACCGGGCCCGCGGGGGCGGACACCCTAGGATGGTCTCTCGATCCGGCTCAGTGAATACCAGAGGAATCGTCTTTCGTGAAAATTCTCGTCACCGGCGGCGCCGGCTTCATCGGCTCGAACTTCGTGCGGCATGCACTGAACGATGAGTACCCCGGCCTCGAGGGCGTCGAGGTCGTCGTTCTCGACGCCCTGACCTACTCCGGCAACCCGGCGAACCTCGCCCCGGTCTCCTCCTCGCCGCGCTTCCGCTTCGTGCACGGCGACATCCGCCACGAGGGCGTGCTCGATGAGCTGATGCCGACGATCGACGCCGTGGTGCACTTCGCGGCCGAGAGCCACGTGGACCGCTCCGTGCGGGACGCGAGCATCTTCGTGGAGACGAACGTGCTCGGAACGCAGAAGCTCCTCGACGCGGCCCTGCGCAACGGCGTCGAGCGCTTCGTACACGTGTCGACGGACGAGGTCTACGGCTCCATCACCGAGGGGTCCTGGACCGAGGAGCACATCCTCGAGCCCAACTCGCCCTACTCCGCCTCCAAGGCCGGCAGCGACCTCCTCGCCCGCAGCTACCACCGCACGCACGGGCTCAACGTGTCGATCACCCGCTGCTCCAACAACTACGGGCCGTACCACTTCCCCGAGAAGCTGATCCCCCTTTTCGTCACCAACCTGATCGAGGGCAAGCACGTGCCGCTGTACGGCAAGGGCGAGAACGTGCGCGACTGGCTGCACGTCGACGACCACTGCCGCGGCATCGCCCTGGTGCTGGTCAAGGGTCAGGCCGGCGAGATCTACAACATCGGCGGTGGCACCGAGCTGACCAACGTCGAGATCACGCAACTGCTGCTCGACGAGTTCGGCCAGGACTGGTCGGTCGTGGACCGCGTCGAGGACCGCAAGGGCCACGACCTCCGCTACTCCGTCGACATCGCGAAGATCAGCGCCGAGCTCGGCTACGCGCCGCAGGTACCGTTCGCTACCGGCCTCGCCGACGTCGTGCAGTGGTACCGCGACAACGAGCAGTGGTGGAAGCCGCTCAAGGAGCGCGCCGCGCTCTCCTCGTGAGCACGGACATCCCCATGGCGTACCTCATCACCGGTGCCACCGGCATGCTCGGCACGGACCTCCAGTCCGCTCTCGCGGGGCGGTCGGTGACGGCGCTCGGTCGCGCCGACCTCGACGTCACGGACGCGGCGGCGGTCCGCGCGGCGGTGGCCGGCCACGACGTGATCATCAACGCGGCGGCCTACACGAGGGTCGACGACGCGGAGACGCACGAGGCCGAGGCCTACGCCGTCAACGCGACGGGTGCGGCCACGCTCGCCGCCGCGGCGGCCGAGATCGGGGCGGCGCTCGTCCAGATCTCCACGGACTACGTCTTCAACGGCCGGTCCACGACGCCGTACTCCGAGGACGAGCAGCACGACCCGATCTCGGCGTACGGGCGCACGAAGGCCGAGGGCGAGCGTCTCGCCCTGCTGAACAATCCGGACCGCACCTACGTCGTGCGCACAGCGTGGCTCTACGGCGCGAACGGCGCCAACTTCCCGCGCACGATGCTGCGCCTCGCCGCCGACCGCGACGTGGTCAGCGTCGTCAATGACCAGTACGGCCAGCCGACCTGGACGGCCGACCTCGCCGCGCAGATCGTGGCAATGCTGGACGCGGGGGCGCCCGCCGGTATCTACCACGGCACCAACGCGGGCAAGGCCAGCTGGTTCGACTTCGCGCAGGCCGTGTTCGTCGCGAACGGACTCGACCCTGACCGGGTGAAGCCGACGGACAGCTCGACCTTCCAGCGCCCGGCGCCGCGGCCGGCGTTCTCGGTCCTCGGCCACGCCGCCTGGCAGCGCGCGGGCCTCGCCCCGATGCGGGACTGGAAGGACGGCCTCGCGGACGCTGTGCGAAGCGGGGTCTTCGCCTAGGCGGAGCAGCGCGTTCCGTCGGCCGCCGCGCCCCGCGCCCTCCTGAGGGTTCGAGGGGGCGAGGTCTACTCTGGGAACGCCCCCGATCCGCAGGCGCGAAAGCCCCCCTCGCGGATCGTGCCCTCCTCCCCCGCGCGGGGCGGCCGACCCAGGAGTTGCACCACGTGACGACGACCCTCCGCGTGATCGTTGACCAGATGGTCGCCCCCTCCCCGGGCGGCGTCGGCCGGTACACGGAGGACCTCACCCGGCAGCTCATCGCGACGGCACCCCGCGGCTGCGAGGTCGAGGGCATCGTCTCGGCGTCCCCGCCTGCCGTGCAGGACGAGCTGAGGCGGCGGCTCCCGGGCCTCAGCGGCCTGTACTCGACGCCGCTGGCCCGCCGTGAGCTGTCCCGCGCCTGGCAGCTCGGCCTGACGGCCGTCGGCGGCATGATCCACTCCCCGAGCCTGCTCGCCCCGCTGCGTGGGCACGACCGCGTGAACGACGGCATGCAGGTCGTCGTGACCATCCACGACGTCGCGGCCTGGACGCATCCCGACACCCTCTCGCGGCAGGAGGTGCGCTGGCACCGGTCCATGGCGAAGCGGGCGCGCCGGCACGCCGACGCCGTGGTCGTGCCGACGCACGCCGTCGCCGAGGAGCTGACGGAGTACCTCGACTTCGGCGACCGTCTCCGGGTGATCGGCGGCGCGGTGGGCTCGGCGATCGTGCCGCCCGCCGATCCCGACGCGCGCGCCGCCGCGCTGGGTCTGCCGCCCTACTTCCTGCTCACGGTGGGCACGCTGCAGCCGACCGAGGGCATCGCCCCGCTCATCCGGGCGCTCGCCCGGCCGGAGACGCACGACCTCCCCCTGCTCGTCGTCGGCCCGCAGGGCTGGCGCGACCAGGACCTGTCGCGCGTCGCGGCGGAGGCCGGCGTCGCGCCGGAGCGCGTCCGCAGCCTCGGCTTCCTCTCGGGCAGCGACCTCGCCCTCGTGCTCAAGCGGGCGACCGCCTTCGTGTACCCCTCTCTGACGGAGGGCTTCGGCCTCCCCATGGTGGAGGCCTTCTCCTTCGGCACCCCGGTCGTGCACTCCGACGCGCCCGCCCTCGTCGAGGTGGGCGCCTCGGCGGGCGTCGTCGTGGAGCGCGAGGACGCGCCGGGCTATCCGGAGCGGCTCGCGGAGGCCATCGGCAGGGTGCTCGACGACCGCGGCCTCCGCGATCGGCTGAGCATCGCCGGCACGGACCGCGCCCGCGCGTTCAGCTGGCGCGACTCGGCGGAGCGCGTCTGGCAGTTGCACGCGGACCTCTAGCCGCGCCGCAGACCGTGCACGACGCCGCTCCGGGAACCGCGACCGCCGGAGTCACGCCAGCGTCACCCCAGGGTCACTTCGAGCCGCGGGGGCGGACGAGCGCGTCGGCGTACGCGGAGACCGAGCGCCCGTAGAACGGCAGGGTGGGGGCGAGGGCTTTGAGCGCCACCCGGAGCGCCTCGTCGCCCCGGCCCAGGTCGTGCAGCGCCAGAGCCAGGAACGCGTGCGCCGCGGCACCGGTGAGGGCGGCGTCCTCGTCGTCGAAGAGCTCGATGAGCAGGTCGACGGCAGCGCCCGGATCACCGATGTTCCGCAGCGAGCTGGCCAGCTGGATGACCGCCTGCGGGCGGCGGGGCCCGGACAGGCCCGCGTCGAGGGCCAGGCGGTAGAGGGGCACGGCCGCGGCCTCGCGCCCGAGGAAGTCATGGACCGCCGCCCACTCGTACACCGCGACCGGGTCGGCCTGGGGACGCTCGTCCACCAGGTCCTTCATCTCGGACAGCATCTGGTCGGGGTTCTGATCGTCCGCGGACTCCCAGAACGACGCGATGCGGTCCTCCCACGATGCAGTCATACGAGAATCCTGGCAGAGCTCCCGCGGCTCCCCGCACGCTCCGGTCACTCGGTCGCGGTGGATCCCGTCCGGCCGGCAGGCGCGGTCGCGTCGGCGATGGTGGAGTGGATGAGGTCGAAGTCCGGGGCGGCCGGGTCGATGAGCGGCGGCACGATCTCGAGGTCCGTGATGGGCTCGCTGCGCGCCTTGAGCGCCAGCTGCGCGAAGTAGCCGAGCGCGGACTGCGGGATGTCGGTCTTCACGACCTGCGTGCCCGCATCCGCGACCGCCTGGAACTTCGTCAGCACGTTGAACGGCTCGAACTGCTTGAGGATCGCCTGCTGCACCTCGCGCTGCCGCGCCATGCGGTCGTAGTCGTTCGAGCCGTGGCGGGCCCGGGCGTACCAGAGCGCGTGGAAGCCGTCGAGGGTCTGCAGGCCGGGCTCCACCCAGCCGTCGACGTTGATCGGGTTGCCGTTCGCGTCCTCCTGGCCGCCGATCGGCTGGCGCTGCTTGACGTCGATGGTCACGCCACCGAGCGCGTCGATTAGGTCGGAGAAGCCCTGCATGTCGATGAGCGCGTAGTACTGGATCGTGAGGCCGGTGACCCCCTCCGCCGCCTCGCGCATGGCCTCGATGCCGGGCTCGCTGCGCTGCGCGACCGCGTCCGGGTAGAGGTCCGTGCCGTAGAGCTCGACCTCGGTGTAGATGGAGTTGAGCAGGCAGACGTCCACGGCGCAGCGGCGGTAGCCGTCGGGGTACAGCTCCTGCATGGGCGACCCGTCCGAGAACGGCACGTCCTCGAGGTTGCGCGGCAGGCCGATCATGGTGGCCTTGCCGGTGGCCGCCTCCACGCTCACCACGGTGATGCTGTCGGGCCGCAGGCCCTCGCGGTCCACGCCCGCGTCGCCGCCGAGCAGCAGGATGTTGTAGCGGCCGTCGACCGCCTCCGCGCTGGGTCCGTTGCCGAAGATGCCGCCGACGAAGCCCGCCTGCACGCCGGTGAGGTACGCGGCGTAGCTCGCCGTCCCGGCCGTGAAGACGAGGAGCAGCACGGAGAGCCCGGCGATGACCGGCCGCGCGGACGGTCTCGTGCGCACGAGCCGGGTGAGCCGGATGGTGTCGACGGTGAGCACGATCCAGAGCGCCGCGTAGGCGATCAGGAGGATCTGCAGCACCACGAGCGGCGCGCCCATGGTGACGACGGAGAACAGGAGCTGCGGCGCGACGAAGTACGCGACGACGGCGGCGACGCCGAGCAGCCAGAGCAGCAGGGTCGCGCCGAGGCCGAACCGGCCGAGGCGGCGGCTGCCCGCGAGGACCTGGGCGGAGCCGGGGATCAGCACGTTCATGCCGACCAGCCACCAGCCGCGCCTGGTCATAAAGTCGGCGGATCGGGTGTCCGGATTGCGGAGGGGGGTCGAGGAGGTCATACGGGGAGGGCTACAGCCTGGCCTTGAGGGCGGCGTTCTTCTGCTCGACCAGCTCGGCGAGGCCGGTCGCGTGGTCGGCGAGGCGCTGGGTCAGCTCCGGCTCCGCGGTCGCGAGGATCTTCACGGCGAGGATCCCGGCGTTGCGGGCACCGCCGATGGACACGGTCGCGACGGGAACGCCCGCGGGCATCTGCACGATGGACAGGAGGGAGTCGAGGCCGTCGAGCCGGGAGAGCGGCACGGGCACGCCGATGACGGGCAGCGTCGTGACGGAGGCGAGCATGCCCGGGAGGTGCGCGGCGCCGCCGGCACCGGCGATGATGACCCGGATGCCGCGCTCGTGGGCACGGCGGCCGTAATCGATCATCCTGTCGGGGGTGCGGTGGGCCGAGACGACCTCGACCTCGTACGGGACGCCGAACTCGGCCAGGGCGGTCGCGGCGTCGGTCATCACGTTCCAGTCGGAGTCGGAGCCCATGACGACGCCGACTCGGGGAGCCTGGACCTCGGGTGCGGCCGCTCCGTCCTGCATTCGGGCATGCGTGATCGGGGATTCGGGCATGCGGACCATGCTAAGTCTCAGTCCTGGAAGAAGGCGGCTGCGGCGCGCGCCTGATAGACGACCTCGTCGAGCTCAGATCCGAGAGCCGTCACGTGCCCCACCTTGCGTCCGGGCCGCGGGTCCTTGCCGTAGTTGTGCACCTTCACGGCGGGCTGGTCGGCGAAGACGAGCGGATACCTGTCGTCCAGGCTCCCCTGCGTCGGCCCGCCGAGCACGTTGACCATCACGGACCACGGCTCGCGCACGCCGGTCGCGCCGAGCGGCAGGTCGAGCACCGCGCGCAGGTGCTGCTCGAACTGGCTGGTGGTCGATCCATCGATGGACCAGTGCCCCGTGTTGTGCGGGCGCATGGCGAGCTCATTGACGAGCAACCGCTCGTCCTGCGTCTCGAACAGCTCGACCGCGAGCACGCCGGTCACGCCGACGCCCTCCGCGACCGCGTAGGCGATGTCGGAGGCGACGGCCGCCGCCCGCAGCGCGGCGCCGGGCGCGGGCGCGATGACCTCGGCGCAGACGCCGTCGCGCTGGATGGACTCGACGACGGGCCAGGCGACGATCTCGCCGGAGGGGCGCCGGGCCACGGACTGCGCGAGCTCGCGCCGGAAGTCCACGAGCTCCTCGGCCAGGAGCGCCGACTCGCCGTCGGGCAGGGCGGCGAACCAGTCGTCCGCGTCGTGCTCGTCGCGCACGACCCGCACGCCCTTGCCGTCGTAGCCGCCGCGCGGCGTCTTCACGACGGCCGCGCCGCTGTTGGCGCGGAGGAACGCGCCGAGCTCCGCCGCCGAGCGCACCGCCGCCCACTCGGGCACGGGCACGCCGAGCTCGGTGAGGCGCTCCCGCATCACGAGCTTGTCCTGGGCGTACCGGAGCGCATCCGGCCCCGGCTGCACGGAGACGCCGGCCTCGACGAGGGCGCGCAGCACGTGCTGGGGGACGTGCTCGTGGTCGAATGTGACCGCGTCGACCCCGGCCGCGAATGCGAGCACCGTGTCGGGGTCACGGTAGTCGCCGACCTCGGTGGCTGCGAGGGAGGCGGCCATCCCGTCGGCCTCCGCGAGCACGCGCAGATCGATTCCGAGGTTGATGGCCGCGGGGATCATCATCCGGGCGAGCTGTCCGCCGCCGATCACGCCGATTGTCCGAGTCATGATGCCCTTCGCCCGCCCGAGTGGCAAGGGGGTGGGCCCTCGCCGGGGGTTTGTCCAAGATTGAGGGAATTAGACTCCCTACCAACCCTATTTTCGCCCATGGACGAAACGGATTTCGACCGCATGCAGAACGCCCCCTCCAGCGCGCAGCAGCGGCTCATGTCGCAACTGGTGAAGTTCGGGCTCGTCGGCGGTATCGGCTTCGTGCTGGATGTCGGCATCTTCACCGTGCTGCGCCTCACCGTGCTCAGCCCCGAGGCGATGCACGAGGGACCGCTGATCGCGAAGGTCGTCTCAACCACGGTGGCGATCGTGGCGAACTGGCTGGGCAACCGCTACTGGACCTTCGGCCCGCACCGCAGCTCGAACACGGCCCGCGAGGCCGTGGAGTTCCTCGTGGTGAGCCTGCTCGGCATGGGCATCGGCCTCGGCTGCCTCTGGGTGTCGCACTACGCGCTCGGCTTCACGTCGGTGCTCGCCGACAACATCTCGTCCAACGTGATCGGCCTGCTGCTCGGCTCGCTGTTCCGGTTCACGCTCTACCGGCACTGGGTCTACTCCCCGCGCCGGCAGAAGCGCCGCGCCGGCCGCCGGGCTGTCACGGACACCGGCCACGACGGGCTGGTCGCCCCGGCGAACGGCTGATCCCGGCGCCTGCCCGCTGGCACACGCCGCCGCCTCCACGTCACGCGGCCGCCCTCATCTCACGCGGACACTCTCACGGCACGCGGCCGCTGTTAACGCGCTTCTGCCCAGGCAGGAGGATCCTGCCCAGCTCTAACCTGGGCAGGAATCCCCTGCCTGGGCAGGAGCGTGAAGAGCTACGGGCGACCGAGGGCCCGGTAGGTCCAGCCGGCGTCGCGCCACTGGCTCGGCACGAGGCAGTTGCGGCCGTCGAGGATGGCGCGGTTGCCGACGATGCCGCCGAGCGTCTCCGGGTCGAGGTCCCGGTACTCCTGCCACTCGGTGAGGATGAGCACGGCGTCCGCTCCCGCGGCGGCCTCCTCGACCGTCTCCACGAGGTGCAGGTCGTGGTTGCGCGCGCGAGAGGTCTCGATCGCCTCCGGGTCGGTCGCGACGACGATCGCGCCGCTCGACGCGAGCTCCGCGGCCACGGAGAGGGCGGGCGAGTCGCGCACGTCGTCCGAGTTGGGCTTGAAGGCGAGACCGAGCACGGCGATACGCTTACCGGTCAGGTCTCCGCCGCAGACCTCGCGTGCGAGCTCCACCATGCGGGTGCGGCGGCGCAGGTTGATGGCGTCGACATCGCTGAGGAAGCTGAGCGCCTGATCGACGCCGAGCTCGTCGGCGCGCGCCATGAACGCGCGGATGTCCTTCGGCAGGCAGCCGCCGCCGAAACCGAGTCCGGCGTTCAGGAAGCGGCGGCCGATGCGGGCGTCGTGACCGATCGCGTCCGCGAGCTGGGTGACGTCGGCGCCCGTCGCCTCGCACACCTCGGCCATGGCGTTGATGAACGAGATCTTGGTGGCGAGGAACGCGTTCGCGCTGACCTTCACGAGCTCCGCGGTGGCGTAGTCGGTGACGATGCGGGGCGTGTCGTTCTCGAGCGCGACGGCGTAGACGGCGTCGAGCGCGGAGGTGGCGGCCTCGCCGTCGCTGCCGCCGGGCACCCCATAGACCAGGCGATCGGGCGTCAGCGTGTCCTTGAGCGCGAAGCCCTCGCGGAGGAACTCCGGGTTCCAGGCGAGGATCGCGCCGGGCGCACCCTCGGCGACGCGCTGGGCGAGGCGGGCGACCGTGCCCACGGGCACGGTCGACTTGCCGACCACGATGTCGCCCGGGCTGAGCACGGGCAGGAGCGCCTCGACGGCGGCATCGACGTAGGTCAGATCCGCGGCGTTGCTGCCCTTCTTCTGCGGCGTGCCCACCGCGACGAAGTGCACCTCGGCGCCACGCGCGTCGGCGATGTCCGTGCTGAAGGTCAGCCGGCCCGAGGCGCGGATGTCCGCGAGCTTCTCGAGCAGCTCGGGGAGCCCGGGCTCGAAGAACGGGGCCTCGCCCCGGTTGAGCGTCGCGATCTTGTTGGGGTCAACGTCCACACCTACGACCTCGTGGCCCAGCTCTGCCATGCACACCGCATGCACCGCTCCCAAGTAGCCACAACCGATGACGGAAATCTTCATGCGCACAGCCTAGGCAATTCCGAGACGGTGAAATTACCGCTCGCCGAACGCCTGCGTCTCGTCGGGTGCGGCGCCCGGCCTCGACTCGTACTGCTGGCGGCGGGAGGCCATCGGATTGCCGCTCGCCTCCATCAGATCCTGCAGCGCCCGGAGCACGAGGTCGGCGTTCGGCACGTCCCGCAGCACGACCGGCGCCTCCAGGCCCGTGTTGATGCGCACGTCCCCGCTGCGGAAGACGCTCTGCAGCGGCCCGCGCGTCACGCTCACGTCGTAGCCGCGGCTGTGCAGCAGCTCCTGGCGCACCCGCACGAGGAGGCCGCGCCGCAGCACCAGCCGCCTCGTGGTGACGACGTAGCGATGGCCGAGCCAGGCGAGGAGGGGGACGAGGCAGAACAGCACGACCACCAGCGCGGCGGCGCCGTACAGGGCGCTCACCTGCCAGGACTCCTCGAGCACGCCACCGAGGTACCCGGCGACACCCGCGACGGCGACGAGCACGAGGCTCGGCAGCAGGAGCACGCGGCCGTGCGGACGCAGCCGCGCGAGGATGCGCTCGGGCGGATCCGGGTGCACCTGGTCGACGTTCTGCGGAGTCTGCTGGCCGGAGGACGGGATCGCGGAAACCTTCCTGGCCATGCCCTCAGTTCTACCGCAGATGCGTCACGTCGCCCGCCGCGATCGCCGTCGTCGACGAATCGGAGACGGATCGGATCACGATGCGGCCGAGCGGGTCGAGGCCCGTCGCGCGTCCCTCGAGGGTCGAGCCGTCCGGCAGGTGCACCCGCACGTCGGTGCCGATCGTGCCGCAGAGCTGCTGCACCTCGGCCCGGAGGCCCGAGGCCTCCGCATCCCCGCCCGCGGCGGAGAACCGGTCGATCAGCCGGCCGAGCTCGCCGAGGTAGTCGGCGAGCAGCGCATCGGCGTCGGGTGTGGCGACCCCGGCGAGCGCGAGCGACGTCGAGGTGAGGGTGGGGAGGTCCTCGTCGCCGAGCGAGACGTTGACCCCGGAGCCGACGACGACCGCACCCGGCAGCAGCTCGCACAGGATGCCGCTGACCTTGGCGCCGTCGATCAGCACGTCGTTCGGCCACTTGAGCGTCGCCTCGGGCGCGGGCTCGGGGACTGACGCGAGCGCGGCGCGGACGGCGCGGGTCATCGCGGCGCCCGCGAGCAGCGGCACCCAGCCCCAGCGCTCCACCGGCACGCCCGCGATACGCAGCAGCACGGAGGCGGCCAGGGAGCTGCCCGCGGGGGCCACCCACGACCGGCCAAGGCGCCCGCGCCCGGAGCGCTGATCCGTGGTGACGATGACGGAGAGCGACGGCCAGGACGCCGCCTCGGCACCCGTGGCCCGGGCGACGAGGTCGTCGTTCGTCGAGCCGGTGTGCTCGAGGTGCTCGAGCCGGGGGCTGACGGCGGCGGCGCGCGGGAACGGCATGCGCCCAGCCTAGGACGCGCTCGATTCGTTATCCGACTGCACCAGATCGTTATGGGACGACGACCTCTTCGACCCTAGATTCACAACGCGAAGAATTCCCCCTCGGTTCCCCAGCGCGCGGCTACCTGCTCGGCCGCATCGGCCGTCGTTCTGTCGCTTTTCCTCTCCGGCTGTGCCGCTGGCCCCGACGGCTCTCCGGACGCTGCTCCCCGCGTGACGACCGGGGCGATCGGCACTGACGTGCCGACCCCCTTCCCCTCGCCAAGTCCGTCCGTGTCGCCCTCCCTCACGCCGACCCCCAGCTCCACGCCCGGGGACGCCGTCCTCGGCTCCGTCCGGATCGGACCGGACGAGGTGAGCCTGGTGTTCGACGACGGCGCGGAGACCGCGTTCGGTTACCTCGACGAGCCGACGAGTCTGGTTGCGGCCCTTACGGAGGAGCTCGGCGAGGACCCGACAGTCCGGGTCTACGCCGGCGACCCGGACTGCGGGGCCTCGACGAGCTACTCGTACTCCATCGGCATCCACGTCCGTCAGCTCGACCCTCTGGCCGATTTCCAGGAGCCGGGGGACGAGGGCCCATTGGGCTTCAAGGTCTTCGCCGACGCGTCCACAGCGTCAGCGGGGGCGATGACCAGTATCACCACCACGGCGGGAGGAAAGCTCGGCACAAGCGCCGAACCTGTGTTCGCGGCACTGCCGCCCTCGTGGGTTGGCGGAAGTGCGGACGCACGGCACGCGGTTGTGCTGTCTTCGACACTGCTGGGCCCCGCCGATGACGATCCACAGGCCTCCTGGGACGACAGGTGGGGACTCGCTGTTGCGGAGAACAACGGCGTCTTGACGGAGATCGGCTCGCCGGTCGGTCTCACGTACTTCTGTTGAGGGCCTAAGGCGGTTCCGGCCGCGCGTCGCGACGACAGGCTCAGGACCGCGAGCGCGCGCCCGCGCGCTCCCGGCCCCCGATCGGGCCCGCAGGTAAAGTGGCGGCGTGACCCCCAGCGACTCCCGCCCAGACATGCACACGACCGCCGGCAAGCTGGCGGACCTCAAGAACCGGTACCACGAGGCGGTCACGGCGAGCGGTGAGGCCGCGATCGAGAAGCAGCACGCGCGGGGCAAGATGACCGCACGGGAGCGCATCGCCCTCCTGCTCGACCACGGCTCCTTCGTGGAGCTCGACGAGTTCGTGCGGCACCGCACGCACGCCTTCGGCATGGAGAAGAAGCGGCCCTACGGCGACGCCGTCGTCACGGGCACCGGCACCATCCACGGCCGCCAGGTGGCGGTCTACTCGCAGGACTTCACGATCTTCGGCGGCTCGCTGGGCGAGGTCGCCGGCGAGAAGATCATCAAGGTGATGGAGCTCGCCATCAAGACGGGCGTGCCCATCATCGGGCTCCTCGACTCCGGCGGAGCCCGCATCCAGGAGGGCGTCGTCGCCCTCGGCAAGTACGGCGAGATCTTCCGCCTGAACACGGCGGCCTCGGGTGTCATCCCGCAGATCTCGATCATCATGGGCCCGGCCGCGGGCGGCGCCGTCTACTCCCCCGCGCTCACCGACTTCGTGATCATGGTCGACAAGACGAGCCACATGTTCGTCACCGGACCGGACGTCATCAAGACCGTCACGGGCGAGGACGTGGGCTTCGAGGAGCTGGGCGGCGCCTACACGCACAACAGCGTCTCCGGCGTCTCGCACTACCTGGCGAGCGACGAGAACGACGCGCTGGACTACGCGCGGACCCTGATCGGCTACCTCCCCGACAACAACCTGTCCGAGCTCCCGGTCTACGCGAGCGACGTCGAGCTCGAGATCACCGACGCGGACCGGAAGCTGAACACCCTCATCCCGGACTCCCCGAACCAGCCGTACGACGTGCACACCGTCATCGAGCACGTCGTCGACCACGGCGAGTTCCTCGAGACGCAGCCGCTGTTCGCGCCGAACATCGTGGTGGGCTTCGCGCGCGTGGAGGGCCGGTCGGTCGGCATCGTCGCCAATCAGCCCAACGCGATGGCGGGCACGCTCAACATCGAGGCCGGCGAGAAGGCGGCGCGCTTCGTGCGGTTCTGCGACGCGTTCTCCATCCCGATCCTCACCTTCGTCGACGTGCCGGGGTACCTGCCCGGCACGGACCAGGAGTGGACCGGCGTCATCCGCCGCGGCGCGAAGCTGCTCTACGCCTACGCCGAGGCGACCGTGCCGCTCGTCACGATCATCACCCGCAAGGCCTACGGCGGCGCGTACATCGTGATGGGCTCGAAGCAGCTCGGCGCCGACATCAACCTCGCCTGGCCCACGGCCGAGATCGCCGTGATGGGTGGCCAGGGAGCCGTCAACATCCTGTACCGCGGCGAGATCCGGCGGGCGGAGGAGGCCGGCGAGGACGTGGCCGCCGTGCGCACCAAGCTCGCGAACGAGTACACCTACAACGTGGCGAGCCCGTTCCTCGCGGCGGAGCGCGGCGAGCTCGACGGCGTGATCGAGCCGGCCGCCACCCGCGTCTCGGTCATCAAGGCGATGCGGGCGCTGCGCACGAAGCGCGCGAACGTGCCGCCGAAGAAGCACGGGAACATCCCGCTGTGAGCGACGAGGGCACGACTCCGGAGGACGCCGCCGCGCAGCAGGCGGCGGTCGACGTGCGGGTCACGGCAGGCAACCCCACCGAGGAGGAGATCGCCGCGGTGACGGCGGTGCTCGCCGCGCTCGCGGAGCAGCGCGGGTCCGCCGCGGCCGAGGAGGCGGTGGTGCCCCCTCCGTCCGCGTGGGACCGCAGCCGCCGGGGCATCCGGACCCCCGTCGAGGTCGGCCGCGGTCGCTGGCGCGGGTTCTCCGGCTGACCTGCCGCGCTCTGGCGCCCTCAGGGGCGGATGCGCTACCCTCGACCCGGTGACGCCGCGGCGCCGGAACGGCCCGCACGCTCGACCGGGGGACGACTCGCACTCGCGCTGTACCCCGTGTACCCCTCGGTCACGCCGGCGCTCACCGGGGGTTCCGGGCATCCGGTCGACACAATCCGGGAAATCTGTCCCCCGGTTGTCCTCATAAATGACGACTTTCCCCGCTCCCGCCGGGCCGCCAAGATAGATATCGCTAGGTGTTACTCCAAGAGTCACACCACCTGACATTCGCCGACTAGGGTAAGCGGGCGAATGTTTTGGGGGCGAGTCAGGGCGATATTCGGGTTGTCGTTCTGACTCGGGGTTAGGAAAGGGCCGGTCCAAGACCGGCCCTTTCCTTCGTTAACGGGCACGCATCACCGGCACGCTCCACCGGCCCGCTTCCGCCCGCTGGTTCAGGCCAGCAGTGCCGCCGCCATGAGCGCGACGGATACCGCCATGCCGGCGACCTCGAGCCGGTCGCGGCGCACACCCCGGAGGGCGACTCCGGTGCCCGCGCTCCCCCGCATCACGACTCCCGCCGCGTGTGCCGGCGGCAGGGCGCCGCGCCGCAGGAGGGCGCAGCTGAACGCGAGGTACGCCGCTGTGCCCGCCCAGACCGTGCCGGTCAGCGGTCCGGCCGCAGCGGCCGCATGCGCGGGATGCCCGGCCGCGGACCCCGCCGCCGCCGGGCCTCCCGCCGCCATCAGCACCACGAGGCCCGCCATCACGACGAGACCGAGGGCGGCGTGGGTGCCCATCCCGACCGCATCCCCGTCGCCGGCGTCGGCCCGCGGGGACGCCAGGCGCGCGGCGAGCGCCCCGCCCACCGCAGACGCGATGAGCAGGGCGCTCCAGATCAGGGGCGACAGCAGCCGGCCGCCGGAGAGGTCGGCCATCGCCAGGAGCATGACGACGGCCGAGATCACCCCCAGCGCGCCGCGGGACCGGGCGGCCCCGACCGTGCAGCAGGTGCTCACGGCGGCGGGCAGCAGCGCGCTCAGGTGGAGGATCTCGGCCATCGACTGCGTCCCGCGCCTAGTGGATGTGCCCCGGGTGGCCGTCGTGCGCGCCGTGGCCGGGGTGGCCGGCCTGGCCCGCGTGCCCGGCGTGGGTCTCGTGGGCACCGGCGGAGCCGTGGCCCATCGAGCAGTGGTCCGACGCCGTGCTGGGCGGCACGTTCAGGGCCGGGTTCTTGCCGAAGAAGCCGTAGGGCTTGAGCGTGAACCTGGCGTAGTCCGTCGGCATGACCGGCCAGTCCTCGGGGCGCGGGAAGTGCGTCGGCCCGAACGTGTGCCACAGCACGATGTCCTCACCGTCGATCCCGCGGTCGCGCGCCGTGAACTTCGTCACGCCGTCGCCGCCCGGGTTCTGGTGCACGAAGTCGCCCGCGGCGTACCGCTCCGCCGGGTCGTACTGAGTCACGAACAGGTGCTTCGTGGCGAACTCCGCCCGCTTCGCGATCGAGGAGGACTCGTCCGCCATCAGCACGGGCGCGTCCTCGGGGTAGAGCACGTAGCCGGTGGGACGGCCCATGCGGTTGGTCTTCTCGGTGTTCACCACGTGCCAGGCGCGGGCGACGGATGCGTCGGCGACCCGTCCGGACTCGCTCTCGGTGGACAGGCGGGTGCGCCGGTTGGTGAACGCGTTGCCGTGCGGGTTGCCGGGTCCCACCGGAACCCGCACCGCCTCGACCTCGTCGACGGCGTTCGACAGCCCGTCGACCATCATGTCGAGCCGCGCCGAGAAGAGGTGCTGGTGGTAGGGGCCGCCCAGGCCGGGCGCGACCTCTGAGGCGTAGGGGTAGTCCGCGCCGTCCGCGTCCAGTCCCGGGTAGGACGAGGTGAAGAGGATGCCGGTGAGCTTGGCCTCGCACTCGATGGTGCCGTCGAGGTACAAGTACCAGTAGAAGCCGTAGTCGTAGTTGCCCACCGTGGTGAAGAACGAGATCACCAGGCGGCGTGACCGGCGCACCTCGCTCGAGCCGGTGAACATGTCGCTGTGCTTCCACAGCGTGCCGAAGTCCTCCTCGTGCATGCAGATGCCGTTCTCGATGGTGAACGGATTGCCGAGCTCGTCGGCCAGGGTCGCGTCGAAGTAGTGGATCTCGCCGACGCAGTCGCAGCCGAGCGCGAGCGAGTTCGTGAACCGGCCGAACAGGTACTCGCCGGTGTCGAAGTAGTTCTGCCAGAACCGCACCGGGGAGGGGTCGGCGTAGGGCACGAGCATCTCGTTGATCGAGGCGCGGTAGATGACGGGGCGCTCCTCGCCCTGGTCGTCGAACGACAGCTGGCGCAGCACGAGGCCCTCGCGGGTGTCGAAGCCCACCTGGAAGCGCCAGTTGGCCCAGGACACCCACTCGCCGTCCACCGTGAAGCTCGGCCCCTCGGGCTGGGTGATGACGATGGGCTTCAGCGTGCTGAGCGGCGCGCCCTGCACCGCGGGGTCGTCGAAGTTCCCGGACTCCGCGGGCACCGGCAGCTGACCCGCGTCGACGAGCCGGGTGACGCTGCGCGCCGCGGTGTCGACATAGGCGCTGAGGCCGTCCACGGGATGCGCCCACGGGTGGTCCTCGGGGTAGTCCTGGCGGAACGCGAGCACCCGGACGATGCGGCGACCCTCCTCCTCCTCGTAGCCGTAGTGGCCGGCGGACAGGGGAACCACGATGACCGTGTCGACGGTGAGGCCGCGCGCGGCGAGCGCGGCAACCCAGCCGGCGTCATCCGCGACGATCCCGGCGATCGCGTCGAACTCCTCGATCAGGATGGGCAGCTGCCCGGTCGAGCCGTCGAGCACGACGGTGGACACGAACTCTCCCGCGCCGAGAGACACCACACTGTCGGTCGAGCGCCCCGTCGTGACGTCGAGCAGCATCACCCGCGCACGGCGGTCGGGCAGGGCGCCGTCCCCCGCCTGCCAGGCGAGGACCTCGCGCTTGTGCGGCTCCTCGAGGCCGACGTAGGCGAACCGCGTGGTGGGCGTGAAGTCCGGCGCGGCGGTCACGATGTCCCGGATGCGCTCGAACTCGGGCGCGGTGAGGCTCGCGAGCGGGTGCGGGGCGTCCGCGCCCGGCGAACGGTCCGCGGTGATCTCGATGTCGGCGATGGTCATGGGGTTCTCCTTGGGTCGTGGTGCGGTGCGCCGGGAGCGGCGCGGAGGGACGAGGCGGAAGGGGAGGGTGCGGCGGCGCCGGTCAGGCGATGGCCTCGGTGATGGTGGCGTAGGCGGCGGGCCGCGTGCGGCGCAGGACGAGCGCCTGGACGACGCCGATCACCGGGAAGGCGGCGATGACCGTCAGCAGCACCGCGCTCACGGCGCCGAAGGCCGGGGCGCCCTCCGCGTCGACGTCGCCGACGAGCAGCGGGAAGTAGGCCGTGATGACGACGGCGGAACCGAGCAGCCCGACGAGGCCGAGCGCGGGAGCGATCACCGTGTTCCACACCCGGCGATCCTTCTTGGTGCGGGCGAAGTAGACGATGACGGAGAGGCTCGTCACGGCCATGAGGATCGCGATGGCCAGCGTCGCGACACCGGCGAACCAGGTGAACACCTGCAGCACGGGATCGAGGGCGAGGACGCCGAACAGCACGATGAGCGCGCCGGCCGTGCCGGTCTGCACGAGCGAGGACGAGTGCGGCGACGAGTGCCGGGCGTGCACGCCGCCGAGCAGGCCGGGCAGGAGGCCCGCGTTCGACATGGAGTGCTGGTACCGGGTGATCACGTTGTGGAAGGAGAGCACGCAGGCGAACATGCTCGTGATCAGCAGCACGTTCATGATGAGCTCACCCGCGGGCCCGAGGTACTTGGCCGTCGTGACGAGGATCATCGCCCCGGGGTCGTCGGCGGCGACGGCGAGCGCCTGGCTCGGGCCCCACGCCATGACGAGCCCCCAGGAGGCGAGCGTGTAGAACACGCCGATGCCGATGACCGCGACGTAGGTCGCGCGCGGGATCGTGCGCACCGGGTCCCGCGCCTCGTCGCGGAAGATCGCGGTGGCCTCGAAGCCGATGAACGCGGCGATGGCGAACATGAGCCCGACGCCCGGTGACCCGCTGACCACGTTGGCCGGCTCGAACGGCGCGAGCGAGAGGCCCTCGCCGCCCCCGGCGAGCACGACGGCGGCGACGAGCGCGAGCACGATGCCCACCTCGCCGACGAGGAGCACGCCGAGCACCTTCGACGAGAGGTCGATGTGCCGGTAGCCGAGCACGCCGACCAGCGCGACGACGACGAGCGAGTAGAGGTACCACGGCAGGTCCGGGCCGCCCAGCCCGGCGACGGTCACGCCGAGCAGGTAGCCGATGTAGCCGTGCACGCTCACCTGGATGGCGGTGTAGGTCAGCAGGGCGAGGAACGCCGCCGCCAGGCCGGCGGGGCGGCCGAGGCCGTAGCCGACGAACGTGAAGAACGCGCCCGGCTTCGGCACGTGCCGGGTCATGGCGGCGAGGCCGACGGCGAAGAACAGGAGGATCACGGCCGAGATGGCGTAGAGGCTGGGGAAGCCGACGCCGTTGCCGAGCAGGATGCCGAGCGGCGCGGCGCCGCCGACCACGGTGAGCGGGGCGGCGGCCGCGACCACCATGAAGACGATGGCGGTGACGCCGAGGGAGCCGCGCAGCGCGCGGGGCTGCGCCAGGGCCGGGAAGGCCGCCGGACCTTTCGTAACAGCTGACATGGTGCTCCTGGAGGGGTGAGGGGTTGTTGCGCCGATGCACGCTCGGGTAGCGTCCCGCGCCGACGTTGCCGCCCCGTTCCGCCGGCGTAACGTCTGCGGGGCGGCGAATGGGACGCGCTGCGGCGACCGTCTCATTCACCGGTCACGCGTTGGAAACACGGGTGTCGCGCCACCGCAACGCGGCCCCATTACCGTGCAGGGCAGGCGCCCGCGCCGGGCGGCACCCGAGGAGGACCAGCGTGACGGCTCTCGAACGCGCGATCGCGTCGCCGCCGCCCGTCCCCGGGATCGGCACCCGCTCCCCTGTCGAGGGGCTCGACCGGCGCAGCGTCGGCTTCGTCGACGTGCTGGCCCAGTCGGTCTCCGCCATGGCCCCGTCGGCCGCCGCGACCCTGATACCGGCGCTCGTCGCCGGGGTCGTCGGCAGTCCGGGCGGAACGGTGCTCGCGCTGGCGACCGCGTTGCTGCTGTCGCTGCTCGTGGCGAGCTGCGTGAACCAGTTCGCGCGCCGCATCGCGGCCGCCGGCTCCCTGTACACCTACGTCGCGCGCAGCCTCGGCGCGGGCCCCGGCGTGATCGCGGGCACCGCCCTGCTGCTCGGCTACGGCTTCATCTCGATGTTCGCCCTGGCCGGCGCGGGCCACACGGCCGCCCTCCTGCTCGGCCGGGCCGCACCCGGCGCCGCCGGCTCCCCGCTGCTGCCCGCCGTGGTCATCGCGGTGCTCGCCGCCGTCGTGTTCGCGGTCGTCGCCGGGGGCGTGCGGCTGTCCACGCGGGTCACCCTCGTCGTGGAGAGCGTGTCCGTCGCCATCATCCTCGCCCTCGTGGTCGCCCTGCTCGTGACGGTCGGCCCCGTCGACATCCGCGCCCTGAGCCTCGAGGGCACCTCGCCCGCCGCGTTCGCCGTGGGCGCGGTGCTCGCCGTCACGGCGTTCGTCGGCTTCGAGACGCCGACCACCCTCGGCGTCGAGGCGCGCCGGCCGTTCTCGGCGATCCCCCGCGCCGTCCGCTGGACGGTGCTCGGCGCGGGCGGCTTCTACCTGCTCGCCTGCTACAGCCAGCTGGTCGGCTTCCACGCGCTCGGCCTCGACATCACCGGGAGCGACTCGCCGGTCGACGACCTCGCCGCAGCGAACGGCGTCGAGGGCGTGGGGCTGATGCTCGACGTCGGTATCGCCGCGTCCTGCCTCGCCTGCGCCATCGCGTCGATGATGGCGCTCGTGCGCGTGCTGTTCTCCATGGGGCGTGAGGGGGTGCTGCCCGCCGCGTTCGGGCGCACGCACGCCCGCTTCCGGACGCCCCTCGTCGCGGTCGCCGCGTCCGTGCCGGTCGTCGCCGCGGTGCCGGTCGCCGTCGCGCTCACCGGTGTCCCGCTCTGGGACGCCATGGGGGTGCTGCTCGTCGCATCGGCGGCGGGCTACATCACCGCGTACGTGGTTGCCTGCGCCGCCGTGCCGGTGCTGCTCGGCCGCATCGGCGAGCTCACCGTCGCGGTCGGCCTGCGTGCCGTCACCGCGGCGCTGCTCCTCGGCGGGGCGCTGGTCGCCTACCTCGTACTCGAGGTCACGAGCGAGCGGTGGGTGGGCGTCCTCCTTTTCGCGGGCGGCATGCTCGCCGGCGGGCTCGCCTACGCGATCGCGCTGCGGGGGCGCCCGTGGCTGCGCGAGCGTGTGGGCGTCTACGACGAGCCGGTCGCGGCGGACGTGCTGGGCGCCGATCCCCTGCCCGCCGCGCACGGCGGGGAGTGAGCAGCGTCGCGATGACCTGGTCAGGACCGCGGACGGGGCAGGGCGCGGACGCGCTCGATCGCGCGGCGCCCGCGCCCACCGACCTGCGGGGCCGCCAGCCGAAGGCGATCCACAGCGCCCTGTCCGTGATCGAGGAGGTCGCCCGCAGCGGACCCGGCGTGACGGCGCACGAGATCTCATCCGCGCTCGGAATGCCGCGCGCGACCGCCTACCGCCTCATCGCGCTCCTGGTGGAGGACGAGTACCTCGTGCGTATGCCCGACCTGCGCGGGTTCACGCTGGGGCGGAAGGTGGTGGAGCTCGCCTCGCTCGTGGCACCGCCGCCTCCGCCGCGGGCGGCGCGTTCGGTGCTCGACGCCCTCCGCGGGCACATCCGCGGCGGCATCCACCTCGTCCGCTACGACGGCGACCGGGTGCACCCGCTCGACCTCGACCCGGACTTCCCCCTCACCGACGAGCCGCGCGCGCTGCGCGAGCTCGATGCGTCCGCGATGGGCCGCCTGCTGCTCGCCGAGCTGGCTGCCGCCGGCGAGCCGCTGCCCGGCACCGTGCGGGCGTCGGCGGAGCGGGTCGCGGCGATCCGCCGCGAGACGGAGGCTGCCGGGTACGCGCGCCAGGTGGCCGAGTTCTCCCGCGGCTACGGCTGCATTGCGCTGCCGATCCGCGGGCCCCGCGGCCGGCTCGTCGCCGGTCTCGCGCTGTCCGCGCCGGTGACCCGCGTCGAGGATCCGGGCGACGTGCTCGACCGGCTCCGTGACGGTGCCCGCAGCCTGGAGCCGCTGCTCGGCTGAGCGGCGGCGTTCGCGGGGCGACTGCGGAGTATCGCGCTCAGCGACGGGACGCGGTCAGCCGACGACGACGCGCGGGATCTCCAGCCAGAGGTCCACCTCGTCGTCGAGGTCGTCCTCGCCGAGCATGCTCGCGCTGCCGTCGCCCGCGACGCTGAGGCCGACGACCGTGACGGCCGTGGCGGATCCCTCGGGTACGGTGCGGGCGATCAGGCGGTCGGTGCGGGTCGCGCGGATGGCGTCGGCGAGCGAGTAGTGCACGCGCGAGAGCTCTGCCTCGTCGAGGTCGTCGATGCCGCCCTCGTCGAGCAGGGTGACGACGGTGCCCCGCCGCCGCGCGTCCATGACCTCCTGCCGCACCGCGTCGTTCAGCAGCTTGCGGCCGCGGATCTCGTCGCGGATGGCGCCCTCGAGGTAGAGGCACTCCTGCCGCTCGGCGTCGCTCAGCCGGCCGTTCTGCTCCACGATGCGCCTGAGCATGGGCAGCGCCATGCTGCTCGTCTGGCGGAGCCGGAACTGCCGCTCGAAGAGGTGCGCGTCCTGCGCGGCCTGCCAGTCGGCCGCCTCGCGCTCGGCGAGGCCGAACTGGCGGGTGTCGCGTCCGGCCTTGGCGAGGGCCCGCGCCAGCAGGTGCGACACCGCGACCCAGACCACGCTGCCGAGCACGCCGAGGTTGGACAGGCCGCCGAGCCCGGCCCAGAGCACGGTCTGCAGGAGGAGCGAGAGCACGCCCACCCAGGCGAAGGCCTGGCGTCGCCTGGTCGAGGTGATCGTGAGCAGGGTGCCGACCGCGGCGACGTACCAGGTGGCGTACCCGTTCTTGTCGTCCGGGTCCAGCTGGCTCGTGACGAGGAGCGGCATCGCGATCGACACCGCCAGGTTGAACGCGGCCAGCCAGGTGGGCATCAGGACGGGGCCGCGCGGGTACAGGCTGAGTCCGGTGGCCAGGACGTAGAGGGCCATGGCGATGATCGCGGGCACGGGGCTCGCGGGCTGACCCAGCGAGACGATGCCGAGGATGACGTGGTACGCCGAGAACAGCCCGGCGAGGGCGAGGATGACGGTGCGCGGGACGGCGATCACGCCATGCCCCCGTCCGGCGCGACGGGCGGGACGATGTTGTCCTCGCCCGGCCACTCGATTCGCACGACGGTGCCGCGGCCCAGCTCGGAATCGACGTGGACGGCGCCGCCCACCTTGCCGACGCGCTCGATGATGGAGACGCGGAGGCCGAGCCGCTCGCCCGGGATGTGCCGCGTGTCGAATCCGGCGCCGTCGTCACCGATCTCGATGACGACGCCGCCCTCCTGGCCGCCCGCGACCGACACCCAGCGGCTGACCGCGCGGTCGGGCCGGCCGGCGTGCTGCACGCTGTTGACCATCGCCTGCACGGTCGCCGAGTGCAGGGCCTCGGCGGCGTTCTCCGGCACGCCGTGCCCCGTGCACTCCGCGAGCCGCATCTCGAAGTCCACGGCGAAGCCGGCCGCGGACGCGGCGATGCGCTGGGAGAGCGTGTTGACGGGTACGAGGGCGCCGTCCTCGCCGGTGCTGACCGCCGCGTCGGCGAGGTGCCGGATGGCGTTCTGCGCCATCCGCGCCGCCAGGTCCTGCGACTCCGGCGTGTACGCCCGCGCCGCCGAGAGGAAGGTGGTGAGCACGCTGTCGTGCACGATGGCGTCCACCTGCACGCGCTCCACCTCGGTCGCGTGCTGGCGCACCGCGTGCGAGTACCGGTCGAGGGCGGTGTGCTGCGCCGTGTCGACCGAGCTGGTCGCCTGGCGGAGCACCGTGACGAGCACGAGCGCCGCGCCGCCGAGGATGATCGAGTAGACGACCTCGAGCGCCGTGATGCCGAGCGGGGCGCCGCCGCCGCCGGGCAGGATCCGCACGACGCCGTAGAGCACGGGCGACAGGACCGTGTACACGGACGCGGCCCAGACCGGGAACGCGATGGCGGCGCAGGACGTGGCGACGGTCATGATGCCGTAGAGCCACGGCTGTTCGTTCTCGAAGCCCGCCGGCCCCTCGACCCCGAGCGGCCAGGTGGCCAGCGAGGCGAGGTACGCGACCGCCACGAAGCGGTTCGCCGGCATGACCAGGCGCCGCGCGAGGCTGGCGATGGTGACGGCCACGAGCCCGCCGAAGACCGCCGTGATGACGAGCGCCGACCAGCCGGGGTTGAGCGAATCGTTCTGACGCAGGAGCGCGGGCAGCCCCTGGAACGCGAAGAAGAGGAGGCCGAAACCGCCGACGGCCCGCGCGAGGACGGTCTCGATGCGGGCTCGGCTGATGGGGTTCTTGGGGCTGCTCGCCTCGGGGACGGGGGCTAACGCCACCGGCTCAACGGCCATCGCCGCCGTCCGCGTCGAGCCCGGGCAGGATTCCGTCCTCGACCGCGCGGCGCAGCAGGTCCACCTTGGTGGGCGCGGGGCGACCCACCTCGACGTACTTCACCCGGATGCGGTCCAGGTACTCGCGCGCCGTCGAGTTCGCGATACCGAGCTGCTCCGCCACCGCCTTGAGCGGAAGACCGGAGGCGTAGAGGTGCAGGACGTCGCGCTCACGACGGCCGAGCTGCGCCTTCGCGAAGTCGCTGTCCGCGTCGATCGCGGTCGCCCACTCGAGGTTGTTGAGCACGTCGCCCCGGGCGACGGTCGCGATGGCCGCCATGACGGTGCGCGTCGCCGACGACTTGGGAATGACACCGGCGGCGCCCGCGGCGAGCGCCTCGCGCACGCTCGCGACGCGGTCGGCGATGCTGTGCACGAGCACGGCGGCGCCGGTCGCCTGGGCGAGCTTGACGTTGTCCGTCACGGTCGACCCGTCGCCGAGCGACAGGTCGAGCACGACGACGTCGCACTCCTTGCCCACGAGCCCGTCGACGAGCTCCCTGGCGCTGGCCGCGGCGAGCACGAACTCGTATCCGGCGTCGATGCAGGCGGCCTTCAGGCCGAGGCGCACCGACTCGTGGTCGTCGACCACCGAGACCCGCACGCGCTGCGGCGTATCGGTCGGCGCTTGCTGTGTAGTTGCGTTGCTCACTGGTGTCCCACCCGTATTAGATGGCACTGCCCCCAGTGCCCTGCACCATCGTACCGGGCCGCGGAGCGGAACCGTCCGCAACCGTCCGGCCCGGAGGCGGTGGAGGCGCGGGCACCCTGCGCGGTGGCACCGCGGCGCCGCTCAGCGGGTCAGCAGACCGACGGCCTCGACGTGATGCGTGTGCGGGAACAGATCGAAGGCGCGCAGCGAGCGCAGCGTGTAGCCGCGCTCGGCGAACAGGGCGACGTCCCGGGAGAACGCGACCGGGTCGCAGGCGACGTAGACGACCTGCGCGGGCCGCAGCGCGGCGAGGGCGTCGACGACCGGGCGCTTGGCGCCCGACCGGGGCGGGTCGAGCAGCACGGTGGCCGCCTCCAGCCGCCTGCGCTCCGCGGCGGTCGCCTCGCGGGAGAGCTGCTGCAGGTAGCGCTCGACGCGCGCGGTCACGGCCTGGGCGCCCACCCACTCGGAGAGGTTCTCGCCCGCGTACTCCGTGGCGACCTCGTTGCTCTCGACGCTCGTCATCCGCACCGTGCTGCCGAAGCGGTCGCCGAGCGCCGCCGCGAGCAGTCCGACGCCGCCGTACAGGTCGAGGTTCGCGGCCCGCGGGTCGAACGCGGCCTCGTCCACCGTCGTCTGCACGGCGTCGTACAGGGTCTCCGCCGCGGCGCGGTGCACCTGCCAGAAGCCGCCCGCCTCCTGCGCGAAGCGCCTGCCGCGCACGACCTCGGTCACGGTGTCGCGCCGCTGTGCGGTCCCGTCGAGCAGCAGCACGCGGGCCGGACCCGTGGAGGGCGCGACGACGTCCACCGCCTCGGCGGAGGGGAAGCGCTGTCCCAAGGGAGCGTTCTCGTTGACCGCGCGGGTGGCGAGCGGGAGCTCGTCCACGGGGATGACGCGGTGCGACCGGGCGGCGAAGGGGCCGAGGTTGCCGTCCTCGTCGACGTGCAGGCGCACGCGGGTGCGCCAGCCGAGGCCGCCCGCCTCCTCGTCGCCCGGCAGGGCCTCGACGACGACGTCGGACTCGACCGTGGCCATGCGGGACAGGGAGTCGGCGAGCACCTGGCGCTTCAGCTCACGCTGGTGGCCGAGCTCGATGTGGCCGAACTCGGCGCCACCCGCGCGGTCTTCGGGGGCGCGGTCCACCGCCGCGGCGGACCACACATGCGGCCTGCGGTGCGGGGACGCGTCGAGCACCTCGAGCGTCTCGGCGCGCCAGAAGCGCGAGTGCCCGGTGTCGGCGACGCGCGCACGCACGCGCTCGCCGGGGATCGCGTCCGAGACGAACACCACGCGGCCCTCGTGCCGGGCGACGAAGACACCGCCGTGGGCTACGTTGGTGACCTCCAACTCGAGCTCGGTGCCGACCGCCGAGGCGTCGGCGCCGGCGGATACGTGGCGCGACTGTCCCATTTGTCGAGCATCCCACACCGCGTCAGGAAGTGCTCATGCGCCTCTACCTCGCCTCCACCTCCCCCGCCCGGCTCGCCACCCTCCGCGCCGCGGGCATCGAGCCGGTGGTGCTCGCGCCCCTCGTCGACGAGGAGGAGACGGTGCGCGCGGCCGAGGAGGGCCGCAACCCGCTGCCCGCCGTGGAGATGGTGCAGCTGCTCGCGCGGGCCAAGGCGGAGGGCGGCGTCGCCGCCAACCCGGGAGAGCCGATCGACGGGCTCGTGCTCGGCGGTGACTCGGCCTTCGAGCTCGACGGCGTGATCTACGGGAAGCCGCACACGCCCGAGCGAGCCCGGGAGCGCTGGCTGGCCCAGCGCGGCCGCACCGGCGTGCTGCACTCCGGTCACCACCTGCTGCTCGTGCGCGGCGGGGAGATCGTGCGCGGGGTCGGCGGCCCTACGGCCGCGTCCGTCACGTTCGCGGACGACATCACGGACGACGAGATCGACGCCTACATCGCGACGGGCGAGCCGCTGCACGTGGCGGGCGCCTTCACCATCGACAGCATGGGGGCCGGCTTCATCAGCGGCATCGTCGGGGACCCGCACACGGTGGTCGGCCTGTCGATCCCGCGCCTGCGCGGGCTGGTGCGCGAGCTCGGCGTCGAGTGGCCGAGCCTCTGGAACCGGGCCGGGGCCGCATCCGCCTGAACACCGCCTCGGCTGCGTTTCGCCTCCGTTGTCGATGATCTCGCGACACGCGGGCGCATCTTTGTAGGGCTGGTTCAAATCAGGCCGGGAACGCGCCCCTAGGCTTGGGTTCCATGTCGCGCATCACCAAGGTCCTGGTCGCCAACCGAGGCGAGATCGCCGTCCGGGTCATCCGAGCGGCCAGGGACAGCGGGATCGGCTCCGTCGCGGTCTACGCGGACCAGGACAGGGACGCGATGCACGCCCGCCTCGCCGACGAGGCGTACGCCCTCGGTGGCAGCACGAGCGCCGAGACCTACCTCGTGATCGAGAAGATCCTGTCCATCGCCCGCCGCTCCGGCGCGGATGCGGTGCACCCCGGCTACGGCTTCCTGGCCGAGAACGCCGACTTCGCCCGTGCCGTGCAGGCAGCGGGCCTCATCTGGATCGGCCCCTCCCCCGACGCCATCGAGCAGCTGGGCGACAAGGTCACCGCGCGGCACGTCGCCGAGCGCGTCGGCGCGCCCCTGGCGCCGGGCACCCTGAACCCCGTGTCGGGCGCCGAGCAGGTGCTCGAGTTCGTCGACGAGTACGGCCTGCCCGTGGCCATCAAGGCCGCGTTCGGCGGCGGCGGTCGCGGCCTGAAGGTCGCCCGCACCCGTGACGAGGTCGCCGAGCAGTTCGAGTCCGCCACCCGCGAGGCCATCGCCGCCTTCGGCCGCGGCGAGTGCTTCGTGGAGAAGTACCTCGACGAGCCGCGACACGTCGAGACCCAGTGCCTCGCCGACGCGCACGGCAACGTCGTCGTCGTGTCGACCCGCGACTGCTCGCTGCAGCGCCGGCACCAGAAGCTCGTGGAGGAGGCGCCCGCGCCCTTCCTCTCCGACGAGCAGAACGCCGAGCTCTACCGCGCGTCCAAGGCCATCCTGCGCGAGGTCGGCTACGTCGGCGCCGGGACGTGCGAGTTCCTCATCGGCAAGGACGGCACCGTCTCGTTCCTCGAGGTGAACACCCGCCTGCAGGTCGAGCACCCCGTCAGCGAGGAGGTCACCGGCATCGACCTCGTGCGCGAGCAGTTCCGGCTCGCCGAGGGCGGCGTGCTCGACTACGACGACCCGGCACCCCGCGGCCACTCGTTCGAGTTCCGCATCAACGGCGAGGACGCGGGCCGCGGCTTCTTCCCCGCGCCCGGTCCCGTGCACGTGTTCAAGGCGCCGGGCGGTCCCGGCGTGCGCGTCGACTCCGGCGTGCAGGCGGGCGACGTGATCTCCGGCGCGTTCGACTCCCTGCTCGCCAAGCTCATCGTCACGGGGTCCAGCCGCGAGGACGCCCTCGAGCGCTCCCGCCGCGCCCTCGACGAGTTCGAGGTCGCGGGGCTGCCCACCGTGCTGCCGTTCCACCGCGCGGTGGTGCGGGACGAGGCGTTCGCGCCGTCGAACGGCTCCCCCTTCTCCGTCTACACGCGGTGGATCGAGACCGAGTACGTCAACGAGATCGAGCCCTGGACGGGCGAGCTCGGCAGCGATGCCGCCGCCGGACCCGAGAAGCGCCAGGACGTGGTCGTCGAGGTCGGCGGCAAGCGCGTCGAGGTCTCCCTTCCCCAGAACCTGTTCCGCGGCGGTGCCGCCGCGGCCACGGTCGCCCCCGCCCCGCGGCGGCGCGGCAGCGGATCCATCGCGACGGCGGCATCCGGCAACTCCGTGAAGTCGCCGATGCAGGCGACCGTCGTGAAGGTTGCCGTCGCGGACGGCGACAGCGTAGTGAAGGGCGACCTGATCCTCGTGCTCGAGGCCATGAAGATGGAGCAGCCGCTGACCGCGCACCGCGACGGCACCATCGCGAACCTCGCCGCCCAGGTGGGCGTCACGGTCTCCTCGGGCCACGTCCTCCTCGAGATCGCCTAGCCCCACCGCTCCCTCCGCGGGGTCACCCGGTACGGTCCCTGAGCTCGGCGAAGGGACGCTCCCTACGCCGACGTCCTCGGAGAGCGTGCGCAAGTCAGGACCCGCGGCGATGCAATTCAGCAGATTTCGCCCGACACGCCGTTGCCGGCGGCCGACATGCCGACCTCGGGCCGGAATCTGCTGAATTGCGAGAGGAAGCCGACGCGGATCTGCTGAATTGCGTTCCCGGACTCCCGCCCGAGGCGAACGGGACCCATCACGGTCCCTGAGACCGGGGCGGGGTGGCGTTCCGCTACTTGACGATGTGCATCGCGCGCGCCGCGTCCGAGATGGAGCCCGACAGCGACGGGTACACCGTGAACGCGCGCGCCACCTCGTCCACGGTGAGGCGGTGCTCCACGGCGATCGCGAGGGAGAAGATCAGCTCGGACGCGCGGGGCGCCACGATCACGCCACCGATGACGGTGCCGGATCCGGTGCGGGCGAACAGCTTCACGAAGCCGTCCTTCACGTTCTGCATCTTGGCGCGCGGGTTGGAGGCCAGGGGCAGCTTGTAGATCTCGCCCTGGGCGATGCCCTCCTCGATGTCCTTCTGCGACCAGCCGACCGTCGCGATCTCGGGCTGGGTGAAAATGTTCGACGTCACGTTGCGCAGCTCCGTCGGGTTCACCGCGTCGCCCATCGCGTGGTAGACGGCGGTCCGGCCCTGCATGGACGCGACCGAGGCGAGCGGCAGCGACGTGCTGCAGTCGCCGGCGGCATAGATGTTCGAGACCGAGGTGCGAGCGACGCGGTTCACGCGCACGTGCCCGGAGTCGGTCAACTGCACGCCGGCCTCCTCGAGGCCGATGCCCGCGGTGTTCGGCACGGCGCCGACGGCCATGAGGCAGTGGCTGCCCTCGACGGTGCGGCCATCGGTCAGCGTGGCGACCACGGAGTCGCCGCGGTTCACGACGCTCTCGGCGCGGGTCTTGGACAGCACGGTCATGCCGTTGCGCTTGAACACGTCCTCGATGAGGTCGGCGGCGTCGGCGTCCTCGCCCGGCAGCACCTGGTCGCGGCTGGAGATCAGCGTCACCTTCGATCCGAGCGCGGTGTACGCCGAGGCGAACTCCGCGCCCGTCACACCGGAGCCCACGACGATGAGGTGCTCCGGGGTCGCCTCCATGTTGTAGAGCTGCGTCCAGGTGAGGATGCGCTCGCCGTCCGGCTTCGCGGAGTCGAGCACGCGGGGACGAGCGCCCATCGCGAGCACCAGGGTGTCGGCCGTGATCTCGTCGAAGTCCGTGCCGGACGCGCCGCGCGCGGTGGACACGATGATGCGGTTGGTGCCGTCGAGGCGCCCCTCGCCCTGCACGATCCGCACGCCCGCGCGCACGAGGCTGCCGCGCAGGTCCTCGGACTGCTGCCGGGCCAGGCGCAGCAGGCGCTGGTTCACCGCGCGCAGGTTGACGGCCACCTCCGGCCGCACCGGGCGGTGCGAGGCATCGGAGCGGCTGAAGAACTGCACGCCGAGATCGGCGGCCTCGCCGATCGAGTTCGTGGCCTCCGCGGTGGCGATGAGGGTCTTCGACGGCACGACGTCCGTCATGACGGCGGACCCGCCCACGCCGACCCGCTCGATGAGCGTCACCTCGGCGCCCAGCTGGGCTCCGGCGATGGCGGCTTCGTAGCCTCCGGGGCCTCCTCCGAGGACGGCGATCTTCTGCGGGGTGTCGAACTCGTAGGCCATGGGGCTCATTGTCTCCCGAGAAGCCTGTGCCCGCCAAAGAGGACGCGTCCGCCGGGCAGGTCGCGGCCCTCCGGCCCCTACAATCGGTGGATGCTCACCGCGCAGAATCCGCTCGACGTGCCCGAGAACAGCCCCTTCGAGATCGCCGCGCAGGCCGCCGCGCAGATCGCGGAGGCGACAGGGGTCGAGCGGCACGACATCGCCCTCACCCTCGGCAGCGGCTGGGGCAAGGCCGCGGACCTGCTCGGCGAGACGGTCGCGACGGTGCCCGCCACCGACATCGTCGGCTTCTCCGCCCCCGCGCTGTCCGGCCACGTCGGCACGCTGCGCAGCATCCGCCTGGCGAGCGGCGCGCACGCGCTGGTCATCGGCGCCCGCACGCACTACTACGAGGGCCACGGCGTCCGCCGGGTCGCGCACTCGGTGCGCACGGCGGCCGCGACCGGCGCCAAGGTGATGGTGCTCACCAACGGCGCGGGCGGCATCAAGGAGCACTGGACGCCGGGCACGCCGGTACTGATCAGCGACCACATCAACCTCACCGCGGACTCGCCGCTCGAGGGTGCGACCTTCATCGACCTCACCGACCTGTACTCCGCCCGGCTGCGCGGGATCGCCCACAGCGTCGACCCCGAGCTCGACGAGGGGGTCTACTGCCAGTTCCGCGGCCCGCACTACGAGACCCCGGCCGAGGTGCAGTACGCGAAGGCGATCGGCGGCCACATCGTCGGCATGTCCACGGCCCTCGAGGCGATCGCGGCCCGCGAGGCGGGCATGGAGGTGCTCGGGATGTCGCTCGTGACGAACCTCGCCGCGGGCATCCAGAAGACGCCGCTCAGCCACCAGGAGGTGCTCGAGGCCGGCCGCGAGGCGGAGGGCCGCATCGGCGACCTGCTCGCCCGGATCGTGGGCGCGCTGTGAGCCGCCCCGCGCTCGACGAGGCGCTGCTCGCCGCAGCGAACGCCTGGCTCGACCAGGACCCGGACGAGGAGACCCGCGCGGAGCTCGGCGCCCTGCTCGACGCCGCGACCACCGGCTCGGGCGACGCCCGGGATGCGGCGGTCGCCGACCTGCGCGACCGCTTCGACGCGCGCCTGCAGTTCGGCACCGCCGGCCTGCGCGGATCGCTCGGCGCGGGCTCGAACCGCATGAACCGCGTGCTCGTGGCGCAGGCCGCAGCAGGCTTCGCCGACTACCTGCGCAGCCGGAGCCCGCGCCCCTCGATCGTGATCGGCTACGACGTGCGGAAGAACTCCGAGGTCTTCGCGCGGGACACCGCCGAGATCATGGCCGGGGCCGGCGTGCGCGCCGTCCTGCTGCCTCGGATGCTGCCGACGCCCGTGCTCGCGTTCGCCGTGCGCCACCTCGGCGTCGACGCGGGCGTCATGGTCACCGCGTCGCACAATCCCGCCAAGGACAACGGCTACAAGGTCTACCTCGGTGGCGCGGACGGCGGCTCGCAGATCGTCTCCCCCGCCGACCGGGACATCGCCGCCTTCATCGCGAAGGTCGCGGCCGAGCGCAGCGTCGCGACTCTTCCGCGCTCCACCGATTACACGATCGCGGACGAGAGCGTCGTCGACGAGTACGTCAGCCTGACCGCGTCCATCCTCGAGGCGCCGGTCTCCCCCATCCGCTTCGTCTACACGCCCATGCACGGGGTGGGCTGGGACGTCGCCCGCCGCGTGTTCGAGGCGACCGGCGTGAACCCGCCCATCCTCGTCGAGGAGCAACTCGAGCCGGACCCCACCTTCCCGACCGTCGAGTTCCCCAACCCCGAGGAGCCGGGCGCCCTCGACCTCGCGTTCGCGAAGGCGATCGAATCGGGCGCGGAACTCATCCTCGCGAACGACCCCGACGCGGACCGCCTCGCCGTGGCCATCGTCGACGACCACGGCGCGTGGCGGCGCCTCAGCGGCAACGAGATCGGCACCCTGCTCGGACTCGGGATCGCCGAGCGCTACCGCCGGGAGGGCAAGACCGGCGCCTTCGCGTCCTCGATCGTGTCGTCGCCCGCCCTCGCCGCCATCGCGCGCGAGTTCGGCTTCGGCTTCGCCGAGACGCTCACCGGCTTCAAGTGGATCTCCCGCGTGCCGGACCTCATCTACGGCTACGAGGAGGCGCTCGGCTACCTCGTCGACCCCTGGAAGGTCAGCGACAAGGACGGCATCTCCGCCGCCGTGGCCGCCCTCGAGGGCGCGCTCCTGCTCAAGTCCGAGGGCCGCACCATCGACTCGTACGACCGCGACTTCGCGGAGCGCTTCGGGCACTTCGCGTCGGACCAGGTGTCCGTGCGGGTCACCGACCTCGCCGACATCCCGCGCACCATGGAGCGGCTCCGGTCGAACCCGCCGCGCCGCATCGGCAGCATCGCGGTCGAACGGGTCGACGACCTGAGCGAGGGCTTCGGCGACCTCCCGCCGAGCGACGTGCTGCGCTTCTGGCTCGAGGGCGGCGCGCGCGTGATCGTGCGGCCGAGCGGCACGGAGCCCAAGGTGAAGGTCTACATCGACGCGCATAGCACGACGGGCGACGCGGACGAGCGCCGCGAGGCCGCGCGCGGCGTGGTCGCTGAGCTGAGCCGGAGCGTGCACGCCCTCATCGCGGGCTGATCCCGCTCGGTCCCGCATCCGATGTGCCCGACGTCGAGGCGTCGGCGTCCGGCGCGGGATGGCGCCGGATTACCGTCGGAGGGTCAGCCGATGGCCTTCTGCAGCTTCTCGGCGATCTCGTCGAGGTCGAAGTAGTTCTCGATCACGACGACATCGGCGAAGGTCTTGCCGATCCGGCTCACGAGCTCCGGTGAGGAGAGGATGACCTGGGCGTCCTCCGCAGCCACCTGCACGTTGGCGGCGTCGGACGCCGTCACGTCGGCCTCGAGGCCGAGCCGGGCCAGCGCGCGCTCGGCGTTCACCTTGAGGATGGCCGAGGTGCCCACCCCGACGCCGCAGATGGCCACGATCTTCATGATTGCCTCTCGCCCTGCTTCATGATAGCGAGCACCTCGTCGGTGCTCGTCGCCGCCGCGAGGCGCGAGATGGCGCCCTCGTCGTTGAAGATGTTCGCGAGCCCGGCGACTCCGGCGATGTGGCCGTCCGAGTTCGTCGCGGAGAGGCCGAGCACGACGCTCACCGGATCGTTGTGCGCGTGCCCGAAGGCCACGGGCGTCGCGAGGGTAACGACGGAGAGGCCGTCGGCGAGCGTCTCGGGGCCCGGCCGGGCGTGGGCGAGGGCGAGCCCGGGCGCGATGACGACGTAGGGTCCGAACTCCTCGATCACCCGGATCATCTCCTCGGCGAAGGCGGGCGTCGCCGCGCCGGAGCGGGCGAGGGCGTCGCCGGCGAGGCGCACGGCGCCCCTCCAGTCGTCGGCCTGCGCGCCGATGGTGATGGCGGTTTCGGGAAGGGGAGGAAGCACGTCCTGAAGTCTCTCAACCCTCGCTTGGAAGAAGTCGAACGCGCCCTAGGCGCGGTCGAAGCCCTCGGTGATGATGTCCGCGAGCTCCTCGCGGTCCTCGAGCGGGAGGAAGGCCGCATCGGCCGCGTTCAGCTGGAACGTCTGCAGGTCGGAGAGGTCGTAGGCGAACGCGTCGCTGAGCAGGGCGAGCTCCTGGCTGAGCGAGGTGTCGCTCATCAGGCGGTTGTCCGTGTTGACGGTCACCCGGAAGCCGAGCTGGTACAGCACGTCGAACGGGTGGTCGACGAGCTCGTCGCCCCACGCCTCGACGGCACCGGTCTGCAGGTTCGAGCTCGGCGAGAGCTCGAGCGCGATCTGCTGGTCGCGCACCCACTGGGCGAGCGGGCCGAGCGACACGAACGTGTTCTCGTCGTCCTCACGCTCCAGGAAGACGTCCTGGGCGATGCGCACGCCGTGGCCGAGGCGCAGGGCGCGGGCGTCGACTAGGGCGCTGCGGATGCTGTCCAGGCCGTCCGCCTCGCCCGCGTGCACGGTGCGGGGGAAGAACTCGGCGGCGAGGTAGTCGAAGGCGTCCTGCAGCCGCGACGGCGGGAAGCCCGCCTCGGGCCCGGCGATGTCGAATCCGACGACGCCGGCGTCGCGGTGCCGCACCGCCAGCTCGGCGATCTCGCGGCCGCGGTCGAGGTGGCGCATGGCGCTGACCAGCTGGCCGATCCGGATGCGGCCGCCCCCGTGGCGCACGTCGTCGATGCCCGCCTCGATGCCGTCCTGCACGGCGTCGACGACCTGGTCGAGCGTGAGGCCGCGGGTGAGGTGCTGCTCAGGGGCCCAGCGGATCTCGCCGTAGACGACGCCGTCCCTGCCGAGGTCCTGCACGAACTCGCGCGCGACCCGGGAGAGGCCCTCCTCCGTCTGCATGACGGAGATGGTGACGTCGAAGGTCTTCAGATAGTCGACGAGCGAGCCGGAGTCCGCCTGGTCGGCGAACCAGTCGGCGAGCGCGTCGGGGTCCGCCGCCGGCAGCTCGATGCCCGCGTCGTCGGCGAGCTCGAGGATGGTCTGCGGCCGGAGCCCGCCGTCCAGGTGGTCGTGGAGCGAGACCTTCGGCAGGGCCGTGATGTTGGCGCTGCCGCCCGCGAGCAGGAAGTCTTCCGGAGCGGAGTTCATGCCTCCAACCTACTAGGGTCGTCCCCGCCCGCTCTCCCTTCCGGCGGGCAGGAGAGGACGTGGAACCGTGCGACCGAAGATCATCCTCGACTGCGACCCCGGCCACGACGACGCCATCGCGCTGCTCCTCGCGCACGGAAATCCGGACGTCGACCTGCTCGCCGTGACCACCGTCGTCGGCAACTCGAGCCTGCCCAACGTCACCCGCAACGCGCTCGCCATCGCGACGGTCGCGGGCATCACGGGCGTGCCTTTCGCCGCGGGTTGCGACCGCCCGCTGCTCGGGCACGGGGAGACGGCGCCCGGCATCCACGGCGAGTCCGGGCTCGACGGGCCCGAGCTGCCGCCCGCGTCGTTCGAGCTCGACCGCAGGCACGCGGTCGACCTCATCATCGACACCGTGCTCGCGGCGGACCCCGGCACGGTCACCCTCGTGCCCGTGGGCGGTCTCACCAACATCGCGATGGCCGCCCGCAAAGAGCCGCGCATCGTCGAGCGGGTCCGCGAGGTCGTGCTCATGGGCGGCGCGTACGGGCCGGGCAACCTGACGCCCACGGCGGAGTTCAACATCGCGATCGACCCGGAGGCGGCGCAGATCGTGTTCGCGCAGGACTGGCCGGTGACCATGGTGGGGCTCGACGTCACCCACCGGGCGCTCGCCGATCGGGCGGTGCAGGAGCGCATCGCGGCGCTCGGCACGAAGCCAGCCCGGTTCGTGCTCGACATGCTCGAGTTCTACGGCGGCGCCTACCGCGACACCCAGGACTTCCCGAGCCCGCCCGTGCACGACGCGTGCGCGGTGGCCTACGTCATCGACCGCGCCGTGCTCCAGGTGCAGCGCGCGCCCATCGACGTCGAGCTCACCGGCACCCTCACCCGCGGCATGACCGTCGTCGACCTGCGGCCGTTCATCCTGGGGGACGAGGACGCGCTGGCGACCTGCACGACGTCCGTGGCGACGGGCATCGACGCCCCGCGCCTGTGGGACCTGCTCGTGGACGCCCTGAAGCGCATCGGCGACCCCCGCCCCTAGCAGGTCACCGGTCGCCCCGCATCCCACGGTCCCCGAGCCTGTCGAGGGGAGGCACCCCGCCCCGATCGCAACACAGGCTCCGCCACAGGAACCGGCACCCCCGGTCCGCGTGGGACCGGGCGCCGGCCTGGGGAGGAGCCTGTGTTGCGTATTGAGGAACCGGTATTCGGCCGTGTAAGCCGAATCGGGAACCGGGAGGAGCGGACCTACGCGATGCGGTCGGCGATGAGCGGGCCGCCGTCCTGCACGGCCTCGCCCTCGTCCCCGATCCGGTAGGCGCCGTCGAGCGCGTCGAGCGCGCGCGCGAACCGGGCGGGCTCGTCCGCGGAGAGGGTGAACAGCGGCTGGCCCTCGGTCACGCGGTCACCCGGCTTCGCGTGCAGGTCGATGCCCGCCGCGTGCTGCACCGGATCCTGCTTGCGCGCCCGGCCGGCACCGAGGCGCCACGCGGCGATGCCGAAGGGCAGCGCCTGCTGCTCCACGAGCACGCCCGCGCGGTCCGCGACGACGGTGTGGGTCTCGCGCGCGACGGGCAGTGCCGCGTCGGGATCCCCGCTCTGCGCCGCGATGATGGCGCGCCAGGAGTCCATGGCCCGGCCGTCGGCGAGCGCCGCCTCGACGTCCGCGTCGGGCTGCCCCGCCGCGGCGAGCATCTCCCGGGCGAGCGCGATGGTGAGCTCCACGACGTCGGCGGGGCCGCCTCCGGCGAGCACCTCCACGGACTCGCGCACCTCGTTCGCGTTGCCGATGGCGAGGCCGAGCGACACGTTCATGTTGGTGAGCAGCGCCGTCGTCGTGACGCCGGCGTCCGTGCCGAGGTCCACCATGGTGCGGGCGAGCTCGCGGGACTTCTCGATGTCCTGCATGAAGGCGCCGGAGCCGAACTTCACGTCGAGCACGAGCGCGCCCGTGCCCTCGGCGATCTTCTTGCTCATGATCGACGACGCGATGAGCGGGATCGCCTCGACGGTGCCCGTCGTGTCGCGCAGCGCGTACAGCCGCTTGTCGGCGGGCGCGAGGCCGGCCCCCGCGGCGCAGATGACGCCGGAGTGCACGCGCAGCTGCTCGAACATCTCCTCGTTCGTCAGCTCCGCTCGCCAGCCGGGGATGCTCTCCAGCTTGTCGAGGGTGCCGCCGGTGTGGCCGAGGCCGCGGCCGGACAGCTGCGGAACAGCGACCCCGAAGGCCGCGACGAGGGGCATCAGGGGGAGGGTGATCTTGTCGCCGACGCCGCCCGTGGAGTGCTTGTCCACCGTCGGCTTGCCGAGCTTCTCGAAGCTCATCGTCTCGCCGCTCGCGATCATCGCGAGGGTGAGGTCGCGGATCTCCCGGCGCTCCATCCCGTTCAGCAGGATCGCCATGGCCATCGCGGCCATCTGCTCGTCGCCGACGTAGCCGCGCGTGTACGCGTCGATCAGCCAGCGGATCTGCTCCGTGGAGAGCTCGCCGTGGTCGCGCTTCGTGCGGATGAGGTCGACGGCGTCGAATGCCTCCACCGTGTCGGTCACTAGCGCTCCCCGTATGCCGAGAGCGTGCGCGGGCCGAACGCGTCCGGCAGCACCTCGTCGATGGTGCGGATGCCGGACACCGTCTCCAGGAGCATGCCGGGCACGGCGTGCTCGAAGAGCAGCTGGCGGCAGCGTCCGCACGGCATGAGCGTGTTGCCGTCGCCGTCGACGCAGGTGAACGCGACGAGCTGGCCGCCGCCCGTGAGATGCAGCGTCGAGACCAGGGCGCACTCGGCGCAGAGGGTGAGGCCGTAGGAGGCGTTCTCCACGTTGCAGCCGGCGATGATCCGGCCGTCCGTGACGATGGCCGCGACCCCGACGGGGAACTTCGAGTACGGGACGTACGCCTTCTCCATCGCCTCGAGGGCCGCGTCGCGGAGCGAACCCCAGTCGATGCCGCCCGAGGAGGGGGGCTGTTGCTCTGACATGGTCAGCCTTTCACGTAGGGTTTGCCGGCCGCGGCGGGACCGCGGACCTGGCCGACGAGTCCCGCGACGGCGAAGATCGTGACGACGTACGGCAGCATGAGCATGAACTCGCTGGGCACCGGCGAGCCGATGACGCCGAGCACGTTCTGCAGGTTGCTCGCGAAGCCGAACAGCAGGGCGGCGAGGGTGGCCCGCAGCGGGTCCCAGCGGCCGAAGATCACGGCGGCGAGCGCGATGAAGCCGGCGCCCGCCGTCATCTCCTTGTTGAAGGCACCCACGGAGCCGAGCGTGAAGAACGCGCCACCGATGCCCGCGATGGCGCCCGCGAGAGAGACGTTCCAGAACCGGGTCGCCGCGACCTTGATGCCGACGGTGTCGGCGGCGGTCGGGTGCTCGCCGACCGCGCGGAGCCGGAGGCCCCAGCGGGTGTGGAACAGGCCGAAGTAGACGAGCGCGACGGCCACGTACATGACGTAGATGATGATGGTCTGCCGGAACAGCACCGGTCCGAGGATCGGGATGTCGCTGAGCAGCGGGATCGGGATGCGCGGGAACCGGGGCGGCGAGTTGAGGGCCTGCGAGTTCGGCACGAGCACCTGCGCGTAGAGGAAGCTCGTGAGGCCCGTGACGAGCACGTTGAGCACGACGCCGACGATCACCTGGTCGACCAGGTACTTGATCGCGAACGCGGCGAGCACGAACGACACGAGCATGCCCGCGACCATGGCGGCCAGCACGCCGATGAACGGCTGGTTCGTGATCGACGCGACCATGGCGGACACGAAGGCGCCGGCGAGCAGCTGGCCCTCGATCGCGACGTTGACCACGCCGACGCGCTCCGAGAGCACGCCGCCGAGGGCGCCGAAGATGAGCGGGGCGCTGAGGCTGACGGTTCCGATGAGCAGGCCGGGCACCGGGATGGTCTGGTTCGCCGACGCCCAGGTGAGGAACCCGACGAGGAAGAGCACCCCGAACACGACGGTGAGCCAGAGCGGGATGCGCCGGGCCGCGCGCGCCAGCGTGAACGCGAACACCGCGATGACGGCGAGCAGCACCGCGACGACGATGCCGGTGATCCGCGTGGGCAGGCTGACGGGCGCGAGCTGCACGAGGTCGGCGTTCGTGGACAGGCCGAAGGTCGACGTGCCGTCGCGGCCGAGGACCACGAAGAGCACGAGGGCGATCAGCGTGAAGATGCCGTAGGCGATCGGCGCCTTGTAGCTGCGGACGGCGACGCGGTCGGCGCCGCCGGCCTCGACGGGTCGTGCGGTGCTCGTCGCGGTCACTTCGCCACCTCGGCCTTTCCGGCGCCGATGCGCGCCCGCGTGCGTCCCGTGCCCGGCGTCGGCAGCCGGAACATGGCACGCACGAGCGGCGGGGCCGCGATGAACAGAACGATGAGCGACTGGACGACGACCACGATGTCGATGGGCACGCCCTCCGCCGCCTGCATGGAGAAGCCGCCGGCCTTGAACGCGCCGAACAGGATGCCCGCCGCGAAGACGCCCCACGGCTTGGACCGGCCGAGCAGGGCGACGGTGATGGCGTCGAAGCCGATGCCCGCGTCGATTCCCGCGCTGAAGCCGGTGGTCACGGTGCCGAGCACCTGGGATGCGCCGGCGAGCCCCGCGAGGCCGCCGGAGAGCAGCATCGCGTAGAGGTAGGAGTTCTTCACGTCGATGCCGGCGACGCGCGCCGCGCTCGGGTTCTCACCGACGGCGCGGAAGCGGAAGCCGAGGCTCGAGCGGTTCAGCAGGTACCAGATGAAGACCGTCGCCGCGACGACGAAGAGGAAGCCCGCGTGCACGCTGTACTGCGGGCCGAAGAGCAGCGGGAACACCGCCGTCTCGGCCATGGCCGGCGTCTTCGGATTGTTGGAGCCCGGCGCCTGCAGCGCCCCGGGGGTGCGCAGCAGGTACGAGATCAGGTAGAACGCGACGTAGTTGAGCATGATCGTCACAATGACCTCGTGCGCCCCGGTGCGCGCCTTGAGGAGCCCGACGATTCCGCCCCACAGTGCGCCGCCGAGGATGCCGGCGGCAACCGCGACGAGCAGGTGGACGACCGGCGGGAGCTGCAGGCCGAAGCCCACCCAGCCCGCGCAGGCCGCGGCGATGAGCATCTGCCCGCGGGCGCCGATGTTGAAGAGGCCGACGCGGAAGGCGAGGGCGACGCCGAGGCCGGCCGCGATGAGCGGGGTGGCGAAGGTCAGCGTCTCCATCAGCGGCCGGATGCCGTTGGCGAAGCCGGGGCGGCGGAAGTTGTACACCGAGCCCTGGAACAGCGCCGAGTATGCGCCGGAGACCGAGTCCCACACCGCGCTCAGCATGTCCGAGGGCCGGGAGAAGAAGTACCCCGCCGTCGCCTGCACGCGCTCGTCCGTGAGGGCGATGAGCACGGCGCCGACGACGAGCGCGACGAGCACCGCGAGGACCGAGATCATGGCGCTGCCGCCGAGGATGTCGCGGAGCGCGGTGTCCCAGCGGGAGCGCTGCTGCCCGCCGTCGTCGCCGCGCGCGGGCGGCGTCGGCTCGGCCACGAGCGTCTCCGGGCGGCCGGGCGTGAGCGGGCCCGGAAGCTGGCTGTCTGTCATCGGGTCACTTCCTCGGCGGTGGGCGCCGCGTGTTCGGTGGGGGCCTCGCCCGCCATCATGAGCCCGAGCACGTCGCGCGACGTGGAGCCGGGGACGATTCCGACGATGCCGCCGCGGTACATCACGGCGATGCGGTCGGCGAGCGCGACGACCTCGTCGAGCTCGGTCGACACGACGATGACGGGGATTCCCTCGTCACGAGTGGCGACGATGCGCTTGTGCACGAACTCGATCGAGCCGACGTCGATGCCGCGGGTGGGCTGGGCGGCGACGAACAGGCGCAGCTCGCGGCTCAGCTCGCGGGCGAGCACCACCTTCTGCTGGTTGCCGCCGGACAGCCGGCCCACGGGCGTGGTCACGCCCTGGGACCGCACGTCGAACTCGGCCGACTTCTCCTCGGCGAAGCGCTGCACCGCGCCGAGCTGCAGCGTCCCGCCGCGCACGAACGGCGCGCCCTCGCTGCGGTCGAGCATCAGGTTCTCGGCGATGGTGAACGCGCCGACGAGCCCGTCCTCGTTGCGGTCCTCGGGCACGAAGCCGACGCCCGAGTCGAGCACGTCCCGCACGCTCGCCCCGCGCAGGCTCTTCCCGTCGAGGGTGATGGAGCCGGTGACGTGCGTCTGCAGGCCGAGGATGGCCTCGGTGAGCTCGGTCTGGCCGTTGCCCTGCACGCCGGCGATCGCGAGGATCTCGCCCGCGCGGACGTCGAAGCTCACGGAGTCGACGACCCGGTGGCCGGTGGGGTCGAGCACGGACAGGTTCTCGACGACGAGGGCCCGCTCCCCCGGCCGGGCCGGGCTCTTCTGCACGGTGAGCTCGACGGCGCGGCCCACCATGAGGGAGGCGAGCTCGGCGTTCGTCGCGGTGGGCTGGGCCTCGCCCACGACCTTGCCGTGGCGGATGACCGTGATGCGGTCCGCGACCTCGCGCACCTCGCGCAGCTTGTGGGTGATGAAGACGATGGACGTGCCGCCGGCCTTGAGCTGGCGCATGATCGCCATCAGTTCGTCGGTCTCCTGCGGCGTGAGCACGGCGGTCGGCTCGTCGAACACGAGCACCTTCGCGTCGCGCGAGAGGGCCTTGATGATCTCGACGCGCTGCTGCACGCCGACGGGCAGGTCGTCGACGAGGGCGTCCGGGTCGACGTCGAAGCCGAACCGGGCGGAGATCTCGCGCACCTTCGCGCGGGCGCCCGCCAGGTCGAGCCGGCCGCCGAAGCGGGTCTCCTCGTGGCCGAGCATGACGTTCTCGGCGACCGTGAACACGGGGATGAGCATGAAGTGCTGGTGCACCATGCCGATGCCGGCGCCCATGGCGTCACCGGGTCCGGCGAAGTGCTGGACGACGTCGTCCAGCAGGATCTCGCCCTCCTCGGCGTGGTAGAGGCCGTAGAGCACGTTCATCAGGGTCGACTTGCCCGCGCCGTTCTCGCCGAGCAGGCAGTGGATCTCCCCCGGTTCGACCACGAGGTCGATGTGGTCGTTCGCGACGAGGGCGCCGAACCTCTTCGTGATGCCTCGGAGTTCGAGTTTCATGCGATCAATCTAATGTCTCGGGCTCCGGGGACCGATTCGTGCCGGGACGCACGGAGGACCGGGGGCGGAGCGCTGGGGCGGGGGCTGGGGCTCGGGGTGGAGCGGGGTGGAGCCGGGTCCTGAGGCGAGGCCACCGGGCGGACGAACGGAGAGGGGAGCCAGCAGCGCTGGCCCCCCTCCCGTTCGCGCGGCGTCCGGGACGCCGGCTCAGGTACTACTGCAGGGCGGAGGGGGACTCGACGGTGATGTCACCGGCGATGATCCCCTCCCTGATGGTGTCGAGCTCGCCGCTCAGCGCCGGGTCCACCTTCGACTCGAAGTCGTGGAACGGCGCGAGGCCGACGCCGTCGTTCTCGAGCGTGCCGACGTACGGCTCGGCGGAGAACTCGCCCTCACCGGCGGCGGAGACGACGTCGGAGACGCCGACCTGGATGCCCTTGAGGATCGACGTGAGGAACAGGTCCTTCAGGTCGGGCGCGGTCTCGTACGCGTCGGCGTCGACACCGATGAGCGCGATCTCCTTGCCCGCGTCGCGGATCGCCTCGCCGGCGCTCAGGAAGATCGGGCCACCGACGGGAAGGATCACGTCGGCGTTCTGGTCGATCAGGGTCTGCGCGGCGGTCTTCGCCTCGACGCCCTGGGCGAATCCACCCGTGAAGGAGCCAGTCTGCGACGCGACGTCCCAGCCGATGACCTTGACGTCCTTCTGCTTCTGCTCGTTGAAGTACGCGACGCCGTCGGCGAAGCCGTCCATGAAGATGGTGACGGTCGGGATCTGCAGGCCGCCGAAGGTGCCGACGGTGCCCGTCTTGCTGTAGCTCGCGGCCGCGTAGCCGGCGAGGAAGGCCGCCTCCGAGGTGTTGAACGTGAGGGGCTTGACGTTGTCGGCGTCGATCGACGCGTCGTCGATGATGGCGAAGTCGACGTCGGGGTTCTCCTCGGCCGCGGCCTTGGTCGCGTCGGCGAGCAGGAAGCCCACCGTCACGATGATGCTGCAGCCCTGGTTCACCAGGTTGGTGAGGTTCGGGCCGAAGTCGGTCTCCGCGTCGGACTGGACCGCGTTGGCCTCGACTCCGAGCTCCCCGGCGGCCTCGTCGAGGCCGGCCTTGCCGAGCTGGTTGAACGAGGCGTCGTTGAATCCGCCGGAGTCCGACACCATGCAGGGCAGGAAGTCGTTGTCCGCGGGGGCCGCCGCGCCGCCGTCGCTCTCCTCGGGCGCCTGGGCGCATCCGGCGAGCAGGGCGACCACGCCGAGGGTGGCAAGGCCGCTGAGCGAGGCCTTACGGGTGGTGATTGTCAAGATGTCCTCCAAGATGGTGCCCGCACCGAGCGCGGGCATACGTGCCTTCATGCTAGCCAGACGGCTCGTGGCCCCCTGACGCGCGGGGGCGGCAGCGCGCGAGTCGTTACCAACTTGCGAACTGCCGGAAACGCGGGCGACACACGATCCGCGGTCAGGGCGTCGAGGGCGACTCCACGGTGATCTCGCCCGCGATGATGTCGTCGCGCAGGCCGTCGATCTCCGCGGAGAGCTCCGCGGGGACCGATGCCGCGAGGTCGTGGTACTCCGCGATGTCGACGCCGCCGTTCTCCAGCGTGCCGACGAACGGCTCGCTGTCGAACGTGCCGTCGACGTCGTCGGACACGATGGAGACCACGGCGTCGCCGGTGTTCTTCAGCACGCTGGTGAGCACGATCGGGCGGTACTCCTCGGGGAGCGTCTCGTAGCCGTCGTTGTCGACCCAGATGAGCGACGCCGAGCCGGACTCGAGCACCGCGGCGGCGGCGCCCTCGCCCACCTGGCCGGCGACGGGCAGGATCACGTCCGCGCCCTGGTCGATGAGGTTCTCGGTGGTCGTCTTGCCCTTCGACACGTCCTCGAAGTCGCCGGTGAACGTGCCGTCCTGCGCCTCCCTGTTCCAGCCGAGCGCCTGCACGGCCGTGCCGTGCACCTCGTTGTACTTCGCGACGCCGTCGACGAAGCCGTCCATGAACAGGGTCACCGGCGGCTGATTGCCGCCGCCGAAGGTCGCGACCTTGCCGGTCTTCGAGACGCCCGCGGCGAGGTAGCCGGCCAGGTAGGAGGCCTGGGCCGTGTCGAACACGATGGGCTTCACGTTCTCGGCCGTGACGACCTCGTCCACGATGGCGAAGTGCACGTCGGGGTTGTCGGCCGCGGCCTCCTCGGTCGCGGTCGCGAGCTCGAAGCCGACGGTGAGCACGAAGTCGCAGCCCGTCTCGACGGCCTGCGTGACGTTCGGTCCGAGGTCCGCCTCGCTCGTGGAGACGAGGACCTCGGCCTCGATGCCGAGCTCCTCCTGGGCCTGCTCGAGTCCGGCCCAGCTGGACTGGTTGAACGAGCGGTCCTCGAGGCCGCCGGAGTTCGTGACCATCCGGGCGCAGTAGTCGGGGGCCGCGTCGCCGCCCGCCGCGGGCTCGTCCTCGGGGGCGGAGGCGCAGCCGGCGAGGAGGAGGGCGGAGGCGAGGGCGAGGGCGCCGGTGCGCGTCCAGGCGGCGGGGGTCGCGGGCCGGCCGGGGACAGGGGTAGCGGGAGTAGGCATGCTCGGACATTAGCCAGCGGGGGCTCCGCGCCGACTCCGCGGGAACGCCCCGGCCGCCGTTGTTACCCGTTCGTTACCAACCCCGCGGAAGAGGGGGTCGGGTCAGGGGCGGGCGAGGGCCGCGGCTAGAGGACGTCGTCGCTGCCGTTGAGCTTCAGGGCGTCGACGACGGACTTCACACGCTGCGCGTTCGCGGTCGTCGTGACGAGCAGCGCGTCCGGGGTGTCGACCACGACGATGTCCTTCACGCCGACGAGGCTGATCACGCGCTTCGACTGGCTCACCACGATGCCGCTGGACGCGTCGGAGAGGATGCGGGCGTCGGCGCCGAGGATGACGAGGTCCGACGTGCGGCCGCCCGACTGCATCTTGCGCACCGACGCGAAGTCGCCGACGTCGTCCCAGCGGAACCGGCCGGGGATCACGGCGAGCGCGCCGGCCTTCGCCGCGGGCTCGGCGATGGAGTAGTCGATCGCGACCTTCTTGAGGTTCGGCCAGATGCGGTCGACGACCGCGCCGCGCCGCGGGGTGTCCCAGGCCTCGGCGAGCTCGAGGATGCCGGCCAGCATCTCCGGCTCGGTCTTGCCGAGCTCCTCGAGCAGGCGGTCCGCCCGCGCGATGAACATGCCGGCGTTCCAGAGGAAGGACCCGCTCTCCAGGTACTTCTTCGCCGTGTGCAGGCTGGGCTTCTCGACGAATTTGCGCACGCTGCAGGCGCTGGGGGCACCGTCGATCTCGAGCGGCTCGGCCGTCTCGATGTAGCCGAAGCCGATCGCGGGCTCGGTGGGCCGGATGCCGATCGTCGCGATGTAGCCGGCGTCCGCGGCGCGCGTCGCCTCGACGACGGCGGCGGCGAACAGGTCGGGGTCGGGGATGACGTGGTCGGCGGCGAAGGAGCCGATGATGACGCCGGGCTCGCGCCGCTCGAGGATCGCGGCGGCGAGACAGATGGCGGCGGTCGACTCGCGGCCCTCGCTCTCGAGCACGACGTTGGGGTCGGCGAGCTCGGGCAGCTGCGCCTCGACGGCCGCCCGGTGCGCGCGTCCGGTGACGACCATGATCCGCTGCTCGCCGGAGATCGGGGCGAGCCGGTCCCAGGTGTCCCGCAGCAGCGTCTGACCGGACCCGGTGAGGTCGTGCAGGAACTTGGGCGCGTCCGCACGGGACAGCGGCCACAGCCGGGACCCGACACCGCCGGCCGGGATCACGCTGTAGAAACGGTCGATGGGTGCGCTTCGGTCGGTCATCGTCACACGATAGCGGCGCAGCCCACCGCGCCACGGCAAGGCGCATCGCGCCGTTCAGCCGCGGTTCACCCGCGCGCCCCCGAACCGCTACACGGCGCGCATAGCGTTCGGAGCGTGCGAGTAGCGGTCATCACCGAAAGCTTCCTTCCCACCGTCAACGGCGTCACCACGAGCGTCTGCCGCGTGCTCGACCACCTTCGGGCGTCGGGGCACCAGGCGCTGGTCGTCACCCCATCGGCCGGGGCACCGGCCAAGTACCTCGGCTTCCCCGTGCACGAGGTGCCGGCGCTGGCCTACCGCCGGTTCCCGGTCGGCCTGCCGACCCCCGCCCTGCAGGGCATCCTCTCCGACTTCGCGCCGGACGTCGTGCACGCCGCGTCGCCCTTCCTGCTCGGCGCCCAGGGCATCGCCGCCGCGAAGCGGCTGGGCGTGCCGAGCGTCGCGGTCTACCAGACCGACGTCGCGCGCTACGCCGCACGGCACGGCCTCTCCGCGGCCACCGGACTCGCCTGGCGCATGGTCAAGCGGGCGCACGAGAACGCCGACCTCACCCTCGTCCCCTCCACCGCGGCCATGCGCGACCTCGAGGCAGCCGGCGTGCAGCGCCTGCAGCGCTGGGGCCGCGGGGTGGACACCGCCCTGTTCACGCCCAACCGGCGCGACTCCCCCGGCGCCGTCCAGCTGCGGCGCGGACTCGCCCCCTTCGGCGAGGTCGTCGTCGGCTACGTCGGCCGCCTCGCCCCGGAGAAGCAGCTCGAGCGCCTCCGCGCGCTGCGGGGGCTCCGCAACGTGACGATCGCGGTCGTGGGTGACGGGGCGTCGCGGATGACCCTCGAGCGCGCCCTGCGCGGGATGCCCGTCGTGTGGCTCGGCCAGCGGTCGGGCACCGACCTCGCCGATGCGTACGCGGCGATCGACGTGTTCGTGCACACCGGCACGGAGGAGACCTTCGGGCAGACCCTGCAGGAGGCGCACGCGAGCGGCGTCCCCGTGGTCGCCCCGGCCGCGGGCGGCCCCCTCGACCTTGTGGCTCACGGCGTCGACGGGCTGCTGTTCGACCCGGACGACGCGGACGCCCAGCTGCGGGCCAGCGTCGCCACCCTCGCGCACGACGCGGAGCTCCGCCGGCGGATGGGCGAGGCCGGGCGGCGCAAGGTGCGCACCCGCACCTGGGACGTCGTCTGCGAGGAGCTCCTCGGCCACTACGGCACGGCCATCCGCGGTGCTCAGCGGGTGCCGTCGGCCCAGCTCTGAGCCGGACCCGGAACGGGGGCGTCCCGCGCCCCCGTTTCCCCTCCCGAGCCCCGGTTTCCTGGGCATTTCCCCCCAGAAGAGTTCCGGGGGTCTCGAACACCCGTCCCCTGAACGGCGCTCGCAGCAACGCGACGTAGACTGATTTCCGCACAGCGTGCGTGCGGTCGCCGACACCGGCGTCGCGGACGATCAGGAGGGTGAGTTCGTGTCCATCAAGACGACAGGGACCCGTGCAGCACAGCCGCGACGCGTTCCTGGGGGAACTCTCTACCGCGGTCGCGAGGGCATGTGGTCCTGGGTACTGCACCGCATCACCGGCGTTGCCATCTACTTCTTCCTCCTCGTGCACCTGCTGGACACCGCCCTCATCCGTGTCAGCCCGGAGGCGTACAACGCCGTCATCGGCACGTACAAGAACCCGATCATGGGCATCGGTGAGCTCGGCCTGGTCGGCGCGATCCTCTTCCACGCCCTCAACGGCCTGCGGATCATCCTCATCGACTTCTGGCAGCTCGGCACGAAGTACCACCGCGCGATGTTCTACGTCGTGATCGGGGTCTGGCTCGTGCTGATGATCGGCTTCACGCCGCGGCACCTCATCAACGTCTTCAGCGAAGGGGCGGTGTAGTCATGTCTGTCACCATCGATTCTCCGCGCGCCCCCCGCGCTCCGCGTCGCACCGGCGGCGTCAACTGGGAGAAGTGGGGCTGGCTGTACATGCGCGTCTCGGGCGCCCTGCTCGTCGTGCTGATCTTCGGCCACCTGATCGTGAACCTCGTGGTCGGCGAGGGCGTCAAGGCGATCGACTTCGCCTTCGTGGCCGGCAAGTACGCGAGCCCGTTCTGGATGATCTGGGACTTCGCCATGCTCTGGCTCGCCCTCATCCACGGCGCGAACGGCATGCGCACGCTCGTGAACGACTACGCGTCGAACCCCATGGTCAACAAGGTGCTGAAGTTCGCGCTGGCCGGGTCGACCGCGGTGCTCCTCCTGCTCGGCACGCTGGTCATCTTCACGTTCGACCCGTGCCCGGCCGGCGCAAGCGCCGACCTGCTTCCCTCGTTCTGCCCCGTGCCGTGACGGCCGGAGCCAAGAAAGAAACAATGCCAACGGAATCTGACAGCACCGTCGTCGACGGCGTCCACTACCACCAGTTCGACATCGTCATCGTGGGTGCAGGCGGTGCCGGCATGCGCGCGGCCATCGAGGCCGGGCCGAAGGCGAAGACCGCGGTCATCTCGAAGCTGTACCCGACCCGCTCCCACACGGGCGCGGCGCAGGGCGGCATGGCCGCGGCCCTCGCGAACGTCGAGGAGGACAGCTGGGAGTGGCACACCTTCGACACGGTGAAGGGCGGCGACTACCTCGTCGACCAGGATGCGGCGGAGATCCTCGCGAAGGAGGCCATCGACGCGGTCATCGACCTCGAGAACATGGGCCTGCCCTTCAACCGCACGCCCGACGGCAAGATCGATCAGCGCCGCTTCGGCGGGCACACCGCCGAGCACGGCAAGACGCCCGTGCGCCGCGCCTGCTACGCCGCGGACCGCACCGGGCACATGATCCTGCAGACGTTGTACCAGAACTGCGTCAAGTTCGGCATCAACTTCTTCAACGAGTTCTACGTGCTCGACCTCGTCATGACCGAGGTCGACGGGCAGAAGCGCCCCTCCGGCGTCGTGGCCTACGACCTCGCCTCCGGCGAGATCCACGTGTTCCAGGCGAAGGCCGTGGTCTTCGCGACCGGCGGCTTCGGCAAGATCTACAAGACGACGTCCAACGCGCACACCCTCACCGGTGACGGCGTCGGCATCATCTGGCGCAAGGGCCTCCCGCTCGAGGACATGGAGTTCTTCCAGTTCCACCCGACGGGCCTCGCCGGGCTCGGCATCCTGCTGTCCGAAGCGGCCCGAGGCGAGGGCGCGATCCTCCGCAACAGCGAGGGCGAGCGCTTCATGGAGCGCTACGCCCCGACGATCAAGGACCTGGCGCCCCGCGACATCGTCGCGCGCTGCATGGCGACCGAGATCCGCGAGGGCCGCGGCGGCGGTCCCAACAAGGACTACGTCTACCTCGACATCACGCACCTCGACCCCGCCGTGATCGACGCGAAGCTCCCGGACATCACGGAGTTCGCGCGCACCTACCTCGGCGTCGAGCCCTACACCGAGCCCGTGCCCGTGCTGCCGACGGCGCACTACGCCATGGGCGGCATCCCCACGAACGTGCGCGCCGAGGTGCTCGCCGACAACACCACGGTCGTCCCCGGCCTCTACGCCGCCGGCGAGTGCGCCTGCGTCTCCGTGCACGGGTCCAACCGGCTCGGCACGAACTCCCTGCTCGACATCAACGTGTTCGGCAAGCGCGCGGGCAACAACGCCGCGGAGTACGTGCAGACGGCGGACTGGGTGCCGCTGCCCCCGAACCCGGCCGGCTGGGTCATCGACATGGTGGAGAACGCCCGCGCCTCGAACGGCACGGAGCGTCTCGCGGTGCTGCGCAAGGAGCTGCAGGACTCGATGGACCGCAACGCCCAGGTGTTCCGCACCGAGGAGACGCTGACCGAGGTCACCCACGTCATCGCCGATCTGCGCGAGCGGTACAAGAACATCGGCGTGCAGGACAAGGGCAAGCGGTTCAACACCGACCTGCTCGAGGCCATCGAGCTCGGTTTCCTGCTCGACCTCGCGGAGGTCGTCGTGTACTCCGCGATGTCGCGCAAGGAGAGCCGCGGCGGGCACTTCCGCGAGGACTACCCGACGCGCGACGACGAGAACTACCTCGTGCACACCATGGCCTACCTCTCCGGTGACGCGCACTCGTCGCTCGCCGGCGACCACATCCGGCTCGACACGAAGCCCGTGGTCATCACGAACTACCAGCCGATGGAACGCAAGTACTAGGCACACCGAAGAGCAAGAAGAGGCAACAGTGAGCATTGCAACGCCGAGCGCCGTGGAGACCTTCACCGTCACGCTCATCATCCGCCGGTTCGACCCCGAGATCGACACCGAGCCGCGCTGGCAGGACTTCGACGTCGAGATGCTGCCCACGGACCGCGTCCTCGACGCCCTGCACAAGATCAAGTGGGAGCAGGACGGGTCCCTGACCTTCCGCCGGTCCTGCGCGCACGGCATCTGCGGGTCCGACGCGATGCGCATCAACGGGCGGAACCGCCTGGCCTGCAAGACGCTGATCAAGGACCTCGACATCACGCAGCCGATCTACGTCGAGGCGATCAAGGGCCTGCCGCTCGAGAAGGACCTCGTCGTGGACATGGAGCCGTTCTTCCAGTCCTACCGCGAGGTGCAGCCCTTCCTCATCGCGAACTCCAAGCCCAAGGAGGGCAAGGAGCGCGCGCAGAGCCCCGAGCAGCGCGCCCGCTACGACGACACCACGAAGTGCATCCTCTGCGCCGCGTGCACCTCGAGCTGCCCCGTGTTCTGGACCGACGGCCAGTACTTCGGGCCCGCCGCCATCGTGAACGCGCACCGCTTCATCTTCGACTCCCGTGACGAGTCGAACGTGCGGCTCGACGTGCTCGCCGACCGCGAGGGCGTGTGGCGCTGCCGCACCACCTTCAACTGCTCCGAGGCCTGCCCCCGCGGCATCCAGGTGACGCAGGCGATCGCGGAGGTCAAGCAGGCCATCCTGCGCGGCCGCGGGGCGTAACCGCTCCAGATCTTCCGCTGAGGTGCCCGACACGGCCCCGTTTCCACCGGGAACGGGACCGGGTCGGGCACCTCAGGCGGTTAACCGCCGTTGTGGGCCCGGACGATGTCGTCGATGCTCCCCGTCACGAAGGGGGCGAACGCGATCGCGTCGGAGCCCGCCGTGCGGGTGGCGGGGAGGACCGCGGTGCCGGACGCCCAGGTCATCCGAACGCCGTCCCGCTCGTCCGCCAGCGTGACGCCCGGGGCCAGGCCGGCCGGGCGGAGGGCGGGAAGACCGGCAGCGAACCGCAGGTCCGACGCCAGCCGGGCGGCGAGGAACCGCTCGGCGGTCGCGCGATCCGTGCCCCCGATCATCAGGACCGGTCGGCCGCCCCGGCTGCTGCGCTCGACGCGGAAGCCGTCACGGTCGGATCCCGCGATCGCGTAGCCGACCTCCAGGTCCGACAGCGCGAGCACCTGGTCGCCCGTGGGGCGCATCTCCTTGAGACCGGCGCGGGCGGCGAGCTCGGGAAGGGTCGGCATGCCCCCAGTCTAGGAAGTCGGCCCGTGGCGACCGGTAGCGTTGACACATGCTTCCTGGTCTCCGCGCCGAGCTCGACGCCCTCGGCTTCTCCCAGCACGCCGTCGTCCTGCCCGGGGCGGACGAGGGGGCCGTCGCGCCGCTCGAGGGAGCGCTGCGACTGCGGCCGACGGACCGGGGCTGGCTCCTGGAGACGGTGGACTACGGCCGCGGGTACGTCCTCGGCACTGCGGCCGGTGAGGACGAGGCGCGTGCGCTGCTCGTGTCCTACGTGAGCCGGCCGCTCCCCCCGGTGCGGGAGGTCGCCCCCGACGAGCTGGACGGGTACGCCGCCGCCGTCTCCCTGCACTACTTCGACCTGCGCGACCAGGTGCGCGAGGCGGGCACCCTCGTCATCGACCTGCCGCCGCAGCTGCCCCTCGACCGCATCGGCGCCCTCGACGGCGTGCAGCTGTATCCGATCGACACGCCCGTCGAGCTGCGATCCCTTCCCCCGCACGCGCTGCGGCCGGAGAGCGGCGTGCACCGCTTCCTCACGACGCGACCCGTCCGCGTGCAGGCGGAGCTGACCCCGCCCTGGTTCGGCCGCCCGGGCGGCGGCCTGCGCTTCACCCTGGAGGCGCCCGGAACCGGCATCCGCGACCTCGTCGTCACGGGGGCACTCGACCGCATCCAGGTCGCCGGCTAGGCGACGGCATGCGCGTCCTGGTCCTCGGCGGCACGGCCTGGCTGGGCGGGCGCGCGGCGGCCGCGGCGCTGGCGGCGGGGCACCGGGTCACCTGCCTCGCCCGGGGCTCGGCTCCCGTGCCGGACGGCGCCGTGCTCGTGCGCGCCGACCGCGACGAACCCGGCGCGTACGACGCCGTGACGGGCGAGCGGTGGGACCTCGTCCTCGACGTGTCGCGCCAGCCGGGTCAGGTGCGCCGCGCCGTCGAGGCCCTCGAGCCGGTCGCCAGCCACCTGGTGTTCGTGTCGTCGGGCAACGCCTACTCGGATCAGTCGACCCCCGGTCAGGACGAGAGCGCACCGCTCCCGCCCGCCCTCGAGAGCGACGTGATGGAGAGCATGGAGACGTACGGGCGGGCGAAGGTGGCGTGCGAGCAGCACGTGCTCCGGGTCTTCGGCCCGGAACGCTCGCTGATCGCAAGGGTCGGCCTGATCGGCGGCCCGGGTGACACCTTCGACCGCACCGGATACTGGCCGCTCCGCTTCCGCTCCCCCGCCGCGCGAGACGGCAGGGTGCTCGTGCCGGACGCGCCGGACCTGCCGACCCAGGTCCTCGACGTCCGCGATCTCGCCGACTGGCTGATCCGGGCGGGCACCGCCGGCGTGGCCGGCACCGTCAACGCCGGCGGGGACACGATTCCCCTGGGTAGCCACCTCGAGGTGGCGCGCGGCGTCGCGGGCCACACCGGGCGGCTGGTCCCCGCGGACCTCGACTGGCTGCTCGAGCACGGGGTCGAGCCCTGGGCGGGCGAACGCTCCCTCCCCCTGTGGCTGCCGGCGGGCTGGACGGGGCTCAACGCGCGGGACAGCAGCCGCGCGCGCCAGGCGGGGCTGGTCTGCCGCCCGCTCGGGGACACCCTCGCGGACACGCTCGCCTGGGAGCTCGGGCGGGACCGCTCCGTCCCCCGGCGGGCGGGCCTCCCCGACGACGTCGAGCGCGAGCTCCTGGCCGCGCTGGCCGCCGCGTCCTGACGCAGGCGCGGGAGCGTTGCGTCCTACCGGGCGCCGATGGCCCTGAGGCGGGAGACGACGTCCGCCTGCACCAGCCGGTCGATCGCCGCCACGACCTCGTCCCGCATCCGCTTCGGGTCGGCGCTCACCTCGGCGCCGATGCCCGCGGCACGCAGCGAGGCGTAGAGGCGGGACACGCGACCGTCCGTGCCCTCGGGCAGGATCAGGTCGACGGCGTCGCCGTAGACGTCCTCGATGAGGGCCTCCTCCGACCGGTTCCCGTCCTGCGAGTACGGGCTCTGGAGCAGCTCCGGGTAGTCCCCGGCCCGGAACCGGCGCTTCGCCGCATCCGCGATCACGACGAGCACGTCGGCCCAGCCGTCGGCGCCGGAGAGTGCGGCGTGGCTCGCCGGCAGCGTGACGGGGGCGTCCAGCGCGCGGCTCAGCACGTCCTGGTCCACCTGCAACGCCGCGCCGGGCTTCAGCTGAGCGACGAACGCGGGCAGGTTCTCGGGGCTCCTCGGGTACTTCTCGAACTCGTCGAGCCAGTCCTGATCCGCCGGCGACGACTCGAAACCGGGGTCCTCGAAGGGGTCGAGCCCGTCGACGTCCCAGTAGACCCGGCGGTCGTAGTTGAAGGAGAACGTGAATCGCCCCCGCGCGGTCAGCGTCATGGTCATCGAGATCCACGCGCCGGTACCGGGAACGGCCATGGCGTCTTTCAGGGCCATGAGCGTGTGGTGGTCGATCGCCCGCTGTCCCGGGTCCGGGTACCCCTCCGCGCCCTCCGCGTTCCGCGTGATCACCCACCCGGCCGACATGCCGTTGACGCCCGACCAGAACAACTCCGCCGTGCTCCAGTCGAGAGACCGCAGGCCTCCGAAGACCCGCTGCGCGATCGTCGTCTGCAGCTCGGTCTGCTCCGCGAGGGATGCCACTCGATGCTCCTTGTCGTCGACCGGCGCGGCGCGATGGTCCGCTCCCGGCAGGGGCTAGTTGGGAAGGTAGCGGTGCCGCACGGGCCCACCGTCCGCCTGGTGGGTCACGGAGTAGCCCGACGGGCGAAGGCTGGTGCCCTCGTACTCGGCGACGACCTGCACGTCCACCCTATGGCCGGCGGCGATCGACCGTGCCCAGCCGTTCTCGAGCACGCGATACGCCCCCTGGTTGAGGCTGCCGCGCATCGCGGTGAGGTTCACGCCCTCGGCCGGGCCGCCGAACAGTGCGGCGAAGAAGTGTCCGCCGTGGTCGCCGGGGAGGCGGTCCGGGACACCCGCGGTCCTCTGCTGCGCGTCGTTCCGCACGCGGTCGTCGGCGAGCACGGTCTGGTCGAGCGTGCCCTCCGCATAGGTCACTCGGCCGAGGCCGTCGGTCTCGTAGGCGTAGCGGCCGCCGTCGAGCTCGTAGCGGGTGTTCGCCTGCAGGTTCTCCTGGAGCAGCTCCGGGGTCCTGCCGTCCGGCAGCGTGTCGACGACGAGCGTCTGCTGGACCTCGGTCCGGTCCGTCGACGGCGGCGCATCGGGGTCGAGCTGGCCGGAGGTGCCGGCCGGGTCCTGCCCGCCGGGACCGTCGTGCGGGTCCGGCGTGGGCCCGGCCCCGGACGGGGAGCCGTCTCCGTCCGGGTTCGGGGCCGGCAGGTCTGCGCCGCCGGTCCCCGGTCCGGTATCCGGATCGAGCGCGGTGCCGGCTGCGGCCTCGTCCACGTCTCGCGTGAGGATGCCGTACTCGGGGCTCAGCGCCTCCGTGGCGGACAGGGGACGGCCGAGCTCGGTGTCGAACAGCCGCACCTGGAGGCCGCCGCCCGGCTGGCCGAAGGCGGGCGCGACCTCCGAGACCTCGATGCGCACGGTGTCGGGCAGACGGCCGGTGAAGGAGTACTCGAAGTAGGGCGCGCTCAGGTTGCTGCCCGGCAGCGCCCGGTACTCGAAGGGCGTGTCGGGGAAGGAGAAGAAGTCGCCGGTCGGCCGGCCCATCCGGTCGAGCGCCTCGCCGTAGTGGCTCCGGAACGAGTCGACGTCGGTGAACTCGTAGCGGGTGCCGGGCGTGGCCCCGTCGTTGCCGGGGTACCGCGGACGGTCGTCGGGACCCATGTAGCGGGCTTCCCACTCGCTCTTCGTGTAGGCGACGCCATCGGCCCCGCGACCGTACGGCGCCTCGGGATCCGTGACGAGGTGCCGCACACCCTCCGGGATCACGGCGGGCGGACCGAAGGCCGGGTCGAGCGTGCCGGCGTCCGGCCGGGGCTGCCCGTATGCCGGGTCGATCGGATCGCCGCGGTGGTCGGGGCCGCGCTCGAAGCCGGGTCCGCGATCCGCGTCGGAGAACACCGGATCGCCCATCTCGGGGTCCCAGTCGCGCGGCGCACCGGCGCCGGGCGCATCGGGGGCGTCGGGCGCGCCCGTCCCGCCCCCTCCGCCGGAGCCGTCGGGCAGACCGCCGTCGGGCAGGCCGCCGCCGGTCCCGCCGCCGCCGGTCCCGCCGCCGCCACCGCCGGTCCCGCCGCCGCCGCCGGTCGTCGCGGTCGAGGTCGTCCCCGCGCCGTCTCCGGCCCCCGTGCGGGCGCCAACGCCGACCGGCTCGCGGACGGGCTGCGGCCCGCCGCCCTCGACGGCGCGCGCGGGCGGCGCCTCGATGGCGGACGCCGACGGCGCCGTCGATCCGGTCCAGCCCCCGCCCGGGGTGGGGGCGAGATCGATGCCCTGGGCGGGCACGTCGGGCACGCGGACGACGGGGAGGTCGATGGTCGAGTCGAGGGCGGAGAAGTCGAGCCCGCGCAGGATCTGGGACACGGCGGGCACGGCGGTGCGGCCGATGGCCCCGGCTCCGCGCACGGCGAGGGAGGCCGGATCGAGCACGTCGACGGCCGCGGCCGTCGCCCGGATGGCGGCGGATGCGGTGCCCGCGCCCGTCTTCACCGCTCCGACGGCGGCGCCGGCCGGGATGATGATCGTCGCGACGTTGAACGTCGCGGTGCCCGCGGCGGCCCAGGGGTCCTCGCCCCACTGGTCGTAGGCGATGATCCCCTTGCCCGCGTTGAGGAGGGCCTCCTGGCCGCCGCGCACGAGGTCGCCGACGGGGCCGGGCGCGTGGGAGAGCAGCAGGCCGGTCGGGCCGGCGGTGGCCAGGCCGACGCCGAGCATCCCCAGGTTGCTCCAGGCCGCCCCGTAGGCGTCACCGCTGAACCACTCGCCGGATGCGGGGTTGTAGCCGAGCACCAGCGTCCCCAGGCCGGTGACGGTGCCCCAGATGCCGCCGACGACGACGCCGTCCCAGACGAACGACGCGACCGAGCTCGTGACCTTCTCGCCGCAGTCCTCGGTCTTCTCGACGGGCGCGCCCCAGGGCGTCTCGGCGCCCGCGGGGATCTCGTCGACGCCGTAGCCGTTCGGGTTGGCGTCGGTCGCCGCGTCGATGTGCGGGTAGCCCAGCACGTCGTAGATCCGGTTGGCGCAGGCCCGCTCCGCCGCCCAGAGCAGCACCATCTGCTCGCCGACGTCCGCGATGAGCGCGTTGTTCTTCGTGACGCTCGCCTGGTCCTCGTGCCACTCGACGGTCTTCTCCGAGGTGAGGCCCTGCGGCAGGATGGTGGTCTCGGTCACGCCGTTGCGGGTGTCGGAGACGAAGCTCCGCGCCTCGGCCTTCAGCGCCGCAAGGGCCGCTTTGATCGGCCGGATCTCGTCCGCGAGCGTGTTGAGCGCGTCGGCGACGGTGCCGACGTTGCTGCCGAACAGCTCGGCGTGCGTCTTCACCGGATCCATCACGCCGAAGAGCGTGCCGGCCTCGGGCGCCTCATAGCTGCCGCTGATGCGCTGCCACGACGACAGGATGCTGCCGCCCTGCGCCGACACGTCGCTGCCGATGAGCCGCATCTGGTTGGCGGCGATGTCGAGCATGTCCGGGTCGAGGTCGGCCCCGGGGATCTGGGAGGGATCGATCTGGGACGGCATTACTCTGCCCTCGGTCCGGGGCCGAACGGTCCGGGCGTGGGGCTCGCCGCCCGGGCGGCGGCCGCCTGGTAGTCGGTGACCATCTCGAGGTCACCCTCGACGTAGGCCGTCGTCGCGTTGTGCGCGCCGGTGAGTCCCGCCTCGACGCGCCGCGCGATGGTCTGCAGGTGCGAGCTCTGGTTCTGGAAGAAGGCCTGGAGCGCCGGCGCGACGGCGCCGCTTCCGCCCGTCGCCTCGACGGCGGTCTCGACCCAGCCCTGCAACGGCGCGAGCGCCGGTCCGAGCTTCTGAGCCTCGGTCTGCGTCGACGTGAGCACGTCCTGCACGCCGCTCGGCAGGATCCGGTAACTGGACATGGCTATCCCCTTGAATCGGTCGCGTGCGGAATCGGTGGCGCGAGCGCGGGCGCCAGCGCGGCTCAGCCGATGCTGTCGACCGCCGCCTTGGCGCGCTGCATGGCGCCCTGCGCCGCCTGGTCGTTGCTCGCGAGCGACCCCTGCAGGGTCGTGATGATGCTGCGGACCTCGGCACCGACGCGGTTCCAGCGCGCCTCCTTGGCGGCGTACTCCTCGGAGGAGCCGTCGGCCTGGTAGTCGGCCATGGCCTGCTTCACATCGTTGTCGCGCTGGTCGAGGAGGGCCTCGAGGCGGGCGGCGACGGCGTTGAAGTTGTCCTGGGCGTTCTGCGACGCGCCGAGGTCGAAGTCGCGGCGGTCGGCTGCGTTGGAGCTGGACATCGTGATCCTTTCCTTACTTCGAGGAGCCGAATCGGGCGGCCTCGAAGGAGACCCCGGACTGTGCGGCGGACGTCTCGTCCACCATCTGCTGCTCGCCCTGAATGAAGGCGGTGTTCTGCTCGCTGATGCCGGTGAGCACGGCGTTCAGCGCGCCGTTGAGCTCGACCGCGATGCGGTCGGTCTCGCCCTTGAAACGGTCGAAGGCCGCGCGGCCCGCTCCGTTGAACCGCCCGTACAGCGGCTCACCGGCGTCGGCCAGCTGGCGGACGAGGGTGCCGAGCTCGTCGTTTGCGGACGAGGTCTTCGTGGTCAGCTGGGTGAGCGTATCCGCTCCCATGGCGAACTTGAGCATGAGGCCTCCGGTCGTGCATTCGTGGACGGGAACCGTTTCACGCTACCCCGCAAACGGGGGCCGCTGGCAAGCGCGCGGGAGGAATTGGGGCGCGGGGAAGGGCCGTCGCCTCCACTAGCGTTGATGCGCCGGGCACGGGGTCTCCGGCCGGTGGGACGGGGAGGATCCATGGCGGGAGCGCTGCGCGGCGAGGTCAGCTGTGGCCTCTGCGGACAGTTCCTCGCACCCCGCGATCGCTACTGCGACCGGTGCGGAACCGCGCGGGTGTCCGCCGCGTCGGGCGCCATCGTCGGCGGCTACACGGGCATGCTCGGGGGCGTCGCGCCCGCCCGCGGTCGCACCCGCGTGCTCGCCACCGCCCTCGACCTTCTCCCGCTGCTCAGCGCCGCCGGGATCGCCCTCTGGCTGATCGCGGGTGCCCCCGAGGGCGCACCCGGCGGCACAGCGTGGTGGGCCATCGCCGCGGGGCTGCTCTACGCGGCGGCGACGGTCGGTGCGCTGGCCGCCCGCGGGCGCTCCCTCGGGCGGCTCGCTCTCGGGCTGCGGACGGTCGATGACATCACCGGCGCGCCCGTGCCGCTCCGCGGACTTCTCCTCCGGTTCCCGCCGCTCACCGGGCGCACGGTGACCGCCGACCTCCGCCGCGGGCGCGACCCGCTCGACCTCGCCCGTCCGCCGCTGAGCGCGGCGGACCTCCTCGACGTGCGGTCCGCTACGCCGACCCCGCCGCGAGCCGAGCGCGCCGGCCGGCGCGCGGAGCTCCCCGCGGCCGACAGCGTCGCCCTCGTCTTCGACACCGGGGAGCGGCTCGAGGTGGGGACGACGCTGCTCGTGGGGCGGGCACCGGCCAATCCCGACGGCCAGACGCACCCGCTCCTGCCTCTGCCCGACCTCTCGCGCACGATGTCGAAGACCCATGCCCTCCTGGAGTGGTCGGGCAGCGTGCTCTGGGTCACCGACCTCGGCTCGAGCAACGGCACCGCCCTCGTCAGCCCCGACGGCGAGCGCCAGCTCCTCCTCCCGGGACTCCGCGGCGCCGCGGCGCCGGGCTGGACCGTCGAGCTCGGCGACCGCAGCGTCTCCGTCCGCCCCAGCACCCTGCCGGTGAGCTCATGAGAACGGTCCCCACCTCCGGCGTGCCGCATCCGCTGGCCGACGCATCCGGGGACGCCGTCGTCACGGAGTCCCGCTCCCCCGTCGTCTTCCTCACCCAGGGGCGGGTCAGTTTGCTCGCCGCCGCGCGGGACGCCGGACGGCCGGTGATCCTCGCGACGGACGAGCACTCCGTGCTCACCCCGGCGTTCGCCGAGGTCTGGCGCGAGGCGGGTGCGGCCTGGGTGGTCCGGGAGGCGGGCGGGACGCTCCGCGAGGGGTTCACCGGGCGGGCCCTGCCGACGGTGGAGTCCGTGCTCACGGCGACCCCGGCGCGCACCCTCGACGACGTCTCGGCACGGTTCCTGCGCCCGACCGCCGCCACCGCGGTCGAGCTCGCCGCCGTGCTGTCGGTGCGTCATCGCGCCAGGGACACGACCCTCCTCGGCGCGGCCGCCGAGCGGCTCGCCGAAGCGGCCGAGGCCCCGCTCACCGGATGGGGGCCGCACGAGCCCGTCGGCCTGCCCTGGGACCGCGACGGCATGACGGCGTTCCTCCGCGGGCGGATGCCGATCGACGCCGCCGTCGTGGTCACCGGGCCGGGAACGGCCGGCACCGTCACGGCCCGCCGCACCGGCCAGGGCGTCGAGGAGATCACCCGCCTCGTTCTGTCCGCCGGCGTTCCGACGTCGACCGCCTTCGAGGGGCGGCTCGCCGCGATGACCCAGGCGCTCGCCGGTCTCGCCGCCACCGCCATGCCGCTCGCCGGGATGCTCCTGGCCCGCCCCGGGCGCGTCGACCTGTGCCTGCCCCCGCTGCTCCCCCTCCCCCCGACGCCCCTCGCGCTGCTCATCGGCCCACCCGGGGTGAAGGACCTGGCCCTCGACACCGCGCGGATGACCGCCGAGTTCGGGGCGATCGTGGTGGGGCGGCCCCGCATCCCCGGGCTGCTGTTCCCGCTCGGCCGGCTGGGGGAACCGACCTGGCTGCGGCTGGATGCCATACTCGGCACCGTCGACCGCGGGCTCCTGGACCGGGCGCTCGGACGCACGGCGGACCTGCTGCGCTCCGCGGCGCGCCCGGACACGGAACAGGGAGGGGACACGCGTGTCGGCTGATCGCGACGTCGTTCTGCTCGAAACGGTGCGCACCCACCGCGCCCGGCTGCTCGCCGCATTCCTCTTCGGCGACCTCGAGGAGCGCCGGGTTGTCAACGACAACCGCAAGCGGGTGATCGGCAGCATGGTGCTCGCGGCCGTGGTCTGCGCCGGCTGCGTCGGGTTCTCGTTCGTCACGACGCTCCTGGCCGAGCAGGCGGCCGAGCGCGCCCAGCAGCAGCAGCAGTTCGTGGTGCCGTCCCCCGCACCGACGGTGCGCGGCGGCGATCGGGAGGCGGGTCGATGAGGACGGAGTTCACGCGGCTGACGGTCGTCGGCGCGTCCCGCAAGGCGGAGCTCGTGGTGCCGAACGACGAGTCGGTCGGCGCGCTCATCCCGCGCCTGATGGACCTGCTCGAGGAGAAGGCCGGGTCCGTCGCCCGGCCGCTCGCCCTGGTCCGCTCGACGGGCGAGCAGCTGGACGCGTCGCTGAGCCCCGCGGAGCAGCAGGTGAGCGACGGTGACCTGCTGAGGCTCGTGCGCCAGGACGAGGCACCCCCGCCCCCCGAGGTGGCCGACGTGACGGACGTGCTGGCCGACTCGCACGCGGACCGCCGCGGGCTCTGGTCGGACCGGTTCCGCGAGACGACGGGCGCGGCCGGCATCGGCGCCCTGTCGCTCGCCGCGGGTTCGTCCGCGCTCGGCGGGCGGGACGGCGGGCTCCTCGGCTGGGTGCTCGCCGCACTCGTCGTGCTCGCCGTGATCGCGGGACGGGCCGGCTCGCGCTGGATCGCGCACGCGCTGACGGCCGCCGCGGTGGGCGTCTCGCTCCCCCTCGCCGTGGCGCTCAGCGGAACCTGGCGCAGCGACGTGCTCGCCGACGCCCCCGCCGGCGCGTCCGCCGCCTTCACCGCCCTCCTCGCGGCGGCGCTCGTGCAGGGCGTGCTCGCCCTCGGCATCGGGATCGGCGACCGCAGGCGGCCCGTGCTCGCGGGCGGCCTGATGGGTGTCGCGCTCGCGGTGCTGCCCCTGGTCGCCGCTCGGCTCGGGATGGGCGCGACGGAGTCCCTCGCGGTCGGCGCGGTCGTCGCGGCCGTCGCCTGCGGGCTCATCCCCTGGTACGCCATGTCGATCTCCGGGCTGACCGGGCTCGACGACCAGGTCGTCGAGGGCAGGCAGCGCAGGCGCGACACCGTGCTGCTCACCGTCAACGGCGCCTACCGGACGCTGACCTGGTGCGCGTTCGCCGTCGCGGCGCCGCTCGCGCTGTGCGCCGCGGCCCTCACGGTCTCGCTCGACCTCTGGGCCGCCGGGCTCGGGGTCGCGGTTGCCGCGATCACGGCGCTGCGCACGCGGGCGTTCCCGCTCGCCGCCCAGGCCATGGCGCTCTGGGCCGCCGTGGCCGTCGTCGTGCTCGCCGGTGTCCTCGCGTCGCCGCTGCTGCCCCACGGCATCGAGGTTCCCCTGCTCGCCGCCGCGGCGCTCGTGACGGTGGCCCTCGTCGGGATCCGGCCGGCGACGCACCAGCGGGCCTCGCTGCGCCGGCTCGGCAACGCCGTCGAGGCGATCGCCGTGATCGCCCTGCTGCCGCTGCTGCTCGGGGTGTTCGACGTGTACGCCGACCTGCTCGGGGCGTTCTGACGTGGGCAGGATGGTCTCGCGGCTCTCCGGCGCATCGCTCGCGCTCGTGGGCAACACGACGGCGCGCATGCACGAGCTGGCCGCCGCCGACCGGGTGCTGCGGATGCCGATCCCGCTCTCGCGCCGCATCTCCTTCGTCTCCCTGCGCGGCGGCAGCGGCACCTCGTCGACCGCGGCCTACGTCGCGAGCATCTACGCCAGGCGCCGGTCCGGCATGGTCCTCGGGGTGGACGCCGCACCGGGCGAGGCGGGGCTGACCTGGCACGCCGGCGTGCCGGACGGCGCAGTCCAGCGGCCGAGCGGAGCCCGGCTGACCGCCCGCCGAGCCACCGACGCGATCGACGGCCTGCCGCGCACCAGGGCCGGTCTCTACACCCTCGACCTCGGCGCGGAGCCCGGCGCCGGCCGGTCCGGGACCGTCCCGCCCGGAGCCGCCGCCTGGCAGGAGCAGCTGCCGCCCATCGCCCGATTCTTCGACGTCGTCACGGCCGACTGGGGGGCGCGCTCCTGGCGGCTCGATCTCGCCGCGGTGGCCGCCGCGAGCCACGTCGTGTGCCTGGTGTCCCGCGCGGACCGGCACGCCCTGGAGGACGCCGCGGCCGTCGTGCCCGCGCTGCTCGGGCACGAGGACCGCCCGCGGGTCGTGCTCGCCGCGGTCGACGTCGGCCGCACCGGCGGACGCGCCGCCCCCCTGCTGGCCCGGCGGCTCGACGTGCCCGTGTGCGCCGTCCCCTACGACGCCGCCCGGGCCGCCACCCGCCCCGCGAGCAGCACCGCGCTCGCGACGCGCACCCGCATCGCCTACACGGCTCTCGCGACGACCCTGCTCCGGGAGGCGCAGCGATGACGCTCCGCCTCGTGCACCGCCCCACCCGCATCACCCGGCCCGTCCAGCGCGACGACCAGGAGCTGCTCTCCCCGCCGCCGACGCTCCCCGAGGGCCAGGCGGGCGGGCTCCCCCTGCAGACGCTGCTGCCGATCGTCGGCGCCCTGTCCTCGGTGCTGATGATCGTCGTGCTGCGCAACAGCAATCCGCTGTTCCTCGTGGTGGGCGCCCTCATCCTCGTGGTCGCGCTCGTCGGCGGGCTCGGGCTCGCCTTCACCCAGCGCGGCAACGCCGCGCGCACCCGCCGCACCCAGCGCGAGCGGTACCTCGACTACCTCGAGAAGGTCCGCGCCCGCATGCGCGCCCGTGGCCGTGAGGTGCGCGCCGCGGCGAACGTGCTCGACCCCGAGCCCGGCGCGCTCATCGAGCTCATCCGCGACCCCGCGCGGCTGTGGGAGCGCAGGCGGCAGCACGCGGACTTCCTGCGGCCGCGGATCGGCTCCGGCGACATCCGCTGGTTCGGACTCGGGGTCCCCCCGGACCAGAACCCCGTGCAGCCGTACGACCCGCTGCTCCTCGGCGAGGCCGAGTCCCTCGTTTCGCATTACTGCGTCGTACCCGGCATGCCGGTGACCGTCGACCTCGACCGGGCCGGGCACGTCGCGATCGTCGGCGACCGGGCGGGCACCGTCGCCGCGGCCCGCGCCATGATCCTGCAGCTCGCCGCCCTGCACTCCCCCGACGACGTGAAGATCGCCGCCGCGTTCCCGCCGGATGCCGCTGCGGACTGGACCGGCCTCGACCTCCTCCCGCACGTCGTGGACGCGGAGCTGTTCGACGGCCCCGTGCCCGCACGCCGGGTGGCCGAGAACGCCGCGGCGCTCACCCGGGTGCTCGGGCGGGAGATCGCCGACCGCGCGCAGTTCGCCGCGACCGCGAAGCGCAGCACCGGCAGCGCGGCGAGCGCGGACAACGCGCGGCTGGTCGTGTTCCTCGACGACTACGGCCACGTGGCGTCCACGCTGCCGGTCCCGGACGCCGACCTGACCCTGGCGGACCTCCAGGTCACCACCGTGCACCTGCTGAGCGACCGCCTGCACGAGCCGTCCGACGTCACCGTCCGCGTCACGGTCACCGACGGCGCGGTCGCCATCACCGACGCGAGGGTCGAGGTCGACGGCCAGGTGCGCGAGCAGACCGCGACCCTCGACGCCGTGCCCGCCCCGCTGTTCGACGCCGTCGCCCGGTCCCTCGCCCCCCTGCGGCTCAGCCTCAGCCGCCGCGACGAGGTCGAGTCCGCGCAGGCCATCGACGTGACCGAGCTGCTCGGCATCACCGACATCGCGGGACTGTCCGCTGACACGGCCTGGACGGCACGCTCGCCCCGCGACTTCCTGCGCGTGCCGATCGGGCTCGACGACTTCGGCGCGCCCCTGCTGCTCGACCTCAAGGAGTCCGCGCAGCTCGGCATGGGGCCGCACGGCATCTGCATCGGCGCGACCGGATCCGGCAAGAGCGAGATGCTGCGGACCCTCATCCTCGGCCTCGCCCTCACCCACCCTCCCGAGGACCTCAGCATGGTGCTCGTGGACTACAAGGGCGGAGCGGCCTTCGCCCCGTTCAACGGGCTGCCGCACGTCGCCGGCATCATCGACAACCTCGCGGACGACCCGCAGCTCACCCAGCGGGCGCGGGCGAGCATCCAGGGCGAGGTCGTGCGCAGGCAGGAGCTGCTCCGCGACGCCGGCAACTCGCCGTCCATCAGCCACTACCGCGAGCTGCGCGGCGAGCGCCCCGACCTGCCGCCGCTGCCGCACCTGTTCATCGTCATCGACGAGTTCGGCGAGCTCCTCACCGCGGAGCCCGACTTCGTGGATCTGCTGCTGACGATCGGCCGCATCGGGCGGTCCATCGGGGTGCACCTGCTGCTCTCCAGCCAGCGCATCGAGAGCGGCAAGCTCCGCGGGCTCGACACCTACCTCTCGTACCGGATCGGCCTGCGCACGTTCTCGGAGTCCGAGAGCTCGATCGTGCTTGACACCCCGGACGCCTTCCACCTCCCCGCCGTGCCCGGGTACGGCTACCTCAAGGTGGACACGTCGGTCTACCGGCGCTTCCGCGCGGGCTACGTCTCCGGTCCCGTCTCCGACGACCTCACCCGTCCCCTCGAGGCGTCCGACCAGGGGGTCGAGCCCCTCCTGCTGCCGGTGTACAACGGGATCGCCGTGCAGGGCGACGAGGCCGCCCCCGAGGACGAGCTGGCCCGCCCGTCCGTCGGCCGCGCGCTGATCGACGAGTGCGTCGAGCGGCTGCGCTCGGCCGCCCGGGCGACGTCGCCCGTGTGGCTGCCCCCACTGCCGTCCCGGCTGCCGCTGTCCCGCGCCCTGGACGGTGCGCGGGCCGCGGACGCCGCCGCCGTGCTCCGCGTGCCCCTCGGGCTGCTCGACGCCCCGGCGCGGCAGCGCCAGGACCCGTGGCTCGTCGACCTCACCCGCGGCGGCGGGCACCTCGCCGTGCTCGGCGCGCCGCAGTCCGGCCGGAGCACGTTCCTCCGCACGCTCGCGACCTCGATCGCACTCACGACGACGCCGCGCCAGGTCAGCGTCTACGGCATGGACCTCACCGGCGGCGGGCTGCTGCGCATCGAGGGGTTCCCGCACGTCGGCGGCGTCGCCACCCGTTCGAGCAGGGACCGGCTGCTGCGCCTCCTCGAGGAGCTGCTCGCGATGCTCGCCCAGCGCGAGGCGGTGTTCCGCGACCGCGGCATCGACTCCCTGTCGATGCTGCGCAGCCAGCACGCCGCGGGCGCCATCCCCGAACTCATCTCCGCCGACGTCGTGCTGCTCGTCGACGGGCTCGGCCAGCTGCGCACCGACTTCGAGGAGCTGGAGGGCCCGCTCCTCGAGCTGCTCCAGCGCGGCGGCGGCTTCGGCATGCACGTCGTGCTCGCGATGACGAGGTGGAACGAGCTGCGGATGGCGCAGCAGCCGCTGGTCGGCACGCGCATCGAGCTGCGGCTCAACGACGCCGCCGACTCCGTGATCGCCCGGAAGCTCGCCGCCACCATCCGGTCCGGACAGCCGGGGCGGGCGCTCACCGAGGACAGCCTGTTCGCCCAGGTCGCCCTCCCCGTGCTCGACGACGTGGACGACGAACTCATCGGCGACGAGCTCGAGGCGCTCGCCACGCGCTCCGCCGCGAGCTGGCAGGGACCGGCCGCGGCCCCCATCCGCCTGCTGCCCGTCGACCTCGGCCCCGACGAGCTCCCCGATCCCCTCGAGGAGCCCGACCGCGTGCCGTTCGGGCTGCGCCAGGACACCATGGAGCCCGCCTTCCTGGACCTCGCCGCCCGCGACCAGCACCTCCTCGTCTACGGCGACGCGCAGTGCGGCAAGACGACCCTGCTGCGCGGCCTCGTGCAGTCCCTCATCGACCGGTCGAGCCCCGACGAGCTCGTCGTGGCGCTCATGGACCTGCGCGGCGAGATCGTGGGCGACGTGCCGGACGACTACCTGGGCGGCCACGCCGCGTCGAGCCAGGAGGCGCGCGGGCTGTCCGCCGCCATCGCCGAGGAGCTGGCCAAGCGGCAGAGCGCGGGCGCCGGGCGCGTGACCGGCCCGCGGATCGTCGTCGTCGTCGACGACTACGACATCCTGGCTTCGGGCGGCACGGAGCCCCTCGCCCCGCTGCTGCCGTTCCTGCCCTCCGCCCGCGACCTGCGCCTGCACGTGCTCCTCACCCGGCCCGTCGGCGGCGCGTCCCGGGCGATGTACGACGTGGCGATGCAGACTCTGCGCGACACCGGCGGCACCGCCCTGGTCATGTCCGGCGAGCGCAGCGAGGGCCAGCTGCTGCCCGGCGTCTACGCGGAGCAGATGACCCCGGGACGCGGGCGGCTGCTGCGCCGCGGCGACCGGCCGCGCATCGTGCAGGTCGCTCACTTCGAGGCGGTGCGCACCCTTGCCCCGTGACATCGCCATGGTCACGCCGACCCCCGTGACCATCGAGCCGCTGCTCCGCGCCGCCGCCACCGTGGACGGCGACCTCGCGCCCCGCTCGCTGCTGGCCGGCGCCGCCCTGCAGCTCGTCGACCTCGACGACGTCGCCGTGCTCACGCTCGCGAACTCCCGCCGCATCCACGACCCGGCCGAGATCGCCCGCGTCGCGCCCGGCCTGCCGCTCCCGGACGGCGAGCTCTGGTGGACGGAGGCCGTGGCCCCCTGGGGGTCTCGCGGCGTCGCAGGGGCGGACATCGTCGCGGCCCTGGCGCGGGCGCTCGGCGGCACGTACCGGATCGAGGACGGGACATGAGCGACCGGCGCGCCAAGCACATCCTCCTCGCCGGGACCGGCGGCGGGGTCGGCACCACGACGACGACCGCGCTGCTCTTCACCGCCCTCGCCGCGAACGGCGCCCCCGCGCCGGAGCTGCTCGACCACACGGGCGGCGAGCTCGGCCTCCGCCTCACGGCCGGGGACGAGGTGCCGGCCGTCGACCCGGCGCTCACGCTGCACGACTTCGGTCCGCACGCGTTCTGGGCGGCGCGGGACGCGCTCGGCTCGCCCGACGCGTTCGTCGTCGTCACGACGGCGGCCACGCCGGCCGGTATCGCCGCCGCGGAGCGGTTCCTCGCCGAGGTGCGCTCGGTGCACGGGGCCGGTGGCCTGCGCCGCGTGATCGTCGCCGCGGTCGCCGTGTTCGGCAGGCACCGGATCGGCCCGCTGGTCGAGCGGCTGCACGACTCCTACGGCAGGCGCCTCGTCGTCGTCGTGCCCCAGGACCTCGCCCTCGCCGCCGGAGGCCGGGTTCCGCAGAACAGGCTCCGGCCGGACACGCGCCGCGCACAGGGCGACCTGGCGGCCCTCCTGAGGGAGCGCCTCTCCACGCACAGGTGACCCGGTAGGGCGGGCGCGGCAAACGGCGTACCCTGGCAGGACACGACGGCGGACACCCGGGCCCGCCGTCACGGCCGCAAGGGAGCTCCATGACCGACACGAGAAGCCCCATAACCGAGGCGAACCTCGTGGTGATCGGCCTCGAGGCGGAGACCCGCCAGGAGGCGACGCGCCGGCTCGCGGAGACGCTCGCCCAGGCGGGACGCGTGACCGACGTCGACGGCTTCCTCGCCGACGTGCGCGCCCGCGAGGAGCAGATGGCGACGGGGCTGCCCGGCGGCATCGCGTTCCCGCACGCGCGGTCGCCCCACGTCACGACGCCGAGCGTCGCGGTGGGCCTCAGCGACGCCGGCGTCGACTTCGGCTCCGACGATGGGCCGGCCCACCTCATCTTCCTGATCGGCGCGCCGCAGGGCCCCGACCACAAGCACCTCGTGATCCTCGCCCACCTCGCCCGCAAGCTGATCAACGACGCGTTCCGGCGACGCCTGCGCGAGAGCAACGACCCCGCCCAGATCGCTGCGATCCTGCAGCGCGAGATCGTCATCCCCGACTGACCCCCCAGTCGATGGCCAGCGAGACGGCCGCCGAGGCGGACCGCCGCGGCGAGGTCGAGGACGAGAGTCCCCAGGATAGGACGGACGCCCCGGCGCCCACCGGTATCGCCGCGCTCATCGCGAAGGTGTTCGAGTGGCGGCCGGTCCGCGTCTTCTTCAACTACATGAACAACGGCGGCGACCTCCTCGCCTCCGGCATGAGCTACTCGGCGATCTTCGCCGTGTTCGCCGCGCTCTGGGTCGGCTTCTCCATCGCGGGCCTGTTCCTGCGGGCCAACCCCGCGCTCGAGAACGCGCTGCTCGAGCAGATCAACGCGTCGGTGCCGGGACTGATCGGCCCGGAGGGCGCCGTCGACCCGGCGGTGCTGCTCGACGCGGGCATCTTCGGCTGGACGGGTGCGCTGGCCGCGGTCGGCCTCATTGTGACGGCCCTCGGCTTCCTCGCCGCCGCGCGCGACGCGGTGCGGCGCATCTTCGACCTGCCCCCGCCCACCACCTTCTTCCTACTGCTGAAGGTGAAGGACTTCGGCATCGCGATCGGCTTCGGCCTCGTGCTGCTGGTCTCGGCGGCGATCTCGGTGGCGAGCACCGAGGCGCTCGGCTTCCTCTTCTCCCTGATCGGCGTCGAGGACGACTCGCTCCTGCAGATCGTGGTCGCCCGGGTCGTGGGTCTCGCCATCGTGCTCGCGCTGGACACCCTCCTGCTGGCCGGCCTGTTCCGCGTGCTGTCCGGCATCCCCATCCCCTTCCGCCGGCTCCTCGTCGGCTGCCTGCTCGGTGGCGCCGCGCTCGGCGTGCTCAAGGTGCTGGGGACGACGCTCCTCGGCGGCGCGAGCAGGAACCCGCTGCTCGCCTCCTTCGCCGTCATCATCGGACTCCTGATCTGGTTCAACCTCATCTGCCGCGTGATCCTCTACGCGGCGTCGTGGATCGCGGTCGGCATGAGCGACCGGGGCGAGACGGTCGGGTCGCTCGCGCCGCAGCCGAGGGAGAAGACCGAGGCCGAGGCGGAGGCCGACGCCCGGCGCCTGCTCGCCCGCGTGGTGCGGCGCAGGCTCGAGGCCGAGTACGCGGACGCCCGAGGGCTGCGACGGATCGTGCTGCGCCGCCGCATCGGCCGCCTGCCCGACGTCGAGCCCGAGCCCGGACCCGACGTGGAGGAGACTGCGCCGGACGGGCAGTCCGTCCGCGCGAACTAAGCTTCTGCGCATGGCTTCACCCCTGCGCATCGCCACGGTCAACGTCAACGGCATCCGCGCCGCGTACCGCAGGGGCATGGGCGAGTGGCTCGACGGCCGCGGCGTCGACATCCTGGCCCTGCAGGAGGTGCGCGCGAGTACGGAGGACATCGAGAGCCTGCTCGGGCCCGAGTGGAACATCCTGCACGACGCCGCGACCGCGAAGGGCCGCGCGGGCGTCGCCATTGCCAGCCGGAACCGCGCGCACATCCACCGCGTCGCCATCGGCGAGGAGGACTTCGACACCGCGGGCCGCTGGCTCGAGGCCGACTACGAGGTGGGCGACTCCATCGTCACGGTCGTCAGCGCCTATGTGCACTCCGGGGAGGCCGACACCCCCAAGCAGGAGGAGAAGTACCGCTTCCTCGACGGCATGGAGGCGCGCCTGCCCGAGATCGCGGCGCACAACCCGTACGCCGTCGTGCTCGGCGACCTCAACGTGGGGCACCGCGAGCTCGACATCCGCAACTGGAAGGGCAACGTGAAGCGTGCCGGCTTCCTGCCGCCGGAGCGCGCGTACTTCGACCGGATCACGGGACCGCACGGCGAGGCCGTGCAGGGCACGGACGGGTCGACCGGCACCGGCCTCGGCTGGGTGGACGTGGGACGCGCATCGGCCGGCGAGGTCGACGGGCCGTACACCTGGTGGAGCTGGCGCGGCAAGGCGTTCGACAACGACAGCGGCTGGCGCATCGACTACCACCTCGCGACGCCGGCCCTCGCCGCCACCGCGAGCGGCTACACGGTCGACCGCGCCCCCTCGTACGACGCCCGGTTCTCGGACCACACGCCCGTCGTCGTCGACTACGCGGTCTGACCCGCTCCTTCCTCACCCCTCAGCTCTCACCCCCTCGCAAAGGAACCGCGAACTCCCATGACCGCACTTCCCCGCCTCTTCTCGGGCATGCAGCCCTCCGCAGACTCCCTTCACGCCGGCAACTACGTCGGCGCCCTCCTGCAATGGAAGGCGCTGCAGGAGACCCACGACGCCCTGTTCTGCGTCGTCGACCTGCACGCCATCACGGTGCCGCAGGACCCGGGTGCGCTGCGCGAGCAGACCCGCCGCACGGCGGCCCAGTACATCGCCGCCGGCATCGACCCCGAGCGGTCCACCCTCTTCGTGCAGTCGCACGTGCCCGCCCACGCGGAGCTCGCCTGGGTGCTGAACACCATCACCGGGTTCGGCGAGGCGAGCCGGATGACGCAGTTCAAGGACAAGGCCGCGAAGCAGGGCACGGACTCGGCGTCCGTCGGCCTGTTCGCCTACCCCGTGCTCATGGCGGCGGACATCCTGCTCTACGGCACGACCGTCGTCCCGGTCGGCGACGACCAGCGTCAGCACGTCGAGCTCACCCGCGACCTCGCGAACCGCTTCAACTCGCGCTTCGGCGAGACGTTCCCGATGCCCGAGGCGCTCATCCTCAGGGAGAGCGCGCGCATCTACGACCTGCAGAATCCCACGGCCAAGATGAGCAAGTCCGCGGAGTCCCCCGCCGGCATCGTCTGGCTGCTCGACGACCCGAAGGTCACGGCGAAGAAGATCAGGTCGGCCGTGACGGACACCGGGCGCGAGGTGCGGTTCGACCGCGGCGAGAAGCCGGGCGTCTCGAACCTCCTGTCGATCCTGTCCGCGTTCACGGGCACGCCCGTCGCCGGTCTCGAGGCGGCGTACGAGGGCCGGGGCTACGGGGACCTGAAGAAGGACGTCGCGGAGGCGGTCGTGGACACGTTCGCCCCGGTGCGCGAGCGCACGATCGAGCTGCTCGACGACCCGGCCGAGCTCGACCGGATGCTCGCCGTCAACGCCGAGCGCGCCAACGAGATCGCCGAGGAGACCATCGCCGCGGTGTACGACCGGGTGGGCCTGCTCCGTCCGGCCAGGCGGGCCGCCGCGCTCCGCTCCTGATCCCGGTTCCGGTCCCGCGCTCGGTCCCTGTTTCTGGCGTCTCACCCGGGTCCGAGCCGATTTCTCGGGCCCGCGGCTGGCCGCGTCCGGCGACGACGTTACGCTGGTAACCGTGACAGCAGCACTGGCTATCGTGCCCACGTACAACGAGCGCGAGAGCCTCCCCAGCACCGTCCGCCGCATCCTCGACGCGGCGCCGGAGCTGAGCGTGCTCGTCGTCGACGACAACAGCCCGGACGGCACCGGCGGCATCGCGGACGACCTGGCCGTGGCCGATCCCCGCGTCTCGGTGCTGCACCGGCCGGGAAAGTCCGGCCTCGGCAGCGCATACGTCGCGGGCTTTCGCTGGGCCCTCGCCCGCGACTATGCCATTGTCTTCGAGGTCGACGCGGACGGCTCGCACCAGCCGGAGGAGCTGCCCCGCCTGCTCGACGCACTCACCGACGGCGCCGACCTCGTCATCGGCACCCGCTGGATGCCGGGCGGCCGGGTGGAGAACTGGCCGCTGCACCGCCGCCTCATCTCGCACGCCGGCACGCTGTTCGCCCGGGTCATGCTCGGCTCCCGCCTCCGCGACATCACGAGTGGCTTCCGCGGCTACCGGGCGGACGCCCTCCGCACCCTCGACCTCTCCGCGGTGCACTCCCACGGCTACAGCTTCCAGATCGAGATGGCGTGGCTCGTGGAGCGGTCCGGCCGGCCCGTCGCGGAGCGACCCATCACCTTCATCGAGCGCGAGTCCGGCGCGTCCAAGATGAGCGCGGGCATCGTGTTCGAGGCCATGACGCGCGTCTTCGTCTGGGGCGTGCGGCACCGCGTCGCCTCGCTGCGGCACCGCTCCGCCCCGCGCCCGGCGACGGGGTCCCGGGGCGCCGTCGAGGGCGCCGCATCCCCCCACTGAGAGGCCACCGAACCACGCGCACCGCGGAGCCGGGGACCGACCGTTTGCACCGCTCCCGGCGACCGGCGGGGAATACCAGCCGGTCGCGGTGGTTGACGCTTCAATAGAGTCCCGGGCGCAGCGCAGACGGCGCGCGCCTCCGGCCGAGGAACAGGAACCGCATGAGCACCAGCAGCACGGGGGCGACGTACGCGCCCGCGATGCGCAGGGCCATCGAGCTCTCGGCCGGCGGGCCCGTGTGGAGCGAGAACCCGCAGGTCGGCTGCGTGCTGCTCGACCCCGCGGGCGCGGTGCTCGCGGAGGGCTGGCACCGCGGTGCCGGCACCGCCCACGCCGAGGTCGACGCGCTCTCGAAGCTGCCCCCCGGCGCCGCCCGCGGCGCGACCGCGGTCGTCACCCTCGAGCCCTGCAACCACACCGGCCGCACGGGGCCCTGCGCCCGCGCGCTCCTGGAGGCGGGAGTCGCGCGCGTCGTCTACGCCATCGCGGATCCGGGCGACCGCTCGTCCGGCGGGGCCCGCACGCTCACCGAGGGCGGCGTGGAGGTGATCGGCGGGATCTGCGCCGACGAGGTGTCGGAGAGCATCCACGGCTGGCTCACCGCCGCGCGGCTGCGGCGGCCCTTCGTGACCGTGAAGTGGGCGGCGAGCCTCGACGGTCGTGCCGCCGCCGCCGACGGCACGAGCCAGTGGATCACCGGACCGGAGGCCCGCGACGACGTGCACGAGCGGCGGGGGCGAGCGGCCGCGATCCTGGTGGGCACCGGGACCCTGCTCGACGACGACCCCTCGCTCACCGCCAGGCGCGCCGACGGCACGCTCCTCGAGCACCAGCCCATCCCCGTCGTCGTCGGCACCCGCCCCGTTCCGGCCACCGCCGCCGTGCACGGGCACCCGGAGCCCGCGCTGCACTACCCCACCCACGACGTGCGCGCCGTGCTCGACGACCTCTACCGGCGCGGCTTCCGCTCGGCGTTCGTCGAGGGCGGTCCGACTCTCGCGAGCGCGTTCCTGCGCGCCGGCCTCGCCGACGAGGTGCTCGTCTACCAGGCGCCGCTGCTCCTCGGCGGCCCGCGCCTCGCCGTCCAGGACGTCGGAGTGACGACCCTGGCCGACGCCATCCGACTGGAGATCCGATCCGTGCACCGCCTCGGCGATGACGTGCTGACGATCTCCCGACCGAAAGGACGGTGACCGTGTTCACGGGCATCATCGAAGAACTCGGGCGCGTCGAGCGCTGGGAGCGACAGGGCGACTCCGGAAGGCTGCGCATCCGCGGCCCCCGCGCGGTCGCCGACGCCGGGCACGGCGACTCCATCTCCGTGAACGGCGTGTGCCTCACCGTCGTCGAGTGGGACGCGGAGACCTTCACGGTCGACGTCATGGCGCAGACCCTGGTCATGAGCACCGTCGGTGCGCTCCGGTCCGGCGACCCGGTCAACCTCGAGCGTGCCGCGCAGGTCGGCGACCGGCTCGGTGGTCACATCGTGCAGGGCCACGTCGACGGGACCGCCCGGCTGCTCGGCGTCACGCCGGGTGACGCCTGGCGGGTGCTGCGGTTCTCCCTGCCGGACGACCTCGCCCCGCTCGTCGTGGACAAGGGCTCCATCGCCGTCTCCGGCGTGAGCCTCACCGTCAGCGGCATCAGCGGGCCGGACGCCGGTCCCGGTGAGGCCTGGTTCGAGGTCTCGCTCATTCCCGAGACGCTGACGGCGACGACGCTCGGCGCGCTCGAGCCCGGCGACGCCGTGAACATCGAGACCGACATCCTCGCCCGCCATGTGCGGCGGATGCTGCAGCTGGGAGAGGGCCGATGAGCCTCACCACCATCCCGGTGGCGCTCGACGCGCTGCGGGCGGGTCGTCCCGTGATCGTGGTGGACGACGAGGGTCGCGAGAACGAGGGGGACGTCGTGCTCTCGGCGCAGCTCGCCACCCAGGAGGCGATCGCCTGGACGGTGCGCAACTCGTCCGGGTTCCTCTGCGCGCCCATGACTAACGAGATCGCCGACCGCATGGAACTGCCGCTCATGGTCGTCAGCAACGAGGACGTGCGGGGTACCGCCTACACGGTCACCGTCGACTCGGCCCGCGGCGTGACCACGGGGATCAGCGCCGCCGACCGCGCCCACACGCTGCGCGTGCTCGCGGACCCGGCCTCCCGGGCCACCGACGTGCGCCGGCCGGGTCACATCCTCCCCCTGCGCGCCCTGGACGGCGGCGTGCGCCAGCGGCCGGGCCACACCGAGGCCGGCGTCGACCTGATGCGCCTGGCCGGGCTCGTGCCGGTCGCCGCCATCTCCGAGATCGTGGCCGAGGACGGCGAGATGATGCGCCTGCCCGGCCTGCTCGCGTTCGGCGAGCGCGAGGGCGTCCCGGTCATCACGATCGCGGCCCTCATCGAGTGGCTCGAGCGCGAGGCGCCGGCCGATGCGGACGCCGCCCCGGCCCTGACCGAGTCGTCGCAGGTGATCTTCGAGGTCGAGACCACGGTGCCCACCTCGCACGGGGCGTTCCGCGTGCGCGCCTACCGCGACCGCACGACCGGCGCGGACCACGTCGCGATCATCGCCGGCACGCCGAGCGCCGAGGGCGCGCTCGTGCGCGTGCACTCGGAGTGCCTCACCGGCGAGGCGTTCGGCTCGCTCAAGTGCGAGTGCGGGCCGCAGCTCGACACCGCGCTCGACGCCATCCAGCGCGAGAGCGGCGTCGTCGTGTACCTGCGCGGCCAGGAGGGCCGCGGGATCGGCCTCATCAACAAGCTGAAGGCCTACCGCCTGCAGGAGGACGGGCTGGACACGCTCGACGCCAACCTCGCGCTCGGTCTCCCGGCCGACTCCCGCGACTACGGCGCGGCGAGCGCGATCCTGGACGACCTCGGCGTCAACTCCGTGCGGCTGCTCACCAACAACCCGGAGAAGGCGAAGCAGCTCGAGTCGCACGGCATCGTCGTGCGGGAGCGCGTGCCGCTGCTCGTCGGCGTCGGCACGTTCAACGAGGGCTACCTCGAGACCAAGCGCGACCGGATGGGACACGCCATCGACGCCCTCGGTACCCTGTCCGGAGACGACGGAAAGGGACACGAGGCATGAGCGGCGAAGGATCACCCGACATCGAGGTCGACGGGCGGGGCGTGAAGGTGACGATCGTCGCCGGGCGCTGGCACGAGACCATCACCAACGGCCTCCTGGCGGGCGCGCACGCAGCCCTCGCTGAGGCCGGTGCCGACGTGACGGAGATCCGGGTGCCGGGCAGCTTCGAGCTCCCCGTCGTCGCCCAGGCGGCGCTCGAGTCCGGCGCCGACGGCGTCGTGGCCCTCGGCGTCATCATCCGCGGCGGGACGCCGCACTTCGACTACGTGGCCGACGCCGCAACGAGCGGGCTCACCCAGGTGAGCATCCGCACCGGCAAGCCTGTCGGCTTCGGGGTGCTCACCCTCGATGACGAGCAGCAGGGCCTCGACCGGGCGGGCCTGCCCGGCTCGAAGGAGGACAAGGGCCGGGAGGCCGCGGAGGCCGTGCTGGCGACCGTGGCGGTGCTGCGCTCGATCCGCTGATCCGTCATCCGCTGACTCATTCCCGGCCGGTCCCCGGGGCGTCGGCCGGGCTGATCAGTCGGCTGGCCGGTCAGCCGGTCAGCCGGTCGAGCCGCTCCCGGGTCTCGCGCAGCACCTCGTGCAGGGGCCGGTCGCTCGGGCCCTCCAGCCAGTCGTCGAGGGCGGCGTCGAACACGAGGACGCCGAAGGACGACAGCAGCGCGGCATCCCGTGCCTCGAGCCCGTGCTCGACGAGCACGCCCTCGATGGCGCCGGCCAGCGCCGACGACTTGAGGAGCTCGCGCTCCCGCAGGTGCGCGTCGGAGCGGATGATGCGGCGCCGGGCGCGGACGGCCTCGCGCCAGGCGTCGAAGCCGTCCCGGGCGACGGCGTCGAACCCGTGCATCACGAGATCGACCGGGGTCAGCCCGTCCGGCGCGTCGGCGAGCACCGCCGAGACGACCGTGGGGAACTCCCGCTCCCGGAGGAACAGCACGTCGCGCTTGTCGGCGAAGTGCCGGAAGTAGGTGCGGGTGGTGAGCCCGGCCCGAGCGGCGATCTGCGGCACGGTCGTGTCCGCGTAACCCTGCTCGGCGAAGAGCTCGAGCGCGGCCCGCTCGAGCCGGATCGCTGCATCCGGCGCCCATCGACCCATGGCTCCACCGTAGCCCATGACACGTCGTGCCATCAGGAGGCGTAGGGTGATGGCACGACGTGTCGTCACCTGACGGCCGCACCGATCCCGGGAGTGCCGATGCCCACCAATTCCGCCGCCTGGCTCGACCGCCCCTTCGCGGACCTCGCCGTCCGCCCGGCGCCGTATCCACAGCCGGGTCCGGGCGAGATCGTGCTCCGCGCCCGAGCGGTCGCGGTCAACCCGCTCGACCTCGTCAAGCAGTCGGCGAGCACGCTGATGTACCGGTGGCTCCCCCTGCCCGCCGTACTCGGCGCGGACGTCGCCGGCGAGGTCGTGGAGGTGGGTGACGGCGTCACCCGCTTCCGGGTCGGCGACCGGGTGCTCGCCTACGCCGTGGGCATGGAGAAGGGGCGCAACCACCGCGCCGAGAGCGGCTTCCAGCTGTTCCCCGTCGTCCTCGAGACCCTGGCCGCCCCGATCCCCGGGGGGATGGCCTTCGAGGAGGCGGCGGTCCTTCCCCTCGCCGTCTCGACCGCGGCGTCGGCCCTGTTCCAGGCGGACCAGCTCGCGCTGCGGCATCCCGGGAGCGGCGCTCCCCCGGTCGGGCAGGCCGTCGTGGTCTGGGGCGGCTCGACGAGCGTTGGCAGCAACGCGATCCAGCTCGCGGTCGCGGCGGGATACCGGGTGATCACGACCGCGTCTCCCGCCCAGCACGAGCGCGCCCGGGCGCTGGGCGCGAGCGAGGTCTTCGACTACCGGAGTCCCACCGTGGTGACGGACGTCGTGCGGGCGCTGGACGGCGCGGACGTGGTCGGGGTGCTCGCCGTGGGAACGGGGTCCGCGGAACCGTCGGTTGCCATCGCGGCGGGAGCCGGGGCGACGCGCGTCTCGCTCGCCAGCCCCTCGGTGTCTTTCGACGACCTCCGCGGCCTGAGCCCGCTGCAGCCGCGCTTCCTCGCGCTCATGGCGCGGCTCGTCGCCGGGAACGTGGCGCTGCAGGCACGCTGCCGGATCCGGGGCATCCAGGCCCGCTTCGTCTGGGGGAGCTCGCTGATGCACAACGAGGTGGGGCCCATGCTGTGGGAGTCGTTCCTGCCGGACGCCCTCGCCACCGGCCGCTACGTCGCCTCGCCCGCCCCGCTGGTGATCGGCTCCGGGCTGGACCGGGTGCAGGCGGCGATGGACGCCCTGCGGGTCGGCGTCAGCGCCCGGAAGCTCGTCGTGCGGCTCTAGCCGTGCCGCGCGGCGGGCCGGGCGGGCCCCCCGTCCCGCGCGCGAGCACGACGGCCATCCCGGCGACGGTGAGCGCGACGCCGGCGACCTGCACGGGTCCGGGCACGGCCGCAAGGCCCAGCAGCGCGGAACTGATGCCCACGAGCGGCGGCGTCGCGAGCCCGAGCAGGGCCGCGTACGAGGCGCCCGCGACGACGATGATGCGGTGCTGCAGAAGGTAGACGGGCACGTAGATGCCGATGCCGAGGAGCGCGAGCAGCCCGACAGTAGCCCCGCCGATCCACTCCCCGCCGGCGACGGCGACCGCGGCCCAGGCCAGGAGCGGGACCGACCCGACCGCGAAGACGGGAAGGATCCTCGGCGCCATCGGACCGCGGTGACCGCGGTTCAGCCGGGCGAAGAAGACGCCGTAGAACGCCATGGACAGCATCGCGGCGAGCGCGCAGCCCGCTCCGAGCGCCACATCGCCACCCAGCGTTCCGCCCAGCCGCGGCAGCACGTAGGCGACGGCGCCCGCGACGGCGAGCGCCGTGCCGGCGATGGTCCGGGCCGGCGGGACCGCACGAGCGAGCGCCGCCTCCCCGGCCAGCACGGCGGCCGGCGTCAGCGCGAGCACGAGCGTGGGCAGCACCGGACCCGCCAGCGCGATCGCGACGGTGGAGAACACCGTGTACGCGGTCACGCCCGTGGCCGCGAGCAGCACCACCTCCCGCGTGCGATAGGGGCGTACGGCGCCGACGGAATCCGGCGCCGCCGAGCCGGGCGCGGCCGGGGAGGCCGAGGGTGAGGAGGCGCGGGCGCTCAGCCCGGCCGTCAGCGCGGCGAGCCCGGCGACCGTGAAGGCCACGCGTCCCGCCGAGACGACGGCCGCACTCGCCTCGAGCAGGGATGTCCCCACAACGAGCCAGGTCGCCGTGAGCAGCACGACCAACGCCACGGACGATGCGGCGAGGCCGGGGGCCCGCCGCATCCCGGCGCCGTCGTCGTCCGTGTCCATGGCTGCGAGTCTCGCAGCAGAGACGGGGCGGGGCGGCGGTTCGAGCAGCCGGGGTGCTCGCGGAAAGCGCGGCAGAGGCACGGAACGGGCGCGGCTGTCAGGATCGATGTCGTGAGCACGAGCACCGAGGACACCGACCGCACTGACCAGGCCGACCGCACCGACCGCACCGACCAGGCCGGCTCCGCCGCGACGGCGCAGCCGCCCGCCTGGTGGTCGGACGCGGTGGTCTACCAGATCTACCCGCGCAGCTTCGCCGACTCGAACGGCGACGGCGTCGGCGACATCGGCGGCATCAGGTCCCGGCTCGACCACCTGGTCGACCTCGGCGTCGACGTGGTGTGGCTCTCCCCCATCTACGCCTCCCCGCAGTTCGACAACGGCTACGACATCAGCGACTACCGATCCCTGGCGCCGGAGTTCGGCACGCTCGACGAGTTCGACGCGATGCTCGCGGAGATGCACGAGCGCGGCATGAAACTCGTGATGGACCTCGTCGTCAACCACACGTCGCACGAGCACGCGTGGTTCCGCGAGTCGCGCAGCTCGCTCGACAGCCCGAAGCGCGACTGGTACTGGTGGCGGAAGCCACGGGAGGGCTTCGCCGCCGGTGAGCCGGGCGCGGAGCCGAACAACTGGGGTGCCGCGTTCGCCGGCTCCGCCTGGACGCTGGACGAGGCCACCGGCGAGTACTACCTGCACCTGTTCGCCGAGCAGCAGCCCGACCTCAACTGGGAGAACCCGGAGGTGCGCGAGGCCGTCTACGAGATGATGAACTGGTGGCTCGACCGCGGGGTCGACGGCTTCCGGATGGACGTCATCAACTTTCTCTCGAAGGATGTCGCCCTGCCGGACGGCCCGAAGCGCGACGGCGCGCTGTACGGCGACGGGCACGCCTCCTTCATCTCGGGCCCCCGCATCCACGAGTTCCTGCAGGAGATGCACGCGCGCGTGTTCGCGGGGCGCGAGGCGGACCTCATCACGGTCGGCGAGATGCCCGGCGTCACGGTCGAGGACGCCCGCCTGTTCACCGACCCGGGCCGCAACGAGCTGGACATGGTGTTCCAGTTCGAGCACATCGACGTGCCGTTCCCCGCGCCGCAGAACGACGAGGACGAGCCGTTCGGCTACGACCCGAAGTGGCACGCGCACCCGCTCGACCTCGTGATGCTCAAGCAGTCCTTCGGCCGCTGGCAGGAGGAGCTCGCCGACGTCGGCTGGAACAGCCTCTACCTCGACAACCACGACCGCCCGCGTGTCGTGTCGCGGTACGGCAACGACCGCGAGTTCCGTCGCGCGTCCGCGACTGCATGGGCCACCATCCTGCACCTGCACCGCGGCACGCCGTACGTGTACCAGGGCGAGGAGATCGGCATGACGAACGTGTCGTTCAGCTCGATCGAGCAGTTTCGCGACATCGAGGCGCTCGGTCACTACGCCGAGGACGCCGAGCACTTCGGCACCGACCCGGAGATCATGCTCGCCTCACTGCGGGCGAAGGGCCGCGACAACGCCAGGACGCCCGTGCAGTGGGACGGGAGCGAGAACGCGGGCTTCACCACGGGCACGCCGTGGATCGAGGTCAACGACAACTGGCGCGAGATCAACGTCGCCGCCGACCGCGCCGACGAGGCATCGATCTTCGAGCACTTCCGCCGGCTCATCGAGCTGCGGCACACCGACCGGACCGTCGCGCTCGGCCGGTTCGCGATGCTGGAGCCCTCGCATCCGACGCTGTATGCGTTCACGCGGACGCTCGGCGACGACCAGCTGCTGGTCATGGGCAACATGTCGGACGACGAGCTGCGCTGGGACGTGCCGGACGGCTGGGCGGACGCGGCCCTCGTGCTGGGCAACTACGACGACGCACCGGTGACCGCGCCGCTGCGCCCCTGGGAGGCCCGCATCCACCGCCGCCGCACCCCCTGACGCGGGACACTGCCACGGTCCCTGCCTACAGTCCCTGGGCCCGTCGAAGGGACGTCACGTCCTTCCCACGGCCCGGGCGACGCGGGCTCAGCCCAGGAAGAGGGCACGCAGGCGCTTCGTCGTGAACACGAGGCCGACCAGGATCATCACGGCGAAGTAGAGCACGTGCCACAGCACGCCCAGGTCCGCGGTCCCCGTGGTAAGCCCGCGCATCAGCTCCACCGCGTGCCACAGCGGCAGGGCCTGGATGACCGTCTGGATCCACTCGGGGTAGACCGACAGCGGGTAGAAGGTCGCCGAGAACAGGAACATGGGCAGCATCACGAAGTTGATCCAGTCCATCTGCTGGAACGTCTTCATGTACGACGTGATCGCCATGCCGAAGCTCGCGAAGGCGAACGCGATGAGCACGACCGCCGGCAGGGCGAGGATGGCCAGCCAGGACAGGTTCAGCCCGAGCACCTGCATCACGATCAGGAAGCCCATCGCGTAGACGGCGCCGCGCAGCAGCGCGAGCGCGATCTCGCCGAACGCGACGTCGAGCGGACCGAGCGACGTGGACAGCATCCCCTGGTACAGCTTCGTGTAGTTCATCTTGAAGAAGACGTTCCAGGTGGAGTCGTAGACCGCGCCGTTCATGGCGGACACGGCGAGCAGCGCGGGTGCGATGAACGCGCCGTAGCTCACCTCCTGCCCGGTGCTCGTGCTCACTGCGCCGACGAGCTCACCCAGGCCGAAGCCCATGGCGAGCAGGTAGAACACGGGCTCGAAGAATCCGCTGACCACGACGGTCCAGTTGGTGCTCCTCGTCGCGAGCAGGCCGCGGGCCATGACCGATCGGGCGTTGCCCGCATAGAGCGCGCGCAGGGACCTCGGGAGCGGGGTCGAGCGCCCCGTGCGCTCGAGCACGCTCACCGGTTCAGCCTCCTCGCCGCGACCCGGCGGGACGCGAGCCAGCCGAACACGAGCCACGCGGCGAGATGGAGCACGTGGGTGACGGTGAGCCAGATGGGCTCCGCCGCGCCATAGCTGAACACCCGCCCGAGCTCCGTGCCGTGCCACAGCGGCGAGATCCAGCCGATCCACTGCAGATACCCGGGCAACTGGCTGAGCGGGAAGAACGTGCCGGAGAACAGGAACATCGGCGTCAGGCCGAACCGCATGAGCAGCGCGATCTGGCCGCTGTCGGTCTGCAGGGTCGAGACGTAGGCCATGAGCACCGCCCCGACGGCCATGCCGGTGGCCACGGCGGCGATGATGCTCAGCCAGCCGAGCGGCGACGGAACCGCCCCGAACACCAGCATGAACAGGAAGTAGACGATGCAGCTCGGCACCATCCGCACGAGCACGGAGAGGATCTGCCCGTCGACGATCTGCCGCGGGGAGATGGGCGACGCGTTGATGGCGAAGAAGGTGGGGTTCCACTTGAACGCGCCGAGGATCGGGTAGCTGAACTCCTCGGTGGCGATCGTCACGGCCGCGCTGGCGAGCAGGGCGGGCGCGACGAAGGTCAGGTAGCTGACGTCCGCGCCGGCGCCGCCGACGTCCGCGTCGACCAGGGTGGCGAGCCCGACCCCGAGGGCGAAGAGGTAGACCACCGGATTGCCGATGCCCGTCGCGATGATCGTGCCCGTGTACGCCCCCATGGAGCGCGTGCGGTGCTCCGCCACGTACAGCGCGCCCCAGCGGCGCGGCAGGGTGCCCGCGGCGATGGCGGCGCGGGCCATCTCCGACATCGGAGCAGCGCCCGACGCGCTCCCCGTCCCGCTTCCCGTTCCGCCCGCGCTGCCGCGCGGGCTCCCGGAGTCGCTCATTCGATGAGGCTCCGTCCCGTGAGGCGCAGGAAGACGTCCTCGAGACTCGACCGGCGGACGAGGCTCGTGAGGGGGCGCAGGCCGAGCTCGGTGATGCGGTTCAGCTCCGCCTCGCCGTCCTCGCTGTAGACGAGGATGCGGTCCGGCAGCACCTCGATGCGCTCGCCGATGCCCGCCAGCTGCCCGGCCACCCGCTCGTTGCGGTCGGAGCCGAAGCGCACCTCGAGCACCTCACGACTGGAGTACCGGCGGATCAGCGCCGCCGGCGACCCCTCCGCCATGATGCTGCCCTTGTCCACGACCACGAGCCGGTCGCAGAGCTGCTCCGCCTCGTCCATGTAGTGCGTGGTGAGCACGAGCGTCGTGCCCTGCTCCTTGAGCCGGAACAGCCGGTCCCAGAGGATGTGCCGCGCCTGCGGGTCCAGCCCGGTGGTCGGCTCGTCGAGCAGCAGGATGCGGGGGTCGTTGATCAGCGCCCGGGCGATCGTGAGGCGGCGCTTCATTCCGCCGGACAGGTCGTCGACCTTGGCCTTCACCTTGTCCTCGAGCTGGGCGAACGCCATCAGCTCGTCCGCGCGCTGCTGCACGACCTTCCGCGGCAGCCCGAAGTAGCGCCCGTAGACGACCAGGTTGTCGCGGGCCTTGAGCTCGACGTCCAGGTTGTCGGCCTGCGGCACGACGCCGAGCTGCGACCGGATCTCCGGGCCGTAGTCGTTCGGGTCGAGGTCGACGATGCGCAGGTCGCCGCTCGTGCGGGTGGACACCGCGCCGACCATCCTCATGGTCGTCGACTTGCCCGCGCCGTTCGGGCCGAGCAGACCGAACGACTCCCCCGGCGCGACCTCGAACGAGATGCCGTCCACCGCGGCGAAGTCCTTGTACCTCTTGGTGAGGTCGGAGGCGACGATGACGGGCGCTGGCACGGCGCTACTCTAGCGGCGGGCCCCGACGCCCGGGCGGTGCGTGTCAACCGAAATTGACAACCCGCGGTCTGTCAACTAAGGTTGACGCATGGATTCGAACACGATCACCGCGCTGGCGAGTGATGCCGGCTCCGAGGATCCCTACACCGCCCTCCGCGCCATCGCGAAGCTGCGCAGCGAGCTCGACCGGCTCGAGGGCGTCACCGTGCGCCGCGCCCGCAACTCGGGCTCGTCCTGGCAGCTGATCGCGCTCGCCCTCGGCGTGAGCCGTCAGGCAGTGCACAAGAAATACGGACGAAGCTAGTTCCCGCGCCCTCTCCTCCCCGAGAAAGAAGTTCCATGAGCACCGACACGTCGTCGCGCCCCGCCCGGAGCGCCCGACCCGCACGCCCGGCCCGACCCGCACGGGGTCGCGGGCGAGGCCGCGCAGCGGAAGGCGCCGACGAGGGCCCCCGCGCCCGTTTCTCGGACCTGCTGCCCTACCTCCTGGAGCACAAGAAGATCCTCGCCTTGGTGACGGTGCTCAGTCTCCTCGGTGCCGCCGCGAGCCTCGCCCAGCCGCTGCTGGTGAGCCAGGTCATCTCGGTCGTCCAGGCCGGCCGGTCCCTCGGTCCGCTCGTCTGGGCGCTCATCGCGCTGGTCGTGCTCAGCGGACTCATCTCGGGTTACCAGCACTACCTGCTGCAGCGCACCGGCGAAAGCGTGGTGCTCTCGTCGCGCCGGCACCTGGTCGGCCGCATGCTGCGCCTGCCTATCAGCCAGTTCGACACCCGGCGCACCGGTGACCTCGTCTCCCGCGTCGGCTCGGACACCACGCTGCTGCGCGCCGTGCTCACCCAGGGCCTCGTCGAGGCGATCGGCGGCGCCGTCACCTTCCTCGGCGCGCTCATCGCGATGCTCATCATCGACCCCGTGCTGCTCGGGCTCACGGTGCTCGTCATCGCCGCGTCCGTGGTCACGGTCACGCTGCTCTCCGCCCGCATCCGGGTCGCGAGCCAGAAGGCGCAGGAGAAGACGGGCGACCTTGCCGCGAGCGTCGAGCGCGCCCTGAGCGCGGTGCGCACCGTGCGCGCCTCGAACGCGACCGACCGCGAGGTCGCGGCGATCGAGAAGGACGCCGAGGCCGCCTGGAGCATGGGCATCCAGGTCGCGAAGATCTCCGCCCTCGTCGTGCCCGTCGCGGGCATCGCCATGCAGGTGTCGTTCCTCGTCGTGCTGGGCGTCGGCGGCTTCCGCGTCGCCAACGGCGACATCACGGTCGCGAACCTCGTGTCCTTCATCCTCTTTCTGTTCCTCATGATCCTGCCGCTCGGCCAGGCTTTCGGCGCCGTCACCTCGGTGAGCGCGGCGCTCGGCGCGCTCGGCCGCATCCGCGAGATCATCGCGCTGCCCAGCGAGACCGAGGGCGACCGCGCGCTCGCCCCGCTCGCCGTGGCGTCCGGTGCGCCGCACGAGACCCAGGGGGCGGATGCGCCGGCGCTGGAGTTCGATTCCGTGTCCTTCCGCTACGCGGAGGAGGCCGTTCCGGAGTTCGCGGACGCCGACGCGGCCGGCGCGGGCGCCGGTAAGCCGGGCGCTGCTGCCGGTGCGGGCACTGCCGCCGGCCGGGATGCAGAGCCTGAGGTGCGTGGCCCGGTGCTCGAGAACGTCAGCTTCTCGGTGCCGCGCGGCAAGCGCACGGCCCTCGTCGGCCCGTCCGGGGCGGGCAAGAGCACGATCCTCGCCCTCATCGAGCGCTTCTACGACCCGACGGAGGGCGTCGTCCGCCTCGGCGGGCTCGATGTGCGCGCCCTCGACCGCGACGCCCTGCGCGCCCAGATCGGCTATGTCGAGCAGGATGCCCCCGTGCTCGCGGGCAGCCTCCGCGACAATCTCACGCTCGGCACGCCGGACGCCACCGACCAGCAGTGCATCGACGTGCTGCACGCGGTGAACCTCACGGAGCTCCTCGAGCGCAACCCTCTCGGGCTCGGGGCACCCGTCGGCGAGGAGGGCGTGATGCTCTCCGGCGGCGAACGCCAGCGCCTCGCGATCGCCCGCACGCTGCTCTCGGCCCCGCCCATCCTGCTGCTGGACGAGTCGACCTCGTCGCTCGACGGACTCAACGAGCAGCGCCTGCGCGAGGCGATCGATGCCGTCGCGGAGAACCGCACCCTCGTCGTGATCGCGCACCGGCTGTCGACGGTCGTGGACTCGGACCAGATCGTGGTGCTCGAGCACGGCCGCGTCGTCGGCGTGGGCACGCACTCCGAGCTGGTGCAGACGACCCCGCTCTACCGCGACCTGGCGAAGCACCAGCTCCTCGTCTAGCCCCGCGGCCGCGGGGTGCGGTTGTGGGGTGCGGTCGCGGGGTGCCGCGGTGTGCGGTTGTGGCGTGCGGTCGCAGGGTGCCGCGCTGTGCGTCGCTGAGGAGAACGGTCGCTGAGGAGGACGGTCGCTGAGCTTGTCGAAACGACGCAACCGACGCAGGGACCGGGCCCGTCCCTTCGACAGGCTCAGGGACCGTGGAGGCGCGCCCCGCGGGGGGGGGGGGGGGGGGGGGGGGCGCGGGGGGCCCGGCGGGGCGGGGCGGGCGGCCGCGCGCGGGGG
>CANKXX010000006.1 GCA_947487835.1 uncultured Microbacteriaceae bacterium
GACGCGGCGCTGTATTCGGGGTCGAAGTGCTACTTCTTCGCGGGGGATCAGTACATCCGGGTGACGCGGGGGGACACCGGCCCTGGCACGGTGGATCCGGGGTATCCGAAGCACATCTCCGTCTGGGGCTGGCCGGCGGGGTTCTGACAAGGGCGAGGGATGGCGGACGGCATGGATGAGGAGACTGACCGCGACGCGGCGGTCGGCGGGGCCACGGGCGACCTCGAGACCGAGGTGCTCGTCGTCGGAGCCGGTCCGACCGGGCTGATGCTCGCGACGGTGCTCGCGCGACTGGGGGTCGACTGCCTCCTCGTGGACGGCAAGGCCGGCCCGACGCGGGAGTCCCGGGCGCTCGGCGTGCACGCGCGCACCATGGAGCTGTACGAGCAGCTCGGCGTCGTGGACCGGGTGCTCGCGGAGGGCACGCCCGCGCGGGCCGTCGCACCCGGCTACGGCGGCAGGGTCTTCGGCCGGCTGCGGCTCGGCGACATCGGGTCCGACGTCAGCCCGTACCCCCGCATCCACATCCTCGAGCAGAGCCGGAACGAACGCATGCTGGTGGACGCATACGAGGGTCTCGGCGGTGAGCTCCTCTGGCGGCACGCCCTCGACCGGCTCGAGCGCGTGCGCGACGGCGGAGACGGGAGGGCCGGGGTGCTCGCGCACCTCGCCGGCCCGGACGGCGCGATCAGGGTGCGGGCGCGGTACTGCGTGGGCGCGGACGGCGCGTCCTCCGAGGTGCGGAAGAACACGGACATCCGGTTCGAGGGCATCACCAACCGGCACACCTTCTACGTCGCGGACGGGGTGGGCGTGAGCGGGCTCGCCGAGGACGCCATCAACGTGCGGCCCGGGCCGGAGGACTTCCTCCTGACGTTCCCCATGGGCGACGGCGGCCGCGCGCGGGTGCTGGGCATCGTGCGCGACGTGGACACGCCGCAGGCCGGCCTCACCGAGGCGGGGGTGCGCGCCCGGCTCGAGCGCCTGTTCTCCGTCACCATGGACTCCGCCGCGTGGTTCTCCACCTATCGCGTGCACCACCGCGTCGCCTCGGCGTTCCGCTCAGGACCGGTGTTCCTCGCCGGGGATGCCGCTCACGTGCACTCGCCCGTGGGCGCGCAGGGCATGAACACCGGCCTGCAGGACGCGCACAACCTGGCCACCAAGCTCGCGGACGTGCTGCGCCGCGGTGCACCGGACTCCTACCTCGACCGCTACGAGGCCGAGCGCAGACCCGTCGCCCGCACGCTGGTCCGCAGCACGGACAGGGTGTTCGCCGTCGTCACCTCCGACCGGCGCATCGCGCTGATCCTGCGCCGCGTCGTGCCCACGATCGGCGCCCCGGTCGCGGTGCGACTGCTGCCGCGGCTGCGCGGGTCCGACCGGTTCTTCCAGTACCTGGCGCAGGTGCGCATCCACTACTGGATGAGCGACCAGGCGGAGCGGGCGTCCGGCGGGAAGCGCGGCCGCGTCGTGGGCCGACGGCTGCCGTGGACGGGCGGGAACTACGGACCGCTCGCGTCGTTCCAGTGGCAGGTGCACGCGTACGGCGCGGTGCCCGAGTCGGTGCTCGACGGCATCCGCGACGCCCTGCCGCTCGAGGTGCACGCCCTGCCGCTGGGTGGCAGTGCGCCACTCGAGGACGGGATGCTCTACCTCGTGCGCCCGGACGGCTTCGTGGCGGCGTCGGCGACGCCGGAGCGGGCCGTGGAGGAGTTCGCCGCCGCCCTGCCGTTCCCGGTCCCCGTGCGCGGCTGACCGGCTTCCCGTCCCCGACAGCACCGCACCCGCACCCGCACCCGCGCTGTTCCGAATTCAGGCTCAGCGGCGACACGCCGCGTTTCGGGACCCCGAAACGCGGCGTGTCGCCGTACAGCCTGAATTGCGAACGGCGAACGGCGAACGGCGAACGGGAAGAGGGGTACGGGGGGAGGGGATGCGGAGGCGCGGGGCTACTGGGGGCGCAGGCGGAGGTTCTGCATGCCGCCGTCGACCGCCAGCGAGATGCCGGTCGTGGATCCCGACCGAGGGCTTGCGAGGTAGGCGACCGCGCCCGCGACCTCGTCCGCCGACACCAGGCGGCCGTGCGGCTGGCGCGCGTTCAGGGCGGCGCGCTCGGCGGCCGGATCCTCGGCGGCGTCGAGCAGGCGCGCGACCCAGGGCGTGTCGGCCGTGCCGGGGCTCACGCAGTTCACGCGGATGCCCTCCCGGATGTGGTCCGCGGCCATGGCGCGGGTCAGCGCGAGCACCGCGCCCTTCGACGCGCTGTAGAGCGCGCGCTGGGGGAGGCCCGCCGTGGCGGCGACGGAGGAGGTGTTCACGACCGCCGCGGACGGCGACTCCCGCAGCCAGGGCAGGGCGGCGCGGGTGACGCGGGCCGTGCCGATCACGTTCACGTTGAACACGCGGGCCCACTCGTCGTCGTCATTGTCCGCCACGGTGCCCTGGGCGCCGATGCCGGCGTTGTTGACGAGGATGTCGATGCGGCCGAACCGCTCGGCCACCGCATCGATCGCGGCGCGGACGGACGCGTCGTCGCCGATGTCGGCGCGCGCACCGAAGCGCGCAGCTCCGCCCGCGGAGTCGCCGCCGGGGTCCACGGAGTCGACGTTCAGGTCGAGCACCGCGACGCTCGCGCCACCCTCGGCGAGACGGTCGACGATGGCGGCACCGATGCCGGATGCCCCACCCGTCACGACCGCGACGAGGCCGTCGAACTCGCCGGGTCCGGTCATCGGCCGGTTCCGAACCCGACGAACTCCTGTCGCTGGCGGCCGAGCCCATCGATCTCGATCTCCACGACGTCCCCGGCCGCGAGGTACGGGAACCGGCCGGACAGGGCGACGCCCTCGGGCGTGCCTGTGAGCACGAGGTCGCCGGGCTCGAGCGTCATGTACTGGCTGAGGTGCCAGAGGATGTGGTCGACGCCGAAGATCATGTCCTCCGTCGTCGAGTCCTGGCGCGGCTCGCCGTTCACCCAGCTGCGTAGGCGCAGGGCACTGGTGTCGACCTCGTCGGGGGTGACGAGCACGGGCCCCGTCGGGTTGAACCCGGGGGCGCACTTGCCCTTCGACCACTGCCCGCCGGACACCGCGAGCTGGAAGTCGCGCTCCGACACGTCGTTCGCCACGACGAACCCGGCGATGTGCGCCGCGCTCTCCTCGGGCGAGTCGAGGTAGGACACCCGCGTGCCGATCACGACGCCGAGCTCCACCTCCCAGTCGGTCTTCTCGCTGCCGCGCGGGATCTCGACCGCGTCGTTCGGTCCGACCACGGTGTTCGGGGTCTTCAGGAAGAGGATGGGGATCTTCGGCGGGGCCGACCCCGACTCCGCGGCGTGCGCCGCGTAGTTCATGCCGATGCAGACGACGGCGCTGGGGCGGGCGATGGGCGCCCCGACCCGCAGGTCGTCGGCGCCGGCCAGCTCCGGCAGCGATCCTGCCTCGACCGCGGCGCGGACGGCGTCGGGTCCGCCGGAGGAGAGGAAGGCGCCGTCGATGTCCGGCGTGATCGACGAGACGTCGTAGTAGGTGCCGTCGACGAGCACGACGGGGGTCTCCTGGCCGACCGGGCCGAGGCGGGCGAATCTCATGCGTCTACTTCCTTGTGGTCGCGAAAGGTGAGGGCCGGCACCGCGTCCGACGACGCGAGAGGCCCGGCGGACATCAGACTATCGTCGGCATCGACCGGCGGCGGGAAGCGGCTCGGCGGAAACAGTGCCTCGATTGACATCCTATACATCGGATGTCTAGGCTCAAGCACTGCTTGGACAGAGAGGCCCAAACCGTGAGCACCATTCTCGCGCTGGACACCAGCGACGTGCGTTTCCCCACCTCCCAATCGCTCGATGGTTCCGACGCCATGAACCTCGACCCCGACTACTCCGCCGCCTACGTGCGCATCGTCACCGATGCGGGCGACGGCCTCGAGGGGCACGGCTTCGTGTTCACCATCGGCCGCGGCAACGACGTGCAGGTCGCGGCGATCCAGGCGCTCGAGCATCACGTCGTCGGCAAGAACGTCGAGGACCTGCTCGAGCACATGGGCGCGACGTGGCGCTCGTTCGTCTGGGACTCCCAGCTGCGCTGGCTCGGCCCGGAGAAGGGCGTCATGCACATGGCCATCGGCGCCGTCGTGAACGCGCTGTGGGACCTCAAGGCCAAGCGGGCGGGCCTGCCGCTGTGGCAGCTGCTCGGCCGCATGTCGCCCGAGGAGCTCGTCGAGCTCGTCGACTTCCGCTACCTCACGGACGCCCTGACGCCCGACGAGGCGCTCGGCCTGCTCCGGGCCGCCGTGCCCGGGCGCGAGGAGCGGGAGGCGGATCTCCTGGCGACCGGCTACCCGGGCTACACCACGACGCCGGGCTGGCTCGGCTACAGCGACGAGAAGCTCGTGCGGCTCTCGCGCGAGGCGGTGGCCGACGGCTTCGACATGATCAAGCTCAAGGTCGGCGGCAGCATCGAGGAGGACGTGCGGCGGCTGCGGCTCGCCCGCGAGACCGTCGGCCCCGACGTGCGCATCGCCACCGACGCCAACCAGCGCTGGGGCGTCGACGAGGCGATCGAGTGGATGGCGCGGCTCGCGGAGTTCGACGTGGCCTGGATCGAGGAGCCGACGAGTCCGGACGACATCCTCGGCCACGCGGCCATCGCGCGCGGCGTCGCCCCGATCCCCGTCGCCACCGGCGAGCATGTGGCCAACCGCGTGATCTTCAAGCAGCTGCTCCAGGCGAAGGCGCTGTCCGTGCTGCAGATCGACGCCACGCGCGTCGCCGGCGTGAACGAGAACGTCGCCATCCTGCTGCTCGCCGCCAAGTTCGGCGTACCCGTGTGCCCGCACGCGGGCGGGGTCGGGCTCTGCGAGGCCGTGCAGCACCTCTCCATGTTCGACTTCGTGGCCGTGACCGGCACGCGGGAGGGCCGGGTCATCGAGTTCGTCGATCACCTGCACGAGCACTTCGTCTCCCCCGTCGTGATCCGCAACGGCGCCTACATCGCTCCGACGGACCCCGGCGCCGGCACCGAGATGCTCGCCGCCAGCCGCGCGGAGTACGAGGTGCTCGCGGGTGTCTGAGTCGTCGGCGCGCGGCGTCGCGACCGACACCGCGACACCGGGTGCCGCAACGAAGGCCGCGAGGGATGTGGCGACGGATGCCGCGAGACCGGCCGCGCTCCCGCCGCTCGGCTACGGCGCGGCGAACGTGGGCAACCTGTTCCGCGCCCTGACGGACGACGAGGCACTCGGTGTGCTCGAGGCGGCGTGGGACGCCGGCATCCGGTACTTCGACACCGCCCCGCACTACGGCCTCGGCCTGTCGGAGCGGCGGCTCGGTGCGTTCCTCCGCACGAAGCCGCGCGCCGAGTACGTCGTATCGACGAAGGTCGGACGTCTCCTCCGGCCGAATCCCGACGGCACGGGGGAGCTCGACCTCGCCCACGATTTTGCGGTGCCCGCGGACCTGCGCCGCGAGTGGGACCTGTCGGCCTCGGGGCTCCGGCGGAGCGTCGAGGAGTCCCTCGAGCGCACCGGCCTCGATCGCTTCGACGTGCTCTACCTGCACGACCCCGAGCGGCACGACCTCCGCGCCGGGGTCGAGGTGGCGATCCCCGCGCTGGCGGCGCTGCGCGACGCGGGCCTCGCCGATCGGATCGGCGTCGGCTCCATGGACACCGACGCCCTCCTCGCCTGCGCCGAGACCGGGGCGCTCGACCTGCTCATGGTCGCGGGGCGCTTCACCCTCGCCGAGCAGCCCGCCCTCGATGACGTGCTGCCGGTCTGCCGCGCTCTCGGGGTCGGGGTGGTTGTCGCCTCGGTGTTCAACTCGGGCCTCCTCTCGCGCGACGAGCCCGCGCGGGACGCCCGGTACGAGTACGGCGGCGTGCCGGCCGAGGTCTTCGACCGCGTGCGGCGCATCGCCGACGTGTGCCGCGACTTCGGGGTGTCCCTTCCCGCAGCAGCCCTGCAGTATCCGGTACGCGAGCCGTCCGTCGTGAGCGTTGTCGTCGGCGGCAGCCGGCCCGAGCAGCTGCGGCAGAACGCCGAGCGGTTCGACGCGCCGATTCCCGAGGAGCTCTGGGCCGCGCTGGTGGCCGAGGGCCTGCTCCCCGAATAGTCGAGGCGCGCCCGCGCCCGACCCATAGTGAAAGGACGCACATGCTCCAGGGGATCAACCCGCTGCTGACCGGGGAGCTGCTCCGGCACCTCGACGAGATGGGGCACTCCGAGTCCGTCGTCATCGTGGACGCGCACTTCCCCGCGTCCGGGCTGGCCGACCGCCTCGTCACGCTGCCCGGCGCGACGGCGCCCGAGGTCGTTGCGGCCATCCGCAGCGTGCTGCCCCTCGATGACGTCGCGGCCGTCGACCTGATGACCTCGGCCGACGGGACGGTGCTCGACGTGCAGCACCAGCTCCTCGAGGCGGCCGGCATCGCGCTCGAGGATGCGCGCTTCGTGGACCGGTACCCCTTCTACGAGGTCACCGCGCAGGGCTACCTGATCGTGCGGACCGGCGAGACCCGGAAGTACGGCAATGCGGTCCTGCGCAAGGGCATCGTCACCGGCTGACCCGCGCCGCTGACCCGCGCCGGCTGACCCCGCGCGGGCAGCGCACCGGGCTCAGTGCATCGCGATGGATCCGACGGCGTGCAGATGGTCTCGGATGAAGCGCTGCGCGTGGGCGGCGAGGTCATCGGAGTCCTGCCAGAGATTGCGCCAGATGCCGAGCGCGCGGCTCAGGTCCTCGTTGACGACCGCGGAGGAGAAGGACTCGAACACGACGGGTCCGTCGTAGCCCACCCGGGCGAGCGCCCGGAAGAACGGGTCGAAGTCCACCGTTCCCGAGCCGAGGTAGCCGCGGTGGCTCTCGCCGATGTGCACGTAGCCGAGCCGCTCGCCGACGTCGAGCACGGGCGTGAACATGTCCGACTCCTCGATGTGCATGTGGTATGTGTCGAGGTGCACCCGCACGGCATCGGAGCCGATCTCGTCCAGGAACGCCAGTGCCTGCCGGCCCGTGTTCATCAGATTCGTCTCGTAGCGGTTCACGACCTCCAGCGAGAGGGTGATGCCGAGGTTGGCGGCCCGCGCGGCGAGCCGGCCCAGCGCCGCGGCGCTCGACGCGCGGCCGGCCGGCGTCGGCGGCTCCAGGTACTTCTTCATGGCGCTGTAGATCACCCCGCAGAGGTGGCGGCCGCCCATGGCCGCGACGATGTCGAGGCACTCCTCGAGCATCCGCTCGCCGGCCTCGACCGCCGCCGGGTTCGCGCTCGTGAGGTCGGTCGCGTCGCTCAGGCCGAGGGAGGCGGTGACCGCGAGGCCGTTGTCGGCGAGCAGGCCCGCGGCCAGCGTCCGGTCGAACGAGTAGGGATCCATGAGCGGGATCTCGAGCAGATCGAAGCCGGCGGCGCGGGTGCTCTCCACCGCGGTGGTCAGCCCCGCCCGGTCGAATGTGCCGGTGAAGACGAGGGCGTGTACGCCGAGCTGCACGGCGGACTCCTTCCGAAGGGTTCGACGGTGAATTCTTCTTCCGCACTCGCGAGTGCTCGCTCACACTAGTGCTAACCGCGCGCGGTAGATACATTTAGGTACAACTGGCCCGGCCGATGGTCACGATCCGGTCAATGGTCGGACGTCTGCAACTTTTCGTGGCATGATCGATGCGGACGGGATCCCGACCGTTTCTCCTTACGACGAAGTAGGTGATCGAGTGCCGACACAGCTGTTGGCGGTTCACGGCATCAGCAAGAGCTTCCCCGGCGTGCAAGCGCTGAAGGACGTCCAGTTCGAGCTGAACCGCGGCGAAGTGCTTGCCCTTGTGGGCGAGAACGGCGCAGGAAAGTCGAGCCTCATGAAGATCCTGTCCGGGATCTACACGAAGGACGCCGGCACCATCTCCCTCGAGGGGGCGGAGGTCGACATCGACAGCCCGAAGACGGCGCAGACACTCGGCATCAGCATCATCCACCAGGAGATGAACCTGATGCCGCACCTGACCATCGCGCAGAACATATACATCGGACGTGAGCCGCGCGGCGGGGTGTTCCTCCGGGAGCGCGCGCTCAACCGGAAGGCGACCGAGCTGCTGCAGCGCCTCGGCATCGCGCTCGACCCCCGGGAGGTCGTCGGCAACCTCACCGTCGCGAAGCAGCAGATGGTGGAGATCGCGAAGGCCCTGTCCTTCGACGCCAAGGTGCTGATCATGGACGAGCCGACCTCGGCGCTCACCGAGTCCGAGACCGAGACCCTCTTCCGGCTCATCGAGGGGTTGAAGGAGCGCGGCACGGGCGTCATCTACATCTCGCACCGCATGGAGGAGCTGCGCCGCATCGCCGACCGGGTGACCGTGCTCCGCGACGGCCAGTACATCGGCTCGCTCGAGAAGCACGAGCTCGACATCACCCGGGTCATCGACATGATGGTCGGACGTCACCTGGAGGAGGGTGCGCGGCCGAGCACCGACCGCCCGCGCGGCGACGTCGTGCTGAAGGTGCAGGGGCTCAGCACCCGCCACCTGCTCGACGACGTGAGCTTCGAGCTGCGCCGCGGCGAGATCCTCGGCTTCGCCGGCCTGATGGGCGCCGGGCGCACCGAGGTGGCGCGCGCCATCATCGGGGCCGACCCGATCGACTCGGGCACGGTCGAGGTCAACGGCAGGCAGGTGCGCATCACCCAGCCGTCGGACGCCGTCCGGCACGGCGTCGGCTACCTGTCCGAGGACCGCAAGCTGCTCGGGCTGCTCCTGGAGCAGGACGTGAACAGCAACATCCTGCTGGCGTCGCTGCGCGACTACACGGACGCGCTCGGCTTCGTGCACACGCCGAAGGGCAAGCAGAAGTCGCGCGAGTACGTGAAGTCGTTGCGGATCAAGACCCCGTCCATCGCGGCCACCACCAAGAACCTGTCCGGCGGCAACCAGCAGAAGGTGGTCATCGCCAAGTGGCTGGCACGGGACTGCGACATCCTCATCTTCGACGAACCGACCCGCGGGATCGACGTCGGAGCGAAGGAGGAGATCTACCGACTGCTGAACGATCTGGTGGCCCAGGGGAAGTCGATCATCATGATCTCCTCCGAGCTGCCGGAGGTGCTGCGACTGTCGCACCGCATCGTGGTGATGGCCAACGGCCACATCACGGGGGTCCTGGAGAACGAGGACGCGAGCCAGGCAAAGATCATGGACCACGCCACCCGCATGGGCGTCGAGAAAGAGTACTCATCGCGATGAACGCAACACCTGTCACCGAGACCCCGGCCGAGATCAAGAACCCCGAGCCGCAGCGCGGCAGCGGCGGAGCGCTCAGCTTCCTCCGGGCCCAGCTGCAGCAGTCGCTCGCGTTCGCCACCCTCGTGGTGCTGCTCATCTTCTTCTCGTTCGCGAGCAACAACTTCTTCACCTGGAGCAACATCTCCGGGATCCTGCTGTCGACCGCGGTCATCGGCATCCTCGCGCTCGGCACGACCTTCGTCATCATCACGGGCGGCATCGACCTGTCGATCGGCACGGGCATGACGCTGGCCGCCGTCATGACCGGCATCTTCCTCGTGAACCTCCAGCTGCCGCTCCTCGTCGGCGTGCTCGGCGGCATCGCGACCGGCGCGCTGATGGGCTTCGTCAACGGCGTGAACATCGCGATCCTGAAGCTGCCCCCATTCATCGCGACCCTCGCGATGATGCTCATCGCCCAGGGGCTCGCGCTCGTCATCTCCGGCGTGCGGCCGATCTACTTCAGCGGCGTCGAGGGCTTCAAGAACATTGCGCTCGGCACCCTCATCCCCGGCCTGCCGAACGCCGTGCTCATCCTGTTCCTGCTCGCCATCGTGGCCTACCTGATGCTGAGCAAGACCATCCTCGGCAGGTACACGTTCGCCATCGGCAGCAACGAGGAGGCGAGCCGGCTCTCCGGCGTGAACACGCGCAAGTGGAAGATCCTCATCTACACGGTCGCCGGCATCTTCACCGGCATCGCCGGCGTCGTGATCGCCGCCCGCCTCGACTCCGCGCAGCCCCAGCTGGGCGTCGGCTACGAGCTGCAGGCGATCGCCGCCGTCATCATCGGCGGCACGTCGCTGCTCGGCGGACGCGGCTCGATCATGGGCACGCTCATCGGCGCGCTCATCATGAGCGTCCTGATCAACGGCCTGCGCATCATGTCGATTCAGACGGAGTGGCAGAACGTGGTGGTGGGCATCGTGATCCTCGTGGCCGTCTTCACCGACTCGCTGCGTCAGCGGCGGTCCGCCTCCTAGGTCCTCGAACCACGCATCCCGGATCCCGGGAAGCACCGACCCTTCGAACCAGGGGAACGGCCGTTGGAGAGGCCGGGCCGTTCCTCCCCGTCACCGGTTGTGAAATCGGTTACATCCCGGACGCACCGAAGAAACGCACCTGCACCTTCGACTGCCCACCCGATCCGGCCCCTCGCGCTAGTCAGCACAACCGGGTCAGCTGAACTGCTGGCCACCGAACGAACAACGGAGTTATTCGATGACATCACGTAAGAAGGCAGCACTTCTCGCGGGCGCCGCGGCGGTAGCGCTCACCCTCGCCGGGTGTGCCGGCGGCGGGTCCTCCGGCGGCGGCGGTGGCGGCAGCGCGGAGGCGCCGAGCGGCGACAAGCCGTACATCGCCCTCGTCTCCAAGGGCTTCCAGCACCAGTTCTGGCAGGCCGTCAAGGAGGGCGCGGAGAACAAGGCGGAGGAGCTCGGCGTCGACATCACGTTCGAGGGCCCCGCGTCCGAGACCGAGGTCGACAACCAGCTCACGATGCTGCAGTCGGCCATCGACAAGAAGCCGGACGCCATCGGCTACGCCGCCCTCGACCCCGAGGCCTGCATCCCGCTGATGGAGGCCGCGGAGAGCGCCGAGATCCCCGTCGTGCAGTTCGACGCGGGCTGCAACAGCGACTACCCGGTCAGCATCGCGAAGACCGACAGCCTCGGCGCCGGTGCGCTCGCGGCCGATCACATGGCCGAGCTCATCGGCGAGAAGGGCGAGGTCGCGATCGTCGGCCACAGCCAGATCAACTCGACCGGCGTCGAGCGCCGTGACGGCTTCGTCGACCAGATCGAGGAGAAGTTCCCGGACATCGAGATCGTCGACGTGCAGTACGGCGACGGCGACCACCTGAAGTCGGCCGACATCGCGAAGGCCATGATCGCGGCGCACCCCGACCTCAAGGGCATCTACGGCACCAACGAGGGCTCGGCGATCGGCGTCGTGAACGCGGTCAGCGAGCTCGGCATCGAGGAGGGCGAGCTCACGGTCATCGGATTCGACTCCGGCCAGGCCCAGATCGACGCCATCACCAACGGCCTCATGGCCGGCGCCATCACGCAGAACCCGATCGGGATCGGCGAGCAGACCGTGCAGGCGGCGTTCGACGCCATCGAGGGCAACACGCCCCCTGAGGTCATCGACACCGGCTACTTCTGGTACGACAAGGAGAACATGGAGGACGAGGAGATCGCGGCCGTCCTCTACAAGTAACGCGCGCCGCTCTGAACGCGAACAGGCGGAGCCCCTCGCCATCGGCGAGGGGCTCCGCCGTGCGTGATGCGCTGTTCCCTAGGGGACGATGACCGCGCGGCCCCGCACCGTGCCCGCCGCCAGCGCCTGGTAGGCGGCGGGGGCGTCGTCGAGCGAGTAGCGCTGAATCTCGACGGAGACCTGGCCCGCGCGGGCGAGGTCGAGCACCTCGATGAGCTCCGCGCGGCTGCCCCAGTAGGGGACGCGGACGGCGGCGTCGAACGCGATCGTGCCGAAGCCGATCTCGACGGTGCCACCGCCGATCCCCACGATGGTGACGTCTGCCTCGGATGCGGCCACCGAGGTGGCCAGCGCCATGGTCGGCTTCGCGCCCACGAAGTCGAAGACGGCGTTCGCGCCGATGCCGCCGGTGATCTCCCGGATCGCTGCCGCGGCGTCCGTGTCGCTGATCACCGTGTGGTGCGCGCCGACGTGCCGGGCCAGGTCGAGCTTCTCCTCGGAGATGTCGAGCGCGATGACCTGCGCACCGGAGAGCGCGCGCAGGATCTGGATGCCGACGTGGCCGAGGCCGCCCGTGCCGATGACGACGGCGAAGGTGCCCGCGCCGAGCTTCGGCAGGGACGCCTTGATGGCGTGGTACGGCGTGAGTCCGGCGTCGGTGAGCGACACATTCTGCACCGGGTCGAGGTCGCCGAGCGGCACGACGTGCCGCGGATCGTCGATGATCATGTACTCGGCCATCGAGCCGGGCGCGCCGAGACCGGGAGGCTTGATGCCCTCGGCGGCGGCGTTCACGCAGTAGTTCTCCTTGCCCTGCGCGCACTGGTGGCAGCGACCGCAGCCCCACGGCCCGTACACCGCCACCGCGTCGCCGACGCTCAGGTGCTCGACGCCCTCGCCGAGCTCTTCGACGATGCCGGCGCCCTCGTGGCCGAGGGTCAGCGGGAGGGGGTAGCCCTGGGCCGTGTAGTCCTCCTCGCTGAGGCTCATCACGTACTCATCGGAGTGGCAGACCCCGGCGGCCGTGACTCTCAGGAGCACCTGCCCAGGACCGGGCGACGGCTTCTCGATCTCGACGACCTCTGGGTGGGAACCGACCTTCGTGTACTGGAGTGCCTTCATGCCGTCCAGCGTAGGCTCGGCCTTCCGGCGGCGTGGTGGACGGCGTCCGGTAGCGTGCGTCGCATGACGAACGCGGGACGGCGCCTCCTGCCGAGCGGCGACGCCGCCGTGCTCGTCGACCTGGACGCGCTCGACGACGTGCTGCGCCTCTACCCGGCCCTCGAGGCCACCCGCCCGCCAGGGGTGCTCGACATCGTGCCGGGCGCCCGCAGCATCCTGGTCACCTGCGATCCGGACGTGCTGCCGCTCGCGGCCCTGCGCGCCTGGGCGGCGGGCACCCCGGTCGCCACCGGCTCCGCCACCGGGGCCGTCCCGCCGAGCGCAGCGGGCACGGTTGAGATCGCCGTGCGGTACGACGGCGAGGACCTGGCCGAGGTGGCCCGGCTGCTCGGCACGACGCCCGCGGAGGTCGTCCGCCGGCACACCGGCGCCACCTGGACCGTGGCGTTCGGCGGCTTCGCGCCGGGCTTCGGCTACCTCGTGTCCGCGGGGGCGGGCCTGACGATTCCCCGGCGCCCGTCGCCGCGACCGCTCGTTCCGGCCGGCGCGGTGGGGTTGGCGGGCGAGTTCAGCGGCGTCTACCCGCGGTCGTCGCCCGGCGGCTGGCAGCTGATCGGGCGCACCGATGCGATGCTCTGGGACCCCGACGCCGAGCCCGCCGCGCTGCTCGCGCCCGGCGTCACCGTGCTGTTCCGCGAGGTCGAGGCGTGACCGCGGGCGCCGAGGGTCCCGCCGGGACCGCGGGTTTCCTCCTCGTCGAGCGCGCGGGACCGCTGCTGCTGGTGCAGGACGCCGGGCGCCCGGGGCGGGCGGCGCTGGGGGTGCCGACCTCCGGCGCCCTCGACCCCGTCGCCGCCGCGGGGGCGAACCGCCTGGTCGGCAACGCGCCCTCCGCCGCGGTGCTCGAGCTGCTGCTCGGGAACGCGTTGCTGCGGGCGTCTGCGCCCATCTGGGTCGCCGTGACGGGAGCCGTGGGCGCCCTCGAGGTGCGGAGCCCGGCCGGCCCGCGGCCCGCGCCCTGGTCGGCGGCGTTCCGCCTCGACGCGGGCGACGCGCTCGCCGTCGGTCCGGCCGAGTACGGCGTGCGGTACTACGTCGCCGTGCGAGGCGGCATCGGCGGGCCGGCGGTCCTCGGCTCGCGCTCCTTCGACACCCTCTCCGCGCTCGGCCCGGCCCCGCTCATAGATGGGGACTCCCTCCCCGTGGGCGGCGACGAGATACGGCCGGTTCCCGTCCTCGACGTCCTTCCGGCATCCGCCCCGCCGCAGGGCGAGGTGACCCTGCGCGTGCTGCCCGGGCCGCGGCTCGACTGGTTCGCCCCCGCGGCCTGGGACGCGCTGCGCGCCGCACCGTGGACCGTGACGGCCGAGGCCGACCGGGTGGGCGTGCGGCTGAGCGGCACGCCGCTCGTGCGGGCGCGCGACGACGAGCTGCCGAGCGAGGGCGTGGTTGCCGGGGCCCTGCAGGTGCCGCCGTCCGGGCTGCCCATCATCTTCCTCGCCGACCACCCGGTCACCGGCGGCTATCCCGTCGTCGGCGTCGTCCGCCGCGCCGACCTGCGGCTCGCGGCGCAGCTGCGCCCGGGGCAGGCCGTGCGCTTCCGCTAGGCGCGGCACCCCGTCGGTCAGGACCAGGCGAGAAAGCCCTGCGGGTTCGCGGTGAGGATGCGGTCCGCCGCCTCGCCGCCGATGCGCTCGCGCAGGCGCGGCAGATAGCGGGAACCGAGATATTCCAGACCGGGCATGCCTCCGTAGGAGATGTAGCGGGTGCGCCGGGCCACGTCGCCGCCGAGCAGGATGCGCCCCCCGGCCCCGCCGGCGACGACGGCCTCCGTGAGCGCGAGCAGCTCCGCGTCGCTGCGCGTGCGCGACCGCGCCATGCCGTCGTAGCCGAGCCACGCCCCGCGCGCGGCAAGGTCGAGGTGCAGGCCCGGGTCGGGGTCGCGGTCCGCGTGCGCGAGGACGACCCGGTGCTCGGGCACGCCTGACTCGGCGAGGAGGTCGAGCACCTCGTGCGCGGCGGTGCAGAACTCCAGGTGCACCATCACCGGCGCCCCGGTCTCGGCCGCGGCCGCGCCCACCGCGTCGAGCGTGCGGCGCTCGAACGCGCTGATCGACCAGTAGCCGATGCCGGCCTTGAGCAGTCCGGCCCGGATGGGCACGCCGCCCGACTCCGCGGGTGCCGCGACCACCGCCGCGGACGCGGACGGGGATGCCGAGGGCGGTCCGTCCGTGGCGGGCATGCCGTGCAGCAGGTCGCTCAGGAGCAGCTCCAGGCGGCGCTCCACGCCGGCGTCTCGCAGCCAGTGGCCCTCGGGGTAGTGCGCCTCCCGGTGCACGCCCGTCGTCGCCACGACCGTGAGCGCCGCCGAGCGGCTGATCCGGGCGACGGCCGCCGGGCGCCTGCCGAGCCCGATGGGGGTCGCGTCGACCATCGCGTCGAATCCACTGGCGACGAGGAGGTCCGCCTCGCCGGCCGACGCTGCCTCGTCGTCGAGCTCGTCGCCCGGCAGCAGGGGGCTGACCTGGAACAGGTGCTCGTGGTAGTCCACCCTGCCGAGCGCCGCGGGCTCGACGTCGCCGAGCACCGTGCGGACGAAGGTCACGCGCGACCCGTCCGCCGGCACCGCGAGATCAACGGGCTCAACGGGCCCCTCACCGCACGACCTCGGCCGCGTCGGCGAGCTGCTCCAGCCGGTCCGCGGTGAGCTCGAGGTCGAAGATCTCGGCGATCACCTGCGACCAGCCGTGCAGGAAGTAGCGCCAGCCGTCCACCACGGTGAGGCCGCGCTCCTCCTGCTGGGCCCGCGCCTGGGCGAGGAACTCGAGCGTGCCGCGGTAGTTGAACTCCCACACGACGGCGCCCCGCGGGAACACGGTGTCGGCGGGCAGCGGGGATCCCGGCCGGTCCTTGCCGAGACCTGTCGCGTTGACGACGAGGCTGCCCTCCGGTGCGGCGGCAAGCGCCTCGGCCGTGGCCGCGGGGTCCTGCGCGAGGAGGTAGGTGATGGACCCGGCGGGCGTGCCCCGGCTCGTCTGCACGGCCCGGAGGTGGTCGAGGCGCTCCTGACTCGTGTCCGTGACGGTGATGTGCGCGGGGCGGTCGGAGCGCTCCGTGAGGTACCAGGTGAGCGCGGTGCCCGCGCCACCCGCCCCCAGGCAGACGGCGTGCCCGCCGGTGTTCGCGAAGTGGTCGACGGTCAGGAACTCCTCCGCGGCGAGGCCCGCGGTGATCGGGTCCTTCGCGTGCCCGATGAGCCTGCCGTTCCGCTTCGAGATGCTCGACACCTCACCGCACAGCACGGCGAACCCGTCGAGCTCGTCGAACAGGTCGTGCGCCGCCTCGTACAGGTTCATCTTGTGCGTGGTCACGAGCGCGCCGAGGTGATGCGGATCGTCGCGGATGCGCTCCACCAGCGCCCGGTACTGCTCGGGCGTCGCGTCCATCGGCAGGTCGTGCCCCACGAGGTGATCGGTGGGCAGGCCGAGGATGTGCGCCCACGCGGGGAAGATCCGCATGATGGACGAGGACGCGGTGGTGACGCCCACGAACCCCATGTAGTCGCTTCTGCCCGTGCCGTTCGTGAGCGTTCCGCTCATCCGCGTACTCCCGTCTCTCTCGTGTCCGCCCGCGCGGCCGCCGCGGCGAACAGCCGGGCCCTGCGCTCGACCTCGTCGTACCGCTCCGCCGCGAGGTCCGCCGTCGATACCAGCTCGCCGCCCGCGCCCACCGCGATCGCACCGGCGTCGAGCCACTCGCCGAGGTTGTCGGGGGTGACGCCGCCCGTCGGCATCAGGGGGACGTCGGGGAACGGCCCGCGCAGGGAGCGCAGGAACGCCGGTCCGCCGAGGGACGCGGGGAAGATCTTCACCACGTCCACGCCGTACTCCACCGCGGCCATCACCTCGCTCGGGGTGAGCGCGCCCGTGAGCACCAGGAGTCCGGTGGCCCGCATGGCCTCGGTCAGCCTGCGGCGGGTGCCGGGGCTGACGAGGAAGCGGGCGCCCGCGTCGGCGGCCTGCGCCGCCTGGTCGGGGCTGGTGATCGTGCCGGCGCCGAGGAGCACGGCGTCGCCGTGCCGGTCGGCCACGCGGCGGATCGCGGCTGCGGCGTTCGGCGTCGAGTAGGTGATCTCGATGCCGGTGACCCCGCCGGCCACGAGGGCGTCGGCGGCCCGCACCGCGCTGTCTGCCGAGGGCGCGCGCACGACCGCGAGCACGCGGGTCGCGGCCAGGGGGAGGAGGACGTGGTCGGTCATGCGGTGCGCTCCGATGGTCGGGAACCCGGCACGGGGAAGGGCGGCTGCTCGCCCGCGAGCACGGCGAGCACGTTGTCGACTGCGATGCCCCCCATGCCGTCGACGGCCTCGACGGTCTGCGCGCCGAAGTGCGGCGTGACGACGACCCGATCGGCGAGGTCGGCGGCGAGCAGCGGGGACGCGTCGCCGCGGGTGTCGCCGGCGAGGGTGTCCGCCGCGAAGCCGCCCAGCGCGCCGGTGCGCAACGCGTGCGCGGCCGCCGCCTCATCGACGAGCTCGGGGCGTGCCGTGTTCACGAGCACGAGTCCGGCGCGGGCGTTCGCGAGCCAGGGGGCGTCGGCCACGGTGCCGCCGCCGGGGGAGTGGAGAGTCACGAGGTCGCACTCGGCGGGGAGCGCGGCGGAGTCGAGCCGGTCGGCGCCGAACGCCCCGAGCACGTCGTCGGGCACCCAGGGATCGTGCACCGCGATGCGGGTCCCGAAGCCGGCGAGACGAGCCGCGACGCCCTGGCCGATGCGGCCGAAGCCGACGAAGCCGACGCGCAGCGAGCCGAGCTCGCGCCCGCGCAGCACCCGCCAGTCGCCGGCGCGCACGCGGCGATCACCCTCGGCGATGCCGCGCAGGACGGCGAGCATCAGCCCTACCGCGTGGTCGGCGACGGCCGCGCTGTTCGCGCCCGGGGCGTTGGTCACGGCGATGCCGCGCTCGGTGGCCGCGGCCACGTCGACGGCCTCGTAGCCGACGCCGTAGCGTGCGACCACCCGCAGCCGTGGGGCCGCGTCGAGGTGCGCGGCGGTCACCGGCCCGGTGCCGGCGATCCAGGCCTCCGCATCCCCGAGCAGCGGGCGGAGAGTGTCGAGGTCGTGGTCGGGCGGGCCGACCCGCACGGCGTGACCGGCCTCGGCCAGCCGGGACACAAGGTCGACGGACCCGGAGGAGAAGGAGCGGCTCGTGGCCAGGACGACGGCCATCAGCGCGCCGCCCGCCGCGCGAACCACGGTTCGAGCGCGTCGTAGCCCGCGGTGAAGAGCTCGTGCCTGCCGAGGTAGTCCTCGTGCCGCCCGGCCTCGGGAGTGAACTCCGCGGTCACCTCGGACAGCCGCCGGGCCGCGCCGAAGTCGCTCACCAGACCGAGTCCGACGGCCGCGGTGACGGCGGCGCCCAGGCTGTTCGCCTCGTCCACCACGGTGCGCCGGCGCACCGGGACGCCCCAGACGTCGGCGAGAATCTGCAGCCACACGTCGCTCGCGGCGCCGCCGCCGATGGCGTCCACCCGGTCCACCGCGGCGCCGGACTCCCGGAACGCCCGGATGCAGGTGAACAGGTTGAACGCGACCCCCTCCAGCACCGCGCGCGTGACGTGCCCGCGGCCGTGGTGGCGGCCGAGCCCGAGGAAGGCGCCCGCGGCATCCGGGTTCCAGTGGGGCGAGCGCTCGCCGAGGAGGTAGGGCAGGAAGTACAGGCCGCCCGTCGCGCCCTCGGCGGTCGAGGCGTCCGCGACGAGGGCCGCGAGCGACGCCGCCGTCGGCTGCGGGGCGAGGAGCTCGGCGATCCAGGAGACCGCCGCGCCGCCCGCCTGCATGGTCGCGGTCGGCACGAAGCTGCCGGGCACGACGTTGTCGAAGGTCATGGTGCGCCGCCCGGAGTCGTAGACGGGCCGGTCGCTCGCGAAGGAGACCCAGGACGAGGTGCCGAGGCTCACGTAGGCGCCGTCCTCCGGGGCGACGATGCCCGCGCCGACGGCCGCGATGGGTCCGTCGCCGCCGCCCATCACGACCCGGGTCGCGGCTGGGAGTCCGAGGAGCTCGGCGGCGGCGGGCAGGAGCGTGCCCACGATCGCGGTCGACTCCAGCACCTCGGGGAAGAGCGCGACGTCGATGTCCGCGGCAACCAGCATCGCCGGCGACCATGCGCCGCCCTGCTGGTCGTAGGCGTTCGTCGCCGAGGCGTCCGAGCGGTCCGTGGCGAGTCGCCCGGTGAGCCGCTGCACGACGAAGTCCTTGGCGACGCAGACGTGCCGCACGCGGGCGAACACGTCGGGCTCGTTGTCGCGCACCCACATGATCTTCTCGAGGGAGTAGGTCGGGTTGAGGCGGTGGCCGAGCAGGGCGTAGGCCCGGTCCTGCCCGATCGCCGACTCCAGCCGCTCGGTCTGCGGCACGCTACGGGTGTCCGCCCAGATGATCGCGGGGCGCACCGGGCGGTGGTCCGCGTCCAGCAGCACCGCGCCCATCATCTGGCCGCTGACGACCAGGCCGGAGACGGCGCCGGGGTCCGTGCCGGTGCCCGCGAGCAGCGAGCGGGTGGCCTCGACGACGGCGTTCCACCAGTCCTCGGGGTCCTGCTCCGCGATCCCGCCGCCGGCGAACCGGGCGCCGTAGTGCACGGTGGCCGACGCGAGCATCCGTCCGTCATCGTCGTGCAGGGACGCCTTGTTGCCGGTCGTGCCGAGGTCGTGGGCGACGATCACGCCGGCTCCCCGGTGCGGCAGTCGACGAACCGGTGGCCTCCCGCCGCGTCGGCGAGGACGCGCCGGCCCATGCCGTGCTCGAGCACCCAGCCGTAGTCGTGTCCGGCGCCGCCCGGGTAGACCGCGAGGAACGAGTACGGGGCGTCGCCGACGTTGACGCTGCGGTGCGCCCAGCCGGGCGGGATGTAGCCGATGACCCCGGGTGCCATGTCGAGCCAGCGGGTGTCGGTGCCGTCGAACATCAGCAGGCCGCCGACCCCGGCGACGCCGAGGTAGATCTCACCCTGGTGGTTCGGGTGCTGGTGGCCCTTCGTCATCCAGAACTCGCCGCCGGTGCTGCCCGCCTCGATGGTCGTGATGGACTGCGGCAGCTCCCGGTCGAGTTCGGGAACGGGCGAGGAGACGACGGAGTAGACGACCGGGTCGCCGTCCGCGACGGCCGTGCGCCACGCGTCGCCGTCCCGGAACAGGCCCTCGAGGTCCGACATCCGGCGGGTCAGCGTGGGCCCCTCGGGGCTCAGGGTGGCGGCGCCCGCGTCGAAGCGGATGCTCATCGGCGGCACGGGCTGGATGGCGTACTCGGTCACGGTCGGCTCGTCCCTCGGGTCTTCCTGCGGCCGCGGTGCCGCGGCTCCCACAGTACCTGTAATTACAGGTTGCCCGCAGTCCCCCGGTGTCCCTCCGCCGCCCTCCCGGTTCCGAATTCAGGCTGTGCTGCGACACGCCGCATTCCGGCGCCTCGAAACGCGGCGTGTTGCAGCTGGACCTGAATTCGGAACAGGGAGGGGCGGGGCTGAGCTGGGCTGGGCTGGGCTCGGGGTGCACCGCACGTCCCAGGCGCGGCGGGTAGGTTTCGGGCATGTACATCTGCAGGGACTGCGGGAGCCCCGTCACCGTCACGTGGAACCCGGACCGCCAGACGCCGCCCCTGTGGCACGTCTCCTGCGCGACCTGCCCTGCCGAGCGCGACGAGGCCATCGAGATCGCCGGCGTCGCCACGGGGAACCAAGCCGTCTGATTGACGCGGAAGACATGACGCCGGAGCACCTCGATGTGCTGATCGTCGGCGCGGGGCTCTCGGGGGTCGGCGCCGCCATCCGCCTCACCCGGCACCTGCCCGACGCCTCATTCGCGCTGCTCGAGGCGCGCGACACCCTCGGCGGCACCTGGGACCTGTTCCGCTACCCCGGCGTCCGCTCCGACTCGGACATGTTCACGCTCGGCTATCGTGACCGCCCCTGGGCCGACGCGCGGATGCTGGCGCCGGGCGGGGCGATCCTCGACTACGTGCGCGAGTCCGCCGAGGAGTACGGGGTGGTCGAGCGCATCCGCTACGGGCACCGGGTCTCCCGGGCCGAGTGGTCCACCTCCGAGGCCCGGTGGACCGTGACCGCCGAGCGCACCGGCACCGGGATCGGCACGGACAGCGGCACCGGCGGCACTGGCGGCACGGTGCAGTTCACCTGCGACTTCCTCTACGTCTGCTCCGGGTACTACCGCTACGACGAGGGCTACACGCCGGACCTGCCGGGCATCGGCGCGTTCGCCGGTGACCTCGTGCACCCGCAACACTGGCCCGCGGACCTCGACGTCGGCGGCCGCGAGGTCGTCGTCGTCGGCAGCGGCGCGACCGCCGTGACACTCGTGCCCGCGCTCGCCGACCGCGGTGCGCACGTGACGATGCTGCAGCGCTCGCCGACCTACATCGCCGCGGTGCCCGCCGTCGACCGCACGGTCGAGCGGCTCCTCTCGCGGTGGCCCGGCGGGATCCCGCGCCGCGTCGCCATGGCGCTGATCCGCTGGCGCAGCATCCTGAGCGGCATCCTCATCTACCAGGCCTCCCGCCGCGTGCCCGGCCTCGTCAAGCGGGTACTGCGCCGGCGCGCGCTCCGGGCGCTGCCGCGAGGATTCGACATCGACCGGCACCTCGCGCCCGTGTACAACCCGTGGGACGAGCGGCTCTGCGCGACCCCGGACGGCGACTTCTTCGCCGCCATCCGCACGGGCGCCGCCGAGATCGTGACCGACGGCATCGCGGAGATCACCCCGGGCGGCGTGCGCCTGGCCTCCGGCCCGGAGCTGCCCGCGGACGTGCTCGTGACGGCGACGGGCTTCCAGCTGATGCTCTTCGGCGGGATCGCCTTCGCGGTCGACGGGGAGGACGTCGACCTCGCCCGCGCGACCGCGTACAAGGGCATGATGATCTCCGGCCTGCCGAACTTCGCCTTCGCGATGGGCTACACGAACGCGTCGTGGACCCTGAAGATCGATCTCGTCAACGACCACATCGTGCGGCTGCTTCGCCGGATGCGGCGCCGCGGCTACCGCATCGTCGTGCCGCGGGAGACGGCGTCCGCGTTCCCGCCGCGCCCGCTGCTGCCGCTGCAGTCCGGCTACATCGCCCGCAGCGAGCATCTGCTGCCGAGGCAGGGCTCCCGCACCCCGTGGCGCCTGCACCAGAACTACCTGCGCGACACCGTGCTGCTGCGCGCGCAGGCGGTCGAGAGCGAGGGCCTCGACTTCCGCCGCTGATCCCCGGTCCCGCTCAGCGGGGGAGGGCGAGCCCGGTGTGGCGGAGCGCGGCCGTGCTCTGGTCGGCGGGGGATGCGCTCAGCTGGAACTCGAACCGGCTGCGGTCGCCGCGGTGGTGGGCCACGAAGAACTCAATGGGCCGGTCCCGCTCGTCGTAGCCGACGCTGCGCAGCACGAGCAGCGCCTGCCCCGCGCCCACGCCCAGCAGCGCGCCCTGCTCCCCGTCGGCGGACGCCGCCTCCGCGGAGCGCACGCCGCGCACGGCCCGCACGCCGTGCCGCGCGAGCAGGGCGTACAGCGACTGGTCGCTCAGGTCCTCCGCGAGCACGAGCGAGCCGACATCCTCGGGCAGGTAGGTGGTGGTCCACGACCAGGGCTCACCGTCGACGAAGCGCAGCCGCTCGATCACCACGACGGGGGCGCCGGGGGCGATGCCGAGCGCGTCGGCCACCTCGTCGTCCGCCGGGGCCAGCTCCTGCCGGCGCACCTGGCTGTGGACGTGCCCGCCGCGCGCCGCGACCTCCTCGTAGAGGCCGGTCAGCGTGTGAACGAGGCTCTCGGGGGTCTTCTGGTGCGCGACGAAGGTGCCCTTGCCCTTCACCCGCTCGATCGCGCCCTGGTGCTCGAGCTGGGCGAGCGCCTGCCGCACGACGGTCCGCGAGACCCCGAACTGCTCGCACAGCCGGTGCTCCCCGGGCAGCACGTCGCCCGGCCGCAGGCCCTGCTCGGCGATGTCGCGCAGGATGCGGTGCTTCAGCTGGTGGTACATCGGCACCGGAGCGCGGCGGTCGATGCCCGCGGGGGAGAGGGGCACGGTGGTGCTCAGTACGCGACGCCGGCGTGCAGGATCACGTTGGCGTACGGGGTGAACTCGCCCGAACGCACGAACGCCCGCGCGTCGTGCGTGCGCCGCTTGAACTCGGCGTGAGGGAGAAGCTCGATGGGAACGCCGAGCGGGTCGAGCCGGTCGCGCAGGGCGGCGAGGATGTGCGGGCTCTTCTCCTCCACCTCGGCTGAAAGGGTGGCGCCCTCCACGACCAGCTCCGCGAGCACGGTGTCGAGCACGTCGAAGAACGCGGGGGCGCCGGGCCGGTAGGCGAGGTCGACGCGCTCGAACCCGGGCGGGATGGGCAGGCCGGCGTCGGTGACGACGATCAGGTCGGTGTGCCCGGTTTCGGAAATGATACGGGACAGCTGGGGATTGATGGTGGTCGCGGTCTTCCTCACGAGACGCTCTCCTTCTGGGTGGTGTCCGATGCTGCGCTTCCCGTGGCCGACCGGTGGGCCGCCAGCAGGGCATCCACCTCGTCGCGGTGCGGCAGGCTGGGCGACGCGCCGCGCTTGGTGACGGTCAGGGATCCGGCGGAGACCGCGCGGGCGATGGCCTCGGGCAGGTCGAGGCCGAGCGCGAGCGATGCGCCGAGGTAGCCGGCGAACGCGTCGCCGGCCGCCGTGGTGTCCACCGCGGTCGCGGGGATGGCCGGGAAGCGCACGACGTCGTCGGCCGTCACGAGCACGGCGCCCGCCGCGGCGAGCGTCACGAGGGCGTGCCGCGCGCCGCGCTCCGTGAACCAGCGCCCCGCCGCGACGGCCGACTCGTCGTCGGTCACGGCGATGCCGGTGAGGATGCCGGCCTCGGTCTCGTTGGGCGTCACGATGTCGACGAGGGGCCAGATGCCCTCGTCGAGCACGGCCGCGGGGGCCGGGTCGAGCACGACGGTCAGGCCGAGCTCGTGCGCCCGGCGGATGGCGTACTGGGTGAGCGCCCACGGCGTCTCGAGCTGCGTGAGCAGCACCCGGGCCTCGCCGCCGAGCTCGTCGAAGGCCGTGTCGATTTGCTCCTCGCTGAGGGCGGCGTTGGCGAGCGGCACCATGACGATGTCGTTCTCGCCGGACGCGTCGACGCGGATGTGCGCGATGCCGGTGGGGCCCGGCACGCTCCGCACGTGGTCCGTGTTCACGCCCGCGTCCCGCAGCCCGTCCCGCACCAGGTCGGAGAAGAGGTCGGTGCCGACGCACGCCACCATGGCGGTGCGCGCCCCGGCGAGCCCGGCCGCGACGGCCTGGTTCGCGCCCTTGCCGCCGAGCACCAGGGTGAAGTCGTCCCCGAGCACGGTCTCCCCGCGGGCGGGGAGGCGGGCGGAGAAGGTGGTGAGGTCTGCGGTGACGCTGCCCACGATGAGCACGCTCCCCGCCTCGGTTCCAGACGCCTGTGTCTGTGTCATCGTCGCCTTTCGCGGGCGCCTCGCGCCCAGTATCCGCGCCGCGGGAACGGGCGCTGTCCAGCCTGTAATGACATTAGCGGACAGGTGAGACCCGGCCCCGTTCTGCGGGTGCTCGTGCCTCCCGGCGCACGTGTCCCCCTGGCGCTCGCCACCGCGGTCCTGCCCAGGCAGAGGATTCCTGCGCAGGTTGGAGCTGGGCACGATGCCTCTGCCTGGGCAGGGGCGGATCAGGCCATCGGGTCAGGCAGAGCCGGCCGGGTCAGGCGGAGGCGGCCGCGTCGCGGAGCCACTGCTCCACGCCCGAGATGTGCACTGTCGTCAGCGCCTGCGCCAGCTCGGTGTCCCGGCGCTCCAGCGCGTCGACGATGGCGCGGTGCTCGGAGAGCGTGCGGTCGACCGAGTTCTCCTGGGTGAGGCCGCGCCAGATCCGGGCCCGCACGGTGTGACCGGACAGCGAGTCGATGAGGCTCGACAGGTACCCGTTGCCCGCCTCGGCCACGATCGCTCGGTGGAAGTCGAGGTCGTGGTCCACCAGGCCCTCGACGCTGGTCCCCTCGCCGACGGCGTCGATGCGGGCGCGGAGCCCGCGGATCGCCTCGTCCGGGATGCGGGCGGCGGCGAGGGCGACCGCCGCGGGCTCGAGGATGCGCCGCACGGCGAACAGCTCGAGCACGGAGGAGTCGTCGTGCAGGTCCACCACGAAGGACATCGCCTCGAGCAGCAGCCGCGGCTCAAGGCTCGTCACGAACGTGCCGTCGCCGCGCCGCACATCGAGAACGCGGATGACCTCGAGCGCCTTCACGGCCTCGCGCATGGAGCTGCGGGAGAGCCCGAGGCGCTCGCTGAGCTCCTTCTCGGGCGGAAGGCGGTCGCCCGGCCCGAGTTCGCCGGAGAGGATCATCTCCTTGATCTTGAGGATCGCCTCGTCGGTCACGGCCATGCAGACATCCTACCTTTGGGCGCCGACGAGGGCCCCGTCCCGCCGCGGCGTCGACACCCCGAGGTCGAGGCGGCGGTCCGCCGGACCGATGTCCTCGGCGTGGTGGGTGACGAGGACCGGGACGACGTCGGCGAGCGCGGAGCGCAGGTCGGCGAGGAGGGCGTCGGCGGTCGGCCGGTCGAGGTGCGCCGTCGGCTCGTCGAGCAGCACGACGTCGGCGCGGGTGAGCAGGGTGCGGGCCACGGCGACGCGCTGCCGCTCGCCGCCAGACAGCGCCACCCCCTCGGAGCCGAGCCGGGTGTCGAGCCCATCGGGCAGCTGGGCCAGCAGCGGGCCGAGGCCCGCCCGGACGAGCGTGTGCCTCAGCTCGGCCTCGTCGGGCGCGTCCTCCCGCGGTCGCGCGAGGAGCAGGTTGGCGCGGAGCGACGAGTCGAAGAGGTGCCCCTCCTGCGGGCACCAGGCGATGTGCCGGCGCACGACCCCGGGGGCGAGGTCGGCCGTGTCATCGGCGCCCAGCCGGTAGGTGCCCGCGCTCGGCGCCAGCTGGCCGAGCAGCACCGTGAGGAGCGTCGACTTCCCGGATCCGGACGGCCCCGTGACGACGAGCCACTCGCCCCGGCGCGCGGAGGCGTCGACCCCGGCGAATGCATCCGCGTCGGCGTCGGGCCAGCGGGCGGCCAGCGCGTCGAGCTCGAGTCCGTCCACCGGTCCGGACGCCGACGATCGGGCTGCGGATCCGGCGACCGAGCGGCTGCCGGCATGGGCGCCGGCCTCCACGGCGGGCGTGAATCGGGCCAGCCGGGTCAGCGCGCGGGACAGCGCGGGCGCCTGCTGCACGGCGTCGACCACGGCGAGCAGGGGATCGATCAGGGCGATCGGCAGCAGAACGAGCACCGCCGTGATCTCGGCGGGCAGGCTGCCGGACGCGACGGCGGGCGCGCACACCGCGAGCATCAGCGCCGCGGTCGTGCAGCAGGCCGCGACGACGAGGGTGTTGCCGAGGCCGAGCGCCCAGGCGCTGCGCCGCCCGGACTCCGCCGCGCTGCGGTCGACCTCGCGGAGCCGCGCGAGCACGGCGGGGCCCGCGGCGTTGCCGCGCAGGTCGGCGGCGGCGACCGCCGCGTCGGCGAAGGACCGGGTCATGGCCGAGCGCGAGGCCTGGTGACGGGCGCTCGCCCGGCGGTCGGCGACGAGCGCCAGCACCGGTGCGATTCCCAGGCAGAGCACGAGGCAGACGGCCAAAGGGGGCACCGCGGGCGCGTGCAGCAGGGCGACCCCCACGAGGGACGCGACGCCGGTCAGGACGCCGACCGCGGGGGGCAGGATCACCCGAGGGGCGAGGTCGCGCGCCTCGTCCGCGGTCGTCACGAGGTAGTCGAGCGCCGTGCCGCCGCGCAGCAGCCGCCGGGCGCTCGGCCCCCGCGCGGCGAGGGCCCGCCAGAGCCGGACCCGCAGCCGGGTGACCGACGCGAACACCGCGTCGTGCGTGGCGAGGCGCTCGGCGTAGCGCAGCACCGAGCGCCCGATGCCGAAGAACCGCACGCCGACGATCGCGACGAGGAGGTACATGATCGCCGGCTGCTGGCTGGCCCGGACGATGAGCCAGCCGGAGACCGTGGTCAGCGCCACCGCGAACAGGGCCGCGAGCGCGCCGCAGAGCAGGGCGAGCGCGAGGCGCCCGGCCGCGGGTCGCGCGACGTCCCCCAGCAGGGCGGCCAGCTCCCGCGCGGTCGCCCGCGGTTCGGTCTCCGTGAGGGGATCGAACTGGGCGTTGGGCACGGTGCCGGCGGCGCGATCGGCGAGGGCGCCACCGGGACCGGTCTGCTCGGTGGGTGCCGCCTCCACCCGCAGAGAGGCCTCGCCGCGTACGGTCCCCCCGCCGTCGACGACCGGATCCACCCCGTCGAGCACCGGGATGCGCTGCGTCGCCAGGGCGAGCACGTCGGGGTCGTGCGACGCGAGCACCACGGTGCAGCGCCCGCGAAGGGAGGCGATCGCGGCCCGCACCAGCGCGGCGCTGCGGTCGTCGAGGTGCGCGGTCGGCTCGTCGAGCACGACGACGTCCGCTCCCGCGGCGACCCGGACGAGCGCCCGGGCCACCGCGAGCCGGCGCAGCTCGCCCGGGCTGAGGCGGGCGGGATCGGCCGGGGCGAGCCCGGCGAGGCCGAGCGCCCGCAGGGCGTCGCCCGCCGCGTCGGCATCCGCCGCGTCCATGCCCTCCGGGCCGGACGCCGCGTAGAGCCGGAGCTCGTCGAGGACCGTGTCGCCCACGGTGTGCGGGTGCTGGGGCACCCAGGCCAGGCGCTCCGGGGGCACGACGGTCAGGGCGCCGCTGACCTCCGCGTCCGCCGCGCCGTCCGCCCCGCCGGCGAGCAGGGCGAGGAGTGTCGACTTGCCGCTCCCGCTGGGCCCGGTGATCGCGGCCACGGTGCCTGGCCGGATGTCGAAGGACAGGTGTGAGAGCGCGGGCACCGGGCGTCCCGGGTAGCGCAGGGTGAGGTCCCGGGCGGCGAGCGCGCCGGGCGCCGCCGTCGGGCGCGGCAGGGCGGCGGCCGGTGCCGCGGCGAGGATCCCGCGCGCCCGCTCCAGCGCGGACACCCCGTCCTGGGACGCGTGGAACGCCGCGCCGAGGTCGCGGAACGGCCCGAAGCACTCGGGCGCGAGGATCAGCGCGAGCAGTCCCACCTCGAGCGGGAGGCTGCCGTCGATGAGGCGCAGCCCGACGAACACGGCGACCACCGCGACGGAGATGGTCGAGATGAGCTCCAGCGCGAGCGAGGAGAGGAACGCGGTGCGCAGGGTGAGCATCGTGCGGCGGCGGTAGTCGTCCGACACCCGGGCCAGCAGCGCGGTCTGCTCCTCGACCCGGCCGAGGCCCACGAGCACCGGGAGCCCGCGGGCGAGCTCCACGAGGTGGTCCGAGAGCCGGGCCAGCGCGCCGGACGCCGCGTCGACGCGGTCCTGGGTGTGCATGCCGATGAGGGCGAGGAACAGGGGGATGAGCGGCACGGTGAGCACCAGCACGAGCGCGCTCACCCAGTCGACGGAGAGCACGCGCAGGCCCACCGCGATCGGCACGACGGCGGCGCCGGTCAGGGCGGGCAGGACCGTCGCGAAGTACTTGTCGAGGTCGTCGAGGCCGTGGGTGGCGAGGGTCGTGATGTCGCCGACCGACGCGCCTCGGCGGCCGCCCGGCGCCAGCATCCGCTCGGCGAGCGCGATCCGCGTCGCCTCCTTGGTGCCGACCGCGGCGCGGGCCGCGAGCACCCGGATGGCCCAGGCCACGGCGCCGCGGACGAGCCCCGCGGCGATCCCGAGGGCGACCCACGGCGCGACGTCGTCGCCGGCGATCACGGCCACGACCCCGCGGGCCACGGACTCGGCGAGGGCCACGAGCGCGAGGGCCTTCAGCACCGAGAGGACCGTCAGGCCCGCGAGGGTGCGCGGCCCGTCCGGCCCGGAGCCCACGGTGAGCATCCCGCGCGGCGAGGCCGCCGGCCGGGCAGCGGCGGCGCCGGCGCCGGCGCTCACTCTGCGGTCCGGTCGCGCGGCACGACGGCCGCGACCACCGCGTGCGCGGCGGGGATGTGCCGCTCGCTGACCCGCCGCCGGAAGACCCAGTAGGTCCAGCCCTGGTAGGCGAGCACGAGGGGCAGGCCGAACGCCGTGACCCAGGTCATGACCATCAGCGTGTACGCGCCGCTCGACGCGTTGTCGACGGTGAGGTCGAACGCGGGGTTGATGCTCGAGGGCAGCACGACCGGATACACCGCCGCGAAGATCGACGCGGCACCGGCGACGAGGAACAGGGCGACGCCCGCGAATGCGCGGCCCTCGCGCCCCGCGCGGCCGCCGGCCACGCCCCACAGCACGGCGGCGACGGCCACGAGCACAAGCGTCCAGGTGAGGGGCGATCCGGTACGCAGCTGCACCGCGAGCACCCAGACCACGATCGGCAGCAGGGCGAGCGGCGTCCAGCGGCGGAACCAGACGCCCGCCCGGTCCCGGACGACCCCGTCGGACTTCAGCCCGAGGAAGGCTGCCGCGTGCACGAGGCAGAAGCCGACGACGGCGAGACCACCGAGCACGGCGTAGCCGCTGAACCAGGCGAACGGTCCGCCGATCCGGTCGCCGTTCTCGTTGAGCGGCAGCCCCGTCGTCGTGAGGGCCAGCATCGCGCCGACGCCGAACGCGGCGACGAAGGACCCGCCGGCCAGGGCGAGGTCCCAGGTGCCCGTCCACCGCCGGGTGTGCCCCTTGCCCCGGTATTCGATGGCGACCGCACGCAGGATGAGCCCGAGCAGCACGAACGTGAGCGGCAGGTACAGCGCCGAGAACAGCGACGCATACCAGAACGGGAACGCCGCGAAGGTCGCGGCCCCCGCCGTGATGAGCCACACCTCGTTGCCGTCCCAGACCGGGCCGATGGTGTTCAGCATCACGCGGCGCTGGCTGTCCGATCGGGCGCTGAGCAGCAGGTGCATGCCGACGCCGAGGTCGAAGCCCTCGAGCAGGAGGTAGCCGATCCACAGCACGGAGATGGCGATGAACCAGACGGTGGGTAGCGCGTCCATGGCGGTCCTGTTCCTGTAGGCGGGGAGTGAGTAAGCGGGTGAGTGGGCGGGGCTCAGTAGGCGAAGGCGAGCACGTCGCCGTCGGAGGCGTCGTGGTCCTCGTCCTCGCGGTGGAGGTCGGGCATGGCGGCCGCGACGCCGCCCCGGACGAAGCGGGCGAGGAGCACGATCTCGACCACCATCAGCACGCCGTACACCGTGCCGAGCGAGATGAGGGAGAACAGCAGCTCGCCCGCGGTCGCGCTGGGGGAGACCGCCGCCGCCGTGAACATGAACACGCCGTCCACGCCGCTGGGGTTGGGGTTCGGGGCCACCACGAACGGCTGCCGACCCATCTCGGTGAAGACCCAGCCCGCCGAGTTGGCGGCGAACGGGGCGAGGATGCCGAGGATGGCCAGCTGCATGATGCGCTTGGACTGCGGCACGGTGCCCTTGCGGGTCAGCCACAGCGCGACGACGGCGGCGAACGCGGCGAGGGCGCCGAAGCCGATCATGAGGCGGAAGCCCCAGTAGGTGACGGCCATGAGCGGCACGTAGGTGATCTCGTCGCCGGCGCGCTCGCCGAGCATCGGGTCGTCGGGCAGGTGGGTGCCGTACGCCTCCTGGTACTCGGGGATCAGGTCGTTCACGCCCTTGATCTCGGTGTCGAAGTCGCCGTGGGCGAGGAAGGACAGCACCCCGGGGATCTCGATCAGCCCGACGACGTCGTCGCAGTCGGTCGCGCCGACGTCGCCGATGGCCAGCACGGAGAACGCGGTGCCGGTCTGGCAGGCCGCCTCCGCGGCGGCCATCTTCATGGGCTGCTGGTCGAACATCAGCTTGGCCTGCAGGTCGCCCGTGAGCGCGACACCGCCGAACCCGACGATGGCCACGACCGCGCCGATGCGGAGCGAGGTGATCCACACGCCGTGGTCGGCCGCGTCCCGACCGCGGACGGTGGGCGCCTCGCCCACCACGACGCGCCCGTCGGCGTCGACGGAGTCGATGCCGTCACGCCGGCGCTGCCAGAGCTGGTACCAGGAGATCCCGATCAGGAACGCGGCGCCGACACCGAGGGCGCCGAAGATCGTGTGCGTGTAGGCCGCGATGGCGGTGTTGTTCGTGAGGACCGCCCACACGTCGGTCATGACCGGCCTGCCGTCGACGAGCTCGACGCCGACGGGGTGCTGCATCCACGAGTTCGCGACGATGATGAAGTACGCCGACACCACGGAGCCGGCCACGGCGATCCACAGGCAGGCGAGGTGCACGCGCTTCGGCAGCCGGTCCCAGCCGAAGATCCACAGGCCGAGGAACGTCGACTCGAAGAAGAATGCGAGCAGGCCCTCCATGGCGAGCGGCGCGCCGAACACGTCCCCCACGAAGCGGGAGTACTCGCTCCAGGCCATGCCGAACTGGAACTCCTGCACGAGGCCCGTCGCCACCCCGAGGATGAAGTTGATGAGGTAGAGCTTGCCCCAGAACTTGGTCATGCGGAGGTAGCGCTCGTTGCCGGTGCGCACCCACATGGTCTGGAAGATCGCCACGACCGGCCCGAGGCCGAGGGTGAGCGGAACCATCCAGAAGTGGTAGACGGTCGTGATGCCGAACTGCCAGCGGGCGATCTCCAGGGGATCCACGTGTGCACCGATCTCGAGGCTTCGGGTAGTGTTTTCTACACGGCGGTAGAACTTATTTCTACACGATTGTAGAACTGATTTCTACAAGGCCGTAGAACTCGCCGAAGCCGGCGCCGGACACGAGGGGAAGGGTGAGCGATGTCGACACTCGGGGAGCTCGAGCGGTCCGTCATGGACATCCTGTGGAGCGGCGGAGAGCGCCTGACCGCAACGGAGCTGCAGGACAGGCTCACCGCGCTGCCCGGCGCGAAGTCGCTCGCCACGACGACCGTGCTCACGGTGCTGTCGCGACTCGAGAAGAAGCGCTTCGTGGCCCGCGAGCGATCGGCGCGGCCGCACCATTACTTCGCGGCGCGCAGCCGCGAGGACCACATGGCGGAGCTCATGCACGAGGTGCTCGGCACGGCCGCCGACCGCACCGCGGTGCTCGAACGGTTCGTGGGTCAGGCGAGCGACACCGAGGCCGCGACGCTGCGCGCGCTGCTCGGCCGCTGACCGCCGGCCCCGTGCTCGCCGCCTCCGTCGCGCTGGCCGTGCTGGCCTTCGCGCTGGCCTGGCCGGTGCCGCTCCTGCTGGGGGCCGCGGCCTGGCCGTCGCGGGCGCCCGCCACCGCGCTCGTGCTGTGGCAGGCCATCGCGCTCGCCGGCGGCCTGTCCATGATCGGCTCGCTCCTCGCGTTCGGCCTCGCCCCGTTCGGCCCGGATCTGCTCGGCGCGGCGGCAGAGTTCGTGCGTGCGTCCGCCCCGGCCGCCGAGGCGCCGTCCGTGCCGCTCGTGCACCTGTTCGCGCTGAGCGCCGGCGTGCTGCTCGCGGGTCACCTCGTGCTGAACCTCGTGCTCACGATCGTCCGCATCGAGCACCAGCGGCGCAGGCACGAGCGGCTCGTCACGCTGCTGAGCGCGCCCGTTCCCGACCGGCCGAACACGCGCCTGCTCGACTCGCCGATGCCGGTGGCGTACTGCCTGCCCGGCGGCCTCCGCTCGGTCACCGTCTTCTCCGCCGGCCTCGTGGACCTGCTCGACGAGGACCAGCTGCAGGCGGTCATCGAGCACGAGAAGGCGCACCTGCTCCAGCGGCACTACATGGTGCTGCTCGCCTTCGACGCCTGGCGCACGTCGCTGCCATGGTTCCCCATCGCGACCCGGGCGATGCGGGAGGTCGGAATGCTCGTGGAGATGCTGGCGGACGACCGCGCCCGCCACACCGCCGCGGACGACGCGCTCGCCGCCGCGATCGTGCTCGTCTCCGGCGACGCCGGCGCGGGCGTCGGTGCGGGCGCCGGTACAGGTGCGGCGGCCGGGGCCCGCGCGGCCGACGGGGCGTGGTCGCTGCTCCCCGTGGCCTCCGCCCCGAGCGATACCCGCGCCCGCGTGCGCCGGCTGCTCTCGGGGGAGCCGCCCCTGCCCGCCGCGACCCGCACGGTCGTGTGGGCGTGCGCGATCGCGCTCGTGGCTCTGCCGACCGTTCTCCTGTTCGCGCCGGCGCTCGCCCGCTGATCGGTGCGGACGGTGCGGCTCAGTCGATCAGCTGCGCCTTGAGGAAGGACGCGGTGCGGGCGAAGGCGAGCGCGGCGGCGTGCGACGAGAGCTTCGACGGGATGCTCGCGTTCGCGAACGAGTGCACCGTGCCCGGGTAGGTGTGCGCGACGACCGGCGTGCCGTGCTCCTTCAGCCGGCCGATGAACTCCTCCGGCTCCTCGCCGTCGCCCCACTCGTCCTCCTCGGCGAAGTTGAGCAGCACGGGGCAGGGGACGACGCCGTGGTCGTCGGGCGCGACCGTGGCGTAGTACGCCGCGATGGCGTCCACAGTGCCCGCCTGGCCCTCGAGGAGGGCGAGCCAGCCGCCCATCGAGAAGCCGATCAGGCCTACCCGCGGGGCCCCGGCGGCCCGTGCCTCCTGCACGCTGTCGGCGATCGTGGAGAGCGCGAAGGCGAGGTCGAGGTCGCGCATCAGCTGCTCGGCGGAGTCCTCGTCCGCGGTCGCCCGGCCGTCGTAGAGATCGGGCACGAGCACGGAGAAACCCGCGTGCACCAGCCCGTCCGCGTACGCCTCGAGCCAGGGCAGCCGCCCGTACCAGTCGTGCACGAGGACGATCACCGGACGCCCCGGGGGTCCGAACTCGAGCGGCACGCCGGGGGAGGGGATGTCAACGATGATGCCCACGCGGTCAGTCAACCATCCCGTCGAGGGCGTCGGATCGACGGCACGCGCGGTGCGCTGGCATAGTCGACTACTACACGCTCGAACAGGAAGCACGAGAGACGAGACATGGACGCACCCCTCCACGGAAACGACGCCGGACGCTCCGATCAGGCACGCGAGGCGATCCTGGCGGGGCGGGCGTCGCTCGGCATCGAGCTGGGCTCCACCCGCATCAAGGCGTGCCTGGTCGGCGACGACCCGGCGACGGTGCTCGCCACCGGCAGCCACGAGTGGGAGAACCAGTTCGTCGACCGGGTGTGGACCTACAGCATCGAGGCCGTCTGGGCCGGTCTGCAGGATGCGTACGCGAACCTCGTCGCCGATGTCGAGGCGCGCTACGGCGTGCGACCGGAGTCCTTCGGCGCCATCGGCGTCTCCGCCATGATGCACGGCTACCTCGCCTTCGACGAGGCAGACGAGCTGCTCGTGCCCTTCCGCACCTGGCGCAACACCACCACCGGCCGGGCCGCCGGCGAACTCACCGAGCTGTTCGGCACCAACATCCCGCTCCGCTGGTCGATCGCCCACCTGCACCAGGCGGTGCTCGACCAGGAGCCGCACGTGCCGCAGGTGCGCTTCGTGACCACCCTGGCCGGCTACGTGCACTGGCGGCTCACCGGCCGCAGGGTGATCGGGGTCGGCGACGCGTCCGGCATGTTCCCGATCGACTCCGCGACGAAGGACTACGACGCGGCGATGCTCGGCCAGTACGACGACCTCGTGGCGGGCTCCGCGCTCGGCCGGCCGGTTGCCGAGCTCCTGCCCGAGGTACTTGTGGCGGGTCAGCCCGCCGGCGCCCTCACCGCCGAGGGCGCCGCCCTCCTCGACCCGACCGGGTCCCTCCGCCCGGGCGCCGCGCTCTGCCCGCCCGAGGGTGACGCGGGGACCGGCATGGTGGCCACCAACGCCGTCGCGCCGCGCACCGGGAACGTCAGCGCGGGAACGAGCATCTTCGCCATGGTCGTGCTCGAGCGACCGCTCGCGAACGTGCACGAGGAGCTCGACCTCGTGACGACGCCCGCCGGTGACGCCGTCGCCATGGTGCACTGCAACAACGGGGCGAGCGAGCTGGCCGGCTGGGTCGGACTGTTCGGCCGTTTCGCCTCCGCCGCCGGCGTGCCGCTCGACAACGACGCCGTGTTCGAGGCGCTGTTCCGTGAGGCGCTCGACGGCGATGCCGACGCGGGCGGACTGCTGGCCTACAACCACCTCGCGGGCGAGCCCATCGCCGGCCTCGACGAGGGCCGCCCCCTGTTCGTCCGCACGCCGGAGAGCCGGTTCACCCTCGCCAACTTCATGCGCGCGCAGCTGTACGGCGTGTTCGGCACGCTGAGCCTCGGCATGCGCGTGCTCGAGAGCGAGGGCGTCGCCCTCGAGGAGATGTTCGCCCACGGCGGCGTCTTCCGCACGGCCGGCGTCGCGCAGCGGTTCCTCGCCGGTGCGCTCGGCGCGCCCGTGACCGTGGGCGAGAGCGCATCCGAGGGTGGTGCGTGGGGCATCGCCGTGCTCGCGTCCTACCTCTCCTCGGCGGACGAGATGGACCTCGGCGCCTACCTGCGCGAGCGCGTCTTCGCGGGCGCCGAGTCGTCCACCGTGCAGCCGGACCCGCGGGACGTAACGGGCTACGCCGCCTACCTCGACGCCTACCGTGCCGGTCTCGCCGTCGAGCGGACCGCCGTGCAGGCGCTCGCCGCGTCGGGCGCGGCCGCGGCCGAGTAGCGGCGGCTGCGGCGCCGCGGGGGGTGCGGCGCGGGGGCGGTACGGTACGCGAGCGCGGCACGCGCGCTGCGCATGAGGTCACGGTCACGGTCGATGGTCACGGGCGATGCAATTCAGCAGATCCCGGCCGACACGCCGCTGACGACTGCCGACACACCGACCCGCGATCCGAATCTGCTGAATTGCGTCGGGGTGACAAGGTCGGGATGCGGGCGCCGGTCGTCCGCACACGGACCCTGAGCCTGTCGAAGTGACGCGGGATGCGCTCCGTCCCTTCGACAAGCTCAGGGACCGTATAGAGGCGACGCGAGGTGCCCTCCGTCCCTTCGACGGTCGCGGGCGACGCAATTCAGCAGATCCGCCCTGATCCCCTACGCAATTCAGCAGATTTCGGCCGACACGCCGCTCTGGAGCGCCGACACGCCGACTCCTGGTTCGGATCTGCTGGATTGCGTTCGGTGAGTGGACAGCACTGGACCGCAACGGGTACTTGACATTTCCTTCATCGATGTACAAGATGTGTTCTACATCGATGCACTACATCGATGCACTACATCGATGTAGAACCGTCCGCGGCCCTCGCGTCGCTCACATTCAATGGAGAAGCCCTTGAGCGCTGTATCGACCGACTTCCTGAGCGGGCCCGTGGCGCCCACCGCCACCGATCGCGTGGCGCTGTCGCCCCTCGGCCTCGCCGACGTCTCCCTCGCCGAGGGCGGCATGCTCGGTGCCTGGCAGCACGTGAACCGCGCCAACACCCTCCGCCACTGCATCGAGCAGCTCGAGACCTCCGGCGCCCTGCCCAACATGCGCCGCGCGACCGGCGAGAGCACCGCCGACTTCGTGGGCTTCCACTTCAGCGACTCCGACATCTACAAGACGCTCGAGGCCATCGGCTGGGAGGCGGCGCGCTCCGACGTGTCGGAGTTCCTGCCCTTCGTCGACGCGACGGTGGACCTGCTGACCCGGGCGCAGGACTCGGACGGCTACCTCAACTCCTTCTACCAGACGGTCAAGGTCGACGAGCGCTTCCAGGACCTGCGCTGGGGCCACGAGCTCTACTGCCTCGGCCACCTGCTGCAGGCGGGCGTCGCCTGGGCGCGCACGGTCGGCCGCACGGACATCCTCGAGATCGGCCTGCGCATGGCCGACCTCGTGAACGACGTGCTCGGGCCCGAGGGCCGCGACGGCGTCTGCGGCCACCCGGAGATCGAGACCGCGCTCGTCGAGGTGTACCGGGTGACGGGGGAGCGGAAGTACCTCGACCTCGCCCAGCGGATGATCGACCTCCGCGGCAACCGCCTCGTCGGGCACGACCGCTTCGGCTACCCCTACTTCCAGGACCACGAGCCCGTCCGCGAGGTCACCGAGGCCACCGGCCACGCCGTGCGCCAGCTCTACCTGACCGCGGGCGAGGCGGACGCCTACGTCGAGAACGGCGACGAGGCGCTGCTCGAGTCGCTCGAGCGGGTCTGGCGCAGCGTGCACGAGCAGAAGATGTACATCACCGGCGGGCTCGGTTCGCGGCACCGCGACGAGTCCTTCGGCGACGCATTCGAGCTGCCGCCGGATCGTGCCTACTCCGAGACCTGCGCCGCCATCGCGAACTTCATGTGGAACTGGCGCATGCTCCTCATCCAGGGCGAGTCGCGCTTCGCGGACGAGATGGAGCGGGGCCTCTACAACGCGATCGCGGTCTCCACGGATCTCGACGGCGACGCCTTCTTCTACTCCAACCCGCTGCAGCTGCGCACGGGCCACGGCTCGGACGACGAGGACTCCCCCTCCAGCCGGCTCACCTGGTACTCCTGCGCCTGCTGCCCGCCAAACCTCGCCCGCCTCGTCTCGTCGCTGCAGCACTACGTCGCAACCAGCACGGCGGAGGGCCTCCAGCTGCACCTGTACGCCGCCGGGGACATCCGCCTCGCCGACGGATCCACCGCCCGCGTCGACACCGCGTACCCCTGGGACGGCGCCATCGGCGTCGACTTCGACGCGCCCTTCGCGGGCGAGCTGCGCCTGCGGGTGCCCGCCTGGGCGACCGGCTTCACGGTCAGCGTGAACGGCGCGCCCGTCGAGCCCCGGGTCGAGGCCGGCTACGCCGTGCTGCCCGCCGGCTCCGCGGCGACCCGGGTCGAGCTCGTGCTCGACATGCCGCCCGTCGCCCACCGGCCGCACCCGTACCTCGACGCGTCCCGCGGCTGCGTCGCCGTGAGCCGCGGCCCCGTCGTCTACTGCGTGGAGCAGGCCGACCTCGGTAGCGACCTCCTCGTCGAGGACGTGCTCGTGCCCGCGAACCCGACCCTCGAGCTGGGCCCCGTGGACGAGACGCTCGGCGCGCCGACCATCCTCGTCGCCGACGGCGCCCGCCGCCCGGTCCCGGGCACGAACCCCTACCCCACGGCGGCGGAGGTGGCCGAGGCCGCCGCGGCCGTGGCCGAGCCGCTGGCCGTGCAGACCATCCCCTACTTCCGCTGGGCCAACCGGTCCGAGGGGGGCATGCGGGTCTGGCTGCCCACGACGTAGCCGACCCGCCGTATGAAGAGGGCAGTGAGCAGCAGAAACGACGCGGGTGAGAGAGGCGGGACGACGTGGCGGTGACGATGGGCGACGTCGCGAAGCTCGCGGGCGTGTCGACGAAGACCGTGTCGAACTACTACAACGACTACCCGTACATGCGGGAGGACACCCGGCGGCGCATCGAGTCCGCGATCGCGGAGCTCGACTACCGCATGAACGTCGCGGCGAGGAATCTGCGCTCCGGCCGCACCGGCATGATCATGCTCGCGATCGCCGAGCTCGACCAGGCGTACCTCGCCGAGCTCGCGCAGTCGGTCATCCGCGTCGCGGAGGACTTCGGCCTCGGGGTGCTCGTCGAGACCACGGGCGGGCGGCGCGACCGCGAGATCGAGGTGCTCGAGGGCTCGCGCGGCCGCAACGTCGACGGCGTCATCTACGAGCCCCTCGAGCTGGGCCCGGAGGACGTGAACCGGTACCACACCGGCTTCCCCCTCGTGCTGATGGGCGAGCGGGTGCTCGAGGGCGAGGTGGACCACGTCACGATGCCGAACGAGGCGGGGTCCCGCGCGGCGGTCGACCACCTGGTAGGCCTCGGCAGGCGCGACATCGCGCTCATCGGCATCGACGCCACAAACCCGTCCCGCGGCGCCGCGCTGCGCCGGAAGGGCTATCTCGACGCCCTGGCCGCCGGGGGCATCGAGCCGCGACCATCCTTGATGGTGGGGCCGAGGCGGTGGCACCGGCCGGAGGGCGCCGCGGCCATGGACCGGCTGCTGGACTCCGGTGAGCGCATCGACGCGGTGTTCGCGCTCAACGACGCGCTCGCCCTCGGCGCGATGCGCGCCATCCTGCGCCGCGGCCTGCGGGTGCCCGAGGACATTGCGGTGGTCGGCTACGACGACACCGAGGACGCGCGGTTCTCCACGCCGTCGCTCACGACCGTGTCGCCGGGGCGGGACGCGCTGGCCCGGGCCGCCGTCCTAGCGCTGCATCGCCGCATCACCGAGCCCGGCTACGTGCCCGGGCAGGACCCCTTCGTCGCGGATTTCGACCTGGTCGTCCGGGAGTCGACCGGTGGGCCGGCGGAGGACGCGGGCAACTGAGCCGCACCCGGGTCTCGGGCGCGCCCGGGGACTCGAGCCGCTCGGCGGATCCGCCGCGTCAGGCGGGGACGAGGGCGGGCGCCTCGCTGCGTCGCACGGCGATGACGGTGACATCGTCCGGCAGCGCCGAGCCCTGCACCAGGGCGTCGACGGCCGCGATGACCGCGGCCGCGGAGCGGTGCGCGGAGAGCAGCTCGGCGACGCGGTCGAGCGGCTGCGCGGCGTCCTCGAAGAGGTCGAGGACGCCATCGCTGCAGCAGACGATCATGTCGCCGGGCTCCAGCCGGCGCGTCATCGTGCTCCAGGCGTCACCGAGCCCGAGGCCGAGCGGCACGTCCTCGGACACCAGGCGCTCGTGGCCGCCGTCCGCGCGCAGCAGGAAGGTGAGCCCGTGTCCCGCGTCGGAATAGTCGACCCGACCCGAGTCGGCGTCGATGCGCGCGTGGAACATCGTGGCGAAGGCGCCGGTGTCCTCGAGGTCGCTCGAGAGGCAGTCGGAGGTGCGGGCGAGCGCCGCCGCGGGGTCGCTGTCCCCGCGGGCGCTGCGCACCACGGCGCGGGCCGTCGCGGCGATGAGGCCGGCGCCGACGCCCTTGCCCATGACGTCGCCGAGGGTCAGCGAGAAGCCGTTCGACGTGCGGTACCAGTCGTAGAAGTCGCCACCGACGCCGCGGGTCGGGATGCAGAGCCCGGCCAACTCGTAGCCCGCGGCGATGGCGCTGGACTTCGGCAGCAGCGCGCGTTGCACGGCGGCGGCCCGGTCGAGCTCCTCCTCCGCGGCGTCGGTGCGGCGTCGCACGTCGTTGAGGTGGCGCTGGGCGAGGCGGGACAGCTCGTTGACCACGGCTGCGGCGCCGGCGAAGGCCGTCGAGCTGTAGATCACGCGCAGCACCTCGTTCGCGTTGCCCTCCAGCGGAGACCCGAGCAGGAACGGCATGGTCAACGTCAGGGCGGTGCCGAGGAAGGCGTAGAGGATGTGGCGGCGCTTGGGCTCGGAGGCGAGCCAGATGACCGGGAGGATCACGAGGGACGCGAAGATCGTGCGGCCCTCGCCGGTGCCGAAACGCAGCAGTCCCACGGCGACGAAGTCGAGCAGCGGGATGAGGATGGCGAACCGGGCGAGCGCGGGCGAGACGGTGAACCAGCCGGCCAGGGCGGTGGCGCCGATCAGCACCACGATCGAGGCGACGAAGCCGGTGCGGTTCGACATCTCGAGCGTCGGCACGAGCAGGGTCAGCAGCACCGCCGCCGCGAAGAGGATGGCGACCGGGATCTGCTTCAGGATCGGAGGGACGCTCCGCATCCGGTCGAGACGGGTGCTCCACCCCCGGAGGTCGATCGAGGGCGCGAACCACGTTCGCGGCGCCCTGCCAGTCGATGCGCTCAATGACCCCCCATTAGCCCTCAGACGATTGCACCACACTGCGGCGCGTGATGGCAGCGGTCGCACGCCCCCAGAAGGAGGCGCGTCGGGGGGCGGTTCCGGACGCTCCCGGGGGTGGCGGGAGCTCCGCTACGCGCGGCTCAGGAGCGACTCCAGCGCGTGTGCCGCGCCGTGCTCGTGCAGGTCGGCGAGCGTGCGCTGGTACTCGTCCCCGAACCGGGCGTCGTCGGCCAGGGAGCCGAAGATCTCCGGGTTCCGCAGGAAAGCCAACGGCTCGGTGCGCTGCGTGCGCGCCCGCTCGGCGAGCGACTCACGCAGCGGGTCCGCGACGTCGAACGGGCGCCCGGACTCGTCGGCGCCCTCGGCGAAGCGGGCCCAGCTCGCGACGATCCCGGCCGAGAGCGCCACCTTTCCGCCAGTCGCCAGCGAGTCCCGCACGACGGGCAGGAGGAACTTCGGGATCCGATCGGAGGCGTCCGTGCCGAGCCGGGCGAGCGTGTCCCGGATCTCCGGGTTGGCGAAGCGCTCGAGGAGCGTGCTCATGTACTCGTCGAGATCGACACCCGGCACCGGTCCGAGCGTGGGCGCCGCCTCCTCCCGCATGTACCGGTCGACGAGATCGCGGAGCAGTGGATCCGTGGCGGCCTCGTGCGCGTAACGGTGCCCGAGGAGCATGCCGAAGTAGGCGAGCGCCTGGTGGCTGGCGTTCAGCAGCCGCAGCTTCATCGCCTCGTACGGCTGCACGTCGTCCACGATCTGCACGCCCACGTCCTCCAGGGCCGGCCGGTCAGAGGTGAACCGATCCTCGAGGACCCACTGCACGAAGGGCTCGCAGACGACCGGCCACGCGTCGTCGATGCCGAACCGGTCGGCGACGAGGGCCCGCTCCTCGTCCGAGGTGACGGGCGTGATCCGGTCGACCATGGAGTTCGGGAACGCGATGGTGTCGGCGAACCACTCGCTCAGGGCGGGATCCTTCGCCCGCGCGAACGCGGCGAAGCTGTCGCGGGCGACATCACCGTTGCCCTGGATGTTGTCGCAGGACACGACCGTGAACGGCGGCAGCCCGGCCTTCCGCCGCCGGTTCGCGCCCTCGACGACGAGGCCGAAGACCGTGAGCGGGACCGCGCCGGGCTGGAGGTCCGCGGTGACCTGCGGGTGACGGAGGTCGAACTCGCCGGTGACCCGGTCCGTGTTGTAGCCGCCCTCGGTGATGGTGAGCGACACGATGCGCGTCCCCGGCTCGGTGAGCACCCGCAGCACGGCCTCGGGGTCGTCGGGTGCAAAAAGATAGTCGGTGACCGAGCCGATGATGCGCGGCTCGAGGGCACCGTCCGGGTGCTTGATCACGAGCGTGTAGAGCCCGGACTGCGCCCGCATGACGTCGCGCATCCTGGCGTCGGACGGCAGCACCCCGACGCCGCAGATGCCCCACTCGAAGCCGGTCCCGGAGCTGAGCAGCCGGTCGATGTACATGGCCTGGTGGGCGCGGTGGAAGTTGCCGAACCCGAAGTGCACGATGCCGGTCGTCACGCGAGCGCGGTCGTATCGGGGCCCGGGGACGCCCGGGAAGCCGTCGGCAGATGTGGCGGACAGGGCTGTCATGGCGGTTCCTCCGTTGGATGCGGGCCTGGTGCTCGACGGTACTCCCCGCCCGGGTCCTCTCCGTGTCCGCGACGGCCCGGTCCTCCTCGCGGCCCTCCTCGCGGGTGGACGTCAGGCGACCGTCGCGGTGTCCCGCACCGCGGCACCGGACCGCCGCCCCAGCACTCGGATCAGGGCGTCCCGCGCGGGCTGCGCGGGGCCGGCCAGCGCGACGACCATGAGCGCGCGGGATGCCGCCCTCAGGGCCTGCGTCCGCAGGACGCGGTCCCGGTCGTATGCCCGGAGCGCGTCGTCGATCGGGCGGCTGTTGAGCAGGTCGGCGAGCGTGACGGCGTCGATGAGGGCCTCGCAGGCCCCGCGGCCGAGGTTGGGCGTCATGGCGTGGGCGGCGTCGCCCACCAGCGCGACCCGGTTCCGGGTGTACCGGCCCTGCGTGTATCGGCCCTGCGTGTACCGGCGCAACGGCGGCGTCGTCTACACCCGCTGGGCGAGGGAGGTGTCCGCGGTGGCGGCGGCGAGGACCCGGCGGACGGCGGGGGCGTGGTCAGAGTACCGTGCGGCGGTCTGAGCGAGGGCTTCGGCGATCGGGATGCCGGAGGCGCCCGCGTCCGAGCGGAACGCCGCGTACCAGTTCGTGCGGCCGCCAACGGCCGGGCCGATGCCGAACAGGTCGCCGCGGCCCCAGTACTCGCCCGGCGTCCCCGGCTCGGGCGGCCGGTTCAGGACCCCGCGGACGGCGAGGTAGGGGGTGAGGCGCGCCCGCGTTCCCTCGCCCCAGGCGGCGCGGCGGGTCGCGCTGTGCACGCCGTCGGCGCCGATCACGAGGTCGACACCCGCGGGTGGCGCAGCGACCCGCTGGGTGCGCCGGGCGACGGAGGCGGGCAGCGCCGCATCGAGAGCGCGGAGCAGGTCGACGCGCGACACCCCGAGAACGCCGAGGTCGGCGTCCGGCGCGGCGAGGACCCGGCCGGACCCGTCGCGCAGCCTCATCGCGTCGAGCGTCACGCTCTGCGCCCGCAGTTCGTCGAGGGCGCCGATGCGGTCGAGGGCCCGCTGCGCGCCCGGCCACATGGCGAGCATCGTGCCCACGGCCGGGAGCTCGGCCCGCTGCTCGACGACCGTGACCTCGAAGCGCTGCGGATCCAGGCACGCGGCCACCGCGAGCCCGGCGATGCCGCCGCCGACGATCGATACCGGAATCATGGTGCAACGCTACTACTTCTGTAGTAGCGGCGACAGGGGGAGCCTGGCCCGCCGGTTAGACTCCGACGCATGCCGGACCGCCGCACCGAGATCCTGTCGACGGCGCTCGCGCTCGTCGCGGATCGCGGTCTCAAGGGCCTCACGCACCGGGCGGTCGATGCGGCGGCGGACCTGCCGCTCGGCACGACGTCGAACTACTTCCGCAGCAGGGCCGCACTGGTGGAGGCCGTGCTCGGCCGGCTCGAGGAACTCGACCGGGAGCTCACCCGGTCGGCGCGGCCGGACGCGGCGCCGGAGACCGTCGAGGACATCGTCACCGGACTCACCATGGCCCTCCTCGCGCTGGCCGGAGAGCACGCGGCGCTGTCCCGGGCGCGGCTGAGCTTCTCCCTCGATCGGCCGGAGGCCGTGAGCGCGGGACACCGCCGCCTGACCCAGGGCCTCGAACAGGGGCTGCAGGCGCTCGGCGTGCCCGATGCGTCGCGCCGCGCCCGGGCGGTCGCGGACTATGGCGACGGCTTCCTCCTGCACGCGCTGACCGTGCGCCGCGACGAGCCCCTCGACCGAGACGCGACGGCAACGGCAATCCGAGCCCTCCTCCAGGGCTGAGGGGCGCCGGTCTGTGAGGTCCCAGAGCCGGCGCGCCGGGCGTCCTCGTGCGGTCCCTGAGCCTGTCGAAGGGACGTTCCCGGCGCACCCGGCGTCCCTTCGACAAGCTCAGGGACCGAGATAGACCTCAGGGACCGTGAACTCGCGATGCCATCGCGGTTCGGCTCTTCGTGGCCGGGCGCCATCGGCGGGTGTGATCGAGCCAGGGTGGGGCCTGCACCTCGGGGGCGCCCGCTCGCATGCGGATCGCCCACCCCGAGGTGTCGATCGTCCGATGGTGGAACCAGCACAGCAGTACGCCGTTGTCCGGGTGGGTCGGCCCGCTGGCCGCGGCCGGGATGACGTGGTGGACCTCGCACCAGCCGGCCGGGACCGAGCAGCCGGGGATCAGGCAGCCGCCGTCCCGCGCGGTGATCGCCCGCCGCTGCGGTGCGGTGAAGCAGCGCTCCGCTGAGCCGAGCTTGAAGATCCGGCCGTTCTTACCGATGACCACCTTCTGGATCCCACCCGTGCACACCAGCTGCTCGACCGTCGTCGGCGACAGAGGCGACTCGACCCCGTCCGCGTAGCCGGCGCCGCCGGTCTCCAGGTCCTCGGCCCGCACCGTCACCAGCACGGTCGGTGCGGCCCCGCCGATGGTCGGGGTGTCGCCGCTTCGCGCCATGGCGTCGAGGACGCCGATCAGGATGTCGTGCCGCTGCTGGTCCTTCGTCCGCGGATCCTGAACCACGTCCTTGTCCGCGAGTTCTTCCTCTCGAAGGAACGCCGGCGCCGTCGTCGGGGTCAGATACGCATCGAACAGCCGCTTCACCCTGCCCGCGGCCTCGGGCAGCAAGCCGCCGCTCACGGGAACGAGTCCGTTGCGCTCCGGGCCGAGGCGGAAGCCGCGCTTGACCATCGCGTGGGCCTCGTCCGGCTCGAGGCCGTCCGGGTCGAGGGTGGCCCGCCACACCGATGCCTGGATGCGGATCTCGTCCGCGGATGCGGGCACGCTGCTGTCGGGGCTCGTTCCGGTCGCAGCCGCGACCAGCTCCTTCTCCGCAGCGTCGAGGGCCTCCGGGTGCACCCGGTCCTGTAGGGGTGCGAGGTTCTTCGTCAGCGCCACCGCCGCGTCCAGGCCGAGCTCACCCGCTTCGAGGGCGGCGCGGACGTGGTCGAACGTGGCGGGCAATGGCGTGCCAGCGAGGGCCGTGCCGCGGCGGGTGAGCGCGGCGAGACCGAGGCGAGCGGCACCGGTTGCGCCCGAGATCTGGGTCAGTCGCTGCAGCAGTTCGTTGGCCGAGCGGCAGCCCTTCCGCGCGGCGAGTCCCGCCGGCCCGTCCTCCGTTCGCGACCGTGCCGCGATCTCTCCCGCGGCGGCGATCCGCAGGGCGTCGACCGAGCGACCCAGCGCCTCGACCTGCCGCGTGAGGGCGAGGAGGCTGTCGTCCTCGGACGCACCCACGGACCGATTCTCGAGCGCGGCCGTGACCGATCGCGCTAGGTCGAGAAGGGCTGGGCTGCTCATGACGCAATGGTCCCATCGACCACCGACATTCGGCCGGTCAGGAGCGCATTCTGTGGAGAAGTTCGGCGATTTGCCGCTTGTGGAGGAGGGGCGCCGTGTGAGGCACGTTACGTCCCTTCGACAGGCTCAGCGACCGTGGTGGTCCGCGGCCGCGCCCCTTCGGCAAGCTCAGGGACCGCGTGCCCCTCCGCCGGATTAGAAGCGGAAGCGCGAGCGCGAGCGGGGGCGCGAACGGCCGTAGTTCGTGGGGGTCGAGGCACCGCGCACGTTGCGCTTGCGCAGCTGCTTGACCGCGAAGGAGAGGAGCACGGGAAGGATGTAACGAGCGAACACGGTGGAACTCCCTGGGTAGGCGATCGCCGGGAAACGGCGTGGAACACCCGAGCGTACGCACGAAGCCGGCTCTGTGCGCCCCTTAGCGCAGCGCCGAAGCGCACTCCGGCACCCCGCACGCGCCGCACCGCCCCCGAGCCCGCCCCGCACCTCCGCGCACCGTGCGCACCCGCACCGCGCTCACTCCTCGCGGCGGCGCTCCAACGCGTCGAGGATGAGGTCCAGGCCGAACTCGAACTCGTCACCGAAGTCGTACCCGGGCTGCAGCACGTGCTCGACCATGAACGCGGCGAGGTGCGGGAACCGCCCGGCCGGGAACTGCGCCAGCATCTTCTCGGCGAGGTCGCCCGTCTCCTCCGGCGTCTCGAAGGGCAGGCTGCGGTCCTGCAGGGCGAAGCCGTAGATGTAGCCGTCGAGCACGGCGAACGCGTGCGCGGTCATCGCGAAGGAGAACCCGCCGCCGCGCAGGCAACCGATGACGAGGTCGTGGTGGAGCAGCGTCGCCTCACCGGGTGCCGCGTTCGCGTCCATGAGGCCGGTCGCCCACGGGTGTCGCAGCAGGGCGGAACGCACCGACAGGGCGCGATCCCGCATGGCCGTCTTCCAGTGCACCTCGAGCGAGGGCGGTGGAATCTCGGCGAAGACGGCGTCGATCATGCCCGCGAGGAGGTCGTCCTTGTTCGCCACGTGCGTGTAGAGCGACATGGCCTCGACGCCGAGCTCTTCGCCAAGACGGCGCATGGACAGCGCCTCGATTCCCGAGGCGTCGGCGAGCTCGATCGCGCTCTGCAGCACCCGCTGGCGCGTGAGCCGCTCCCTGCGGGTCCGGCGTCCCGATCCTGCCGTCTGCGCCATCGCTGCTCCCTCCCGCCCGTCCCGCGTGCATTGGTGCCGCTTCCCCGTTGACAACCTTACGCCGTAGTCCTACCGTTTCCTTACAACATAAGGTTTACGACGTAAGGAACGAGTATGAGCGTGCTCCACCCCCGCAACCGACCGTCGGCCGACGCCGCGTTCCCGGCTCCCGACGACCCCGCCGCCCGGGGTGCGGGCGCCGCGCATCCCGGCCGCAGCCGCACCATGACGGCCGTCGTGCAGGACGAGTACGGGCCGGCCGAGCGCGTACTGCGCGTGGAGCGGATGCCGGTGCCGGTTCCCGGCGAGCGCGAGGTGCTCGTGCGGGTCGCGGCGGCCGGCGTGGACCGAGGCGTGTGGCACCTCATGGCGGGCCTGCCCTACCCCATCCGTCTGGCCGGCTTCGGCCTCCGCCGGCCCAAGGCGCGGGTCCGCGGCGCGGATGTCGCCGGCCGGGTCGAGGCCGTCGGGCCCGGCATCGAGGGCTTCGCACCCGGCGACGAGGTGTTCGGGATCGGTGCCGGGTCGTTCGCGGAGTTCGTGATCTGCCCGGCGGCGAAGCTCGCCGCGCGACCGACGGAACTGTCGCCGGAGCAGGCCGCGGCCGTCCCGGTGTCCGGGCTCACGGCGCTGCAGGCCGTGCGCGATCACGGACGCGTGGCGGCCGGGCACCGCGTTCTCATCCTCGGCGCGTCGGGCGGCGTCGGCAGCTTCGCCGTGCAGATCGCCGTCGCGTTCGGCGCGCACGTCACGGGCGTGAGCAGCGCGGGAAAGGCGGCCCTCGTCGCCGGGCTGGGCGCCGACCGCGTGCTCGACTACGCCACCGAGGACTTCTCCGCCGGCGGCGAGCGGTACGACGTGATCATCGACACCGGCGGTCACGCCTCGCTCCGTCGCCTGCGCCGCGCTCTCACCCGCACCGGCACCCTCGTGATCGTCGGGTCGGAGACCGGCGGCCGCTGGCTGGGCGGCACCGATCGGCAGCTGCGTGCCATGGCGCTGTCACCCTTCGTGTCCCAGACGCTCGGCACCTTCGTCGCGAGCGAGAACGCGGCCGACCTGGTGGTGCTCGCCGACCTCGTGCGGAGCGGGGCCGTGACGCCGGCCGTGGACCGCGTGTTCCCCCTCGAGCACGCGGCCGCCGCGATCCGCTTTCTCGTGGACGGCAAGGCCCGCGGAAAGGTCGTGCTCGCCAGCTGATCCCTGCCGCGGCGCCTCGCGGACCCGGCCCGGGAACCCGCGCGTTGCGTCGATTCCGGCGCGTGCCCCAGAATGAGCCGGATGAGGGACCTCCGCTCCGTTCTCCCCCGTTTCCGCACGTCGGACGAGGGGCATCGCGTCACCACGTTCGAGCTGTTCTTCGACCTCGTCTTCGTCTTCGCGCTCACCCAGGTGACCGAGTTCATGGCCCATGCCCACTCGGCGACCGGCGTGCTGCAGGGGCTGATCATCCTCGGCATCCTGTGGTGGTCCTGGACCTCCTACAGCTGGCTCGGCAATCAGACGTTCGTGGACGAGGGCCTGCTCCGCACGGGCATGTCGATCGCCATGGCGTCGATGTTCCTCGTCGCCCTGGTGATCCCCGAGTCGTTCGAGGACCTGCCGGGCGGGCTGCACGCGCCGCTCGTGCTCGCGGTCGCGTATATCGTGGTGCGCGTCGCGCACCTCGTGCTCTACCTCGGCGCGGCCGGGGACGACGGTCCGCTGCGCCGCCAGGTGCTCGTCAGCGTCTGGGCGCTCGCGCTCGGCGGGATCTTCATCGTCGCCGGGGCGGTCGTCGGCGGTCCCGCTCAGACCTGGCTCTGGCTCACCGGGCTGGTGCTCGACGGCGGCTTCACCTATCTGACCTCACGCGGCGGAAACTGGCGCATCCACTCGGCGGCGCATTGGGCCGAGCGCTACGGCTTGATCGTCATCCTCGCCCTCGGCGAGTCGATCGTGGCGATCGGCGTCGGGGTGGCGGAGGAGCCCATCAGCACGCCGATCGTGCTGGGCTCGATCTTCGCCATCGCGCTGTCGGTGCTGCTCTGGTGGCTGTACTTCGACATGGTGGCCATCGCGGCCGAGCACGCGCTCGCGCGGCTGCGGGGCTCCGCACGCGCCTCGCTCGCCATCGACGCCTACACGTTCCAGCACTACCTGATCATCGCGGGGATCGTGATCTCGGCCCTCGGGGTCGAGGAGGCCATGCACCACGTCGAGGATGCGGAGCCGTTCGACCTGTTCGGCGCCGCCGCGCTCTTCGGCGGAACGGCGCTCTACCTCGCCGGGCTGGGCGCGTTCTGGCGGCGCACCGCCGGCTACTGGAAGGTCTGGCGAATGGGCGGCGCCACAGTGCTCGTCGCCCTCGTGCCGGTGGGGGCGGCCGTGCCCGCGCTTGCGGCGCTCGGCCTCGTCGTGCTCGTCACGGCGGCGGTCGTGATCGTCGAGATCCGCCGGTACGCCGAGGCGCGGGCCGAGATCCGCGCCACTCAGCACGCACCCGCCGTCTCCTGATCGCGCCGCCCGGTAGGAGGGACGGCGCGATCGGGAGGGTGGGCTGGGCTAGGCGACCGACCAGCCGCCGTCGGAGGGCAGGATGACGCCGGTGACGTTCACGGCGTCGTCGCTCAGCAGGAACGTGATCGACGCCGCCAGGGCATCGGGTTCCGCGGCGTCCGGCATGGCCGCCATGGCGAGGCGCACGCGCTGAGCGCCGAGCTCCGACGCGAAGCGCGCCTGGATGTTCGTGATGGTCGGGCCGGGGGCGACCGCGTTCACGCGGATGCCGCTCGGGCCGTACATGAAGGCGCTGCTCTTCGTGAGCCCGGCCACGGCGTGCTTCGACGCCGTGTACGCGGCGCCCGCCGCGGATCCACGCAGCGCCGCCTCGGAGGCCACGTTGACGATCGACCCCTGGGCGCGGGCGAGCATCGCGGGAGCGACGGCGCGCATGAGCTTCATGGTGCCGGTGACGTTGATGGCGAAGACCCGGTCCCACACCGCGTCGGTCACCTCGTGCACAGGCGTCATGTCGTCCATGATCCCGGCGACGTTGGCGAGGGCATCGATCCGGTCTCCCGCCGCCGCGACGATGGCCGCGACCGCGGCGTCGTCGGTGATGTCGCCGTCGACCGCGACGATGTCGGCGTCGGGCAGGGCGGCGGCGAACTCGTCCAGGCGCTCGCGGGAGATGTCGACGGCGATGACGCGACCGCCCTCGCGCGCCACCCGGGATGCGGTGGCCCGGCCGATGCCGGAGCCCGCCCCGGTCACGATCACGGTCTTGCCGGTGAAGCGGCCGTGGGTCACCTTCTCGATCCACTGCGGGCGCTCGACGGCGGGTGCCGAGGGGGCGGCCGCGGCGCCGTTCCCCGCCGCTGCCGCGGGCTCCCAGCCCTCGGGCAGCTCGCCCGACTCGGCTTGCTGCACCACCGCATCCACCATCTCCTGGGTGAACGCGCCCTGGCTCATCTGCACGAGGCGGCCGAGGGTGATGCCGCGCACGGGTCGCAACGCCTCGGCGGTCTGGCCGGCCTGGGCCAGCAGGCCACCCAGCACGGCGCCGCCGATGGGGTCGTCCAGCCAGGTTGCGATCGTCGACTCTGCGGTCAGGGGGGAGCGGGTGCTGGTCACGGGTTTTGTCCTTTCTTCGCGGTCGGCCGCGGGGCCGCGGGCCAACCGGACAACTCTGTCCGGTTGTACGCTACACCGGTGTCGGACAATGCCAGAGCGAACCGCGGACCGAGCGCGGGGCCCGGCAACCGGCGGGCGCTCATCGAGGCGGCGCGCGAGGTGTTCGCGGAGTCGGGCTTCGCCGCCCCGCTGAGTGCGGTCGCCCGGCGGGCGGGCGTCGGGCAGGGCAGCCTCTACCGGCACTTCCCCGATCGCATCGCGCTCGCCGTCGCGGTGTTCGACGAGAACATCGAGGACCTCGAGGCGCTCGCCTCCACCGAGAAGGCCACCCTCGGCGACCTGTTCGACGCGGTGACCGAGCAGGCGATGGGCTCCATCGCGCTCATCGACATGATCTCCGCCGCCGCCGACGATTCCCGAGCGGAGCACCTGCGCACGCGGATCACCGCCCTGATCGAGGTGATCCTCGCGAGGGACACGGCCGCGGGGCGGATCGGCGGGCATGTCGAGGTGGCGGACGTGCTGCTCTCGATCGAGATGGTCAGCGTGCTGCTGCCCCGTTCCGTCCCCGGGGAGCGCGCGGCGATCGCGCGCCGCGCTCGTGAGCTGTTCCGGGCGGCCTTCGCGCCGCGCTGAGGCGGCGACCGCGCGCGCCGACCACGTGGACCGCCCCGACCACCCGGACCCTGACCGATGTCGGCGGCCTCTTCTACGCTGCCGCCATGCCGGAGAGTGTCGACCAGTGGTGGGCGCGCCGCCAGTGGTCGAAGGGCGTCGCGGTGCCGTACCCCGTGGGCACCTACCGCGACGACTGGGCGCGGTACCCGGTGCTCATCCGGCAGTACCACCCGGATCTGAACCACGGCATCACCCTCACCCAGGTTCCACCCGCCGCGGACGTACTGCTGCTCTGGGTCTGCGACATGGGGCACCGCTTCGCCGCGACGCCGGAGGAGCAGCGTCAGCGCCCCGGCGGGTCGCGCCGTCGCTCGACCTGGTGCCCCGACTGCACCGCGCAGGCCGTGCGGGGCCGCGCCCCCATCGCGCCGGCACCGGGCACCCCGCCGCACGCCTGCGGGCATCCCGTCGACCCGCGGCGCATCTCGCCCGACGACGCGAACGAGCGGTGCGGGCTCTGCCGCCGCCTGGACAGCTCGCCGGTGACCCGGGAGGAGCTGCTCGAGCGGGTGACGCCGGGGCGGCGTGCCACTCTCGCCGTGGAGACCCGGGCCGAGGCGCGCTACCCCTGGCTGTGCCCGGCCGGACATGGCACGTACGAGACGACGGTCGAGAAGGTCGTCGAGGGGCGCCGGTGCATCACCTGCCGGCATGCCCGTGCGGGCGCCGATGCGGTGCCCGTCGGTGAGGCCTTCCTGAGCACGTGGGCGCCGAAGCCGGCCTCGGCGGCCGAGGCGGACCTGCGGCAGCGGCTCGCCGCCCGGCTCGACATCGACCTGAGCAGGAACGCCGTCCGGGTCGCGCGACCCTTCTTCCACCACATCGAGGTCTGGCCCGACATCCTCCTGCCCGAGCTCACGGTCGCCCTCGAGTACGACACCGTCGGGCGTGACGGCCTCGAGCATGTGGGGAGGCGCGAGGCGATCGACCGCAAGAAGGACCGGCTGCTCCGCGCGGCCGGCTGGGAGGTGATCCGCATCCGCGTCGGGAAGCTTCAGGCCATCGGCCCGTACGACATCGTGACCTCGGGCGTCTCCGGCGCGCTCATCGACCGCATCCTGGACCGCCTCGCAGAGGTGCGCGGGCAGCTCCTCCTCGCCGCCTACGAGCGCGAGCCGGAGACGGACATCCTGATGCCGCAAGGGGTAGGCGCGGGCGCGCGGGCGGACGAGACTGCCGTCACGCACCGCGCGACGGGCGCACGGTGACCGACGAAGGGAATCGACATGGCTGATCTGGGTGGGCTGGGCGACAAGGCCAAGGACGCGGCGAGCGGCGGCGCGGGCGAGAAGGCGACCGACATGGGCCTGGACAAGGCCGGCGACGCGGCGAGCTCGGCGACCGGCGGCAAGGCCGACGACAAGATCGAGGGGGCGACGGACGCGGCGGACAAGAAGCTCGGCGGCTGACGCCTCGCTGCACGCGATGAGCGCCGGGGGGTCGACCCCCGGCGCTCACCACGTCTCGTACGGACCTCGCGTCGCTTCGGCAAGCTCAGCGACCGTGGGGGAGTTCAGCGAACGTGGGGATGCTCTGCGACCCGTATCGGCGTCGCGACCGCACCGCGAGCGCACCGCGGGCATCACACCACGTACTGGAAGGACTCCTCGAAGGTCTCCGTGCCGTCGTCGTCGTCGAACACGTTCGCGACGAGGTGGGTGACGAAGAGGGCGAAGCCGATGGCCGCCTCGCTGAACAGGGCGTTGTCGAAGCGCCCGTACCAGGACACGCCTCCCCGGCTCTCCGGGTCGAGCTCGAGCCGGTTCACCGCGCAGCCGTCCTCGAGGGACAGCACGACGATGCGGCAGGAGCCGAACGGCGGTGCCACGCCCAGCAGCTCTCCGAAGAGGCGGGCCTCCTCGGTCGCCTCGGCCAGGGCGTGCGCGAGCACGACGGCGCCGTCCGCCGTGCGGTCGTCCGCCGCCGCGTACCTCCGGTAGCTGTCGCTGTCCCCGCCGACCATGTGGATGGCGTCCCGCCTTCCGGCGAGCCTGCGGTAGATCAGCAGGTCGAGGGCGGCCCGGAGAAGGCCGCTGAGCACCCGCCCGGCGGTCTCGCCGTCCGTGACCGCGCGGTAGTCCGGCACGCCCTGCGCCCAGACCGCCCGCACGGCCTCCCTCGTGGTCGGAATGCTGATCGTCATGGCCCGTACCCGTTCACCGCAGTCCTGCGCATGGAAAACCCCCGCCTCTATTGTGCCGAGTGCCGGGCCTCTCCGGGCACCAGGGACAGCCGGCGCAGGAGCTGGGCGTTCACCGCGACGACCACGGTGGAGAGCGACATCAGGAGGGCGCCCACCTCCATCGGCAGCACGAAGCCGACCGGGGCGAGCACGCCCGCGGCGAGCGGCACGGAGAGCAGGTTGTAGCCCGCGGCCCACCAGAGGTTCTGCTTCATCTTCCGGTAGGCGGCGCGGGACAGGGTGATGACCGCGAGCACGGCGCGGGGGTCGTCGCCCGCGAGGATGACCCCGGCGGAGGCGACGGCCACGTCGGTGCCCGCGCCGATGGCGATGCCGACGTCGGCCTGGGCCAGCGCGGGGGCGTCGTTGACGCCGTCGCCCACCATCGCGACCCGGTGGCCCTCGGACTGCAGCTCGGCGACCTTCGCCGACTTGTCCTCCGGGCGGACGCCCGCGAACACCCGCGAGATGCCCAGCTGACCCGCGACGGACCGGGCCACCTGCTCGGCGTCGCCGGTGATCATCACCACCTGCACGCCCCGCTCCTGCAGCTCCGCCACGGCCTGCCGCGACTCCGGCCGCACCTCGTCGGCGAGCCCGATCGCGCCGATCACCCGGCCGTCGGCGAGGACGTGCAGGATGATCGCGCCCTCGTCCTGCCAGGGCGCGCTGGCGTCGAGCGGTGCGGCGCCGTGCTCGCGCAGCATGCCCGGTCCGCCGACGCTGATGCGCCGCCCGCCCACGGTGCCGCTGACGCCGACCGCTGTCGAGGCCTGGAAGTCGGCGGCGCGGGGGACCCGGATGCCGCGGGTGCGGGCCGCGTCGACGATGGCCCGGGCGAGGGGATGCTCGCTGTCGGACTCGACTGCTGCGGCGAGGGCCAGCACGGCGTCCTCGGCGGCGGTACCGCTGTCGGTGCCGCCGCCGGCAATGGCCGCGACGCGGGTCACGACGGGCTCGCCGCGGGTCAGGGTGCCCGTCTTGTCGAAGAGCACCGCGTCGACCGTGCGCATGCTCTCCAGCGCGAGGCGGTCCTTCACGAGGACGCCGGCCTTCGCCGCGCGCTCGGTCGAGATGGACACCACGAGCGGGATCGCGAGCCCGAGGGCGTGCGGGCACGCGATCACCAGCACGGTGATGGTGCGCACGATGGCGTCGTTCGGGCTGCCGAGCAGCGTCCAGGCGATTGCCGTCAGCACGCCGACGCCGAGCGCGAACCAGAACAGCCAGCCCGCGGCCGTGTCCGCGATGCGCTGGGCGCGGGACGACGAGTTCTGCGCCTCCGTGACCAGCCGCTGGATGCCCGCGAGCGCGGTGTCCTCGCCGACGGCCGTCACCCGCACCCGCAGCGCGGAGTCCGTGGCAACGGTTCCGGCCACGACGGCATCGCCGTTCGTGCGGGCCACCGGGCGCGACTCGCCCGTGATCATCGACTCGTCCACGTCCGCGGTGCCGTCGACGACCTCGCCGTCGGCGGGCACCCGCGCCCCCGGCCGCACCAGCACGACGTCGCCCAGGCGCAGGTCGCCCGGCGCCACCGTCACGGTGCCGTCCCCCTCGACGCGCTCCGCCTCGTCGGGCAGCAGCGCGGCGAGCGAGTCGAGCGCGGATGACGTCTGGGCGAGGGAACGCATCTCGATCCAGTGCCCGAGCAGCATGATCACGATGAGGAGGGCGAGCTCCCACCAGAAGTCGAGCTCGTGGTCGATCAGGCCGAGGTTCGCGGCCCAGGACGCGAGGAACGCGACGGTGATGGCGAGCGCGATGAGCAGCATCATGCCCGGCTTGCGGGCCCGCAGCTCGCCGACCGCGCCCACGAGGAAGGGGCGCCCGCCCCACACGAACATGACTGTGCCGAGCACGGGGGAGACCCACTCGATGCCGGGGACGTCGGGAAGCGGGTAGCCGAGGATCATCGCGAACATCGGGCTGAAGGCGACGACCGGGATCGCGATCAGCAGCATGATCCAGAACAGGCGGCGGAACTGTCCGACGTGGTCGCCATGTCCGCCGTGCCCGCCGTGCGCCCCGTGTCCGCCGTGCGGATCGTGCCCCTGGCGCGCGTCGTGGTGGTCGTGCGCCGAGTGCGCGTCGCGGCCGGGAGAGGCGCCGGCGGTGCCGTGCTCGCCCTGCGCCATCGCGTCGTGGGCGAGGGACTCGTGGGTCGTGTGCTGTGCTCCGTCCATGCCAGTACGGTATACCCCAGGGGGGTACCGAGTCAACAGTTGGATCCATGCTGTTTCCCCTCCCTCGCAAGACCGTTTACTTGACGCTTCAAGCATCGCGGCATACGATCGCTTTACGCTTCAACCAAAGGAAGAGACGATGACGATCGACTGCCTCGCCCCGCGCCGCCCGGACGTGAACCCGTTCGTGGTGCCATCGGGGGCGACGGATGCCGTTGACGACGGGTCGCGCGGGCGCAGGGAGTCGACCACCGGCCCCGTCGCCGTCGTCCGCACCCGCGTGACCGTGCCCCTGCGCTTCCCCGACGGGTACGCGACGACGGCCGAGATCGTCACGTTCCGCGGCCTCGTCGACGGTCAGGAGCACCTGCTCCTCGGGCTCGGCGACTGGGAGGGCGCGGTGGCGCGCTCCGCCATCGGTGGCCAGGCGCCCCTCGTGCGGCCGCACAGCGAGTGCCTGACCGGCGACGTCTTCGGCTCCGAGCGCTGCGACTGCGGCCCTCAGCTGCGGGAGGCGGTCGAGCGGATCGCAGCGGTCGGCGGCTTCCTGCTCTACCTCCGCCAGGAGGGCCGCGGCATCGGCCTGTACGCCAAGCTCGACGCGTACGCCCTGCAGGACGCGGGCCTCGACACCTACGAGGCGAACCGCGCGCTCGGTCGCGGCGAGGACGAGCGTGACTACCGCGCCGCCGCGAAGATGCTGCGGGCTGTCGGCGTCGACAGCATCCGGCTGCTGAGCAACAACCCGGACAAGGCCGCGCAGCTCGAGGCGTTCGGCGTGACGGTGACCGAGCGCGTCCCCACGGCCGTCCACCTCTCCGAGGCGAACTCCCGCTACCTCGAGGCCAAGCGCGACCACACCGGCCACACCCTCAGCCTGGGCTGACCGCCCGCCCCGGCCTCGCACGACCGGCGCGACCCTGCATACGGACACCCGACCACCCTGACCACCCCGACGAGGGAGACGACCCCATGACCGACACCACCGACCTCCTCGCGGCCAGCACCGGGATGGGCGCCGTGACCCTGCGGGTCGCCGACCTCGACCGGATGATCGCCTACTACCGCGACGGGATCCGGCTGGAACTGCTCGTGCAGGAGAGCGGTCGCGCCGTGCTCGGTCGCGGCAGCACGCCGATCGTGCTGCTCGAGCGCGCACCGGAGCTGAAGCACGCGGCACCCGGCTCCGCGGGGCTGTTCCACACCGCGATCCTCTTCGACACGAAGGAGGACCTCGCGGCGTCCCTCTACTCCGTCGCCACCCGGTACCCGAACACGTTCACGGGCAGCGCCGACCACCTGGTGAGCATCGCGTTCTACCTGGCCGACCCCGAGGGCAACGGGGTGGAGCTGTACTGGGACCGCGACCGCACGGAGTGGTCCTGGACGCACGGGCAGATCGAGATGGACTCGCTCTACGTCGACCCGAACGGCTTCCTCCGCGAGAACGTGACGGAGGCGGCCCTCGACGCCGCGCTGCAGCGACCGGGCCGGGTCGGCCACGTGCACCTGTCCGTAGGGGACGTGCCCAGTGCGCGCGCGTTCTACGTCGACCGGCTCGGGTTCTCCACCACCGCGGCGCTCGGCGGCTCCGCGCTGTTCGTGAGCGCCGGCGGCTACCACCACCACATGGCGATGAACGTGTGGAACTCGCGGGGCGCCGGTCGCCGCGCGCCCGCGCTGGGTCTCGGACTGGTGCGCATCGAGGTGCCGACGGACGACGACCTCGGTGCGCTGACCGAGCGGATGCGCCACTACGGCGTCGAGACCCGGGACGACGGCCGCTCGGTGCGCTTCGACGACCCGTGGGCGAACCTTATAGAAGTGCGTGTCGCCCGGTAAAGCACCACGGGAACATCAGCTTGAATCCGGGAGAATAGCGTGCGTGGCGAAACGCTGCACGTCACGCAAAACCAGGAGGGCGGCGGATGGGGAAGCTGTACTACGGAGCGGCACGCTACGAGGTCGAGTTCGAGGACCGCGTGCTTGCGCACCTGCAGCTCGTGATGACCGGGAAGCTCCGACGTTCGGAGGCGTTCCTGCTGTCCTGGGCGATCTCCCCCGAGCGGGGTAGCGGCCGGTCGATGGTCTGGATCCATCCCACGACCGACCTGCACTTCGAGTTCGCCGGCAGCGGCCGCCCGTCCGTGAACCGCGAGTGGCTCGAGCGTCTCGCCATCCTCGCGAACACGGCCACCGGCCTGTACGTCACGCCCGAGGGCGACCTGCAAGCCGATAAGTGATCCGTCCCCCCGAAGGTATTCGTCAAGAGGCGCCAGGGACCGACGAGAACCGCCCCGCTCACAGCGTGAACGGGGCGGTGGCGAACGCGGTGCGTCAGCTGCGGTGGTCGGCGTTCAGCCGGGCCCGGTCGTAGCTGCCTGACTTGGCGAGACCGCGGCTGATCATGTAGCCGACGGCGAGGATGCTGACGTAGAGCCAGGCGTGGTTGGCATCGAAGCCGGACCCGTCCTCGTTCTCGTCCACGACGGCGGAGGCGATGAGCACGCCGAGCGCGACGACGATGAACACATAGAGCTCGGTGGTCTTCAGCGAACCCTTGGTCTCCGTGGCGACGCCGAGCGTCCTGGATGCGTGAGTATCGGTGGTGTTGGACATGCTGGTACTCCCTGTACTTGCGGACCCCCCGAACGGGGGGCTTCACCAGTTCTAACCTCTGCTCCGCGGATCTCGACAATCCGCCCGGAGGGCTAGCCAGCGGCACCGATCGTGCGGTATCCCGCGCCCGGACGCGAGCTGATGTCCCGACGCGGGGCGCTGTCCGGACGCGAGGCGCTGTGCGGACGCGCTGCGCTCTCCGCGCGGGAGTCTGGGCCGCTCCGCGCTAGTCGGACACCCGGTCCTTGCCGGAGCGCTTCGCCCGGTACATCGCGGAGTCGGCCCGTCCGAGCAGGCTGTCCGGGGTGTCGAGGTGCGTCGCCGTCGCCACGCCGACCGACGCGGTGACCCGCAGCGGCGTGCCGTCGATGTCGAGGGGATGCTGCAGCGCCCCGAGCACGCGCTCGGCCGTTTTCCTCGCCCCGTGCTCCCCGGTGTTCTCGCACAGGACCACGAACTCGTCGCCGCCGAAGCGGGCCAGCGTGTCCGACGCGCGCGTCGCCGAGGAGATGCGCTCGGCGATCTGCTGCAGCACGGTGTCGCCTCCGCCGTGCCCCTGCGAGTCGTTGATCGCCTTGAACGAGTCGATGTCGATGAACAGCACGGCCACGTGCCCGCCGCGCAGATCGCCGGAGAGGGCGCGCTGGAGGCGCTCGATGAACAGGCGCCGGTTCGGCAGGCCGGTGAGGGCGTCATGCAGGCCGAGGTGGGCCAGCGCGGCCTCCGCCTGCCGCATAACCGCGCTGTCCAGGTCCCGCCCCAGCTCGACCGCCGCGACGTCGAGCCCGCGCCAGGGCTCCGCCCGACCGGACACGCTGGCGCTCCAGGACGAGAAGGAGTTGCGCGGCGAGAGGATCGAGTCCCGGTTCGACTCGGACTGGTCGCCCAGCCACCGCGTCGTCTCGGTGATCTCCGGGCGGAACCAGGCGAGGTAGTCCCCGTGCCCGCCGAAGGGCACGACCACCGCGCCGGCGACCGAGGGCACGATCTCGGCGAGCTCGGGGTGCTCCAGCTCGAAGGACTCCGTCGCCAGCGGGAGGTGGTCGCCGGCGCGCAGACGCTCGAGCAGCAGGGCGATCCGGTCCGGCTCGGGGGTGCTACCCACGGTGGATAGGATGCCGTCGCTGCAGAGGGCGGCGCCCGCCGCCGGGACGAGGTCGAGCAGCGTCACGGGTCCGTGCAGGAGCGACTGCACCGTGTCGTCGTCGGAGGTGAACTGACCGACGAGGCGGGTGCGCAGCGCGAGCAGCTCGGTGTCGCGGGTGAGGCGGGCGATCTCCGCCATCGCGCTGAGCTGCAGGGCGACCTGGTTGCTGAACACCTCGAGTCCGCGGCGCAGCGTGTACGGCAGCCGGCGCGGGGTGCGGTGGGCGCACGTGATCATCCCGATCAGCTCGCCGTTGAAGATGAGCGAGAAGGACAGAGTGGACGCCTGACCCATGTTGCGCATGAACTGCAGATGATGGGGCGAGACGGCGCGCAGCTCGGCGTAGCTCAGGTCCAGCGGCTCGCCGAGGACCGGTCCGCTCTCGGGCAGCACCGGCTGCGGGGCGTCCGCCGTCGAGAAGATGGTGCGGGACAGCTTCGCGAGGTACAGCTCCCGCGCCTGGGCCGGGATGTCGGAGGCCGGGTAGTGCAGCCCGAGGTACGGCTCCATGGAGTCGTCCGCGCGCACCTCGGCCACGACCTGGCCGTGCGCGTCCGGATGGAAGTGGTAGATCATCACGCGGTCGAAGCCGGTCAGCGTCGCGAGCTCGCGGGCGGCATCCGCCCACAGCTCCTCCCGGCTCCGCAGCGCGGCCAGCCGGTTCACCGCGGCGTACACCATGGGCGGCGTGGCGAAGTCCTCCGCGGGCAGCTCCGGCTCGAGCTCGAGCACCACGAGCCCGTCGACCCGGTGCACGATGCCGTCGAACCGGCGTCCACCGACCTCGACCGGCACGGGGTTCGCCGCGCCGCCACTGCCGCTCAGCACCGCCGAGAGCGCGTCGACCGTGTCCGGGCCCAGCAGGTCGGCGAGGGGGCGGCCGAGCAGCTCCCCCGCCTCGATGCCGAGCACGGATCCACAGCTCGCGCTTCCCTGCGCGACGACCCAGGTGTCCTCGAGCGCGGTCAGCAGCACGCCGTGGGGCTGCACCAGACCGGGCCTGCGGATGAGCTCCCGCGAGCAGTTGTCGAGTCGGGTCTGCTCGGCGGCGGTGACGGGGATCGCGGGGGTGGTCATCGCGCCACCGCCGGTTGCGGTGCGACGGCGACCTGCTTCTCGAAGGCGAGGAAGGTGATCCGGGCACCCTCGACGACGGCATCCGCGTCGCCGCCCCCGTTTCCGTCGCCGTAGCGGCGGAGCGCCTGGGTGAGCGTTCGCCAGGGGGAGGGGTGCTCCCGCCCGGCGCTGTCGAAGAAGGCCGTGGGGACGTCGCCGATGGCCGAGCGGATGGCCGGTCCGAGGATGCGCCCGCCGAGGGAGGACCCCTCCGTCACGTAGAGGCAGCCCAGGGCGCCCGGGAAGGAGTCGATGCCCGCGAGGGCATCCGCGCGGTCCGGAACGGGGGCCTCGAGCGCCTCCAGGTCCGAGGCGAGGAGATCGGAGCGGCGGTGGCCGGCCAGGTCGATGCCGAGACCGGCCCACTGCTCGGACCAGTCGTGCCGCGCGAGCCGGGCCTCGACCGCCGAGTGGAACCCGTGCAGTCGCTGCAGGAGGACCGTGTACTCCTCGCGGGCGCGGATGGAGCCGGGGAGCCCGGTCGCGGCCTCCACCCGGGCGTGCAGGGACGCCGTCTCGCGGCGGAGCCGCGCGGGCAGGCCCTCGTTCTCGGTCGTCCGCGTCCGCCGCGGGTTCTCGATCCCGATCATCTGTGCAGCCGCCATGGCGTCGTCCTTTCCGGGCGGGCCCGTCCCCCGGCACGCGTGGTCGGCGGCCGTCTCCCGGCGCGCGTGCTGTCGTCCCCGGCGTTCCCCACAGGAGCGCCGGACAGAAGCGGCGCACTTCGGGCAGGCTTCCGGTCTAGCACCCGCGGAGAGGCGGGTCCAGTCCGACGCGCGCCCGGCGCGGCTCTATCCGGGGGCGCCGGCGGCGCCTGCGGCGTCGGCCCGGATCACGCGGCGGGCGATGCGCACGTCGGGTCCGAGCCGGGAGAGGTGGGCCGCGAGGTCGTCCGCGGCGGCGAGGAGCGCCTCGTCCGTCATCGGCTCGAGCGCATCGAGGATGAACAGTGCGGCGGTCGTGTCGTCGCGCAGCGCGGTGCGACGCCCCTGGCGCCAGTTCCAGCGGCGGCAGGTGACGCCGGCATCGTCGCACCACACGACCTCGCCGGGCTCGGGATGCTCGACGGCGGAGACCCCGTCCGCCACCGTGTCGAACGGCTCGGTTCCCGTCGCACGGATCAGCCGCGGCGCGCCGGCGTAGGAGCCGAGGTCCTCACCGCCGAGGGGCACCCGGTGCAGCACGGAGACGGCGTTGTAGATGTCGGTGAGCCGGTTCACCCGCGGCAGGCCCGCCTCGGCGCGGCGCAGGAGCGCCTCGAGGCTGTTCCGGGTGCGCTGCGGCTTCGCGCCGAACGCGCGGTACGCGTCCCGCCAGGCCGCGACGTGGGGGATGTCCTCGACCCGCTGGTCCGCCAGTGCGGCCCGCGCGGCCGCCTCCGCCTGCTGCAGCAGCGCGTCGCTCGCCGCGTCGCTCCCGCCCGGCACGATGCCGTCCGCGGCGAGCAGCGCGGCCCGGTAGTCGGGCCGCAGCGTGAACACGGCGGGGTCGACGCTGCCGCCGTCGAGGAACTCCTGCACCGTTCCGGGGTCGGTCATTCGCGCTCCTATCGGGTAGCCGAGCCGACGCCCGGCTCGAAGACGGCCAGCGAGAACCGCGCGGGCTCGGCGCCGGGGTTGGCGTAGGCGTGCGGTACATCACCCGGGAACTCGAGCGCATCGCCCGTGCCGAGCGCGACGGACCGGTCCTCCACCTCCACGGTGACGGATCCCTCCTGCACGTGCAGGAGCTCCCGGGTGCCGGGGGAGTGGGTCCCGCTCTGCTGCCGGTCGCCGGCGGCGAGCGTCCAGTCCCACAGCTCGAAGACCTCGGGCCGGGTCGTCCCCGCCACGAGCACGGCGCGTCCTCCGGCGTCGCTGGTCCACAGGACGGCGCCCTCGCCGCTGCGGGTCACCTTCACGGGCTTCGGGTCGGGGGACTGCACGAGGTCGGGAAGTCCCACGCCGAGCGCCTCGGCGATGCGCAGCAGCGTGCCGACGCTGGGGTTCGTCGCGCCCTGCTCCACGTTCACAACGAGCCGGCGGCTCACCCCGGCCGTCTCGGCGAGCTGATCGAGCGTCCAGCGGCGCCCCTGCCGCTCGCCACGCACGCGGGCGCCGATCGCCGCCGCCAGGGCGGCCGTGTCGTTCTCCATGAGTGCACTCTACTGCGCGCCGCGTGCACCGTTTGGAGTGCCCCGGTCGTGCGCTGGGCGTGCGCGCCGTGCGCCTCCTCGTGTTCCTGCCCAGGCAGGAGCATCCTGCGCAGGTGAAACCTGGGCAGGATGCCTCTGCCTGGGCAGGGGCGGGTTAGGCGGACGCAATATGGCGCGGGTGTATCAGGCGCGGCGACCGCCGAGCGGGCGAGGAGCGCTCCGGGTCAGTCCTCGGTCTCGGCGGCGAGCCGGTCCGGGCTCAGCGAGTCCCCGGCGACCGGCGTGCGGAAGGGCGGATCCTGCCGCGGGCGCGCGGTGCCGTCCCCGCCGCGTCGCTCTCGGCCGCGGCACTCTCCGCAGCGTCGTCCTCGTCGACGCCGGGCAGAACGTCGGGCTCCTCGGCCGACCCGGGCAGGGGCGCGCCCTCGCCGCCGGGCTCGGCGGCGGCGATCCCCTGGTCGTCCTGGGCGGGATGGGGCAGAAGCGGTTCGGACATCGACATGCCGAGAGTCTTCTCCCTCGCCGACCGCTGCGGGTGAACCACCGGTTACGGCAGGACGACCTCCCGGTGCCCCCCGAACCCCACACGCCCTCGCCGCGCGTGCCCCTGCCCAGGCACGAGGATCCTGCGCAGGTTGAAGCTGGGCAGGATCCTTCTGCCTGGGCAGGGGCGGAATGGGAAGGGCGGTAAGCGGCGGCGTCGCACCCGGAGGAAGGTCCGCGCGACCCGACCCCGCACTCCGCCCAGCAGCCCGATCCCGCCCGGCCACCCGACCCAACGCGTCAGTCGCGGGGGAGGACCGCCACGGCGCCGGCCTCGAACCGCAGGTGCACGGCCGTTCCGGCCGGCCGCCGCTCCTCGACGCGGTGCTGCACCTGCAGCACCGTGCCGTTAGCGAGCCGGACGGTGCTCCGGCAGACGGGGCCGAGGAACATCACAGCCTCGACGACGCCCGCGACGCCGGTGTCGGCGAGCGCGATGTTCTCCGGGCGCACGAGCACCCACACGGGTCCGTCGGCCGGGGCGCCGACGACCGGGAGCTCCGCGCCCGCCACCCGCGCGAGCCCGCCCACGACGTCGCCGGGGACGCGGTTGCTGACCCCCACGAACTGCGCGACGAACTCGGTCTGCGGCGCCGAGTAGAGCGACTCCGGCGTGCCCACCTGCTCGATGCGCCCGTCGCGCATGACGGCGACCCGGTCCGCTATCGCCAGGGCCTCCTCCTGGTCGTGGGTGACGAACATCGTCGTGATGTCGAGCTCGTGTTGGATGCGCCGGATCTCGTCCCGCAGCTGCACCCGCACCTTCGCGTCGAGCGCACTCAGCGGCTCGTCGAGGAGCAGGACCCGGGGCCGCGTGACGAGGGCCCGGGCGAGGGCGACGCGCTGCTGCTGCCCGCCGGAGAGCTGGTGGGCGTACCGCTCGCCGAGGGCCGAGAGCCCCACGAGGTCGAGCGCCTCGCCCGATCGAGCGGCGCGCCCCCGTCGGTCGACACCGCGCATCCGCAGCCCGAACTCCACGTTCTGCCGCACAGTGAGGTGCGGGAACAGAGAGTACGACTGGAAGACCATGCCGACGTCCCTGCGGTGCGTCGGCACGTCCACGACGTCGACGCCGTCGACGAGGATGCTCCCCGCGGTCACCCGCTCCAGCCCGGCGAGCGCACGGAGCGCCGTGGTCTTGCCGCAGCCCGAGGGCCCGAGCACCGCGACCAGCTCGCCAGGACGCAGGGTCAGGTCGATGCCGTTGAGTGCCGTGTGCCCGGCGTACTGCTTCACGACGGACCGGAGCTCGACGGATGCTCCGGCGCCCCGGGGGGATGTCGGGTCGGCGCGGTCGGCGCGGTCGGCGCGGTCGGCGGGGACCACGGGCGAGGAGGAGGTCATCGGGCTGCCTTCGAGGAGGTGGTCGGGGAGGGCGGTGGGGCGGCCGCGGCGAGGGCCGAAGCGGATGCCGCGGGGTCCGCCGGGGCCGCGGTGGGCACGCCGGCCGCGCGGGCGGTGCCCACGCGACCGATCAGCAGGAGCAGGGTGAACGCGAACAGGAGCGCGAGGAGGGCGAAGATGACCGCGGCGTAGGGATCGCTCCGCGACACCTGCACGAGCGCGGTCTGCAGGTTCACCCGGTTGAGCAGGGATGCGATCGTGTACTCGCCGAGCACGACGGCCACCGTGATGAAAGTCGCCGCGAGGATCCCGCGACGGAGCGTCGGCACGATCACCGTGGTCAGCACCCGCGGCCAGCTCGCGCCGAGGGTGCGCGCGGCCTCGGTGAGCGTGCCGAGGTTGCTCGCCGAGAGGTCCGTCTGGAGGGCCCGGAACGCGAACGGCAGCACGGTGACCCCGTAGGCGAGCGCGAGCGTCCAAGTGCCGCCGCCCGCGACACGCACGACGACGCCGTACACGGGCGCGAGCCCGACCACGAGCACGATGGCCGGCACCGTGATGGGCACGATGCAGACGAACTCGAGCACCCGCATCAGCCGCGGGTAGCGCAGGCTCACGAGCACCATGGTGGGCACGAGGAGCACGAGCACGAGGGCGGCGGTCAGCACGGCGAGGGTGAGCGAGTTGCCCACGCCCTCGAAGAGGTTGCGGTAGCTGCGCTCCCGCTCCGGGTCGAGGATGGCCGCCCAGTGGTCCAGCCCGTAGCCGGTGCCGGAGGGGCTGCGCAGCGTGAACTCGACCATCGCGACGATCGGCAGCAGGAACACGAGGCCGACGACCGCGAGCAGCGCCCGACGCAGCGCGACGCTCATCGCTGCCACCGCTCGGTGCGGCGCTGGAGCGCCGAGTAGAGCACCATCAGCACCGCCATGACGACCACCATGCCGAGGGCGAGGGCGCCCGCGACGTTGGCCCGGCCGAGCACCGTCTCGCTCACGAGCGCCGCGCGGATCTGCAGCGGGACGATCTGCGCGCCCTGGCTGATCAGGGCCGCCGCGGTCGCGTAGGAGGAGAACGCGTTGGCGAACAGCAGCAGGAGGCAGCCCAGGAAGGAGGGCGCGAGCACCGGGAGGACGACGGAGACGAAGTGGTTCCACCAGGTCCCGCCGAGGGTGGCGACCGCCTCGGACCACTGCGGCTTGAGCCCGGCGACGGCGGGCATGAAGGTGATGACCATGAGCGGCACCTGGAAGTAGATGTAGGGCAGCAGCAGGCCCGGCACCTGGTACAGCCACACGCCGCCGGCGAAGATGTCGACGCCGAGGGTGTCCAGCAGGATGCGGGTGAACAGGCCTTGGATGCCGATCGTCGCGATGAAGGCGAAGGCGAGCATGACCCCGCCGAACTGGGCGAGCACGCTGCTGACCGAGTCGATGACGCTCCGCACGGCGCCGTCCGGCCGCAGCGCGGTGAGGCCCCAGCAGACCGCCGCGCCCACCACCGCGCCGACGAGGGCGGTGATGCCGGACACCGCGAACGACGCGAGGAAGGCGGACTGCACGGCGGGCTCGCCGAGCACCGTGAGGTTGTCGAGCGTCACGGCGCCGTCGGCGTCGAGGAAGCCGCTGCCCAGGGCGAGGAGGCACGGCACCGCCAGGAAGGCGAGCACGTACGCGGCGAACGGGGTGAGCCCGAGCCAGGCGGGGATCCGCACCCGCGAGCGTGCGGGGACGGCGCCCGCGGACCGTGTGGCCGCGGGCGCCGTCTCGTCGATCAGCGTTGCCGAGCTCACCCGATGGCCTGGGCCCAGGACTCGGCGAGCGTCGCCGACGCGGCCTCCGTCTGCTCGGTGGAGAACTGCACCAGGTCGGCCGGGGGCTCGCCCACGGCCTCGAGCGCGGCCTCGTCGACGGTGCCGGCCTCCATCATCGCCTGCAGACGCACCGGGTAGGCGCCGGCCTCGAGGTACAGGTTCTGCACGGTGTCGCTCATCACGAACTCCTGCCAGAGGCGGGCGGCGGCGGGGTGCGGGGCGTCGACGTTGATGGCCTGGTTGTAGTAGCTGCCGAGGGCCGTGCCCGGGAGCACGGTGACCTTCCAGTCCCGACCCTCGGTCTCGGCCGCGGCGAGGTTGTTGTAGCTCCAGTCGAAGACGACCGGCGTCTCGCCCGAGGCGATCGTGGCGGGCGTGGGGTCGAGCGGGAGGAAGTTCCCGGCGCCGTTCAGCTCGGCGAAGAAGTCGATGCCCGGCTGGATGTCGTCCGCGGATCCGGCGTTCTGCAGCGCCGCCAGCTGGACGGCCGCGGCCGCGGCGCCCGCCTGCGTGGGGTCACCGTTGATGGCGACCTTGCCCTTGTAGCCCTCGCCGAGGAGGTCGTCGAGGCTCGCCGGCTCGTCCACCGCGGACGCGTCGTAGCCGATCGACATGAGGCCCGTGTAGTCGTAGACCCACCTGCCCGACTCCTCCTTGTGGTCGGCCGGGATGTCGTCCCACGTCTGCACCTTGTACGGCGCGAAGTAGTCGAGGCTGTCCAGCGCGACGGCGGAGCCGAGGTCGAAGACGTCCGGCGCGGTGTCCTGACCCTTGAGGTTCTCGGCGGCGGCGATCTCCTCGGCGCTCGAGACGTCGGGGTCGGCCGAGTTGACCGTGATGTCGTACTCCTCCTCGAAGGCGGAGATGATCTCGCCGTAGTTCGCCCAGGTGTCGGGGAGCGCGATCACGTTGAGCTCGCCCTCCTCCTCGGCGGCGGCGACGAGCTGGTCGAAGCCGCCGAAGTCCTCGGCGCTCGTCGCGGTGGCAGCGTCGACGCCACCGGAGCCCCCGGCGTCGGCGGCGGGGTCAGCGGCCGGCGACGAGCAGCCGGCGAGCGTGACGGACAGGGTGAGAAGAGCGGCTGCCCCTAGGGCTGGGCGCAGAGCGATCACGGGATTCCTCCTGGGTCTTCGGGTCGGCCGACGACGTCGGTCGGGCGGTCGGCGGCTCCGACACTAGGGCGGGCACCGGCGGCGGAGACGCCGCTCCGGCGCCCCCGAAGCAATCGCAATCCGCGGTTCATCGGATGTTCAGCGCCCGGTCCGCGCCGCGTCACCCAAGGTGCCGGGAGTGCGGGCTCGACCCCCTCGGCGCTTCCCCTCCTTCGCCCCCGCCTGCGTCCAAACCGCCCCGGCGTCCCCCTCTCGCCCCGCGTGCGTCCGACCCGCCCCGGCGTCCCCCCTCCTCTCGCCCCCCTCTTCCGCCCCTGCCCAGGCAGGGGCATCGTGCGCAGGTTGAAGCTGGGCAGGATCCTCCTGCCTGGGCAGGGGCGGGATGGACGCGCGCGACCGGACCCGCCCGAACCGCCGCGACCCCGCACCCCCCGCGGCTCGGAGCACGGGAATTCACCATCCGTTCACCGAGACGCCCCAGGGTACGAATGCCCGCTCGCCAGCTTCGGAGGTTCCATGACCGACTCCCCCCAGGGCGTCCTGGACCGCTCGTGGGCCGCGGCGGCCCCCCGAACGCTGGTGGACATCCTGCGGACGACGGCGGAGTCGCACCCGGATGCGTCGGCCATCGAGGACGCGACGGGCGCTCTCAGCTACGGCGAGCTCCTCGCGCGCGTGATCGAGGTGGCGTCGCTCCTGCGGGCCGAGGGGATCGACCGCGGGCACCGGGTCGGCATCCGGATGCCGTCCGGGTCGCGGGAGCTCTACATCGCGATCCTCGCCATCCTGGCCGCGGGCGCCGCCTACGTGCCCGTCGATGCGGACGACCCCGACGAGCGGGCGGACCTGGTCTTCGGCGAGGCCGGCGTCGTCGGCACCGTCACCGGCTCCGGGCTGTACACGGCCGCGGGCGGCGGGTCCTCCCGTCACCTCTTCTCGGCGGCAGCCCCGCACCCGTCCGGCGCGTCCGCGCCCCTCGCCGCCGCACCGCTGCCCGAGGACGACGCCTGGATCATCTTCACGTCGGGCTCCACCGGCACGCCGAAGGGCGTCGCCGTCTCGCACCGCTCCGCCGCCGCGTTCGTGGACGCGGAGGCCGGCCTGTTCCTCCGGCACGAGCCCATCGGCCCCGGCGACCGCGTGCTCGCCGGCCTGTCGGTCGCCTTCGACGCGTCCTGCGAGGAGATGTGGCTGGCCTGGCGGCACGGCGCGTGCCTCGTCCCGGCGCCGCGGAGCCTCGTCCGCAGCGGCATGGACCTCGGCCCGTGGCTCACGACCCGCGGCATCACCATCGTCTCCACGGTGCCGACGCTCGCCGCCCTGTGGCCGGCGGAGTCCCTGGAGAACGTACGCATGCTCATCTTCGGCGGCGAGGCGGTCCCGCCCGAGCTGGGCGACCGGCTCGCGACGGACGGGCGCGAGGTCTGGAACACGTACGGCCCCACCGAGGCGACCGTCGTCGCGTGCGCGGCGACCCTCGGCGGCGACGGGCCCGTGCGCATCGGCCTGCCCCTCGACGGCTGGATGCTCGCGGTGGTCGACGCCGACGGCAGGCGGGTCGGCGAGGGCGAGGTGGGCGAGCTCATCATCGGCGGAGTGGGTCTCGCGCGCTACCTCGACCCCGTGAAGGACGCGGAGAAGTACGCGCCGTTCCCGAGCCTCGGCTGGGACCGCGCCTACCGCAGCGGCGACCTCGTACGGTACGAGAGCGCGGGGCTGCTCTTCCAGGGCCGCGCGGACGACCAGGTGAAGGTCGGCGGGCGGCGGATCGAGCTCGGCGAGATCGAGGCCGCGCTGCAGGCCCTGCCCGGCGTCTCCGGGTCAGCGGCGGCGGTGCGCACGACCGGCGCCGGCAACCAGGTCCTCGTCGGTTACCTCGTGCCCGCCGACCCGGCCACCTGGGACCGCGACGACGCCGTGGCCCGGCTGCGGAGCGAGCTGCCCGCGGCCCTCGTGCCCCTGCTCGCCCCCGTGACCGAGCTCCCCACCCGCACCTCGGGCAAGGTCGACCGGGCCGCGCTGCCCTGGCCGCTCCCCGGCCTCGAGGCGAAGGACGGCGGGCTGCCGCCCGAGCTGCAGCCCATGGCCGACATGTGGACCGCCGTGCTCGGCATCACCGTCGACGACGAGGACGCCAACTTCTTCGACCTCGGTGGCGGCTCGCTCTCCGCGGCGCAGCTGGTCGCGCGCATCCGCACGATCGACCCGGACTTCACCTTCGCCGACGTGTACACGCACCCGCGGCTCGGCGCCATGGCGGATGCGCTCGCCGCCCGGGTACCGGACGGCCCCGCGGGCGAGGCCCGACCGGCCGCCCGGCGGACCCCGCTGGCCACCCAGTGGGCCCTGACCCTTCTCGGCGTCCCGCTGTTCCTGCTGCAGGGTTTGCGCTGGCTGGTCTACCTCTTCACGGCCTCGAGCATCCTCGCCGCGGCCGGCGGGTTCGACGCGCTGCCCACGGTGTCGCCGTGGCTGCTCGGCGTCGGGCTGGTCCTGTTCGCCACCCCGTTCGGCCGGATGCTGATCGCCGTGATCGCGGCTCGGCTGCTCCTCGCGGGCTTGCGCCCCGGCAACCATCCGCGCGGCGGGTCCTGGCACCTGCGCATCTGGCTCGCCGAGCAGATCGGGCAGCAGGTCGGGGCCGTCGGGCTGGCCGGTGCCCCGTGGATCACGTACTACGCCCGCGCCCTAGGCGCCCAGATCGCGGAGGACGTCGACCTGCACACCCTGCCGCCCGTCACCGGCATGCTCCGGATCGGGCGCGGCGCCGCGGTGGAGCCCGAAGTCGACCTCTCGGGCTACTGGATCGACGGCGACACGGTGCGGGTCGGCGCCATCCGCATCGGCGCCGGGTCGACGGTCGGGGCGCGCAGCACGCTGCTGCCCGGCACCCGCATCGGCAAGAACGCGGAGATCGCGCCGGGGTCGGCGGTGTTCGGCCGGGTCCCCGCCGGGCAGCGCTGGGCCGGTTCGCCCGCCGTCCGGGAGGGCCGCGCCCGCGAGTGGTGGCCCACCGCGCGCCCGCCCCGGCGCACCCGCTGGCTCTATGCGTACGCGGCGTCCTCGGTGCTCGTCGCCCTCCTGCCGATCACCGCCCTCGCGGCCGGCGCGGCGGTCACGGTGGCGGCGGCCCAGGGATCGGCGGACCTGGCCGAGTTCTGGTGGCGCTCCCTCGCCGGGCTCGTGCCCGGGGTGCTCGTCGCGGGGATCGTGCTCGCGGGCCTCGTCGTCGTGATCGTGCGGCTGCTCGGGCTCGGCGTCACGGAGGGCACGCACGCGGTGCGCAGCAGGGTCGGCTGGCAGCTCTGGACCACCGAGCGCCTGCTCGATCTCGCGCGCTCCGCCCTCTTCCCGCTCTACTCCGGGCTGTTCACCCCGGTCTGGCTGCGCTGGCTCGGCGCGACCATCGGCCGCGACGTCGAGGCGTCGACCGTGCTGCTCATCCCCGCCATGACCACCGTGAAGGACGGGGCGTTCCTCGCCGACGACACCCTCGTCGCATCCTACGAGCTCGGCGGCGGCTGGATGCGCGTCGCCCGCGCCGAGATCGGCGCCCGCGCGTTTCTCGGCAACTCCGGCATGGCGGGCCCCGGCCACCGGGTGCCGAAGGACGGCCTCGTGGCCGTGCTGTCCGCCGCGCCGCGGAAGGCGAAGGCGGGGTCGTCCTGGCTCGGCTCGCCCCCGGTCCGGCTGCGCCGCACGGCGAACGAGGGGGACCTCAGCAGGACCTTCGCGCCGCCCACCCGGCTCCGCGTCGCCCGCGCCGTGTGGGAGCTCGGCCGCTTCGTGCCGGTCGTGGTCACCTGCGCCATCGGGCTCGGCGTGCTCTGCGCGCTCGCCGCCATCACCGTGGCCTGGGGCCTGGTCGCCGCCGTCCTGCTCAGCGGGGTCGTGCTCCTGGCGGCGGGCGCGGTCGCGGCCGGCGTCTCCACGGCGGCCAAGTGGATCCTCATCGGCCGGGTGCGGGCCGGAGAGCATCCGCTCTGGTCCAGCTTCATCTGGCGTAGCGAGGTCTCCGACGTCTTCACCGAGATGGTGGCGGCCCCCTGGTTCGCCCAGTACGCCGGCGGCACCCCCGCCCTCGCCTGGTGGCTGCGCAGCCTCGGCGCCCGGATCGGCCGCGGCGTCTGGTGCGAGAGCCACTGGCTGCCCGAGGCGGATCTGGTCACGCTGGGCGACGCGTCGACGGTGAACCGGGGCTGCGTCGTCCAGACCCACCTGTTCCATGATCGAATCATGAGCATGGACACCGTAACGCTCGACGCCGGAGCCACCCTCGGGCCGCACAGCGTCATCCTCCCGGCCGCCCGCATCGCCGCGCAGGGGACGGTCGGCCCGGCGTCGCTCGTCATGCGCGGGGAACTCGTTCCCGAGGCCAGCCGGTGGAGCGGAAATCCGATCGGACCCTGGCGTCAGGTCACCGTCGGCGCGTACGCCACGGAGGACCTGGAAGCCGCGGGCCGGCCGTGACGGACGCGCTCCGCGGCGACCCCTACACGCCCGAGGTCGGCACGGACGCCTACCGCGTCGAGCACTACGACCTCGATCTCGACTACCGCGTGGCCCGCAACCGGCTGCGCGGCACGGCGACGATCACCGCCGTCGCTCGGGAGCCGCTGCGCCGCATCGACCTCGCCCTCACCGGGCTCCGGGCCAGCGCGGTGCGGGTGGACGGCCGGAAGGACACCCGGCACGCGCAGCGCGGCGTCACGCTCGCCGTCACCCCGCCCGAGCCCATCCCCGAGGGGGCCCGCTTCACGGTCGTCGTAGACTACGCGGGCCAGCCCGCGCCGCGGCGCACCCACTGGGGCGAGGTGGGCTGGGAGGAGCTGAGCGACGGCGTGCTCGTGGCCTCGCAGCCCTCGGGATCCGCCACCTGGTTCCCCTGCAACGATCGGCCGGACGACCGAGCGACGTACCGCATCCGGGTCGCCGCCGAGGCCCCGTACACCGTCGTCTGCAGCGGACGGCTGGTCTCCCGCACGGAGCAGTCGGGTCGCCGGTCGTGGGTCTACGAGCAGCAGGCGCCGACGGCGCCCTACCTCGCGACCGTGCAGATCGGCCGCTACCGCACCCAGCCCGTGCAGGCGGGGGGAACGGCCGCGTTCCTCACCTTCCCGCCCGCGATCGAGGCCCGGGTGCGGCAGGACTTCGCGTCCGTGCCCGGCATGCTCGGCTTCTTCGAGAGCGTGTTCGGCCCGTATCCGTTCGAGACCTACCACGTGGTCGTGACCGAGGACGAGCTCGAGATCCCCATCGAGGCCCAGGCGATGGCGGTCTTCGGCGCCAACCACGCCGACGGCACGGGATCGGCCGAGCGGCTCGTCGCCCACGAGCTCGCGCACCAGTGGTTCGGCAACAGCGTCGGGGTGGGCGAGTGGCGGCACATCTGGCTCAACGAGGGGCTGGCCTGCTACGCCGAGTGGCTGTGGTCGGAGCACCGGGGCGGGCCCTCGGCGGACGCCCTCGCGCAGACCCACTGGAGCCGGCTCGCGCGCCTCGGCCAGGACCTCGTGATCGGCGACCCCGGTGCCGCGTCCATGTTCGATGACCGCGTCTACAAGCGCGGCGCCCTGACCGTGCACGCGGTGCGGCTCCGGCTCGGCAACGCCGCCTTCTTCGCGCTGCTGCAGCGTTGGACCGCCGGGCACGGGCAGGGCACCGTGAGCACCGAGGACTTCATCGCCGAGTCGCGCCTCGACCGGGACTTCTTCGTGCCCTGGCTCTTCGAGGCCCGCCTGCCCCGGCTGCCAAAGCCCGGAAGTCCGGTGCTGTCCCGGTGATGCCGCCCAGGAGGACCGGATGAGCGGCTGGGGGGAGAGCTCCGCGCTGGCGCGGCTGAGGGCCGGAGCGGCGCGGCTCGGCCCGAGCGAGAACCGGGTCGCGCAGGTCGTGCTCGCCCGACCTGACGAGGTCGTGGACTGGTCGACGTCGGAGCTGGCCGCCGCGGCGTCCACCTCGGCGGCGACCGTCGTGCGGGCGTGCCAGAACCTCGGCTTCCGCGGCTTCCAGCACCTCCGGCTCGAGCTCGCGCGCTCGGTGCCCGCGCTGCCCGCCGATCGCGCCGGGGATCCGGTCGGCGCGGTGTTCGACGACGCGATCGACGCGCTGCGGCTCGGGCGGGAGAGCATCGACCCCGCCGCGATCGCGCGCGCCGTCACGGTGATCAGCGAGGCGGAGCGGCTCGTGCTCGTCGGCACCGGCTTCTCGTCTCCGCCGTTGCAGGACGCCGCCCTCCGCTTCAGCACTCTAGGCCGAGCGGTGGAGGCGCCGTCGGACGTGCTCGCGCAGCAGTTCGTCGCCCACTCCCTCGGGTCGGACGACGTCTGCCTCGCCGTGAGCTACTCGGGCGCCAACGCGCACTCGCTCGCCGCGTGCCGTGCGGCCGCCGCCCGCGGGGCCCGGGTGATCGTCATCACGAGCTTCGCGCGCTCGCCCCTCGCGAGGCTCGCCGACGTGGTGATCGTCGCCCCGCCCGCGGGGGAGGCGCACGGAGTCGACCCGTTCCTCAGCAGGCTCAACCACTTCGTCGCCCTGCAGGCCGTGCACTCGCTCCTGGCCCAGCGGATCGGGTCGTCCGTCGACGACATGAGGCACGTGGTCGCGGACGCGCTCGCCGACGAGGCCTGACGCGCCGGGGACGGTCCAGCAGCATGCGGCGCGGGATACTTCAGACGTGACAGCGGAGGGAGCATCGAGGTCGGAGGTCCTCCTCGAGACCGGTCGACTGCTCCTGCGGTCATGGCGGGTGTCCGACGCCGTCGTCCAGCGTCGCCTGTGGTCGGAGCGGGATCCCCGGGTGCCGGCACGCCGTCGCATCGACGCGGACGGCCGTCCGTCGGTGATGGAGCTCGAGGACCGGATCCGCCGTGACGACGGGAATCCGTCGCCGGGCCTGCTGGCCGCCGAGCTGAAGACCACGGGCCAGGTCCTCGGCTACTGCGGCCTGATTCACAACTCGTACGGCCGGCCTCAGGAGCCCGAGCTGGCTTTCGAGTTCCTTCAGGAGTTCTGGAGCCGCGGGTTCGCCACCGAGGCGTGTGAAGCCGTCCTCGACCACGCGCGGGCACTCGGGTACCGGCGCCTGTGGGCCACGGTCCGCGAATGGAACGGCGCCTCGCGACGCGTCCTCGAGAAGTCGGGCTTCGTGGAGACAGGGCGGGTGGAGCCGGATGGCGAGCACGGCGCTCTGCTGTTCACGATGCTCGAGTTCGACTGAGCGGTGTCCCGATCGGAGCCCAGGAGCGACTGATTCGAGGGCCTCCCGCCCGTATCCGCTCGCCCCTCCGACCACAGCCGGATCGGTCAGGTGCGGCGCGGATCGGCCCCAGCGGTGCGGGATCGGTGCGTGCGTCAGTGGGCGGCGCCCACCGGCTCCTTCCGCTTGACGACACGGCTGATGCCGAGCACGACGGCGACGATGATCAGGCCGAGCACGAGGCCGAACACGGCGGAGACGGCGGTGTCCGCGAGCCACACGACGACCGGTCCGGCGGCCTCGACCGCGTGTGTCACGACGTGCAGCAGGTCGTAAGGGCCGTGCCAGAACGTCTCGGCGAGGTTGGCGATCACGAGGTGCCCGCCGACCCAGAGCATGGCGACCGTGCCGACGATGCTGATCACCCGGAACACCGCGGGCATCGACTTCACGATGCCCGAGCCGATGGCACGTGCCCTCGGCGACTCCCGGCTCATGTAGTGCAGCCCGATGTCGTCGATCTTGACCAGCAGCGCGACCGCGCCGTACACGAGCGCCGTCATGCCGAGGCCGATGACGGCCAGCGCGGCGAGCGTCATCCAGATGCCGAGATCCGGGTCGAGGCTCGAGAGCGCGATGAGCATGATCTCCGTGGACAGGATCAGGTCGGTGCGGACGGCGCCGGAGACCAGCTTCTTCTCATCCCGCACCTCGCTGTCGTCCGCCGCGTGGTGGTGGAAGCCGAACCATTCCAGCACCTTCTCGGCGCCCTCGAAGCAGAGGAAGCCGCCGCCGAGGATCAGCAGGTACGGCAGCACCCAGGGCGCGAACGCCGTGAGGAGGAGCGCGAGGGGGATGATGATGAGGAACTTGTTGATCAGGCTTCCCCGGGCGATCCGGAACACCACCGGGAGCTCGCGGGCCGGGGTGAGTCCCTGCACGTACTGCGGGGTGACGGCCGCGTCGTCGATGACCACACCGGCGGTCTTCGCGCTCGCCTTGAGGGCGGCGGTGAGTATGTCATCTACGACGGCGAGCAGGCCGACCGACATGGGTTCTCCTCAGAGGGGTGATTCGACCGTCGGAGACGGTGGCGGGTGCCGCCAAGGGTAACGTGTTCGCCCGCCGCTGCCCGGGCGGCCCCCCGTGGAGCGGGCCCTTAGGCCGCTCGGCTCACCCCTCGTCCCACACCCACGACGTCAGCACGGATGCGTTGATGCGGGTCCTGTCGACCTCGGAGACAGATCCCGAGGAGGAGAACGTGACGACGTACGTCTGGTCGGCATGGGTCAGGAAGTACTGGTCCAAGGCGAGTTCCAGGTCGTTGACGGCGATGGACGCCGTGATGTGCGCAGATTCGGATCCCGCCACCATGACGCGGTCCTGGGCGACGACGTTCGTCGCTCCTTGGCCCTCCAGCCCCGACACCCCCACCGATTCCGCGTCGTCCGCCGTGACGACCCCGGTGGGGCTGGCCACAACAGTGACGGTGCCGGGCACGGCCGCCGGGGCGGCGAGGTCCATGGCGAAGGTGTCGGCGCCGGCCGGGATGTTCTCCGATGCTCCCCACCCCACCGGCACGGAGTAGGAGTAGCCGTCGCCGGTGATCACCTCGTCCGCCAGGGGCACCGGGTCCTCCGTCGCCAGGGGCGGAGCGGGCTGACTCGAGGCCGCTGATTCATCGATCACCGCGCGAACGGACGCGACTCCCGCCTGGAAGGCGGGAGAGGAGACGACGATCATCAGCAGGGAGACGATCAGGCCGAGGATGCCGAGCACGAGTCCCCAGACCGCCATCGCACCCCCGACGCGGGTCCGCGACGCGTGACGGATACCGAGGATGCCGAAGACGACGGCGGTCCCGAATTCGAGCAGGGGGATGAATGCGAACGCCGGCGCGAGGACGATCGCCAGGATTCCGAGGACGACGCCCAGCAACGACAACCACGCGTAGGGGTTCCTGGCCCGCGGAGCGCCCTCAGTTCCGGGCTTCCCGTTCGAAGAGGCGGAAATCCCGGCGCCCCCGTTCGGCTGGTCTTCCGGGAGCCGGCCAGCCGGCCGTACTTCTGTCGTCGGGTCGGTCATCGAACGTCCTTCGCATGGGGGGATGACCTCAGCCTGGGGGCCACCCCGGCGACGACCCAGTCCCCACTCCGGGGGTGAGGGCGGGCGAAGAGGGGGAGGCCCGCCCGCACGGCCGGCGCATCGCCGTGGACGGAGCACAACGTCCTCGAGCCGGGCCGCGATCCGCGCGGGCGCCGCTCCGAACGTTCCCGCCTCGGCTCCTTGTCCGTAACCGTTCGTTCACCGGACCCGCACACGCTGCTTCGTAACGAGGTTCCGGCGCGACCGGAACGGCTGGAACGGACGCGGTGGAGGCGGGACGACAATGACGGACATCGAGATCGACGGCGTGCTGAACGCGCGGTCCTTCGGCGACGTCTCCGTGTGGCTGGTCCGCTCCGGCTCGCTGGACGCGCTGACCCCGGCCGGCCGTGCCCGGATCGCCGAGCTCGGGGTGACCCTCGTGCTCGACCTCCGCGACCCGTCCGAGCGGCGCGGGCCCGCGCCCGCGTCCGCATCCGCGACCGCCGCCGCCGGCCGGGACACCTCGGAGACCCCGGAAATCCCGAAGACCCCCGGCGGCTACGAGGTGCTGCACGTGCCGCTGTACGCCACGGCGAGCGGCCCTCCCGTCACGGGCGACATCGAGGACGTCTACACCACGCTCGTGCGCGAGCGCGGCTCCGCCATCGCGACCGCCGTCGGGGCCATCGCCGACGCGGACGGCGCGGTGCTCGTGCACTGCGCGGTCGGCAAGGACCGCACCGGCCTCGTCGTCGCGCTCGCCCTGCTGCTCGGCGGCATGCCGCGGGAAGAGATCCTCGCCGACTACGCGCTCTCCGGCGCAGTCATCGACGCCGCCCGTCGCCCGTACGTGGAGGCGCTCCTCCGCGACTCCGGCGTCACCGGCGCGGCCTTGGAGTCCGCCCTGCGGCTGCACCTCGAGAGCCCGGCCGAGGCGATGCGGCACGCGCTCACCCTCGTCGACGAGCTCGGCGGGCCGCACGCCTACCTCCTGCGCCACGGCATGTCGCCGGAGCAGTTCGCGCGCATCCGGGACCGCGCGGCCGTCGCATCCGGCGCGGACGCCGAGGAGGACGCCGCGTGACCCGGACCGACGGGCGCACCACCATCGTGCACGTCAGCGACGTGCACGCCACGAGCGGCGAGCTGCTCTACGGGGCGATCGACGGCATTGAACGGCTGGAGCTCGTCGGCTCGTACGTCGTCGACGCCGGCATCACGCCGGAGGCCGTCGTCGTGACCGGCGACCTCATCCAGCGCGGCCACTCCTCCGTCTACCCGGCGCTCGGTCGCGCCCTGAAACGGCTATCGGATCGGGTCGGCGCCCCCGTGCTCACCGCGCTCGGCAACCACGACGACACGGAGGCGGCGCGCTGGCTGCCCGGTCATGCGCTCGGGCATCACCGGGCCGTGGACCTCGGACCCGTGCGCGTGATTTTGCTCGACTCCAGCGGCCGCGTCCTCGGCGCGGAGCAGCTGCGCTGGCTCCGGGACTCCCTCGCCACCCCGCATCCCGGCGGCACCGTGGTCGCGCTGCACCACGCGCCGCTCGGCTCACCCCTGCCCGCCCTCGCCAAGCAGGGGCTGGAGGACGCCGACGCGCTCCTCGACGCGCTCGAGGGCACCGACGTGCGGCTGGTGCTCTCCGGCCACTTCCACCATCCGCTCGCCGCGACCGTGCGCGACGTGTTCGTGTCGGTCGGCCCGTCGCTCGCCTACCACCAGGTGATGAACGCGGGGCCCGAGTTCGTGAGCGGCCACGACTCCGCCATGTTCTCGCTCGTGCACCTCACGCCCTCCGCCGTGAGCGCGACGGCGGTGAGCATGCGCACGCCAGAGCCGCTCTTCTCCTCGCGTGCCGCCGCGTCGGCGCGGGAGGTCCCGGCCGCACGGCCCGCCTGACCTTTCCTTCCCGTTCCACGTTCCACCGAATCGACACACAAAGGACACCATGCCCCGCCTCGCCCGCACGACCGCCCTCTCGGCGTTCGCCCTCTCGACCGTCCTCCTCGCCGGCTGCAGCGGCGCCGCGAACTCCGCGCCGGAGACCAGCCCGGCCGCCGGCGCCGAGTCCGACGCGGCCGCCGAGCCCGCCACGATCACGCTGTACACGTCCGAGCCGCAGGAGAAGGCCGACGCCCTCGTCGCGGCCTTCGCCGAGGAGCACCCCGAGGTCACCGTCGAGGTGTTCCGCGCCGGCACGGGCGACCTGACCGCCCGCATCGAGTCGGAGCGCACCGCCGGCGCCGTGCAGGCGGACGTGCTGCTCGCCGCAGACGCCGGGACCTTCGAGGACTACGCCGCGGAGGAGCTGCTGCTCGCCTACACGCCGAAGGACGTCGACGCGCTGAACCCGGACGTCGTCGACCCCGAGGGCTTCTACACGGGCACGCGCATCATCCCCACCGTCATCGCCTACAACACGACGGCGATCGAGAAGGCGCCGACCTCCTGGGCCGACCTCACGGACGCGCAGTACGCCGGCAAGATCGTCATGCCGAACCCCGACGTGTCCGGCGCCGCCGCTTACAACTCGGCCGTGTGGCTCGCCGAGCCCGCGCTCGGCGAGAGCTGGCTGACCGACCTCGCCGCCAACGAGCCGGTGATCGCGGACAGCAACGGCCCCGTGTCGCAGGCCGTCGCATCCGGCACCCAGCCGGTCGGCATTGTCGTGGACTACCTGGTGCGCGAGCTCGCCGCGCAGGGCTCGCCGATCGCGGTGTCCTACCCGAGCGAGGGCGTGCCCTACGTCTCCCAGCCGGCCGGCATCTTCGCCGACACCGAGGAGCCCGAGGCGGCGCAGGCGTTCGTCGACTTCCTGGTCGGCAAGGCGGGCCAGGAGCTCGCCGTCGAGCAGTCCTACCTGCCCGTCCGCTCCGATGTCGGCACCCCCGAGGGCGCCCCGTCGATGGACGAGATCACGGTGCTCTCGCCGGACCTCGAGGAGATCCGCAGCACGCAGGACGACGCGGTCGCCACGTTCAACTCGCTCTTCCAGTAGTGAGCACGATGCAGCGCGCTCTCGCGGGCGCGGCCGTTCGCGGCCGTGCCCGCGAGGGTGCGCGCCCCGTGCGGGCGTCGCGCCTCCGCATCGACGGGGTCTCGCTGACCCGTGCGCTGCTGTGGGTCGCCTGTCTCGCGCTCGTGCTCGTGCCGCTCGGGACGATCCTGGTGCTCGCCGCGGGCGGGAACCACGTCGCCACGCTCCTGCAGGGCGACGTGGTGGAGGCCGCGGTCAACAGCCTCGTCTCCGCCACCCTCTCGGCCGCCGGGGCCGTGGTCGTGGGCGCGGGTCTCGCGGTGCTCCTCGACCGCACCGACCTGCCCGGCCGCCGCGTGCTGCGCCTGTTCGCGCTCAGCCCGCTGCTGGTGCCCCCGTTCGTCGGCGCGATCGCCTGGATCGGCATCGCCGGGCCCACGAGCCCGGTCAACTTCTGGTGGCGCGACCTGTTCGGCGCCCCGCTCGGCACGATCTACGGCGGCCACGGGGTGGTCTTCCTGCTCGTCGTACACAGCTACCCCATCGCCATGCTCGTGGTCTCCGCCGCCCTCCGCCGGGTGCCCGCGGACCTGGAGCACGCCGCGCGCATCGGCGGCGCCTCCGCGGTGCGGGCGCTCGGCACGGTGACCGTCCCGCTGCTGCGGCCCGCGCTCGTCTCCTCCTTCACCCTCATCGCGGTCTCGAACCTCGCCGACTTCGGCATCCCGTCGATCATCGGCCTGCCGGAGCGGTACGTCACCCTCTCGACGCTCGTCTACCGCTACATCCAGTCGGGGACGGTCGACCGCCCGCTCGAGGTCGTCGCGACCATCGGCGCCGTGCTGCTCGTGATCGCGCTCGTCGCCCTCGTGCTCGACCTCCTCGCCTCCCGCAGGCGGTGGGAGCTCGACTCCTCGGCGTCGACGCCGCAGCGGCTGCCCCTCGGCCGCAGCCGCCCGCTCGTCGCCGTGCTGGCCTGGGCGTTCGTGCTCACGCTGACCCTGCTGCCGCTCCTCGCCCTGCTGAGCCAGTCGCTGCTACCCGCCCCGGGCGTGCCGCTCGCCATCGAGAACCTCACGCTCGACAACGTCGTGCGCGCCGTCACCGCGAAGGGCACCGCGACCGGGGCGACCACGTCCGTGCTGCTCGCCGTGCTGGCGGGCCTGGTCTGCGGCGTCCTTGGCCTCGGCATCGGGACCCTCGTCACCCGGACCCGCGCTCGGGACAACGGGCTGCTGCGGGCCGTCGCGATCCTGCCCCAGGCCGTGCCCGGGCTGGTCATCGCGGTCGCCTGGCTCGTCCTCGCCCCGCGCATCGGGCTCTTCAACACGCCGTGGCTCATCCTCTGCGCCTACATCACGTCCTTCGTGGCGCTCGTGGTACAGGCCGTCGCCGCCCCGCTCGCCGCGACGCCGCTCACCGTGGAGGAGGCGGCGCGCGCATCCGGCGCGAGCCGGTTCCGCGCCCTCCTCGACGTGTCGTTCCGGATGGCCGTCCCGGCCGCCCTCTCCGGCACCGTGCTCGTCGCCCTGACCGCGGTCCGGGAGCTCACGCTCTCGGTGCTGCTGCTGTCGCCCGGCGCGCAGACGCTCGGCGTGACGATCTTCAACCTGCAGCAGGCCGGCGCGTACAACGCCGCCTCCGCGCTCTCGCTTCTCATCACCCTGATCGGGCTGGCCGGCCTCGGCCTCGCCGCGCGATCCTCCCGCTGAAAGGCCGCCCGTGGCATCCGTCTCCCTCGACTCCGTCAGCCTCCGCTACCCCTCGGGCGCGATGGGGCTCGCCGACATCGACCTCCAGGTCGGCGACGGCGAATTCGTCGCGCTGCTCGGGCCGTCCGGGTCCGGCAAGACGACGCTGCTGCGCACGGTCGCGGGCTTCCTCGCGCCGACCGCGGGGGTCGTGCGGATCGGTCCGGACGTCGTGGCGGATGGGAAGACCGTCGTGCCGCCGGAGTCCCGCGGCCTCGGCATGGTGTTCCAGCAGCACGCCGTCTGGCCGCACTGGAACGTCGGCCGGAACGTCGAGTACCCGCTCCGCCGCGCCGGGGTGCCGCGCGCCGAGCGGTCGGCCCGGGTGGCCGAGGTGCTCGACCTCGTGGGCCTCGACGGCTACGCCCGGCGCGACCCGGCGACCCTGTCGGGAGGCCAGCGGCAGCGCGTCGCCCTCGCCCGCGCCATCGTCGGCGAGCCGCGCGTGCTGCTGCTCGACGAGGCGCTCTCGGCGCTCGACGAGCCCCTCCGCGATCGGCTCCGCATCGAGCTGCAGGCGCTGACCCGGCGGATGGGCCTCACGGTGCTGCACGTGACCCACGACCGCGACGAGGCCCTCGCGCTCGCCGACCGGGTCGTGGTGCTCGACGCCGGGAGGATCCAGCAGGTCGCGACTCCGGCGGAGCTGGTGGAGCGGCCGGCGACGGCCCTCGTCGCCCGCTTCGTCTCCGACGCGACCCGGGTGCTCGGCTCGCGCGACGCGTCCGGGTTCGCGGCCGACGGGCATCCGCTCCGCCTGCCCGCATCGGGGCTACAGGGGGCGGGGGAGCACGGCGCCTGCGAGATCGCGATCCTGCCGGGCGACGTGGAGATCGCGCCCACCCCGGCGGAGTCCGCGTCCGCGGACACCGCGACCGTCGTCTCGTCCCTGTTCGGGCGCGACGGCAACGACGTGCTGCTCGACTGGGCCGGCATGACCGTGCGCTGCCACAGCCGAACCCAGCGCCCCGCGGTCGGCGCGCACGTCGACGTGGCCGTGCGCCGCGCCGTCGCCTACGCCGCCGCCCGGTGACCGCGCTCGCCCTCGTGCGGCACGGGCGCACGTCCTGGAACCTCGAGCGCCGGCTGCAGGGGCGCACCGACCGGCCGCTTGACGACATCGGCCGCCGGCAGGCCGAGGCGGCGGCGCGCACGCTCGTGTCCCGCCCCTGGACCTCCGTGCTGTGCTCGCCCCTGTCCCGGGCTCAGGAGACCGCGGCCCTGATCGCCGCGGAGCTGGGCACCCCCGCGCCGACGACCGACGCCTGCCTGCTCGAGCGCGACTACGGCGTGGCCGAGGGCATCACGGTCGCGGAGGCCCACGAGCGCTGGCCGGACGGCCACTACCCCGGGGCCGAGTCGCCCGCATCCCTGGCGGCCCGGAGTGGGCGCGCCCTGCAACGCCTCGCCGCTCTCCCGGAGCCGACGATCGTGGTGGGTCACGGCGCGTTCCTCCGCGCGGGCATCGAGGCAATCACGGGGCGGCCGTTCCCGCGCATCCTGAACGGCGACGTGGTGCTCGTGGAGCACGACAGTGTCGGTGCGTGTGTGTTCCACCTCATCCCCCGCTGAGCGGGGTGCGGGTGCGGGTGCGGGTGCGGTCGGGTGCGGGTGCGTCGGTGCGGGTGCGGGTGCGGTCGGGTGCGGGTGCGGTCGCGGGTGGGGTCGCGATCGGGCAGACTCAGCCGCCCCTGCCCAGGCAGAAGGATCCTGCCCAGGTAAAAGCTGGGCACAGTCCTCCTGCCTGGGCAGGAGCGGCCGCGCGACATCGAGAACGCTGGTCCGCGGGCGCGAAGAGACTCCGGAACCGAGCGGGACTACTGGAGAGCGAGTGACGGGAATCGAACCCGCGCTATCAGCTTGGGAAGCTGAAGTTCTGCCATTGAACTACACTCGCACGCGCCACGGGGCGTCTGTGGCACGACAACTAGGCTATACCAGTGCTGCTGAGTGACAGGGACATCAAGGCCGAGTTCGACGCCGGGCGCATCGCGCTGGACCCCTACGACCCGGGGATGCTCCAGCCATCGAGCATCGACGTGCGGCTCGACCGGTTCTTCCGGCTGTTCGACAACCACAAGTACCCCTTCATCGATCCGGCGGAGAACCAGCCCGAGCTCACGCGGCTCGTGGAGTCGGCCCCGGACGAGCCGCTCATCCTGCACCCGGGCGAGTTCGTGCTCGGCTCGACGTTCGAGCTCGTCACCCTGCCCGACGACGTCGCGGCCCGCCTCGAGGGCAAGAGCTCGCTCGGTCGCCTGGGCCTGCTGACGCACTCGACCGCCGGCTTCATCGACCCCGGCTTCTCGGGTCACGTCACGCTGGAGCTGTCCAACGTCGCGACGCTGCCCATCAAGCTCTGGCCGGGCATGAAGATCGGCCAGCTCTGCTTCTTCAAGCTCAGCTCGCCCGCCGAGCGGCCCTACGGATCCGGCGAGTACGCCTCCCGTTACCAGGACCAGCGCGGCCCCACGGCCTCGCGCTCGCACCTCAACTTCCGGCACACCGACGTCTCCGTCACGGATGCGGGTCGTCCCGCCGAGTAGCTCCGTTCGCCGCCGCTGCATGCTCCCGCGCCCCTGCCCAGGCAGGGGCATCCTGCCCAGCGTCGCCCTGGGCACGATGCCGCTGCCTGGGCAGGCGCAGAAGAGGCCGAGGAAGCAGCGGGAGCGAGACCGCTGCCTGGGCAGGGGCAGGCAGGGGCAGAGGCAGGGGCAGAGGCAGGCGCGGACGACGCCGCGGCTAGCGCTGGCCGACGGGGGAGATCGCGAGCTCGTCGATCCGCACGTGCCTCGGGCTCTCGAGCACGAACATCACGGAGCGGGCCACGTCGTCCTCGGTGAGCATCGACAGCCGTTGCTCGGCGTCCGGCACCGCGGGACGCAGCGAGAGGAAGTCGGTGTCCACGTCGCCGGGGCAGAGGTGGCACGCCTTCACGCCGTGCGCGCCCTCCTGGTCGTTGAGCGACGCGACCAGCGCGCCGAGCGCGGTCTTGCTCGACATGTAGGCGACGCCCGAGCCGGGGGAGAAGCGCCAGGCCGCCCTCGAGGACACGACCACGACGTTCCCGGAACCCGCCTCCCGCATCTCGGGCAGCACGAGGTCGATGGTGCGGGCGACGCTCGTCAGGTTCGTGTCCACGATCGTCGCGAACTCCTCGATCGACTGGTCGCTCCAATTGCGCGTCGGCGTGTTCAGTCCGGCCGCGAGCACGAGGCCGGTCACCGGCCCCCACTCGCCGACGATCCGCTCGTGCGCGGCGCGCAGGGATGCGGCGTCCCGCACGTCTGCGGGCACCGCGAGCGCGGAGCCGCCCGCCGAGCGGATGCGGTCGACCGTGTCCTGCACCGCGGATGCGCGGCGCCCCGACACGGCGACGGACCAGCCGGCCGCGGCCGCCGCGACCGCGGACGCCCGCCCCATGCCGCTGCCGCCACCCGTCACCCAGAGCACCCGCGATTCGCTCATTCTCCCGATCCCTCCCGCGAGTCCGGACCTCGGCACCCGTTACTCGGCATGATTGCATGCAACAGGAAAGGACGTCCGATGGACTGGGGACTCGAGGGGCGCGTCGTCGTCATCACCGGCGCGGGACGGGGCATCGGCAGGGTCGTCGCCGAGCGGTTCGCCGCGGCGGGTGCCACCGTGGCGGCGCTGGACATTGCGGTCGGCGCCGTCGAGCAGGTCGCGGCGGAGCTGACCGCCACCGGCGGCACGGCCGCGGGCTTCGCGGTCGACGTCACGAACGGGCGGTCCGTGCGGGATGCGCTCGCCGCCGTGGCGGAGCGGTTCGGGGGCATCGACGCCGTCATCAACAACGCGGGCATCAACGTCGAGGGCGCGGTCGAGGACATCGACGAGGCCGCCTGGCAGCGCTGCTTCGACGTGAACGTCACCGGCGTTTTCCGGGTGTGCCAGGCCGCCATCCCGTACCTCAAGGAGAGCGCGCACGGGCGGATCATCAACGCGGCGTCGTTCGCCGCGATCATCCCGAGCGTCGGCAGCGCCGCCTACGCGGCGTCCAAGGCGGCCGTCGTGCAATTCACGAAGGTGCTCGCCGGCGAGCTCGGGCCCTGGGACGTGACCGTCAACGCCTACGCGCCCGGCATGATCCCCACCGCCATGAACGGCTTTGCCGACATGCCCGAGGATGCCCAGAACCGGCTCCTCGACACCCTCACCCTGCGTCGCTGGGGCGATGCGGCGGAGGTCGCGGACCTGCTCCTCTTCCTTGCCGGCGATGCCTCCCGCTACATCACGGGCACCGTCGTCGACGTGAGCGGCGGCAAGCTCGTGACGCAGATCCCGTCGCGCGCCTACGACCGGGCCGACCGCGACCGCTGAGTTCCGGAGACGGCGCCCGTCCCTTCGACAAGCTCAGCGACCGCAGGCGGGTCAGCGGGCCGCGGCGGTCGCCGACGGGGCCAGGAGCGGCAGCTGCAGCGTCAGCCACGGGCTGAACGCCCACGGCGTCGCCTCGATCGAGGTGAGCAGCGACTCCGGGTCGACCCAGCGCGCGTCCATCACCTCGTGCGGGCGTGCGTCGAGCGGGTCCGGGGTGGTCGCGACGTAGACCGGGCAGATCTCGTTCTCGACGATGCCCGATGCATCCACGGCGCGGTAGCGGAAGTCCGGCAGGGCGAGCGTCAGCGAGTCCAGCACGATGCCGAGCTCCTGCTCGGCCCTGCGATGCACGGCGTCGTCGATGCTCTCGCCCGGGCCCGGGTGGCCGCAGAACGAGTTGGTCCAGACGCCCGGCCAGGTCAGCTTCGAGATGGCGCGGCGGGTGACGAGCACCCGGCCGGACGGGTCGAAGATGTGGCACGAGAACGCCAGGTGCAGCGGGGTGTCGGTGTCGTGCACGGTCGCCTTGTCGGCCGTGCCGATGGGCGTGCCGTCCTCGGCCAGCAGCACCACGAGTTCTTGAGGCACCCAATCCCACCCTTCTCAGATAATCAGCGTGCTGCCCAATGTTAGATTCGCCAGGTGGACGCTCCCAACCTGAACGCCATCTCGACGGAGAGACTGGACCAGGTCGACGCCGTGCTCGAACGCTTCTTCAGCCTAGCCAGGGCGCGCGCCGCCCAGCACGGCGTCGAGTACGAGAAGCTCTGGAGCACGCTGCAGGCCAACGCCTCCGGCGGCAAGCGGTTCCGCCCGCGCATGGTCCTCGCCGCCTACCGCGCTCTCGGCGGCAGCGACTCCGAGGCTGCCGTGTATGTCGGCGCCGCCTTCGAGCTGCTGCACACCGCGCTCATCGTGCACGACGACGTCATCGACCGCGACTTCACGCGGCGCGGCAACCCCAACATCTCCGGCAGCTACCGCGACATCGCCACGACCGCGGGCATCCCGCTGCCGCTGGCCGAGCACCGCGGCATGTCGGCCGCCGTCATCGCGGGCGACCTCGCCCTCACCAGCTCCTACCGGCTGATCGACCGCAGCGGCGTGGAGGACAGCATCCGGTCGCGCCTGCTCGAGATCCTCGACGACGCCGTGTTCGCCTCCGCGGCGGGCGAGCTCATGGACGTGGAGCTGTCCCTCAAGCCCGGGGTGCCCGAGGTCGACGAGATCCTCGCCATGGAGCGGCTGAAGACGGCCGTCTACTCCTTCGAGGGTCCGCTGCAGGCCGGCGCCGTGCTCGCGGGCGCCGATGAGAACGTGGTCACGATGCTCGGCGAATTCGGCCTCGACATCGGCGTCGCCTACCAGGTGGTGGACGACCTCCTCGGCGTCTTCGGCAACGAGGAGGAGACCGGCAAGACCACGCTCGGCGACCTCCGCGAGGGCAAGCGGACCGTGCTGATCGCCTACGCGGCGGGCACCGCGGAGTGGCGCGAGATCTCCGGGCTCGTCGGCAAGATGGATCTCAGCCGGGGGGAGGCGGCGCTCGTGCGCTCGGTGCTCGAGTCCTGCGGTGCGAAGGAATTCGCGCTGTCGCTGGCCCGGGATCGCGCCCAGGCCGCGCTAGACCGGCTGAGCGACCCGGGCGTGCCCGAGCGGCTGCGCCACGAGCTCGAGCCCGTGGTCGACGCCGTGCTGCGGCGGGTGCGCTGATGGCCGAGGACACCGGCCTCTCCCTGTACGACCGCGTCGCACACGAGACGGCGTCCGTCGTCATCCGCCGGTACTCGACCTCCTTCGGCCTCGCGTCCCGACTGCTGAGGGCCGACATCCGCGTGCACGTCGAGAACATCTACGCCCTCGTGCGGATTGCCGACGAGATCGTAGACGGCGTCGCCGCGGGCGCGCAGGTGCCGCCCGACGAGATCGCGCGGCTGCTCGACGACCTCGAGCGCGAGACGCACTCCGCGGTGGAGCGCGGCTACAGCACCAATCTCGTCGTGCACGCGTTCGCGCTGACGGCGCGCGCGGCCGGCTTCGGCCGGGAGCTCGTCGCCCCCTTCTTCGCCTCGATGCGCCGCGACCTCTCGCCGGAGCCGCACACCACCGAGAGCTTCGACGCTTACGTCTACGGCTCGGCTGAGGTCGTGGGGCTGATGTGCCTGCGCGCGTTCCTGCTCGACCAGCGCGGCGCCGAGCGCGCCGGCTCCCTCGCCCCCGGCTCCTACGCCGCGTCGGGCGCGTCCGTCGCGCACCCGGAGCCGGACCCCGCGCTCATCGACGGCGCGCGCCACCTCGGCGCCGCCTTCCAAAAGGTCAACTTCCTCCGCGATCTCGCGGCGGACTACCGGGCGCTCGGGCGCTCCTACTTCCCCGGGGTGGACGTGGCGTCCTTCGGCGAGCGGGACAAGACCCGGCTCCTCGACGACATCGACGACGACCTGCGGATCTCCGCGGCGACCGTGCCCCGCCTGCCCGCATCGAGCCGGCGGGCCGTCGCGCTCGCCCAGTCGCTGTTCACGGAGCTCGCGGTGCGGCTCCGCGAGACCCCGGCCCAGCAGATCGCAACGACCCGCGTCCGCGTGCCGAACCCGGTCAAGGTGCGACTCGCCGCCGAGGCCGCGGTGGGGCGCACGCCGCGGGACCGCAGCACCGAAAGCCGCAGCGCCGCAAGCCGCAGCACTGAGAACCGCCGCACGACCGACAACCGGTCGGCGGACATCCGACCGAGCAAGGGGCAGAGCGCGTGAGCTGGTCATGGGGACCCGGGCGCCGCGCGCTCGGCGGCAGGCGCACGACCGCGCCCGGTGCGGAGCCGAAGCGCATCGTCGTGATCGGCGGCGGCATCGCCGGGCTGGCATCCGCCGCCCTGCTCGCGCGGGACGGTCACGACGTGACTCTGCTCGAGGCCCGGGGCGCCGTCGGTGGTCGCGCGGGAACGTGGGAGAGCGACGGGTTCCGCTTCGACACCGGGCCCAGCTGGTACCTGATGCCCGAGGTGTTCGACCACTTCTACAAGCTCCTCGGCACGAGTGCGGACGAGCAGCTCGACCTCACCCGCCTCGCCCCCGGCTACCGGGTCTACTTCGAGGACGAGTCCGAGCCCCTCGACATCGCGGACAATCGTGAGGACAACCTCGCCCTGTTCGAGTCGGTCGAGCCCGGCGCGGGCTCGCGGATGGCGCGCTACCTCGACTCCGCACGCGACACGTACGAGATGGCCAAGAAGCGCTTCCTCTACACGTCGTTCGAGTCCTACACGCCGCTGATCGTGCGGGATGTGCTGCGCCGCACCCCGCGCCTCGCGCGCCTGCTGCTCGAGCCGCTCGACCGGTTCGCAGGCCGGTACGTGAAGGACCACCGGCTGCGCCAGATCCTCGGCTACCCCGCCGTGTTCCTCGGCTCGTCGCCGTTCCTCACGCCGAGCATGTACCACCTGATGAGCCACCTCGACCTCGTGGACGGCGTGCTCTACCCGCAGGGCGGGTTCGGCCGGGTCATCGAGTCGATCGCCGATCTCGCGCGGGCCGAGGGCGTCGACATCCGCACCGGCACCCCGGTGACCGGCATCGACACCGAGCCGGCGAAGGACGGGCGGGCGGTCGTCCGCGGCGTCGAGTACCGGGACGCGGACGGCGGGACGGGGCTCATCGAGGCGGACCTCGTGGTGTCCGCGGCGGACCTGCACCACACGGAGACCACGCTGCTGCCGTACGCGCTGCAGACCTACCCGGAGGAGTACTGGCGCGGCCGCCTCGCCGGCCCGAGCGCCCTCCTGGTGATGCTCGGCGTCGACGGCGAGCTGCCGGAGCTCGAGCACCACACCCTCTTCTTCACCCGGGACTGGAACGGCGACTTCGCGAAGATCCTGGCGAAGAACGGCGCCCCGACGTCCGTGCCCGACCCCGCATCGCTCTACGTCTGCCGTCCGAGCGCGACGGACGACTCCGTGGCGCCCACCGGCTCGGAGAACCTCTTCGTGCTCGTGCCCATCCCGGCGGACCCGGGTATCGGCGCCGGCGGTATCGCGGGCGCGGGGGATGAGCAGGTCGAGCGCCTCGCCGACCGTGCCATCGAGCAGATCGCGACCTGGGCCGGCATCCCCGACCTCGCGTCCCGCGTCACGGTGCGCCGCACGGTGGGCCCGGCCGACTTCGCGGGCGACCTGAACGCGTGGAGCGGCACCGCCCTCGGCCCCGCGCACATCCTCAGCCAGAGCGCGTTCTTCCGAGCGGCCAACGCCAGCAAGAAGGTCGACGGCCTGTACTACGCCGGCGGGTCGACCATCCCGGGCATCGGCCTGCCCATGTGCCTGATCAGCGCCGAGATCCTCGTGAAGCGGCTGCGGGGCGACGTGTCGACCGGTCCGCTCCCGGAGCCTCCCGCCCCGGCCCCCGTCGCCCGCGCGACCGAGGGCGGCGACGAGCTTCCGGCGCAGGTCGCCTGATGGGCCTGATCTACCTCACGGCGCTGCTCGTGAGCCTGTCCGGCATGGTCCTCATCGACCACGCTTGGAAGCTGTTCTTCTGGCGTGACGCCCGCAGCGCGACCATGGTGCTCGTGGTCGGGGTGCTCTTCTTCCTCGCCTGGGACGTCGTGGGCATCAGCCAGGGCGTGTTCTTCCGCGGCGAGACGGAGATCATGACCGGCATCCTGATCGGGCCGGAGCTGCCCCTCGAGGAGGTCTTCTTCCTCACCCTGCTCTGCTACCTGACCATGAACATGGTGAACGGGTGCGGCCGCATCGCCGACCGGCACGTCGCGCGCGCGCGGGAGAGGGCGAACTCGTGAGCTATCTCGAGGTGAACCTCTTCTTCCTCGTGCCGGTCGCCGCCATCGGCGTGCTCTGGCGGTACCTGCTGAAGCAGGAGGCGAACGCCGTGCCCTACGGCACGAGCCGGTTCGACTTCCCCGAGTACTTCTCCTGGCGCCGGGCGCCTATCGCCGCGCTGCTGCTCGCCACGGCGATCTTCGACAACATCATGATCGAGGTGGGCCTCGTCGGGTACTCGGAGGAGGCGCTGCTCGGCTTCAAGGTGGGCATCGCGCCCATCGAGGACTTCGCCTACGCGGTCGCCGCGCTCGTGCTGCTGCCCGCGCTCTGGTACCTGCTGCGCCGGCGCTCCCGGTCCGGGCTCGAATCCTATGAGTGAGCCGGACGACGCGTCCGGGGCGGGCGCGGTGCGTCGGCCAAGGTCCGGGTCCGGCGCCGGACCCGGGTCCGGCCGACCGCCGGCCCGCCCCAGCGCGTGGCGGACAATCCTGCTGTCGTCGCGCCCGCTGTCCTGGGTGAACACGGCGTTCCCGTTCGCCGCCGCCTACCTGATGACGACGCGGGAGATCGACGCCGTCTGGGTCATCGGCACCCTGTACTTCCTCATCCCCTACAACCTGGCGATGTACGGCATCAACGACGTCTTCGACTACGAGTCGGACATGCGCAACCCGCGCAAGGGCGGCGTCGAGGGCGCGGTGCTCGACCGCTCGCTGCACCGGCCGACGCTGCTCGCGGTCGCGATCACGAACGTGCCGTTCCTGATCTACCTCGCCGCGGTCGGCTCCCCGCTGTCCTGGCTCGTGCTGGCGATCAGCGTCTTCGCCGTGCTCGCCTACAGCGTCGCCGGCCTGCGCTTCAAGGAGCGCCCGTTCGTCGACTCGGTGACGTCGAGTACCCACTTCGTCAGCCCCGCGGTCTACGGGCTGGTGCTCGCGGGCGCCACGGTCACGCCGCCGCTCCTGGCCCTGCTCGCCGCGTTCTTCCTCTGGGGGATGGCGAGCCACGCCTTCGGCGCCGTGCAGGACATCAACGCGGACCGGGAGAGCGGCATCGCGTCCGTGGCCACCGCGATCGGGGCGGCCGCGACCGTGCGGTTCGCCTTCGCCGCGTATGCCCTCAGCGGCATCCTCATGCTGTTCACCGAATGGCCCGGACCGCTCGGCGCCGTGCTCGCCGTGCCGTACCTGTTCGCGATCGCCCCGTTCCTGTCCCTGTCGGACGCGGACGCCGAGCGCGCGAACGCGGGCTGGAAGCGGTTCCTCGGGCTCAACTTCCTCACCGGGTTCCTCGTGACGATCCTGCTCATCTGGCCCGGGGGGCTCACCACCTGAGCATTCCCTTCTCGGTATGCGCTCGGCGCGGCACCGCGGCCGGGGTCGGCGTAGACCTGAGGGATGAAGGCACTCACCTGGCAAGGAAAGCGAAAGGTATCGGTCGAGGAGGTCCCGGATCCGGTGATCCAGGATCCGACCGACGCCGTGATCCGTATCACGTCGACCGCGATCTGCGGCTCCGACCTGCACCTCTACGAGGTGTTCGGCCCGTACCTCGCGAAGGGCGACGTACTGGGGCACGAGAACATGGGCATCGTGGAGCAGGTGGGCGCGGGCGTCACCTCGCTGAAGCCCGGCGACCGCGTCGTCATCCCCTTCGTGATCGCGTGCGGCACGTGTTACATGTGCACCCGCGGGCTCACCACCCAGTGCGAGACCACCCAGAACCGTGACCAGGAGTCGGGCGCCGCGCTGTACGGCTTCACCGAGATCTACGGGTCCGTGCCCGGCGGTCAGGCCGAGAAGCTGCGCGTCCCCTTCGCCGACTTCAACGCGACCAAGGTCGGCCACGAGCTACCCGACGACCGCTACCTCTTCCTCAGCGACATCCTGCCCACGGCGTGGCAGGGCGTTCAGTACGCGGAGGTCCCCGAGGGCGGCACCCTCGGCGTGATGGGGCTCGGCCCCGTCGGCCAGTTCGCCAGCCGCATCGGCGTTCACCTGGGCTACCGCGTGATCGCCGTCGACCCGGTGCCCGAGCGCCGTGCGATGGCCGAGCGCCACGGCGTCGAGACGATCGACCTGACGGATGACGTCATCGAGGTGCTGAAGTCCATGACCGACGGCCGCGGACCCGACTCCATCGTGGATGCGGTCGGCATGGAGGCCCACGGCGCACCCGGCGCGGCCTTCGCCGAGAATGCGGCCGGTCTCCTGCCGGACAAGCTCGCCAAGAAGGTGTTCGACAAGGCCGGCATCGACCGGCTCACCGCGCTGCACGCGTCGCTCGATGCGGTGCGCCGCGGCGGCACCGTGTCGCTGAGCGGCGTCTACGCCGGCGAGGCCGACCCGATGCCGATGAAGTCGATGTTCGACAAGCAGATCACGCTGCGCATGGGCCAGTGCAACGTGCAGCGCTGGCGCGACGACCTGCTGCCGCTCGTCGAGGACCCGTCCGACCCGCTGGGCGTCGAGGACCTCGTGACCCACCGCGTGCCGCTGGACCGCGCGCCGGAGATGTACGACATCTTCCAGAAGAAGGAAGACGGCTGCATCAAGGTGGTCCTCACCCCGTAGGAGGGTGCGGTAAGGGGGCGGCACCGCGAGGTGCCGCCCCTCCACTGCGTGTGCGGGCCCTCGACGCAATTCAGCAGATCCGATGGGGCACTCGGCGTGTCGAGGTCGAGGAGCGGCGTGTCGGCTGACATCTGCTGAATTGCGCGAGGGCCACGGGACGATCTGCTGAATTGCGCCTGCACGTCCCTGAGCTTGTCGAAGGGACGCAACCCGGTCTTCGCACGTACCTAACGCAGGCTCACCCCTTACCCAACACAGGCTCCCTCACAGCCCGCTTCCCGCCGATCAGCTAGAGACCGCCCGGCGAACGCCGTCCGAGCCTGTACACGTCTCCTGGCGGCCTGCATTCGGGACGAGTCCGGAGCGCAATTCAGCACAGATTCGGCCCGACCTCTGGGTGTGCGCCCGCGGCCACGGCGTGTCGGCTGAGGTCTCCTGAGTTGCGCGGGGACGCCGCCCCGGCGAGAGCTCAGCTCGGGCGGGAGCGGCGTACGGCCGACGAGATGATCCACGCCGCCGAGGCGACCAGCACCAGGCGTGTACCGCGGCCCTTGCGCCAGCCGCCCGTGGTGGTGGCGACTGGGTCGCCGGGCTCGGCGGTGGTGCCGCGGGTGTCCGGTTCGTTCCCGCCGCGCAGGGCCACGAGCTCCATGGCGGGGGCGGCGACCTTCTCGTACAGGCCCGGCGTCGCGCTGTGGAACGGCACCATCAGGCCCTGAATGCGGCCCACGACGACCTCGCGGCGCGGCTTCCGCGACAGCCGCACGATGGCGGACGCGACCCGGCTCGGCGCCACGACCGGCGGCAGCGGGTGGATGCGCTCGCCCGTGTAGTTCGCGGTGTGCTGGTAGATGGGGGTGTCGATGGTGGAGGGCAGGACTGTCGAGACCGAGATGCCCTTCTCCTTGCGCAGTTCCTGGCGCAGCACCTCGGCGAAGCCGAGCAGGCCCCACTTCGAGGTGACGTACGCGGACACGAGCGGCGTGGAGATCTTCGAGTAGACGGAGCCGACGAAGACGATGGCCCCGGATCGCTGGGCCCGGAACACGGGCAGGACGGCGCGGGCGCCGGAGATCTGGCCGATGAGGTCCGTCTCGATGAGGTCGCGGAACACCTCCGAGGGGGTTTCCTCGAAAGTGCCGTAGCTGAACACCGACGCGTTGCCGACCCAGACGTCGATGCGCCCGAAGCGCTCCACGGCGGCACTCACGAGGGCCCTCACCTGGTCCTCGTCGCGCACGTCGGTGGGCACGGCGAGCACCTCGGCGCCGAGCCCGCGGACCTCGTCCGCGACGGCCTCCAGGCCCTCCTCGCCGCGGCCGGCGAGCACGATCCGCCCGCCGCGCTTCGCGAACTTCCGGGCGGTGGCCTGCCCGATCCCGCTCGACGCGCCGACGATGACGACGACCGGATGCTTGCTGCGGTGCTTCTTGCCCATGGGACCTCCTCGATCCCGTCTCACCGTAACGACCCCGCTGCCCCGCTGCTCCCGGGTTCTCCGCCGCACGGCGCACGCCCACCATTCCCACCGCTCCTGCCCAGGCAGAGGGATCCTGCCCAGCTTTAACCTGCGCAGGAATCCCCTGCCTGGGCAGGGGCAGGGGTGATGGGAGGGATGGACGCATCCCAGCTCGGTCCCTGAGCCTGTCGAAGGGACGCGCCCGCCGCACGCACCCCGCCGCCCGCCGCCCCGCCCTGGGAAGGACCCGCGCACCCGGCGACTGCCCCGGCATCCCCCGTCGCCGCAGGCGTAGCGTCGGACTCATGTCTGATTCGACGACGACCCAGCCCACCACCTTCCTCGGCCGCACCGGCGTCGAGGTGAGCCGCCTCTGCCTCGGGACCATGATGTTCGGGGACTGGGGCAACAAGGACCACGACGACTCGATCCGGGTCATCCACCGCGCCATCGACGCGGGCATCAACTTTCTCGACACCGCGGACATCTACTCGTTGGGCGAGTCCGAGGAGATCGTCGGCAAGGCGATCGCGCAGTCCGGCAAGCGCGACGACCTCGTGCTCGCGACCAAGTTCTTCAACGGCATGAAGCAGCAGCCGAACTACCGCGGCGGGTCGCGCCGTTGGATCATCCGCTCGGTCGAGGACTCCCTTCGCCGCCTCGGCACCGACTACATCGACCTCTACCAGATGCATCGCCCGGACGAGCACACCGATATCGAGGAGAGCCTCGGCGCCCTCGACGACCTCGTGCGCCAGGGCAAGGTGCGCTACATCGGATCGTCGACGTTCCAGCCCTCGCAGGTGGTGGAAGCACAGTGGGCGGCACGCGAGCGCCGGACCGAGCGGTTCGTCACGGAGCAGCCGCCGTACTCGATGCTCGTGCGCGGTATCGAGGCCGACCTGCTGCCGACCACGCACCGGCATGACATGGGCACGCTCGTCTGGAGCCCTCTGGCCGGCGGGTGGCTGAGCGGCAAGTTCCGCGCCGGGCAGGACCTGCCGACGACGCACCGCAGCGACCGCGATCCGGGCCGCTACGACCTGAGCAAGCCGGGCATCAAGGCGAAGTTCGACGCCGCGGACAAGCTCGGTACCCTCGCCGACGAGCTCGGCGTGCCGCTGGTGCACCTCGCGATCGCGTTCGTGCTGCGCCACCCCGGCGTGACCAGCGCCATCATCGGCCCGCGCACCATGGAGCAGCTGGAGTCCCAGCTCGAGGCTGCCTCGCTCGAGCTGGACGACGCGACCCTCGACCGCATCGACGAGATCGTCCCGCCCGGCACCAACGTGAACCCGGACGACGCGGGCTTCACCAACTACTGGCTCACCCCGGAGCGCCGCCGCCGGTAGGGATCCGCAGCCGCTTTTGCGTCGGCCGCTGTTCCGAATTCAGGCCCTGGTGCGACACGCCGCGTTTCCGGGGTGCCCGGATGCGGCGTGTCGCAGGTGAGCCTGAATTGCGAACGGTGGCGGGGATGCGGGTCCTGAATCGTGAACAGGTGCGGGGCTGCTGGTCCGAAAGCCCCTCAACGGCGACGGTGGTGGGGCGGGTCAGCGCGCGCAGGGGCCGGACGGGTCCCAGAGGCCGCGGTCGGCGCGCTGGGCCTCCTCCATCGCGGCCTGCACGTCGGGACGGAAGCGGTCGTTCGGACCGACCGTGATCGCCTCCGCGAGACCGGCTCGCGCCAGCTCGACGCTCGCGTTGCGGCCGTCGTCCGTGATCACCACGGCGAGCGTCCGGTCGTACCGGTCGACGCGCTCCTCGTCGTAGGCGAGCGTGACCTGGGCGCCCTCGGGGAGCAGTTCGTGCAGGAACTCCGACGCCTCCGGCCCCAGGCACTCGACCGGCCGGTCCTCGGCGACGGACTCGGGGGTGTCGACGTTGAGCAGGCGCACCCGTGTGCGCTCGCCGTCGAGGTCGACGATCACCGTGTCCCCGTCCACGACGCGCTCCACGACCGCGGTCGGTCCCGCGTCGGACGACGGCGATCCGGATGCGCCCGCGTCCGCTTCCACGATCGGCACGCAGCCCGCGAGGAGCGGGACGAGTGCGACCAGCAGCACGGCCGCTCGATGCGCGCGAGGGGGAGCCGGACGGGGAAGGGGCACCCGAGTGAGAGTAGCGGGGTGCGACGACGCCCGGCCCGTCCCCGTGAGGGCCGGCCGGGCGTCTGTGGTCGTGCCGGGGTGCGTCCCTTTGACAGGCTCAGGGACCGTAGGGACAGGCTCCGGGACCGTAGGGAATCTCGCGTCCCTTCGACATGCTCAGGGACCGAGTGGGTGCGCAATTCAGCAGATGCAGGCCGACACGCCGCCGGGGAGGCCCGACTCGCCGGTGGCCGGTTCGGATCTGCTGAATTGCGTTGTTGCGGAGGGCGTGCCGGGGTGCGTCCCTTCGACAGGCTCAGGGACCGAGTGGGTGCGCAATTCAGCAGATGCAGGCCGACACGCCGCCGGGGAGGCCCGACTCGCCGGTGGCCGGTCCGGATCGGCTGAATTGCGTTGCTGCGGGGACCGTGGCGACCTTGCGTTCCTTCGACCGACCGCACCGCCCGCGGGACCTAGTGGCCGCGCTCGTGGATGAGGGCGAGGATCTCCGTGTAGTAGGAGTGGAACGCGGGCGTGCCGATGATGTCGGCGTGTCGGGGCCGGTCCAGCTCGATGGGGATCTCCGCGCGGATGCGGCCGGGCCGGGGCGTCATCACGATCACGCGGTCGGACGTGAAGACGGCCTCCTCGATGTCGTGGGTGATCAGCATGACCGTCATCCGGTGCTTCTCCCACACCTCGGTGAGCAGCTCCTGCATGGTTCGCCGGGTCAGCGCGTCCAGCGCGCCGAACGGCTCGTCCATGAGCAGCACCTCGGGCCCGTAGGAGAGGGACCGGGCGAGCGCGACGCGCTGCTGCATGCCGCCGGAGAGCTGGGACGGGTACTTGTCCTCGAACCCGTCGAGCCCGACCTGGGCGAGCACCTCTCGGGCGCGGTCGATGCGCTGCTTCTTCGAGAGGTCCTCCTCGCCGCGGAGGGCGAACTCCACGTTGCCGAGCGCGGTGAGCCAGGGCAGGAGCGTGGCCGACTGGAACACGACGCCGCGGTCCCGGCCGGGACCCGTCAGCACGTGCCCGCCGAGGGATGCGGATCCCGCGGTGGGGCCCTCGAGCCCGGCGATCACCGACAGGAGCGTGCTCTTGCCGCAGCCGGACGCGCCGACGACGGAGACGAACTCGTTCTGGCCGAGCGTGAGGCTGATGTCGCTGAGCGCGGTCACCTCGCCGAACTGCTTGGTGACGTTGGCCACCTCGACCTTGGGGGCGGTGAGGAGCGTCATGAGCGACCCTTCTGGTAGCGGAACAGGCTGCGGCCGCCGGCGCGCATCAGCTGGTCGAAGACCAGGCCGAGCACACCGAGCACGAGCACGTAGCCGATGATGATGTCGGTGGCGAGGAAGCGCTGGGCCTGGGTGATCCGGTAGCCCATGCCGCTCGTGGCGGCGACGAGCTCGGCGACCACGAGCCAGGTCCACGCCCAGCCGAGGCTGATGCGCAGCGCGTCCCACACCCGCGGGAGCGAGGACGGGAAGACGATCCGGATCAGAATCTGCAGCCGGCTAAGGCCCAGCGTGGCGCCGAGGTTGCGGAACGACGAGGGCACCTGGCGGACGGCGTCCGAGACCATGAGCACCTGCTGGAAGAACGTGCCCAGCCAGATGATGAGGAACTTCTGCGCGTCGTCCGTGCCGACCCACAGGATCGTCAGCGGCACGAACGCGACCACCGGCATGTACCGGATGAAGTCCATGATCGGCTCGACGACCGCCTCGACCCGGGCGAAGGATCCCGCGAGCAGTCCGATGGGCAGCGCCATCACGGTCGCCAGGAGGTAGCCGCACATGACCCGGTAGGTGCTCACCGTCACGTCCTCGAGGAGCTGGCCGTTCGCGGCCTGCCCGACGAGGGCGTTCGCCACCGCGAGCGGGGAGGGGAGGAACAGCGGGTTCACGAGGCCGGACAGCGTGATCGCGGTCCAGATGGCGAGCAGTCCGACGAAGCCGAGCACGGCCGTGGTCAGGTACTGCGCCCGGGTGAGGCGCGGGCTGACCGCCGATCGCCGGCGGCGCGGGGGCGCACCCGCCGGAACGGAGGTCTCCGCCGTGGGCGCGCCCTGCACAGGTGCCGTGCTCATCTTGATCGCGGTCACTCGACGAACGAGGTGTCGATGACCGAGGAGAGGTCTGCGCCGCCGTCGACGATGCCGATCTTGGAGGCGACCTCCTCCACGCTCGGAAGCGTGGTCTCGAGGTAGGTGCCGCCCAGCTGCTCGGCGTTGTCGTCGAGGCCGAAGTACTTCACGCCGTCGAACGCGGTCTCGAGGTCCTCCACGGCGGAGCCGACGTTCTCGGCGATGATGCCGCGGGCCTCCTCGGTGTCCGACTCGTAGAAGTCGATGGACGGCCCCCACGCGTTCACGACCTTCTGGATGGCGTCTTTCTTGTTCTCGAGTGCGTCGGTCGAGACGACGAGCACGTCGCTGATGAGGCCCTCGTTCTCCGCCGCGGTGTAGATCGGCGTGAAGCTGTCGCTCGCGCTGCGGGCCTCGGAGATGTAGGGCTCGTACGTGACGGCCACGGGCACCTGGCCGGCGATCAGGGCGGAACCGGCGTCGGCCGGGGCCATCGGCACCGGCTGGATGTCATCGAGCGAGAGGCCCTCCTGCTCGAGCGCGTAGCCGAGCAGCAGGTTGCTCACCGAGCCCTCCTCGAAGGCGACCTTCTTGCCCTTGAGGTCCGCGACGGAGGTGATGGTGGAGTCGCCGAGGATCGCGTCGGCCGTGAGGGACGCGTCCTCGAGCAGGACGATCTTCACCTCCATGCCGGCCTCGATCATCTTCAGCGCGGTGTGCGACGCGACGTTGGCCATCTCGATGCGGCCGGAGGCGAACGCGGCGTTCATGTCGGAGTCGGTCTCGAAGTTCGTGATGGTGACGTCGACCCCCTCGTCCTCGAAGTAGCCCTTCTCCTGCGCGATGTACCAGGGGCCGTAGCCGAGCCAGGGCTGCGTGGCCATCGTGATGCTGTCGCCGCCCTCGGCGGATCCGCCGGCCGACGCGCTGCCCGCGGCACCGCCGGAGCAGGCCGTGAGTCCGAGCGCGGCGACGGCGAGTGAGGCGACGGCTGCCGCTCGTGCGCCCGGGCCAGAGAGTCGCGACATGTGGGGGTCCTTTCGTTCCGCGGCGACCGGATGGCGCCGCCACAAGCGTGCTGGTGTACCCCCAAACTCGGGCCAGAATGGCTGGGAAGCAAATTCCGCGGGGAGGCCTGTTGCATCTGCAAAAGTGATGCAATTCGGCAGAAATATCCATGAAACACATGCGAAACGAAAGGCGCCCGCGTTTCCGGCACAGGAGCCCGATATCGCTCTCGTCCCGCCGGCAGCGTGTCGGATGTGTTTCCGTGAAGTAAACGCACTTCCGCATCGGTTTTCGTGATTCCGCGGAGCGTGGAGTGCAATTTGCATTGCCGCGGAAGTCACTCGGACACTGGGGGCCACGCCGCGAGACGCCGGCGACAGCTGAGAAGAGGCCGCCATGCCGACCGTGTTCCGCAATGGACTGCTCTACCTGGGGAACGGGCGCTTCGAGCGCGGCTCGCTCGCCGTGCACGCGGGCAGGATCGCCGCGGTCGCGCTGGGCGCCGACGAGCTCCGCGCCGAGAAGCAGAGCGCCGAGCTCGACCTGAGCGGCGCCGACGTCATCGACCTCGAGGGCGGCACCCTGCTGCCCGGCTTCCAGGACGCCCACGTGCATCCGCTCTTCGCCGGCTCCAGCCTCCTCGGCATCGACCTCTCGGAGGTGCACGACCGCGCCGAGTACCTGCGCATCATCGCCGCCTACAGCGCCGCTCACCCCGACGACGAGGTGCTCGAGGGCGCGTGCTGGTTCGGGGACGTCTTCGAGGGCGGCTTCCCCCGCGCCGACCTGCTCGACGCGGTCGTGCCGGACCGGCCGATCGTGCTGATCAGTCACGACTTCCACGGGGCGTGGGTGAACACGGTCGCCCTCGACCGCGCGGGCATCACCCGCGCCACTCCCGACCCCGCCGACGGCCGCATCCGCCGCGACGCCGACGGCACCCCCACCGGCATGCTCATCGACGGTGCCGTCGGGCTCCTGTCGGCGATCCTGCCCGACCGCACCGCGGAGTTCTCGCGCCGGGCGCTGCTCGCCGCGCAGCACCGGATGCACGCGGCCGGCATCACGGCCTGGCAGGACGCCGCGGTGGGGGAGAGCGACCTCGGGCCCGACGCCTTCCCCGTCTACGAGGGTCTCGCCCGCGCGGGAGAGCTGACGGGCCGGGTCGTTGCGGCGCTCTGGTGGGACCGGAGCCGCGGCGTGGAGCAGCTCGACGACCTCCTCGAGCGGCGGGAGCGGGCGCGGCAGACCGGCTGGTTCGACGCGGGCACCGTGAAGGTGATGCAGGACGGCATGGTCGAGAACGGCACGGCCGCTCTGCTGGAACCGTACTGCGGCCGCGGCGAGGACCGCGGGATCGCCTTCCTCGAGCCCGACGTGCTGGCCGAGCTGAGCCGCAGGCTCGACGCGCTCGACTTCCAGATCCACTACCACGCGGTCGGCGACCGCGCCGTGCGGGACTGCCTCGACGCGGTCGCCGCGACGCGGGCAGCGAACGGCGCGCGGGGCAACCGGCATCACATCGCCCACCTCGACCTCGTCGACCCCGCCGACGCGCCCCGCTTCGCCGAGCTCGACGTGAGCGCCAATGTCACGGCGCTCTGGGCGCGCCGCGACGAGGAGATCCTCACCCGCAAGCTGCCGCTGCTGGGCGCGGACCGCGAGCGCCGGCACTTCCCGTTCCAGAGCCTGCACGCGGCCGGTGCGCGGCTGGTCGGCGGGAGCGACTGGCCGGTGACCGACCCGAACCCCCTCTGGGCCGTCTACACGGCCGTCACCCGCACGGCGCCGCGGGAGGACGTGCACGCCGTGGGCGCGGACGCCTGCACCGTGCCGCTGGAGCCGGCCGAGGCGCTGGACTACGGCACGGCGCTCGATGCCTACCTGACCGGCGCCGCGTACGTGAACCGGCTGGAGCGGGAGACGGGGCGCCTGGCCCCCGGCCTCGCCGCCGACCTCGTCTGGCTGGATCGCGACATCCGCTCGGTCGACGCCCTCGGGGCGGCGCGGGTGCGCCAGACCTGGGTGGGCGGAGCCAGCGTCTACGCGGCGACGTAGCCGGCAGCGGGGGGCACGCCGTCAGCCGGAACGGCACCCGAAACGGCACTCGGAACGGCACCCGGGACATCGACCGCGACGCCGTCCTCGGCCCCCTCGAGCACATGACCGGCCGCGCGCAGGGTGCGCCTGCACTGCTCGGCGAACACCCGCGCCTTGCGGCTCAGCGCGCCCGGGCCGCTCGCGCTCGCGATGACGATCTCCATGCCCGGGCACTCGTCGATCACCCGCAGGGTGTGCAGGCGGCCCCCGTCGTACGTGTAGTCGCCGACCGGCTTCTGGTTGAGCAGCGTGAACCCGTGACCGCGGGCGACCATCGACCGCACCGCCTCGAAGCTGCCGAACCGGTGCCGCACCGTCGGCGTGAGCCCGAGGCTGGTGAAGGCGCGGAGGAAGTAGTCCCGGCTCACGGGCAGGTCGAGCAGCACCATCGGCTCGTCGACGAGCTCGTGCAGGTGGACCTCGCCGCGTGCGGCGAGCGGATGGTCGAGCGCCACCGCCGCGTAGACCGGCACGGTGGCGAGGCGCTCCCGGACGATGGAGGGATCGAGGCCGAGGTCGTAGGTCAGCGCCACCTCGATGGCCCGGGTGCTGATCGCCTCGTTGATCTCGTCCGCGCTGAGGTCCCGGATCTGCAGCTCCAGGTCGGGGAACCGGGTGCTCATGCCGTGCAGGATCTCCGGCAGGTAGAACGGCGCGAGCGTGGAGAAGCAGGCCGCCTCGAGCCTGCCGCTGATGGTGTCCGGGCGCAGCACGTCGACCGCGTCGTCGATGGCGGCGAGGATGTCGCGGGCCCGGGCGAGCAGCTCCTGCCCGCTCGCCGTGAGCAGCAGGCCCTTGGCGCGGCGGCGGATGAACAGCTGGGCGCCGAGGGAGTCCTCGAGGTTCGCTATGGAGGTCGACACGGCGGACTGGGCGACGTAGAGCGAGGCCGCGGCGTCGGTCATGCTCTCCCACTCGGCGGCCGCGACGAAGTAGCGCAGCTGAGTGAGCGATAGGTCGCGGCTCGAGGACGGGCGCACGGACACCTCCCGGCGGTCGATGGGGTCCAGTCTGCGGTCCGCGTGTTTCGCATGTGTTTCGGTGAAGTTGCCCGCCCGTTGCATCTGATTTTCCGATGCAGCGCGGCTTCTGCCGCTATTTGCATACCCGAAGAAGTGGCCCGAACACTGGACCAGACGCCGCATCCGGCGAACCGCCCACGGGGGACGGCCGCCCGGAGGGTGGGCGGGTGGTGGACACCCGGGTGCGTCGGAAACGGAGAATGCATGTCGAGCTCGCAGACCGAAGTCCTCGTCATCGGCGCGGGCCAGGCCGGCGTCGCGATGAGCGAGCACCTGAGCGCCATCGGTGCGCCGCACCTCGTGCTGGAGCGCCACCGCATCGCGGAGCGCTGGCGCAGCGAGCGCTGGGACTCCCTGGTGGCCAACGGCCCCGCCTGGCACGACCGCTTCCCCGGCCTCGACTTCCCCGGCATCTCGCCGGACGGCTTCCCCACGAAGGACCAGGTCGCGGACTACTTCGCCGCCTACGCGGAGAAGATCGCGGCGCCCATCCGGTGCGACACCGAGGTCACCGCCGTCCGGAAGCTCGCGGGCCGGCCCGGCTTCCAGGTCGAGACGTCGAGCGGCACCATCGAGGCCCGCTACGTGGTCGCCGCGACCGGCCCCTTCCAGAAGCCCGTGATCCCGCCCCTCGCCGCCGAGGCGCGCGGCGTCCAGCAACTCCACTCGAGCGGCTACCGCAACCCGGCCCAGCTGCCGGAGGGCGCGGTGATCGTGGTCGGTGCGGGATCGTCCGGCGTGCAGATCGCCGCCGAGATCCGGGCTTCCGGGCGCGAGGTCTACCTCGCCGTGGGGCCGCACGACCGGCCCCCGCGGGCGTACCGCGGCCACGACTTCGTCTGGTGGCTCGGCGTGCTCGGCAAGTGGGACGCCGTGACGCCGCCGCAGGGTGCGGAGCACGTCACGATCGCCGTCAGCGGCGCCCGCGGCGGGCACACCGTCGACTTCCGCGAGCTCGCCGCGAGCGGCATCACCCTCGTCGGCCGCGCCTCCTCCTACGAGGACGGCGTGCTGCGCTTCGCCCCCGACCTCGCGACGAACATCGCGAACGGTGACGCCAACTACCTGTCGCTGCTCGCCGAGGCCGACGCGTTCGTCGAGCGGAACGGCCTGGACCTCCCCGAGGAGCCCGAGGCGCACCTGCTCGGCCCTGACCCCGAGTGCGTGACCTCGCCCGTGCTCGAGCTCGACCTCGCGGAGGCGGGCGTCACCTCGATCATCTGGGCTACGGGCTTCGTCGCCGACTACAGCTGGCTGCACGTGGACGCGTTCGACGAGCGGGGCAGGCCGCGGCACCGCCGCGGCGTGTCCGAGGAGCCCGGCATCTACTTCCTCGGCCTGCCGTGGCAGTCCCGCCGTGGCTCGAGCTTCATCTGGGGCGTGTGGCACGACGCGAAGTACATCGCCGATCACATCGCGATCCAGCGCGGCTACCTCGCGCACACCCCCGTCCGCAGCCCCGCCGAGCACGTCGGTGACCCCGAGCGTGTCGGTTCCCCGGTGTTGTCCGACACGACCGTCTCCGGAAGGTGACCCACCCATGACGACCCACACGCGCATCCGTCCCTTCAACACGAAGGACACCTACCCCGAGCAGAAGCTCGACAACGACCTCTGCCAGGCCGTCGTGGCCGGCGGCGTCGTCTATCTGCGCGGGCAGATCGGGCAGGACCTCGACACCCGGGAGAGCGTCGGCATCGGCGACGTCGAGGCCCAGGCGGAGAAGGCGATGGCGAACATCGACCTGCTCCTCCGCGAGGCGGGGAGCTCGCTCGACGACATCGTCAAGGTCGTCGTCTACCTCACCGACGTGCGCTTCCGGGAGCCGGTCTACCGGGTGATGGGGACCTGGCTGACGGGCGTCTACCCGGTGTCGACCGGCATCGTCGTGAGCGCCCTCGCCCGCCCCGAGTGGCTTGTCGAGATCGACGCGACCGCGGTGCTCAGCGCTGAACCGGGCGGTGCGGAACCGGGCCTAGCTGAATCGGGCGCCGCGGACGCGGATGCGGGCAACGCGGACGCGGGCGACGGGGGAGCGGGCGCATGACGTTCTCACTCGCGGCACGCGACCCGCGAACCGGCGCGTTCGGCATGGTCGTCAGCTCGTCCAGCCCCGCCGTGGCATCCCGCTGCCTGCACCTGAGGCCCGGCGTCGGCGCGGTCGCGTCCCAGAACGTCACCAACCCGGCCCTCGGGCCGCTCGTGCTCGACGCGCTCGCGGGCGGCTCGACCGCCGAGGAGGCGCTCGCCGTCGCCGTCGGAGCCGACCCGGCCATCGACTTCCGGCAGCTCACGGTCGTGGACGACGCCGGCCGCGTCGCGCAGCACTCCGGCTCCCGCGCGCTCGGAATCTTCGGCACCGCGATCGGCGACCAGGCCGTGGCCGCAGGCAACATGCTCGCGGGGGAGCACGTGCTCCAGGCGATGGTGGACGCGTACGCGACCAGCGACGCGGACACCTTCGAGGGCCGTCTGCTCGACGGGTTCCTCGGCGCGGTCGCCGCGGGCGGCGAGGAGGGCCCCGTGCGCTCCGCCGGGCTCGCGGTCGTCGAGGGCGCGTCCTGGCGGGTCACCGACCTGCGCGTGGACGACGCGGAGGACCCGGCCGGGGAGCTCGCCCGGCTCCTCGAGCTCTGGCTGCCGCAGAAGCAGGCCTACCTGACCCGCGCCGTGCACCCCGAGGAGGCGCCCTCGTACGGCGTGCCGGGGGACCTCTAGTGCCGACCCCCTCGACCTCCGCCTCGGCGACCGCCCCCTCGACCTCCACCGCGTCCTCGGCGCGCAAGACGCGCATCCGCGAGTCGGTGCTCGCCGACCGGGAGGCGCTGCTCGCGGTCAGCCACTGGCTGCACGCGCACCCGGAGACGGCCTGGCAGGAGCGCGACTCGGCGGAGCACCTCGCCCGGGTGCTCGAGGACCGGGGATTCTCGGTGCGGCGGGGGCCCGCCGGGCTGCCGACGGCCTTCGTGGCCGAGGCCGGGTCGGGTCCGACGGTCGTCGGCATCGTCGCCGAGTACGACGCGCTGCCCGGCCTCGGGCACGCCTGCGGGCACAACATCATCGCGGCGGCCGCGGTCGGCGCCGCCGGCGCACTCGCGCCGCTCGCGGACGAGCTCGAGATCACCGTGCGGGTCATCGGGACCCCCGCGGAGGAGGGCGGCGGCGGCAAGATCCCGATGCTCGAGAACGGCGTCTTCGACGGCCTCGCGCTCGCCGCGATGGTGCACCCGGGTCCGGCCGACGCCGTGCACGCGCGACCCAGGGCGGTCGCCCACTTCGACGTGACGTACCGGGGCAAGACGGCGCACGCCGGCGCCTACCCGCACCTCGGCCGCAACGCCGCCGACGCGTTCACGGTGGCGCAGGTCGCGATCGGCCTGCTCCGCCAGCAGCTTCCCTCCTCCGTGCGCGTGCACGGCATCGTGACGGAGGCCGGTGCCGCGCCCAACGCGATCCCCGACCTCGCCCGCGGCTCCTGGTACGTGCGCGCAGAGACGCTCGCCGATCTCGAGGGCGCCTTCGACCGCGTCCGCAGCTGCTTCGCCGCGGGTGCGCTGGCGACCGGCTGCGAGTGGGAGCTCGTGGAGACGAGCCCGCGCTACGCCGAGTTCCGCAACGACGAGGAGCTCATGGGCCTCTTCGCCGCGAATGCCGCCGCCCTCGGCCGCGACATGGACCCGGCCGAGCGGAATCCGCCCGGCATGAACACGGCGTCGACCGACATGGGTAACGTGTCGCAGCGGGTCCGCGCCATCCACCCCTACCTCTCAATCGACTCGCTGCCCGCCGTCAACCACCAGCCGGAGTTCGCGGCGGCCGCCGTCCGCCCGGCCGGCGACGCCGCCGTGCTCGACGGCGCCGTGCTGCTCGCCCAGACCATCGCGGATGCCGTCGCGGGCAGTCCGATCAGCTCGACCACCCCGACCCGCTCGACCACCCCGTTCCAGGAGGACCGATGAGCACTCTCACGCACTGGCAGCAGCTGGCCCGGAGCGTCGAGCCCCGGCGGCGCGCGTTCATCGGTGGCGCGTTCGTCGACGCCGCGGACGGCGACGAGTTCGACACCGTCAACCCGGCCACCGGCACCGTGCTCGCCCGGGTCGCGAGGGGCAGGGCCGTCGACGTCGACCGCGCCGTCTCCGCCGCCCGGCGGTCGTTCGAGTCCGGCGCGTGGTCCCGGTCCGCGCCCGCGCACCGGAAGTCGGTCCTGCTCGCGCTGGCCGGCACGATCCGCGAGCACGCGGACGAGCTCGCCCTCCTCGACACCCTCGACGGCGGGAAGCTCATCACGGACACGTCGACCATCGACATCCCGGGCAGCGCCGCCATCCTGCAGTGGTACGCCGAGGCGGTCGACAAGCTGTACGGCGAGGTCGCCCCGACCGCGGCAGGCGACCTCGCGATCGTCACCCGGGAGCCCCTCGGCGTGATCGGCGCCGTCGTGCCCTGGAACTACCCGCTGGAGATGGCGATCTGGAAGCTCGCGCCCGCCCTGGCGGCCGGCAACAGCGTCGTGCTCAAGCCCGCGGAGGAGTCCCCGCTCTCCGCGCTGCGCCTGGCCGAGCTCGCCGCCGAGGCGGGCCTGCCGGACGGCGTGCTGAACGTCGTGCCCGGCTACGGCGAGGAGGCCGGGCGCGCGCTCGGCGAGCACCCGGACGTCGACGCGATCGCCTTCACCGGCTCGACCGCGGTGGGCAAGATGTTCCTCTCCTACGCCGGCGCCTCCAACATGAAGCAGGTCTGGCTCGAGTGCGGCGGCAAGAGCGCGAACCTCGTGTTCGCGGACGCCGCCGACCTCGACCGCGTCGCCGAGCGGGCCGTCGCCGGCATCTACGCCTGCTCCGGCCAGGTCTGCTCCGCCAACTCCCGCCTCCTCGTGGAGGAGTCCGTCGCGGACGACCTGATGGCGCGCATCGCGGACCGGGTGGCCGCCCTCCGCCTGGGCGACCCGCTCGACCCCGCCAGCACCATGGGTCCGGTGATCAGCGAGCGGCAGCTCGACCGCGTGCTCGGCTACGTCGACGTCGGCCGCACCGAGGCCACGCTCGCGTTCGGCGGGAGCCGGCTGCTCGAGGACACCGGGGGCTACTACGTGCAACCCACCGCCTTCACCGGGGTCGCCCCGGACGCCACGCTCGCCCGCGAGGAGGTCTTCGGTCCGCTCCTCGCCGTCACCACGTTCCGCACGGAGCAGGAGGCGGTGGCCCTCGCCAACGGCAGCGAGTACGGCCTCGCCGCGTCGATCTTCACCGACAGCCTGAGCCGCGCCCAGCGGGTCGCGCCCGCCCTGCACGTCGGCACCGTGTCGGTCAACACGGTCGACGCGCTGGACGTGACGACTCCCTTCGGCGGCGTCAAACAGTCCGGCTACGGCCGCGACCTGTCGCTGCACGCGCTCGACAAGTTCACCGCCCTGAAGACGACCTGGTTCGCCGGCGCATGACCCCGCACACCGCATCGACGGCATCCGCTGACACCACGGCATCCAGCACGTCCACCGTGCCCGCCTCGGCGCCGGGACGCGCCAGCCACCCCCTTGCCCGGCTGACCGCGGTCGAGGTCGCCTCGAACCGCGAGATCCTGCGCGCGGCCGGCGTCGCCTCCGACGCGACCGCGTTCGCCCTGGTCGACCTCGTCGAGCCGCACAAGGCCGACGTGCTGGCGGGGCGGTCCATCCCGCGCCGCGTGCAGACCCTGTTGCTGCATCGGGAGACCGGCGAGACCACGGAGGCGGTGGTCGATCTCGACGCCCGCGCCGTCGTCACCGCTCGGACCGTCGACGTCGAGCGGGAGGGGCAGCCGCCCATCCTGCTCGAGGAGTTCGACCGCGTCGAGGAGCTGCTCTGGGCGCACGACGGCTGGCAGGCCGCGATGCGCAGGCGCGGGATCGAGGACATGCGCCTCGTGCGCATCTCCGCGCTGTCCGCGGGCCGCTTCGAGATCCCGGGCGAGGAGGGCCGCCGCATCGTGCGCTGCCTCGCCTTCCTGCAGCTCGACGAGCGCGACAACGCCTGGGCCCACCCCGTGGATGGGGTCGTCGCCTACCTCGACCTGATCACCGGTGAGGTCACCCAGCTGATCGACGACCACCTGTTCGAGATCCCGCGGGAGCGGCACAACTTCCACCTCGACGAGGAGCTCCCGCCGCCCTCGGCGACGCAGAGGCCCATCGTCATCACCCAGCCGGAGGGGCCGAGCTTCACGGTCGACGGCGACGAGGTGGCGTGGGAAAAATGGCGTTTCCGCATCGGCTTCTCGCCGGTCGAGGGGCTCGTGCTGCACCAGATCGGGGTGGTCGACGGCGGCCGCCTGCGGCCGGTCGTCTACCGCGCCTCCATCGCGGAGATGGTCGTGCCCTACGGCGACCCCAGCCCGGTGCGGTTCTGGCAGAACTACTTCGACGCCGGCGAGTACTCGCTCGGCAAGGAGGCGAACCCGCTCGCGCTCGGCTGCGACTGCCTTGGCAACATCACGTACTTCGACGCGGTCCTGTCGGACTCGTTCGGTAACCCCCGCACCATCCCCAACGCGATCTGCATGCACGAGGAGGACGCGTCCATCCTCTTCAAGCACACCGACGCGTACTACGGCTCCACCGATGTGCGCCGCAACCGCAGGCTCGTCGTCTCGTTCTTCATCACGGTCGGCAACTACGACTACGGCTTCTACTGGTACCTCTACCTCGACGGGAAGATCGAGTTCGAGTGCAAGGCGACCGGCGTCGTCTTCGCCTCGGCCTACCCCGGTCCGCTCGAGGACGGCACCGAGTACCCGTGGGCGAGCGAGGTGGCGCCGGGCATCGGCGCCCCGTACCACCAGCACCTGTTCTCCGCCCGCCTCGACATGAGCGTCGACGGCACCGCGAACGCGGTCGACGAGCTCGAGTCGGTTCGGGTGCCGATGGGGCCGGCGAACCCGTACGGCAACGGCTTCACGCAGAAGGCCACCCGTATCGCGCGGGAGTCCGAGAGCGCCCGCGAGGCGGACAACAAGCTCGGCCGGGCGTGGCAGGTGCTGAACCCGGGCGTGACGAACCGCGTCGGCAAGCCGGTGTCGTACATCCTCCGGCCCGAGGGGCTGCCCGGCCTGCTCGCCGACCCCGCGTCCTCCATCGCGCGCCGGGCGGCCTTCACCACGAAGGACCTCTGGGTGACGCGGTACGACCCCGCGGAGCGGTTCCCGTCCGGCGCGCTGGTGAACCAGAACGACGGCTGGAACGCCATCGACACCTGGGTGACGCAGGATCGCGACCTCGACGGCCAGGACATCGTGCTCTGGCACACGTTCGGGCTCACCCACTACCCGCGGCCGGAGGACTGGCCGGTCATGCCCGTGGACTCGGCGGGCTTCGCGCTCGTGCCGCACGGGTTCTTCGACCGGAACCCGGCGCTCGACACGCCGCGCCCGGTCGCGGAGACCGCGTCCTGCCACGCGCCCGCCGCAACCGGCGCCGCGCCGGAGCCCGGTGGCGCGCCCTCGTCCTGCTGTTCGACCTCGACGGGGTGCTCATGCTCGCACACGGCGCACCGGTGACCGCGGACCCCGTCGACTACCTGATCGTCGGCGGTGGCACGGCGGGCTGCATCCTCGCCGCCCGGCTCAGCGAGGATCCCGGCGTGACAGTGGCGCTCGTCGAAGCGGGGCCGAGCGACGAGAACGAGCCGCGCGCCCTGTCGATCCGCCGCTGGGCCGAGATGCTCGAGGGCGAGTACGACCTCGACTACCGCAGCGTCGAGCAGGCACGGGGCAACTCGCACATCCGGCTGGCGCGTCTGCGCATTCTCGGCGGCTGCTCCACCGCGAACACGATGATCACCTGGCGGCCGCTGCGCGGCGACCTCGACGAGTGGGTCGCGCTCGGCGCCGAGGGCTGGGACTACGAGACGGTCAACCCGTACTACGACCGGCTGCAGACCCCGATCACCCCGATCCCGCCGCAGGACAGGAACCCCTACCTGCAGGACGTCATCGACTCGGCTGCCGCCGCGCTCGACGTCCCGGTGCGCGAGTCTTGGAACGACGCCGAGTTCACGGCCGGGGCCGGCTACTTCGAAATCGGCTACGAGCCGGACACCAACCTCCGCTCGTCGACCTCGCGCACCTACCTCCGGGCCGGCGCCGAGGGCAGGGAGAACCTTGCGGTCGTGCTCGGCTCGCTCGTCGAGCGCCTGCTGATCGAGGACGGGCGCGCGGTCGGCGTCGTGCTGCACGGCGCGGACGGACGCGTCACCGACCTGCGCGCCGGACGCGAGGTGATCGTGAGCTGCGGCGCGATCGACAGCCCCGCGCTGCTGATGCGCTCGGGCATCGGCCCGCGTGCCGTGCTCGAGGCGGCGGGCGTGCCGGTGCTGCTCGACCTGCCGGGCGTCGGCGAGAACCTGCAGGACCACGCGGAGGGCCTCGTGATCTGGGAGGCGAGCGGCGAGCGGTCGGACATCAGCGCCACCGGGTGGGACGCCGGCTACGTGACCACCGTCGATCCCGGCAGCACGGTGCCCGACGTGTCCACCCACATCCCGCTCGAGACGTGGGGCGTGCACGCCGAGCGGCGCGGGGTCGCGCTGCCGGCGAATAACGTGTCCCTCGTGCCCAACGTCGCGAAGCCCCGCAGCAGGGGACGGGTGTGGATCACCTCTCCGTCGCCCGACGCGCCGCCGTCCATCGACTACGGCTACTTCACCGACCCCGAGGGCCGGGACGAGCGGATGCTCGTGGCGGGCGCCCGCCTGGCCCGGAAGGTCGCGGAGCAGGAGCCGTTCCGGTCGCACCTCGTGCGCGAGGTGTTCCCCGGGCCGGACGTGCAGAGCGACGAGGACCTGTCCGGGGCCCTGCGGGCCACGCACCAGACCGTCTACCACGTGTCGTGCACCGCGCGGATGGGCGCCGACGGCGATCCGATGGCCGTGCTCGACCCGCAGCTGCGCGTGCGCGGCATCGGGGGCCTGCGCGTCGTGGACGCGTCCGTCTTCCCCACGATCCCGGCCCTCAATCCCGTGGGCCTCATCATGACCGTCGCCGAGCGCGCGGTCGACCTGATCCGGGCGGAGCCGCAGCGATGAAGGTCGTGGTGGTGGGCGCGGGGGCGTGGGGTCTGCCCGCCGCCGCGCAGCTCGCGCAGCGCGGGCACGAGGTCGTGCTCGTCGACCGCTACGGGCCGGGCAACGCCCGGTCGTCGTCCTCGGGTCCGACGCGGATCTGGCGGCTGACCCACGCCGACGAGCCCCGCGTGCGCCTTGCCCGGCTGTCCATCGCCGCCATGGAGCGCGTGCAGGAGCGGTCAGGCAGGACCGTGTTCCTGCGCCGCGGGCTGCTCTGGCGCGACGACGCGTCGCTCGCCTCGGCCGCCGCCGCGCTCTCCGTCTGCGACGTGCCGTTCACGTCCGTGTCCGCGGGGGACGTCGGCCGATTCTTCCCGGGTCTCCGGCCGGACGGCCGCGGCGCCCTCTGGCAGGAGGACGCGGGGGTCGTCCTGGCCGCGGAGATGCTCTCCGCGCAGCTGGACCTGTTCACCGCCGCCGGCGGGCGCACCGAGTTCGGCCGGGCCGTGCTCGGCGTCGAGGCGACGGGGTTCGGCGTGCGCGTCTCCTACGAGGACGGCGGGGTCGAGCCGTTCGACCGCGCCGTGCTCGCCGCCGGGCCGGAGTCGGAGGCCCTCCTCGCGACCGTCGGGCTGCGGATGCCGCTGCGCCCGCACCTCGAGCAGGTGGTGACCTTCGGCGATCCCGCCCGGTCCGCCTCGACGGACGACCTGCCCTGCTTCATCGACGGTGCCGTCGGCGACGAGCCCGTGCTCTACGCCATGCCGACCCCCGGCCTCGGCTACAAGGTCGGCCTCGACCGGCCACTCCGCCCGTACGCGTCCGACGACGCGGACCGCACGCCGGACGAGGACGGCATCCGCCTCGCCGCCGAGCGGATGCGCCGCGACATCCCGACGCTGCCGACGGCGGTCGTGCAGACCCAGGTCTGCTCCTGGACCGACTCCCCGGACGGCCGGTTCGTGCTCGACCGGGTGGGCGAGCACATCGTCGTCGCGTGCGGCGACTCCGGCGAGGGCTTCAAGTTCTCGGCCCTGATCGGCGAGGTGCTCGCCGACCTTGCCGAGCACCGCGACCCCGAGGCGGACATCACCCGCTTCGCCCTCTCCCGCTTCGCGGCGGACCCGGACTGGCGCCACCACTCCCTCACCCTGGGCTGACCCGCCCACTCACGGTCCCTGAGCCTGTCGAAAGGCCGGACGGCGCTTCGACAAGCTCAGCAACCGCGAAGGGGACGCCACTACGCTCGCGGGCTCTCCTCGTTCAACCGGGTCCGGAGTTCATCGATCTGGACCCTCTGGATGGCGATCTCTCGAACGCCTTCATCCGTGTCGACTTCCAGGATCCTCAGCAGCGGATTCACGGACCATATCTGCCGCAACGACGGGCGCCGTCTGGTGTCGGGACCGAGCTCGTGCACCTCGAATTCCAGTGGCTCGCCCCTGGGGATGCGGACCTGTCACAGGTACGGCTGGAAGCTCAGGTGACCGGCCATGACGGTGAGCCGGCCGTGTCGCCACCTGCCGCCGGGCTCTCGAAAAGCGACCTCGATCCGGTCACCGATGATTCGGCGGACGACGATCAGGGCGATGGCCATACCGGGGACGACCACGGCAAGGGCCAAGCCTATGTAGATCGCCATGATCCCCGGCGGCATCGCCCGATCGGGGCTGATGGCGCCCCTCACCAGGTTCGTGATCACCAAGCCGGCGACTATCACTGCGCTCACGCTGATCACGAGGAACCCTTGGCCCTTGAGCAGGGACCGCTTCTCGCTCATCCTGATCTCCTGTCTTCGTCAGCGCCGCGGTCGGAGCGTATCGACGGCCGGACGGTGGGCGCGGTCGTCTCCCGCAACTGGGGCTCGGCGGCACGGCTCGAACGGGAAACGGGGGCGCGCGCGTCCACCCAATACGGTCCCTGAGGTTCGCTCCCATCCGGTCCCTGAGCCTGTCGAAGGGACGCGACTTCACCCTGGTAACGCGGCGTCTCCGCGTACCTTGTGGTGGCACGGCAGCCGCGGTGTGTGTGATGCTCGCAGCAGGGGCGAGCGAAGGAGACACCGATGAAGGCGATCATCTACAGCGAGACCGGTGAGCCCTCCGTGCTCCACCTCGTCGACCGCGAGCCGGCCGAGCCCGGCCCTGGTGAGGTGCGGGTCCGCATCGCCGTATCCGGGGTGAACCCCACCGACTGGAAGTCGCGCAAGGGCGCCACCGGCAAGCAGAAGCTGCCCTTCGCCGACATGGTGCCGAACCAGGACGGTTCCGGCGTCGTGGATGCGGTCGGCCCGGGCGTGACGCACGTCGTGGTCGGCGACCGCGTCTGGCTCGCGCTCGCCGCGCACGACCTCGCCGCGGGCGGCACGGCCCAGGAGTGCTCGGTGCTCCCTGCCGACCGGGTGTATCCGCTGCCGGACAACGCGAGCTTCGACATCGGCGCGAGCCTCGGCGTGCCCGCGATCACGGCCCATCGGGCGCTCACCGTCGCGGAGGACGGGCCGTCACGACTCTCGCCCGGGGCCCTCGCGGGGAAGACCGTACTGGTCGCGGGGGGTGCGGGAGCCGTGGGCAACGCGGCCATCCAGCTCGCCCGGTGGGCCGGAGCCACCGTCGTGTCGACCATCAGCTCGGACGAGAAGGGCCGCCTCGCCACGGCGGCCGGTGCGCATCACATCGTGAACTACCGCGAGGGCGACGCAGCCAAGGCCATCCGGGCCGTCGCTCCGGACGGCGTCGACCTCGTCGTCGAGGTCTCGCCCGCGGTGAACGCCGCGCTGAACGCGGCCGTCGTCCGCAACCGGGGATGCATCGCGGTCTACGCGAACAACGGCGGCGACCAGATGACGCTCGACGTGCGGCGGCACTTCGCGCTCAACGTGCGCTACCAGTTCCTGCTGCTCTACACGGTCGGCGCAGAGGCGCTCGCCGCGGCCGGCGAGGACATCGTCGCCGCCCTTCGCGACGACGCGCTGCGGGTGGGCGACGAGGTCGGCCTGCCCCTGCACCGGTTCGATCTCGAGCACACCGCGGAGGCCCACGCCGCGGTCGAGGCGGGCGCGGTCGGCAAGGTGCTCATCGATGTGGCGGATGCGGGAACGTTCCCGGCCTCCTGAGCGTTGTGATTCTGTGGTGCGCTCCTAGGCACCCCAGAGACTCAACGAACGAAGAAGGCCCCCAGCAGATGACTCTCCCGCTCTCGATCCTCGACCTCGCCCCCATCGCCCCCGGCAGCACCGCCAGGGAGAGCTTCGCGGCCAGTGTCGCGCTGGCGCAGACGGCGGAGAAGAGCGGATACCAGCGGGTCTGGTACGCGGAGCACCACAACATGCCGACCATCGCGTCGTCGGCCACGAGCGTGCTGATCGGGCACATCGCGGAGCACACCTCGACCATCCGCCTCGGCTCGGGCGGGATCATGCTGCCGAACCATGCACCGCTGACCATCGCCGAGCAGTTCGGCACCCTCGCCACGCTGTACCCGGACCGCATCGACCTCGGCCTCGGTCGCGCGCCCGGCAGCGACCAGACCACCATGCGCGCGCTGCGCCGTGACAACGCCTCGGCGGACCGCTTCCCCGAGGACGTCCTCGAGCTGCAGGCCTATCTGCGCGGCGCCTCGCGCGTCCCCGGCGTGCAGGCCGTCCCGGGCGGCGGCACCAACGTGCCGCTGTACATCCTCGGGTCGTCGCTGTTCGGCGCCCAGCTCGCCGCCGCGCTCGGCCTGCCCTACGCGTTCGCCTCCCACTTCGCGCCCGACTCCCTGTACGAGGCCGTCGCGCTCTACCGCCGCGAGTTCCGCCCGTCCGAGCAGCTCGAGGCACCCTACGTGATCGTCGGCGCCAACGTCATCGCCTCCGAGGACGAGTCGGATGCGGTGCGCCAGTTCGAGATCATGCGCCGCGCCCGGGTGCGCAGCATGATCGCCCGGGGCCCGGCGACGCCCGACTACACCGACGAGCAGATCGACTCGTTCCTGCTGACCACGCAGGGTCAGCAGCTGGCGAACATGATGCGCTTCACCGGGGTCGGCACGCCCGGCGACGTGCGCACGTTCCTCGAGCGCTTCGCCGAGACCGCGAAGGCGGACGAGGTCATCGTCGCCCACGCGTCCCTCGAGGTGGCGGACCGCCTCCGCTCGGTCGAGCTCACCGCCGACGCGATGAGCCTCGCCGCCGCCGCGTAGGAAGCGCTCGTCCCTTCGACAGGCTCAGGGACCGTGAACGACAGGCTTGAGGACCGTGGATGACAGCCGCAGGGACCGTGCGGGGCACCTAGTCGCTGTCGCGCCAGCCGAGGTTCGTCGCCATGCGCTCCAGGGTGACCAGCGTCGTCGCGTAGTCCTCCTCGCTCACGCCCTCGGAGACCTGCTCGCGGATGCCGGTGACCACGATGCGCAGCTTCTCGTACAGTGTCCGCCCGCGGTCCGTGAGCGCGTAGAACCCGCCCTCGAGCACCACCCAGTCGCTCTCGAGCAGCTCCTCGAGGTTCTCCTCCGCGGTAGCAGGCTCTCCCGCATCCGCCGCGGCCGCGGCATCCCCCTGGAGGAACGGGCGGATCGCCGCGGAGAGCTGCTCGCCCGACGCGGCGTTCGCGTCGAGGATCGTGAGCAGCTGCCACTGCCGCCGGGTGATGCCGTGCTCCTCGAGCGTGCGCGCGAATCCGTCGTCGATCAGGCGGTCGACGAGCTTCAGCCAGAATCCGATGGGTCTCACCGTCGTCATGCTGCGATGCTACGCCCCGGACCCGGGCGCCAAACAGGACGCGGGCGCGCCGGGGTGACCTAGTCGATGACGGCGGGCCGGGGCTTCACCGGCAGCATGAGCGCGAGCCCCAGGAGGAGCACCGCCACGATGCCGATGATGCCGTAGCGGGTGTCGCCGGTGAGCGAGACGACGACGCCGAACAGGGCCGGCGCGAGGAAGCTCACGGCCCGGCCGGTCGTGGCGTACAGGCCGAAGATCTCGCCCTCGCGTCCCACCGGCGTGATCCGCGCGAGGAAGCTACGGCTGGCCGCCTGGATCGGACCCACGAAGAGGCAGAGGAACAGGCCGGTGACCCAGAACCCGCTCTTCGCGTCGCCGACCAGCAGCACGCCGATGCCGCCGAGAACGAGGCAGACCAGCGAGCCGAGGATGACGTTCTTGGCCCCGATGCGGTCGTCGAGGCTGCCGCCCACGAAGGTGCCGATGCCCGCGACGACGTTGGCGGCGATGCCGAAGAGCAGCACTTCGGTGAACGTGAAGCCGAACACCTGGGCGGCGATGATCGCGCCGAACGTGAACACGGCCGCGAGCCCGTCCCGGAACACCGCGCTCGCCAGGAGGAACAGCAGCACCTGCGGGCTGCGCTTCGCGAGCGCCCGCACCGTGCGGTACAGCAGCACGTAGGAGCGCAGGAAGCCCACCTGCTCGGTGCGCCTGGTCGGCGGGATCTCCGGCACGCGCAGCATCAGCGGGATGGCGAAGACGCCGAACCAGAGCGCGGCCACGAGCACGGCGAGGCGCACGTCGAGGGATCCGCCGTCCGCGCCGGTGGGTATCGCGAGCACGCCGCGGGTCGCCGGGTCGCCGACGTTGAAGAGGAAGAGCCCGAGCAGGATCGCGAGCAGCACGATGCCGCCGACGTATCCCATTCCCCAGCCGAAGCCGGACACCCGGCCCACGCTCTTCGGCGTCGATACCTGCACGAGCATCGCGTTGTAGTTCACGCTCGCGAACTCGAAGAAGAGGTTGCCGGCGGCGAGGAGGAGCGCGCCGAGCCAGAGGTAGGGCGGAGCGGGCAGCACCGCGAACATCGCGACCATCGATAGCACGACGATCGCGGTGTTCACCATCAGCCAGAACTTGCGCCGGCCGGACCCGTCGGAGCGCTGGCCCAGGATGGGCGCGACCGCGGCCACGAGCAGGCCGACGATCGCCAGCGCCGTCGAGATGACCGTCGCGTTCTCGGCGAGAGCGCGCACGAGCGCGGGATCCCGCGCGTCGTCGCCCGCGGCGTCGAGCACGCTCTGGTCGACGAACAGCGTGCTTGCAAGGTAGGTGCTGAAGACGAAGGTGGTGACGACGGCGTTGAAGGCGGAGGAACCCCAGTCCCAGAGGGCCCAGGCGAGCACGCGGTTGCGTGGCACCGGTGCCACGTCGGGCTGTGTGGGGGAGTGGTCGGCCGCGGCATCACGGCTCGAGGCGTTCCTCATGCTCACAACCTAGTGGCGGGGATCGCTCCGGTGCCGGAACGCCCCTCGCACCCATCCTGCGCCCTCCTTCGACCGGCCCTTGCGCTTTTTGGCTAATTGCATTAGCTTTATGGCTATGACCACTCGCTATCTCGACCGCGGCACCGGCCGCCTCGCCTACGACCTGCTCGGCGACGGACCCCTCGTCGTCTGCGTCCCCGGGATGGGCGAGCTCCGCTCCGCCTACCGTTTCACCGTTCCCGCGCTCGTCGCGGCCGGATACCGGGTCGCGACCCTTGACCTGCGCGGGCACGGCGAGAGCGATGACGACTTCGAGGCGTTCGACGACGCGGCCCTGGCCGGCGACATCCTGGCGCTCGTCGAGCACCTCGGCGGCCCGGCGCTCGTGCTCGGCAACTCCATGGCGGCGGGTGCCGCCGTGATCGCCGCCGCCGCCGATGCGCCGAACTCCATCGCCGGGCTCGCGCTGCTCGCCCCGTTCGTGCGGAACCCGCCCGGCGGCGCGCTGGTGGGCGCCGTGATGCGGGCCCTGCTCCTGAAGCCCTGGGGTCCCACCGTCTGGGACGCCTACTACCGCGGGCTGTTCCCCGGCCGTCGCCCGGCCGACTTCGCCGAGCACCGCGCCGAGATGGCCGCGAGCTTCCGACGCGGCGCGCACTGGCGCTCGTTCCAACGCACCGCCCGGACCTCGCACGCGCCCGCGGAGGCCCGACTGGACCAGGTGAGCTGCCCCGTGCTCGTCGTGGTGGGCGAGCGCGACCGCGACTGGAAGGACCCGGCCGCCGAGGGGCGGTTCGTCGCCGACGCCCTGCGCGGAGACCTCCTGCTCGTGCCCGACTCCGGCCACTACCCGATGACCGACTCGCCGGATATCGTCAACGCCCGACTCGTCGACTTCGGCGCCCAGGTGTTCGCCCGTGCCTAGGGCGGGCCTCTCGCCCGACGTCGTCACGGCCGAGGCGGCCGCGCTCGCCGACGAGGTGGGGCTCGACGACCTCACCTTCGCCGCACTCGCCGCCCGGCTCGGCGTCGCGGTGCCCAGCCTGTACAAGCACGTGCCGAGCATCGCCGCGCTGCATCGGCGCCTCTCCGTCGTCGCCACGCGCGAGCTGGGGGAGGCGCTTGCCGATGCCGCGGTGGGCCGCGCCGGGCCGGATGCCCTCCGCGCCGTCGCCGACGCCTACCGCGCGTACGCCCACGCCCGCCCCCGGCTCTACCCGGCGACGCAGCGGCCGCCCGAGGAGCCCGAGCACGTCCAGGTCGCGGACCGGGTCGTCGGCTCGATCTTCGCCATCCTCCGCGGCTACGGCATCGAGGGCGAGGATGCCGTGGACGCGACCCGCATGATCCGCAGCGCCCTGCACGGCTTCGTCGACATCGAGCGCGCGGGGGGCTTCCGCCTGGCGCGGTCGGCTGACGCGTCGTTCGCGCGCCTCGTCACCGCGCTCGACGCGGGCCTGCGCGCCTGGCCCGCCGACTCCGCGAAGGAGTAGGGCCACCGCCTCCCCACCGCCCGCTCCTCCCTGCCTCCGGTCACCTGTTGTCTCCCACCCCCGCCTCCGCCCCCCTGCCTCCGTTCCCCCCTCCGCCTCCGCCTACGTTCGCAATTCAGGCCGTGCTGCGACACGCCGCGTCTAGGGGCTCCCCAACGCGGCGTGTCGCAGCTGAGCCTGAATTCAGGACAGAACGGGATCGGGTGGGCCTGAATCCGGAACACCAACGGGAGTCGGGAGATACGGAGGGAGAGCGCGGGCGGCACGGGGGCGGGACGCGCGGGTAGCGTTCGAGCATGACGCTGCCGATCATCCCCCTGGGCCCGAACCAGCCGCCGGACCGCTTCTACCTCGGCGGCGACCGCATCGCGCGGTTCCGGCGGCAGCCCCCGGTCGGCCCCGATGCGCGCGTGCCCGAGGACTGGGTGGGATCGGCCACGACGCTCTTCGGCGAGGACTCCCTCGGGCTCACCACCCTGCCCGACGGCACGCTGCTGCGCGATGCCCTCGCCGCCGACCCGGTCGCCTGGTTCGGCGACGAGCACGTCGCCCGCTACGGCGACGACCCGATGCTGCTCGTCAAGCTCCTGCACGCCGGGCAGCGCCTGCCCGTGCACGCGCACCCCGGCACCGATTTCGCCGCCCGCGAGCTCTCCCGGAAACACGCAAGGCCGAGGCCTGGTACGTCGTCGACGGCGGATCGGTGGGCGTCGGCTTCCGCGACGAGATGCCCGCCGAGGTGCTGCACCGCTGGGTCGACGCGCAGCTCACGCAAGCCCTGTTCGGCGCCCTCAACGTCGTCGAGGTGGCGCCCGGCGACACCGTCTTCGTGCCGCAGGGGACCCCGCACGCGCTGGGCGAGGGCACCTTCGTCGTCGAGGTGCAGGAGCCCGAGGACCTCTCCATCCTCCTGGAGTGGGACGGCTTCGACGTGAATGGGCTCGAGGAGGGGCACCTCACCCTCGGCTTCGACCGCGCGCTCGAGGCGGTGAACCGGGGCGCCTGGGACGACGGTGACGTCGCCGGCGTCGTGACCCGCGCGGGCGATGCCGCACTGCTGCCGCCCGCGGCGGGCGAGTACTTCCGGCTGGAGCGCATCGACGCGGCTGCGGCGGCGGGCGCGACCCTGGAGCCCGGCTTCTCGATCCTCGTCGTGCTCGAGGGTGACGGCACGGTGACGGATGCCGCCGGCACCGCGACGGCGGTCACCGCCGGGGACACCCTGCTGCTGCCGTTCTCCGCCGGCGCGGTGAGCGTGAGCGGCACCGCGTCGATCCTCCGCTGCCGCCCGCCCCGCCCCTAGCGCGGCTACGGTCCCTGACAGGGTCCCCTACGGTCCCTGAGCTTGTCGAAGGGACGTGACGTCGTTTCGACAAGCTCAGCGACCGTGGTGGCTCAGCGACCGTGGTGGCTCAGCGACCGTGGTGGCTCAGCGACCGTGGTGGCTCAGCGACCGCGGTGGCTCAGCGACCGCGGCTCACCGCGGCCGCGGACTCCTGCTGGGCTCAGTTGAGGGGGCGGGTTCCCTCGGGGAGCGCGCCGCCGGAGTAGAGCGCCGTCGCGGCGTCCTGCAGCGCGGTCAGCGCGACGCGCTGGGTCCACGGGCCGTACGAGATGCGCGCGACGCCGAGCTGCTCGAACGTCTTCGGGGCGAGCGATCCAGGCACGCCGATCACGCTGATCCGCTGCTTCCCGAGGGCGTCGACCAGCTGCGTGACGGTCGCCTCGTCGAGGAGGCCGGGCACGAACACGCAGGTCGCGCCGGCGTCGAGGTAGGCGCGACCACGGGCGATGGCCTCGGCCAGCACCTCCTCCGCGGGCCTGTCCCCGGCGCGGAGGAACGCATCCGTGCGGGCGTTCAGGGCGAACTCGATGCCCTCGGCCTGCGCCGCCTTCACCGCGGCCTCGACCGAGGCGAGCGACTCGTCCAGCGGCTTCATCTGGTCCTCGAGGTTGGCGCCGACGACGCCGACGCCGATGGCGCGACGGATCGTCTCGCCCGCGTCGCCGTAACCTGCCTCGAGGTCCGCGGAGACGGGCACGTCCACGGCGGCCACGATGCGGGCGATCATGTCGAGGTGCAGGTCGAGGGGGATCTTCTCGCCGTCCTCGTAGCCGAACGTCGCGGCGATGGAGTGGCTGGCGGTGGCCAGCGCCCGCGTCTCGGGCAGTGCGGCGACGGCGGTCGCCGACACGGCGTCCCAGACGTTGACGACCTGGAGGATCTCGGGCGCGTAGTGCAGGGCGACAAGGTCGCTTCCGCGGGACTCGATAGTCATGATCCCCACCCTAGGACGCGGGCTGCGCGGGTGTCCGTGCGACTGTCTGGCAGGCTGGTGGGAGTTGAGTCGGTATCACTCAAGTTTCTGCGTCGTCGACTTGACGGCGCATCCGCCCGGAGTAAACTTGAGTCATCGAGGCTCAAGTCTCGACCAGACTTTCGAAGAATCAGCTTTCCCCGGACAAGCTCGCTCAACAAGGAGATACACGCATATGGCTCGTGCAGTAGGAATCGACCTCGGAACCACCAACTCTGTCGTGTCGGTGCTCGAGGGTGGAGAACCGACCGTCATCGCGAACGCCGAGGGCGCTCGCACGACCCCCTCGGTCGTCGCCTTCACGAAGGACGGCGAGGTGCTCGTCGGCGAGACCGCCAAGCGCCAGAACGTCACGAACGTCGACCGCACCATCTCGTCCGTCAAGCGCCACATGGGCACCAACTGGACCACGGACATCGACGCCAAGAAGTACACCGCGCAGGAGATCTCGGCCCGCATCCTCGCCAAGCTCAAGCGCGACGCCGAGCAGTACCTGGGTGACACCGTGACGGACGCCGTCATCACCGTGCCCGCGTACTTCAACGACGCGGAGCGCCAAGCCACCAAGGAGGCCGGCGAGATCTCTGGCCTCAACGTGCTGCGCATCATCAACGAGCCCACCGCCGCGGCCCTCGCGTACGGCCTCGACAAGGGCAAGGAGGACGAGCTCATCCTCGTCTTCGACCTCGGTGGCGGAACTTTCGACGTCTCCCTCCTCGAGGTGGGCAAGGACGACGACTTCTCCACCATCCAGGTGCGCTCGACCGCCGGTGACAACCGTCTCGGTGGCGACGACTGGGACCAGCGCATCGTCCAGCACCTGATCAAGCGCTTCAAGGACTCGACGGGCGTCGACGTCTCGAAGGACAAGATCGCCCTGCAGCGCCTCAAGGAGGCCTCCGAGCAGGCCAAGAAGGAGCTCAGCTCCTCGATGAGCGCCAGCATCCAGCTGCCGTACCTCTCGCTGACCGAGTCCGGTCCGGCGAACCTCGACGAGACGCTCACCCGCGCCAAGTTCGAGGAGCTCACGAGCGACCTGCTCGACCGCACTCGCAAGCCGTTCGAGGACGTCATCCGCGAGGCCGGCGTCTCCGTCAACGACATCGCGCACGTCGTGCTCGTCGGTGGCTCGACCCGCATGCCCGCCGTCGCCGAGCTCGTGAAGAAGCTCACCGGTGGCAAGGACCCGAACAAGGGCGTGAACCCGGACGAGGTCGTCGCCGTCGGCGCCGCACTCCAGGCCGGCGTGCTGAAGGGTGAGCGCAAGGACGTGCTGCTCATCGACGTGACCCCCCTGAGCCTCGGCATCGAGACCAAGGGCGGCATCATGACGAAGCTCATCGAGCGCAACACCGCCATCCCGACCAAGCGCAGCGAGACCTTCACGACGGCCGACGACAACCAGCCGTCCGTCGCCATCCAGGTCTTCCAGGGCGAGCGCGAGTTCACCCGCGACAACAAGAACCTCGGCACCTTCGAGCTGACCGGCATCGCGCCGGCGCCTCGCGGCATCCCGCAGGTCGAGGTCACGTTCGACATCGACGCCAACGGCATCGTGCACGTGTCCGCTCGCGACAAGGGCACCGGCAAGGAGCAGTCGATGACCATCACGGGCGGATCCTCGCTCGCGAAGGACGACATCGAGCGCATGGTGCGCGAGGCCGAGGAGCACGCCGCGGAGGACAAGCGCCGCCGCGAGGAGGCCGAGGTCCGCAACAACGCCGAGCAGCTCGCCTACTCGATCGACAAGCTCATCAAGGAGAACGACGACAAGCTGCCCGAGGACGTCAAGTCCGAGGTCCAGGCCGACGTCGACGCCCTGAAGAGCGCCCTCGGCGGCGAGGACAGCGACGCCGTCAAGACCGCGTTCGACAAGCTCAACGAGAGCCAGTCCAAGCTGGGCCAGGCGATCTACGCCTCCAGCCAGGCGGATGCGTCCGCCGGCGCCCAGCCGACCGACGGCGCCCCGCAGGCCGAGGGCTCCGACGAGGACATCGTCGACGCCGAGGTCGTGGACGACGAGACCGACAGCCGGGACGGGAAGTAAGCATGACGACCGACAAGTCCAGCAACGACGAGTTCGAGGACGGTCGTGCCGAGGACGGGTCCGGGGCCACGGCTCCGGACCCGGCCACCGGCCAGCCGGTCGACGACGCCCAGTTCGTCGAGGCCGAGGGCCCCGACGTCGAGACGTCGTCCACCGAGCTGGACGAGGAGCTCGAGTCGCTCCTTCAGGCGGAGGCCGAGGCCAAGCAGGCCCCGACGGACGAGCACCTCGAGGACCTGCGCCGGGTGACGGCGGAGTACGCCAACTACCGCAAGCGCACCGAGGCCAACCGCGAGGTCGAGCGCACCCGTGCGGTCGGCGACGTCGTCAAGGTGCTGCTGCCCGTGCTCGACGACCTCGACCGGGCGGAGAAGCACGGCGACCTCACCGAGGGTTCCGCATTCACCGCGATCGCCCAGAAGCTGCGGGCCGGGGTCGAGCGCATCGGCCTCACCGCCGTCGGGACCGTGGGCGACCCCTTCGACCCGACCGTGCACGAGGCGATCTTCCAGAAGCCCAACCCCGAGGTCACCGTGCAGACGGTCGCCGACGTGGTGGAGAGCGGGTACTTCATCGGAGAGACGCTGCTTCGCGCGGCGAAGGTCGTAGTGGACACTCCGGCAGATGGCTAGTCAGGACTGGTTCGACAAGGACTTCTACAAGGTCCTCGGCGTCCCCAAGGACGTGTCCGAGGCCGACCTGAAGAAGGCCTACCGCAAGCTCGCGCGGAAGTATCACCCGGACGCGAATCCCGGTGATGCTTCCGCCGAGGCGCGGTTCAAGGAGATCAGCGAGGCCCACTCGGTGCTGAGCGACTCCGCCCAGCGGGCCGAGTACGACCAGATCCGCGCCATGGGATCGGGTGCCCGGTTCAGCGCCCCCTCGGGCGCGGGCGGCGGCGCGGGCGGCTTCGAGGACGTCTTCGGCAGCATGTTCGGCGGCGGCGGCGGCCGGGGTGGCCGCACCTCCTTCCCGCAGGGCGGCGGCTTCGAGGACATCCTCGGCGGCATGTTCGGCGGCGGTGGCGGCTTCGGCCAGCCCTCGGGCGGTTTCCGCGGCTTCGGTGGCCCCACGCCGGGCCGCGACGTCACGGCGAGCACGACGATCGACTTCGTCACCGCGACCAAGGGCGACACCGTGCACCTGCAGACGTCGGACGGGAAGCCCATCAACGTGCGCGTGCCTGCCGGCGTTACGGACGGCCAGAAGATCCGCGTCCCCGGCAAGGGGCAGTCCAGCCCAGACGGCGGCGCGGCCGGCGACCTGATCCTCACGGTCTCCGTGCGCAGGCACCCCGTCTTCGAGCGGGACGGTCTGAACCTGCGGGTGAACGTGCCCGTCACGTTCGCGGAGGCCGTGCTCGGCGCGACCATCGAGGTGCCGACGCTCGGCGGGGATCCGGTGCGGCTCAAGGTGGCCCCCGGAACGTCGAGCGGGAAGATCCTGCGCGTGAAGGGCAGGGGTGTGAAGACCGCGAAGGGCGAGGGCGACCTGCTCGCGCGCATCGAGGTCGCCGTGCCCGGCCGACTCACGGATGCCCAGCGCGAGGCGCTGCAGGCGTTCACCGCGGGCGGCCCGCAGGAGAACCCGCGGACGGAGCTGATCGAACGGGCCCGTTCGGTCTGACGAGGAAGGCGGAGGGATCATGAGCGACACCGGTTCCATGGACGAGAACGCCCCCGTGTTCGGGATCTCCGTCGCCGCCGAGCTCGCGGGCATGCACCCGCAGACCCTGCGCCAGTACGACCGCCTCGGGCTCGTTCGCCCCACCCGCACCGCCGGGAAGTCGCGCCGGTACTCCATGCGCGACATCGTGCAGCTGCGCGAGGTTGCCCGTCTGGGCGCGGAGGGCGTGAGCCTCGAGGGCATCGCGCGCATCCTGCAGCTCGAGAACGAGGTCGTCGCCCTGCGCCACCGCGTGCGCGAGCTGGAGGGCGCGCTGGCCGACGAGCTGCTCAACCGGCCCGGGCGCCGCGTGTTCGCCGCGCGCGGGGACGGCAACGTCATCTCGCTCCGGGCGGGCACCCGCGCCCAGCGGCCCACCGACATCGTGGTGTGGCGGCCGATCCTCCCCGAGGAGTAGCCGCCAGCCTCGGTACTCGGGGTGCTGCAGGGAGTGCCGCTCCGCTCCTAGTCTGAGCACATGACGATGCCGCCGGAGCAGCCCCACGCACAGCCGCGGTACGGGGCGCCGCAGGGACAGCAGCCGCACGGGCAGCCGCAGTACGGGCAACCGCCGTACGGGCAGCCGCAGTACGGGCAACCGCCGTACGGGCAGCCGCAGTACGGGCAACCGCCGTACGGACAGCAGTCGCCATACCGGCAGCCGTTCGGCGGGCAGGAGCACGGTGCGATGCCCGTGCGACCGCCGGCGCCGCCGCTGCAGCCGCGGCAGAAGCGCGGTGCGTTCATCGCGGGCGCGGTCTCCCTCAACCTGGTCAATCTCGGCGGCTCGATGCTGCTCGCCGCGATCATCCTCGGTGTCATCCTCGCTTTCTTCTCTGCGCTGCTGACCGCGGCGTCGCGGGGCGCGGACGGCGTGCGCATCGACCCCCAGGCGCAGGGGGTCTTCGAGCTGCTCGAGACCGTCAATGCGCCGGCGTGGTTACTCGGAGCCGGGCTCCTCGGCCTTGCGATCCTCGTGCTCGGCGTCTTCACGTCGTTCTGGATCCTGCGCGCGCACGACGTCGTGCGCCCCTGGGCCGTGACCTGGAGCTCGATCGGCATCTCGATCCCCGCGCTCGCGATCGTCTCGTCCGTGCTGTCGGTGCTGGGTCAGGTCGTCGGCACGCTGTCGCTCAGCTCGCTGTTCCCGGCACCAGGTGCCGCCGTCCCCGACGCGACGGCGGTCGGCTTCGGCACGGGCATCGCCCTCGCGATCGTGAGCGTGATTGTATCCCTCGTCGTGTTCGCGGTGGTGGGCGCCCTCATCTGGTGGTGGATGGCCCACGTCCTGCGCCGCCCCGCCCCCACGCAGTAGCGGAGGTGCCGAGCGCCGGATGCGGTCGCACGGTCATACGGTCGCTGAGCTTGTCGAAGCGACGTGAGGTGCGCGCGGTCCGAGGCGGGGAGCGTTCTTCACTGGGCGGTGATGAGCGACCGGATCGGTCCTGAAGAGTAGGGTCCGGGCCGCGACGACCCGGGAGGGTGGAGGTCGAAGGGAGCGCCATGATCGCGCAGCTGAACAGGCTCGTCGAGCTCATCGAGGAGCGTCTGACCGATGAGATCGATGTGCTCGAGCTGTCGGCAGGGCTCGGCACCACCGAGTACCACCTCCGAAGGATGTTCTCCTCGCTGGCGGGTATGCCGATCTCCGAGTACATCCGGCGTCGACGCATGACACTCGCCGCCGCAGACGTCCTGGGAGGCGGCGACCTCCTCAGCATCGCGGTGCGATACGGCTACGGATCGAGCGAGGCGTTCGCCCGGGCATTCCGCTCCGTGCACGGCGTGAGTCCTGCCGACGTCCGGCGATCCGGTGGCCCCCTTCGAACACAACCGCAACTCAGATTCCGCCTGACCGTAGAAGGGAACTCGACCATGGACACCCGCCTCGCCCATCGACCGGCATTTCGCCTTGTCGGGCACGCCACCCGCGTGCCGCTCCAGCACGAGGGCATCAACCCGCACATCCAAGCGCACATCGCCTCGCTGCCGGCAACCGAACACGCTCGACTCAAGGCACTGGGCGACACCGACCCCGCGGGCCTGTTGCAAGTGAGCGCCGACGTCGACCTGGACTACACCGAGGGAAGCGAGCTCACCTACCTGCATGGAGTTGCCGTCACCCAGGGCACCGCAATCCCCGACGATCTGGACACGATCGAAGTTCCTGCCGGCACCTGGGCGGTGTTCCGCGCGGAGGGCGACTATCCAGCCGCTCTCCAGACGGTCTGGGCGGCCACCGCGACGGACTGGTTCCCCTCCAACCCCTGGCGGCTCCGACCGGGGCCCTCCATCGTCGCCGTCCTAGAGCGCAACGACGACTTCAGCACCGCCACCTGCGAACTGTGGCTTCCCGTCGAGCGCACCTGATTCACCGTTTCACCTGCGGCACGCGGTCGCGATTCTGGTTCCGAGGTGCGGGCGGTCCGAGGTCGGGGAGCGTCCCTTCGACAGGCTCAGGGACCGTAGGGGCTCGGGGTCAGGGGCGGAGGGTGCCCTTCGGCTCCGACCAGTGGCGGCCCGCGCGGAGGTGGTCCGCGACGAGGCGCTCCAGCGTCGTCCGCGGGGTGACGGCCGCAGGGTCGAGCACCTCGGCGAGCGGCCGGCGGAAGACGAACTTCGCCGCGGCCTCGTCACCCTCGTGCCCCGGCTCCGTCGGCTCGACGTCGAAGCGCCGGGCGAACGCGACGATGTTGCTCGTCGCGGGCAGCTGCAGCAGCGCGGGATCGAGGAGCCACGACGTGCAGATCATCGGCCCATCGCCGAACGCCGCACGGGCCTCGGCGAGCGACGCGTCGACCAGGTCCGGGCGCAGCGATCCGCCCTCGGGGATGTGGATGGCGCGGCCCTCGTCGGTCACCGCGCGCTCGAACTGCAGGCGGCCGAGCGCGAGGACGTCCCCGCGGAGCAGGCCGACCAGCCACGGCACGTCCACCGTGGCGCCGTAGGCCTCGATCTTGCGCCCGACGTCGGCGAGGGTCGCCCGGGTGACATCGTCGCCGACCCCCAGCGCGCGGTGCGCCTCGAGCGCGTCAGGCAGCACCGCGACCAGCGCGGGCGCGAGCGAGTCGACCGCCTCCGGCGCGTCGGACTCCCCGCGGACGGCGGCGCGCAACGCCAGCACGGATGGGTGGTCGGTGGCCAGCGGCTCCACGCCCGGGAGGCCGAGCGTCTCCGCGGCGGTCATGACGCGAGCAGGCGGAGCAGGCGCTCCACCTCGTCCGCGACGGCCGACCGTGCGGGCGCGACGTACTTGCGCGGGTCGACGAGGGCGTCGTCCGCCGCGAGGGCGGCGCGGACCTCGGCCGTGAACAGGCCGTTCAGGTGGGTCGAGATGTTGATCTTCGTCATGCCCGCACACACCGCGCCGACCAGCTCGTCGTCGCTGAGGCCGGACGAGCCGTGCAGCACGAGTGGCACGCCGACCGCACCGGCCAGCGCGGCGACCAGGTCGCGGTCGACCGAGGCGACGCGCGAGGTCATGGCGTGCGAGGTGCCCACGGCCACGGCCAGGGAGTCGACGCCGGTGGCCGCGACGAACGCGGCGGCGTCGCCGGGATCGGTCCGGACGCCGGGCGCGTGCACGCCGTCCTTGCCGCCGACCTCGCCGAGCTCCGCCTCCACGAGCACGCCGCGCGCGTGGCAGTGCTCGACGACGGCACGGGTCGTCGCGACGTTCTCGTCGTAAGGGAGGTGCGAGCCGTCGAACATGACGCTCTGCACCCCGAGATCGACGGCGGCGTGCACGAGAGCGACGTCCTCGGCGTGGTCGAGGTGCACGATCGCGGGCACGGATGCGGCGCGTGCGATGGCGAGGCTGGCCAGCGCGATCGGCTCGAAGGCGCCGTGGTAGCGCGCGCAGTTCTGGCTGATCTGCAGCACGACTGGCCGCCCGGCGCGCTCGGCGCCCGCGACGATCGCCTCGGCGTGCTCGAGCAGCACCACGTTGAAGGCGCCGAGCCCGGTGCGGGCGCTCCGCGCCTCCGCGACGAGATCGAGAGTCGATGTGCTGGTCATGGTCACCTCGTGGGGATGGGGAGGGGCAGGGTGGGGCGGTCGCCGGCCGGGAGCCGGTCGGCCAGGAGGGGAAGATCGTCGATGTCGATGCTGCCCGCAACCGGGGCGAGCACCGCGGCCGCACCGACGACGGAGGCCCAGCGCAGGCCCTCCTCGAGCGGAAGGCCGGAGTGCAGGGCGGCGACGAGTCCGGCGGTCGCCGCGTCGCCCGCGCCGGTCGGGTTGCCGTCGACGCCGGGGACCGCGGGCTGGCGGTGGCGCGAGCCTCCGGGCTCGACGGCGGTGAGCCCGTCCCCGCCGCGCGAGATCACGACGCAGCCGGCGCCGCGGGCCAGCAGCGCGGCCGCCGCATCCTCGAGGGTGTCGGTCGCGGTCGCGTCCCTCGCCTCGGCCTCGTTCGGCTTCACGATGTCGGCGCCCGCGTCGGCCGCCGCGAGGAGCGCCGCCCCGCTCGTATCCGCGACGACCCGCGCCCCCGATGCCCGGCCGGCGCGCACGAGGGCGCCGACCCGCTCGGGCGTGCTGCCGGGCGGGAATGAGCCCGACACGACGAGGAACCCGCCGGGCTCGCACAGCCGCGAGACCGCATCCGCGAGCTCGGTCCAGGCGGCGTCGGTCAGCGCCTCGCCCGGCTCGGCGTAGAGCGTGGGATGCGTGCGGCCGTCCACGACCGCGACCGTGGTGCGGGTGCCGCCCGGGACGCGAACGACGACCGCGTCGGCCCCCGCCTCGAGAAGCGACGCCTCGATCCATCGCCCGCCATCGCCGCCGAGGGGCTGCAGGGCCACGGCGGGCACGCCGAGCCGCCGCAGCACCGCGACGACGTTGAGGCCCTTGCCGCCGGGCCGGCGCGTCACCCGGGTGACCCGCACGGTCTCGCCGATCCGTTGCTCGGCCACCTCGTAGGTCACGTCGACGGCGGGGTTCGGCGTGAGCACGACTACCCGAGCCACGTGCCCGCCCTCAGGGTCCTCGCCACGCCCGCCGGGCCGAGCTCCACGAGGTCGGCGGCGGCGCCGACGGTCAGCGCGTGGCCGGCGAGTCGGAGCGCGCGGGCGGGCCGGATGCTGGTCATGGAGGCGATCTCGGCGGCATCCGCGCCGCGCGCCAGAAGCCGCGCCACGGACCCGCCGACCGTAGTGGTGCTTCCGGCGAGGGAGGAGTTGTCGGCCAGGTTGGCGACCCCGTCCGTCACGACGACGGTCGTCCCGCCCATCTCGTACACGCCGTCGCCCAGGCCGGTCGCGGCCATGGCGTCGGAGACGAGCGTCATGCGCCCCGCGGCGCTTCCCCGCACAACGTCGACGGCCTCGTCCTCGAGGTGGTGCCCGTCGCCGATCACCTCGACGGTGAGCCGGTCGTCGGTCAGCGCGACGCCGACGGGACCGGGGGCGCGGTGGTGCATCGGCGGCATGCCGTTGAAGACGTGGGTGACGACGGTCGCGCCCGCGTCGATGCCGCGGCGCATCTGATCGGCCGAGGCGGCTGTGTGACCGAGCGCGACGACGACGCCCGCGGCCACGAGCGTCTCGATGGCGGCCAGGGCGCCGGGCAGCTCCGGAGCGACGGTGATCATCGACAGGGTGCCGTCCGCAGCGTCGAGGAGGGCGTCGACCGATGCCGGGTCGGGATCGCGGAGCAGCGCGGGGTCGTGGGCGCCTCGACGCTCGTGACACAGGAAGGGGCCCTCGAGGTGCACGCCCGCGAGGTGCCCGGCGCGCACGAGCGGCGCGAGCTCGCGCAGCCGGGCGATGGTGAGGGGGAGCTCGCTTGTCGCGATCGAGGCGAGCAGCGTCGTGCTGCCCGCGGCGGCGTGGAAGTCGATGGCCGGCCGGGGGTCGGCGCCGACGGCACCGAAGTCGACGCCCACCGCGCCGTGCACGTGCGCGTCGACGAAGCCGGGCACGACCGTGCCGAGCCGCGTGGCGGGCGCATTCACGGAGTCCCCGGCGTCCCCGGAGTCTCCGGCGGCACTGCCGATGCCGCGTTCGACGATCACGCCGTCCTCGACCCGGAGCCAGGCGGGTCCGTCGTGGCCGTCGCCGTCGACCAGGCGACCGATGGTGAGCAGCGTGCCTGCGGTCCTCCGGTCGCTCACGCGACGACCTCGGCGCTCGTGCGCAGGTCCTGCGCGAGGAGCGCGGCGCCGAGCGCGGCGGCGATGTCGCCGTGCTCCGCGGACACGAGCACCGGCATGCGCAGGTTCGTCAGGCGCCTCGCGACGTCGATGCGGAGGGGATCGAGCAACAGGTCGCCCGCCTGCGCGAGCCCGCCGCCGAGGATGACGGTCGAGACACCGAGCACGGCGACCATGCCGGCGAGTGACTCCGCGAGCACGGCGACGGTGTCCGCCCAGACCGCCGAGGCGTCCGCATCACCCGCGGCCACGCGTAGCGCGACCGCGCGCGCATCAGGCTCGTCCGCCCGTGCGGCGGTCGCGTTGGCGGAGGCGACCTCCTCCATGCGCCTGCCGGCATGCGTCCCGGAGCCGAGGACGAGCTGACCGATCTCGCCGGCCCAGCCGCCCGAGACGAGCGTGCGCCCGTCGATCAGGAACGCGGCCGCGACACCGGTGCCGATCGCCACGAAGGCGACGCCGCCGGTGAGCCCGCGCCCCGCGCCGGACCGCTGCTCGGCGACGGCCCCCGCCCGCACGTCCTGCCCGAACGCGACGGGGACGCCGAGCCGCTGCTCGAGCAGCGCGCGGAGCGGCGCATCGAAGAATCCGACGTTGGCGGAGCGGACCGCGACCCCCTCGATCTCGTCGACGATGCCGGGCACGACGACGCCGACCGGAAACCCGCCCGAACCGCCGAGCGCGGAGACGACCTTCGCAACGGCGTCCGCGACGCGCTCGCCCGTCGGGTCCGGCTTCGGCGTCGGCGCGCGGTGCTCGGCGAGCACCCGGCCGTCGTCGGACACGCGGATCGCCTTGATGGTGGTGCCGCCGACGTCGATGCCGACGGTGCCACCCGGCGATCCGGCCGAGGGGGTTCCGGGGGTCACGCCAGGATGACCGAGCGGGTGAGCGACCGGGGGTTGTCGGGGTCGAGGCCGCGGGCCTTGGCCAGGCCGACCGCGAACCGCTGGGCCACGATGAGGCCGGCGAGCGGGTCGAGGTCGTGGGCGACGAAGCGGGCGCCGGTCTCGGCGACCTCCTCGGCGAGACCGGTGGGGGCGGCACCGAGGGTCCAGACCAGGCGGCCGGGCTGCGCGATGGCGATGGGGCCGTGCCGGTAGTCCATGGCGGGGTACGACTCGGACCAGAACTGCGCCGCCTCGCGGGTCTTGAGCGCCGCCTCGTAGGTCAGGCCCACGGCCCAGCCGAGGCCGACGAAGCTGCACTGATCCACCTCGAGCAGGTCGTCGACGGGGATCTCGAGCGCGGCCTCGGCCTGCTGGGCTAGCGTCTCGACATCCTCACCGAGGTGCGCGCGCAGCAGCGCGAGGGTCGACGTGGCGAAGCGGGTCTGTACGACCGACTGCTCGTCGGCGAACGGCAGCGCCACGGTCTCGTCGGCCACGCCGGCGGCCGGCGAGTCGGCGACGGCGGTGATGAGCGTCGTCGGCGTCCCCGACAGCGCCGTCAGCAGCTCGACGATCTCCGTCGTGGTGCCGGAGCGGGAGAGCGCGAGCACACGGTCGTACTCGCGGCTGCGCGGGTACTCGCTCCCGGCGAAGGCGTCGGTCACGCCGTGACCCGCCTGCTCGCGCAGCACCGCGTAGGACATGGCGATGAACCAGCTGGTGCCGCAGCCGACCACGGCGACGCGCTCACCCCGCTGGGGCAGTTGAGGGGCGACGCCCTGCACTAGTGCGGCGGCGCGGCGCCACATCTCCGGCTGGGACGCGATCTCTGCGTCGACGAAGGTGGTTTGCATCGGCTTCTTTCGGCTGGGTGTGCTGCTGTGGAGCGCACGACGGAACAAAAATGATCGATCTGAACGTATTTGAGCAGAATCAATCACGGGGCGCAAGGTGGGGTATGTCAAAATGAACCACCAATCGAAGGACGGGCCGCTCTGATGACCCAGCAACAGCGCTTAAACGTCGTGCTCGAACTCGTGAGCGAACGGGGCAACGTCTCCATCGCGGAGGTGAGCGAGGCGCTCGGTGTGTCTACCGCCACGGTACGCCGTGACCTCAACACGCTCGCCGAGCAGCGCCTCGTCACGCGCACGCACGGCGGCGCCTCCGCGCTAGGTTCGGGATACGAGCTGCCGCTGCAGTACAAGATCGCGCGCCAGGCCGAGGCGAAGGTGGCGATCGCGCGCGCGGTAGCCGAGCTCATCGCGCCGGGCGAGTCCGTGGGGCTGAACGGCGGCACGACCACGAGTGAGGTGGCGCGGATGCTGGGGCGCAGCGAGCGGCTGCAGGTGAACGCCGACGTGCCCGGGGTCACCATCGTCACCAACGCCCTCAACATCGCGTACGAGATGTCGGTGCGCGAGCACGTCAAGATCGTCGTCACGGGCGGGGTGCCGCGCCGTCAGTCCTACGAGCTGGTCGGCCCCCTCGTCGGCGCGTCGCTGCGCGACTTCAGCATCGACACGGCCGTCCTGGGGGTGGACGGCCTCAGCGGGGCCTTCGGTGCCACGACGCTGCACGAGGGGGAGGCGGAGGCCAGCCGCGAGATCGCGTCCGTCGCCCGCCGGCTGGTGATCGCGGCCGACGCCACGAAGATCGGGCGCAGCACCTTCGCCCGGATCTGCCCGCTCTCCCGCGTCGACGTCCTCGTCACCGACCAGGACGTGCCGCGCGACTTCGCGGCGGATCTCGCTGCCGCCGGCGTCCGCCTCCTGGTGGCCCAGTCCTCCTGACCCCCGCACGCCCCCTGCGCCGGTTCGTACGGTCCCTGAGCAGATACGGTCCCTGAGCCTGTTCAAGGGACGCAACCGACGCCGGGAACGGCCCTTCGACAAGCTCAGCGACCGTGAAGCCGCTTGTGACGACGGACCCCAACCCCCTCGAGTGCGCACGGCCTCCGTGTTACGGGCTCGTAAAACAATCACGCGATCCCGCCGACCGGCCGAATCGAGCCGTTACTGTCTGGACATGCTCATTTCAGCCCCAGACGTGACAAATCCGCGCAACTGTTGCAGGATGTCGGCATGCACAACGATGTGGACGACGCACCGATGACGGAAACGACGGCGGCCGGGACCGCCCCCGGCCTCTCGGTGGCGGTGATCGGCGCCGGTGCCCGCAGCTACATCGGCCGGCATGTGAGCGCGGCCCGCGAGGGCGCACGCGTCGTGGCCGTCGTGGACACGACCGAGATCGGCCGCGAGCGCGGCCGGCAGAACTTCCCCGACGCGACCATCTACAGCGACCTCGCCGAGCTGATCGCCGCGGGCGGCATCCAGGCCGCCATCGTCACGACGCCGGACAACACCCACGTGGCCATCGCGGTGGAGCTGCTCACCGCGGGCATCGCCGTCTACCTCGAGAAGCCGCTCGCCATCGACCTGGAGGGCGCCGACCGCGTGCTGACCACCGCTGCCGAGACCGGCACCCCGCTCTACGTCGGCCACAACATGCGGCACTCCGGCGTGGTCCGGACGATGCGCGAGATCATCGAGCGCGGCGAGATCGGCGAGGTCAAGGCCGTCTGGGTGCGGCACTTCGTCGGCAACGGCGGCGACTACTACTTCAAGGACTGGCACGCCGACCGCAGCAAGACCGGCACACTGCTGCTGCAGAAGGCCAGCCACGACATCGACGTCGTCCACTACCTCGCGTCCGGGTACACCCGCCGCGTCGTGGGCATGGGCGACCTCATGGTCTACGGCGACATCACCGACCGCCGCGACCGCTCCGGCGAGACAATGCCGGAGTGGTTCTCGTTCGACAACTGGCCGCCCGCCTCGCAGACCGGCCTGAACCCCGTGGTCGACGTCGAGGACGTCTCCATGATGATGATGACGCTCGACAACGGCGTGCAGGCCAGCTACCAGCAGTGCCACTTCACCCCCGACTACTGGCGCAACTACACCGTCATCGGCACCGAGGGCCGGCTCGAGAACTTCGGCGACACCGCCGGCGGCGTCGTCAAGGTCTGGAACCGCAGGCACGAGTGGCAGGCCGACGGCGACGCCGAGTACCCGATCGAGGGCGTCGCCAGCGGCCACGCCGATGCCGACCTCCTCACCATGACGGAGTTCCTCGACCACGTGATCGACGGCGCCCCGACCGTCGTGTCGCCGATCGCCGCACGCGAGGCCGTGGCCGCGGGATCGCTCGCGGCCGAGTCCCTGCGCTCCGGATCCGTTCCCTTCACCGTTCCCGACCTGCCCGACCACGTGCTCGATCACTTCTCACGCGCCACAACCCCCGCCCCCGAAAGGACCTCTCGATGAGCCCCTCGTTCCCCACTCCCGCGCGGCGCGGCATCGCCGTGCTCGCCGGTGCCGTCGGCCTCGCGCTCGCCCTGAGCGGCTGCAGCGGCGGCTCCGGCGGAGCGGCCGGTGGATCCGGCGAGTACGCCGCCCCCGAAAGCGACCTCTCCGCGAAGATCACCTACGGCGTGTGGGACCAGAACCAGGTGCCCGCCATCGAGGAGAACATCGCGGCCTTCAACGAGGAGTACCCGGACATCGACGTGACCGTCAACGTCACGCCGTTCGCCGAGTACTGGACCAAGCTGCAGACCCAGGCGTCGAGCGACACCCTGCCCGACCTGTTCTGGATGAACGGCCCGAACATCGGCCTGTACGCCTCGAACGACCAGATCGAGCCCATCACGGGTGCCGTCGACGCGGGCGACCTCGACCTCGGCAACTACCCCGAGGCCCTCGTCGACCTCTACAACATCGACGACGTGCAGTACGGCGTGCCGAAGGACTTCGACACCATCGGCATCTGGGCGAACCGGGCCCTGTTCGAGCAGGCCGGCGTCCCTCTGCCCGAGGGCGACTGGACCTGGCAGGAGTTCCAGGACACGGCCGCGCAGATCTCCTCGGCCCTCTCGGCCCAGGGCGTGTACGGCGGTGCCGGCGGCATGGACGGCCAGACCACGTACTACAACACCATCTTCCAGGCCGGCGGCACCGTGATCGACGGCGACGCGTCCGGCTACGCCTCGCCCGAGGCCGCGGAGGGCATCCAGTTCTGGAGCGACCTCATCGCGAGCGGCGGATCGCCCTCCATCCAGCAGCTCACCGACACCACGGGTGACCAGTGGTTCACCTCGGGCAAGCTCGCCATGTACTGGGGCGGCAGCTGGTTCCGCTCGGCCATCACCGACACGGACCTCGCCGCGAACGTGACCGTGCTGCCCCTGCCCTCGGGCGAGGAGCAGGCCACCGTCATCCACGGCGTCTCGAACGTCGTCTCCGCCGCGTCGAAGAACAAGCAGGCCGCCCAGGCGCTGCAGGTCTTCCTGGCGAGCGAAGAGGCCCAGCAGCAGCAGGGCGACGCCGGCGCGGTCATCCCCGCCTTCACCGGCACCCAGTCCGCCTTCACCGAGTCCCTGCCCGACGCCAACCTCCAGGTCTTCCTCGACTCCGTCGAGTACGCCAAGCCGCTCCCGGTGAGCAAGAACTCCGCCGCCTGGAACGCCGAGGAGACGGAACTGCTGCCGCAGGCCTTCGCCGGGGAGCGCCCGGTGGCCGAGGTCACCGAGGAGCTCGCGGAGAAGATGGACGCGGCGCTTGCCGAGGAGTAAGCCGTGACCTCCACGTCTTCTCGGCCGGGCTCGCCCGCCTCGCCCCTCCGGGGGCGGGCGGCGCGGGTCCGGCCCGGCAGCCCGCCGGACGGCGGGGCCGGCGGTCCGACCCCCGGCCCGCGCCGCCGCATCGCCGGCGACGGGGCCTGGCCCTGGCTCTTCATCGCCCCGCTCGTCGCGGGCATCTCCGTGTTCTACTTCTGGCCGGTGCTGCAGACGGCGTTCTACTCGCTCACCGACTGGGGCGTCTTCGGCGGCTGGACCTTCGCGGGCTTCGCGAACTACGTCACCCTGTTCGCCGACCCCGCGCTCTACCTCTCGCTCGGCAATACCCTGCTCTACACGGCGATCGTGCTGCTCGGCATCCCGATCGCGGTCTACCTCGCGAGCCTGCTGAACCTCCCGGGGCTCCGCTTCGCCGGCCTGTACCGCGTGCTGTTCTTCCTGCCCTACGTCGCCATGCCGACCGCGGTCGCCATGGTCTGGCGCGTCATCTTCAACGGCGACTTCGGTCTGCTCAACCACGCGCTCGCGATCGTGGGCATCGACGGGCCGTACTGGATCAGCACGCCCGGCGCCGCGACCGTCGCGGTCGCCATCGTCGGGCTCTGGTCGTCGCTCGGTTTCTCCATGATCGTGCTCGCCGCGGGGCTCAAGAACATCCCGCCCGAGATGTACGAGGCCGCGGAGCTCGACGGCGCGACGCGCTGGCGCCAGTTCCGCTCCATCACGGTGCCACTGCTCACGCCGAGCATCTTCTTCGTCACGATCATCACGGTCATCTCGAGCTTCCAGCTCTTCGACCTGCTGTACGCGATCCTCGGCAGCAGCAACCCCGTGCTGCCGAAGAGCATGTCGCTCGTCTACTTCTTCTACCGCGAGGGCTTCGTGAACAACGACAAGGGCTATGCCGCGGCCATCGCCATGGTGATCTTCCTCATCATCGGCATCGTCACGGCCATCCAGTTCCGGCTGCAGAAACGGTGGGTGCAGGGTGACTGATCGCACGACATTCGTCCGCACGAAGACGGTCGACGCCGTTCCGGCGCCCGTGCTCGGGAGCGGCGCCCCGGCGACCACCGCCCGCACGGCCCGCAGCCGTCGCGGCCGCCGTGGCGGGTCCCACGTCGTCGCGCACCTCGTGCTCGGTTTCGGCGGCCTGCTCATGGCCTTCCCGTTCGTGTGGCAGATCATCATGTCGCTGTCCACGAACACCGAGGTGCAGAGCGTCACGCCCGTGTTCTGGCCCGCCGAGCTGCAGTGGCAGAACTACGTCCGGGTGTTCGACCGGCTGCCGTTCCTCAGCCAGCTGCAGACCTCGGTCACCATCACGGTCATCCGCACTGTCGCGCAGATCCTGCTGTGCACGCTCGCCGGTTACGCGTTCGCCCGGATGCGCTTCCGCGGCCGGGGCCTGCTGCTCGCGCTCGTGCTGTCGATCCTGATGGTGCCGTCCCAGGTGTACCTGCTCTCGCAGTACCAGCTGGTGCAGGGCTTCGGGCTGCTGGACAGCCTCGGCGGCCTCGTGCTCCCCGGCCTGTTCAGCGCGTTCGGCACCTTCCTCATGCGCACCGCGTTCCTGGCCATGCCCGCGGAGCTGGAGGAGGCCGCCCGGCTCGACGGGGCGAACCCCTTCCAGATCTTCTGGAAGGTCATGCTCCCGCTCGCGGTGCCGAGCATCAGCGTGCTGGCGATCACGACCGTGCTGTGGTCCTGGAACGAGCTGCTCTGGCCGCTCGTCGTCACGACCTTCAGCGAGAAGATGCCGCTCTCGGCAGGCCTCGCGACGCTGATCGGCGACCGCACCACCGATTACCCCGTCGTCATGGCCGCGAGTCTGCTCGCCATGGCACCCGTACTGATCATGTTCATCGTTCTGCAACGCCGGGTCATCGACGGGCTCGCTTCCAGCGGGCTCAAGTGACCCTCGACAAGGAGAAAACAATGAGACGGACCTTCGCCGGAATCGCCATCGCCGGTGCGACCGCGCTGATCGCCGCCGCACCGATGGCCGCCGCGGACGAGCACGACTCGTCCACGGTGACCTACGAGGCGAGCGACGAGATCATCGCGAACCCGCAGCGCGGCTTCTACCACCACACGGAGACGCACTACCGGGCGGACGGGTCCGGCTACACGCCGCTGGACCGGGCGGCGCTCGAGGGCTTCCGGGACGAGGGCATCACGCAGATCCTGCGCGTCTTCTACCTCGAGAAGTTCGCCGCGACCCCGGAGCTCGACCCCGAGTTCCTGCAGCTCGTGCAGGCGGACTACGACACGGCCCGGGACGCGGGGGTGTCCGTCATCACCCGGTTCGCCTACGTGCAGGGTGGCGCGTGGCCCTACGAGCCGCCCTTCGGCGACGCGCCGGTCGACATCGTGCTCGCCCACATCGAGCAGCTCGCACCACTCCTGCAGAAGAACTCCGACGTCATCCCCGTCGTCCAGAACGGCCTCATCGGTCTCTGGGGCGAGGGCTACTACACGGACCACTTCGTCGCCGACCCCGCCAACCCGGGCGTCGTGACCGAGGAGGACTGGGCGAACCGCTCGGCCGTGACCCAGGCGCTGCTCGACGCGCTGCCCGCCGACCGCGGCGTCCAGGTGCGCACGATGCTGTCGAAGCAGAAGCTCTTCGGCGTGCCGACGGGTGCCGAGGGCGCCATCACGGCCGAGCAGGCCGCTGCAGGCGGGGACATCGCCCGCGTCGGACACCACAACGACTGCCTGCTCGCCGCTCCGGACGACTGGGGCACGTTCCTCTCCGACCCGATCGAGCTCGACCAGCAGTACCTCGAGGCCGACAGCCTCTATGTGCCCATCGGCGGCGAGACCTGCAACGTGAACCCGCCGCGGTCGGAGTGGCCGAGCGCATCCGCCGAGCTCGCCCGCTACCACTACAGCTACCTGAACCGCGACTACAACAAGGACGTGCTGAACAGCTGGGGCGAGGAGGGGCTCGCGGAGACCGCCAAGCGACTCGGCTACCGCTTCGTGCTCGAGGACAGCACCGTGACCTCGGACGCCGACGGCGGTGCCGAGGCCATCAGCATCGACGTGCGCAACGACGGCTGGGCGGCGCCCTACACGCCGCGGCCCGCGGCCCTCGTGCTCCAGGGGGAGACCGACAGCTACGTCGTGCCCTTCGCCGAGAACGGTGACGCCCGCACCTGGCTGCCGGGAACGACGACCACCCTGTCCGCGACGCTCGACGCGGTGCCCGAGGGCACGTACGAGGCATCGCTCGCGCTGCCCGCGGCGGACCTCGGCACGGCGGCCGACGTGCGCTACGCCATCCAGACCGCGAACGTGGGCACCTGGAACGCCGAGACCGGCCTGAACGACCTGGGCCAGACGGTCACGATGGAGGCGGCCGCGGTTCCCCCGACCCCGACGCCGACGGATCCGGCGCCGGCGCCCACGGACCCGGCTCCGGCCCCTGCTCCGGCACCCGCACCCGCTCCGGCTCCCGCGCCTGCTCCCGCTCCGGCTCCGGCTCCGAGCGACACCCCGTCGCCGTCGGTGCCCGCGGGCGACACGGACTCCGATGACGCGGACTCCGATGACGACGGTCCCACGGACCTTGCCTACACCGGATCCAACGGTGCGGGCACGCTGGCCGGCGGCATCGCCGCGGGATCGGCGCTGCTCCTCGGCCTCGTGCTGCTCGCGGTCCGCCGGGTGCAGCGCCGCCGCTCCTCCGTCACGGAGTAGCGCCGCGTAGGTACTGCACGACCTGTACAACCTGCATGACCCGCACGACCTGCACGACCCGCACGACCCGCATGACCTGCATGACCTGCACGACCTGCACGACCTGCATGACCTGCATGACCTGCACGACCCGCACGACCCGCATGACCTGCACGACCCGCACGACCGAACCCGGTGCCCTCTACGGAGGCGCCGGGTCCCGTCGTTTCGGGGTGGTCCTCGACGCAATTCAGCAGATCCCGGGGTAGTCCTCAACGCAATTCAGCAGATCCCGGATGACACGCCGCCCCAGGCACGCGCCGAACGGCGTGTCGGCCCGGTTCTGCTGAATTGCGTGGGGTGGCTCGCACGTTCTGCTGAATTGCGTGGGGTGGCCGTGGGATCTGCTGAATTGCGTGGGGTGGCTCGCACGTTCTGCTGAATTGCGTGGGGTGGCCGTGGGATCTGCTGAATTGCGTGAGGTGGCCGTGGGATCTGCTGAATTGCGCGCGCCCCGCCCCACCCCGCCCCGCCCCTGCTTACCCTTCCCGCCCCGCCCCACCACCCATTTCCCCGCAGGACGCGCATGACGCCGCGTGACGCGGGTGCATTGCGGGGTCCCGGGCGCATCCCGATGCTGGTACGAACCCAGCGAAGGAACAGCACATGACCCGTCAGATCCGTCTCAACGCCTTCGACATGAACTGTGTCGGTCACCAGTCGCCCGGCCTGTGGCGTCACCCGCAGGACCAGTCCTGGCGCTACAAGGACCTCCGCTACTGGACCGAGCTCGCCGAGCTGCTCGAGCGCGGCGTGTTCGACGGCCTGTTCATCGCGGACGTGCTCGGCACCTACGACGTGTACGGCGGCGACGACCGCGCGACCATCCGCCAGGGGACTCAGACGCCGGTCAACGACCCGATGCTGCTGGTCTCGGCGATGGCGTACGTCACCGAGCACCTCGGCTTCGGCATCACGGCGGGCACGGCGTACGAGCATCCGTACCCGTTCGCCCGGCGGATGTCGACCCTCGACCACCTGACGAACGGCCGCGTCGGCTGGAACGTCGTCACCGGCTACCTGCCGTCCGCCGCGCGCAACATGGGCGCCGCGGACCAGCTCGAGCACGACGACCGCTACGACCACGCCGACGAGTACCTGGAGGTCACCTACAAGCTGTGGGAGGGGTCCTGGGAGGACGACGCGGTCGTGCGCGACCGCGAGGCCGGGGTCTTCACGGATCCGGACAAGGTGCACCACATCGAGCACCACGGGAAGCACTTCGACGTGCCCGGCATCCACGTGTCTGAGCCGTCGCCGCAGCGATCGCCCGTGATCTTCCAGGCCGGCGCCTCGTCGCGCGGCATCGCTTTCGCCGCCGAGAACGCGGAGGCGATCTTCGTGGCGTCGCCCACCAAGACGCTGCTCAAGGGCACGGTGAAGAAGATCCGGGATGCGCTCGAGGCCGCCGGCCGCGACCGGTACGCGGCCCGCATCTACACGCTCATGACTGTCGTGACCGACGCGACCCCCGAGGAGGCGCAGGCCAAGTACGAGGACTTCGCGTCCTACGCCAGCACCGAGGGTGGCCTCGTGCTCATGTCCGGCTGGATGGGCATCGACCTCTCCCGGTACGACCTCGACGAGCCGATCGGCAACGTGAAGAGCAACGCGATCCAGTCGATGGTCGAGGCGTTCCAGCAGGCCGCCGCGGACGGCAAGGAGTGGACCGTGCGCGACATCGCGTCGTGGGCGGGTGTCGGCGGGATGGGGCCGCACATCGTCGGCTCGGGGGAGCAGGTCGCCGACCAGCTGCAGGAGTGGGTGGACGAGACGGATGTCGACGGCTTCAACCTCGCCTACGCCATCACGCCCGGCACGTTCGAGGACATCGTGGAGTTCGTCGTCCCCGCGCTGCAGGCGCGCGGCGCGTACCCCACCGAGTACGTCGAGGGCACGCTGCGGCACAAGCTGCACGGCAACGGCGACCGCCTGCCCGATGACCACCGCGGCGCGCGCTACCGCGTCGGCGCCCGGGCGGGCGCGGTCCCCGCCTAGCCCGCCGTCCCTGTCCTCGCCCTCGCCCTCGCCCCGTCCCCTGCCCTCGCCCCCTGCCCTCACCAACGCGCCCCTGCCCAGGCACGAGGATCCTGCCCAGCCTTTAGCTGCGCACGATCCTTCTGCCTGGGCAGGGGCGTCGGTGGCACTGGCGCGGACGGGTCAGGGTGAGCACCGGCACCGGTCAGGCCGGGAAGGCGGGGCGAGCCCAGGCGGCGAGCTCGTCACCCGTGAGGACGGCGGCTGGATGCGGCCCAGCCGCGCGGAGGCGGTCGAGCCGATCACCGGAGAGCAACCCGGGCGACGGGGACGCGGCGAGCACGACGTTGCCCTCACCCCCCGCGAGCACGTCGGATGCGGTGAGCAGCGCGACCGAGGCGAACCCGGCCTCCTTCAGGATTCCGGCCTGCTCGCGCGCCGGGCGCGGGTCGCCCTCGACGGGCACGTTCACGAGCAGCACGCCCTCGGGGCCGAGCAGGCTCCGCAGCGCCCCGTAGTAGGCGGGGGAACGTAGCCGCGCCGCGGTGGGGGTTCCGCTGTAGGTGTCGCTGACCACGACGTCCGCGGCGCCGAGGACCGCCGCCGGCACGAGCGACGTCACCGACCCGGCGTCCCCCGCGAGCACCGTCACGCGTGAGCCCGCCGGAAGCGGCAGGCGACCGAGCACCTCGGCGAGGAGCTCGGGCCGGTGCTCGATCACGTACTGCTCGGACCCCGGTCGCCTCGCCTGCAGGTAACGCGGCAGCGTGAGGCCGCCCGCGCCGAGGTGCACCGCGGTCAGCGGCCGCCCGGGCTCGGCGACGGCGTCGAGCACGGCGCCCATCCGGCGCACGTAGTCGAAGAACAGGTCCGCGGGATCGGCCAGGTTCACGTGCGACTGCAGGTGCCCGTCCACGCTCACCGTGTACGCGCCGGGCACGAACTCGTCCGGCTCGATCGCGATCATCCCGCCACGCTACCGCCGGGAAGTACCGCGGCCTGATGCGCGGGCCGCACCGCGACCCGCCCCGGCCGCAACCCCGCGCCATGCTCCGCCCGCCCTCCGACCCCGAACCCGCGCCGACCCCGACCCCGACCCGGTCGTCCGCCGTGGGCGAACTCCCAGCGCGGAGGACCACCGCGGACTGGAGGTGCACAGGCAACCGGCGTAAACTTGAGCCAGATCGACTCAACTCTTGCAACTCAAGGAGACGAACGAGTATGGCGAACATGCAGGGTGCACCGGCGACCGGCGAGGACTCGAAGAGCGCTCTGGAACAGTACGGCGTCAACCTCACCGAGGTGGCGAGGAGCGGCAAGCTCGACCCGGTGATCGGCCGGGATGCGGAGATCCGCCGGATCAGCCAGGTGCTGACGCGCCGCACCAAGAACAACCCGGTGCTCATCGGCGAGCCCGGCGTCGGCAAGACCGCCGTCGTGGAGGGCCTCGCCCAGCGCATCGTCGCGGGTGACGTGGCCGACTCCCTGAAGGGCAAGGAGCTCGTCTCGCTCGACCTCGCGGCGCTCGTGGCCGGCGCGAAGTACCGCGGCGAGTTCGAGGAGCGCCTGAAGGCCGTGCTCAAGGAGATCAACGACTCCGACGGCCGCGTGATCACGTTCATCGACGAGCTGCACACCCTGATGGGCGCGGGCGGCGGCGAGGGATCCGTCGCGGCATCGAACATGCTGAAGCCGATGCTCGCCCGCGGCGAGCTGCGGCTCATCGGCGCCACGACCCTCAACGAGTACCGCGAGTACATCGAGAAGGACGCCGCCCTCGAGCGCCGCTTCCAGCAGGTCTACGTCGGCGAGCCCTCCGTCGAGGACACCATCGCGATCCTGCGCGGGCTCAAGGAGCGCTACGAGGCGCACCACAAGGTCACCATCGCGGACTCCGCGCTCGTCGCGGCGGCTGCGCTGTCGAACCGCTACATCCCGGCCCGTCAGCTGCCGGACAAGGCCATCGACCTCATCGACGAGGCCGCGAGCCGGCTGAAGATGGAGATCGACTCCTCGCCCGTCGAGATCGACGAGCTGAAGCGCGCCCTCGACCGCATGCGGCTCGAGGAGCTCGCGCTCAAGAAGGAGAAGGACGACGCGTCCCGCGAGCGGCTCGCCAAGCTGCGCGACACCATGGCCGAACGCCAGTCGGCTCTCGACGCGCTCGAGGCGCGCTGGCAGGCGGAGAAGGCGTCCCTGAACAGCGTCGGCGACCTGAAGACGCAGCTCAACGAGGCTCGCATCCAGCTCGACCGCGCGATGCGCGAGGGCCGCTACCAGGACGCGTCGAAGCTCAACTACGAGACCATCCCCGGCATCGAGCGCAGCCTCGGCGAGGCGGAGCAGGCCGAGCACGGCCCGCGGATGGTCAACGACCAGGTGACCGACGAGGACATCGCGGCCGTCGTCGCGGCCTGGACCGGCATCCCCGTCGACCGGCTCACCCGCGGGGAGAGCGAGAAGCTCCTGCACCTCGAGGCGGAGCTGGGCAAGCGGCTCATCGGGCAGCGGAAGGCCGTCAAGGCGGTGTCGGATGCGGTGCGCCGCTCCCGCGCCGGGCTCTCCGACCCCGACCGGCCCACCGGATCCTTCCTCTTCCTCGGGCCGACCGGCGTCGGCAAGACGGAGCTCGCGAAGGCGCTCGCCGAGTTCCTGTTCGACGACGAGAAGGCCATGGTCCGCATCGACATGAGCGAGTACGGCGAGAAGTTCTCGGTCTCGCGCCTTGTCGGTGCTCCCCCCGGCTACATCGGCTACGAGCAGGGCGGCCAGCTGACCGAGGCCGTGCGCCGGCGCCCGTACTCGGTGATCCTGCTCGACGAGGTCGAGAAGGCGCACCCCGAGGTCTTCGACGTGCTGCTGCAGGTGCTCGACGACGGCCGGCTGACCGACGGCCAGGGGCGCACCGTCGACTTCCGCAACACGATCCTGGTGCTCACCTCGAACCTCGGCTCGCACCTCCTCGTCGACCCGAGCACGACGGTCGACGAGAAGGAGCGGGCGGTGCAGGGGCTCGTGCGCCAGGCCTTCAAGCCCGAGTTCGTGAACCGGCTCGACGACATCGTCGTGTTCTCGGCCCTGTCCCAGGAGGACCTCGGTCAGATCGTGGAGCTCTACATCGACCGGCTCACCCGCCGGCTGGGCGAGCGTCGGCTGGAGCTCGCGGTCACGCCGAGCGCCCGGCGCTGGCTCGCGGAGCGCGGCTACGACCCGGTGTACGGGGCGCGCCCGCTGCGCAGGCTCATGCAGCACGAGATCGACGACCGGCTCGCGAACGCGCTGCTGGCGGGCGAGATCCACGACGGCGACACGGCGCGGGTGGACATGGCGGAGGACGGCCAGACCCTGACGGTCGCGCGACTCGAGCCGCTGCTCGTCGACTAGCCGCCGCGCCGGCTCCCGCAGAAACGCGACAGCGCCCCGGGTTCCCCCGGGGCGCTGTCGCGTTGCATCCGGTCAGTCGTCGTAGTCGGTGCTGCGGCTGACGGACTCCCAGGCGTCGACCTCGGTGCGGAGCGCGTCGAGGGCGGCGCGGAAGCCGTCCGATGCGTCATTGCCGAGCAGCAGCATGTACGGCGGGTCGTCGGACTCCACGACGCGGATCAGGGCCGCCGCCGCCTTCGCGGGGTCGCCCTTCTGCGTGCCGTGCACGGTGTCGTTCTCTTTGCGGCGCTTGCCCGCGGTGTCCGCGTAGTCCGCGATCGGCTCGGCCGACTGGGTGAGCGACCGGCCGGCGAACTCGGTGCGGAACCCGCCCGGCTCGACGACCAGAGCGGTGATGCCGAGCGGGGCGACCTCCTTGCGCAGGGACAGGGTGAGCGACTCGATCGCCGCCTTGACCGCGGCGTAGTAGCCGGAGCCCTCGGGCGAGATGCGCGCCCCGATGGACGAGAGGTTCACGATCGTGCCGGAGCGGCGGGCGCGCATCCCGGGCAGCACAGCCTTGATGGTGCGGACGCTGCCGTACAGGTGCGTGTCGAAGAGCTGCTGCACGGCCGCGTCCTCGCCCTCCTCCACGGCGGCGCGGTAGCCGTAGCCGGCGTTGTTCACGAGCACGTCGACGGCCCCGAAGCGCTCCTCGGCGGCCGCGACCGCCGCGGCGACCTGGCCGTCGTCGGTCACGTCGAGGGCGACGGCGACCGCCGCGTCGGGATGCGCGTCGGCGATGTCCTGCACCGTCGAGACGTCGCGTGCGGTGACGACGGCGTTGTGCCCACGCTCGAGCACCGCCTCCGCGAGCGCGCGGCCGAGGCCGGTGGAGCAGCCGGTGATGAGCCAGGTGGTCATGGGGAGTCCCGCTTCCTCGTGGAGAGTGTCCCTTCACCGTACGAGGATCGGTCCCCGCGCGCGGCCGCCGCCCGCGATCACCGGGCCGGTAACGGCCGCTGAGCTTGTCCAAGCGACGGGAGGCGCCTCGGAGGACCCTTGCGTCCCGTCGACAGGCTCAGGGACCGTACTCCCTTAGAGGGCGGCGAGCTCCGCCTTCACGGCCGCGGCGAAGGCGTCGATGTCGGCCTCCGTGGTGTCGAACGCGCACATCCAGCGCACCTCGCGGCGGGCCGCGTCCCAGTCGTAGAACCGGAACGATCGGCGCAGCCGGTCCGCGACCCCGGGCGGGAGGATCGCGAACACGCCGTTCGACTGCGTCTGCTGGGTGAACTCGATGCCGTCGAGGCCCTCGAGCGACGCCCGCAGGCGCTGCGCCATCGCGTTGGCGTGCCGCGCGGAGCTCAGGTACAGCGGCTCGCCATCGGCCCCGGGGGAGAGCAGCGCGATGAGCTGCGCCGACACGAACCGCATCTTCGAGGCGAGCTGCATGTTCATCTTGCGGAGGTAGTGCAGCCCGTCGCTCGCGGCGGGGTTGAGCACGACGATGGCCTCGCCGAACAGCAGCCCGTTCTTCGTGCCACCGAAGCTCAGGAGATCGACGCCGGCGTCCGTGGTGAAGGCGCCGAACGGCGCGTCGAGCGCCGCTGCGGCGTTCGAGATGCGAGCGCCGTCCATGTGCAGGAGCATCCCGCGCTCGTGCACATGGTCGGCGATGGCCCGGATCTCGTCGGCCGAGTACGCGGTGCCGAGCTCGGTCGTCTGGGTGATGCTCACCGCGAGCGGCTGGGCGCGGTGCTCGTCGCCCCAGCCCCACGCCTCCTGGTCGATGAGCTCCGGCGTGAGCTTGCCGTCCGGCGTCGCCACGTGCAGCAGCTTCAGCCCGCCGATGCGCTCCGGCGCGCCGTTCTCGTCCGTGTTGATGTGCGCCGTGCGGGCGCACACGACGGCTCCCCAGCGCGGCAGCATCGACTGCAGGGCGGTCACGTTCGCGCCGGTGCCGTTGAACACCGGGAAGACCTGCACCCCGGCGCCGAAGTGCTGGGCGAACACCTCGTGCAGGTGCTCGGTGTAGACGTCCTCACCGTAGGAGACCTGGTGCCCGCCGTTCGCGGCGGCCACGGCCTCGAGCACCTCGGGGTGCACCCCCGCGTAGTTGTCCGAGGCGAAGCCGCGGTACTCGGGGTCGTGGAGGCGGAGGGAGCGGGTCTGCAGCGCGTCGGTCACCGGTCAAGTCTCCCATTCGTGCGTTCGGCATTCGTGCGTTCGGTCGTGCGTCCAGCGGGCACGCTCAGCGCCCCTCGTCGAGCACGATGCGCTGCTGCGGGAGCTGCGACCACAGGGCCAGGACGGCGTCCGCGAGCAGCCCCTCGCGGCCGTTGAGCGTCGAGACCACGAAGATCGTCGACCGGGCGGCCGAGCCGCTCTTGCTGAAGCCGCGGTCCACGGCCCGCAGCCAGGTCTCGGCCGCGAGCTTGGCCGTCGCGTAGTTCGCTCCGCCCGGGTAGGGCCGCTGCGCCGCCGTCGAGGAGACGATGGCGAGCCGACCCGCGTCGGATGCGGCGAGGTCGTCGGCGAACGCGCGCGTCGTGTTCCGCAGCGTCGTGAGGATGCGCTCGTGCAGGAAGTCCCAGTCGTCGTCGGTCTGGCCGGCGAGACCGTTGCCGCCGCGCCAGCCGCCCACGAGGTGCACGAGCCCGTCGACCCCGCCCTCGTCGCTCCGGATGCGCTCCGCCAGGTCGAGCACGGCGGCGAAGTCGCGCAGGTCGCACACCTCGCGCCGCGCGGCGTCGACGTCGTCGAGGCGTCCCGCGTCCGAGCCGACGGCGATCACCCGTGCTCCGGCCGCGGTGAGGGAGGCCGCGACCGCGCGGCCCGAGGCGCTCGACGCGCCGGCGACCACGACGACGCGGCCGGAGACGCGCGAGTTCACGCGGCGGCGCCCGTGATGCCGGACGTCGACGCGATGGTGTCGCCCATCTTCTTGGCCAGCGCCTCGTAGAACATGGAGAGCGGGAACTCGTCCGGATGCACGAGGTCGGTCAGCCCCTTCGGCGGCCCGTCGACGGGCAGGGCGTCCACGCCCTTCGCCCAGGTGGAGGCGGGGTGCGGCGTCAGCGTGCCCGAGACGAGCGCGTAGGCGGCGAGCCAGTGCGCGGTCTTCGGCCGGTCGATGGAGCGCCAGTAAAGGTCCTCGATCTCACGCCCGAGAGCGACGACGACGTCGGCGACCTCCGGCCAGTCGATCGTCAGGCGCGTGTCCGTCCAGTGCAGCACGTGGTGCTGGTGCAGCCAGGCGAACAGCAGCTGCCCGCCGAGGCCGTCGTAGTTGCGCACCCGGCTGCCCGTGATGGCGAAGCGGAAGATCCGGTCGAAGATCACCGCGTACTGCACGAGCGGGGCATGCTCGAGGATGGCCCGCTGCGCGTCCGTCCGCTCGCCCTCGGGGATCGCGGAGAGCTCGCGCTCCAGCCGCACCGCCTCGCGGAACGCCGTGAGGTCGCAGCGCAGCTCCTCGAGCGAGTAGAGGAAGAACGGCATCCGCTGCTTGATCATGAACGGGTCGAACGGCAGGTCGCCGCGCATGTGCGTGCGGTCGTGGATGAGGTCCCACATCACGAAGGTGCGCTCGGTGAGCTCCTGATCGTCGAGCAGCCGCGCGGCGGCCTCGGGCAGCTCCAGCTTGGTGATCTCCGACGCGGCACGGACGACTCGGCGGAACCGGGCGGCCTCCCTGTCCGCGAAGATCGCGCCCCAGGTGAACGAGGGGATCTCGCGCATCGCGACCGTCTCGGGGAACAGCACGGCCGAGTTGGAGTCGTAGCCGGGCGTGAAGTCGATGAAGCGCACGGGCACGAACATGCCGTTCGAGTACTCGCCGCCCTCGAGATCGGCGACGAACTCGGGCCAGACGACCTCGACGAGCACGGCCTCCACGTGGCGGCTCGTGCTGCCGTTCTGGGTGAACATCGGGAACACCACGAGGTGGCGCAGGCCGTTGCGGCGCTGGAGCTGCGGTTGGAAGGCCTGGAGCGAGTCGAGGAAGTCCGGCACTCCGAACCCGGCGGCCGCCCAGCGCTCGAGGTCCACGACGAGGGCGTCGAGGTAGTCGGCGTCGTGGGGGAAGGCGGGCGCGAGGCCGTGCACGGCCGCGATGATCTCGTCGACCAGGTCCCCGGCCCGCCCGTGGTCAGCCGCGTCGGGCACCGAGCCGTCGGCGACCTGCAGGCCCTGCAGCGCGGTGGCCGCCGCCTTGAGCCCGAGCCAGGCGGGGGAGGTCGCGACGTCCTCGACGACCTCGGGTTCTCCGACAATGGCCTGGGCGGTCGACTGCGACATGGGAAACCTCCGATCGTTGTGCTCGTGGGACGGGTCGTCCCGAGCCTAACGACGGCTATCCGCAGCTTTGTTGCCGTTCGCGGCGAATCCGTGCGCCGTTTCGGCGCCGCACGCGCGGTTTCGTCGGCGAGGCCTACGCCGCGCGGCTGGAGGAGTTCGCCCGCGCGCCGGGGTCGCGCACGAACGCGGCACGCGCGGCGTCGAGCGTGGGGAAGCGCGAGCGGTCGAGGGGTGAGCCCAGCCGCAGCACCTCGTACCCGTCGCCCGTGCGCTCGATGAACCCGATGAGGCCCGAGGGGTCGCCGTCATCGATCCGGCTGTTGGTCACGCGCCACTCGGAGGGGGAGAGGGCGACGAGGGCGACGTCGGTCAGCCGGGCCGGGGTACGGAAGATGTCGGAGTCCATGGTGCTTCTTCTCTGGAGGGGCGTCGGAGCGTCGAGCGACGCGGCGACTGTTCCATTCCATCCTGCTCGCAGCCACCGACACAGAGGCTTGACTCCCGGCGGATCAGGGGTTAAGCATGCCGGACGGCGCTTCGGACGGGGTCCATCGGATGCGCTCCCCGCGGCTCAGCGGCGGTCCGGGCGCTCCCGCTGCTCGGCGACGAGGCCGGCCACGTGGCTGCCCCAGATGCGGTACAGCTTCGCGTAGCTGAACAGGTCGCCGGCCATCATGCGGGCGTCGATCGCCGGCATCGCGGTGAACAGCACGCCGGGGTACTGCGCGGCGATCCGCTCGGCGCCGAGGTTGAGCAGCCGGGTGTGCTCGCGCACGAACGCGCGGATGAGGGCGGGAACGGCGATGCGATCGGACACGTGCGGCACGGGCGAGGTCACGATCGTCGCGTCGGACGCGGCGTGCTTCGTGAGGTGCTCGAGCACGGACTCGTACTCGCGGGCCCACCGGCTCGGGCTGGAGAGGTGCAGGGCCTCGTACACGCCGGGGAAGAACACGATGACGTCGTAGCGGCGCAGGTCGACCCGGTCGTGCAGGGCGGCGGCGGTGAGTCCGATGCGGCCCGCGCCGAGGGGCACGGTGCGCCACTCGGCGCCGCGCCCGTTCCCCCGGGCGAGGGCCTGGGACAGCGTGCTCGCCACCCCGAGCCTGTGCGAGCGCACTCCGACACTGGAGCCCGCGATCCCGCCGATGACGAGCACGCGGTCGGGGTCAGGCCCCGGGATGACGCCCGCCGGCTCGTCGGGGGCCGCGCTCCAGGTGAGCCGGGTCGGCAGCGTTCCCCCGTAGAAGAAGGACACCAGGGGGCGCACGAGGGCGCGCTGCCAGGAGTTCAACGCAGCGCGCGTGCGGAAACCCGCGTCATTCGTCACTCGCCGCCCCGTCCCGTCACAGCCCGTGCAGCCCGAGCCACTCGCGCAGCCTCGCGGCGAACTCGGCGGGCTGCTCGAGGCTGGGCAGGTGCGCCGAGCCGGCGAAGATCTCGTGCTCGGCGCCCGGGATGCCGTCCCGGGCGTACTCGAACCACCGAAGCGCGGGGGAGGCGTCGTGCGCGCCGACCGTCACCAGGGCGGGGAAGTCGAGCTCGCCCAGCCGGCCGTACGCGGGCGGGTCGAGGGGCGCGGGTACGGGCTGCTCGGCCGCGTGCGCGGCGTTGGCGCGGTTCAGCTCGGAGGCGAGGCGGACGAACTCCGGGTCGACGGCGGCGGCGGCACGGGCCGGGCCGACGCACCAGAACCCCACCTCGAGGTCGGCGAGGCGCAGCCAGTCCGCCGCCGCCTCCGCCTCGTCCATGCGGTCGGAGAGGGACTGCTCCGCCTCGGTGAGCGGCACCTCGGGAAACCCGCCGATGGCGCCCGCGGCCAGGACGAGGCCGGAGACCCGCTCCGGGGTCTCGAGGGCGAGGTCGAGGGCGATCCGGCCCCCGCGGGAGGCGCCGACGACGGTGGCCTCCGCAACGCCCAGGTGGTCGAGCAGCGCCCGGGCGTCGTCGCGGTCCGAGTAGGGCCCGTCGGCCGTGCGGGTGCCGCCGAAGCCGCGGGTGTCGTACCGGATGACGTGGTGGTCGCCCTCGAGGGATGGCACGATCGGGTCCCACATGCGCAGGGACGCGACGCCGGCGTGGATCAGCAGGAGCGCGGGCGCCGACACGTGCCCGTGGGTCTCGTAGTAGAGGGAGGCGCCGGCGACGTCGAGCGTGGGCATGGCCACAGCGTAGGGGACAGGCCGCCGCCCCCGCGTCTTCTAGAGTGGGGGGTACCGCCGACCGCCCGCCGACTGCTCTGGAGAACGCCATGTCCGGAGTGCTGATCGGCTTCGGCATCATCGGCTTCGTCATCCTCGTCGGCTTCCTCGTCGGCCGGTTCGGCATCGCCGGCCCGAACGCGCAGTACGTGATGAACCGCCTCGCCTTCTTCGTGGCGACGCCCGCCCTGCTGTTCACGGTGCTCGCCTCGGCCGACCTGCACGTGGTGTTCTCCGCGTTCCTCCTCGGCGCCGCCATCTCGGTCGCGATCACCGCCCTGCTCTACGTGCTCGCGTCACGGCTGCTGTTCCGCCGCGCCGTGCCGGAGACGACGGTGGGCGCGGCCGCGGCCTGCTACGTCAACGCCAACAACATCGGCCTGCCGGTCGCCATCTACGTGCTCGGCGACCCGCAGTACGTCGCGCCGGTGCTCCTGCTGCAGCTGCTCGTGCTGGCCCCCATCACGCTGACGACCCTCGACACCGCAACGCGCGGAAAGGCGTCGGTGATGGGCTTCCTCACCCAGCCGCTGCGCAACCCGATGATCATCGCGTCGCTCCTCGGCGTGCTCGTCGCGCTGACCGGGGTCCCCATCCCCGACGCGTTCTTCGAGCCGTTCGAGCTCATCGGCGGGGCCGCCATCCCCCTCGTGCTCATGGCGTTCGGCATGTCTTTGCACGGACAGCGCCCGCTGGAGGCCGGATCGGGGCGGACGGACGTGCTCACGGCGGTCGCCCTGAAGTCCGTCGTCATGCCGGTGATCGCGTATCTCTTCGCGCACCTCGTGTTCCGGCTGGACGCGGAGCAGGTGTTCGCGGCGACGGTGCTGGCCGCCCTGCCGACCGCGCAGAACATCTACAACTTCGCCGCGCGCTACGAGCGCGGCGTGGTGATCGCGAGGGACGCCGTGCTGCTGTCGACGGTCGCCTCCGTGCCGGTGCTGCTCGTCATCGCGGCCCTGCTCGCCCCGCGCTGAGCCGCACGCACGCCACCGGGGCGGTGCCGCGGAAAGCGCGTCGGAGTAGCGTTTTCGCATGGTCGAACGGCATCGGCGGGGAGGATCCGGGCTGCTGGTGGCCCTGGCGACGGTGGCCGCCGCGCCCGTGCTGGCCGGCTGCTCGGCGCTGGCGCCGGACGCCCCCTCCGCCGAGGGCGTCGCGGTCGCGTTCGCGGCGGCCATCGACGCCGGGAACGCCGCCGATGCCTGTGCCCTCCTCGCCCCGGGCACCGTCGAGGAGATCGAGTCGAGCGAGGGCGCGTCCTGCGAGGACGTGGTCCTTCAGCTGGGGCTGCCCGCCGGGGGGACGGGCCGCAGCGCCGAGGCGTTCGGGCGCGGCGCGATCGTGGAGCTGGACAACGACACGGTCTTCCTCGTGGGTGACGGGGGCGGCGACGTGCGCGGCTGGCGGGTCACCGCGGCCGGCTGCGAGCCGCGGCCCGAGCGGCCGTACGACTGCACGGTGAAGGGCGGCTGAGATGCGGGCCGTGTTCACCGCGTGGCTCTCGTTCATCGTGATCGGCCTCGCCTACGTCATCACCATCGGGGTGCTGCACCGATGAGGGGGCTCCGCGACCACGCGCTCAGCACCATCTTCGGCGTGCTGTTCCTCCTCGCGCTCGCAGGGCAGGCTTTCACGGGCTTCGCGGCCTACAACGAGCAGCAGGTGAGCGACGGGCTCACCGAGGTGACCCTGCTGAGCTACGTCACGTCGTCCAACTTCGCCGTCGACGTCGCCGAGAACTGGCAGTCCGAGTACCTGCAGTTCGCGCTCTACATCCTGCTCACGGTCTGGTTCGTGCAGCGGGGCTCCACCGAGTCGAAGGAGCCGGGCGCGGAGGGACCGGGATCGGACGAGGACGCGCAGGTCGGCGGGTTCGCCCGCCCGGACTCGCCCGCCTGGGCGCGTGCCGGGGGGCTGCGGCGCACGCTCTTCTCGAACTCCCTGGTCGCCGTGATGCTCGCCGTGTTCGTGCTGTCCTGGCTCGCGCAGTCGATCGCCGGCCAGGTGTCCTTCAACGAGGAGCAGCTCGCCTCGCTCGAGGCGCCGGTGACCTGGGCGGAGTACGCGGTGTCCCCGGACTTCTGGAGCCGCACGCTGCAGAACTGGCAGTCCGAGTTCCTCGCCGTCGGCAGCATGGCCGTGTTCTCGGTCTACCTGCGGCAGCGCGGGTCACCGGAATCGAAGCCCGTCGGCGCGCCGCACGACGAGACCGGCACGGAGTCCTAGCGCCGCGTCAGCGGAAGATGCTGTCGAACCAGTCGCCCAGGCCGTAGCCGGGCACGCTGAGGAAGCACACGACGGCACCGATCAGCCACACCCCGGTGGACACCGCGAGCGCGAGGAGCGGCACGCGCCACGGCCGGGGCCGACGCCGCTGCAGGAGCACCGCGGTCGTGAGGAAGCCGGCGACCGCGATCAGCGGCGGGATCGCCAGTGCGAGGAAGAACCCGCCGACGAACATGCCGCCGCTGCAGTCGGTGCGCTGGATGGTGCACGCATCCTGCACGAGCAGGAGCAGCAGCGCGAGGGCGCTCAGCAGGCCGGTCCCGACGGCGCCCGCGACCATGGCCAGGATCGCGTTCCGCAGCTCCCGCCGGTCGATCGGCTCGCGCCGCTTCGGCTCCGAGGCGCGCGGGAAGGACCCGTCCTTGCCCGGACGCCCGGTGAGGTCGTGGATGTCGCTCATGCTGGAACCCGTTCGAGGTGCTGTGGTGCTGGTGCGGCGATCAGAAGATCATGGGGCGGTCGTCGTCGAGCTCGGTCTCGACGTCGAGGTCGACGACCACGGGCACGTGGTCGCTCGGGGCGTCGCCCTTGCGCTCGTTGCGCTCGATGTGCGCGCCCGTGACGAGCTGCGCGAAGGCGGGGGAGCCGAGGACGAAGTCGATGCGCATGCCCTCGTTGCGGGGGAAGCGCAGCTGCTTGTAGTCCCAGTAGGTGTAGCCCGGAACGCCGGCGTCGCGCACGACGTCGCGCATGCCGATGGCCTCGAAAGCCCGGAAGGCGGCGCGCTCCGGCTCGGAGACGTGCGTCGAGCCCTGGAAGGCGTTCATGTCCCACACGTCGATGTCGAGCGGCGCGATGTTCCAGTCGCCGAGGAGGGCGAGCGGAAGGTCGGGAGTGGCGTCTAGGGTCTCGCGGGTGGTGTCGAGCAGCCGCGCGAGCCAGTCCAGCTTGTACTCGTAGTGCGGGTCGCCGAGCTCCCGGCCGTTGGGCACGTAGAGGCTCCACAGGTCGATGCCGTTGACCGCGACGCCGAGAGCGCGCGCCTCGAGCGGCAGACCCTTCTCGTCGAGGGCGAAGGCGCTCGCCGGCATCGCGGCGGTGGGCTTCACGACGCCGAACCCCGGCATGTGCGGGAAGCCGACGCGCACGTTCTCCATGGGCAGCCGGCTCGCGACCGCGACGCCGTTCCACTGGCTGAACCCGTGCAGCTCCACCTCGTAGCCGGCGGCGTGGAACTGGTCGAGCGGGAACTGCTCGGGCTTGCACTTGATCTCCTGCATGGCGAGCACGTCGACGTCGTCGCGCAGCATCCAGTCGACGACGCGTGCCGCCCTGCTTCGGATGGAGTTGACGTTCCAGGTGGCGACACGCATGCCCCCCATGGTAGTTCGGCCGTGTCGTGCGCTCGTCGCGGCGGCGTTCCCGCGCCCTACGCTTGCACCATGATCCCTCCCGTTGTGGACACCGTCTGGCTGCGCGAACACCTCGGCCGGGTGGTGATCGCCGACGTGCGCTGGTACCTCGACGGCCGACCCGGGCGGGCCGAGTACGAGCGCGGCCACCTCCCGGGCGCCCGCTTCGTGGACCTCGACCGCTGGCTCTCCGGCCCCTCCGGGAACGGGAACGGCGGAGGCAGGCACCCGCTGCCGTCGCCCGAGCACTTCGCCGAGGGCATGGCGGCGCTCGGCATCTCCGACGATGACACGGTGATCGCGTACGACGACGCCGGCGGGGTCATCGCCGCGCGCCTCGTCTGGATGCTCCGGGCCACCGGCAGGCAGGCGGCCCTGCTCGACGGCGGCATCCGCGGCTTCGACGGCGAGCTGGAGACCGCGGAGCCGACGTGGCGGCCGGGCACCTTCGCCGCGCGCCCCTGGCCGGAGGACCGGCTGGCCTCGATGGACGAGGCGGCCGACGCCGGCAACGTCGTGCTCGACGCGCGACCCGCCGAGCGCTATCGCGGCGAGCCGAACCCCGCGGACCCGAGGCCGGGCCACATCCCCGGCGCCCGGAGCGCGCCCACCCGCGAGAACCTCGGGGCGGACCAGCGCTTCCTGCCCGTCGACGAGCTCCGGGCGCGATTCGCTGCGGTCGGGGTGGACGACGCGCAGCGCGTGGTCTCGTACTGCGGATCGGGCATCACGGCCTGCCACGCGCTCCTCACGCTCGAGCACGCGGGCCTCGGCCAGGGCCGCCTCTACCCGGGGTCCTGGTCGGAGTACGGCGCGACGGACCGCCCGGCCGAGCTCGGCTGACCGGACGCGGTTCCTGAGCCCGGCTGACCGAACACGGTCCCTGAGCCCGCCTGTCCCCACGGTCCCTGAGCCCGTCGAAGGGACGCAACGTCGCTTCGACAGGCTCAGCGACCGTAGAGAGCCATCTCCGTGACGGCTCGCGTCGCTTTTACAGACTCAGCGACCGGTGGCGACTAGTCCTCGCCGAGGGGCCACACCGCGCGCACCTCGAGCCGCCCGAACCGGGCCATGGGGTGCCGCGAGGCGAAGTCCACCGCCTCCTCCAGCGAGGCGCAGTCGAGCACGTCGAAGCCGGCGATCCACTCCTTCGTCTCGGCGAACGGGCCGTCCGTCACGATCACCTTCCCGCCGCGCTTGCGGATGGTCTTGGCGTGCTCGGGCGGGCGCAGCCGGTTGCCCTCGCCGAGCAGCCCGCGCTCGTGCCCCTCGCTCGCCCACTCCTGGATGTTGTCGCCCTCGGGCGAGTACTCCTCGCCCTCCGGGTCGGTGCACACAAGCAGCAAAAACTTCATCGGTCCTCCTCGATCGGTTGGGAACAGGATGTCGTCCCGTTCATGGATACGTCGATCGGCGCAAGCCCTTTTCGACAACGCGCGCCAGGAAATGTCCCGGCGTAGCGTCGAACGGCGGGAAAGACCCGGTACGGAATCGAAGGAGAATGCGGTGACTCAGCAGCCCCCCCAGCAACAGGACGTTCCCGGCAGCGAGCAGGAGATGACCCCGAAGCCCGACCACGGCGAGGAGAGCTACACGGGGTCCGGCCGCCTCGAGGGCAAGGCCGCCGTCATCACCGGAGCGGACAGCGGCATCGGCAAGGCCGTCGCCATCGCGTACGCCCGCGAGGGCGCAGACGTGCTGATCAGCTACCTCAGCGAGCACGAGGACGCCGAGGAGACCCGCGCGCTGGTCGAGGCGGCGGGCCGCAAGGCCGTGCTCGTGTCCGGCGACCTGTCCGACCCGGCGCACTGCCGCGAGATCATCGCGACCGCCGTGAAGGAGTTCGGCAAGGTCGACATCCTGGTCAGCAACGCGGCATACCAGATGAGCCGACAGTCGCTCGACGAGATCCCGGACGAGGAGTGGGACTACACCCTCGCCGTGAACCTCAGCGCCTACTTCCACCTCGTGAAGGCGGCCGTGCCGCACATGCAGCCCGGCGCCTCCATCATCGGCTCCAGCTCGGTGCAGTCGGACACCCCGACGCCGGACCTGCTGCCGTACGCGGCCACGAAGGCGGCCATCGCCAACATGACGGGCTCGCTCGCGCAGCTGCTCGCGGAGAGGGGCATCCGCGCCAACAGCGTCGCGCCGGGACCCATCTGGACTCCGCTCATCCCCGCCACCATGGACGAGGAGAAGGTGGCCAGCTTCGGCGAGCAGGTGCCCATGGGCCGCGCCGGCCAGCCGGCCGAGCTCGCTCCCGTCTACGTGATGCTGGCGAGCGACGAGGCGAGCTACGTCTCCGGCGCCCGCATCGCCGTCACGGGCGGCAAGCCGATCCTCTAGCCGAGGCGGCCGCGTCGTCGATCGGCGCCGCGATCGTGGCCCGGGGTCAGTCGACCCCGGGCCACAGTCGGAGCACCCGGTCGAAGAACGCGGACTTGCGCTCCTCGTAGCCCTCGCCGGCGGGCCCGTCGTCCGCCAGCTTCGCCGCGTTGTACTCCTGCACGAGCGCGGGGTCGGCGCGCAGCAGCTGCCAGGTGCGGGTGAAGCGGAGGTCGTGCTCGGATCCCGCCGGGGTCACGGCGATCCCGGTCGGCAGCGCGCTGCCGACCGCCTCGAAGGCGGCCAGGGTCGGACCCCAGATCTCCGGGTGCACGACGGCGTGCGTCCGCCGGAGCGCGTCGACCGCGGCGGCGAAGTCGGCGGGCGAGACCCGAAGGTGCAGATCGACGTCGCCGCGGGTCAGCGCGCCGGGAACGCTGCTGCCGCCGACGAGCTCCAGGTCGCCCGGCACGCCCGCGGCACGCAGGGCATCCCGCTGCTCGGCGAGGATGCGTTCCGCCTCCGGCAGGAGGTCGTCGGAGGCCCGCAGCTCGCCGGTCACCTACGCCTCCTCCAGGTCCCCGATGAGGATGGCGGTGTACATGAGGGCGAGGTGGCTGAGGCCCTGCGGCAGGTTGCCGGCGAAGGAGAGGTCCTCGGCGTCCATCATCTCGGCGTACAGGCCGACGTCGTTGCCCAGGGCGACGAGCTCGTCCATCGCGGCCTTGGCCTCGTCCCGGCGGCCGACGCAGGCGAGCGCCGCCGCGGCCCAGAAGCCGCACGCCACGAACGTCGCCTCCTCGTTCTGCATGCCGCTGTAGCGGTACAGCAGCGGACCCCGGCCGAGCTCACCCATCAGCGCGTCGATGGTCTTGGACATGTGCTCGCCGCGGTCGAACCCGCTCGGGGCGTGCAGCAGGATCGACGCGTCGAGTGCGTCCGACCCGGGATACATGACGTAGCTCTGCCGCTCCTCGGACCAGCCGTGCTCGTGCACCCAGGCCGCGATGTCGTCGCGCTCGACCTCCCAGCGCCGGGGATCGCCCGGGATCTGGCCCTCCTTGGCGAGCTGCACCGCGCAGTCGAGCGCCTGCCAGCAGCCGAGCTTCGACGAGGTGTAGTGCCGCTCCGTCTCGAGCTCCCACATGCCGGCGTCGGGCTTCTGCCAGTCGTCGCAGGCCTGGTCGGCGACGCTGGCCAGCAGCCGAGCGGTCTCCGTGTCGAGCACGTTGCCCTGGCCGACGTAGAGCCGCATCACGTCGAAGAGGTCGCCGTAGGGGCCGAGCTGACGCTGATGCCGCGCGTCGTTGCCGACGACCACCGGTCCCTTGCCGCGCCAGCCGGGCACGTCGGGGTACTGGGCGCCGTCGGGCAGCGAGCCGTCCAGCCCGTAGAACACCTGGAGCGAGGGGCCGTGCAGCCGGATGGTGCTGAGCAGCCAGGACACCGCGGACTGCGTCTCCTCGCGCAGCCCGAACCGGATGAGGGCCTGCAGCGTGTACGCGACGTCCCGCACCCACGCGTAGCGGTAGTCCCAGTTCTTCGACCCGTCCCCCGCCTCCGGCAGGGACGTCGTGGCCGCCGCGGCGATGGATCCATTCGGGCTGTGGATGAGCAGCTTCAGCGCGAGGGCGCTGCGCTGCACGGCATCCGCCCACGGGCCGTCGAAGGAGAACTCCTCGGACCAGGCGCCCCAGTTGCGGATCGTCCGGTCGATGCCGCGGTCCACGTTCCACGGGTTGGGCAGGTGGATCGGCTCGCGGAGCGTGCCCGAGACGCACACCAGGGAACGGGAACCCTCGCTCGTCGTGAACGAGCCGGAGAGGGAGTGCGTGCCCGGCTCGTGCGGCCCGTGGTCGAAGCCCGTCACGGCGAGCGTCACGCCGTCGACGCGCATGACGGCGCCATGCGGGGTGTCGGAGACCCAGGGCATGACCGTGCGCAGCACCTGCCCCGGCTCGACCGACCAGGCCATCTCGACCTGGCCGGACACCCCGTCGACGCGGCGGGCGAGCTCGGCCCAGGGCAGGCGTCCGGCGACCCCCGTGACCAGGGCGTCGGTGACGGTCACGGTTCCGGAGTCCGTCGTGAACGTCGTCCGGAGCACGTTGGTGCCGGGCACGTACTCCCGCGTGCTCGTGAAGGGCTCGGTCGGCGCCATCGTGACGCGCCCGCCCTGCTCGGCGTCGAGCAGCGCCGCGAAGACGGGCGGCGAGTCGAGGCTCGGAATGGGGAACCAGTCGATGCTGCCGTCCCGCGCGACGAGGGCGACCGTGCGCCCGTCGCCGATCCCGGCGTACCCGCGCAGGTCGGCGTACCCGTCCGTCCGCTCGAGCGCCCCCCCGCGCTCGTCAACCACCAGCCGCTCGGCCTGTTGCGTCCCGGCGCGCTCTTCCGCCGAAGCGTTCGATCTGGCCACGCGTGCTCCCTCCGCGGCGCGGGCCGGTCGCGCGCGGCGCCCCTCCAACCTAATCGCGCCCCGATGGACGGGCTCTGGACGCGTCCCCGAGTGTTGGCTCGAGCCTGCGCTGGTCGTTCCCGGGAGCTTCGCGAGCAGCGACAGCGATGCGGACGATCGCCTCGCCGGGACGGCCAGCGCTTCGGGGACGGTCCATACGGTCGCTGAGCTTGTCGAAGCGGCGTGGGCCGACCTCGCGTCCCTTCGACAGGCTCAGGGACCGCTGGGGGTTCAGCCTCGACGGCAGGGTGCGGTGAGCGCATGGTCAGCCGCTCGGCAACGCCGGGTCGGGTGGATGGGCGGGGTATCGGTCTCGGAGGCGGTGGCGGCGGTCGTTCCAGTCCTGGACCGCTCTGCTCTTCGTCGCCAGGTGCCGACCCTCGCGGGTGGGGCTGATCGATCTCGGCGGGACCAGCGTGTACGTCCCGCCAGCCCGGGTGATGTCCCAGCCGCGGTTGTGCAGCAGCAGGTGGTGGTGCTTGCAGAGAAGCACTCCGTCGGCGATGTCGGTCTTGCCGTGGTCTCGTTTCCACTGGTTGATGTGGTGTGCCTCGCACCAGGATGGTGGTCGGTCGCAGCCGGGCCACATGCAGCCGCCATCCCGGACAGCGAGGCCGATGCGCTGGCGAGCGGTGAACAGGCGCTGCTCGCGTCCAACATTCACGCACTGGCCGTTGTCGTCCAGCACGACCGCCACTGTTCCTGTTGAGCAGATCTCGCGGCGGATGGCGCCGATCGACACGGCCTCGCCGGTGTCTTGGATCGAGCCGTGGCCTTCACCGCTCTGGAGTGACTCCTTGGTGACGATCACGCGCACGGCGGGTCGTCGTGATCCGTAGACCTGGCCGGGGTCGGCGTCCGCGCCGATCCGGAGGAGCTCGAGGAACCCGTCGGCGGCCAGGCGGTCGGTCGAGCGCGGGTCTTTCTCGATCGCGTCGATGCGTGCCCGGTCCTCCTCCTTCACGAAGCGCGGGCCGCCCCGCCTTGGGTTGGTCAGCTCGTCGAGGACGGAGAGCAGGAACGCGCCGGGTTCGGGGGCGTAGAGGAACTTGCCCTCGACCATCCCGTCCTGCCGCTTCCACGCCTTGAGGTGCTGCTGCTCGAGCTGGGCCTTCTCCAGGTCGGCGACTTCGGTGTCGTCGAGGTCGTCCCGTAGCTGGCGTGCGCGACGGTGCAACTGCCCCGCGGTGAGCGTGGTCGCGTCCTCGAGGAGTTCCGTCGCCGCCTCGCTCAGCGCCTCGGGTGACACCGAGTCAGTCGGGAGGCCGAGGCCCGCTCGGATCGCGTCCGCTTGCGCAATCGAGATCCGTCCATCGGTCACCGCATGCGCAATCGGTGCCTGCCACGGGGTGGGCGGTGCCGGGAGTTCCGGGTGCTCGCGCTGAAGCGTCTCGACCGCGTCCGTCTCGGCGAGCATCCTGCCCACCTCCACGATCGACACCGCTCCACCCTTCGTCACACCCGTCACCGCTTCGACCATCGCCTGGGGCGTCCGGTAGCCCTCCTCCTGCGCCAGCCCTGCCGAGCCGAGGTCGGTGCTCGACCGTCGATCCAGCTCGCCCGCGATCCAGGCCGTGAAGGTGTCGCAGCACTGTCTGAGGTCCGCAATAGCGTGCAGCGCGTTCACGAGGTCCTGCTTCGGGAGCGGCGCGAAGGCTGCCGGTGAGGAGCCCAGGCCTGCCACTGCATCCGCTGTGCGGAGGAGCGTCGTCGCCGGGTCTCTCATAGCACACATTCTAGCAGGTAGAAAGTTTCTTCGATGAGGAACTTTCGCCCCTGTGGAGAACTCGTGGCCGGTGAAGCTGTGGCCCAACGAGCACCTCGCGTCCCTCCGACAGGCACAGGGACCGTGAGGGTCTGCCTCAGCAAGCGAGGGTCCGAGACGGAACCGCACGCACCAGCGCTCCCCGCCGCTTACCCTTCCGCGTCGCGCTCGAAGGTCGCGGCCGCCGCGTCGCTCGCGTCGTGCAGGAGGGCCGCCCTCAGCACCGCGGGCGCCGCCGTCACGTGGCGGACGCCCGACGCCACGAGCTCCACGATGCGCTCCGGCGACCGCACGCTCGCGACGAGCGGATGCGTCTCGGTGCCGGACAGCAGGCCCACCATCTCGCGGATCAGCACCAGGCCGTCGACGCCGGAGTCGTCGAGGCGGCCGAGGTACGGGGCGATGTATCGCGCGCCGATGGCAGCGGCCGTCACCGCCTGAGCGCTCGAGTACACGGCTGTGACGAGCACGGGCACGCCCGACGCGGCGAGGCGGGCCGCAACGGGGAAGCCGATCGACGTCGCCGGCACTTTCACGACCGCGCCGCTGCCCAGCGCAGCGATCCGCCGGCCGCTCGCCTCCATCGACGTGACGTCCCCGCCGGACGCCTGGAAGAACACCTCTGCCGCGCGTCGCCCCGTCCACTCGGCGTACAGGTCGGCCGCCGCGTCCGCGCCGAGGCCCTCGCGGCGGAGGATGGTCGGGTTCGTCGTGACGCCGTGGATGAGCCGGTCGTCGAGCAGGCTGCCCACGGCCTCCCGGTCGGCGCTGTCGGCGTACAGGAAGATCCGGCTCATGCGTGCTCCTACTCGGCTGCGGCGACCCCGCCGGCCGGTCCAGCATCCCGTTCCCGCACGCCCGTCCGCAAACCGGCCACGTACCGGACGGCTGTCGCTCAGTCGGCGGGGCGGGTGACCAGCCGCGCGTCGACGAACCGCAGGTCCCTCGACCGCAGCACGAGCGTCACCAGGCGATCGCCGACCCAGGCCGACCGGGCGACGTAGTCGCCGTAGTCCAGCACGACGGCGGGATGCGACCGGCCGTCCACGCTCAGGCTGTCCTGCCCCGGGGGGCGCTTCGCCAGTTCGCGGCGGTGGTGCTCCGACCGACCGCTCGCCAGGTCCTCGAGCGGATCCGCCGAGTAGTAGTCGACCGCATCCGCGAGGTAGTGCCGCACGGCGGCGACCGCCGTCGCGTCCGGATTCGCGGCACCCGAGCCCGCACCCGCAGCAGCACCGGCACCAGCACCCGAAGCCACGCCGGCAGCACCCGCACCAGCCGCGGCCGAGCCGGGGATGTCGGTGAACACGAAGCCCTTCAGCTCCGCCACGCCCATGCGCCCGAGCGGGGTGTCCTCGAACCAGAAGTTGCCCGAGGGGTCCGCGAGCCAGAAGTGCAGGCGGGCCACCCGCTCGCTGAACCCGTACCAGCTGAACCCCCGCTCGGCGACGCGCAACTGGGGCACGAGGGTGAAGACCGGCGGGCCGAAGTCCCGCAGCCGGTCGGAGTCGGTCGCGCGTGCTGAGGAGATGTCGTCACTGAACGGCATGCCACGACGGTAGCCCGGCCGCATCCGCGTTGGCCGTGCTTCCCGTAATCGGGCGACTCGGGCGCCGCATCCCGCAGCGCCGCATCCCGCCGCGCCGCGCCCCCTCGCGCGCGCCGCGCCCCCTCTCCCGCGCCGCACACCACCCCCCCCGCGCCCCCGAACCCGCCTATCGGATGAGCCCGCTCATCCGGTCGGCCGATGCGGCGGGCGACACCTCCCGGGAGGCTGGAGGCATGACGACGACTGCGCTCCCCGCCCGCAGCAGGGAGCGGAGGCGGGGGCTCCTCCGCGGCGCCGTCCGGGTGCTGCTCGCGCTCGCCGTGGCCGCGGCGGCCGGGGCGCTGACGCCGATCGGCCAGCAGCACCTGCCGGAGCCGCTCGCCCCGCTGGCCAACTCGTCCGGATCCTGGACCGTGATCGCGTTCGCCGCGGTCTACCTCAGCCGGAGCCGTCCCCTGGTGGCCGCGGTGCTCGGCGCTGCCTGCTTCGTGCTCATGAACGAGCTCTACGCGGTCGTGTCGACGCTGCGCGGAAACCCCTACACCGCGGGCTTCCCCGACTTCTGGAATCTGACGGGCATCTTGGTGGGACCCGTCGTCGGCCTCGCCGCGGCATGGCTGCGCGACGACCGTCCCGCGCGCCTCGCGATGGCCATCGCCGCGCCCAGCGCCGTGCTTCTCGGCGAGGGCGCGTACTACGTGACGGTGCTCGGGGTGTTCGGCGCGTACGGCTTCGTCGAGATCGCCGCCGGTGTGTTCCTTCTCCTCGTGCTCGTCGTGCGCCGCATCCGGACGATGCGGATGCGGCTCGCGACGGTGGCGCTGGCCCTGCTCGGCGCGGCGGCGTTCGTCGCCGCCTACACGCTCGTTCCGGCCGTGCTCGTCGCCCTCTGATCCGCGGGCGCCGGGAGTCCAGCCGCCCCGAAGGCGGGCCGGGCGGGCTTGCGCCGGCCGGGGTGGGCGGGGAGCCGGTGGAATAGTCTTGGCTGTCGTGACCGATGCGCGCAGCCGACTGATCGAATTCATCTCCGCCGAGGCCGTGTTCCACGGTGACTTCACGCTGACCAGCGGCAAGAAGGCGAGCTACTACGTCGACCTGCGCCGGGTCAGCCTCGACCACCGGGTCGCCCCGCTGATCGGGCAGGTGATGCTCGACCTCATCGCCGACATCCCGGACGTCGCCGCCGTCGGCGGCCTGACGATGGGCGCGGACCCGGTCGCGGCAGCCGTGCTGCACCAGGGCGCGGCGCGCGGCCTCGAGTACGACGCCTTCGTCGTCCGCAAGGAGCCCAAGGACCACGGTCGCGGCCGCCAGGTGGAGGGGCCGGACCTCGAGGGCAAGCGCGTGATCGTGCTCGAGGACACCTCCACGACCGGCGGCTCGCCGCTCAAGGCCATCGAGGCGCTCAAGAAGGTCGGCGCGGAGATCGCGGGGGTCGCCGTCGTCGTCGATCGCAACACCGGGGCCCGCGAGATCATCGAGGGCGCCGGATACCCCTACTACTTCGCCATCGGCCTGGACGACCTCGGGCTCAGCTGATCGTGGCTCGGGGGGAGGATCGGGGCGACCCGTCGCGCGGGGGCGCGGGGAACGGGCCGGAGGGCTCGCCGGGCGACGCCGAGTGGCTGCTCAGCCAGCTCGGCGCAGACGGTGCGACGGGCGCGGGTGACACCGCCGACCCGGGCGCGGACGCGGCCACGCACCCGTGGGACGCGGGTAGCCCTGCCGGACCGGGGGTAGCGCCGATCCGCGCGGCCGGACCCGTGCAGCCGGCCGCACCAGCACCCATGGCCGTCCCGCCCGCGGACCCGAGGCAGCGGCGGAAGGTCGCCCTGCTGCTGACCGCGCTCGCCGTGATCGCGGTCCTCGTGCTCGGCGCCCTCTTCTTCCTCGGCATGCGGCTGGCGTCCCAGCCGGCCGCGGGGCCTGCCGCCGAGGCAACGGCGGAACCGACGCCGACGCCGACGCCGACGCCGACTCCGTCACCCACCCCGAGCGAGACCCCGACACCCACGCCGACGCCGACCGAGGACCCGGGCACCGCGGCCGCCGGGCCGGTTGCGCCCGGCGTCCACGCCTGGGACGACCTCCGCGGCGGCGAGTGCCTCGACCCCTACGCGTCTCCGTGGGAGGAGGAGTTCACGGTCGTCGACTGCGCGAACCCGCATCCGGCGCAGCTCGTCCACCGGGGCGGCTTCCCCACGGATGCGCCCGACTACCCCGGTGAGCAGGCCATCCAGCCGCAGCTGAGCCTGCTCTGCAGCGCGCCGACCGTCATCGACACCGCCGCCGCGGCGCCGTACACCGACCTGCAGGTGCAGGGGGCGTACCCGGCTACCGCCGAGCAGTGGGATGCGGGTCAGCGCGACATCTTCTGCTTCGTCAGCCGCACGTCGGGCGAGCCCCTGACGGGCAGCATCGCCGTGCCGCAGGCGCCCCCTGTGGAGTGAGACCCGCGGAGTGAGACCGGCGGAGTGAGACCCGCGGCGGACCGCCCGTAAGGGCGGAAGCGGCCTAGAGCTCCGACTCGACCGGCTCGGGCGCGACGAGCTCGTCCACGCCGCCCAGGACCTCGTCCGGCCGGAACGGGTAGCGCAGCAGCTCCGCCTCGTCGCTGATGCCGCTCATCACGAGCACCGTGTACAGGCCCGCCTCGATGCCGGCGACGATGTCGGTGTCCATGCGGTCGCCGATCATGCCCGTGCTCTCCGAGTGCGCGCCGATGCGGTTGAGCGCGGAACGGAACATCATCGGGTTGGGCTTGCCCACGATGTAGGGCTCGCGGCCGGTGGCCTTCGTGATGAGCGCGACCACCGCGCCGGTCGCCGGCAGCGGTCCCTCGGCGCTGGGCCCGGTCGCGTCCGGGTTCGTCGCGATGAAGCGCGCACCCGCGTTGATCAGCCGGATCGCCCGGGTGATGGCCTCGAACGAGTAGCTGCGGGTCTCGCCGACCACGACGTAGTCCGGGTCGCTGTCGGTCATGATGAAGCCCGCCTCGTGCAGGGCCGTCGTCAGCCCGGCCTCGCCGATGACGAAGGCGCGACCGCCGGGCATCTGCTGCTGCAGGAAGGCTGCCGTGGCGAGCGCCGACGTCCAGATCGCGGTCTCGGGCACGTCGAGCCCGGATGCGCGGAGGCGGGCGCTCAGGTCGCGCGGCGTGAACATCGAGTTGTTGGTGAGCACGAGGTAGGGCTTGCCCTGGTCCTTCCACTGCTGCAGCAGTGCGGCGGCCCCGGGCAGCGCGCTGTTCTCGTGCACGAGCACGCCGTCCATGTCGGTGAGCCAGCAGTCGATCTCGTCGCGATGCATCCTGCGCGTCCTTCCCGGCGGCCCTGGTGCCCGCACTGCGGCCCAGCGTATCGGCGCGGCCCCGGTTCTTCCGGGCCGTGCCGTGCCCCGCCGCCTGTGCCCCATCACCTCACCACCCCACACCCCTGCCCCGTCGCTCCGTGCCCCAGCCCCTGCGCCCCGTGCCCCTGCCTGGGCACGATGCATCTACTCCACATTCACTCCTGTCCCTGCCCGGCAGAGGCATCCCCCTGTTCCTGCCCAGGCAGGGGCATCCACCCCACATTCACTCCTGTCCCTGCCCGGCAGAGGCATCCCCCTGTTCCTGCCCAGGCAGGGGCATCCACCCCACATTCACTCCTGTCCCTGCCCAGGCAGAGCATCTACCCCCATATCCACTTCTGTCCCTGCCCAGGCAGCGGCATCCTGCCCAGGGTGAACCTGGGCACGGCGCCCCTGCCTGGGCAGGAGCGTCCACCCCCACACATCACCCGTAACGCGCCACGCGCCGCGCCACGCGCCACGCGCCACCGCCACGCGCCACGCGCCACCTGCCACCCCCACGCGCCCCGCCCCACGCGCCGGCCCCATCCCCGGATCGGCCGCCCGCACACCCCGGGGTCGGGGGCGGGTGAGAGCATGGCCGGATGCAGCAACTCACGAACACCGGAACCCTCGCCGACGATGCCCGCGACATCCTCCGCCGCCTCGTCGGGAACGACGACGCGGACTTCCACGAGGGCCAGTGGGAGGCCATCGAGACGCTCGTGCAGGACCGGTCCCGCGCGCTCGTCGTGCAGCGCACCGGCTGGGGCAAGTCCGCCGTGTACTTCGTCGCCACCCTGCTGCTCCGCCGCCAGGGCAACGGGCCGACCCTGCTCGTCTCCCCGCTGCTCGCTCTGATGCGCGACCAGGTCGCCGCCGCCGGCCGCGCCGGCGTGCGCGCGCTCTCCATGAACTCGAGCAACGCCCACGAGTGGGACGACGTGACCCGCGCGCTCGCCGCGGACGAGGTCGACGTGCTGCTGGTCTCTCCCGAGCGCCTCACCAACCCGCGCTTCCGCGACGAGCAGCTGCCCCAGCTCGTGGACCGGATCGGCCTGCTCGTCGTCGACGAGGCGCACTGCATCTCCGACTGGGGCCACGACTTCCGCCCGGACTACCGCCGCCTGCGCACCCTGCTGCAGCGGATGCCCGACGGCGTGCCCGTGCTCGCCACCACCGCGACCGCCAACGGGCGCGTCGTCGCGGACGTCGAGGAGCAGCTGCGCGCCGCGCCCGGCCACTCCGGCGAGGGCACCACGGATGCGCCGGTCGTCACGATCCGCGGGCCGCTCGCCCGGCGGTCGCTCCGGCTCGGCGTGCTGCGGCTCCGCTCGAACGAGGAGCGGCTCGGCTGGCTGCTCAGCCACCTGGGCGATCTGCCCGGCAGCGGCATCATCTATACGCTCACGGTCTCCGCGGCTCAGGACACCGCGCGGCTGCTCGCCCAGGCCGGTCACGCCGTGCGGTCGTACACCGGCCGCGACGACCCGGGCGACCGCGAGCAGGCGGAGGAGGACCTCAAGCAGAACCGGGTCAAGGCCCTCGTCGCCACGAGCGCCCTCGGCATGGGCTTCGACAAGCCCGACCTGGGCTTCGTGATCCACCTCGGCGCGCCGTCGTCGCCCGTGTCCTACTACCAGCAGGTCGGTCGCGCGGGACGCGCGACCGACCACGCCGACGTGCTGCTGCTGCCCGGATCCGAGGACCCGGAGATCTGGCAGTACTTCGCCACCGCATCGATGCCCAACGAGCGCGCCGCGCACGCGGTCATCGACGAGCTGGCGCACGAGGGCAGGCCGATGTCGGTGCCCGCCCTCGAGGCCCGGGTGAGCCTGCGGCGCGCGCAGCTCGAGCTGCTGCTCAAGGTGCTCGACGTCGAGGGCGCCGTGACGCGCGTGCAGGGCGGCTGGACGGCCACGGGCGAGTCCTGGAGCTACGACGCCGAGCGTTACCGGCAGGTCGCCGAGACGCGCGAGCGCGAGCAGCAGGCGATGCTCGAGTACGAGTCGACCGGCATGTGCCGCATGGAGTTCCTGCAGCGGGCACTCGACGACGAGACCGCCGCGCCCTGCGGGCGGTGCGACCGTTGCGCCGGCCCCTGGTACCCCACCGACGTGGATGCGGAGGCGCGCGGATCCGCGTCCTCGTCCCTCGACCGCGTGGGCGTGCCGATCGAGCCGCGGCTCCGCTGGCCCACCGGGGCGAACACGGTCGGCGTCCCCCTCACCGGTGCGGTGAACGCGAGCGAGGTCGTGCAGGAGGGCCGCGCCCTCGCCCGCCTCACCGACCTCGGCTGGGGCAACCGGCTGCGCGAGGTGTTCCCGGCCGGCGCCCCGGACGCCCCGGTCGACGACGCCCTGATCGGGGCCTGCGTGCGGGTGCTCGCCGAGTGGGGCTGGGCGGAGCGGCCCGCCGCGGTCGTCAGCGTGCCGTCCCTCGGCAGGCCCCAGCTGGTCGGCTCCCTCGCGCGTCGGATCGCCGAGGTGGGCCGGCTGCCCTACCTGGGCGAGCTCGACCTCGTCGCGCCGGACGGCCCGGGCGAGGCCCGCGGCAACAGCGTGTTCCGGCTCGGCCGGGTGTACCCGCGCTTCGCGGTGGGACCGGTGCTCGCCGAGGACCTCGGCGGCATCGCCGGCCGGCCCGTGCTGCTCGTCGACGACCTCGTGGACAGCCGCTGGACCATGACGGTGGCCGGCCGCCTCCTGCGCCGGGCGGGCGCCGGATCCGTGCTGCCGTTCGCCCTCGCGACCCAGGGCTGATCCGCGCCGCCCGCTGGCATCCCCGTGCCCGCTCCACACCCCGGCCCACTCGCACCCCCGCGGCCGGCCCCCACCCCCACCGACGTCCGCAATTCAGGCTGTGCTGCGACACGCCGCATCCCGCGTGCCCGAAACGCGGCGTGTCGCAGCTGAGCCTGAATCCGGAACACGACTGCATGGATGGGTGAACCAGGGTGAACCGGGGTGAACCGGGGGCGGATGGGTGGGGCGGGCTGTACGCACCGGCGGATGTCCGCGGCGGGGGAGGCGGATCCGGGCTCGGGACCCTACTATGCCAGCGGGGGATCATCATGCACCGTCGCGTAGCCGGGCATCGTGCACCGGCAGTCGTGCTCCTCCTCGGAGGGGAACAGACATGACCTGGGGCAGACGAATCCGCGCGCGGGGGATCTCGATGGCGGCGTCGGTCGCGGTCGCCGCGGCCACGGTGCTCGGTGCACCCGTCGCGGCCTCGGCGGCCACTCCCGGTGCATCGGCCCTCACCCCCGCCACCACCACCGCTGCGAGCCCCGCCAGAGCCACCCTCACTACCGCCGCGACCAGCCCCACCACCGCGGCCACCACAACCACCGCGGCCCCCACCCCCGGCCCGGCGCCGACCGCCGAGGACGCCCCGCCGCGGATGGACGACTACGCGGCGGCCGAGTACGAGCAGGCCGCCGCCGTGCTCCCGCCGGCCCTGGTCGAGGCCGCGGCCCGCGACCTCGGCAAGACGGGCGCCGAGTACCTCGCCACCGCCGAGGCCGCGAGCGATGCCGCGGACGTCGTGCAGGCGCTCACCGACCGAGGCGTCGACGTGCTGGACGCCCGCCTCGAGGGCACCGAGCTCACCGTCTCCGTCGGCTCCCCGGCCGACGCCGCGGTCGTCGCGGAGTCCGGCGCGCGGGCCGAGGTCGGCGCGCCCGACCTCTCCGGCCTGCCCGACTTCTCCGCGATCGAGTTCGCACCCGCCCTCGACCTCTACAACGGCCAGGGCTACGTCTGGGAGAACCAGGACGGCACGGCGAACCAGTGCTCGGTCGGCTTCGTGGGCTACGAGGTCGCGAGCGGAGCGAGGCAGCTCGCGACGGCCGGCCACTGCCTGCAGGGCATGGGCCGCATCCTCGGCCAGACCCGCTTCCTCAACCAGAGCCGCCCGGGCGACGGCGGTAGCTTCGGCGCCCCGATCGGCCTGCCCGTTCCCGGCTCCGGCCAGTTCGGCGGGGGCTACGACACCGGGCTCATCGCCGCGTCCGCCGCGGGCGTCGTGACCCAGCCCAGCGTGCTCACCTGGGGCGGCGGCGCGGGCGCGCCCACCTCCTCCGCCCCGCTGCCCGTCACCGACCAGTCGGCGGCGATCCGCGGCGCGGACCTCTGCAAGTCCGGCAGCCGCACCGGCTGGTCCTGCGGGACGGTGCTCTCGGTCGACGAGACCGTGAGCGTCTCGGGGTCCAACGTCAACACCATCGTCACGGACGCCTGCGTCCAGCCCGGCGACAGCGGCGGCGCCGCGATGAGCGGCCGGCGTGCCGTCGGGGTGGTGTCCGGCAGCACGAACATCCCCTGCAGCGACCCCTCTCACTTCTCGGTCATCTTCCCCCTCCTCTCGTCGCGCGGCCCGAGCGTGCAGGACAGGTACGGCACGGCCTGGGAGCCCGCGATCGCGGTGTCCACGCCCGTCGTCACGAGCATCGTCGGCGGGTCGACGAAGGAGGTCGGCTCGCTGAGCGGCACCCTCGCGAACGCCGCCAAGGCCAGCCGCGTCCGCGTCTACGTGGACGGGTCGAGCACGGCGTTCGCCACGGCGGACGCCTCGTCGGGACGCTGGACCGTGTCGCTCGGCTCGCTCGGCCCGGGATCCCACCGCTTCTCCATCGTGGCCGGCTGGGGCAGCTGGTCCCGGTCCGCACCCGCGACCGGCATCGTGACCGTCACCGGGGTCGCCGCCGCCGGGGATATCGTGCGCGTGCCGGACGGCTCCCTCTACCTCGTCGACGGCGCGAGCCGTCTCGTCCCCGTGCCGTCCGCCGCGGTCGCCGCCGAGTTCCGTGCGCGTCCCGCCATCGACCTGACCGCGGACGCCATCGCGGCGTACTCGGTGGACACGAAGGCCCGCCTCGGCATCGCCGTCACCTGCGGGCCGGCCTCCTTCCTCGCCGGCGGTGGCCAGCTGTGGCGGCTCCCGTCGGCGTCCGCCGGCGGCCTGCCGGTGACCGCGCTCGACCCGGCGACCTGCGCGGCCTTCGCGCAGTCCCCGACCGCCGCGACGGAGCCGATCCTGCTGCGGTCACCGGCGACCGGTGACATCTACCTCGTCCGCTCCGGCACGAAGAACCGGCTCACCAGCATGGGCGCGCTCTTCGCGTTCGGCGGGGCACGGCCGACCTACGTGCCGGCGTCCGTCGACACGCTCTCGAGCATCCCCAGCGGCCGTGAGCTGCTCGCCCCCGCGTCCCTCGTGAAGACGGCCAGCAGCTCGACCGTCTTCTTCGTGGACGGGGAGAGCAGGAAGATCCCGCTCGCCAGCTTCGAGACGGCCGCCGAGTACGGGGTGCGCGGGTTCTCGACCGTGTCCGAGGCGACGCTGGATGCCTATTCCGCGGCGTCGGCCCCGCTCGGCCTCGTCGCGGAGTGCGCGGGCTCGCCCGTCATCGCCGGCGGCGGCGAGCTCTCCCGCCTCGCCTCGGGGGCCGGCGGGCTCTCGCCCACGGCGCTCGACGCCACCACCTGCGCCGCCCTCCCGGCACCGGCCCGCACGATCACCGGGGCGCCGTTCCTGCGGTCCCCCGACACCGGCGCGATCTACCTGCTGCGGAGCGGCAAGAAGAGTCCGCTCGCCACGATGGCGGCCGTGACGGCGCTCGGCGGCGGCCGCGTGCCACCGTTCGTGTCCCTCGGTCAGGCCAGCCTCGGCAGCATCCCCACGGGTCGGGAGCTCCTCGGGCCGGGCACGCTGGTGAAGACCGCGACGAGTCCGGTCGTGTACCTCGTGGACGGCTACGACCGCCGGGTGCCGATCGACTCGTTCGCCCTCGCGGCGGAGTTCGGCGCGACCGGATACTCGACCGTCCCGGACTCCGTGCTCCGCACCTACGCGGCGACGGACAAGACCCTGACCATCGCGGTCACCTGCCGGTCGGCGCACTACCTCGCGGGCGGCGGGAGCCTGTGGACCCTGCAGGCGCGGACGAGCTTCGGCCTGCGCGCGACGCCGCTGCGGAACGGCACCTGCGCCGCGCTGCGCACCTCGGCGCAGCCGGTGGCGGGGGCGCTCTTCGTGCGCTCCGAGGCGACGGGCGCGGTGTACAACGTCGCCGATGGCCGGAAGACCTACATGGCGACGATGGAGGACATCTACTCGCGCAACGGGGGAGCGCTGCCGGTCTTCGTGCCGCTCAGCTCCGCGGTGCTGGCGACGCTGCCCACGGCCTAGCGGCCGCCCGCCCCCGGGGTCCGTCCGCGCGCCCCTCGGTTCGGATGCGTGCCCCCAGAAAGGTGGTCATTGCGGGCGCAACGGAGACGGATCGGGAAGCCCACCCCTACTATCCGAACCGGGGGACCACCACGCGTCGTGGAGGGCTTCGGTGCGCGGCGCCGGGCACGACCGCGCCTCCGTGCAGGAGCGCAGCATGATCACGAGGAACCTCACCGCCTCGCGAGCGGTGGCAATCGCCGTCTCGATCGCCGTGACGGCGTCGACCCTCTTCGCGGGATCCGTTCCCGCGTCGGCCGCGGGGAACGTATCCGTCGCCGCGGTGGTGCCGGCCGCGACGGCCCCGAGCGCGGTAGCGCCCGACCCCGCTGTACCGGATCCCGCAGCCCCGGACGCTGCCCCTCGAGTCGAGGCGCGGATGAACGAGTACTCGGCGGCCGACTACGAGCAGGCGGCCGCCGAGCTGCCCGCGGGCCTCGCGGAGGCAGCCGTCCGCGACCTGGGCAAGACCGGTGAGGAGTACCTTGCGACCGCGGCTGCGGCCGCCGACGCCGTGCGTGTCGTGGACGCACTGAAGGACCGGGGCGTCGACGTGCTCGGCTCCCGGCTCGAGGGGACCGTCCTCGTCGTTTCTGTGGAGTCCACCGCCGACGCCAGGGTGGTCGCATCCGCCGGTGCGGTCGCCGAGGTCGGCAAGCCGGATACCCGCGGCTTCTCCACGATCGACTTCACGGCGGCCATGAGTCTGTACGGCGGCCAGGGGTACGCCTGGGAGAACCAGGACGGCACCGCCGGTCAGTGCTCCATCGGATTCCCCGGCTATCAGGTGTCGAGCGGTAAGCAGCGGCTGGTCACGGCGGGACACTGCCTCGCGGGCATGACGGCGATCGTCGGCGACGTGCGCCGGCTCGACCAGATCCCCGCGGGCAGCGGCGGCACCTTCGGCAGAATCATCGGTCCACCCCTCGCGGGCTCCGGGGCGTACGGCAATGGTTTCGACACGGGCCAGATCCATGTCAACGCGGGCGGGGAGCAGCAGGCGCCGGGCGTGCTGACGTGGGGTGGCGGTGCGTCGTATCCGGCGGCTTCCGCGCCGGTCGCCGTCCTCGGTCAAAGCGCGGCCATCGAAGGCGGCGTCCTGTGCAAGTCCGGAACCAGCACGGGATGGTCGTGCGGGAATGTGCTCGCCGTCGACGAGCCCGTGAAGGTCTCAGGCGCCGACGTCAACACCATCGTGTCCGACGCCTGCGTCCAGCCGGGGGACAGCGGCGGCGCGGTAGTGGCCGGCTCGCTGGCCCTGGGCATCGTCTCCGGGAGCACCGAGGTGCCGTGCGACGATCCCAACCACCTCTCGGTGTTCTTCCCCATGGTCTCCGCATCGGGCGGTCCGAGTGTCCAGTCGAGGTACGGCACGACCTGGGAGCTCGCCGTCGCCGTTCCGGCGCCGACCGTGACCAGCGTCCTCGCGCGCACCACGAAGGCCGCCGGATCGATCAGCGGCACCCTGGCGGTCGCGAACGAGACGAGCCGCGTGAGCCTGTACCTGGACGGCTCCACGACGCCGTACGCCACGGTGAGTGCCTCGACGGGGCGTTGGAGCGTGACCCTCGGGCCGCTCGCCGCCGGACGTCACGCCTACAGGGTCATCGCCGAAGCCGGCACCTGGTCGCGATCCACCGAGAGGTCGGACTACTTCGACGTCGGCGCCATGGCCGCGCCAGGCGACGTCGTGCGCCTGCTGCCCGGGGGCGCTCTGTACCTGCTCGACGGCAAGCGCCGGCTGGTTCCTGTGCCCTCCGCCGCGATCGCCGCCGAGCTGACCTCGCGCCCGATCAAGAACCGAATCCCCGAAGCTATCGCCGCCTTCACGATCGACACCACCGCGAAGCTCGGCACCGAGATCTCCTGCGGCGGGGAGTCGTTCCTCGCCGCCGGCGGAAAGCTGTGGAGGCTCGCCTACGGTCCCGCCGGCCTGCCGGTCACGACGCTGGACGAGACGACCTGCGCCGCCCTCGCGCACGCTCCCGACCCTCTGTACAACGGGATTCTCCTGCGGTCACCGGTGACCGGTGACATCTACCTCCTCGACGGGGGCGCCAAGCACCGTTTCGTGAGCATGGCCGCGGTGATCGCCATCGAGGGCTGGTCGACGGAATACCTGTCCCTGTCGCAGGAGGCCCTCGCCGGCATCCCGACGGGGCGGGAGCTGCTGGCCCCCGGCTCGCTCGTGAAAACGGCGGGCAACCCCGCGGTGTACCTCGTCGACGGGATGAGCCGGAAGATCCCCGTCGCCAGCTTCGACACGGCGGGCGAGTACGGGGTGCGGGGCTTCACGGTCGTCGCGGACGCGACGCTCGACGCCTACACGACGGCCCCCTCGCCACTCACCATCGTGGCGAGCTGCTCCGGCAACCTCAGCCTGGCGGGCGGGGGGCAGCTTTATCAGATTCAGTCCGGAACCCCCGGACTGCCCACCACGGAGATGAGCTCCGAGACCTGCAGGATCCTGCGCACTGCTTATCCCATCGAGGGCCCGCCGTTCGTGCGGAATCCCGCAACGGGCGAGGTCTTCCTGGTGCAGGACGGCAAGAAGAGCCCGATCCGGTCGATGTCCGCTGTCATCGCGCTCGCCGGCGGCACCGTGCCGCTGTTCGTGCCGCTCAGCAGGACCAGCCTGGACGGCATCCCGACGGCCCGGGAGCTCCTCGGGCCGGGGACCCTTGTGAAGACCGCGTCGAGCCCGAAGGTCTACCTGGTCGACGGACTGGACCGGAAGGTTCCCATCGACTCGTTCGATCTCGCCGCGGAGTTCGGAGCGATCGGCTACACGACGGTGCCTAGCTCCGTGCTGCGGGCATACACGTCGGCGCCGAAGAACCTCTCGCTCGCGGTGACGTGCCGGTCGAAGACCTATCTGGCAGGTGGCGGCGCACTGTGGAACCTCGCGTCCGGATCGACGTTCGGCTTGCGCGCCACCGCTCTCGACGGTCGCACGTGCGGCGCGTTCCGGGAGTCCGCGGAGCCCGTCGGGAACGCGCTGTTCGTGCGCAACCCCGCGACGGGTGCCGTGTACAACGTCGCCGATGGCCGGAGGACCTACATGGCGACGATGGCCGACATCTACGCGCGCAACGGGGGAGTGCTGCCGGTCTTCGTGCCGATCAGCTCCCCGGTGCTGGCGAAACTGCCGACGGCCTAGCCTGCCACTACCGGCCCGCCAGGCCTGTCCTGTCCTGTTCGCTCGCCGGATGCCCCGCGCCTCGCCCCTGAGTACTCACTCGCCGGGGCTCAGACGTAACGCGGGGCATCGCCGAGGCGGGCCCGCATAACCTCGACGGCCTGCGGATTCTCGTCCACGAGCACGAAGCGGCGCCCGAGCGCGCGCGCGACCGCGCCGGTCGTGCCGCTGCCGGCGAACGCGTCGAGCACCCAGTCGCCCGGCTCGCTCGACGCCTGCACGATGCGGCGCAGGATGCCCTCGGGCTTCTGGGTGGCGTAGCCCGTCTTCTCCCGGCCGGTGGGCGACACGATCGTGTGCCACCAGACGTCGGTCGGCAGCTTGCCGAGGGCGGCCTTCTCGGGCGTCACCAGCCCGGGCGCCATGTACGGCTCGCGGTCCACGCCTGCCGAGTCGAAGAAGTAGCGGGCCGGATCCTTCACGTAGACGAGGATGTTGTCGTGCTTGGCCGGCCACCTGCGCTTGGTGCGGGCGCCGTAGTCGTAGGCCCAGACGATCTCGTTGAGGAAGCACTCGCGGCCGAACAGGGCGTCGAGCACGACCTTGGCGTAGTGCACCTCGCGGTAGTCGAGGTGCAGGTAGAGGGTGCCCGTCTCATCCAGCAGCCGCCACGCCTCGACGAGCCGCGGCTCCAGGAACGACCAGTAGTCGGCGAAGCTGTCGCTGTAGGAGTACAGCAGGCCCTTGGTGGTCTCGTAGTTCCGGCCCTTGAAGCCCACCCGGTCACCGGTCGCGCCCGCGGCGACGCGTGCGGTCGTGATGCTCTGCCGGGTCTGGCTGCGTCCCGTGTTGAACGGCGGGTCGAGGTAGATCAGCCGGAATGCGCCGTCCGGGAGCTGCGCGAGCGCCTCGAGGTTGTCGCCGTGCACGACGAGGTCGTCGCCGTCCTCGGTCCACTCGATGTCGCGCACGCCCCCGAGATTAACAGCCGTCCGGCCCGGCGCCGGTCAGGGCGCAGGGCAAGGTTGCGGCCGGAGCGCGATCAGCGCACAGCCGCGATCAGGGCTGCAGGATCAGCTTGCCGGTCGTCGCCCGGCCCTCGAGGTCCGCGTGCGCGCGGTCGGCGTGTGCGAGCGAGTACACCTCGCCGATGTGCATCTTCAGCCGCCCGGCGCTCACCGCGTCGAACACCTCGGTCGCCCGCCAGCGCCGCTCCTCCGTGCTGAGCAGGAAGTGCGCGAGCGTCGGCCGGGTCACGACGAGGGAGCCGCCCGAGTTGAGCCGCTGCAGGTCGAACGGCGGCACCTGGCCCGACGCGCCGCCGAACAGGGCGAGGAACCCGCGCACCCGCAGGCTCGCCAACGATCCCTCGAAGGTCGCCTTGCCCACCCCGTCGTAGACGACGTCGACGCCGCGGCCGCCCGTGATCTCGCGCACCCGATCCGGGAACCGCTCGTACTCGATCACCTCGTCCGCGCCCGCGGCGCGGGAGAGCTGCGCCTTCTCGTCCGTCGACACCGTGGTGATCACGGAGACGCCGCGGTTCTTCAGCATCTGCGTGAGCAGCAGGCCGGTCCCGCCGGCGCCCGCGTGCACGAGCGCCCACTCGCCCTGCTTCGCCGGGTACACCGAGGAGCTGAGGTAGTGGGCGGTCATCCCCTGCAGCGGGATCGCCGCCGCCGTCTCGTCGTCGACGCCGGCCGGCACCCGCAGGGCCTTGGCGGCGGGCACGATCGCGAACTCGGCGTACGCCCGCGTCCCCTCCGCCGTGGCCACCCGGTCACCGATGGCGAAGCCGGTGACGTCCGGTCCGATCTCCACGATCCGCCCCGCCGCCTCCTCGCCGGGGGTGAAGGGGAACGGCACGGGGTAGACGCCGCTGCGCCGGTAGGTGTCGATGAAGTTCACGCCGATGCCGGTCACCTGGATCAGCAGCTCGCCGGAGGCGGGGACGGGACGCTCGACGTCCCGCAGGCGGAGGACCTCGGGTCCGCCGGAGTGGTCCGCGAGAATGGCCTTGGGCATGTGCGCTCCTCTTCGTCGTGTCGCGTCGCCGTTCACCCGTCCGACGGCCGCCGCATTCTCGCGGCGGCGTCCGGGCGCGGCGTTCCCCAGCCTAGACAGGCCGCAAGGCCCCGCGGATGTGCGCTTGCTAGGCTCGGCCGCGGTGCCGATTCCGGGGGTGGTCAGCGCCGCATCCACCCTCGCGTCGGCGCCCATGGTCGCCCTCGCGCAGCCGGACCTCGAGAGAACAGGGAAGTCAATGACGGGTCGCATCTACTCCGACATCACCGAAGTCGTCGGCCGCACGCCGTTGGTGCGGCTGAACCGCCTGCCGGGGAACGCGGGCGCAACGATCCTGGCCAAGCTGGAGTTCTACAACCCCGGCAACAGCGTGAAGGACCGCATCGGCGTCTCCATCATCGACGCGGCGGAGAAGTCGGGCGCCCTCAAGCCGGGCGGAACGATCGTCGAGGGCACGAGCGGCAACAGCGGCATCGCGCTCGCGCTCGTCGGCGCGGCCCGCGGCTACCGGGTCGTCATGACCATGCCGGAGACCATGAGCGTCGAGCGCCGCGTGCTGCTGCGTGCGTACGGCGCCGAGATCGTGTTGACGCCCGGCCCGGAGGGCATGCGTGGGGCCGTCGAGCGGGCCAAGGAGATCGTCGCTAACACGCCGAACTCGATCTGGGCCAAGCAGTTCGAGAACGAGGCCAACCCGGCGATCCACCGCGCCACGACGGCCGAGGAGATCTGGGCGGACACCGACGGCGGCGTGGACATCTTTCTCGCGGGCGTCGGAACCGGCGGCACCATCACCGGCGTCGGCCAGGTGCTCAAGGAGCGCAAGCCGGGCGTGCAGATCATCGCCGTCGAGCCCAAGGACTCGCCCATCCTCAACGGCGGGAAGCCGGGCCCGCACAAGATCCAGGGGATCGGCGCGAACTTCGTGCCCGAGATCCTCGACACGACCGTCTACGACGAGGTCATCGACGTGACCCTCGAGGACTCGGTGCGAACGGCGCGCGACCTCGCCAGCCAGGAGGGCATCCTCGGCGGGATCTCGTCGGGCGCCATCATGTGGGCGGCGCTCGAGGTCGCGCGACGCCCGGAGAACGCGGGCAAGACGATCGTCGCCATCGTGTGCGACTTCGGCGAGCGCTACATCTCCACCGTGCTGTACGACGACCTCCGCGACGGGGCGTGATCCCGGCGTGATCCCGCACGTCGCGGAGGACGTCGCCGCGGCGCGGGCGCACGACCCGGCGGCCCGCAGCGGCGCCGAGATCGTCCTCCTCTACTCCGGCATGCACGCGGTGTGGGCGCACCGCGTGGCCGCCTCGCTGTGGCGCAGAGGAGCACGCCTGCCGGCCCGAGCCCTGTCCCAGCTGGCGCGCGCCCTCACCGGGGTGGAGATCCACCCGGGTGCGCGGCTCGGCCGGCGCATCTTCATCGACCACGGCATGGGGGTCGTGATCGGCGAGACCGCCGTCGTGGGCGACGACGTCGTGATCTACCACGGGGTCACGCTCGGCGGGAAGAGCCGGACGCCGGGCAAGCGCCACCCGACGATCGGTGACCGGGTCGTGCTCGGGGCGGGCGCGAAGGTGCTCGGTCCCATCACGATCGGCGACGACAGCGTCGTGGGGGCGAACGCCGTGGTCGTGCGGAACGCGCCCGCGCGCTCCGTGCTGACCGGCATCCCCGCCCGGGACGCGCGGTCGTCGGCCCCGAGGAGCCCGGATCCGCACACCGACCCGGCCCTCTACATCTGAGCGTCTCCCTACCGCTTCCCGCGACCCTGTGCCGCGGGACCGCCCGGGGTTAGGCTGACGGCCTAGGCGGACGGAGACCTCGTGAGCGGGACGGCCGGAGATCGCCGCGCGGCGGCCGATCTCCTCGCGCGCATGGAGCGCGACCCCGACGCCGGCGCGCGTGCCGAGCGGGCCTACCGGGGCAGGCACGACTTCCGCGACGCGCTCTGGTGGGCCGCGCATCCCGGCACCGCCGCGCCCTCGGGCGTGCCCGATCCCGCCCTCGAGCTGCGCCGCCTGCGGTCGGCCGCCTTCTCCCGCCAGGGTCAGGAGTCCGAGTGGGTGGATGCGCCCCTGCCGTCCGGGGGGACCGGGCGCGTGCGCCGGGCGGAGGCGCTGGCGCTCGAGTACGAGGCGCACCTGGAGCGCGACCGCGCGGACCTGCGTTCCGCGCTCGCCGCGGTCACTCCCGGGTCCGCGGATGCCGCGGGCGCGGGCGCTGCCGCGGCCGCGTACGGTGCCGCCTCCGCCGGTGACGAGCCCAGCGTGCAGGCCGGGCCGAGCGGCTTCGGGGTCAGCATGGGCGCGGCCGGCGCCGGTGCCGACCGTTCGCTCGAGCGTGGCCGTGCCTCGCGGTGGCTGGCGGGCCGGGGACGCCCCGGCCGTGAGGCGCTGCTCCGGAGGCCGGACTCGGCGCCACCCGAGAGCGCGGGCGGGGGCGGCGCGCCGGGCGACGACGAGGCCGCCCCCGACGTCCGCACCGGCGCCGCGGTCCTGCGGTCTGTGCTGCTCCGGCGGCCCCTCGCCGCGACCGTGACCCTGGCGCTCGTCGGCGTGCTCGCCGGGGCCGGGATCACCTGGGCGACGCTCAACCGTCCGGACCGGCCGAATCTCACGAGCACTCCCGCCTCCCGCAGCATCGTCGACGCGCCGTCCTGGGACACCCCGTCGCAGGGCTCGCCGCCCGCGCTCGAGGTGTTCAACCGGGAGGCGACCGCGGAGGACGCGCTTCCGCCGCAGTTCTTCCTCGACTCGCCCGCCGCCACGGCGCGCATCCTCTACACGAACGGCACCCTGCGGGTGTGGGGCTTCCTCGACCGTGGCCAGGTCTGCATGTTCGTGCGGGAGGGCGAGGCCGCGTCCGGCACGTGCGTGGCCCGGGACTCCTTCGGCTACGCCGGGATAACGCTGATGCTCTCGGCCGACGGCACGACCATGCCGGAGCCGGCCACCGGCGTGGCCGCGGCGGCGATCACCGACCTCACCTGGACCCCCGAGGGCGAGATCCAGATCCGCTCCGCCCCGCTCGACCACGACACCGCTGGCTGATCGAGTGCGGCCCCGACCGACCGCGCCGGCCCCGACCGACCGCGCCGGCCCCGACCGACCGCGCCGGCCCCGACCGACCGCGCCGGCCCGACCGACCGCGCCGGCCCCGGACAGGCGGTGCAGCCGCTGTCGGTAGCCTTGCGGGCGTGATCCCGACCGACGACGCCGCCAGCCCCGCGGACGACCGCGCCGGGGCCCACACCGCCGCCCCGGCAGCCGCAGCACCCCAGGGCAGCATCGAGCTGTCGACGCAGGGCGTGGGGCCGTGGCCGGGCGGCCCCGATGCCTGGCCCGAGGACGAGCACTACGACCCGGAGCTGCTCGAACGGGGCGACTCGCGGAACGTGATCGACCGCTACCGGTACTGGCGCATGGACGCGATCGTCGCCGACCTCGACCAGCACCGGCATCCGTTCCACGTCGCCATCGAGAACTGGCAGCACGACATGAACATCGGCTCCATCGTGCGCAGCGCGAACGCATTCGCGGCCGACACCGTGCACATCGTCGGGCGGAAGCGCTGGAACAAGCGCGGCGCCATGGTCACCGACCGGTACCAGCACGTGCTGCACCACCCGGACATCGCGGCGCTCGTCGCCTGGGCGGGCGAGGCCGGACTGCCCATCATCGCGGTGGACAACGTGCCCGGCGCGGTGCTGCTGGAGACCTACTCGTTCCCCCGCGAGTGCCTGCTGCTCTTCGGGCAGGAGGGGCCCGGGCTGAGCCCCGAGGCCCTCGCCGCGGCCGAGACGGTGGTGGAGATCAGCCAGTTCGGCTCGACGCGCTCGATCAACGCGTCCGCCGCGGCCGCCGTGACAATGCACGCGTGGGTGCGCGAGCACCACGACTTCGGGGTCCCGTCGGCCTCCGCTTGACGGGCGGCGACGCATCCGATGGGGTGGGGGCATGACTGAGATCACGGACGATCTGCCCGCCCGCCTGCTGCACGAGGAGCACGCGGGGTGGCGCGCCCTCTGCGAGGGCCGCGGTGCGGAGTACTACTACCGCGTGATGACGCGGGACGCCGTGATGCTCGTGCCGGGCCGGGTGCTCGACCGCGGCACGATCCTCGCCTCCCTCGAGGGTCTGCCGCCATGGGAGTCCTACGAGATCCACGACCCGCGCGTCGTGCGACTGCCCGCGGGCGGCGGCATCCTGTTCTATCGCGCCCTCGCGAAGCGCGACGGCACCGCCCACGACATGCGGATGAGCACGACCTACGTGCGCCAGGACGGCGGCTGGGCGATCGCGGCCCACCAGCAGACCCCGGTGTAACCGGCGGACCCGGACAGGGCGGCGTCCGGCGGGACCCGGCGAACAGCGGAGCCCTGCTCGGACCCTGCTCGCCGACGGCCGGTAACGCTCGCGATAGGATCGAGTGTGACTGGAGACAACCTGCTTGGTGTGCCCGAGACGCGTCTACCCGCCGATTCGGCGGTGACCGAGGCGCTGGATCGCGCGGTGACGTCGGGCGAGGATCTCGCATCCGTCGCCGCGGCACACCCGTCCTCCTCGCTCGTCTGGGCGCTGCTCTCGGACGCCGCGAACCTGTCCGGCAACTACGTGGAGTCCTACGCCTACGCGCGGGTGGGTTACCACCGCGGCCTCGACGCGCTGCGCAAGGCCGGCTGGCGAGGCCAGGGACCCGTCCCCTGGGAGCACGAACCCAACCGCGGCGTGCTGCGCTCGCTCTACGCCCTGCGGCGCGCTGCAGCGGCGATCGGCGAGACCGAGGAGATCGAGCGGCTCACGCGCTTCCTCGACGACTCCGACCCCAGCGCGGCGGCCCTGATCGAGCAGGAGTCGCTGCAGGCGGCGCCGCCCACCGAGGCCATCGTGATCCGAGGAGACGAGTAATGCCGGCGATCGTTCTGATCGGCGCCCAGTGGGGCGACGAGGGCAAGGGCAAGGCGACCGACCTCCTCGGTGACCGCATCGACTACGTCGTGAAGTTCAACGGCGGCAACAACGCCGGGCACACCGTCGTGATCGGCGACCAGAAGTACGCGCTGCACCTGCTGCCGTCCGGCATCCTCAGCGAGGGCGTGACGCCGGTCATCGCGAACGGCGTCGTCATCGACATCGAGGTTCTGTTCGACGAGCTCGACGCCCTCACGGCCCGCGGCGTCGACGTGTCCCGGCTCAAGATCTCGGCCAACGCGCACGTCATCACGCACTACCACCGCACGCTCGACCGGGTGACGGAGCGGTTCCTCGGCAAGCGGCAGATCGGCACGACCGGCCGCGGCATCGGCCCGACCTACGCCGACAAGATCAACCGCGTCGGCATCCGGATGCAGGACCTCTTCGACGAGAACATCCTGCGCCAGAAGGTGGAGGCCGCGCTCTACTCCAAGAACCACATGCTGGTGAAGATCTACAACCGCCGCGCGATCACGGTGGACGAGATCGTCGACACCCTGCTGTCCTACGTCGAGCGCCTGCGCCCGATGGTCGTCGACACGTCGCTTGACCTGAACACCGCGCTCGACGAGGGCAAGATCGTGCTCTTCGAGGGCGGCCAGGCGACCATGCTCGACGTCGACCACGGCACCTACCCGTTCGTCACGTCCTCGAACTCCACCGCCGGTGGCGCCGTGACCGGATCCGGCATCGGCCCGACCCGCGTCGACCGCGTCATCGCCGTGGTCAAGGCGTACACGACGCGCGTAGGCGCCGGCCCGTTCCCCACCGAGCTGCACGACGAGTCCGGCGAGTTCCTCCGCGCGGCGGGCTTCGAGTTCGGCACCACGACCGGCCGCCCGCGCCGCACCGGCTGGTACGACGCCCCGATCGCCCGGTACACCTCGCGCATCAACGGCGTGACCGACTTCGTGCTCACGAAGCTCGACGTGCTGACCGGACTGAAGACGATCCCCGTGTGCGTCGCGTACGACGTGGACGGGCGCCGCTTCGACGAGGTGCCGAGCTCGCAGAGCGACTTCCACCACGCGAAGCCGATCTACGAGGAGTTCCCCGGCTGGACCGAGGACATCACGGGCGCACGGAAGTTCTCCGACCTCCCGCAGGCCGCGCAGGACTACGTGCTCGCGATCGAGAAGATGAGCGGCGCCCGCATCTCGGCGATCGGCGTCGGACCGGGGCGCGACGCGATCATCCAGCGCCACGACCTGCTCGAGAGCTAGCGAGGCACGGTGATCGCCGACGGGTGGCAGGACGACGGCCGGCTCGGCACGGACGCCGAGGACCTCGCGCGCTTCCTCAGCCGGGCCGACGCCGCGACCGCGAACCGTGAGCAGCTGCGGGTCGCGGTCGACATGTCGCCCGAGCAGTTCGCGGATGCGTGGCGCACGTTGCACCGCTTCGGCTACGTGACGACGGCGGAGCTCCGCCGCCTCGCGATCACCTGACCCCACGCCGTACACGGTCGCTGACACGCGTTCCACGGTCGCTGACGGCCCGCACGGTCGCTGAGGCTCATCCACGGTCGCTGAGCCTGTTGAAGCGGCGCAGCTCAGCGCGTGGGAGCGTTCCTTCAACGGGCTCTGGGACCGTATGGTCCGGCCCGCGCTAGGCGGCGGTGGCCGTGCGCCAGAAGGACGTGAGCACCCGGGCGCTCTCCTCCGGCTGGTCCACCTGCGCGGAGTGGCCTGCACCCGCGATCACCACGTACTGGCCGCCCGCGCGCTCCGCCATCTCGCGCTGCCAGTCCAGCGGCCACGCGTCGTCCACGTCGCCGTGCGACACGAGGAGTGGCACACCGGTCGCGGCGAGCTCGTCGGTGCGGTCCGGCTGCTCGTCGAGGATGTGCGCGGCGGCGAGCAGCTGCGTCGAGCTCGTGGCGAGCATGCGGTCGTGGAACCAGCGCTCCACCGGGTCCGAGGAGGCCTCGTCCCAGTCCGGGTGGCCCTTGCGCCACAGCCCCTCTGATCCGCCGGTGCGGATCGCGTCGATGTCCTCGAAGCGACCGCCGCGGCTGCGCGGGCCGGAGTTCCACATGGTGAAGCTCGCGAAGCGGCTCGGGTCGCGCAGCACGGCCTCGATGCCCACCACGCCGCCGAAGCTGTGACCGAGCAGGTGCACGGCCCCCTGTACCCCGAGCGCGTCGAGCACGCCGTGCACGTCGGCGCCCAGCGTCGGCAGGTCGTAGCCGCTCCCGTTGACCGGCGGCTCGCTGCCGGCCGGACCCTCCGAGTCGAACTGCCCGCGCTGCGAGTAGGCGTAAACGGTGAAGCCGAGGTCGGCGAGCGGGCCGAGCACCGGGTAGAAGTCCTCCTTCGAGCCGGTGTACCCGGGCACGAGCAGGGCGACCGGTGCATCCCCGGGTTCGTCAGTGCGGGCGCGGATCCGCACGGCGGAGAGGGACCCCTCGGGGCGGTCGAGGCGGAACTACTCCGCGTCGGCGGGCAGGGCGTCGGAGAGGGTGCGGGACGGCATCGTCGAATCGGTCACCGGACGAGGCTACCTCGGTGGCGGTAGGGTCGGAGTCGGGGGAAACACACATGCTGAGTACCGGCCAGGAACGAAGACCACCCGACAACAGACGCGCGGCGAGTCCCGCGCTTGTACCCCTGCTGCGCCTTCGCGCCGCTCGGGTGCGCCACGCGCTCGCGGCCGTGATGCGGCCGGAGGACGCGCCGCTCGGCCACGCCCGGGGTCACGACGTGGACCGGCTGCTGATCCTCGGTGCCGGCCCCGCGCTCGGCTGGGGAGTCTCGTCGCACGAGCTCGCCCTTCCGGGGTCGCTCGCGCGCAGTCTGACGGCGATCACCGGACGCGGCAGCACGGTGGATCTCGTCGCCCGCGAGGACCTGCGCGTCGCCGATGCCGCGGGCGTCGTCGCCGAGCGCGACCTCGTCCGCTACGGCGCGATCGTGCTCGTGCTGGGGTCGACGGAGGCGGCGGCGCTCACGTCGCCGGTGCGCTGGCGTGACGCGCTCGACGAGCTCGTGGACGAGATCACCCGCCGGGCACCCGGCGTGCCCGTGCTCGTGACCGGTGTGCGCCCCGTCCGCGTCCCGGGCAGCGGGGGTCGGCTGGACCGCGTCGAGGACGGCCACGCGGCCGCGCTGGACGCCGAGACCGAGGCGTGCTGCGACCGCCTCCCGTGCGCGACGTTCGTGCCGACTCCGGGCGAGATCGCCCACCCGACGGACGCGGACGGCGCCCTCGACTCGTTCTCCGCGTGGGGCGCCGCGCTCGCCGACCGGGTCGCCGGGCTGCTGGTGTCGACCACGGAGAACTGCTGCGGCGGTCGGCCGGAGGAACGCAGGAACAGGCGGCGGGAGGACCGGGACGCGGCCGCGGAGGAGGCCCGCCGGCAGAGCGCGGTGGACACGTTCGCGAGCGCCGCCCGCACCTCCGACGTCGACCTCGACCACATCCTGTCGCTCGCCCGCCGGGCGTTCAAGACGGATGCCGCCCTCGTCACCGTCCTCGATCGTGATCGCCAGTTCCACCTCGCGGCCGCGGGGTCCGGGCTCGCCGAGGTGCCGTGGAGCGCGTCCTTCTCGGAGTTCGCCCTGCAGGACAGCGAGGCGACCGTCGTGCGCGACATCGCCCTCGACGAGCGCTTCGGCACCAGTCCGCTGCTGAGCGGTCAGCACTCGATGCGGTTCTACGCGGGCTTCCCCATCGAGACGCCGACGGGCGAGCGCATCGGCGCCCTCTGCGTGCTCGACTCCCATCCGCGCCGTCGCGCGGACGACATCGACACGGATCTGCTGCGCGAGCTGGCCATCATGGTGCAGCGCGAGATGTGGCGCTTCCTCCCCACCGCCGAGCAGTAGGCCCGTCCGCGGGGCGACCCGGGGCGGGGATCGCCCGGAGCCCGCGGGCCGGGCGCTTCGAGAGGTCCGCGCGGATCCTCCAGACTGGGAGCGTGACCTCGCCCGCCGCCCCGCTGCGCATCCCCGTTCCCCAGGTCCTCGAGGGCCCCGTCGTGCGCCTCGAGCCGCTCACCCGCCAGGTGCTGCCCGAGCTTTTCCGCGCCATCGGCAGGCCCGAGGTCTTCGCGGGGGGCTACGGCGGCGGACCGGCCGGTTACCGGGACACCGCGGTGGCGTTCGCGGAGTGGGCGGAGACCTACTACCCGTGGCGCACGGGGCTGCCGTTCGCCATCCGGCTGTCGTCCGGACCGGAGGAAGGGCGGCTGGTCGGCACGTCGTCCCTGGCCGAGTTCGAGCCGGGCACCGAACGCGCCCACCTCGGCTGGACGGCGTACGACCCGGACGTCTGGGGGACCGCGGTCAACCCCGCGACCAAGCGGCTGTTGCTCGGGCTCGCGTTCGACTCGGGCTTCGGGCGGGTTAAGATCCAGGCGGACGCGCGCAACGACCGGTCGCGGGCCGCCATCGCCAAGCTCGGCGCGACCTTCGAGGGCATCACCCGGCGGGATGCGCGCCGCGCCGACGGATCCTGGCGCGACGCCGCCGTGTTCTCGGTCATCGTCGACGACTGGCCCCGCGTGCGCGAGAGCCTCGACGCCCGCCTCCTCTCGCGGCTGAGGGACGGCTGAACGCACCCCACAGGCGGCCGTGATGGAGTGGGGGAATGGAAGCCATCTACACCGCAATCGCACACGCCTCCGGTGGAGGACGTGACGGACGAGTCCGCTCCGAGGACGACCGACTCGACCTGGACACCCGACCCCCCAAGGAGCTCGGCGGCTCGGGCGAGGGAACGAACCCCGAGCAGCTGTTCGCCGCCGGCTACTCGGCCTGCTTCCTCGGCGCGCTGCACGCGGCCGGCAAGGAGCTGAAGCTCGACACCACGAACGCGGCGGTCTCGGCGAGCGTCGGCATCGGCGACAACGGGAACGGCGGTTTCGGCATCCAGGCCGAGCTCGACGTGTACGTACCCAACGTGAGCCGCGACGAGGCCGAGCAGCTGGCGGAGAAGGCGCACACCATCTGCCCCTACTCCAACGCCACCCGCGGCAACATGGACGTGAAGCTCAACATCGTCGAGTAGTCCCGAGAGGCCCGCTTCGAGCGGGCGCCGGACGCGAAGAAGGGGACCCCGAGGGGTCCCCTTCTCTGCGTTCAGCTCGCCGTGGACTCGCTGGTCAGGGCCGACTGCTGCGTCGCCTCCTGGCCGCCGGAGCGGTGCATCACCTCGACCTTGCGAGGCTTCGCCTCCGCCGCAACCGGGATGGTGAGCGTCAGCACGCCGTCCGCGAACGTGGCTTCGATGCGCTCGAGGTCCGCGTCGCGGCCGAGCGACAGCTGGCGCGCGTACGTGCCGGTCGGCCGCTCGTGGGCGAGCCACTTCACGTCGCCGCCCTCGTGCACCGAGCGGTGCGCGGTGACCGTCAGGATGCGGTCCTGCGCCTGCACATCGATGGAGCCGGGGTCGGCACCGGGGATGTCGAACTGCAGGACGTAGTGATCGCCCGTGCGGAACAGGTCGAGCGGCATGAGAGCCGAGTTCCGGACATTCCCCATCACCTGGTCGAACAGGCGGTCCATGTCGCGGAACGGGTCGATACGGGTAGCCACACCAATCACCTCCAAGACTTGCGTCTCTGGACCGTCCAGAGACGTCCGGTGTGCGCCCCAAGGGGCCGGTGCGCGGCCCTCGGGGCAGCTACACCACATGTTTTAACTCCGCACGAATCGGCTGTCAAGTCGATGCCGCATCCTGTCCCGTTCGGCTTTTCGCTAGCAGAGAACGGCGGATTGGAGCACGATTGAGGGGCGTCCCACCCGCCGAGAAGAGGAGCAACACCATGTCAGGAAACTCCCGCCCGCACGTGCTCATCCTCGGCGGAGGTTACGTCGGCCTCTACACCGCGTGGGGCCTGCAGAAGGCCATGTCGTCCACGCCGCTGCGGGTCACGGTCGTCGAACCCAACCCGTACATGACGTACCAGCCGCTGCTGCCCGAGGTGGCCGGCGGCCAGGTGGACCCGAAGAACGTCACCGTGCCGCTCACCCAGCACCTGCGCAAGGTCGAGGTGTTCCGCGGCAAGCTCGAGAGCCTCGACTCGACCGCGAAGACCGCGGTCCTCGAGTCGATCACCGGGGAGAAGAAGGAGGTGACGTACGACCACGTCGTCTTCGCCACCGGCGCCGTCACGCGCACCTTCCCCACGCCCGGCCTCTCCGAGAACGCGGTGGGCTTCAAGACGCTCGAGGAGGCGCAGTACGTGCGCGACCGGGTGCTCGACAACATCGCGCTCGCCGCATCCACGTCGGACCCGGCCGAGCGCAAGAAGGCGCTGACGTTCGTGTTCATCGGCGGTGGCTACACCGGAGTCGAGGCCCTGGGCGAGCTCAACGACCTCTCCAAGCTCGCGGTGGACACCTACCCGCAGCTCGACCGCTCGGAGCTCAACTGGGTGCTCATCGAGGCCCTCGACCGCGTCGCGCCGGAGGTCGGCCCGACCCTGTCGAAGTACACGCTCGCCGAGCTGCGCTCCCGCGGCATCGACGTGCGGTTCAAGACCACCGTCAAGTCGTGCGAGAACGGCGACGTCACGCTGAGCTCCGGCGAGGTGATCCCGGCGGGCACCATCGTCTGGACAGCCGGCGTGAAGCCGAACCCCGTGCTCGACCGCACGGACATCCCGCGCGGACCCAAGGGCCACGTGAACGCGAACGCGAAGCTCCAGGTCATCCGCGAGGACGGCAGCCGGGTCGAGGGCGCGTGGGCCGCGGGCGACAACGCCCAGGTGCCCGACCTCACGGCCGAGAAGCAGCCGGCGTACTACCCGCCGAACGCTCAGAATGCCGTGCGGCAGGCCAAGCTGCTGGCGAAGAACATCGTCGCGGAGCTGCAGGGCGGCGAGGTGGCGGAGTACCGTCACGGCTCCATCGGCACCGTCGCGAGCTACGGCTTCGGCAAGGGCGCGGGCAAGATCCGCAGCCTCAAGCTGCGCGGCCCGTTCGCCTGGCTCGCCCACCGCGGCTACCACGGGCTCGCCATGCCGACCGTCGGGCGCAAGGTGCGCATCCTCGGCGGCTGGGTGACCGGATTCGTGACGCCCCGCGACCTCACCTCGCTCTCCGCGACGGAGCACCCGCGCAAGGCGTTCGTGGACGTGACGCCAGCCAAGAAGTGACGGGCCCCAGAAGCGACGGGCGCCAGAAGTGACGGGCTCCAGAAGTGACGGGCGCCAGAAGTGACGGGCTCCAGAAGTGACGGGCGCCAGAAGTGACGGGCTCCAGAAGTGACGGGCGGGGGCCGCTAGGGTCGATGGCATGGTTTCTGTGAACGGCCCGGTCGGTGTGGAGCGCACGGAGGACGAGCGTGAGGCGCTCGACGAGCTGCTGGACATCCGGCAGAGCATCGACAACATCGATGCCGCCCTGGTGCACCTCCTCGCCGAGCGCTTCAAGTTCACGCAGCAGGTGGGGCGGTTGAAGGCGGCCCACGGCCTGCCGCCGGCCGATCCCGATCGCGAGCGGGCGCAGATCCACCGTCTCCGCTCGCTGGCCGAGGAGTCGCGCCTGGACCCGGCGTTCGCGGAGAAGTTCCTGAACTTCATCGTCGCGGAGGTCATCCACCACCACGAGCAGATCGCGGCGACCTCCCCCACCACGGACTAGCAGCCCGGATCGGTCCCGGTACGGTCCCTGAGCCTGTCGAAGGGCCGCATCGAACGGTCCCTGAGCCTGTCGAAGGGGCACCCCCCTCTCACGGTCCCTGAGCTTGTCGAAGGGACGCACCGAACCCGCCCGCCGGAGTTCTCCACACCCTCCACCTCGGGCGGAAAGTGGATGTCGGTGGTGCCTGGTTCACTGTCGGCATGGAAACACCGACGTTCCCACCACAACCCGCCGTACCCGGCGACGCGCCGCCTCCGCTGGAGGCCTTCGCCGCGATGATCGACGCGGTGCGGATGTACGAGGGCTTCGCCCGCTGGGCAACCGCGTGCCGCGCCGAGGCCATCGACCGCGCTCGCCTCTGGACGGAGTCCGCGGACCTCTCCGTCCCCACCACCGGCGGCCCGCGCTGGACCCCGAAGGCAGCGGGATACCGCGTCCTCGTGACCGAGCTCGCCTGCGCTCTGCGCATCTCCGAGCGTCTCGCGGAGAATCTCGTCGCGGAGAGCCAAGCGCTCGTGCACGACCTCCCGGCGACCCAGGATGCGCTCCGCACGGCGCGGATCAGCTATCGCCACGCACAGGTCCTGATCGACCACACGACCACGCTCCCGCCTGCTGGGGTGGCGGCGGTCGAGGGGGCGGTGCTGCCGAAGGCCGAGACCCTCACGGTCCCGAAGCTCGATCGTGCTGCCCGGGAGCTGCGGGAGCGGCTGCATCCGGAGTCGATCCAGGAGCGGCACGCGAAGTCGGTCGCGGACCGGCGCGTCGAGACGTGCCCGGCGCGAGATGGCATGGCGTGGCTGAACGCGTTCCTTCCCGCGCCCGAGGTCCTCGGCATCGAGAACCGACTGCGCGATATCGCGGAGCAGCTCAAGAGCGAGCCGGGGGAGGAGAGGACGCGGACGCAGCTGATCGCGGACGCGTTCACGGACCTCCTCCTCGATGGCATCACGACGGCGGCCGAGGATGGATCCGAGGAGGTGTCCTCCCGCCGTATCGACTCTCGGATCGGAACCGGCATCCGCCCGCGAGTCTTGGTCACGGTCCCGGTGCTCACGCTCCTCGGCAGGAGCGAGGAGCCGGGCACGCTCGAGGGCTACGGACCGATTGACGCGGACGCCGCGAGACGGATCGCGGCGCGGGCGCCGAGCTTCACGCGCATCCTCACTCACCCGGAGACGGGAGCCGTGCTCTCGGTGGGGCGCGATCGGTACGCGGTGCCGAAGGACCTGCGGACCTGGCTCCGAGTGCGTGACGAGACGTGCCGCTTCCCCGGCTGTAACCGCAGCGCCGGTCGGGCGGATGTGGATCACGTGACGGACTGGCAGTACGGAGGAGGCACCGACTACGGGAATCTGGTTCACCTGTGCCGGTCGCACCACCGGGTGAAGCACCACACGGCCTGGTCCTCCACCTCGGCAGGAGGAGGACGGGTGCGGTGGCTCGCGCCGAGCGGTCACGAGTACGACACGCAGCCGGCAACCCACATCCGGCCACCGAAGCGAAAGCGCCTCCAGGCGCAGGGCATCACGTCCCCGACCCCGGACGACCCGCCGTTCTAGGCGAAGTTCCTGGGGAAAGTCGCACCGCTTCGACAAGCTGCGCGGAGAACGAGACCTTCACGGTCCCGGAGCTCGTCGAAGGGACGAGATCCGGTCGTCCGCCCCTACGCCGGCGCAGTCACGGGCGCGGGCGCGGGGAGCGGGGTGCCACGGCGCCGGAGGGCGTCACCCATGCGCGCGAACGCCTCGCGGAGGATCGGGCGCGGCAGCGCGAACACGAAGCGCGCGAAGCCCACGCCGACCTCTCCGCAGGCGGCGCCGTCGGTCAGCGCGACGCCCGCGTTCACGCGGAAGAACTCGGACACGTCGCCCTCGATGCCATGGGCACGGAAGTTCAGCCAGGCGATGTACGTGCCCTCCGGCGCTGTGTACGCGACGCCGGGCAGGTGCTCCGCAACCAGCTCGCCCACGAGCATCCGGTTGCCGTCGAGGTACTCGAGGACCTCGCCGAGCCAGCGCCCGCCAGAGGTGTAGGCGGCGGTGTTAGCGATGACGCCGAGGTTGCCGGCCCCGTGGCTCGCCATCGCGCCGAACGTCTGCCAGTGCGCCTCGTCCGCGTCGGTGGAGAGGATCACCTGCGCGCACTTGAGGCCTGCCAGGTTCCAGGCCTTCGAGGCGGAGGTGGCCGTCACCGTGTGTCCGGCCGTCGCGGGAGACAGCGACGCATACGGCACGTGCATGCTGCCCGAGTAGACGAGCGGCGCATGGATCTCGTCGGAGAACACCCGACCGCCCCGGCGCTCCACGACCTCGGCGATCGCCTGCAACTCGTCCCGCGTCGCCACGGTGCCGAGCGGGTTGTGCGGGTTGCACAGCACCAGCAGGTGGCCGCCGTCGTCGAACGCCCGGTCCACGCCGGCCAGATCCATCCGCCAGCGCCCGTCGACCTCGACGCTCGGCACCTCGATCACCTCGCGGCCCAGGGCCTGCGGCACGAAGAGGAACGGCATGTAGGCGGGCGTCGGCACGATCACCTTCGACCCGGGGCGCGAGTACTTCTGGATCGCGAGCTCGAACGCGGCGATCACGTCGGCGACCGGATGCACTCGCTCGGCCGGCACCGCCCAGCCGTAGGCGTCCCGGTACCAGGCCGCGGTCGCCGCCGACATCTCGTCCGCCAGGTCGGCCGGGAGGTACCCGGTCACGGCCCGGTCGATCGCCGTGTGCAGCGCCGCACTCACCTCCGGCGCGATCCCGAAGTCCATCTCCGCCACGAAGGCGCCGATGGTGTCCGGGTACATCGTCCACTTGAGGCTGCCCTGCTCGCGAAGCGTGGCGGCGGAGATCGCGTCGAAGTCGGCGCTCGTCATGTGGTCCTCTCCCATCCTCGGTCTCGGCCGACAGAGCTCAGCGCGCCGAGGGCGTGGCGGCGTAGCGCTCCGCCAGGAGCCGGCCGAGGTGCGCGACCACGGAGCCCGGGCCGGAGCGGGGAGCGACCGCTTCGACGTCCGCGTTGTAGTTCGTGTTCGTGTTGACGTCGTAGGTCACGATGCGGCCGCCGGCGTCCTCGAGGAACTCGATCCCGAGCACCTCGATGCCCATCCGGCGCGCGAACTCGAGATAGCGGTCGACGACGGGGGAGTCGAAGCCCTCGCGAAGGGAGAAGATGCGGTCGCCGGGCTGCTGGGCGATGGTCGCGCCGGGCGGCATGATCAGCGCGCCGGTCGACGGGTCGACGGCGCAGGCGTCGGCCGGGCAGAGCTGGAAGCCGCCACGGGCCGTGTCCGCTGCGATGGCGTAGACGAGCTCCCCACCGACGAGCTCGACCCGGGTGATGCGCGGCTCGGCGGCCTGCACGAACTCCTGCAGCAGCGTGATGCCGTCCTGCGGCTCCTCGAACTCGTCGGAGGCCACGTAGTCGGCGAGCTCCTCGACCGAGTCGAAGCGGCGCACGCCGAGTCCCTTGCCGCCCTGGTTGTGCTTGGTGAGGAACGGGGTGGGGAACGACTTCGCGGCCTCGAGGAGGCGCTCCGTGCCGATGACGGCGACCGTGCGCGGCACGTCGATGCCGTTCGCGCGGAGAGCGGTCAGCTGGTCGACCTTGCTCATCTCGAGCTCCAGCACCCGCCGCCCGTTCACGACGCGGCGCCCGTGGGCCTCGAGCCAGCTGAGCACGGCCCGGGTGTAGTCCTTCGAGAGCCCGTGCCCGCGGGTGTGCGACGAGGCGCTGATGCGCGACCAGAAGATGCCCTCGGGCGGCTCCTGGTCGAGGTCGAGGACTCCATCCACGAGCAGCCACTCCTCGTAGGGGACGCCCTGCTGCTCGAACGCCGCCGCGAAGGGACCGAACCAGTCGGGGTTCTCGTGCAGGGCGTAGACGCGGGGCGACGGGCTCGATGGGGTCAGGCTGCTCACCGCTCCACCCTACGCAGTGCGCCTGGTGGGACGTGACTGCCGCTCTGCCCGGCGGCCGGGGCGCGCAGAAGCGGCGGCAGTACGCTCCGTGAGCCCGTCTCAGGGACGTGCGAGGTGGGTAGTACGGTCCTGAGCGTGTCGAAGGGACGGGACCGGCGGGTGGGGCCGTTGCGTCGCTTCGACAGGCTCAGCGACCGTGGACAGGTTCAGCGACCGTGGGGTCGTCTCAGCGACCTGCAAGGGCTCAGCGACCGTGGGCGGCAGCAGCGACCGTGGGGTGGGCACCGCAGGCTGCACACGGGTTACTGGTAGGTGACGAGCTCCGGGAGCGGGTCCACCTGGGTCATCGTCTGCTCCGGGGTGAGCGGCGGGAGGTCCTCGTCGTAGAAGTTCTTCCAGCCCCACGCGACGCCCGCAGGGGCGTTCTGGTGCAGCGCGCGCCAGGTGTCCTGCTTGGCGGGCTGGCTGCCCTGCCCGTCGACGTGGATGACGAACGCCAGCTCCGGTCGCGACGTGTCGACAGTGGGGCGATCGCGGATCATGCGGGTCTGGAACTGGTGCAGCACGAACATCTTCTGCGGCAGGCCCTTCTCGGCGGTGAGGTCCGCGAGCCAGGTCGCGACGCCGTTGACCTCGGACGCGCTGACGGAGCCGATCTGCTTCAGGTGCACCTGGTCCGGTGCCAGCCGCCACTCCGGGTCGAGGGCGAGGCCGACGTGCGGCAGCTCGAGCAGCTCCTGATACTGCTTGGCCTGGGTGAGGAAGTCCGTGCGGCCCGGCTGCAGGTCGAGCACGACGTACATGCCGGCCGCGCCCGCCGCCTCCACCCACGGCCGGAGCGTGTCGATGGCCAGCTCGTTGGAGTAGTTGCCGTCGGACCCGGCCGACCCGGCAGCCACCGTCGTGATGACCTCGAGCATGGGCACGACCGTGTCCTCGGTGAACTCGCGGTACGGCGCCGCGGTGCTCTCGGCGCGCGCGATGGTCTCCGGGATGCCCTGCTCGCCGAGCACGCCGAGAACGGGCGCTTCCGGTGCGCCGTACAGCGCGACGAACCGCTTGCCGGGGAACAGGGTCTGACCACCGCCGGGGAGTTCCGTGCCGGTGATCGTGCTCCGGATCTTCCAGCCGAGGCTGGGCACGGACGCGAACGGCGCCCCGACGGCGAGCACCGCGGCCGGCGCCTCCGCCTTGAGTTCCGCGGCGAACTCGGGATCCGAACGAGGATCGGGCGAGTCGGCGGGCAGGATCTGTACCGGCAGCCCGGCGGCGCGCGCGGTCGCCGCGGACGCGACCTGGCCGGGCTCGTCGGTCACGACCACGGTGCCGCCGTCGAGCGGGGCCGCCGGCGTCGTGCGGGGGAGGTCCGCGGAGGCCTCGGAGTCGTCGTCGCCCGAGTCGCTGCCGCCCGCGGCGGAGAGGATGGCGGGCGCGTCCCGGTCGAGGGCCGCGACGGCTTCCACGGCGGAGGATCCGCTCGGCAGCGGGGTCGCCTCGGGGTCGCCGGGCAGGAGGTCGGCGAGTGCGGATGCCGAGGCCGCCACGGACACGACGTCCGGCGCATCCTCCGAGGCCTCCGGCGCCCCGGCCAGGGGCTTTGGGCCTCCGACGTCGAGCACGGCGTCCGCGCCGAGCCGCTCGATCTCCTCCGCAACGCCCGAACCGCCCTCTGCCGCTCCACCCGTGAGCAGCAGCGGAGCGCTGAGCGCGACGGCCGCGGACGCCGCCAGAAGCTGGGCGTCGGGGTCGTCCGCGGCCGCCGTGACGACGACCGGCGCCTCGGCGAACAGGGCACGGCTGGTGCCGAGCGCGTTCGCGGCGGGATCGGCGTCGGCGAGCACGGTCAACGCCTCCGCCGGAAGCGCCGTCCTGCTGCCGCGCACCGGGGCGTCGGGCTCGGGATCAGGGGCCGTGCAGCCCGCGAGCAGAACGGCGGCGAGGGCGAGGGAGGTCAGGCGGATCGGCTTGTGCATCGACACCTTCCTACCTCCTCGCCGGGCGGAAGCGGGGGCCTCCGCCGGAGTGTGGCGCATTGATGAGAACAGGATGCTCGCAGGCGGCCCGAAGCGCCGAGCCGGGCGTGACGGGCGTCGCCCACCGAGCAGCGAAGCCGGGTGCGACCCACGGGCAGAGAACCGCGGACCCGCACCCGCTGGTCCCGGCTAGTGGAGGCGGACCAGCGCCTGCACGGGCAGGTGGTCGGACGCCATCCGGCCGCGGAAGGCGAACGGGTCGATGGCCGCGGTGAGCACCTCGACGCGGTCGCTGGCGAGCAGCCAGTCGATCCGGTCACCGCCCTCGACCGGGCGCCGGTAGTCCGCGAACGTGCCGTACCCGGCCGTGACGCGGCGCTTCGCGGCGTGCCACGCGTCCCGTAGCCCCGCGCCCTCGGTCAGCAGGGCGTACGGCTCGGACGTCTCGGCGGGCGCGTTGAAGTCGCCCAGCACGAGCACGGGCACGTCGGCGTGGGTGCTCGCGATGCGCTCGGCGATCGCGCGGGCGCCCCGGGTGCGCGACTCGGCGTCCTCGTGGTCAAGGTGGGTGTTGAGCACCGCGAACTCGATGCCCGTCGCGGAGTCGAGGAACCGCGCCTCCGTGATCATCCGGGGCACGGTGTTGCCCCAGGTCGCCGAGCCCATGAGCTCGGGGGTGTCGGACAGCCAGAGGAAGTCGTAGCTGAGCAGGGTCAGGCGGGCGGCCGCGTAGAAGATGCTGCCGAACTCGCCCCGGCTGCCGCCGTCGCGGCCGATACCGACCGAGCGGTAGGACGGCGGCAGGGCGTGCGCCACGGAGGCGAGCTGCGGGAACAGGGCCTCCTGCACGCCGAGGATCGTCGGCCGCTCGATCTGCAGCCAGCGCGCGAGTGCCTGCTCGCGCTCCGACCAGTTGTCCGGGTGGTCCGTGGGCACGCCCGGCTTGGCGTAACGGATGTTGTAGGTGGCGACGTGCAGCGTGTCGCGCTCTGCCGGTCCGATCACCCTTACAGCCCCGACTGCCCGAAGACCGCCGGGAGCACCACGCGGGAGGTGGCGCGCAGCTCGTCCGCGCTCACCGTGAACAGGCCCTGCACCTCGAGGTCGGCGCCGTCGGTGACACCGATGCGCAGCACCGGGTAGCCACGTCCCTCGCAGAGCCCGCGGAACTTCACGTCGTCCTCGCGGGGCACGGCGACGAGCATGCGCCCCGTCGACTCGGAGAAGAGCGCCGTGGTCACGTCGACGCCGTCGCGCTCCATCAGTTCGCCCAGCGCGACGCGCGCGCCGACGCCGAAGCGCAGTACCGACTCGGCGAGGGCCTGCGCGAGGCCGCCGTCGGCGAGGTCGTGCGCGCTGGCCAGGATGTTCTGGCTGTTCGCGGCGGCGAGAAGCGCGGCGAGCGCCTGCTCGGTCGGCAGGTCGACCGCCGGCGGGCGGCCACCGAGGTGGCCGTGCACGACGCCGGCCCAGGCGGAGCCGTCCAGCTCCTGGCGGGTCACGCCGAGCAGGTAGAGGTTGTGGCCCTCGTCCTGCCAGCCGGAGGGGATGCGCTTCGCCACGTCGTCGATCACGCCGAGCATCGCCACGACGGGCGTCGGGTGGATGGGCTGGTCGCCGGTCTGGTTGTAGAAGCTCACGTTGCCGCCGGTGACCGGGATCTCGAGTTCGAGGCAGCCGTCCGCGAGGCCCTCGACTGCCTGCGCGAACTGCCACATGACCTCGGGGTTCTCCGGGCTGCCGAAGTTGAGGCAGTCGCTCACCGCGACGGGCGTCGCACCGGTGGCGGCGACGTTGCGGAAGGACTCGGCGAGCGCGAGGCGGGCGCCCTGGTACGGGTCGAGCTGGCAGTAGCGGCCGTTCGCGTCGGTCGCGAGGGCGAAGCCGAGCCCGGACTCCTCGTCGACGCGGATCATGCCGGCATCGTCCGGGAAGCTGAGCGCGGTGTTGCCGAGCACGTAGCGGTCGTACTGGTCGGTGATCCAGCTCTTGTCCGCGAGGTTCGGGCTGCCGAGGAGCGACAGGAACTGCTTCCGGAGCAGGTCGGGCGCGGTCTCGTGGCGCAGGCGGTCGGCCGTGTCGGCCTGCAGCGCGTCGAGCCAGGCGGGGTACGCCACGGGGCGGTCGTAGACCGGGCCCTCGAGCGCGACCGTGCGCGGCTCGACGTTCACGATCTCCTCGCCGTGCCAGTTGATGACCAGGCGACCGGTGTCCGTGACCTCGCCGAGCACGCTCGTCTCGACGTCCCACTTGCGCGTCACCTCGAGGAACGCGTCCAGCTTCTCGGGCGCGACGACGGCCATCATGCGCTCCTGGCTCTCCGACATGAGGATCTCCTCCGCCGTGAGCGAGGGGTCGCGCAGCAGCACGCGCTCGAGCTCGATGAACATGCCGCCGTCGCCGTTGGAGGCGAGCTCGCTCGTGGCGCAGCTGATGCCGGCCGCGCCCAGGTCCTGGATGCCCTCGACGAGCTTGCCGCGGAACAGCTCGAGGCAGCACTCGATGAGCACCTTTTCCGCGAACGGGTCGCCCACCTGCACGGCGGGGCGCTTCGTCGGGCCGCCCTCGGAGAACGTGTCGCTCGCGAGGATGGACGCGCCGCCGATGCCGTCGCCGCCCGTGCGGGCGCCGAAGAGCACCACCTTGTTGCCCACGCCGCGGGCGTTCGCCAGGTGCAGGTCCTCATGCCGGAGCACGCCGACGCTCAGCGCGTTGACGAGAGGGTTGCCCTGGTAGACCGCGTCGAAGTAGGTTTCGCCGCCGATGTTCGGCAGGCCGAGGCAGTTGCCGTAGAAGCTGATGCCGCTCGTCACGCCGTGCACGACACGTGCCGTGTCCGGGTTCTCGATGGCGCCGAAGCGCAGCTGGTCCATGACCGCGACCGGGCGGGCCCCCATCGAGATGATGTCGCGGACGATGCCGCCGACGCCGGTCGCGGCGCCCTGGAACGGCTCGATGTAGCTGGGGTGGTTGTGGCTCTCGACCTTGAACGTGACGGCCCAGCCCTGGCCGACGTCGACGACGCCGGCGTTCTCGCCCATGCCGACCATGAGGTTCTTCTTCATGGCGGGGCTGACCTTCTGGCCGAACTGGCGCAGGTACTTCTTGCTCGACTTGTAGGAGCAGTGCTCGCTCCACATGACCGAGTACATCGCCAGCTCGCCGCTGGTGGGGCGGCGGCCGAGGATCTCGCGGATGCGCGCGTACTCGTCCGCGGTCAGGCCGAGCGCGGCGTACGGCTGCTCCCGCTCCGGCGTGGCGACGGCGTTGGAGACGGTGTCGGCGGCGGGGCGCGACGGGGAGGAGGAAACGGCGGTCACGTGTGGAGTTCTCCCGACGGTGGTGGTCTGAGCGGCTGAGGGGGAGCGCCGAGTCCGTCGGCGCCGGGGGCGTGCAGGGCGGAAGGGGGCGGGCTCAGCCGGCGAGGACGCCCTGGAGCGCGGACGTGAACATCGTCAGGCCGTCGACGCCGGAGCGCATGGCCTTCGGGGTGTCCGGGCCGAAGCCGGGCTCGGTCGCGTGCTCGGGGTGCGGCATGAGGCCGACGACGTTGCCGCGCGCGTTGGTGATGCCCGCGATGTCGCGCAGGGATCCGTTCGGGTTCTTGCCCAGGTAGCGGAACGCCACGAGACCCTCGCCCTCGAGCCGCGCGAGCGTCTCCTCGTCGGCGATGTAGCCGCCCTCGCCGTTCTTCAGCGGGATGGTGATCTCCTGGCCCTGCTCGAAGCCGTTCGTCCACGCGGTGGAGGTGTTCTCCACGCGCAGCGCCTGGTCCTTGCACACGAAGGTGCCGACCTCGTTGCGGATGAGGCCGCCGGGCAGCAGGTGTGCCTCAGTGAGCATCTGGAAGCCGTTGCAGATGCCGAGCACCGGCATGCCGGAGTTCGCGGCCGCGACCACCTCGGTCATGATCGGCGAGAGGGACGCGATGGCGCCGGCCCGCAGGTAGTCGCCGTAGCTGAAGCCGCCGGGCAGCACGAGCGCGTCGACGCCGGCCAGGTCGTGGTCACCGTGCCACAGCGCGACCGGCTCGCCGCCGGCGAGGCGCACGGCGCGCTGGGCGTCGCGGTCGTCGAGCGAGCCCGGGAACGTGATGACGCCGATGCGCATCAGAGGGTGCCCGTCTGGGTGGACGCCTCGGCCTCGCCGATGAGAGAGCCCATACCGGGCTCGCCGGCGTCGATCGGTGACTCGTCGGGGCCTGCGACGTGGACGCTGATGACGTCCTCGATCACGGAGTTGGAGAGCATCTCCTCGGCCAGCTTCTGCACGTCGGAGAGAAGCGCGTCGTCCACCGGACCGTCCGTGACGAGCTCGAAGCGCTTGCCGATGCGGACGCCGGTGAAGCGGGACTCGCCGAGGCGCGCGAGCGCACCGGCAACGGCCTTGCCCTGGGGGTCGAGCAGTTCGGCCTTGGGCATGACCTCGACGACGATTGTGGGCATGGGGCATCTCCAGCGGGATCGCGGCGGGGAAGGGTGCCTCGATTCTAGCCGAGCCGGGGTCACCGCCGTGCTGGGCCGCCGCCGTCGTCGATACGGTGAGGCATGCACGCCCCACCGCCCCGACCAGCGTGGCCGACCCTGCCGCCCGCGCTGCGGCGAGCGGTCGAGCACGTGCTCGATGACGCGGTGGTCGCCGCGCGGTCGCAGACCGGCGGATTCTCGCCCGGCTCGGCCGACCGGGTGCGCACCGCGTCCGGTCGACGCGCGTTCGTGAAGGCGGTCGATGGTGGTGCGTACCCCTCCTCGGCCGACCTCCACCGCCAGGAGGCCGCCATCAACGCCGTCCTGCCCGCCGAAGCGCCGGTGCCACGCCTGCTGGCCGTGATCGACGAGAGGGAATGGGTCGCCCTCGTCTTCGACGAGGTGGAGGGCCGGGAGCCCCTCCTACCCTGGCGTACCGAGGACCTCTTCGCCGCATTCGATACCCTCGAGATGCTCGGCGCCCTCCTGACGCCCGCTCCGCCCGGTGTGCCCGACCTCGCCGAGTCCCTGCGGCCCGCCCTTCTCGGCTGGGCTCGGCTGCGGCAGGACGACGCACCGCTTCCCGAAGCCTGGATGCGCGGCCCGCTGGACCGGCTCGTCGAACTCTCCGAGGCGGCTGCCGTCGCGGTCCGCGGCAACTCGGTGCAGCACGGCGACGTCCGATCTGACAATTTCCTCATCACGCCGGACGGACGGGCCGTGCTGATCGACTGGCCGGCGGCAGGGGCGGGGGCGGACTGGTTCGACTCCTTCTGTCTCGTGGCGAATGCGCGCGTGTTCGATCCGTCGCTGGACGCGGACGGCCTGATCGAGGCGCGGCCAGGGCTGGCGCGCGTCGCGCCGGACGAGATAACCGCCGTGCTTGCCGGCCTCGTCGGGTACTTCCTCGACGGAGCGCGGCTCCCACCTCCGCCGGGGCTGCCCACCGTCCGCTCGTTCCAGGCCCTGCAGGGGCGTGAGCTGGGGCTGTGGTTGCACCACCGTCTCGGTGCCTGAGGCGGCGTCGAAGCGCACTACCTGAGTGATTACTCCAGACGGAATAGTTCTGGTGGAATAGCGCTTATGCTGGGCCGGGCCCGCACGCCGTGGGGCGCCCATGGGACTGCACGGGAAGGGGGGAGAGGGCATGCCGGACACCGTTCTCCCCGCGCTCGCGGTTGCCGCGCTCGCCCTGCTCCAGGAGCGCCCCATGCATCCGTACGAGATGTACCAGACGCTGCTCCTGCGCAAGGAGGACGCGCTGGTGAAGGTGCGGCCGGGGACGCTGTACCACGCCATCAACCGGATGGCCGCGGACGGCCTGGTCCGGGCCACGCACACGGACCGCGAGGGCAACCGGCCCGAGCGCACCACCTACGAGATCACGCCGCTCGGCGGCGAGCGCTTCGTCGCGAGCGTCACCGAGATGCTCGCTACCCCCGTGAATCACTTCCCGCACTTCCCGCTCGCCATGGCCGAGGCGCACCATCTGCCGCTCGCCGACGTGCTCGCGCTCGTCGAGGCCCGGGTCGCGGCCGTCGCCGTCGAGCGGGATGCGCTGGACGCCGACATCCGGCGGGTGCGCGACAAGGGCCTGCCCGAGCGACTCTGGCTGGAGCTCGACCTGCGGCGCGAGACGCACGCCGCGGAGCTCGCCTGGCTCGAGCGCCTGCTCGGCCGGCTCCGCTCCGGCGACCTCGACTGGAGCGAGCCGCTCCCGGATCCGACGATGAACTCTTCCCCGGCTCCGACTCCCTCGGCACCCCATCCCGCAGCAGCCCATCCCGCAGCACCCCATCCCGCGACACCCACAGACCCGCGCAGCAGCGCGACCGAACGCTAGGACACCCCTCATGGACACCATCACCCGGCCCTGGCCGGCGCTCTGGGCGCTCGTCGTCGGATTCTTCATGATCCTCGTCGACTCCACCATCGTGTCCGTCGCGACGCCGGCGATCATCGCCGACCTCCAGGCGGACATCAGCGCGGTCATCTGGGTGACGAGCGCCTACCTGCTCGCCTACGCCGTGCCGCTGCTGATCACCGGACGCCTCGGCGACCGCTTCGGCCCGAAGAACGTCTACCTGATCGGGCTCGCGATCTTCACGGTGTCCTCCGCGTGGTGCGGGCTCGCGGGCGACGTGAACACGCTCATCCTGGCCCGGGTGGCGCAGGGCATCGGCGCGTCGCTCATGACCCCGCAGACCATGGCCGTGATCACCCGCATCTTCCCGCCGGACCGCCGTGGCGCCGCCATGGGCCTGTGGGGAGCGACGGCGGGCGTCGCGACGCTGGTCGGCCCGATCCTCGGCGGCCTGCTCGTCGACTCCCTCGGCTGGGAGTGGATCTTCTTCGTGAACCTGCCCGTCGGCGTCGTCGCCTTCGTGCTCGCCTGGCGCCTCGTGCCCGCGCTGTCCACCAAGAAGCACCGCTTCGACATCCTCGGCGTCGTGCTCAGCGGCGTCGGCATGTTCCTGGTCGTGTTCGGCATCCAGGAGGGCGAGACCTACGACTGGGGGACCATCGCCGGGCCCATCTCGGTCTGGTCGCTGATCATCACGGGCGTCCTCGTGCTCACGGCCTTCGTGCTCTGGCAGCGGGTCAATCGCGGCGAGCCGCTGCTGCCGCTCTCCCTGTTCCGCGACCGCAACTTCTCGCTCGCGAACGGCGCCATCACGACCGTCGGCTTCACCGTCACGAGCTTCGCGCTGCCGCTGATGCTCTACGCGCAGACGGTGCGCGGGCTCACGCCGACCCTCGCGGCCCTGCTGCTCGCCCCGATGGCCATCATCTCGGGCGGCCTCGCGCCCGTCGTCGGCAAGATCATCGACCGGGTGAACCCGAAGTGGATCGCCGCGGGCGGGCTGTCCTGCCTCGCGATCGGGCTGTTCTGGGCCGGCGGCATCCTGTCCGCGGACCTGCCGCTCTGGATCCTGCTCTTCCCGGTGGCCGTGCTCGGCCTCGCGAACGCCGGCATCTGGGCCCCGCTGTCCACGTCGGCCACCCGCAACCTGCCGCCGCAGCAGGCGGGTGCCGGCTCCGGCGTCTACAACACGACGCGACAGGTGGGCGCCGTGCTCGGCTCCGCCGCCATCGCCGCCCTCATGGAGGCGCGCCTCGCGGTCGAGCTGCCCGCGGTGCCCGGCGGCGCGAGCGGGGAGACCGCCGCGTTCGCCGGCGAGCTGCCCGACGCGCTCAAGCAGGGCTTCAGCGCGGCCATGGGCCAGTCGCTGATGCTGCCCGCCGCGGCCGCCGTTCTCGGTGTGCTCGTGGTGCTCTTCATGGCGAAGCCGCAGCCGCACTCCTGGGGTGCCGCTTCCGCGCATCCCGCCACGGCCGCCGCGGACACGGCGACCGAGGCGCAGGGGACCCGGCCCGTCCCCGTCGCCGAGTAGCGGCTCGGGGAAGTTCCTCACCCTGGTCGAGGACGCCCTACCGTCCCTGTCCCTACCGTCCCTGCCCAGGCAGGAGGATCCTGCCCAGCTTCACCCTGGGCAGGATCCCTCTGCCTGGGCAGGAGGCACTCGACAGGCTCGGGGATCGTGCGGTCGGGATCCTGCGGGTGCCGCGTCAGCCCAGGTCGAGGACGTGGTCGGCGCGGGCTCGGGTCGCCTCGATGAGCACGGCGTTCCGCTCGTCCGTGCCGCCCGCCCAGGCGACCGCCTGCTCGTGCGTCATCCCGAAGCGCTCGTGCCGCGCGACGAGCCGGCGCATCCGCGCCTCGTGGTCGACCCTGACGAACAGGGACACGTCGAGCAGCGGCGCGACGCCGCCCCAGCCGTGCGCGTCCAGCAGCAGGTAGTTGCCCTCCGTGATCACGATGCGGGTCTCGGGCAGCACGGCGACGCTCGCGGCGAAGGACTCGTCCACCTCGCGGAAGAAGGCCGGCGCGTACACCGTGTGGGCGCCCGGTCCGCCGGCCGCGGCGGTGCGCACGCGAGCGAGAATCGCCGTGAACCCCTCCGCGTCGAAGGTGTCGGGTGCGCCCTTGCGATCCCGGCTGCCCAGCCGGGCGAGCTGCGCGTTCGAGAGGTGGAAGCCGTTCATCGGCAGCAGCGCGGCCTCCGGGCCGAGCGCCGGCACCAGGGCCTCGGCGACCGTGCTCTTGCCCGATCCCGGCGCGCCCGCGATGCCCACGACGACGCGGTCGCGGCCGGCGGCGGCCGCGCGCACCACCTCGGCGACGGCGGCGATGCTGCGCAGCGCGGCGGTCACGGGCTCGCCTCCTGCGTCTCCCGCGTCTCCCGCGCGCCCTGTGCCTCCCGGAGCGCCTCGGCGATCGCGGCTACCCCGTTATGGGTCTCCTCGAAGCTCGTGCTGAGCGGGGACAGGCCGATGCGCAGCCCGTCCGGCGCCCGAAAGTCGGGCAGCACGTCGCGGTCCCAGAGCCGGCCGACGACCGCCCGGAAGTCGGGGTGCGCCACGGTCACGTGGCTGCCGCGGCGATCCGCATCCCGCGGCGTCGCCACCCGCACGCCGAACGGCGCGAGCACGGCGTCGATCTCCTCGAGCGCGAACTCGGTGAGCGCGACGGACTTGGCCCGGATCGCGTCGATGCCGACCTCGGCGATCAGCGCGATCATGTCCTGCATGGCGAGCATCGACGTGATGGCGGGCGTTCCGCTCAGCATGCGGCGGATGCCCGTGGCCGGGGCGTAGGACGGACCCATCTCGAAGATGTCGGCGCCGCCCATCCAGCCCTGGATCGGCTGCGTGAGCTCCTCCTGCAGGCCCGACCGCACGTAGGCGTAGGCCGGCGAGCCCGGTCCGCCGTTCAGGTACTTGTAGGTGCAGCCGACGGCGAGGTCGACGCCCCAGGCGTCCAGCTGCGTCGGCACCGCGCCGGCGGAGTGGCAGAGGTCCCAGAGCATCAGCGCGCCCGTCCCGTGCGCCCGGTCGGTGATGGCCGGGACGTCCGCCAGGAAGCCCGAGCGGTAGGACACGGCGCTCGCCATGACGAGCGCCGTACGCTCGCTGAGCACGGCGTCGAGCGACTCCGGCGTGAGACCGGCGTCGGGATCGGTGTCCACCCAGCGCAGCGTGAGTCCGCACTCCCGGGCGATGCCCGCGAGGATGTACCGGTCCGTGGGGAAGTCCTGCGAGTCGGCCACGATCTCGTCGCGCCCGGGGCGGGCCGCGACGGCGGCGCGGACCAGCTTGTACAGCAGCACGGAGGTGGAGTCGCCGATCGCGATCTGGCCGGGCGCGGCACCGAGGGCGGCGCCGCCGAGGTCGTTCCCGATGCGCAGCGGCAGCTCCATCCATCGCTCGTCCCAGCCGCGGATGAGCCGGCCGCCCCACTCCTCGGTGAGGAACCGGGTGACGCGCCCGATGCTCGCGGTCAGCGGCCGCCCGAGCGAGTTGCCGTCGAGGTAGACGAGGTCGCGGCCGTCGGCGGCGCCCTCCGTGCCGGCGAAGAGCGCGCGGCACGCGGCGAGCGGATCGGCGGCGTCGAGCGCGCGGGCCCGCTCGAGCGTCACGGCTCGGCCCGGTCGACGAGGGGGAGCGCCATCTCGAGGTCCAGCTGCGTGCGATCGAGCGCGTACGGCGTGGACCGTCCCGTCATCTCGAAGCCCCGCCGACGGTAGTACGCGGTGGCGCGCGGGTTGTGCTCGTGCACCTCGAGCCGCAGCTCGGTCACGCCGTCCTGCGCCCGCGCCCACTCGACCACGCGGTCGAGGAGCGCGTCGGTGACGCCCGCATCCCGGCCGCGGCGGGTGGGCGTCACGTAGACGCTGACCAGGAACGCGACGCTGTCGCGGCGGAACACCGTCATGGTGCCCACCCAGGTGCCGTCCTCGTCCTCGGCCACGAACGCGACGCTGCCGGGCTGGGCGTTGCGCCGGGCCCGCGCCTGCCAGTCGGCGTCGGTCAGCGCCTCGGCGGTGGCGAGCGTCTCGAGGTAGGCGAGGGGCGTGTCGGCGAGCATCTCGAGCCGCAGGGCCCGGAGCCGGGGCCAGTCGTCCGGGACGATGGGGCGGACGCGGACGGGGGAGGTCATTGGTCGACGGTATCGCCCCGTCGCGCTCTCGGCCATCCGCTCCCTCGCCGTCCCAGCACCGCCCCGGCACCGCCCCGGCACCGCCCCGGCCCCGCCCGGGCGACGCGCCCTTCTCAGACCATCTGCCCGTTCCAGTGGACCTCGCCGTCCGGCCAGTCCTCGAGGTCCGCGGTCACCGGGAGGACGTGCCAGCCGTGGTCCTGACGGATCACCCGCGCCGGGCCGTGCAGGGAGAAGTCGTTGTAGGTGCCGACGGCCCCGGGCAGCGCGCGCCAGCCGTGGCGCACATAGAACCCCGTCGTGTCCTCGCCGGTCTCGAGCAGTCCGAACGGCACCTGGAGCGACCCAAGGACGCCGCGGATCGTGTCCGCCAGCCGGCCGCCCAGTCCCGAGCCCTGCAGGTCGGGGCGTACCGCGACCATGCCGACGGCGGCGACGAGCTGGTCCTCGGCGAAGGGGCCGTCACCGATCTGCACGAACACGCGCTTCACGCCCGCGTGAGCCGTGACGCCGCGCTCGTCGTGCGCGGTGATCCGCACCTCGGGCTGCAGGCCGGCCCAGCTGGCGGCGCCGCGGTAGCCCTCGGCATAGCTGGGAAAGGCGAGGGCAAGGGTCGCCGCGATCTCCTCGTGGTCCCGCAGGCCGAGCGTGCCCTCGCGCCGCACCAGGAAGTCCGTCACGTCTCGAGCTCCTTCGCGTAGTAGATCAACGCGGGCTCGCCCACGTAGGGGCCGAAGGTGGGGATGCGCACGTAGCCCTCGCGCCGCACCTGGAAGTCCGTCACGCCTCGAGCTCCTTCGCGTAGCAGATCGACGCGGGCTCGCCCACGTAGGGGCCGAAGGTGGGGATGCGCACGTAGCCCTCGCGCCGCACCAGGAAATCCGTCACGCCTCGAGCTCCTTCGCGTAGCAGATCGACGCGGGCTCGCCCACGTACGGGCCGAAGTTGGGGATGCGCACGTAGCCCTCGCGCTCGTAGAAGCGGATCGCGTCCGGCTGGCGGTCGCCCGTCTCCAGCGTCAGGCGGCGCAGCCCGAGGCGGCGGCCGTGCTCCTCGAGGCTGTTCAGAACCGCGACGGAGACGCCGGTGCCACGGTGGTCCGGGCGCACGTACATGCGCTTGATCTCCGCCTCGCCGTTCCCGAGGTCCCGCAGACCGCCGCAGCCCACGGCCTCGCCGCCGGCGTTCTCCGCGACGACGAACACCGTGATGTCCGCCGCAGACGGGGCCAACCCCGGCTCGGAGTCCGGGGTGCCGTAGCGCTCGGCGATCTCCACCCGCTGGGCGTCGCGCAGGGCCGTGGCCGCGGCGTCGTCCCAGTCCCGACGCTCGACCCTCACTCGCCCGTGAGCCTTGTGATCAGCTCCCGGTACCGCGCCGCGGTGAGGTCGACGACGTCCTGCGGCAGCGCAGGCGGCGGGGTGTCGGTCGATGGGTCCCAGTTCTCCGCGAGCCAGTTGCGCACGATCTGCTTGTCGAAGCTGTCCTTCCGGTTGCCGGCATGCCAGGACTCCGCATCCCAGTACCGGGAGGAGTCGCTCGTCAGCACCTCGTCGCCGAGGCGGGTGACGCCGCTCACCGGGTCGATGCCGAACTCGAACTTCGTGTCCGCGAGGATCAGGCCGCGCTCCTCCGCGATCGCCGCCGCGCGACGGTAGATGTGCAGCGACAGGTCGCGGAGCTCCGCCGCCTCGTCCTCACCCGTGAGCTCGACGGCGCGCTCGTAGGTGATGTTCTCGTCGTGCTCGCCCTGCGGCGCCTTCCACGCGGGCGTGAAGATCGGCTCGGGCAGCCGGTCGCCGAACTGCAGGCCCTCGGGGAGCGGCACGCCGCACACGCTGCCCGTGCGCTGGTACTCGCTCCAGCCGGAGCCGGCCAGGTAGCCGCGCACGACGCACTCGATGGGGAGCATCTCGAGCACCTTGCAGAGCATGGAGCGCGACTCGACTGCCTCGGGGACAGGGGTGACCTCGTCGCCGGGGGTCACCAGGTGGTTGGGGACCTCGGCGAGCTCGGCGAACCACCACAGGCTCAGCCGGGTGAGCAGCTCCCCCTTGCCGGGGATGGCGGGGTCGAGCACGTGGTCGAACGCGCTGACCCGGTCCGTGGCGACGATGAGCACGTGCGGCTCGCCCTCGAGCGTCGCGTCGTGGTTCGGGTCGACGACGGGCACGAACAGCTCGCGCACCTTGCCCGTGTAGGCGTGCTCCCAGCCGGGGAGGTCGAGGCCGCTGAATTCGCTCATTCGGACACCACCCGGGCGGCGATGTCGGTGCGGTACTGCGCGCCCTCGAGGCGGATGCGCCCGACGGCCTCGTACGCCCGCTCGCGTGCCTGGCGGAAGTCGCTGCCGCGGCCCACGACGCTGAGCACCCGCCCACCCGTCGCGATCGTGCCCCCGCCCGGCGAGTCCGACCTGCTCGTGGCGGCGTGCGCGATGCTGACCCCCTCGACGACGGCGGCGTCCTCGAGCCCCTCGATGCGCCGTCCGGTCTGCGGGGCATCCGGGTAGCCCTCGCTCGCCAGCACCACCGTCACGGCGACGTCATCGCTGAAGGTGGGCCGCGGATGACCGCCGAGCGACCCGGTCGCGGCGGCGAGCAGCAGGCCGGACAGCGGGGTCTCGAGGCGGGGGAGCACGACCTGGGTCTCCGGGTCGCCGAAGCGCGCGTTGAACTCGATCACGCGGATGCCCTTCTCGGTGAGGATGAGGCCGCAGTAGAGCAGGCCGATGAACGGGGTCTGCTCGTTGGCGAGCTGGCGCACGGTCGGCTCGGCGATCGTGTCGATCACCTCGTCGACGAAGCCCTCGGGAAGCCAGGGCAGGGGGGAGTACGCCCCCATGCCACCGGTGTTCGGGCCCTCGTCGCCGTCGAGCAGGCGCTTGTAGTCCTGAGCCGGGGAGAGGGGCAGCACGGTGCTGCCGTCGGAGAGGAAGAAGAGCGAGACCTCCTGGCCGGCGAGGAACTCCTCGAGGAGCACCGTGCCCTGCTGCAGGTAGTGGTCGGCGTGCGCGAGGGCGGCGGCGCGGTCCTCGGTCACGAGCACGCCCTTACCGGCGGCGAGGCCGTCGGCCTTCACGACGTAGGGGGCGCCGTAGGCGTCGAGAGCCGCCTCGACCTCGGCGCGGGTGCCCGCGCGGGTGGCCCGGCCGGTGGGCACGCCGGCCTCCTCCATGATCCGCTTCGCGAACGCCTTGCTGCCCTCGAGCGCCGCGGCCCGCTTGCTCGGGCCGAACACGGGGATGCCGCGGGTGCGCAGGCCGTCCGCGACGCCCGCGACCAGCGGGGCCTCCGGGCCGATGATGACGAGGTCGACGTCCTCCGCGAGCGCGTAGTCCGCGACGACGGCGGCGTTGTTGGGGTCGAGATGCACGACGGTCGCGACCTGGGCGATGCCGGCGTTGCCGGGGGCCGCGACGATCTCGTGGGCCGTGTCCTCCCGGGCCAGCGCCGAGACGATGGCGTGCTCGCGGGCACCGGAACCGAGGACGAGGATCTTCACGGCCCCAGACTATCGGCGGGCGGAAGCGGCGCGGTCGGCCGGGTCTCGGAGAGACGCGGTCGCTGCGCACCCTCGGTCGCTGAGCACCCACGGTCGATGAGCACCCTCGGTCGCTGCGCACCCACGGTCGCTGAGCTTGTCGGAGCGACGGGAGGTGAGTCGCGTCCCTTCGACGGGCTCAGGGACCGGATGGGGACCGGGCGCGCCGGAGCAGTCAGGGACCGAACGGGACCGGGTGCGCCGGGAGCCGGGGGAGGGGCGCTGCGGCAGGATGGAGGCATGGCGAGAGCGAAGATCGAGTCGGAGGCCGGGGGTGCCGCCGTGCGCAGGGCCCTCGCGGAGGGCGTGGGTGCCGACCGGGACACCACGGCGCTCGCCGTGCGGTACACGCTGCAGGTGCTGGCCGAGAAGGTGCCCGGCGCGACCGTCGAGGTGCGGGTGCCGCCGTTCGGGGCGGTGCAGTGCATCGAGGGACCCGGCCACACCCGAGGCACCCCGCCCAACGTCATCGAGACCGACCCGGCGACGTGGCTCGCGCTCGCGACCGGCTCCATGGGCTGGCAGGACGCCCTCGCGACCGGCAAGCTCGGCGCGTCCGGGCAGCGGGCGACGCTCGAGGGACTGCTCCCGCTGCGCTGGTGACCCGCCCCACCGCGCCCCATCGCGACCGCCGCGGCGCCCGGATTCGGGCGCCGCGCTCAGGCTGGTGGGGGAGAATGACGGGGTGACGAACGAGCGCGATGACATGTCCGAGGTCCGCATCCGTCGGTCCCCCCGCTACCTGCGGTTCATGGGCGTCGGTGCTGTGATCGGCGTCATCGCGGCCCTGATCCTCACGATCGCCTTCCCCGCCGCGGCCGAGTTCAGCTCCGGCCAGGTGTTCGGCTTCCTCGGACTCTTCCTCGTCGTGATCGGCGGGGCGCTCGGCGCGGTCGTCGCGCTGCTGATCGACCGCGCGAGCACCCGGCGCGCGAAGCCGGCCGTGGTCGAGCGGATCGACCCCGCCACGGACATCGGCGAGGGCACGCCCGGCCAGCCCGATGTGAGCGACCCCCGGGCCTAGCTGCCTGCTTCATAGAACTTCAGCGGCTCGAGGCCGGTCAGACCCGGCCGCGGAAGATCCACTCCAGGCCGCCCTCCTCGCATAACCCGCTCCTGCAGCGGCTCAGACCAGGCGGCGGAAGATCCACTCCAGGCTGTCCTCCTCGCATAACCCGCTCCTGCAGCGGCTCAGACCGGGCGGCGAAGATCCACTCCAGGCCGTCCTCCTCGTCGATCTGCTCGCCGACCCGTTCGAAGCCCCGCCGGTGCACCAGGGCGAGTGACGCGGCGTTGCCGGGGCTGATGCTCGCGCGCACCGAGCGGACGTCTGTCCGCGCCGCGCACCAGTCGAGAAGCGCATCCAGCAGCTCGCCGGCGAGGCCCCTGCCGCGCAGCTCCGGAAGGACCGTGTAGGAGATCTCCACCTCGCCCGCCTCGTCCGGCGGACCGTGGAAGCCGGAGTGGCCGACAACCTCCCCGTCCCGCAGCGCGAGCCAGGCCACCCAGGGCTCGTCCCCCGGCCGCTGCTCGATCTGGTCCCGCCGGATGCGCCACAGCCAGTCCTCGGTGAGCAGGAACGCGGGAAGAGAGGGGAGACGCGCGGCGCGGGCGGCGGCGTCCAGGTCTCCGTCAAGGAGCGCGGCGAGGGCCGCACGCCCCAACGGCCGGAAGCGAACTGAACTCACCCGGCCACCCTAACGACGCATTCGTCTCAATCGGCTATGGACAGCACCACTATCCGATAGTCATACTATCCATGTGCGCATGTCCGAACTCAGCCGCGTCAGCGGCGTCCCCGTTCCCTCCGTGAAGTTCTACCTGCGCGAGGGCCTGCTCCCCGCGGGCCGCCGCGCCGCGGCCAACCAGGCGGAGTACGGGGACGAGCACGTGTCGCGGCTGCGGCTCATCCGCGCGCTCCTCGACGTCGGCGGGCTGTCGGTGGCCTCGGCGCGCGAGGTCCTCGCGGTCGTGGACGACGAGGACCGCCCCCTCGCCTCGGTGTTCGACGTCGCCCAGCGGTCCGTCTCCCGCGCGGACCTCTACTCCGCCCGCACGCCCGGCGCCGCGGAGGACCGCATCGACGCGCTCGTGGAGGAGCGGAACTGGCACGTCTCACCGGGCAACCCCGGCCGGATCGGCGCTGCGGGCGTGGTCGACGCCTTCCTGCGCATCGACCGGCCGGAGCTCGTCGGTCTCCTCGATCGCTACGCCGACGCGGCCGAGATCGTGGCCCAGGCCGACCTCGCCGCCGTCGCCGGGCAGGAGGACGTGACGGGGATGGCCGAGACCATCGTGGCCGGCACCGTGCTCGGCGACGCCATGTTCGCCGCGTTGCGCCGCATGGCGCAGGAGCACGTCACGACTCGGCTCTATCCCGTGTCCGCCGATCCATCCGCCGACCTCGCCGGCGGCTCACGCCCCTCCACTCCGGACGCGTCCGCACCCACCGCCTCCACCCCGGACGCCTCCACCTCGCACGCACACACCCCGCACGCCTCCACCCCCTGAGGAGCACGTCATGAGCACCGCGTCACCCGCAGTCCCGGCGGCCTCGGCCGCGCCGACCCCCACCCCCTCCGCGCCCGCTGCCTCCACTCCCACTGCCTCCCCCTCTTCCGTGCCGACCCCCTCCGGCCCCACCCCCGCCCTGCGGTCCGGTCAGTGGCACCGTCCCCTGCTCCGGCTCGCGGCCGCCATGGCCCTGCTCGCCGTCGTGGCGCTGGTCGCGCGCTTCGTCGACCCGCGGGAGATCACGGGCGCCAACGCCTGGGACAAGCCGCTCAAGTTCGCCCTGTCGACGCTCATCTACGCGGTGACCTGGTCGTGGCTCATCGGGCAGCTCGATCGCGGGCGCCGCATCGCGTCGCTCGCGGGCAGCGGCATGGTCGTGCTGTTCCTCGCCGAGATCGTAATCATCGCCGGGGCGGCCGCCGTCGGCAGCACGAGCCACTTCAACGTGTCGACACCGCTCCATGCGGCGATGTGGACGATCATGGCGGTGTCGATCTCGGCGCTCTGGGTCGCGTCCCTCGTCGCCGCGGCGCAGCTCTTCCGCAATCCGCTCGGCGACCGGGCGCGCACGCTCGCGGTGCGGTCGGGCGCGGTGATCGCGCTCATGGGCCTCGCCCTCGGGTTCCTGATGACCGGCCCCACCGCGGACCAACTGGCGGACTACCGCGGCATCGCCGGTGCCCACACCGTCGGCCTCGCGGACGGCGGCCCCGGGCTGCCGGTCCTCGGCTGGAGCACCGTCGCGGGCGACCTCCGCATCCCGCACTTCATCGGGATGCACGCGCTGCAGGCGATCCCGCTCGCGCTGATCGGGATCGAGCTGCTGTCCCGCCGGATCCCCGCGCTGCGCGACGCTCGCCTGCGGTCCGCCCTGGTGTGGATCGGCACCGGCGCCTACGCGGCGGTGCTCGCGCTGGTGACCGTGCAGGCCCTGGCCGGCCAGTCGATCGTGCGGCCGGACGGCCTCACGGTGATCGCCGGCGTCGCCATCGCGGTGGTCACCGTCGCCGCGGCGGTCACGGCCGCGGTCATCACCGGGCGCAGAGCGCGACGCATCTCCGGCTGATGATGTCCGGCGCCGCGAGGCGCCGGTGGGGAGGGCGGCTCAGCTGAGCTGGGTCGCCTCGACCCACGCGAGGTACTCCGGACTCACCTGACCGGTGACGTACTCGCCCGTGAAGCAGCTCATCTCGAGCTCGGAGACGTTCGAGCCCTCGGTGATCGCGGCGAACATGTCCTCGACCTCCTGGTAGATGAGGTGGTCGGCGCCGAGCTCCGCGGCGATCTCGGGGATCTTCCGGCCGGACGCGATGAGCTCCTCGCGCGACGGCATGTTGATGCCGTACACGTGCGGGTAGCGCACGGGCGGGGCGGCAGACGTGAAGGTGACCTCGTTGGCGCCGGCGGCGCGGGCCATCTCGACGATCTCGCGCGAGGTCGTGCCGCGCACGATGGAGTCGTCGACGATCAGCACGTTCTTGCCCTTGAACTCCGAGCTCATGGCGTTCAGCTTCTGCCGCACCGACTTCTTGCGCTGCGCCTGCCCCGGCATGATGAAGGTCCGGCCGACGTAGCGGTTCTTGTAGAAGCCCTCGCGGTACTCGATGCCGAGCTTCTGCGCGACCTGCATGGCGGCCGGGCGGGAGGAGTCCGGGATCGGCATCACGACGTCGATGTCGCCCGTGGGGGCGTACCGGGCGATGGTGTCGGCGAGGCGGTTGCCCATCCGCAGCCGGGCCTCGTACACCGAGATGCCGTTCATCACGGAGTCGGGGCGGGCGAGGTAGACGTACTCGAACGAGCAGGGCACGAGGCGGGGTTCGCGCGCGGTCTGCCGGGAGGTCATCGAGCCGTCCAGGGCGATGAAGATGGCCTCGCCCGGCGCGACGTCGCGCACGATCTCGAAGCCGAGGCTCTCCATGACGAGGGACTCGGACGCGACGATCCACTCCTCGCCGCCCGTCTCCTCCGCGATGCGGCGGCCGAGCGTGAGCGGGCGGATGCCGTACGGGTCGCGGAACGCGAGCAGGCCGTGGCCGGCGATGAGCGCGATCGAGGCGTACGAGCCCTCGACCCGCTGGTGCACGCGGGAGAGGGCGTTGAACACGTCGTCCGCGTCGAGGCCGGGGCCCTTGACCTCCGCCTGCAGCTCGTGGGCGAGGATGTTGAGCAGCAGCTCGGTGTCCGACGAGGTGTTGAGGTGCCGGCGGTCGATGTCCCCGAGCTCCTTGGTGAGCTCGCGCGTGTTCGTGAGGTTGCCGTTGTGGACGAGGATGATGCCGTGCGGCGCGTTCACGTAGAACGGCTGCGTCTCCTCCTCGTTCGCGGCCGAGCCCTTCGTGACGTAACGCACGTGGCCGAGGCCCATCGTGCCGGTCAGGGTGCGCATGTCGCGCGTGCGGAACGCCTCGCGCACCTGACCGCGCGCCTTGACCATGTGGAAGCGGCTGCCGTCCGCGGTCGCGATGCCGGCCGAGTCCTGTCCGCGGTGCTGCAGCAGGAGCAGGCTGTCGTAGAGAAGCTGGTTGGCGGGCAGGGGAGAGACAACACCGACAATGCCGCACATGCTTGAGTCGAGCTCCAGGGGGTTCGGGGTTGGCCAGCAGACGGGCCGGGAACGCCGCGCGCGCGGCATCGTCTAGTTTCTCACGCTTACCCGGTGTGCCGGGACCGGGATCAGCGCCCAGAGCGAACGCTGCCGCGCCGCCCGCCTCGGTATCGTGTACCGGGTGAGCACACCCAGCGCATCATCGTCCTATGCCGCAGCCGGAGTCGACACCGCGGCGGGGGACCTGGCCGTCGAGCTCATGAAGCAGGCGGTCTCCGCCACCCACACGGGCAACGTCCTCGGCGGTTTCGGTGGATTCGCCGGGCTGTTCGACGTCTCCTTCCTCAAGGACTTCCGCCGCCCGCTGCTCGCCACCTCCACCGACGGCGTCGGCACGAAGGTCGCCATCGCGCAGGCCATCGACAAGCACGACACCATCGGCCAGGACCTCGTGGGCATGGTCGTCGACGACATCATCGTGGTCGGTGCGCGTCCGCTGTTCATGACGGACTACATCGCGTGCGGCAAGGTCGTGCCCGGTCGCATCGCGGACATCGTGGCCGGCATCGCCCGCGCCTGCGCCGAGACGGGCACCGCACTCGTCGGCGGCGAGACCGCGGAGCACCCCGGGCTGCTCGGGCCGGACGACTACGACGTCGCGGGCGCAGCCGTCGGCGCGGTCGAGGCGGACGCCCTGCTCGGCGCCGAGCGGGTGCGCGACGGTGACGTGGTGCTCGCCCTCGAGTCCTCGGGTCTGCACTCCAACGGATTCTCCCTCGTCCGCCACATCCTGGCGCAGCGGGGCATCGGGTTCCGCGACACCTCCGCCGAGCTCGGCGGCGTGGTCGGCGAGGCGCTGCTCGAGCCGACCCGCCTGTACACCGGGCCGCTGCTGCGCCTGCTGGACGACCCGGCGCTCGCCGGCGCCGTGCACTCGCTGAGCCACGTCACGGGCGGCGGCATAGCCGCGAACCTGGCGCGCGTGCTTCCGCGCGGATCCTGGGTCGAGGTGGACCGGTCGACCTGGTCGCCCGGCAGCGTGTTCCGCGTCCTCGCCGACATGTCCGGCTCGCCGCTGGAGAGCACCGAGGGCACCTGGAACCTCGGCGTCGGCATGTTCGCGGTCGTCGCCGCGGAGTCGGCGGATGCGGCGGCAGCGGCGCTCACCGCGGGCGGCATCCCGACGTGGACGGTCGGCACGGTGTCCACCGCCGAGCGCGACCTCGCGGGCTTCGAGCAGGGCGCCAAGGGCGTCGACGGCGGCGCGGTCCGCCTCGTGGGCGCCTACGCCTCCTGACCCGCGCGCACGGAGGGGTTGAGAGACTCGCGTCCCTTCGACAGGCTCAGGGACCGTATGTGGGCGACGCGCGAACACGTCAAGTGCCCGTCTTTTGCGGGCTCACCCCACGGTCGCTGAGCTTGTCGAAGCGACGGTACGGATGTCGAGAGCTCGCGTCCCATCGACAGGCGCAGGGACCGTATGGGGGCGACGCGGACGCGTCCAGAAGCTCGCCCTTCGACGGTGGCAGGCACCGTCGTGCGGAGAAACGGAGGGGTCAGGCGAGCTTCTGCTCGTCCTCCGGGGTCACGTATTCGGCCCACTTGGCGGCCTCGGGCGGCAGCTCATCGTGCGAGTGGCTGGTCAGCTCGCGCTCCAGCTCGTTGTAGTTCGTCTCCGGGCTGAAGTACTTCAACTCGCGAGCCACCTTGGTGTGCTTCGCTTTTTGACGGCCGCGCCCCATGCGAGACCCCCTTAGAGATTCAGGCCGAGTTGGCGGACCACCCGGATCAGGCAAACAGAAACGAAAAAACCTAACGGCCAGCTTAGCACGGGGCACGGAGGCCCCTCGGCCCGTCCACCGCCGCGGGCGGCTCTCCCACAGCTTCCCCCGCCGCCCCGATCCGCGCAATTCGGCGACGCCGACGGGCGGGTCATCCGCAGCATTCTCGAAGCGGCCACGTTCGGCGCGCGGCGCCGGAGTGGGGGAGGATTGCGGGGGCCGAAAGCCCGAGGACGACCGGACGAGAAGGGACAGGCACGGACGTGAATCCCGCTCCGCTGTTCACCGCGGCGACGTGCGCGTACGGGGCGAACGTCGCGCTGGGCTCCGGGGTCGCGCTCGGCGTCGTCGACACCTCGTCGTTCCGCTGGATCCACCACGCCGTCTACATTGCGACCTGCCTGCTCGCCGGAGCGTCCGTGAGCTCCGTGGCGTGGAGCCGCAGCCGGGCCGGCTGGGTGCTGCTGCCGGCCGCGCTGCCGCTCGCCGCCCTCGCGCGCCTCGGCGCCCGCCCGCAGCGCCGCCACGCGCTGGTGGCCCTCGCGGCCGCCCCGTTCTTCGTCCTCGGACTGATCGCATCGAAAGAGGTAGGGCATGGAGTTCCTTGACGTCGTGCGCTCGCGCAAGACCACGAACGGGCCGTTCCTGCCCGATCCTGTCAGCGAGGAGCACCAGCGCCTGCTGATGGAGGTCGCCGGTCGCGCGCCGTCCCAGCTGAACAGTCAGCCGTGGCGGTTCGTGATCATCGAGGAGCGCGAGACCATCGACGCCGTCGCGCGGATCAGCGGCGAGAGCATGACGCAGGTGATGGCCGAGGGCACGTTCTTCGAGCGCTACAAGCCGTACTTCCGCTTCAGCGCGGCCGAGATGGACGAGAAGCGCAGCGGGATGCTGTTCGACCAGCTGCCCATGCTGCTGCGCCCGTTCACCAAGCAGGTGTTCACCGACAAGGGCCAGGGCGTGATGAACCGGCTGCGGGTGCCGCAGAAGCTGGGCGAGGAGAACCGCAGGCTCGTGCAGGGGTCGCCGATGCTGCTCGCCGTGCTGCTCGACCGCTCCGAGTACCGGCCCGGGCAGCTGTCCGCCTTCTATTCCGTATTCAGCATGGGCGCCGCCATGGAGAACGTGTGGCTGACCACGGCCGAGCTCGGCATGGGCATCCAGTTCGTGTCGTTCCCCATGGAGGTGCCGGAGAACTGGGTGCGCATCCAGGAGCTGCTCAAGGTGCCCGACGAGCTCGAGCTGATGGCGGTGTACCGGCTCGGCTACCTGCCGAAGGATCAGCGCCGGCCCGCCATCGACTGGTCGAGCAGGCAGCGCAAGCTCCCGTCGCAGTACGTCTTCCGCGGCACCTGCGAGACGCCGCAGCCGGGCTGGGACGATTAGCGCCGACGCCCGGGGCGGTTCTCCGGCGGATTCTGGCGCCGACGCCCGCGTCGTGATCATCGGCGCCGGCCAGGCCGGGCTCTCCGTGGCCTACCACCTGGGGCGCGCGGGCCTGCGGATGGGCGAGGACGTCGCGATCCTCGACCGGGGACCCGCGGAGGGCGGTGCGTGGCAGCACCGCTGGGAGGCGCTCCGGCTGGGCAGCGCGCACCGCGTCAACGACCTGCCGGGGATGCGCGAGATGGGGCTGAGCTTCGACACCGCCGACCGCGACCGGCCCGCGCGCGACGTCGTGCGCGAGTACTACCGCGAGTACGAGCGGTTCTACGACCTCCGGGTACGGCGGCCGGTCGTCGTCGCCGCCGTGCAGGACGACGGCGCCGGCCTCGTCGTGCGGCACGACGGGGGAGAGCTCCGCGCCGGTGCCGTGGTCAACGCGACGGGCACCTGGGGCTCTCCCTACCTGCCCTACTACCCGGGGGTGCAGCGTTTCGCGGGCGTGCAGACGCACACGGCGGCCTATCGCAGTGCGGAGGACTTCCGCGGCCTCCGGGTGCTCGTCGTGGGCGGCGGAACATCGGCGATCGGCTTCCTGCTCGAGCTCGAGAACGTGGCGGAGCGCACGATCTGGTCGACCCGGCGCCCGGTGGACTACCTCGAGCGCTCCGACCTCGACCTGGAGTCCGCGCTCGCCGCGGTCGCGGCGCAGGACGCGGCGGCGCGGGCGGGGGCGGCGCTGCCGAGCATCGTGAGCGGCACGGGCGTGCCGAAGACCGAGCGCATCTCGGCGGGCATCGACCGCGGGGTGCTCGTGAGTCGCGGCCCCTTCGCCGAGCTCGAGGAGCACGCGGTCGTCTGGCCGGACGGCTCGCGGGACGCCATCGACGCCATCGTCTGGGCGACCGGCTTCCGGCCCGAGGTGCGGCACCTCGCGCCGCTCGGGCTCCGCGAGCGTGCGGGCGGCATCGCCGTGACGTCGGGGGTGTCCGACCGGGACCCGCGCCTGTTCTTCGCGGGCTACGGTCCACAGGCGTCCACGATCGGCGCCAACCGAGCGGGCAAGGTCATCGCCCGTCAGGTCCTCCGCCTCGTCGCCTGACCGGTGCATCACCGGGCGGACGCGGGGGCGGGATCAGCGGTCGGTGAGCCGCTCGAGCGCCTCGACGAGGGCGGTCCTGCCGGTGAGGATGAGGTCGAGCATGGCCGCGGCGGCGACGTCGGCCTGGCCGCGCGCGATGGCCGCGTAGACCACGCGGTGGCTCTCCGCGTCGGACGCGAAGCCCGTGGCGTCGTACAGCGGCGCCCGCTGCTGGATGGCGAAGCTCAGGTTGAGGAAGTCGACGACGAGGTGGCCGAAGCGCTGCAGCAGCACGTTGCCGCTCGCGGCGTAGACCGCCATGTGGAACTCGACGTCGTGCCGCAGGTAGCTCTCGCCGTCCGTCGCGTGCTCCTCCATCGCCACGAGCGCCCGCTCGATGCGGCCGAGCTCTTCCGCCGTCGCGCGGCCGGCGGCGAGCCGGGCGGCGGACGGCTCGAGGATCTGCCGGAGCTCCACGAGGTCGCGCATGATCTCCTCGTCGAGCCCCTCCGAGTGGTACCAGGCGAGGATGTCGCTGTCGAACACGTTCCACAGCTCCCGCGGCCGCACGCGCGTGCCGACCCGCTGACGCACCTCGACGAGCCCCTTCGCCGCGAGCACCTTGAGCGACTCCCGAACCGACGTGCGGCTGACGCCGTACTCGGCGATGAGCTCGGGCTCCTTCGGCAGCAGGCTTCCCGGCGGGAAGCGGCCGCCGACGATGGCGGAGCCGAGCCCGTCGATGACCCTGCCCTGCGCCCCCTTGATCGCGTACCCGTACGCGCGCTCCATGCCCGCCGCGCGGGTCCACGTGTCGATCGATTCCGTGCTCATGCCGCCTCGTCCCCCGTCGTGCCGATGTCCGTGCCCGTTCTCGTGCCCGTGCCCGTGCCCGTTCTCGTTCCCGTTCCCGTGCTCGTGCCCGTTCTCGTGCCGATGTCCGTGCCCGTCCGTCCCTGCGGAAGTATCCCGCCCCGTCGCATGCCTACGCCGGCCGCCCGTCCGGCACGGCCGCCGCCACCGGGGCCCCCCGGGCGTCGGAGGGCGCGCCGAGCGCGGGCAGCGACGCGCTCGTGAACAGCGTCTCGCCGTCGAGCACGATGTCGAGACGGCGGAGGTAGGGCGCGAGGGCGTCGACCGCGACGTCGACCCCGAGGCCCGGGGAGTCCGGGGCGTGGATCTCCCCGGCGGCGTCCGGCATCAGGTGCGTCGACGTGATGTCGGCGGCGAGCTGCTTCGGCTCGGCCGGGTACTCGCAGATACGGTGCTCCGCCAGTCCGGCGAAGGGCTGCAGCGACGCGGAGAGGGCGAGGTGCGACGTGAACGTGTGGTTGACGTAGGTGACGCCCCGCAGCACCGCGTAGTCCGCGGCGTCCTTCGCGGCGGCGATGCCCCCGATGCGGCCGCAGTCGATCTGCAGGTAGCCGACCCGGCCGTAGTCGACGAGGTTCCGCGCCATGTGCACGTTGTGCGCGCCCTCGCCGCCGGCCAGCGGCACCCCCGGCCGGCGGGCGGCGAGCTCCGCGTACTGCCGGTACGCGCTCGCCGCGAAGGGCTCCTCGAGCCAGCCGACCCGGGCCTCGGTCAGCGCGTCCAGCCGCGCCGCCGCGGCGTCGACGTCCTCGCCCCAGACCTGACCGGCGTCGACGAGGAGGTGGCCGTCCGGCCCGAGCGCCTCCCGCGCCGCGCGCAGGTGGTCGAGGTCGTCCGAGACCCGGCCCTCGCCGAACCCCGCCCAGCCGAACTTCAGGGCCCGGAAGCCGCGGGACACCGCGTCCCGCCCGCGGCGCAGCGTGTCCTCCGGGGTGTCGCCGAACAGGATGGAGGCGTACGGGATCTTCGGCTCGCTCCGCTCGTAGCCGAGCAGGCGCCAGACCGGCTCCTCCCGATGCCGCCCGAGCAGGTCCCAGAGCGCCATCTCGATGCCGGAGAACGTGTGCGGCGCCTGCAGCAGGTCCATGCTGTTGCGCTCGACGAGCGCGGCGATGCGGCGGATGTCGTCCGGACCGTCCAGGCGCTGGCCGAGCACGGACGCCGAGACCGGCTGGCACACGCCGTGCGATCGAGGCGTGACGAACGCGGCGATCGACGGCAGGGGTGACGCCTCGCACTCGCCCCAGCCCACCTCGCCGCCCGCCGTCACGCGAACGAGCAGCGCATCCTGGCTGCCGTCGGCCTCGAGCGTGATCTCCGGCATCGCCAGGTAGAAGAAGTCGACCGAGTCAATCTCCACGCGCGGCCCTTTCTGTGCTGCCCCCGTCGCCGCGGGCGCCGTCTGCGGCGGCGTCCCGAGCGGCGAGCGGAAGGGCGGTCAGGCGGTAGTCGAGGGTCAGCGGGCGCGCGGGGTCGAGGCGCACGGAGGTCGCGGTACCCGAGGCGGCGACGGGATTCGCGCCCGTCGAGACGCCGTCCGGCAGGTCGAACGCGGCGGCCACCGGTTCGACGCCGAGCCCCCGGTACGCGCTGTTCCAGGGGGCGTCGGCGAGCGCACGGTCGGACAACCAGAGGGAGACGGACGGCAGCACCCCGGTGTCCCAGGTGATGCGGACGGCCGCGCCCTCGTCGAGGTAGGACGCGGTCACCGGACCCCGCACGCCACCGAGCAGCACGACGTCCTCGACTGCCGGGCCGGATGGGTCGCTCAGCGGGAGCCGGGTCATATCGACCGGGCCGGCGGCGCCGGGGACTGCGTTCAGCGCGGAGAAGCGGCGCCCGGGAAGCGTCGCGGGCCGCCCGGGCGGTACGGTGCCCGGATAGGTCCAGCCCTCGCGGAACGGTACCGTCAAACGCAGGGAGCCCGGGCGGTCGGGCAGCCGCAGGATCGGGTGCAGGCCGAGCGAGGTCGTCACGGCCCGGCGGGCGACCACCGTGAGCGACAGCGCGAGCTCGGGGGAGCCGGGCACTCCGCGGATCGTGCGCCGCACGCCGACGACGGGGGATTCCAGCGGGTAGGTCAGGCCCAGGGTCACCGAGTCCCGCTCCCGGGACAGCACGTCCCAGACGGCGTTCGCGCTCGGGCCGTGCGGGGGATGCCCGGGGGAATCGGGCACAAGGTCCCGCCAGCCCGGCGCGGGATCCTCGAGCGTCGTGGCCGAGCCGAACGGCAGGCAGACGAACTCGCCGCCCAGCACGGCGAGGTGCAGGGGCAGCGCCGTGTCGCCCGCTTCGCCTCGGTCACCGGTGCAGGCGCCGGCGGAGTCGCGGGCATCGGGCAGCGGGGGAGCGAGGGGCGAGAAGCCGCCGCCGGGCAGCCGGAACAGCACCTCGCGCAGCATCGCGCACTCGGGCAGCACCGTCGCGGTGCCGTGCGACCACTCGAGCCGGAAAGGCTCCGCGACCGCGCGGCCCCGCCGGGTGGGCGCGGCGGCGGGCGAGGTGCTCACGACTCTCCTTCGAGGTGGTCCTGGGATCCGGCGAATCGGTCCGACCGGGGGCGTGCAACGTAAAGTACTACTTTTCCTGACCGGCCGACGAACTTCCTTCCGTCGCTCGTGGAATTGCCGGGGTGCGAACGCTTGACTTCCGGCTATAAATACTACTATTACTGCCATCGACGGTTCATCGCAGAGCCGCAGGGAGAAACGGGACGAGGATGTTCATCCCCTCACGACGGGCGCTCGTCACGGGCGCCGGCAGCGGCATCGGGCGCGCCATCGCGGCCCGGCTGTGCGCGGAGGGGACCGCGGTGTTCTGCGTCGACCGTGACCCGGACGGTGCCGCCCGCACCGCGGAGGACGCGCGGCGGGCGGGCGGGCGGGCCGAGGCGCTTCCCCTCGACATCGCCGACGATGCGGCGGTGGACGGGCTCGCCTCGGCGGTGACCGCCAGCGGCCTCCCGGGCGCCGGCCTCGACGTCCTGGTGAACTGCGCGGCCGTCTCCGACACCACCCCGACCGCCGAGCTCGGCCCGCGCGACCTGCGCCGCGTGCTCGACGTGAACCTCGTCGGCACGCTCGCGGTCACGCTCGCCCTGCTGCCTCTGCTGCGCGCGTCGGACTCCGGTCGCATCCTCATGGTCTCGTCCATCCAGGGCTTCGCCGCGACGACGGACACGCTCGCCTACGCGGCGAGCAAGGGCGGCCTGATCGCGGCGACGCGCGCGCTCGCCGCCGACCTCGCCGATGACGGCGTGCTCGTCAACGCGCTCGCCCCCGGCTTCGTCGACACGCCCATGGCGCGCCTGCCCGACGGCACCACCGAGTACGAGACCGACCTGTTCCGCGACGTGTACGTGCGGCACGGCAAACTGCCGCTGCGCCGACCCGCGCAGCCGGAGGAGATCGCGGAGGCCGCGCTCTTCCTCTGCTCCCCCCGCACCACCTACCTCACCGGCTCCGTGCTCACCGCCGACGGCGGTCTCACCGCGGTGTTCTGACGCTCCCCACCCCTTTCGACCCACCATCAAGGAGAAGCAATGAAGACAACACGCTGGTCAGCGGGGCTGCTGGCCGTCGGCATGGTCGCCGGGCTCGCCGCCTGTTCCTCGGGCGGCGGGGAGTCGGACGACGGTCGCACGGAGCTGCTCGTCTGGGACGCCGGTCTGCTCACCCGGGTGTCCGAGGACGGGAAGGTGGACGGCGACGCCTCCTTCCTGCACCAGGCCGCCGACCGCTTCGAGGAGGAGAACCCGGACGTCTCGGTCAAGATCGTCACGAGCACGGGCGACATCAGCCAGAACTCGGCGCAGTTCCAGGCGGCGTCCATCGCCGGAGACGGGCCCGACGTGCGCACGGGCTACACCGGCGGCAACACGCTGTCTTTCGAGGACTTCCTGCTCGACCTCGACGGAGTGTTCGACGAGGACACGATGGCGGACCTCTCCGGCTGGAACACCGTGCGTGGCGGGTACAAGGAGGACGGCCCCCTTCTCGCGCTGCCCTACGGCGGCGGGTCGTACTTCTACGTGTTCTACAACAGGGACATGGCCGAGGCCGCGGGCGTCGACCTGTCCACCCCGCCGGAGACCTGGGAGGACTTCCTCGACGTGGTCGAGGAGGTCAAGGCGGGCGGCCAGCCCCCGGTCTGGCTCGGCAACCAGGAGGGCTACGTCGGCGCCTGGGTCATCTCGGCGCTCGTCGGCGGCGAGCTGGGCGGCACGGTGTTCACGGACATGTTCAACGGCGACATCCCCATCGACGACGATGCGATGAAGCGGGCGTACGAGGCCTACGCCGAGCTGTTCTCGCGCGGCCTCACCAACCCGGACGCCGGCAGCGTGTCGAACGGCGAGCACGCCGCCGGCTTCGCGCAGGAGAAGGGCACGTTCCTCATCAGCGGCGGCTGGGACAACGCCACGCTGATCGACACACTGGGCGCCGACAAGGTAGGGGTCTTCCCCATCCCGATGCTCGAGGGCGCGCAGTTCCCCAACACGGTCGCGGGCGGGCCCAACGTCGCCGTCTCCATCACGAACTACACCGAGAAGCAGGAGATCGCGGAGGACTTCGTGCGCTTCCTCGCGCAGCCCGACACGATCGACCTCTACGTGGAGCTCTTCCAGACCGAGGCCTCGAACAGCGCGAGCGCCGACCCGTCGGTCATCACGAACCCCCTCCTGCAGACCGAGGCGGAGGACCTGAAGACCACGGAGAACATCACCTTCCCGTTCGACAACGTCATGCCGCAGGCCGTCATCGACTCGTTCTACAAGGCGAACGCGACGACGTTCCTCGGCACCACGACCGCCGACGACGCCCTCGCGCAGCTGAAGCAGACGTTCGAGACGGAGACCGCGAACCGATGACCGTCACCACGACCGAGCTCGCGGGGGTCGGCGCCGTCTCGCCGGCCCCCGCGGGCGAGGGCCGGCGCCGCAGGTCGCTCGACCGGCGCGACAGGATCGTCGGGCTGGTCGCGGTCACCCCGGCCCTCATCCTCGTGCTCGGCTTCATGATCTACCCGGTGCTGTTCGCCCTGTACATCTCGTTCAACCGCTCGAACGGCGTCAACTACGAGTGGCTCGGGCTGCAGAACTACGTCGACCTGCTCGTCGACCCGCTCGTGCACCAGATCTTCTTCACCAACCTGAAGTTCCTCATCGCCGTGCCGCTCGTGATCTTCGTCTCGGTGATCGTCGCCGTGCTGCTCTTCGAGCGGGTGCGGGGCTGGAAGGCGTTCCGGCTCATCTACTTCCTGCCCTCGGTGCTCTCGGTCGCCGTCATCGGCATCATGTTCAAGTCGACCTTCTCGTTCGGCGGCCCCGTCAACGCGGCGATCGTCGCGTTCGGCGGCGAGCCGGTGAACTTCTTCACCGACGGCAACCTCGCCATCTTCGTGATCGTGCTCGCGCTCATCTGGTCCGGCTTCGGCTACCAGGGCCTGATCGTGCTGAGCGGGCTCTCGGCGATCGACCCGAGCGTCTTCGAGGCCGCGACGGTGGACGGCGCGGGCTGGTGGAAGCGGCTCTGGTACATCACGCTTCCCAACATCCGCCGGGTGCTCGGCTTCGTCTTCATCATCAACGTGCTCTACACGTTCTCGTCGCTGTTCGGCTTCATCTTCGTGATGACGGCGGGCGGGCCGGGCTACGAGACCACGACGCTCGACTACCTCATCTACCTCAAGGCGTTCTCGAGCGCGAACCTCGGCGCGGGCGCGGCGCTCGCCGTGATGGTGTTCCTGCTCATCGGGCTGCTCACGCTCCTGCAGGTGCGCTTCTTCCGCATCACCGGCGAGGAGGACTGACCGTGACCTCGACAAGCGCGACGCTGAGCAAGCCCGCCCGGCTGCCGATCTTCCTCCTCCTGCTCGTGCTCGCGATCACGATCGTCTACCCGGTCGTGTTCCTCGCCTCGGCGGCCCTGCGCACGAACGCCGACTACCTGCGCGACCCGTTCGGGCTGCCGCGGGAGTTCACCTTCCAGAACTTCCTCGTGCTCGTGAACAACTACGGGCTCGGCCAGGCCGCGATCAACAGCGCGATCGTCGTGCTGTCGTCCCTCGCGCTGGTGCTCGTGGTCGCCACCCTCGCGGGGTACGCCATGGCGAAGCTGCCGGTGCCCGGGGCGCGCTACATCAACGCGTCGTTCGTGTCGGTCATGCTCATCCCCAGCCAGGTGCTGATCATCCCGATCTACCTCCTGCTGTCCCGGCTCGAGCTCGTCGGCGAGTTCGGTGGCGTGATCCTCGTCTACGTCGCGACCGGGCTGCCGTTCTCGGTGTTCTTCCTCACGCTCAGCTTCCGCGCCATCCCGGACGCCGTGCTCGAGGCCGCGAAGCTGGACGGCGCCGGGTTCTTCCGCACCCTGCTGTTCGTGGTGATGCCCATGGGGCGCGCCGGCCTCGCGACGCTCGCCGTGCTGCAGTTCCTCGGGATGTGGAACGAGCTGCTGTTCGCCTACATCCTGCTGCCGGACAACACGAAGACCCTCGTGACGCCCGCCCTCGCGCAGATCGGCAGCCGCTACGTGAGCGACCAGCCGCTGGTCTCGGCGGGCCTGCTCATCACGGCGCTGCCGCCGATCCTGCTGCTCGCGTTCGCCTCCAAGTACGTGATGTCCGGCCTCGCCGCCGGCGTGACCCGATAGGACCGCATGTCCACGCCACCCCACCCGTCGTCGCCCGCCGCGCCCGGATCCTCCGCCTCTCCGGAATCTCCCGCGACTTCCGGTGCTCCCGGACTGTTCGCGTCCCCGGGGGCCGCCGATCCCGGCCGCGCGGCTCGGCTGACCCTCCGCGGCGACGGCTTCGCGCTCGAGGTGGACGGGGCGACCGTGCTCAGCGGCGCGGGCGTGGGCCTGCTCGAGGTCGACGGCCGGCTCTGCACGCCCGGCACGGCCGACGCGGGAGGCGTGACCGCCGAGTGGTCCGCCCGCGCGATCGACGGCCCCGGCGCGTGGGAGCTCGCGATGACGGTGACCAACGGCTCGGCCGAGGTGCGCCGGGTCTCCCGGCTGGATCCGCTCGCGGCGGACGTACCGGGGGTGTGGGCGGCGTCTTTCTTCCGCTCCGCCTGGGGGGACGAGTTCCGGCCCGAGGCCGGCACGAGCGCGGAGGGCGTGCACCTCGAGGTGCGGTCCGGGCGCTCCGCGCACGGGTTCAGCCCCTGGCTCGGCCTCGAGCGGGAGGGGGCCGCCCTCGTGGTCTCGCCCGCCTGGAGCGGCAACTGGCACATCGATCTCCAGGGCGACGGGTTCCAGGGCGACGAGAACCACGGCGACGGCCGGGACGGCAGGGGCGCAGGCGCCGTCGTGCCCCGGCTGACCGCGGGCGTCTCGCCGTGGCGGTTCTTCGTCGACCTCGGCCCCGGGGAGTCCGTGGCCGCGCCGCCGGTCGTGATCGCCGCCGGGCGCACGCTGGACGAGGCGTCGGAGACCCTGACCCGCGCGGTCGGGCGGGCCTGGATCCCGCGCTCCGCGGCCTCCGAGGCGCTGGACGTCGAATGGAACCACTGGTGGCCGTACGAGGACGTCGAGGTGACCGAGGACATCATCTGGCGCAACGCGGAGGCTGCCGCCCACCTCGGCATGGGCGTCGCGACCGTGGACGCCGGCTGGTTCGGCAACGCGGATGCGGCGAGCGACTGGCAGGAGCAGCGCGGCGACTGGCACCACACGAACACCGCGCGCTTCCCGAGCGGGCTCCGCGCCCTCGGGCAGGGCATCCGGGAGCGGGGGGCGAGGGCGGGCATCTGGATCGAGGCGGAGGCCGTCGGCGCCGGAGCGCAGCTGCGCCGCGCGCACGCCGAGGTCCTCGCGCGGGGCGGAGCGGGACACGAGCGCGACGGCTCGTACCGGGTGACGACCGTGTCGCTCGACCCGGCGCACCCGGACTTCTTCGGCTACGTGTGCATGGGCTCGGCCGAGGGCAGGGCCCACGTGGCCGGCGCGATGGCCGCCGTCGTGCGGGAGACCGGCGCGGAATGGGTGAAGCTCGACTTCAACATCGACCCGGACTCCGGCTGCACCCGCACCGACCACGGGCACGGCGCGGGCGACGGGCTGCTGCGGCACTACGAGGGCCTCTACGCGGTGCTCGACGCGTTCCGCGCCGCGCATCCCGAGGTCGTCCTCGAGGCGTGCTCGTCCGGCGGTCTCCGCATCGACCTCGGTCTCGCCCGGCACGTGCACTGCATGTTCCTGTCCGACCCCGACTACACCGAGCACGCCCTGTCGGTGCTGTGGGGCGCGAGCCACCTGCTGCCTCCGGCCGCGATCCTGCACTGGCCGTGGTCGCAGTGGCGCGGGGACTACGAGCCGTCGCGGCTCGACTTCGCCGCCCTCGGCCCGGAGGAGTTCGACACTCTCGTGCGAGCGGCGCTGCTGCACCGCTTCGGGGTCTCGATGCGGCTCGTCGACCTGAGCGACGAGCAGCGCGAGAGCCTGCGCGTGCACACCGCCCTGTTCCGGGACGTGCTCGCGCCGCTCGTGCGCGACGGCGTGCTGCGCCGGCTGACCGCGCAGCCCCGGCGGCAGGGCGAGGGCGAACGCGCGCCGGCGTTCCAGCTGACCTCGGGCGACCGCTCCGTGCTCGCGGCGTACCGGCTTCCCGGCGGGGTGACGCCGGATGCGCTGCGGCCGGTCGGACTCGACCCCGCGCAGGTCTACGCGGTGACGGACCTGGGCGGCGGCGGAAGCCGCGTCCTTCAGGGAACCGACCTGCTCCGGAACGGCTGGTCGCTCGCCGACGAGCGGCCGGAGGTCTCGTCCTGGCTGCTGCTGGTGGAGCCCGCCGCGGACTAGGCCGCGGCCCCGTATCGGTCGCGGGGCGCGTCGGAGCACTGCGAGGGAATCAGGCGGCGTACCGCTTGGCCGCGCGGGCCTTGGCCTTCTCGGCTTCGATGTCGCGGTTCTTGGGCGGCGCCGTGGACACGAGGTCCTCGAGCAGGTGCCGGGTCAGGTGAGCGATCTCCTCGACCGCGCGGTCGAACGCCTCGGCGTTCGCCCTGGAGGGCTTCGTCGTGCCACTGATCTTCCGCACGTACTGGAGCGCCGCGGCGTGGACCTCGTCGTCGGTCGCAGCCGGCTCGAAGTTGTGCAGCGTGTGAATGTTCCGACACATGCGACCAGGGTACGAGCGGCCCCGGCGATTGTCACGGGCGGGATTCAGCCACGGCCGGAGCGCAGCAGCCGGTCGGTGGCGGCGTCGGGCATGCCGTCGAAGAAGCGGTCGAGCACGCGCGAGAACGCGGGATCCGGCGGGTCGCCCGCGCGCAGGAACAGCGTCGCGGAGGACCGCAGCTTCACCGCGTCGATCCCGCCGAACACGGACCGTGCCGAGCGCCCCTCCGGTGCGCCGGCGGCGAGGTCCGCGCAGGTGAGCAGGCGCGGCCCCAGCACCGGGTGGGCGAGGTAGGCGCGCGCCTCGTCGAGGCTGCGGATCGCGTACCGCTCGGCCATCGCGCTGCGGCCGAGCCCGGCGACCTGCGGGAAGACGAACCACATCCAGTGGCCCGTCTTCCGCCCTCGCCGAAGCTCCCCGACCGCACGCTCGACGGCCCCGCCGTCATCCTGGGCGCGCACGAACCGGTCGAGGTCGAAGGGATCGGATGCGCTCACGCGGCGAGGCTACGCCGCCCGGGGAACGGCGCCCGCCCGGGCGCTCAGGACCCGGCGCGCTGGGACACCTCGTCGGTGCCCGAGGACCGCGCCTCCGCGCCCTGGCCCGCCCCGGGGGTCGAGCCCTCACCGCCGGACGCGCTGCGCTGCGAGGCCTCGTCCGCGCCGGAGGACCGCGCCTCGTTCACCTCGTCCGAGCTCGCGGCTCCGTCGCCGGAGGACGCGGCCTCGCCGGAGATGTTGACCATCCAGCTCACGCCGAACGGGTCGACGAGCATGCCGAAGCTGTCGCCCCAGGGCGCCTTCTCGAGCGGCATCGTCACCGAGCCGCCGTCCGCGAGGCCGTCCCAGTAGCGGTGCAGCTCCTCCTCGTCCTCGCCGCTCAGGGAGATGGTGATCGATCCGCCCGGGGTGTACTCCATGCTGTTCGGGGTGTCGGCGCCCATGAGCGTGTACCCGTTGGCGGTCTCGAGCTGGCCGTGCATGATCTTGTCCTGCTCCGATGGGTCCTCGCTCGCGTTCATCTCGGCGAACGTGCTCAGCGTGAGCTCCCCGCCGAAGACCCTCTGGTAGAACTCCATGGCCTGCCGCGCGTTGTCGCGGAAGCCGAGGTACGGGTTCAGTCGAGTGGGCATGGTGCAACCTCCTTGTTGTCCGCGCGCGTCGGGATCGACCGGCACGGTGACGATTATGGAACCAGACACCGTCCCGGCGCGAGGGGGAATCCGCGCGGCTCAGCCGGCGGTGTCCTCGTCGGTGATGACCCCGGTCGGCTCGGCGTCGCGCACCACGTGCGCGGTGCCCAGCTCGGCCGCGAGCGCGGCCCCGGCCTCGATCGCCTCGTCGCGGCTCGAGAAGCTGGAGGACCGCTCCGGCTCGCCCACGACCCGGTTGACCCACTGCCCCCGCTTGTCGATCGTCTCGACGTCCCCATCGGCCATGCCCGCACCCCTGTCCGCTTCCGCGCCGCGGCCCGTCCGCGGCGTCGTTGCCAGTCAAGTTACGAACGGCGCCCGCGCCTACCCCGCGCCTACCTCGCGGTGGGCGGTGCTCAGCGGGACACGGTCGCCCCCGACGCGTCGACGGTCACGGAGAAGGGAGCGCCCGCGAAGGTGAGGCCCTCCGCGTGGATGGAGCCGGTCGCGGCAACGCCGATCGGCTCCACCTCGATGCTGCCGTTCTGCGCGTCCGGGCGCAGCCCGAGCGCGGTGCTGAGCACAGCGACGGCGGAGGCCGCGGACCACGCCTGCGGCCGGCACGCGGCGGGGTAGGGCACGGGGGCGGCCACGGCGGCGGCCGCGTCCCCGGAGTGCAGCTCGGGCATGCGGTAGCCGAAGCCGGCGGCCGCCGTGAGCAGCCCCTCCATCAGGGCCGCCGCCTCGGCCGGGAAGCCCTCCCGCCCGAGCCCGAGGATGGCGATGGCGGTGTCGTGCGCCCAGACCGAGCCGCCGTGGTAGCTGAGCGGCCAGTAGCCGGCGGAGTCCGTCGACATGGTCCGCAGGCCATAGCCAGAGTTGAGCTCGGGCGAGGCGAGCCTCGCGGCGATGAGCTCCGCCTGACCGGGCTGCAGGATGCCGGTGCCGAGCAGGTGGCCGATGTTCGACGTGACCGTGTCGACGCGCCGCTTCTCGGCGTCGAGCGCGATCGCCGGGTACGCGCCGACGGGGGAGTCGATCCAGAACCGGTCCGCGAACCGCTGCTTGAGGTCGGCCGCGTAGTTCCGCCAGGTCCCCGCGCCGTCGGAGCCGAGGTGATCGAGCAGCGCGGCGCCGCCCATCGCCGCCTCGTAGGCGTAGCCCTGCACCTCGCAGAGCGCGATCGGGCCCTCGGCCAGCGATCCGTCCCGCCACTGGATCGAGTCGCCCGAGTCCTTCCAGCCCTGATTGGCGAGGCCGGTGCCCGTGCTGTCCACGTACTCGAGGAAGCCGTCCCCGTCGCTGTCGCCGTAGTCGCGCATCCAGGCGAGCGCCGCCTCCAGGGCGGGCAGCAGCTCCCGCACCTCGTCGTCGGGCATGCCCCAGCGCCACGCGTCGTGCAGCAGGCAGACCCAGAGGGCCGTCGCGTCGACGGTGCCGAAGTAGAGCGGGGGCAGCTCGACGCCCTCGCCCGGGATGAGCAGCGTTTCGGGGCGCAGCTCGTGCATGATCTTGCCCGGCTGCTCCGCCGTCGCGTCGACGACCCGGGTCCCCTGCAGCCCCGCGAGGACGCGGAGCGTGTCCGCCGCGAGGGTCGTGCCGAGGGGGAGCAGGAATCGGGCTGCCCAGAGGGAGTCGCGGCCGAACAGGGTGAAGAACCAGGGCGCCCCGGCCGCGAGGAAGGCGCGATCCGGCCGGTCGACGGGGGCGAGCCGCAGCGCGTGCAGGTCGTCGAGGGACGCCCGGACCCAGGCGGCGAGACGGGAGTCGCCCGTGCGCAGGTCCGGCGCCGTCCAGCTGCTCCCGGCGGCCGGGGCCACGACCACGGCGTCGGGATTCGCGGCGTCGATCGTGACCGACACCGTCACCCGGCCGCGCGCGGGCACGGTCACGTCCCAGGTCAGCTCCGCCTCGCCGATCCCGCCCGACACCCGCGCCGCCGGCTCGGCGACGAGGGCGGCCCGCCGGCCGTCCCTGCCCCAGCGGAGGCCGCCGTCCGCCGCGCTCAGCTCGGGCAGCGCGTCCGGCTCGGCCTCGAGCCCGGCCTTCATCTCGTACATGCGCGCGAGGTCGGCGCAGAGCCGCAGCGCGACCGACGTGCGGACGGGGTCCGGCAGGGCCGAGCTCAGCGTCACGCTCTCGACGAGGCGGCCGCCCGACACGGTGCGCCTCCGCTCGACGCGCACCTTCGGGTCCGCGCTCCGGTCGTCGACGTTCCTGGCGAGGGACACGAAGGTGCGCTCCACCGCGCCGGACGGGTACGAGGCGATGTGCTCCGGCGCCGCGCCGCCCACCACGAGCGAGAGCCGCGACACGAACCGCACGTCGGATACGAAGAAGCCGTGCGAGCCGCCGACCATGTCGCCGTCCCGGTCCGACCAGGCCTGTGCGGGGGCGGACAGCACCACGGCGTCGTCGAACAGGAAGGGCTGCAGACCGTGCGTCATAGCTGATGCTCCTCGGATGGCGTTGCGTCGGTGCGATCGGCACGGTTGACACCGGCGTCGTCGGAGGTAACATTACCGGGCAGGATTTGAACGATCAAAGTTTCGTCGCCACCGCGGCGGACGCCGATCGCGCAACCGGTCGAGGAGGATCGCATGGGCACGCTGCCGACCGTCGAGGACGTCGCGCGGGTCGCGAACGTCTCCCGGCAGACGGTGTCCAACGTTCTGAACACCCCGGACATCGTGCGGGCGGAGACCCGCGCGCGGGTCGAGACCGCGATCGCCCAGCTCGGCTACCGGCCGCACGCGTCCGCGCGGCGTCTGCGCACCCAGCGCTCGTCCACCATCGGCATCCGGCTCGACCCCATGGTGGACGGCATCTCCGGCACGGTGCTCGACCGCTTCCTGCACGCCCTCACGGAGACCGCGGCCACGCGGTCGATGCGGATCCTGCTCTTCACCGCCGCCGATCCGGCCGACGAGATCGCCCAGTTCCGCCGGCTGCGCGACGGGGCGGACGTCGACGCGTTCGTGCTCACCAGCACCTTCCACCGCGACCCCCGCACCGAGTGGCTGATCGAGCAGGGCATCCCCTTCGTCACCTTCGGGCGGCCCTGGGGCATCGACGACATGAACGACCCGCAGCACCTCTGGGTGGACATCGACGGGCACGCCGGGGTGCGGGACGCGACCATGCACCTCGCCGACTCCGGCTGCGACGCGATCGCCTACATCGGCTGGCCCACGGGGTCCGGCACGGGCGACGACCGCAGGCGCGGGTGGACCGACGCCGTGACCGAGCGCCTGGGTGGCGCATCGCCCTCGCTCTCCCTCGCCCGCGAGACCGAGGAGGGCGTGACCCAGGCGCGCGACACGGCGGCGCGACTGCTCGGCGAGCGGCCCGGCGTCGACGCCGTCGTCTGCGCGAGCGACTCGATCGCCCTCGGCGTCACCATGGCCGCGAACGCGGCCGGACGCCCCTCCCTTCCGGTCATCGGGTTCGACAACACGCCCGTCGCGGCCGCCGTCGGCTTCTCGAGCGTCGAGCAGCCCCTCGCGGCCGTGGCGGCGGGCGCCATCGAGCTGCTGATGGGGACGACGGGAACGGCCGTCACGCGCCGGACGCCCGCCCCCGGCGAGGCCCACCGACTCATCACCCCGCAGCTCGTCGTGCGGTCGCCCACCAGGGCGACCGCGGCCGGCACCCCCACCGCGACCGGCTGAGCCGGGCGCGACCACAGAAGGAGAAACACAGCATGAAGCGCACACCCCAGTGGATCGTCGGCGGCGCAGTCGCCGCGGCGGCCGCTCTCACCCTGTCCGGCTGCGGCGGCTCGAGCTTCGACGACGAGGCGGGCGCGGATCAGGACGGGTCCGCCCCCCTGTCCATCCTGATCGGCTCCAGCGGCGACGCCGAGACCGCCGCGGTGAAGGAGGCCGTCGCCGCCTGGTCGGAGGAGTCCGGCACCGACGCCGAGGTCACCGTGGCGTCGAAGCTGCCCGAGCAGCTCGCCCAGGGCTTCTCGTCCGGCAAGCCGGCCGACGTGTTCTACCTTTCCACCGACCTGCTCGCCGGTTACGCCTCGAACGGGTCCCTGCTCGCCTACGGAGACGACCTGGAGAACAAGGACGACTTCTACCCGACCCTCGTCGAGTCCTTCACCTACGACGGCGACTTCTACTGCGCGCCGAAGGACTTCTCGACGCTGGGGCTCATCATCAACACCGATCTGTGGACCCAGGCGGGCCTGACCGACGCCGACATCCCCACCACCTGGGAGCAGCTGGCGAGCGTGAGCCAGAGGCTGACCACCCCCGAGCACGCCGGCCTCGCCTTCGGCGGCGAGTACGCCCGCGTCGGGGCCTTCATGGCCTCGGCGGGCGGCGGGCTGGTGAGCGCCGACAACACCGAGGCGACCGCGAACAGCGACGCCAACGTGCAGGCGCTGGACTACGTCAAGCAGCAGCTGGCCGCGGGCACCTTCTCCTACGCCAAGGACGTGGGCGCAGGCTGGGGCGGTGAGGCCTTCGGCAAGGGCCTCGCGGCCATGACCATCGAGGGCAACTGGATCTCGGGCGCCATGCAGAACGACTTCCCGGACGTGAAGTACCGGGTCGCGGAGCTCCCGGAGGGCCCCGGCGGCAAGGGCACGCTGCAGTTCACCAACTGCTGGGGCGTCGCCACGGACAGCGCGAACCAGGAGGCCGCCGTCGAGCTCGTGCAGCACCTGACCTCGACCGAGAGCCAGCTCGCGTTCGCGTCGGCCTTCGGCGTCATGCCGTCCATCCAGTCGGCGGCGGAGGACTGGAAGTCCGAGAACCCCGACTTCGTCGCGTTCCTGGACGCCGCGGACTACGCCCAGGGCGTGCCGACGGTCGACGGATCGGCCGACGTCATCACCGACTTCAACGCCAAGCTCGAGTCGCTGAAGTCCTCGGAGCCGAAGGCGATCCTCGACGAGGTGCAGACCAACTTCGAGGCTCTTCTTGCGGACGCGAACTGAGCATGACCGTCGTCCACTCCGCCGGAGCCGGGGGGCGCGCTCGATGAGCGCCTCCCCGGCCCCGGCCGGCCGGCCGGGAGTCCGGCGCCGCGGCATCCGCTCGGGCGAGGCCGTCTCCGGGTGGCTGTTCGTCGCCCCGATCCTGGTGATCCTCGGGCTCTTCCTCGCCGTGCCCGTCGGCATGGCGCTCTGGGTCAGCTTCTCCGACTGGACCGGGCGCGGCAGCCCGTTCTCCTCGAACGTGAACTTCATCGGGGTGGACAACTACGCCGCCCTGCTGTCCGGCGGTGGTCTCGCCGAGCAGGACTTCGGCACGTCGCTGCGGAACAACGCCTGGTACGTCGTCTTCGTCGTGCCCCTGCAGACCGCGCTCGCGCTGCTGCTCGCGGTGCTCGTCAATCGCGGCGTGCTCCGCGGCCGCGGGTTCTTCCGCACGGCCTTCTACTTCCCGTCCGTCACGAGCTCCGTCGCGATCACGGTGCTCTGGCTGTTCCTCTTCGGCGCGAGCGGCGCGGTCAACAAGCTGCTCTCCTACCTCGGCGTCGAGGGGCCCAACTGGTTCAGCGACCCGCGCGGGATCGTGCACAACCTGCTCGCCCTCGTGGGCGTGACCGAGGGGCCCGCCTTCCTCACGGGGACCGACGCCCTCGGCGTGTCCCTGTGGCAGTGGCTCGCCGGGCCGTCCGTCGCCATGTTCGCGCTGATCCTGCTCGCGGTCTTCACCACGAGCGGCACCTTCATGCTGCTGTTCATCGCGGCGCTGCAGAACCTCAGCGAGGAGGTCGACGAGGCGGCGATGGTCGACGGTGCGTCCTCCTGGCAGCGCTTCTGGCGCATCACGCTTCCCCAGCTGCGGCCGACGCTGTTCACGGTGCTCACCCTGGGGCTCATCGGCACCTGGCAGGTGTTCGACCAGATCTACACCGGCACCCAGGGCGGTCCGGGCAAGACCACGCTCACGCCCGCCTACCTCTCCTACACGTCGGCCTTCGGCGCGCAGGACTGGGGCAGGGGCGCCGCCATCGCCTTCGTGCTGTTCGTCATCATCATCGCGTTCACCCTCCTGCAGCGCTGGGTGCTGCGGGACCGCGCCGTGTCGAAGCGCCGCATGCGCGGCTACGAGATTCCCGCCGCCGCGGCAGGAAGCGCGATCGGCGCGGGGGCGGCCGTCGCCTCCCGCAGCACGGACGGCACCGGGAACTCCGGAAAGGACCTGTCATGAGCGTCACCGTCCAGGACCCGCCGGCCGCCGCGCCGGCGCCCGCCACCGGACCGGGACCGCGTCGCGCTCCCGCCGGCCGACGCGGGCGGGGCTCCGTCGCATCGGCGTTCCTCTACGCCGTGCTCACCGTCATCGCGATCATCTATATCGCCCCGTTCCTCATCGACGTCGCGACGTCGTTCAAGACGGATGCCGAGGCGGCGCGGGACCCGCTCTCGCTCGTGCCGCAGACCTGGACGAGCGCGGCCTACGAGCGCTTGTTCCTCAACTCGGACTTCCCGACCTGGTTCGCGAACTCCGCCGTGGTGACGGTCTTCGTGACGATGGGCCGGGTGTTCTTCAACTCGCTCGCCGGCTACGCCCTCGCGCGCCTGCAGTTCCGCGGGCGCGGTCTGGTGTTCGCGGCCCTCGTCGCCGTCATGGCCGTACCGAGCGTCGTGCTGCTCATCCCGAAGTTCCTCGTGATCAACCAGCTCGGCATCTACGACTCCTACGCGGGCATGACCATTCCGCTGCTCGCCGACGCGGCGGGGGTGTTCATCATGAAGAACTTCTTCGAGTCGATCCCGGTCAGCGTCGAGGAGCAGGCGCGCATCGACGGCGCCGGCACCTTCCGCGTGTTCTGGTCGGTCGTGCTGCCGATGGCGCGTCCCGCCCTCATCACGATCATCATCCTGTCGTTCCAGGGTTCCTGGAACGAGCTGGCCCACTTCATCGTCGCCACCCAGGACCCCGCGCTCACGACGCTGACCAAGGGCGTCGCGTCGCTCGCGAGCGGTCAGCTCAGCCAGGGCACCCAGTACCCGCTGAAGCTCGCCGCCGCGGCCATCATGACCATCCCGGTCGCGGTGATGTTCTTTCTCTTCCAGAAGCGCATCATGAACACCACCGAGGGGGCGGAGAAGGGCTAGCGGCGCGAGCCGCCGCGCTTGCGCTTCCCGGCACCCGGCGTCTTCTGCTGCACCGGACGACCGCCCTGCACCCCGGCCGCGGGGTCGAGGGCCTTCCGCGGGACCGGGCGCCGGGGCTCGCCGCGGCGCTCCTGACCCGGGATCGGGCGGGAGCGCCGGCCGTAGAGCAGCTCGGACGAGTCGAGCAGCCACGGCACGAGCGAGATCGTGACGCCGTGCACGAGCATCAGCTTCTGGCGGATGCGGCGGGCCTTGTGGTTGTGCAGCAGGTTCTCCCACCAGTGCCCCACGATGTAGATGGGCGTGTACACGGTGACCACCTCGGGGCCGTGCTCCTGGCGGTGCGCCTTGATGTAGCGGATGAGCGGGTAGCTGATGTCGCGGTACGGCGACTCGACGACCCGGAGCGGGATCTGGATGTTCTGCTGTTTCCACTCCGCGAGGAGCTTCGCCGTCGACGCGTCGTCGATCGAGACGTGCACCGCCTCGAGGCTCTGGTGCCGAGCGGCGATGGCGTAGTCGAGCGCCTTCAGGGTCGGCTTCTGCATGCGCCCCACGAGCACGACCGCGTGGTCGCCCTCGGAGCCGAACGTGGTGACCGGGTCGACCTCGATCTCCTTCTCCACGTCGCGGTAGTAGCGGTTCACGCCGAGCATCAGCAGGAACAGCACCGGCATGATCGCGAAGACGAGCCACGCACCGTGGGCGAACTTCGTGATGGTGACGACGATCAGCACGCTCGCGGTGAGGAGCGCCCCGAACGCGTTGATGGCGAGCCCGCGCATCACCTCGCCCCGGTTGGTGCAGCCCTCCTTGAGCATCCGGAGCCAGTGCCGCACCATGCCGGTCTGCCCGAGGGTGAAGGAGACGAAGACGCCGATGATGTACAGCTGGATGAGGTCGGTGAGGCTCGCCTGGTAGACGATCAGGATCACGATCGCGGCGAGGGCCAGCAGCAGCATGCCGTTGGAGTAGACGAGACGGTCGCCCCGGGTCGAGAGCGACTTAGGCGCGTACGAGTCCTTGGCCAGCACCGAGCCGAGCAGCGGGAAGCCGTTGAACGCGGTGTTCGCCGCGAGCAGCAGCACGGCGGCGGTGGTCGCCTGGATCAGGTAGAAGAGGACCGAGCCCTGCCCGAAGGTCGCCGCGGCGACCTGCGCCATGAGGCTCTGCTGCGGGTCGGTGGCGCAGGCCTCCCAGCCGATCAGGTCGCACGGCTCCTCGGCGTAGTGCACGCGGGAGACGAGGGCGAGCGTCACGAGGCCCACGAACAGCACGATCGCCGTGCCGCCCATGATCACGAGGGTCGTCTGCGCGTTGCGCACCTTCGGGGTCCGGAACGCGGGGACGCCGTTCGAGATGGCCTCGACGCCGGTGAGGGCGCTGCAGCCGCTCGAGAACGCGCGCAGCAGCAGCAGGATGAATGCGGCCTGAGTGATGTGCTCGTGCGGCTCCACGGTGTAGGCCGCCGACTCCGCGATGGGCGCGTCGCCGAGCACCGTGCGCACGAGACCGGTGACGATCATCACGAACACGCTGCCGATGAACAGGTAGGTGGGCAGGGCGAACGCCTTGCTCGATTCGCTGACGCCGCGCAGGTTGACCGCCGCGAGCACGATGACGAAGAAGACCGCGAGCTCCACCCGCAGGGGCGCCAGCTCGGGCACCGCCGAGATGATGTTGTCCACGCCGCTCGCGACGGACACGGCCACGGTGAGGATGTAGTCGACGAGCAGCGCGGACGCCACGACCAGGCCGGCCTTCTCGCCCAGGTTGCGGTGGGCGACCTCGTAGTCGCCGCCACCGCTGGGGTACGCCTTGATGAGCTGCCGGTAGCTGGCCACCACCACGACGAGCAGGAGCACGACCGCGGCGGCGACCCACGGCGCGAAGCTCAGGAACGCGAGGCCGCCGAGCGTCAGGATGAGGAGCAGTTCCTGCGGAGCGTAGGCCACCGAGGAGAGCGGGTCGCTGGCGAAGATGGGGAGGGCGAGATGCTTGGGGAGGAGCTGTCCGTCGAGCTTGTCGCTCGGGAGCTTCTCGCCGATGAAGAAACGCTTGGCTGAACGCGTCTCCTCGGGGGAGGTGTCCGAAATCACGAGGGTTGACACTACTCCGTTGACCCCGTAGCACAAGAGCCATTTCCACGCTGGGGCAATGCGGGGAGCGACGCCCTCTGTGCGGGGGAGGTCCGGCGAGCGGACCGGTTCGTAGAATGGCATCCGGGTGCGGGCGTGCCGGTTCCCGGGAACGGAGCTGGGCCGTGAAGAAGATCGTCGTGCTCGCCGGGGACGGCGAGTACGAATCCCACCGCACGATGCGCTCGCTGGCCGGCCGCGTGCGCGACCAGCACGACGTCGTGGTCGACGTCCGCGTCGCGGAGCCGATCGAGGACATGCCCGACTTCCCGTCGTCGAGCTTCGGCGATCTCTCTCCCCTCGAGGACGCGGACCTCGTCCTCCTCTACACGCGCTTCCGGGTGCTGCCGGAAGCGGAGCTGTCGGCGATCGCGCGGTTCGTCGATCGCGGCGGTGACCTGTTCGCCCTGCGCACGGCCAATCACGCCTTCCGGCCGGTGCCGGGATCCGTCATGGCGGACTGGGCCGCCCGTTTCGCGGACGAGGTGCTCGGCTCCGCCTGGACCCGGCACCACGGCCACTCCTCCTCGACCGAGGTGTCCGTCGCCGCGGACCACTGGATCACCGGCGGCGTGCCGGCGCGCTTCGCCGTGCGCTCCTGGCTGTACGAGACGCATCCGCCCGCCGACGCGCTGGTGCTGCTGCACGGCGAGCCCGTGGCGCCGGAGGACCGGCCCGTGCCGTCGCCGGTCGCCTGGGTGCGGGAGCGGGGGGATCAGCGCATCTTCTACTGTTCCCTCGGCCACCAGGAGGACATGGAGCAGGACGAGGTGCGCACCGTGCTCGACAACGCCGTCGCGTGGTGCCTGCATCTCGAGCTCGTGCCGGACCGGGCCTCCTGAGCGTCGCGGGCGGCATCGGCCGCAGTCTCGTCTCCTTCGCCCCCTCCGGGCCGCGCTGGCCCGTCGGCCTGCAGGCCGCCCTGGCCATCTCGATCCCCGTCGCGGTCGGAACCCTCGCGGGAAACACCGGGCTCGGCATCCAGGCGTCGATGGGCGCGTTCACCGCGCTCTACGGCACCCGGCTCGCGCCGCTCGACCGGCTGCGCATGCTGCCGGTCGTCGCGCTGGGGTTCGTGATCACGGTCGCCTCCGGCGTGCTGTTCTCGGCGACCGCCGTCTCCTCGGTGCTCGGGCTGATCCTGGTGGGTTCGGCCGCCGTCGTGCTCTGCCAGGGCTTCCGGGTCGGGCCGCCGGGTCCGCTGATGTTCGTGCTCGGCTACGGCGCCGCGACCCTCGTCGCCGCGCCGCGGGAGCACGGCGGGGCGGGCCTCGACGGCGGGCGGCTCGTCCTGCTCGTGGCCGCGGGCTGCGTGCTCGCCTACGCCCTCGTCGCGTCGGGGCTGCTGTTCCCCGCCGTAGCGAGGCGGCGTGGGGAGCCCACCCCGGTGCGGCGGGTGCTCGGCGGGTTCGCGCTGGCCGGGGAGGCGCGCATCGTGACCGTCCGCCTCCTTGTCGTCGTCACCGCGACCGCGGTGGTGAGCCTGCCGCTCGGCATCCACCGCGGCTACTGGATCACCTCGGCCGCGATCGCGATCGTCGGCGCGGGGGCCGGACGCCGGATCACGGCCACCCGGGCGGTGCACCGCGTGCTCGGCACGCTGGTCGGCTCGGCGCTCGTTCTCGTGGTCGCCCTGATCTCCCCGGCGGGTCTCGTGCTCGCCCTTTTGCTCGGGGTCCTCCAGTTCGGCGTCGAGCTGCTCGTCACGCGGCACTACGCGCTCGCGCTCGTGCTGATCACGCCGCTCGCCATCACGGTCGGCACCGCGGCGGCCGGGGTGAGCCCGGACGCCGTGCTGGGGGAGCGCATCGTCGACACCCTGCTCGGCGCCGCGATCGCCCTGCTCGCGCTCCTCGCGCTCCCCGGGCGGCGGCGGAGCGCCCCACGCGCTTAGCGCGCCACCCCGCGCTGCCCCTGTCCCTGTCCCTGCCCCTGTCCCTGCCCCTGCCTTGCCCAGCCCCTGCCCCGCCCCTCCTGCCCCTGCCCAGGCAGCGGCATCGTGCCCAGGTAAAAGCTGGGCAGGAATCCCCTGCCTGGGCAGGAGCGGGGGAAGGAACCGGGGGCAGGAGCGGGGGAAGGAACCGGGGGAGGGGCCGCGCTGTCCCGGCCGGCCCCGCGTCGTCCCGCTGCCGCGTCCCGCCGGGGCTAGCCCAGGCGGTCGAGCAGGTCCGCCCGCACCCGCGCCAGCTCGGCCCGTAGTCCGGGCACGACGTCGTCCGGCAAGCCGGAGCGGGTCGAGTGCACGCGGAGGTCCGTGCGCACCTGCTGGCGGAACTCGGTGAGGACCATCTCCGCCTCCCGCAGTGCGGAGGCGGTCGCCACCCGGTGCGGGTCCGGCTCGGGGGAGGGGTCCGGCGGCTGCGGATCGGCCCGCGCCTCCCGGGCGGCGGAGGCGAGGTCGGCGCGGAGACTGCGCATGGCGACGGACACGCCGCTGCGGACCTCGTCGGCGAGGCGCCGCACGGAGTCCGTCACGTCGACCTCGATGGAGTCCAGCTCGTCCTGACGCGACTCGAGCTCGGCGCGACCGGCCGCCGTGATGGCGTAGATGGTCTTGCGGCCGTCGCTCTGCTTCGAGACCAGGCCCTCGTCCTCGAGCTTCGCGAGCCGCGGATACACGGTGCCCGCGCTCGGCGTGTAGGTGCCGCCGAAACGCTCGCTCAGCGACTGGATGAGCTCGTAGCCGTGCTTCGGCGACTCGGCGAGCAGGCTCAGCAGGTAGAGGCGCAGGTGACCGTGGGCGAAGACCGGCGGCGTCATGCCGGCGCCCCGGACCCGCCGGCGGGGAAGTCCGCGCCGGCCAGCTCGGACGTGCGGACGATCGCGATGTCGCCGGACACCGAGTTCGCGCGGATCTCGACGGCCGGTGCGCCCTCCGGGCCGGAGGTCGTGTTGTGGCCCCGCCCGCGCACGCCCCGCGTCTGCACCCCGTCGAGCTGCAGGGTGCCGCTCACGGTGTTGCCGGTGAAGTAGGTGCGGAACGCCCGCGGCAGCCGGACCGTGAGGTCGCCGCTGACCGTGCTGTTGTCCACGGACAGGGGCGTGCCCGAGAGGTCGAGGGCGACGGACCCGTTCACGCCGTTCGCGTGGAACCGGTCGATGGCGCCGCTCGCCGTCACGTCGCCCGACACCGTGTTCGCCTCGATCTCGCCGCGGTGGTTGCGCACGGAGAACTCGCCGCTCACGGAGTTGAGGTCGATGTCGCCCTCGACCTGGTCGACGACGACGCTGCCGCTCACGGTGTTCAGCTTGGCGTCGCTGCGGATGCCGGAGACCAGCGCCTCCGCATTGACCACGCCGAGCTTCAGCTGGACCGACCGGGGCACGAGGATGCTCACGTCAGCCCGGGCGTGGTCGCGGAACGACGCGAAGACCGAGATGAAGTTGTCCCACCGCAGCTGGGGGTGGTCGATCTCGAGCACGTCCCCGTCGACGGCCACCTTCAGCTCCTTCCCGGAGACGCTGTGGATCTCGACGCGCGTGACCGGCTCGTCGTGCCCGATCACGTCGACCTGTCCTCCGATGAGCGAGACCTTGAGTGCGCGGATGTTCTCGACGTCGATCACCCGCGGCTCCGATACGAACCATTGCTCCTGCATGATGCTCCTTCGCGATATATCTCGGTTTCGAGTCACGATATATCGCGTTTGCTCCGCAGCGCAATGGGGATGTCGACGGAATGAGGACTTTTTCTTCAGAGCCCACTTGACTCTGACGCTGCGTCAACTTCTAGCGTGAGAGGCATCAGAAGTTCGACGCAGGAGAGGAGCGCTCGTGGACTGGTCTATCCAGGACGTCGCCCGCGCGGCGGGCACCACCTCGCGCACCCTGCGTCACTACGACGCGATCGGCCTGCTCACGCCGGCGCGGACGGGGCCGAACGGCTACCGCTTCTACGATGCGGGCGCGCTGGCCCGCCTGCAGCGGATCCTCCTCCTGCGCGGATTCGGGCTCGGGCTGGCGGACATCCGCCGGGTTCTCGACGGCCAGGCCGACGACGTGACGGCGCTCACCGGCCACCTGACCGAGCTGCGGCGGGAGAAGGACCGCATCGACCGGCAGATCCGGTCGATCGAGACGACGATCCGGAAATGGAAGGGAGGTGAACAACTGATGGCAGACGAGATGTTCGACGGCTTCGACCACACGCAGTACCGCGAGGAGGTCGAGGAGCGCTGGGGTCGCGACGCGTACGCGCAGGGCGACCGCTGGTGGCGCTCGATGAGCGAGGCCGAGCGGCGCGAGTTCCAGGAGCGGCACCTGCGCATCGCGAGCGACTACGGCGACGCGAGCGCGGCGGGCCTCGATCCCGCAGCGGACGAGGTGCAGTCGATCGCGCGCCGGCACTACGAGTGGCTGAAGGCGCCGGTGGGCGACGTGTCGCGCGAGTACTTCGAGGGACTCGGGCAGATGTACGTGGACGACCCGCGCTTCGCGGCCAACTACACGCGCGACGGCGTCGTGTACGCGGCGTACGTGCGCGACGCGATGCGCGCGTTCGCGGAGCGGCAGCTGTGACGGACGCCCGCTCGGCGCCGGGGGAGGTACCCTCCCGGCGCCGGCCGGTGCGCCAGCCGGCCGGTGCGCCAGCCGGCCGGTGCGCCAGCCGGCCGGGGCGTCAGCCGGACGGGGCGTCAGCCGGCCGGGGAGTCGAGGGCGGGCTTCGGGGGACGCGGGCGGCCCCTCGGCCCCGCGGGCCCGTCCTCGTGCGGCGTCCGGATGGCGAAGAGGGGCATCGCGATGTTCACCAGTGGCCCGATGAACAGCGCGAACGCGACGGTGCCGAAGCCCACGTTGCCGCCGAGCAGCCAGCCGATGGCGAGCACGACGATCTCGATGCTCGTGCGCACGATCCAGATGCGCCAGCCGGTGCGCTGGTGCAGCCCCGTCATCAGGCCGTCGCGCGGGCCCGGGCCGAAGTTCGCGCCGATGTAGAGCCCGCTCGCGGCGGCGAGCAGCACGAGCCCGCCGGCGAAGAGCAGGATGCGCGCCCACAGCTCGTCCGGTTGGGTGATGAAGAGGAAGCCCACCTCGGCGGACGGTCCGACCAGCAGCACGTTCAGCACCGTGCCGACGCCCGGCCGCTGGCGCAGCGGGATCCAGAGCAGCAGCACGAGGAGCCCGATGAGGTTCGTGGCGAGACCGAACGGAATCCCCGTCTTCAGCGAGACGCCCTGGCTCAGCACGTCCCAGGGGGAGACGCCGACGCCGGCCCGGATCATCATGCTGAGGGAGATGCCGTAGAGGAACAGCCCGATGAGCAGCTGGGGGATGCGTCGCGTCACCGACTCATTTGACCACGGCCCGCGGCGGACGATCCTGCCCCACCCCCACGACTTCCTGCCGTTCTGTGCCCCCTACGGTCCTGTGCCCCCTACGGTCCTGAGCCCTCACGGTCCCTGAGCCCTCCCCGGTCCCTGAGCTTTCCACGGCCCCTGAGGCCTCACGGTCCCTGAGCCCGGAGGTGACGAGCTCGGGGACCGGGACGACGAGCTCAGGGACCGGGGACGACGCACCTCGGCGCGCGCCCGCTCACCGGGATTTCCCCATGTGCGGTGGGATACTTGCCCCGCACTCGCGAGGTGCACGTCCGACGCTCGTCGCGGTTCCGCGGCGCACAGCCTTCAGGAGCCACACCGGTGCACCTACTCTCCGTCTTCAGCCTGCGGAACCGGGCGCTCATCGCGCTCGTGACGATCGTGATCGGCGTCTTCGGCGGCATCGCCCTGACCTCCCTGAAGCAGGAGCTCATCCCGTCTGTCACGTTCCCGCAACTGGTGGTCGTCACCACCTACCCGGGCGCCGCGCCCGAGGTCGTGAACTCCGACGTCAGCACCCCGATCGAGACGGCCGTGCAGGCCGTGCCCGGCCTCGAGAACACGACGGCGACCTCGCGCACGAACATCTCGACCGTGTCCGCGTCCTTCCAGTACGGCACCGACCTCGCGACGGCCGAGCAGAAGGTGCAGCAGGCGATCAACCGGATCGAGTCCCTGCTGCCGCAGGATGTCGACCCGCAGGTCATCACGGGAAGCATCGACGACCTCCCGGTGCTCCAGATCGCCGTGACCAGCGATCTCGCGCCGCAGGACCTGACGAACGCGCTCGAGGGATCGCCGCTCACCGACATCGAGGCACTCGAGGGCGTGCGCGAGGCCAGCCTGCTCGGCACGACCGGCCAGCGGATCGTCATCACGCCCGACCTCGCCGCGCTCGCGGCCGGAGGCCTCAGCACGCAGGCGATCCGGGACGCGCTCGACGCGAACGGCACGCTCCTGCCGGCGGGCGAGATCACGGAGAACGGCAGCACGCTGAGCGTGCAGGCCGGCAGCCGGATCGCGAGCACCGACGAGATCGCGTCCCTGCCGCTGCTCGGCGGCGGTGCCGCCGCCACCATCGGCTCGGTCGCGACCGTCGCCGTCGCGGACGACCCGGTCACGGGCATCTCCCGGGTCAACGGCCAGCCGTCCCTCACCATCGCGGTGACCAAGACCCCGGACGGCAACACCGTCGAGGTCTCCCACGTGGTGCAGGACCTGCTGCCGTCGCTGGCCGAGGACATCGGCAGCAACACCGCGTTCACGATCGTCTTCGATCAGGCCCCGTTCATCGAGCAGTCGATCGAGAGCCTCACCACCGAGGGCCTCCTCGGGCTCGTCTTCGCCGTGATCGTGATCCTCGTCTTCCTCGTCTCGATCCGGTCGACGCTGGTCACGGCCATCTCCATCCCCGCGTCCGTGCTCATCACGTTCATCGGCCTGCTCGCGGCGGGCTACACGCTCAACATCCTCACGCTCGGCGCGCTCACCATCGCCATCGGCCGCGTCGTGGACGACTCGATCGTCGTCATCGAGAACATCAAGCGGCACCTCTCCTTCACGCCGGATCGCATGAGCGCGATCCTCGCTGCGGTGCGCGAGGTGTCCGGCGCGGTGACCGCGTCGACCGTGACAACGGTCGCGGTGTTCCTCCCGCTCGTGCTCGTCGGCGACATCACGGGCGAGCTGTTCCGTCCGTTCGCGCTCACCGTCACCATCGCGCTCGCCGCCTCCCTGTTCGTCGCGCTGACCATCGTCCCGGTGCTCGCGTACTGGTTCCTGCGCCCGTCGAAGCGCGCCGGTAACCCCGTAGCGGCAGGCTTCGTCGGGGAGGGCACGGTCGCCGAAGGTGAGCACTCGGACGGGACCACCGCCCCCACCCGCCGCGCCCGACGCGCCGGTGCCGACGTGCTCACCCACGCGGAGCCGCCGTCGCGGCTGCAGCGCGGCTACCTCCCGGTCATCGCCTGGACCCTGCGCCGCCCCGTGGTCACCATCCTCGCCGCCCTCCTCGTGCTCGCCGGCACCGCCGCCCTCGTGCCGAGCATGAAGACCAACTTCATCGGCGGCAGCGGGCAGAACACCCTCACCGTGACGCAGGACCTCCCCGCGGGCACCAGCCTCGAGGCACAGGATGCGGCCGCCACCCGGGTGGAGGACGCCCTGCTCGACGTCGAGGGCGTCGACACCGTCCAGGTCTCGATCGGCGGGGGCGACTCGATCCGCGCGGCGTTCCTGGGCGGGGGTGGCATCACGTTCTCCCTCACCACCGACCCGGACGCCGACCAGGACGCGCTCCAGGCGGACGTACGGGCGGCGGCGACCGGCCTCGACGACGTCGGCGAGATCACGGTGTCCGGCGCGGGCTCCGGGTTCGCCTCGTCCGACATCGAGGTGGACATCACCGCGAACGGGCAGGACGACCTGAGCGCCGCTGCCGAGGACGTGCTGGCCGCCGTGCGCGACCTCGACGTCGTCGCGCAGGCCAGCAGCAACCTCGCCGTCACCCAGCCCTACCTCGCGGTGCGGGTGGACCGCGAGGCTGCAGCGGCCGCCGGGCTCAGCGAGATCGCCGTCGGCGGCATCGTGACCGAGGCCAAGCTGCCCGCGGCCATCGGATCCGTCGTGATCGACGAGGACAACCTCAACATCTACATCGCGAACCCGCAGGCGCCGGCCACGGTGCAGGAGCTGCGTGACTTCAGCATCCCGACGCCGGCCGGGCTCGTGCCGCTGTCCTCGCTCGCCTCCGTCGAGCAGGTCGACGGGCCCGCGGCCATCACGACCACCGAGGGCTTCCGCAGCGCCTCGGTGAGCGTGACGCCGAACAGCGACGACGTCGGCACCGCGTCCGCCCGGGTGCAGGAGGCCGTCGACGGGCTCGAGCTGCCCGGCAGCGCCAACGCGACTCTCGGCGGCGTCACCGCCCAGCAGGGCGACGCGTTCAGTCAGCTCTTCATCGCGCTGCTGGCCGCGATCCTCATCGTCTACATCGTCATGGTCGCGACGTTCCGCAGCCTGGTGCAGCCGCTACTGCTGCTCATCTCGGTGCCGTTCGCGGCGACCGGCGCCATCCTGCTGCAGGTGCTCACCGGCATCCCGCTCGGCGTCCCGTCCATCATCGGCGTCCTCATGCTCATCGGCATCGTGGTCACGAACGCCATCGTGCTGGTCGACCTCATCAACCAGTACCGGACCCGCGGCCGCCCGCTGCGCGAGGCGATCGTCGAGGGCGCGTCGCGACGCCTCCGCCCGATCCTCATGACGGCGCTCGCGACTGTGTTCGCGCTGCTGCCGCTCGGCCTCGGCATCACGGGAAGCGGCGGGTTCATCTCCCAGCCGCTCGCGATCGTCGTGATCGGCGGCCTCCTGTCGTCGACCGTGCTGACGCTGGTGGTGCTCCCGGTCGTCTACTACCTGTGGGAGGCGTTCCTCGAGTGGTTCCGCGCGTGGCGCGGTCGTCGGCGGGCCCGCCGGGAGGCGGCGCGGGCTGCGTCTGCGGCGGCGACGGCCTGATCACGGGAACTCGATCGCCGGAACCCGACCGCGCCGTCTGGTCCGAGCGGGGTCCGGTTGCCGGGATCAGTCCGCGGACAGGTGCTGGCGGAGGAACTCCGACACCGTTGCGCGCAGCGCCTCGTCGAGCGCGGCGGTGGAGTGGGCGACGCCCTCGCTCAGCTCGAGGCGGTGCTCGACCCCCGCGCTCCCGAGCGCGTCCGCGAACTCGCGCGACATGCGCTGCGGGATGAACTCGTCCGCGGACTGCGCCACGAGCACGGGCGGATCCGTCGGGTCGATCTGGTGCACCGGCGAGGCGTCCTCGGCGGCGGGGCAATCGTCGAAGTCGGCGCAGCCCAGGTAGGAGAGCTCCCGCGCGACGAGCCAGTCCGGCAGCTCGCCGAGCGTCTGGCCGTGCGCGGTGAGGTCCATGGGGCCGGACACGCTGGCGACGGCGGCGATCCGGTCGCCCGAGGTCGTATCGCCCGAGCCGCGGGTGCCGAGCAGCGCGGCCAGGTTGCCGCCGGCGGATCCGCCGAACGCGCCGATGCGCTCCGGGTCGATGCCGAGCCGCGCCACCGTGGCGGGATCCCGCAGCCAGCGCAGGGCCTGCGTCACGTCGTCGATGGCCGCGGGGAAGGTCGCGGCCGGGGCGAGCCGGTAGTTGACGTTCACGGTCACGAAGCCCTCGGACGCGAGCCACTCGCAGGTCGCGCGCCACGTGGGCTCGGCCTTGTCGCCGCGGGACCAGCCGCCGCCGTGGACCTCGATCACGGCGGGCAGCGGCTCGCTGTCCCCGTCGATCGCGGGGCTGCAGACGTCGAGGGTGAGCGGGGATCCGTCACCCGCCGTGCCGAAGGGGACGTCGGGCGTCACCGTGACCGTGGGGTCGCCGAGCCAGCTGGCGATGCCGACGGTGGTGGACTCCGCCGCCGCCGGCTCCACCGCGGCCGGAGTCGCCGGGTAGAAGACCGCAGCGGCCAAGGCGGTCGTGGCGGCGGCCACGATCATCGTCCTGTGCTTCATGCGGGCTCCGGTGCGTACGAGGAAGACGGGGCTCCGTCTTGCCTGGGTGACGCGGGGAGCGTGGACACAGACTAGGTGACGCGGCTCGAAGGCGGGAAGTCCCCCGGAGGGGGCACGCGCACGCTGGGAACCAGCAGTGCGGATGGTGACATTCGGGCGACCGGGCACTAACGTATACAGGTCGGCTCTGACACCGCCCCCGTGGCGGATGGGTTTGTAAGTCAGTGGGCCGGTTTCTCAGCGCATCCGCTGATGAATGTCACGTATTGACACGGCCCCGGTCATCGATTGCCCGGTTCTCGGCGTGCTTAGAGCACGTGTCGCGCGGTTCAGCGCGACGGTTCGCGCTGCGCGCGACCACGATTCACGCTCCTGTCATGCACTCGAGAACAACCCAGAAAACTCACGCATGCCCAAGAACAAGAACGGCGGCGGCTTCCGCCCCGCCAAGAACTACGAGCCCTCCCGCGCCAAGTCCGGCGGAAGCCGGAGCCCCGGCCACCGCGGCTACCGCCCCGACGAGACCGGCGGGGCCAAGAAGCAGCGCTGGAACGCCGACGAGCGGGCCGCCCGCCGCGAGGGCGACCGCCCCGCAGAGCGTCCGTCCTACGGCGACCGCCCCCAGCGGTCCGAGCGTCCGTCCTATGGCGATCGTCCGCAGCGGTCGGAGCGTCCGTCCTACGGCGACCGCCCCCAGCGGTCCGAGCGTCCGTCGTACGGTGACCGTCCGCAGCGGTCGGAGCGTCCCTCGTACGGCGACCGTCCGCAGCGTTCCGAGCGTCCGTCCTACGGCGATCGTCCGCAGCGGTCGGAGCGTCCGTCCTACGGTGACCGTCCCCAGCGTTCCGAGCGTCCGTCCTACGGCGACCGCCCCGAGCGGTCGGACCGTCCGTCGTACGGCGACCGTCCCCAGCGCCCCTACGGTGACCGCCCGCAGCGCTCCGAGCGTCCGTCCTCCGGCGACCGCCCGCACCGCACCGCGCGCCCGTCGACCGGTGACCACGAGAACCCGCGTCGCCGTTTCTCCGAGGACCGCCCGCAGCGCAGCTTCGACGACCGTGCCCCGCGTCGCGACGCCGAGAGCGACCTGCCCCGCCGCTCGTTCGACGCCGACCGCCGTGGACCCCGTCGTTCCTTCGACGAGGACCGCCCCCGCCGCGACGGCGACGCCGAGCGCCGCGGTCCCCGCCGCTCGTTCGACGAGGACCGCCCCCGCCGCGACGACCACCGCGCGAGCACGGGGGACAGCAAGTTCTACCCGTCGCGCGACACCTCCGCGCCGTTCACCCCGAACGACGACGTCGTGCTCGAGCGTCTCGAGGCGCAGGCGACCACGGCGAGCGACGTCGAGGGCGTGACCTTCGAGCAGCTCGGTCTCGGCGGCAACATCGTTGCCCAGCTCGCGCAGCTCGGCGCCCCGTCGCCCTTCCCGATCCAGGCGGCGACCATTCCCGACGTCCTCGCCGGGCGCGACGTGCTCGGCCGCGGTCGCACCGGCTCCGGCAAGACCATCGCCTTCGGCGCGCCCCTCGTGGAGCGCCTCATGGAGAACAACGGCGCCAAGAACCGCAAGATGGGCCGCAAGCCCCGCGCCCTCATCCTCGCGCCAACCCGCGAGCTGGCCATGCAGATCGACCGCACGGTCCAGCCGATCGCCCGCAGCGTCGGGCTCTTCACCGCGACGATCTTCGGCGGCGTGCCGCAGTACCGCCAGGTGGGCGCCCTGCAGCGCGGCGTCGACATCCTCATCGCGACCCCGGGTCGCCTCGAGGACCTGATCGAGCAGGGTCGACTCGACCTCCGCGAGATCCAGATCACGGTGCTCGACGAGGCCGACCACATGTGCGACCTCGGCTTCCTCGAGCCGGTGCAGCGCATCCTGCGCCAGACGGCGCCGGGCGGGCAGCGTCTGCTGTTCTCCGCGACGCTCGACCGCGCCGTGGCCTCGCTCGTGAACGAGTTCCTCACCGACCCTGCGGTGCACGAGGTGGCGGGCGAGGACCAGGCGTCCTCGACCATCGATCACCGCCTGCTCCTCATCGAGCAGCGCGAGAAGTCGGCCATCATCGAGCAGCTCGTGCAGGGCGAGGGCAAGACGCTGATCTTCGCCCGCACCCGTGCCTACGCCGAGCAGCTCGCGGACCAGCTGGAGGACGCCGGCGTGCCGGCGACGTCGCTGCACGGCGACCTCAACCAGTCCCGCCGCACGCGCAACCTGCAGATGCTCACGAGCGGACGCGTCAAGGTGCTCGTCGCCACGGACGTCGCGGCCCGCGGCATCCACGTCGACGACATCAGCCTCGTCATCCAGGCCGACCCGCCGGACGAGTACAAGACCTACATGCACCGCTCCGGCCGCACCGGCCGCGCGGGCAAGCACGGAACGGTGGTCACCCTGGTGAACCGCTCGCGCCGTCGCCGCATGGAGGAGCTGCTGAACCGCGCCGAGGTCACCGCGATGGTGCAGCCCGCCACCGCGGGCGACGTGCTGCTCGACGAGCTCGCGGCGGTCTAGCCCCCGCACCCGCGCCGCAGGCGCCATCCTCCTGCCCAGGCAGGAGGATCCTGCCCAGCTTGAAGCTGCGCACGATCCTTCTGCCTGGGCAGGGGCCGTTAAGCGGTGGGCGCGGCGGGGGCGGGGCGGTCAGGCCAGGGCGAGCATCCCCGCCGACGCGAGGGCGAGCACGAGGCCCACCACCTGCAGCCGCGCGATGCGCTCGTGGAGCACGACCGCGGCCAGGAGGATCGTGCCCGCGGGGTACATGGCGGTGAGGACGCTCATCACGGTGAGGTCGCCGATGCGGATGCCGATGAGCAGGAGCGTGTTGGCCGCCGCGTCGACCACCCCGCACGCGATCGCGAGGCGCAGCCAGCCGGAGCGGGCCAGGGAACGGGCGGTGCCGCTCCCGGAGCCCTGCGCGGAACCGCCCTCGAGCGGACGGACCGCGTCCCCACCGGGGATGGGCAGCGCCGCCCTCCGACGCCGGCGGGCGAGGAGCGCGAGGGCGGCGAGGAGCACGAGCATGATCCCCGCGTTGACCGTGCGGTTGGCGATGAGCGGCACGAGGCCGGAGTCGTCGGGCGTCTGATCGATGAGCACGAGGAAGACCCCGATCATGGCGCCGGAGCCCACCGCCATGAGCAGGCCGCGGGCGCTCGGGCGGGCGGCGTGCTCGCCGGGCGTGAATCCCACGAGCACGACCGCCACGAGGGCGACGACGAGCGCGAGATAGCCGATGGGGCCGAGCCGCTCGCCGCCGAGCAGCCCCCAGGTCATCGGCACGACGGCGGAGACCACGGCGGTGATGGGCGAGAGGATGCTCATGGGGCCGATCGCGAGACACGCGTAGAGCAGCGAGATCGCGATCGCGCCGGAGACGCCCGAGATGCCGCCGAACAGGAGGGCGGGCGCGGACCACTCGCTCTCGACGAGCGGCAGCGCGGCGAACAGGGCGACGAGCCCCGCCACCGCCGCGACGCCGGTCACGCGGAGGGCGCTCGTGCGCAGCGCGCTCAGTCCGCCCAGGAAGTCCGCCGCACCGTAGACGAGGGCACCGAGGAGGCCGACGAGCACGGTGAGCATCGTTGAACCCTAACGGCTGGGAAATGTTTGCCTTCATCCCGGTGTTGGCACCTACGACCCAAGAAGACAGCCCGAAGGAGATACAGCTATGCCGACGCAGGAAATGACCGCCGAGAACTTCGCGACCACCGTGGACAGCAACGACATCGTGATCGTGGACTTCTGGGCCGACTGGTGCGGCCCCTGCAAGCAGTTCGCCCCCGTGTTCGAGGCGTCCTCCACGAAGAACCCCGACATCGTCTACGCCAAGGTCGACACCGAGGCGCAGCAGGCGCTCGCGGCCCAGGCCAACATCACCGCCATCCCGACGCTCATGGTCTTCAAGGACCAGACCCTCATCTTCAACCAGGCCGGCGCCCTGCCGCCCCAGGCCCTCGACTCCCTGATCGAGCAGGTCCGCGCGGTGGACATCCCCGCGCTCAAGGCGCAGGCCGAGGCCGAGGCGGGAGCCCCGACCGAGGGCTAGCCCGCCCTCCTCGAGACGCCGGCCCGACCCGGCGTCCCATCTGCGGCCCCGCTCCCTCCCGGAGCGGGGCCGCTGCCGCATTCCCGGCGTGCCACCACCCCCGGGCGGCTACGATGTCCGGGATGACCGCCCCGCCCGCCCCCACGGCTGCGCCACCCGCCGGCACCGCACTCGAGCTGCTGCACCGCGTCTTCGGCTACGAGTCGTTCCGTGGGGACCAGCAGCAGATCGTCGACCACGTCATCGGCGGCGGCGACGCCCTCGTGCTCATGCCCACCGGCGGCGGCAAGTCCCTCTGCTATCAGGTGCCCGCGCTGGTGCGCGAGGGCACCGGCGTCGTCATCTCGCCCCTCATCGCGCTCATGCAGGACCAGGTGGACGCGCTGCGCGCCGTCGGCGTGCGGGCCGAGTTCCTGAACTCCACCCAGAGCCTCGACGAGGTGCGGGACGTCGAGCGCCGGCTGCTCGCGGGGGAGCTCGACCTGCTCTACCTCGCGCCCGAGCGACTCATCCTCGAGCGCACCGGGCAGCTGCTCGACCGCGCGTCGATCTCGCTGTTCGCCATCGACGAGGCGCACTGCGTCTCGCAGTGGGGACACGACTTCCGGCGCGACTACCTGGCGCTCTCCATGCTCGCCGACCGTTGGCCGAGCGTGCCGCGGATCGCGCTGACCGCCACGGCGACGGAGGCGACCCACGCCGACATCACGGCGCGACTGAAGCTCGGTTCGGCCCGGCACTTCGTGTCGTCGTTCGACCGCCCCAACATCCGCTACCGGATCGTGCCGAAGGACGAGCCGAGGCGCCAGCTGCTCGACCTGATCACGACGGAGCACGCCGGCGATGCGGGCATCGTCTACTGCCTGTCGCGCAACACGGTCGAGAAGACCGCGAAGTTCCTGGTCGACCAGGGGATCCCGGCCCTGCCGTACCACGCGGGCCTCGACGCCCGCACGCGCGCGGCGAACCAGTCCCGGTTCCTCCGCGAGGACGGCATCGTCATGTGCGCGACCATCGCGTTCGGCATGGGCATCGACAAGCCCGACGTGCGCTTCGTCGCGCACATCGACCTGCCCAAGTCCGTCGAGGGCTACTACCAGGAGACGGGGCGCGCGGGGCGCGACGGCCTGCCGTCCACCGCGTGGCTCGCCTACGGGCTGCAGGACGTCGTGCAGCAGCGCCGGATGATCGACGACTCGGAGGGCGACCTCGCCCACCGCAGGCGCCTGTCCGCGCACCTGGATGCCATGCTCGCGCTCTGCGAGACCATCGGCTGCCGCCGGGTGCAGCTGCTCGCGTACTTCGGCCAGGCGAGCGAACCGTGCGGCAACTGCGACACCTGCCTCGAGCCGGTCGCCGGCTGGGACGGCACCGTCCCGGCCCAGAAGCTGCTCTCCACCGTCGTGCGCCTGCAGCGGGAGCGGAACCAGCGTTTCGGCGCCGGGCACCTCATCGACATCCTGCTGGGCAAGCTCACCCCGCGGGTGCAGCAGCAGGGCCACGACAGCCTGACCGTCTTCGGCATCGGCACCGAGCTGACCGACATGCAGTGGCGGGGCGTCGTGCGGCAGCTGCTCGCCCAGGGGCTCCTCGCCGTGAACGACGACGGCTTCGGCACGCTCGTCATCACGGAGTCGAGCGGGGCCGTGCTGAGCGGCGCTCGCACCGTGATGATGCGCGAGGAGCCGAAGCGCCCCTCGCGCCGGTCGGGAGCCCGGGGTGCGGGCATCGCGAAGGCGAACACCGACCTCGACGCAGACGCCGCCGCCCTCTTCCAGAGGCTCCGCGAATGGCGCGCCGATCAGGCACGATCCCAGGGCGTGCCGGCGTATGTGGTGTTCGGCGACGCGACGCTGCGCGAGTTCGCGACCGCTCCGCCTGGCACGCTCGCCGAGCTCTCGGGGGTGACCGGAGTGGGTCAGAAGAAGCTCGAGACGTACGGTCAGGCGGTGCTCGACGTCGTGTCCACCGTTGTGGGGGGACGCCCCCCACAACAGGGGTGAGGGGTTCTACCCCACTTCGGGGCAATGCGCAAGTTTTCCTGGAGAATCCGGTTCTCCGGTTCGTAAACTCGCCGCAGCAGCTGTTGCAAACCCGAGTGTGACAGACGCCTGTGGTGCGGGGGTGCCCAGCAATTTCTGCCATTTATTAGGTAGTTCGATAACGATCCTGTTACGGTCGCTTGTCCCCCGATCGTGATGGCCCGGTTTTCTCCGCCGGTCACAGATGCACCGCACATCGTCCTGTTTCCGCCGATCGTGCCGAGGAATGTACATGTTTGCAAAGCTCAGACGTACCCCGTCTTCCGTCATCGGGACCGCTCCGCGGTCCCGCACCACCGTGGCCGCGGCCACGGCCGGTGCTGTCCTCCTGAGCGTCTTCGCGCCGGCCGCCGCCGGCGCGGCGTCCGCCGCTCCCACCACGGAGGAGATCGTCCTCACGACCTCTGAGTCCTCCTGGACCACGGCCCGTGAGCCCTCCTCCAACAAGAACAAGTTCCCGTTCCTCAGCGCCACGGGCACCGAGGACCGCTCGTTCCTCAAGTTCAACACCTCCAACATCGGTGCCGACATGACCGTCGTCTCCGCGACGCTGGAGCTCACGGTCAACACCACCGCGGCCACCGCGCCGGGCGTGCAGGTCTTCGCCGCCGACCACAAGTGGACCGCCGACGGCATCACCGCGGCGAACCGCCCCGCGGCCACGAACGACCAGGTCGCCGCGACCTCGGCCAAGGCCGTCGCCGGCGCGAAGGTGCGCATCCCGATCAAGGACCTCGGCTCGGTGTTCCGCACCAAGCCGACCGCCTACGAGCTCGCCTACGCGCAGCGCTACGTCGGCACCACGTTCATGAAGAACGGCGCCGCCGCTCCCACGCTGCGCATCGTCGTGTCCTCCGACCCGGCTGCCGCGCCCGCCCCGGCGCCCGCCCCGGCTCCGGCGCCCGCGCCGGCCATCCCGATCGCGGCTCCGGCGCCCGCCGCGCCCGCGCCGTCGGCGGGGAAGTCCTTCAGCCCGGCCGCCTCGAACTCCTCCGCCAAGAAGGTGTTCGCGCACTACTTCCCGCCGTACCCCCTGTCCCTCGACAACAAGGCGCCGGAGTCGGACTACTACGCCCGCAACTATCTCCAGCCCACCGGTGAGAACAGCAAGTTCGCCTCGGTCGGCGGCCTCCTGCGCGACCGTCCCATCCCGCGTGCGCCGCTGAGCGGCAACTGGCAGGTGGCCGACCTCGTCACGGAGATCAACCAGGCTGCGGACTCCGGCATCGACGGCTTCACCGTCAACATCATGAGCTGGTCCGGCCGCAACTGGGACACCACGGTGAACCTGTTCGAGGCCGCCCGCCAGTCCGGCCGGAACTTCACCATCGTTCCGAACCTCGACGCCACCAGCGGTGCGGTCAACGCGAGCGTCGACTCCATCGCCACCAAGCTCGCCGAGCTCTACAAGTACGAGGACGCCTACCGCCTCTCCGACGGCCGCTACGTGCTCTCGTCCTTCAAGGCGGAGGGCAAGTCCGTCGCATGGTGGACCTCGCTCCGCAACGCGCTGTCCGCCAAGGGTGTGAAGACCGCCTTCATCGCGGTGCTGCTCGACTCGAGCGAGTCCAACCAGCGCGCCTTCGCTCCGATCAGCTACGCCGTCGGCGACTGGGGCACCCGTAACCCCGAGGGCATCTACAACCGCCCGAACCGCGCGGACATCGCCCACTCCCTCGGAGTGAAGTGGATCTCCGGTGTCGGCCCGCAGGACGTGCGCCCCAACCAGAAGCTGTACGCCGAGGCCCGCAACACCGAGACGCTGCGCGCAGCGTGGGGCCGTGCCATCTCCGACGGCGCCGACATGGTGCAGCTCGTCACCTGGAACGACTACAGCGAGGGCACCGTCGTCGCCCCGTCGGTCGACCACGGCTCGACCTTCCTCGACATCAGCTCCTACTACTCGTCGAAGTTCAAGTCGGGCACGTCGCCGCGGATCACGAAGGACAACGTGTACGTCACGTACCGCACCCAGTTCGTGAACGCGAAGCCGACCTTCTCGCACACGCTGATGCAGTCCACCCTCGGTGGATCCCGCACCACGCCCGTCGACCAGGCCGAGGTGTACACCTTCCTGACCGCCCCGGCGAAGGTCACGCTGACCGTCGGCTCCACGAGCAAGACGTTCGACGCTCCGGCCGGCGTGTTCACCGCGACCATGCCGCTCGCGCTCGGCACGGTGAAGGCGACCGTGACGCGTGACGGCGCAACGGTGGTCCGGGCCGAGTCGGCCGACAAGGTGGTCTCGAACCCCTACGTGCAGGACCTCCAGTACCACGCAGCCTCCAGCCGCATCGGCTGATCACCTAGCACGACCCGGACAGGAGCCGGTCGCGTCGCCCCAGGGCGATGCGACCGGCTCCTTTCGCGTTCCCCGCGAGGGGTGGGGGGCCGCCCCCGGTCCCTGAGCCTGTCGAAAGGGACGCAGTCCGCCTCGGGGCGCCCGCACCCGGTCCCTGAGCTCGTCGAAGGGACGCAGGCCGCCTCGCGTCGCTTCGACAGGCTCAGCGACCGTGATGGCTTGCCGAAGGGACGCAGGCTGCCTCAGGGAGCCCGCACCCGGTCCCTGAGCTTGTCGAAGGGACGCAGGCCGGCTCCCGTCGCTTCGACAGGCTCAGCGACCGTGATGGCTCTCCGAAGGGACGCAGGCCGGCTCCCGTCGCTTCGACAGGCTCAGCGACCGTGATGGCTCTCCGAAGGGACGCAGGCCGCCCCAGGGGGCCCCCGCGGTCCCTGAGCTTGTCGAAGGGACGCAGGCTGCCTGAGGTCGCTTCGCCAGGCTCAGCGACCGTGGTGGCTTGCCGAAGGGATGTACGTCGCGTTGCGTCGCTTCGACAGGCTCAGCGGCCGTGGCGGCTCGCCATTGGTGCGTCGGTCGCCATTCGCCGCACCCCACCCGCAGCCCTCGATATATACGGGAGCAGCCGCCCGGCCCCGAGGGGCGCAGGCGGCTGCTGTGGTCGTGCGGGTGGGTCAGCGCGAGGTCAGCGGCTGGGCTCCGGCGGATGCGGACGCGGATGCCTTGCGCCGCTGGGCGGCCGGCGGCTTCGGCTGGCCGTGCTGCTGCGTCCGTGCGTAGGCGCTCTGCCGGCCGCGGCGGGCGGGGATCATGTTGACCACGGCACCGAGGATCGGCGCGCCCGCGGCCGTCAGCGTCTCCACCGCGCGGCGCAGCTCCCGGACCTCGACGCGGCCGGTGCCGACGACGAGGATGGCGCCGCCGAGCGACTTCGCCAGCAGGGCGGCGTCGGTCACGGGCAGGAGCGGCGGGCAGTCGATGATCGTCACGTCGAAGCGCTCGGTGATCGTCTTCAGCAGGCTCTCGGTCTGCCGCGAGCCGAGCAGCTCGCTCGGGTTCGGGGGCAGCTCGCCGGACAGCAGCACCTTCATCCGGTGCGGGCCCCAGGTCTGCAGAGCGTCGTCGAGGGTCACCTCGTTCGTGATGACGGTGGTCATGCCCACCGCGCCCTCGAGGTCGAGGTAGTTCTGCAGCACCGGCTTGCGGAGGTCGGCCTCGACGAGGCACACCGAGCTGCCGGATGCCGCGAGCGTGGCGGCGATGTTGCCGGCCGTGGTGCTCTTCCCCTCGCCCTGGATGGACGACGTGACGACGAACGCCTTGTTGCGCGAGTCCGTCTGCAGGAAGCGGAGGTTCGTGCGCAGCTGGCGGAACTCCTCGGCGCGGCGGGATCCGCCGTCGTCCAGCCCGAGGATGGGGCGCGTGGCGGCACGGCGGTCGTAGATGATCGAGCCGAGGATCGAGAGACCCTCGATGCTCTTGACCTGCTCGACCGTGCGCACCTTGGTCCGCACGCGCTCGCGGAGCACGACGAGGGCGACACCGGCGAGGATGCCGGCCAGCAGACCGAACGCCAGCGCGACGCGGCTGTTCGGCTCGGAGGGCTCGGTGGGCACGGACGCCGTCTGGATCGCCTGCAGCTCGATCGGGCTCGTTCCGTCGCTGCGCGAGGGCACCAGCTTCACGACCGTGTTGGTCAGGCTCGTGGCGACCGCGTTCGCGATCGAGGCGGCCCGGGTCGGCGACGTGTCGGACACCGAGATCGAGATGAGCGACGTGTTCAGGGGAACGGACGTCGAGATCTGCTTCGCCAGCTGCTCCGGCGTCGTGCGGAGGCCGAGCGCCGTGATCACCGGGTCCAGCACGACCTGGCGGCTGGCGACGGCGCTGTAGTTGCGCGCCTGCTGCTGCGAGTAGTTGCTGCCCTGGGCGAGCTCTGCGGTGCTGTCGCCGCCGTCGACGGCGACGAACAGCTCCGTCTCCGCGGTGTAGCGGGGTACGGTCGTCAATACGTAAGCGGCCGCGATCATGCAGCCGAGGAGCGCAAAGGTGAGAACAGTCACCCAGTGCGATCGAACGAGATTCCAGCTCTCGCGAAAGTCCACGTGGTCACACCATCCTCGTTATAGGGCACGATGGTTCGCCCCCGGGTATTGATGCAGAATAGCAACTGCTGAGGGGTCCCCGGGTGGGTGGAGTCCCGCCGTCACCACTTCTGGGGGAGTCCCGCGCGGGGTGCGGGTCGGTGGCGGGTACCCCTATGTCATGATGGGCGAATGCCTCCCGAGCTGTCCTCCTCCCGCATTCGCGGCTGGCAGTACGTCGGCGTCATCCTGCTCATGGCACTGGCTGCCGTCCTCGCCGTGCTCGCGCTACGCACCCCTGCCGTCAGCCCCGCGGCCTCCTCCCCGCTGCCCACGCTCAGCGCCACCGAGATCCGGCCGACCGCCATCTTCCTGGGCGACGCGTCCGTCGCCGGAGCCGGCGCATCGACGCCGGAGGCGCGGTGGAGCGCCGTCGTCTCCAACGCGATCGGCTGGCAGGAGGTCAACCAGGCCCGGCCCGCCACCGCCTACGGCTTCACGGTCGGTCCCGACGGATGCGACGGTGCCGAGGAGTGCCGCAGCTACTCCGAGGCCATCCCGCAGGCGGTGTCCAACGCGCCCGGCGTCGTCGTGGTCGGCGGGGGCGTCGGCGACCCGGACAGCGACCCGCTCGAGGTCGCGGCCACCGTGAAGAGCGTCTACGAGGCCGTCCGGATCGGCCTGCCGGATGCCCGCATCATCGCCGTCGGCCCCTGGTCGGGCGAGCGGGCCACCTCCGACGCCACCCTCGCCCTCGACGCGGCGGTGCGCAGCGCGGCGGAATCCGTCGAGGCCACGTACGTGAGCCTCATCACGCCGCCCGTCCTCGACCGCACCACGATGGTGACGCGGGACGGAACACTGCTGAACGACGCCGGCCATGCCGCGATCGCGGCCCGGGTGCTGGCGACGCTCGGCCGCAACGGATGATGAGGGGCAGAACCACGTGAGCAGCAACGAGGAGACCGCGGCGCGGACCCAGCCGGTCGAGGACGCGTCGGTCCCCGTGATCGACCTGTCCAAGGCACCCGGCGTCAGCGACGCCCTGTGGAAGCCGCGCTGGGTGACGTACTCGTGGCAGCTGGCGGAGATGCTGCTGGTGACGAACCGGCTCCAGATCAGCTCGCGGCTGCGGGTCGCCGTGCTCCGGCGCTTCGGCGCCACCATCGGCGAGGGGGTCGTGTTCCGGCCCCGCACGCGCGTGAAGTCGCCCTGGAACCTGACGATCGGCGACCACAGCTGGATCGGCGACGGCGTGTGGTTCCACAACCGCGACCGCATCACCGTCGGCCACGACGTCGTCATCTCCCAGGAGTCCTACCTGACCACCGGCGCGCACGCGATGCGCACGGACATGGGCCTCATCACCCGGCCCATCGTCATCGAGTCCGGCGCCTGGATCACGTCCCGCTGCGTCGTGCTCGGCGGCTCCCGCATCGGCCGCTCCGCCGTCATCTCGCCCATGACCGTCGTCAAGGGCACGATCCCGGCGAACGCCATCGTGTCGCCCGCCGACCCTCAGATCGTGGGCACCCGCTTCCCCACCGAGGACGGCGTGTGAGGATCGCCCACGTGCTCACCTACGTGTCCGCCGACGGCGCGTACGGCGGGCCGCTGGCGGTCATGGTCGCCCAGTGCCGCGAGCTCGCGGCCCGCGGCCACCACGTCGAGGTGTTCGCGGGCTGGGACGGCGTCGCGACGCTCGAGATCCCCGGGGTCACCGTCCACCTGTTCCGCATCTTCCGGGCGGTGCCGATGGGGTTCAGCGGCCTGGTGTCACCCGCCCTGTTCCGGGAGCTGACGGGCCGGGCGCGCCAGTTCGACGTCCTGCACGTGCACCTCTCACGCGACCTGATCGCGGCGCCGACCGTGCTCGCGACGCTCCTGCGGAAGCGTTCGCCGCGCGTCTACCTGCAGACCCACGGCATGGTGAAGCCGGATGCCCGGCCGAAGGCGCGGGTCTTCGATCTCGCCATCCGCCCGATCCTCCGGCGCAGCACGTCGGTGCTCGCCCTCACGACCGCGGACGCGGACCGGGTGGCCGCGGTCGCGAAGGGCGGCGTGTCGATCGTGGAGCTGCCGAACGGCGTCCCCGCTCAGGAGCACGGGCGCACCGGCACCGAGAATGGCGCCGGAGTGCCCGAGGTCCTGTTCCTGGCCCGGCTGCAGCCGCGCAAGCGCGTGCAGCTGTTCGCGGAGGCGGCCGCCCTCCTGCTGGCCGAGGGGCTGAAGGCCCGCTTCGCGATCGTGGGGCCCGACGAGGGCGACCTGGCGGAGCTGCGCCGCTTCGTCGACTCCCGCGGCCTCGCCGACGCCATCGTCTACGAGGGTGCGATCCCGCCCGGCACGGCCCCGGATCGGCTGCGCTCGGCCGACGTGTACGTCCTGCCGAGCCTGAATGAGCCGTTCCCGATGACGGTGCTCGAGGCGATGTCCGTCGGCGTGCCCACCGTGATCTCCGCGACGTGCCTCATCGCCGAGCGGCTGCGCGAGCACGAGGCCGTCGTGCTGTTCGACGGCGGTGCGGCTGCGCTCGCCGAAGCCATCCGGGGGCTCCTCGTCGACCCGGTCGCGCGGCAGGCGCTCGGCGAGCGTGCGCGGACCGTCGCGGAGCGGTACTTCACCGCCGGTGCGGTCGTCGACCTTCTCGAGCACTACTATTCGATGGGCCGCGACCAGCTGCGGACGGATGAGCGCCAGCTGGCGCGGGATGGTGTGGGGGAACGGTGAGCTCAGGCGCCGATGGTTTTCGCGAGCGGTTCGACTCGTTGCGGCAGGCGCAGAAGAAGCGCCGGGGGGTTCCGCTCTACACGCTCTACGTGAACCGGCCCGCGGGCCGGGTCATCGCCGCGGCGTCCCCGGCATGGATGACGCCGAACGGCCTCACCGCTATCGGCGGCGTGCTCACCTACGGCGCGCTGATCGCCCTCATGTTCTTCGTCGACGGGGGGCCGGCTGCGGCGCTCGTCGGCGTCGCGCTCGTGCTCGGCTTCTTCTTCGACTCGGCGGACGGGCAGCTCGCCCGCCTGCGCTCGGCCGGCTCGGTGAGCGGGGAGTGGCTCGACCACGTGCTCGACTCCGGTCGCATCGTGCTGCTGCACATCGCCACCCTGTGGTTCCTGGTGCGCACGGAGGCCCTCGACGAGACGCTCGCCGTGCTGGTCTGCACCGCGTTCGCGCTCGCCGCCACCCTCGTGTTCTTCGCCGGAACCCTGTTCGAGAAGCTCGAGGCGCTGCACGGCGAGAAGCCGGCGACCCCGGCAGCCGCCGCGTCCGCGTCCCGGCAGTCGAGCCTGCGCTCCGCCCTCATGCTCCCGGTCGACTACGGCGTGACCTGCGTGATGTTCCTGCTGCTGCCGTGGCCGGCGGTCTTCGTCCCGGTCTACGTCCTGCTCGCGATCATCAAGGTGCTGTCCACGAGCGCGTTCCTCGCCAAGTGGTACCTGGCCCTGCGCCGCATCGATGCGCACCGCCGTCGCGTGACCTCGCCCGCGAGCGCCCACGACGCTTCGTGAAGCGGTGGCTGCACTCGCGGCACGTCACCGTCCTCGACCAGATCGCCTCGAGTGCCTCGAACTTCCTCCTGGTCGCGATCGTCGCGAACGTCTCGTCCGCTGAGCAGTTCGGCCAGTTCTCCCTCGGCTACGTCCTGCTCGTGTTCTTCCTCGGGCTGCAGCGCGCGCTGATCGGCGAGGTGCTGCTCGTCCGGTTCGCCGCCGACGGCGCCGACCTCCGCGGCTTCCGGGCTGCGGCCGGCCTCGCCACCCTCGTCGGCGTGCTCGCGCTCGGCGTCCTGGCGGTCGGCGCGTTCTTCGCCCGGGAGACGAATCCGGAGATCTGGCTCGTCCTCGCCTTCGCCATGCCCGTGCTCCTCCTGCAGGACGCGCTGCGCTACGTGCTCATCTGCCAGAAGCTCTCCGGCTTCGCCTTCGTCATGGACGCCGTCTGGACGCTGCTGTCGACCGCGGCGATGGTGCTGCTCGCGGTCGCGCGTGCGGACGGCACCTGGGTGGTCGCCGCGTGGGCGGCCGGGGCCCTGATCTCGGCGGTGCTCGGCATCGCCATCACCAGGGCCTACCCGCGGCCGCTGCTCGGCGTCAGGTGGTTCCTGACCAACCGCGACCTCGCGGTCCGCTTCTCCGCGGAGTTCGCGAGCCTCAACGCGTCCACCGCGCTCGTCTGGTTCGTGCTCGCCGGCCCGCTCGGCGCGGTCGGCATCGCGGCCCTCCGCGGCGCGTCGCTGCTCTTCTCGCCGCTGAACACCGCGTTCAACTCCGTGCGCATCGCCATGATCCCGGAGCTGGTCCGGTCGCGGAACACGCCGCGGTACCGGCGTGGCCTCGTCGAGACCGGCGCCGTCCTCCTCGGCCTCGGCGTGATCTGGAGCGCGGTCGTGCTCCTGCTGCCGGACTCGCTGGGCCGCATCGCGCTCGGCGACACCTGGGACGCCGCCAAGGACCTCCGTCTGCCGAACACGGTGCAGGCGCTCGCCATGGTCGGCTACACCACGCTTCTCGCCTACTACCGGTCGAGCTCCCTGCACGTCCAGTCGAGCTGGATGCGAGGCATACTGGCCGGTATGACCCTGGCCGTGCCGATCTTCGCCGCCCTCGCGTTCGGCGTGCAGGGCGCAGCCTGGGGATTCGCGGCGGCCGTCGCCGTCGCGCTGGCGAGCGGCCTCACCATCACGGCCGCCGCCCGCCGCCGCGGGGGACAGCGCGGCCTGGAGCCCGGGGGAGAACTCGCATGAGGGGTGCCGCGTGACCGACAGGGGGACCGACGTCGGGCTGGCTGCGAAGGGGGGCGACGAGCAGCCGGGCGACCACATCCTCGGCACGGTCGCCGGCTACGCCACCTTCGGAGCGCTCGGGCTGATCGTCCCGTTCCTCATCTTCTCGGAGCCCGATTCCGGGCGCAGCTCCGGCTGGGTCATGACGTTCGTCATCCTGATCGTGTCCGCCCTCCGTCTGTCGATGCTCGTGGCGGCCGGTGAGCGGCGCCTGTTCGAGTTCATCTTCTGGGTGTTCAGCTACGTCTTCTTCGGCCTTGCGCCGACCGTGCAGATCCGCGCCGACCGGATGCCGACCACGACGCTCGACCTCGACCCGACGCTCGACGGGCCGACGGCGGCGCTCGCGATGGGCGGGGTGGTCTCGTTCGCGATCGGCTTCGCCTTCGCGCACCGCAACTCCGGTCGCGCCCTGCGGCCGCCCAAGTCGCATGCGATCCATCGCGGTCGCCTCGTGCTGCTCACGATCGCCGGCTTCGCCGCGACGGGGTACTACCTCAGCAGGGTCGGACCCGCCAACCTGTTCACGAGCCGCGCGGAGTTCGCCGACGTCGAGAACCAGCTCTGGCCGGATCCGACGGTCGGCGCCATCGTCGGCGCCGCCTCCGCGGTCCCCATCCTCATCGCCGCGCACGGCTGGTGGAACATCACCCGGGACGCGCCCCGCAAGTCCGCCGGCCGCATCGTCGCGTCCGTGCTCACGGGCGTGAGTCTGCTGGTGACGAACCCGTTCTCGAGCGCGCGGTACCACTTCGGTGTCATCTGGGGCAGCTTCCTCGGACCGCTCGGCGCGTACTCGACGCGGCGGCGCACGTCGATCACCATGGTCGGCATCATCGTCGGGCTGCTGTTCCTCTTCCCGATCGCCGACCTGTTCCGCCGCAGGGACACCGTCAACGCCATCCGCACGGGCTTCCTGACCGAGTACGAGGGCAACGGCGACTACGACGCCTTCGGCCAGCTGTCCAACGCGCTCCTGATGACGGAGACGACGCCGCTGCAGCCGGGGCGCCAGCTCGTCGGCCTCCTGCTGTTCTGGGTGCCGCGCTCCATCTGGCCGGACAAGCCCAACGGCACCGGGGTGGTGCTCGCGGAGTTCCGCGGCTACAACTTCACGAATCTCTCGGCCCCGATCTGGGCGGAGATGCTCGTCAACTTCGGCATCCTCGGGGTGCTCGTGCTCTCCGGCCTCGTCGCCGTCGGGCTCGGCCGGCTCGACCGCAACTACAGCGCGACCGGCGCGTACGGGGTGGGCGCCATCGCCGCCGCCGTGCTGCCCTTCTACCTGCTGATCCTGCTGCGCGGTTCGCTCCTGCAGGCCATGGGAACCCTGGTGCTGATCGTCCTGTCGCTGGTGTTCATCTCGACCCGTTCCGGACCCGCTCCGGGCCCCGCAGCGGACCCTGTCTCGGGCCCCGGATCCGACGGTCGGGACTCGCACAGATCCGGTCCCGCGTGACCTCCCCCATTCTGGGGGCAAGCGCACAGCATTAATGTGAGTAACCTTCGAGAAGTTCACTGACGAGAAACTCGGCCTTACCCCACCCCCCTGCGCCGAGGCAACTGCAGAGAGCTTTCTGTTTACCCGCAGTCTCGTGAACCCCTCACGAGGACACTGCTCACCCGAGGGATAACAACATTCATGCGTAAACCCGCAGCATTACTCACGGCACTCGCCGTGGCCGCCGGAATCACCGTCGCTTCACCGGCACTGTCTCCAGCCGCAGCACTGTCGCCCGGACTGGACTTCAGCGCAGACAACCTCTCCACCTGGCAGACGGACGGCATCGTGTACGCGATGGCCACCGCCGCCAACGGCAGGGTCGTCGTCGGCGGCACGTTCAACCAGCTCCGCCCGCCCACCGGCGGCACCGGCACCGCGGTCAGCCGCAGTGCGCTCGCCGTGCTCAACGCCGAGACCGGCGCCCCGGAGAGCTGCGCGCTCAACGTCGCCTTCACCGGAGGAACCCCGACGGTGCGCTCGCTCGTCGCCTCCCCGGACGGCAACACCGTCTACGTCGGCGGTAACTTCACCAGCATCAACGGCGTGAACGTCACGCGCGTCGCCGCGGTGAACCCCGTCACCTGCACCGTCACCTCCTTCCGCGCGCCGTCGGTCTCGGCGACCGTCTACGCCATGGCGCTGTCGGGCAACCGGCTGTACCTGGCCGGCGCGTTCACCACGGTCGGTGGCCAGCCGCGCGCGAAGTTCGCGGCCGTCAGCACCACGACCAACAGCACCGTCCTCCCGTGGATCGCGGATGCCGGCCTCATCAACCGGGACACGGCGACCGTGACCGCGGACGGCAGGGCCCTCACCGTCTCGCCCGACGGCTCCAAGGTCGTCGTGGGCGGCGAGTTCGACAGCATCAACGGCGCTGACTCCCACTCGATCGCCGTGGTCGACGGCGCGACCGGCGCGAACGTGCGCGCCTACCCCGCGCCGTTCATCAACCGCAACTCCGTCACCAAGACGCTCTACTCCGACGGCACCCGCTTCTACGGCGGTAACGAGGGCACCGGCGGCGGCGTCTTCGACGGCCGCTTCGCGATCAACTGGGCGACCCTCGAGCAGGAGTGGCGCGACACGTGCCTCGGCGCGACCCAGGCGGTCCTCGAGCACAACGGCACCCTCTACGCGGCGAGCCACGCGCACGACTGCGGCAGCAACGGCGCGTTCCAGGACGGCAAGCGCAACTACTTCACCGCTCAGGACGCCGCGGCTCCCGCCGCGCTCCTGCAGTGGTTCCCGCGCGGCAACGACGGCATCGGCGAGGGCATCGGTCCGCGCGCGCTGACCATCGCCGCCGGCCGCACCACCGGCAAGAACTACCTGTGGTCCGGTGGCGAGTTCACCCAGATCAACGGCGTCGCCCAGCAGGGCCTCACCCGCTGGGGACCGGACGACACGGGCAACCCGCCCGCCACCGGCGCGACCGCCGAGGCCCTCGAGGGCGGTGCCATCCAGGTGCGCTTCCGCACCGTGACGGACACCGACGACAGCGACCTCACCTACCGCGTGTTCCGCAACGGCTCCACCACCCCGATCTACGAGACGACGGCGACGTCGTTCTGGTGGACCCGTCCGCAGATCACCTTCATCGACAGCAACGTCACCCCGGGCACGGCCTACAGCTACCGGGTCCAGGTCAGCGACGGCCGCAACACCAGCGCCCTGTCCGGCTCGAGCACCGCCACCGCGCGGGCCACCGGTTCGGCCTACGCCTCCCGCGTGATCGACGACGGCGCCTCCCTCTACTGGCGCTACGACGAGACCAGCGGCGAGTGGGTGCAGGACAAGTCGGCGAGCGCGACCACGACGACCGCGAACAACGGCCTGTACAAGTTCGGTGCCGTCGGCGGCGCCGCCGGGGCGATCCCGAACGACGCGAGCACGTCCGCCACCTTCGACGGTGTCGACGACTTCGTCTGGGAGGACCAGCTCAAGCTGACGGCCCCGACGACCTACTCGATCGAGACCTGGATCAAGACGGACACGACCACCGGTGGAAAGATCATCGGCTTCGGCAACGGCCGTCCCCGCACCGATAACCTCGACGCGGTGCTGAGCGGCAGCTACGACCGTCACGTCTACATGGACAACACGGGCCGCCTCAGCTTCGGTGTCTACACCGGTGCGACCACGGCCATCCGCTCCGCTCAGGCGTACAACGACAACCAGTGGCACCACGTGGTCGCGACGCAGGGCCCCGCGGGCATGCGTCTCTACGTCGACGGCCTCGCCGTGGGCAGCAACTCGGTGACGAATGCCCAGAACTACGCGGGTGTGTGGCACGTCGGCGGAGACCAGCTCAACGGCTGGCCGAACCGCCCGACGAGCAACTACTTCCGCGGCCAGATCGACGAGACGGCCATCTACAACACGCCGCTCTCCGCTCGCACCGTCGCCGATCACTACGGCCTCGGCGGCGGCACGGCGAACGTCAACTCCGCCCCGGCGGACGCGTACGGCGCGAGCGTGTTCGGTGACGAGCCCGACCTGTACTGGCGCCTGGACGAGACGAGCGGCGCGGCGAACGACGCCTCGTACTTCGGTCAGAACGACGGCACGGTGGGCGTCGCATCCACCCGCGGCGTCAGCGGTCAGGTGAACGGCGGCTCCGCCGTCCGCACGACCGGCAGCACCGACAGCCTCGTCGTGAGCCCGCAGAACGGCACCCCCACGGCCTTCACGACCGAGGCGTGGGTCAAGACGACCACGACGACCGGTGGCAAGATCCTCGGCTTCGAGGCGGTGCCGACCGGGACCGGTGGCAGCTACGACAAGCAGGTCTACATGACCAACTCCGGCCGGCTGATCTTCGGTGTCTACGACGGCGCAGCCCAGACCGTCATCTCGCCCAACCCCTACAACGACGGCCAGTGGCACCACATCGTCGCCAGCCAGGACGCGACCGGCATGCGGCTGTACGTCGACGGCGCCCTCCTGGGCACCAACCCGACCACCAGGAACCAGGTCTTCACGGGCTACTGGCGCGTCGGCGGCGGCAACACCAACTCCTGGCCGTCCTCCCCGACCACGCCGTTCTTCAGCGGCGACGTGGACGAGGTCGCGGTGTACCCGCGCGGCCTGAGCGCCGCCGAGGTGACCGAGCACTACTCGCTCGGCAGCGGGACCACGACGACCGACAGCCAGGCGCCCAGCGTGCCGAGCGATGTCGCCGTCGCGGTGACCGGGGACAGCGCCGCGGTCAGCTGGACCGCCTCCACCGACAACGTCGGCGTGAGCGAGTACCGCGTCCACCGCGGCACGACCGCGGACTTCGCCGTCACGGCGGAGAACCGCATCGCCACCACGACGACGGCCGGGCACACCGACCCGGCACTGCCGACCGGGCGGCACTTCTACCGCGTGATCGCCGTCGACGCGGCGGGCAACGCCAGCGCCGCATCCGCTGCGGCCGAGGCCGTCGTCGCCGACTCGTCGGCACCGTCGGTCCCCGCCGATGTCGTCGCGTCGCTGTCCGGCACGACCGCAACCGTGACCTGGTCGGCCTCGACGGACAACGTCGGTGTCGCCGGGTACGCCCTGCACCGCGGTGCTGGCGCGGACTTCGCGGTCACCGACGCCAACCGGATCGCCTCGGGCACGGCGACGTCGTACACCGACGCCGGCCTCGCCCCCGGCACGTACCACTACCGGGTCGTGGCGACGGACGCGGCGGGCAACGCCAGCGGCGCCTCCGCTTCGACCGGTGTCACGGTGAGCAGCCCGTCCACGCCCCCGGTGGTCATCACCGGTGGCCTGACGGCGGACGCCCTGGTCGCGGAGAACAACGCCGCCCGAGCGTACGGCACGGTCAACTACCTCGTCTCCCGTGGCGGCACGGGTGCCGCGAACATCAGCTACCTGGCGTTCGATGTCCCCGCCGCCCCCGCAGGCAAGACGCTGACGGGCGCGACGCTCCGGGTCCGCACCTCCACGGACTCCGCGGCGGCCTCGGTCGACACGTTCGGGCTCCGCCTGGTGTCCGACGCCTGGAACGAGGACACCGTGACCTGGACGACGCGGCCCACCGCGCTCGGCGCCACCGTCGGAACCCTGTCCGGGGCCAGCGCCCTGAACGCGTTCTACGACGTGACGCTCGACGCGGCGGCGCTGAACGCCCTCGCCGGCTCCACCGTCTCCGTCGCGATGATCGGCAGCGGCACGGACAACCTGCGGCTCTGGTCGAGCGAGGCGGCGACGGCGAGCCGTCCGGTCCTCACGTTCACCTACACCTCGTAACGAGCGACAGCACTCCCGCCACCCGTCGGCGCATCCCTGGAGGATGTGCCGGCGGGTGGTGTCGTTTCCGCGGGCATGATGGCGGACGGCGTCGGGCCGGCGCAACCCTTCTTCTCGCGATACGCGGGCACCGGTAAGGTGAGTAACCTTCGACGAGCCCGACCCTGGATACCCCTGTCAGCGGCAGACCCACTGCCCATGACTGCCGGAGTCGGACCGATTACACCCGCAGCCTCGCGAACGCTGCACACCCGAGGGACATCACCATGCGCAAAACCGCAGCTCTACTCACGGCGATCGCCGTGGCCGCCGGAATCAGCGTCGCATCTCCGGCGCTCTCGCCCGCCTCGGCACTGTCGCCGGGCGTTCAGTTCAGCGCCGAGAACCTGCCCACCTGGCAGACGGACGGCGTCGTCTACGCGCTCGCCACCGCCGCCAACGGCAGAGTCGTCGTCGGCGGCACGTTCAACCAGCTCCGCCCGCCCACCGGTGGCACCGGCACCGCGGTGAACCGCAGTGCGCTCGCCGTGCTCAACGCCGAGACCGGCGCCCCCGAGAGCTGCGCGCTCAACGTCGCCTACTCGGCCGGCACGCCGACCGTGCGCTCGCTCGTCGCCTCCCCGGACGGCAACACCGTCTACGTCGGCGGTAACTTCACCAGCATCAACGGCGTCAACGTCACGCGCGTCGCCGCGATCAACCCGGTCACCTGCACGGTGACCCCGTTCCGGGGTCCCTCGGTGTCGGCGACCGTGTACGCCATGGCGCTGTCCGGTAGCCGGCTCTACCTCGCCGGCGCCTTCGTGAGCGTCGGCGGTCAGCCGCGTCAGAAGTTCGCCGCCGTGAGCACCACGAGCAACAGCACCGTCCTTCCGTGGACCGCGCAGGCCGGTCTCATCGACCGCGCGACGACGGTTACTGCCGACGGCCGGGCGCTCACCGTGTCACCCGACGGCTCGAGGGTCGTGGTCGGCGGCGAGTTCGACACCATCAACGGCCAGGACTCGCACTCGATCGCCGTGGTCGACGCGGCGACGGGCGCGAACGTGCGCAACTACCCGGCGCCCTTCATCCACCGCAACTCGGTGACCAAGTCCCTGTACTCGGACGGCACCCGGTTCTACGGCGGCAACGAGGGCACCGGCGGTGGCGTCTTCGACGGCCGCTTCGCGATCAACTGGTCGACTCTCGAGCAGGAGTGGCGCGACAACTGCCTCGGCGCCACTCAGGCGGTGCTCGAGCACAACGGCACGCTGTACGCCGCGAGCCACGCGCACGACTGCACGAGCATCGGCGCGTTCCAGGACGGCAAGCGCAACTACTTCACCGCGCAGAATGCCGCCGCGCCGGCGAACCTGCTTCAGTGGTTCCCGCGCGGCAACGACGGCATCGGCGAGGGCATCGGTCCGCGCGCGCTGACCATCGCCGCCGGCCGCACCACGGGCAAGGAGTACCTGTGGTCGGGCGGCGAGTTCACCCAGATCAACGGGGCCAACCAGCAGGGCCTCACCCGATGGGGACCGGACGACACCGGCAACCCGCCGGCGACGGGCGCGACGGCCGAGGCGCTGACCAACGGCGCCATCCAGGTGCGCTTCCGCACCGTGATCGACACCGACGACAGCAACCTGACCTACCGCGTGTTCCGCAACGGATCGACGACCCCGATCTACACCACGACCGCGACGTCGTTCTGGTGGACGCGTCCCCAGGTGACCTTCGTGGACACGAACGTCACCCCGGGCACGGCGTACAGCTACCGAGTCCAGGTGACTGACGGTCGCAACACCAGCGCGCTGTCCGGCTCGAGCACCGCCACCGCGCGGGCCACGGGCTCGGCCTACGCCTCCCGCGTGATCGCCGACGGCGCCCGGATCTTCTGGCGCTACGACGAGACCAGCGGCGAGTGGGTGCAGGACAAGTCGGCGGGCGCCACGACGACCACCGCGAACAACGGGCTCTACAAGTTCGGCGCCGTCGGCGGAGCGGCGGGAGCCATCCGCGGTGACACCAGCACGGCGGCCACTTTCGACGGCGTCGACGACTTCGTGTGGGAGGACCAGCTGAAGCAGGCTCCGACCACCTACACGATGGAGACCTGGATCAAGACGGACACCACCGCCGGCGGAAAGATCATCGGCTTCGGCACCGGCCGCCCGCGTACCGACAACCTCCAGGCCAGCCCGAGCCGCACCTTCGACCGTCACGTCTACATGGAGAACTCCGGCCGGCTCACCTTCGGCGTCTACACCGGCAGCATGACCACCGTGCGTTCCGCGCTCCCCTACAACGACAACCAGTGGCACCACGTGGTCGCGACGCAGGGCCCCGCGGGCATGCGCCTGTACGTCGACGGCCTGGCCGTCGGCAGCAACTCGGTCACGACGGCGCAGAACTACGCCGGGGTCTGGCACGTCGGCGGCGACAACCTCAACAGCTGGCCGAACCGACCCACGAGCAACTACTTCCGCGGTCAGATCGACGAGACGGCCGTCTACAACGCGCCGCTCTCGGCCCGCCAGGTGCTCGAGCACTACGACCTCGGCGGCGCGTCGAACGTCAACGCCGCCCCGACGGACGCGTACGGAGCGAGCGTCTACGGCGATCAGCCGGACCTGTACTGGCGCCTCAACGAGGCGACCGGCGTCGCGAACGACTGGTCCTACCTCGGCCGCAACGACGGCACGGTGGGGTCGGCGGCCACGCGGGCGGTCGGCGGCAAGGTGAGCGCCGGCTCGGCCATCCGCACGACGGGCAGCACCGACAGCCTGGTCGTGAGCCCGCAGTCGGGAAGCCCGGACGCGTTCACGACCGAGGCGTGGGTCAAGACGACCACGACGACCGGTGGCAAGATCCTCGGCTTCGAGGCGGTGCCGACCGGGACCGGTGGCAGCTACGACAAGCAGGTCTACATGACCAACTCCGGCCGGCTGATCTTCGGTGTCTACGACGGCGCAGCCCAGACCGTCATCTCGCCCAACCCCTACAACGACGGCCAGTGGCACCACGTCGTGGCGTCGCAGGACTCGTCGGGCATGAAGCTCTACGTCGACGGCGCCCTCCTCGGCACCAACCCGGCGACGAGGAACCAGGTGTTCTCCGGGCACTGGCGGGTCGGCGGCGGAAGCACCACGTCGTGGCCGTCGTCGCCGTCGACGCCGTTCTTCAGCGGAGACATCGACGAGGTCGCGGTCTATCCGCGTGGCCTGAGCGCGGCCGAGGTCGCCGAGCACCACACGCTCGGCAACGGGACGGCGCCGGCCGACAGCCAGGCGCCCAGCGTGCCCGGCTCCCCGTCCGCCTCCGTCGACGGCAGCACCGCGACGGTGCGCTGGACCGCATCGACCGACAACGTCGGCGTGAGCGCGTATCGCGTGTACCGGGGCACGAGCGCTGACTTCGCGGTCGGCGCGGCGAGCCTCGTCGGCACGGTCAGCGGCACCACCTACACCGGCGCCGGTCTCGCACCCGGCACCTACTACTACCGGGTGGTGGCCGTGGACGCCGCGGGCAACGCGAGCGCCGCCTCCGCGGCGGTCTCCGCCACCGTCAGCGGCGGGACCACGACTCCCGTGGTCGTCACCGGTGGCCTGACCGCGGATGCCCTGGTCGCCGAGAACAACGCCGCGAAGGCGTACGGCACGGTGAACTACCTCGTGTCGCGCGGCGGCACGGGTGCGGCGAACATCAGCTACCTGTCGTTCGACGTCCCTGCCGCTCCGGCGGGCAGGACGCTGACCGGGGCGACGCTCCGCATCAGGACCTCGACGGACTCCGCGGCAGGATCGGCCGACAGCTTCGCCCTGCGGCTCGTGTCCGACCCGTGGAACGAGTCGACCGTGACCTGGACGACCCGACCCACCGCGCTGGGCGCGACCGTGGGAACGTTGACCGGCGCCCGGTCCATCAACACGTCCTACGACGTGACGCTCGACGCGGCGGCGCTGGCTGCGCTGGCCGGATCGAGGGTCTCCGTCGCGGTCACCGGGAGCGGGAGCGACAACCTGCGCTTCTGGTCGCGGGAGGCGGCGACGACCAACCGGCCCGTGCTCACCTTCACGTACACCTCGTAATCCGCAGCTGCGGCCCTGACACCCGCTGACCCGTCCCTCCCGGGACGGGTCGGTGGGTGTCCGTCGTGGGAGCCGGGCGGCAGATCCGCCATGCGGGCCGATCGATTCGCTCGCATATTTCCTTTCCGGCCCCGCAGGGGAGAGAATCGAGGAAGGGACCGCTCCATCGGCGATTTCACCATGCCACCGCGGCCCGTTCTCCCTCAGATCATCGATGATTTCCCTCACGTTTGGAGCGCACCATGGGGTCCGTGCACTCGTCGGGCAGCGGCCGGACGGCTGAACTGGGCCGTCGGGGCTTCCTCCTCGGTGGCGCCTCGCTGCTGCTCCTGACCGGTTGCCGGACGGGGCAGGGGGCAACGGTGGCAGAGCCGTCCGCCCTGGGGGTCTCGGGCGCCGTGCACACCGTCGACGACCTCCTGTCGACCAGCCCGTTCTACGTCGCGCACCGCGGCTCGGGCGACAACTGGGCCGAGCACACGATGGACGCCTACTCGAACGCGATCGCCCTCGGCGTCAAGGCCATCGAGGTGTCGGTGAACGTGACCAGGGACGGCGTGATGGTCTGCCATCACGACCAGACCACGAGGAGGCTCGGCACGAGCGAGGTCGAGATCGCCGCGACCGACTGGTCGGAGCTGTCGAAGATCGAGATCGATGCGCGGGGCTGGATCGGGCCTGCCTACCTGCCGCAGCCGATCGCCCGCCTGACCGACGTGCTCGACGCGTACGCCGGCACGCACGTGATCTTCATCGAGGACAAGCAGGCGGAGAACACCAAGGCCCTGCTCGACCTCCTCGACACGTACGAGGACTCCACCGCGCACTTCGTCTGGAAGCAGTGGGCGGGCGCGAAGCAGTACAAGGAGGCGAGCCGCCGCGGATACCGCGTCTGGGGCTACTTCTCCCGCGACATCATCGGCCGGATCGACGAGTTCGTGGACCGCTTCGACTACCTCGGCGTGCCGGTCGAGGCGACCGACGACGAGGTGACCCGCCTGGTGAGCACGGGCAAGCCCGTCATCGCCTGGGAGGTCCACCGCCGGGCGAGCCGAGACCGCATGCTGGCGCTGGGCGTGCGCGGGATGATGTGCTCCAACTTGCCCTACGTGATGTCGGCGACCTCGCGGGCCCGCACGGACGCGTTCGCGGACGGCCTGCGGATGGCCGGGGATCTGCCCTGGACGACGAGCAAGGGCGCCGCGTACCAGCCGAAGTTCGACGTGCTCACCTCGTCCCTGAGCATCGGCGCGACGGGTCTGCAGAGCTACCTGATGGGCTCCCTGTGCCCGGTCGACGCGACCAGCTACACCATCGCGTTCGAGCTGCAGTGGCCGGGGGAGCTGCCGGAGGGGTTCCAGCACGTCGGCATCGCGTTCGGCCAGCCGGATGACCGGCCGTATCGGGTGCGGGTGGAGAGCGACGTCCCGGGGTACCACGTGATCATGCGGGCGAACGGGATGCTCGAGCTGTTCAGCAGGCCGGCGGGCGTGCTCGACGGCATCATGGTCGGCTCGGTGCGCACGTCACCCGCGCAGTCCGGCGAGTGGATGCAGTTCACCGTCGAGGTGTCCCCGGAGCGCATCCGGGTGTCCCGCCTGGGACTCAGCAAGTGGCAGTTCGAGGTGCCGGACACGACGTACCGCGGCGGCTACTTCTCCCTGTGCAAGAACTACCGCAAGGGGCCGCCCATCCGGTTCCGCGCGGTCTCCGTCGCCTGAGCGCGCCGGGAAGCGCCTGAGAGCGCCCGGGAAGTCCCGAGGGGTGCGGGAGCGCGGAGGGTACGGCGGGGCGCCCGGCAGCCGCTCGGCGGCTGTCTGAGCGCGCGGGAGGGCGGGGACGGCATCGCGGCGCCCGATAGGGCCCCACGCGCTCAGGAGCGGGACAGAGGGCCTAGGACGAGGCTCGCCGTGCGGTCGCCCGTGCGGCGACGTCGGTGAGGATGCGCGTGAACGCCGCGATGGCGGAGCTCTCCGACAGGTTCTCGCCGCGGAAGACCCGGCCCGCCCGGCCGTAGGAGGCGGCGGACTCCGGATCGGCCGCCAGGGTCTCGGCCGCCGCGAGCAGGGCGGCGGGATCCGCCGCGTCGACGCGCGGGCCCGCGCCGGACCGGATCAGCTCCTCGGCGGTGACGCTGAGCGCGTCCGTGGCCGCGATCACCGGCAGACCGGTGGCGAAGTACGACGTGAGCTTGCTCGGGACCGACATCTCGGTGAGCCCGGGCCGCTCGTTGACGAGCAGCACATCGGCGGCGTGGAGCGCAGCAGTGAACTCGCCCTCGGGCAGCGGGTCGAGGAAGTCGAGCGCGGAGTTGCCGCCGAGCGCCTCGAGCGCGGCCCGGCGGTTGCCGTCGCCGAGCAGCACGAAACGCACCCGGGATCCCCGGTCGGCAGCCAGCTGGGACGCCTGCACGACGTTCTCCAGGCCCTGCTTGGCGCCCATGTTGCCCGCGTGCAGGACGATGACGTCGTCCGGACCCCAGCCGAGCCGCTCGCGCGTGCCCGAGCGGGAGAAGGACGGCGCCTCGTCGACGTGGCTCCAGTTGCGCACGACCGCGACGCGATCCGCCTCGATGCCGAGGTCCTCGACGAGGTAGCGCTTGAAGCGGTCGTGGATCACCACCACCCGGTTGGCCGAGCGCAGGATGGACCGCTCGACCCAGGAGAGCAGCCGGCCGGCCAGCCGGCCGCCCGTTCCGCTCTCGGCGACGCCGAGCGTGTAGATGTCCTGCACCCACACCGCGTACGGCACGCCGGTGAGGCGGGCCCGCAGGCCGGCCAGACCGGTCGAGAACAGCGCGGGGGACACCAGGAGGAGGACGTCGGGTCCGCCCCAGCGTGCCGTGGCCGCGCGCAGGCCGAAGCCGAGCTCGAGCACGAGCCGGTCGAGCAGCCGCGGCGCCGGCGGCACGTAGTGCCGCAGGCGCGTCACGGGGACGCCGCCGATCGTCTCGCGCATGGTGCGGCCGCTGTAGCCGTCGTGGATGCGCCACTGCGGGTAGTGCGGGAAGCCGGCCACGACGCGGACCGGGACACCGTCCCGAGCGAGCCCCTCAGCGAGGCCCGTCGTGTACGGCGCGATGCCCGTCGGCTCGGGTACGTAGTTGAGACCGACGATCAGCACCCGCCCGATCGCACCGGGGTCAGCGACCCCGGTAGTCATCCTGGTGGGCGAGGAACCAGTTGAATGCATCCTCGAGGCCCTCTTTCAATCCGACGCTCGACTGCCAGCCGAGGTCGCGCAGTCGCGACACGTCGAGGAGCTTCCGGGGCGTTCCATCTGGCTTGCTCGCGTCGAACGTGACCCGACCGGTGAACCCGGTGACGGCGGCGACCGTCTCGGCGAGCTCGCGAATCGTGCAGTCCTGCCCTGTCCCGACGTTGATGTGGGAGAGCATCGGCTCAGTGTATTGGGCGTACACCTCGTGCTCCAACTCCATCACGTGCACGCTGGCCGCGGCCATGTCGTCCACGTGCAGGAACTCGCGCATCGGCGTGCCCGTGCCCCAGACGACGACCTCGTCGACGCCCTCCTGGGCCGCCTCGTGGAAGCGGCGGATCAGGGCGGGCACGACGTGCGACTTCGTGGGGTGGTAGTTGTCCCCCGGACCGTACAGGTTCGTGGGCATGACGCTGCGGTAGTCGCGGCCGTACTGCCGGTTGAAGCTCTCGCACAGCTTGATGCCGGCGATCTTCGCGAGCGCGTACGGCTCGTTGGTCGGCTCGAGCGGTCCGGTCAGCAGGCTGTCCTCCCGCATCGGCTGGGCGGCGTCCTTCGGGTAGATGCAGGACGACCCGAGGAACAGGATGCGCTCGACCCCGGCCTCGTGCGCGGCGCTGATGAGATTGCTCTCGATCACGAGGTTCTCGTGGATGAACTCGGCCGGCTGGGTGTTGTTCGCCTGGATCCCGCCGACCTTCGCGGCGGCAAGGTACATCTGGTCGACCGGCGTGGTGCGGAAGAACTCGCGGACGGCGTGCTGGTCGGTGAGGTCGAGCTCGTCCCGCGTCCGCGTGACGATGTTGGTGTAGCCGAGGGCGGTGAGGCGGCGGACGATCGCCGACCCCACCATCCCTCGGTGGCCGGCGACGTAGACCGCGTCGGCCGTGGAACGGGTGCTCAACTTGCCAGCGCCACCGCGGTCGGGTACCCGTTCTTACGCAGGAACGCGATGCGGCGGGCGTCCTCGAGGTCGGACGCCACCATGTCGGCGCACATCTCGCGCACGCCGATCTCGGGGGCCCAGCCCAGCTGGCGCTGAGCCTTGGTCGAGTCGCCGAGCAGCGTGTCGACCTCGGCGGGGCGGAAGTAGCGCGGGTCGATGCGCACGATCACGTCGCCGGGGGAGACGCCGGGGGCGTTGTCGCCCTCGACGGACTCGACGATGCCGACCTCGTCCACGTCCTTGCCCTCGAAGCGCAGCGTGATGCCGAGCTCCTTGGCGGACCACTCGATGAACTGGCGCACGGAGTACTGCACGCCCGTGGCGATCACGAAGTCCTCGGGGAAGTCCTGCTGGAGCATCATCCACTGGAGGCGCACGTAGTCCTTGGCGTGGCCCCAGTCGCGCAGCGAGTTGATGTTTCCCATGTGCAGCGCGGGCTGGAGGCCCTGCGCGACGCCGGCGAGACCACGGGTGATCTTGCGGGTCACGAAGGTCTCACCGCGGCGCGGGGACTCGTGGTTGAACAGGATGCCGTTGCAGGCGTACATGCCGTACGCCTCGCGGTAGTTGATCGTCGTCCAGTAGGCGAAGAGCTTGGCGACCGCGTAGGGGGAGCGGGGGTGGAACGGCGTCGTCTCCTTCTGCGGGATCTCCTGCACGAGGCCGTACAGCTCCGAGGTGGAGGCCTGGTAGAACCGCACGCGGTCCGTCATCTTCAGCAGGCGGACCGCCTCGAGCAGACGCAGCGTTCCGAGGCCGTCGACATCGGCGGTGTACTCGGGGCTCTCGAAGCTCACGGCGACGTGGGACTGCGCACCGAGGTTGTAGATCTCGTCGGGCTGGACGTCCTGGATGATGCGAGTGAGGTTCGAGCCGTCGGTCAGGTCGCCGTAGTGGAGGTGGAAGCGGGCGTTCTCCTCGTGCGGGTCCTGGTAGAGGTGGTCGATGCGGTCGGTGTTGAGGGACGACGAGCGACGCTTGATGCCGTGGACCTCGTAGCCCTTCTCGAGAAGGAGCTCCGCGAGGTACGAGCCGTCCTGGCCCGTCACGCCCGTGATGAGTGCGCTTTTCGTCACAATGTCTGCTTTCTGTTGGAAGGTGCTTCAAGTAGTTCCAGCGCGCGCCGGAGGGCGGTGCTCGAGGTGGAAACGGTGTAGGGGAAATAGACGACGTCGACGCCGACCTTGGCGAACTCGTGCTCCAACCGGCGGCCCTTCTCGGTGCCCTTCCAGTCGTCGCCCTTGAAGAAGACGTCGAACTGCAGCGTCTTCCAGGTCTCGAGCTTGTCGGGCACGACTTCGGCCACCGCCTCGTCGACGTAGCTGATGTGGCTGACGATCTCGAGACGCTCGGCGAGCGGGACCACCGGGGTGATGCCCTTCGTCAGCCTCAGCATCTCGTCGGAGACGACGCCGGCGATGAGGTAGTCGCACTGGCTCTTCGCGTGCTTCAGGATGTTCAGGTGGCCGACATGGAACAGGTCGAACGCCCCTGCGGCATATCCAATGCGCTTCTCGGTCATCAATAGGCACCTTCCGGTCTGGTGAGTACGCGGAACGTGCGCCACATGATGACGAGGTCACCCGTGATCGACCAGTTCTCGACGTAGTAGAGGTCGAGACGCACGCTCTCCTCCCAGCTGAGATTCGAGCGTCCGTTCACCTGCCACATGCCGGTGAGGCCGGGCTTGATGAACAGGCGTCGCTTGACGTGGCCCTCGTAGCCCTCGACCTCGCGGGGAAGCGGGGGACGGGGTCCGACGAGGCTCATGTCGCCGACGAGGATGTTCCACAGCTGCGGAAGCTCGTCGAGGGAGTACTTGCGGAGCACCTGGCCCACGCGGGTCACGCGCGGGTCGTGCTTGATCTTGAACAGCAGCCCGGCGCCCTCGTTGCGGTCGAGGAGGCCGGCGAGGTCGTCCTCCGCCGTCTCGACCATGGAGCGGAACTTGAGCATGTGGAACGTCTGCCCGTTACGGCCGACGCGCTCCTGGCGGAAGATGACCGGCCCGGGGCTGTCAGCCTTGACCAGGGCGGCGATCACGGCCATGACGGGCAGCAGGAAGAGCAGCGCGAGGCCGGACACGGTGACGTCGAGCGCACGCTTCATGATGTGCTTCGCGCCCTCGTACTGCGGCAGCTCGACGTGCATGAGGGGCAGGCCCTCGACGGGGCGGAAGTGGATGCGGGGGCCGGCGATGTTGGTGAGGCCGGACGCGAGCACCAGCTCGGCGCCGGTTCCCTCGAGGTCCCAGCCGAGGTCGCGGATGTAGGTCTCCGGGGCGGAGGCCGGCTTGCCGGCGACGATCACGGCGTCGGCTCCCACCAGTGCGGTGGCCCGGGCGACGTGCAGCACGTCGGCGACCACGGGGACGGTCCGGTTGCCGACCCGGACGGGTCCGCGCTCGTTGCCGTCGATGGCGGTGCCGACCACGTTGTACGCGGCGCCCCACTTGCGCTCGATCTGGCCGACGACGTACTCGACCTCCTTGCGACCGCCGACGACGATCACCCGGGAGAGGTAGTTGCCGAACTCGCGCTGCTTGGTGAGCCACTGCCGCCAGAGCCACCGGCTCCCGGTCAGGCCGACGAGTCCCACCGGCAGGGCGACCACGAAGAAGCCCCGGGCGATGTCGATCTTGAGGATGAGGAACAGCACGGCGAGGAGGCCGAACGCGAGGATGCTTGCGTGGACGACCCGCTTGTACTCGCTGAGGCCGACGCCGACGACCCGGGCGTCCCTCGTGTGGTACGCCGCGAGCGACGCCACCCAGGTGAGGACGATGAGCGCGGAGAGCAGCCAGTAGTCGGCCGTGATGGCGATGTCCTCGCCGAGCCCGAAGCGGGCGAAGTACGACGCGCCGACGGTGACGACGATGATGACGAAGTCCGTGACGACGAGCTTGGCGCGGTAGCGCCTGGCCCAGGCGGTGCCGGGGGCGACCGCGGGGGCTCCGACGGCGCGCGCTGCGCGGCCGACAGGCCGGACGCCGAGCCCGAGAGAGAGGGCGGCGGGGGCGACCAGCTTGGACTTGGCCTCAGTCATCGCGGCTGTCGCTCGCGGAGGTGACCGGGCTCGATAAGAAGGAGGAGGTGCGTCGTCGATCGGTGGATCGACACGACGCCGGGTGGGCGTTCATCGGGATGCCTGCATTTCGGGGGGTACAGGTGCTGGACAGGGATGCGTCGCGTTGGGTGCGTCGACGCCGGGTGAACGGTTCACGCGCTTGGGGGACGTGGAACCGGGTGTAGCGGGATGTTCAGATTTGCGCAACCTCGGGATGCAGAAGTTCGTGAGGACACAAGGTGAATCATCCGCACCTTTGGGTTCTCTGACCTTATCGGTGCACACCCCACCGGAGTTACCCCATTTTGGGGGGCGGTTGCCCGATGGGGGCGCGGAGGTGGGGCGCGGCTGTTTACACTATGCGCTGCCTGTCCGGGGCGGGAAATCGGCCCGGTAGATTTGCCTGATGACCACCCTCGGCCCCTCTGGGCAGGATCCCGTCGCCGGTGGCGCCGGCGAGGGCATGTCCGACTGGCCGACGGGTCGCCTCCTGTCCACCGCAGCCCGCCTGGTGGAGCATGCCTGGGTGGAGGTGCTCGACGAGCTCGGGCTCACGCACGCCGGCCTCATCGTGCTGCACGTGCTCGGCGAGGGGCCGTTCAGCCAGCGAGACCTGGCGCGCCGCGCCCGCGTGGAGACGCAGACCATGTCGCGCACGCTCGAGCGCCTCGAGCGCGAGGGCTTCGTCACCCGGACGAGGGACCCCCGGGACGGACGCCGTCACCTCGTCGCCCGCACCGAGGCGGGAACGGCGGCATGGCAGTCGGCGAGGAGCAGGGAGGCCGACCTCTTCCCCCCGCTCTCCCAGCACGACGCCCTCCGGAGCGCGCTCCTCGAGATCATCGACGCCGTCGCCGCCAAGCGCTGGTCGGGGTCCTGACCGGACCGAGCCCGCCCGCGCCCGACCACACGAAGCCGATCCGACCTCTCGATCAGCCGCGCGCGGCACGGGGAGGCAGGTTTACGCTCGGCAGTGAGAACAGGAGGCCGAGCAAATGGTGGATCCCGGTGAGCAGAACGAGCCGATCATGGACGGCGTGCACGGCGAGGACGGCACGCAGCGGGCCAAGACCGAGGGCATCCTCGCGCAGAGCGAGCAGGACTACACGGGGCGGCCCGTCGAGGACGTGCTCGAGCTCCTGACCCAGCGGTTCGAGCAGAGCGGCGTCGCCATCGACCAGGAGACGCTGGAGCGCGAGGCCAGGCGCATCTCCGAACTCTGAACCGCTCCTCTTCTTCCTGGGAGTGGCTTCCACTACTTACCCCGATAATCAATCCCTTGCAGGTATTTTCTCCAGGCGTTTGGCTTGGACAGCGGGAGAAAGCCACGACCCGCCGAATGCTAGGGGTTGGTCACGGGATGGGCGAAGTCGCCGAGGCGAGAGGCATGCGGGCCGACGAGTGCTCCGCCGCCTGCGCTCCCACCACATCGATGTGGCGCCAGCTGGAGGACGGCCTCTGGGCTTTCTCCGAGCGTCCCGGTTCCCTGCGCGTGATCGAGCGCTGCGGTGACGCCGAGTACGTCGTGCACAGCGGTCACCGCTCTCAGCTCGGGCGGTTCCCGAGCCTCTCGGTCGCCATGAGCGCGGCCGCCGCGGGGGTCCCCGCCGCCGTCGCCTGACCTGCTCGAGAGGGCGGATCTCGCCTTCCGCGGGTCCCCCTCAGCAGGAGATCCGCGGCACTGCCTCGCGTAGTACCCCCGTTCGAGGGGCATGGCAACCCCCTTGTCGGCACCCTCCGCCCCGGACTTGCATTGAAATGTGCCTCGACATCTGGGTCGGGGCCCGAAATCAGCAGAGGAGCGCACGATGGTCAACGACCAAACAGGTGGCTTTGAGACGCAGACGACGACTTCCACGGCCAAGAACGAGGCGGCAGGCCTCGCGAACGAGGCGAAGGGATCCGCCCAGCAGGTCGGCGGTGTCGCCAAGGAGCAGGCCTCGAAGGTGGCTTCCGAAGTGGGTCAGCAGGCCAAGGGCATGCTGCACCAGGTGACCGGCGAGCTGCGCTCGCAGGCCGGCACCCAGCAGCAGAAGGCGACGACCGGGCTGCAGAACGTGAGCCAGCAGCTGCACTCCATGGCGGACGGCGCCGACTCCGGTGTCGCGTCCAACGTGGTCCGCGAAGTGGCGTCCCGCGTCAGCACCGCCGCCAACTGGCTCGAGAACCGCGAGCCCGCCGAGCTGCTCGAGGACGTGAAGCGTTTCGCCCGTCGTTCGCCGGGCCTCTTCATCGCGATCTCCGCGGGAGCCGGCCTCATCGCCGGACGCCTGACGAAGGCTCTTGTCTCGAACGCCCAGGACGAGAAGGAGTCGGCCAACTACACCGGCGCCACCACGACGGCCGACTACGGCTACGGCTCGACCACGGGTTCGACCGGTTATGCAACCGGCGCGGGCCTGGCCGGCGGCTACACCGGCGGCAGCTACAGCGACGCACCCGTGGGTTCCGCCACGGCGCCGTTCGTCGCCCCCGCGGGTGACCCCGTCGTCGACGAGGCCCTCGGCTACGACGAGCTCGGCACGAACATCGACGGGACTCCCCGCGGTGACGCCGGAGGCCGACTGTGACCGATCCGTTCATCAGCGATCGCTCCGCGGGAGCGGCGCACCCCGTCGCGCCCGACCCGGACAGCCCCACCGAGCGTGCGGCCAACGAGTCGCTCGGTTCGCTGCTCGGCGAGGTGACGCGTGACATCTCCACGCTCATGCGCCAGGAGGTCGAGCTCGCCAAGGCGGAGCTGAAGCAGTCCGCCACCAAGGCGGGCAAGGGCGCGGGCATGTTCGGCGGCGCTGCGCTCGCCGGCTACTTCACCCTGCTCTTCCTCTCCATCGCGCTGTGGTGGGGCCTCGGTCACCTGATCGACAACGGCTGGTCCGCGGTCGTCGTCGCCCTGATCTGGGGCATCATCGGCCTGGTCCTGTTCCTTCGCGGCAAGAAGGAGCTCAAGCAGGTCGAGGGGCTCCCGCAGACGACCGATTCCATCAAGAAGATTCCCGAAACCTTTAAGAACGGAGAACCGCGATGAGCGACCCCGACCAGATCCGCGAGGAAATCGAACGTACCCGGCGCGAACTGGGCACCGATGTCGACGCGCTCGCCGAAAAGGTGAACCCGTCCAGCATCGCCCACCGCCAGACAGACAAGGTCAAGAGCGCCGTCGGTGGCGCCGTGAACAGTGTGAAGGAGCGTGTCATGGGTGTCGCAGATGACGTGAAGAGCGCGGGATCGTCCGCACTGCACTCGGCGGGCGACCACGCGTCGTCGGCCGGTGGCGGCCTGCACTCCGCCGGCTCGTCGGTCGGCAGCAGCCTGTCCTCCGCGGGCAGCAGCATCTCCGCGACCTCGGGTCGTGCGGTCGAGAAGGCGAAGGGCAACCCCCTCGCCGTCGGCCTCATCGCCTTCGGCGTCGGCTGGCTCGTCTCCTCCCTGATCCCGTCCACGGGCAAGGAGCAGGAGCTGGCCTCCAACGCCAAGGAGGCGGCGGCGCCGCTCAAGGAGAAGGTGACGGACGCGGCCAAGGAGGTCGCCCAGAACCTGAAGGAGCCCGCCCAGGAGGCGGCCGAGTCGCTGAAGGGCACCGCCCAGGAGGCCGTGTCGACCGTCAAGGACGAGGGCGCATCCGCCGCCAGCGACCTCAAGGGGTCGGCGCAGGACGCGAAGCAGTCGGTTCAGGACAGCAGGACGCCGTAGCTCTCCCCGCCACCGCGCCTGAGCCGAGATGACTGTCTCGGCGCCCAGAAGGCCGAGACAGCGACCGGCCGCCCACCAGGGCGGCCGGTCGTTCGGCGTCGGGGCTCGGACAACGCTCGGACAATCCCCGGGGGATCGACCCGGTTGCGCGACGAAGGAGACGTAACCATCCTCACAGTGCCCATCTCCGTGGTGATCCCGGTGAAGGACGACGCCCGGCTGCTCGAGCGGTGCCTGGAGGCGCTGGACGGGCAGACCGTTCGCCCGCTCGAGGTCATCGTGGTGGACAACGGCAGCGTGGACGACAGCGCCGCCGTCGCGCGGGCGCACGGGGCGCGGGTGCTCGCGGAGCAGGCGCCGGGCATCGCCGCCGCCAGCAGTACGGGCTACGACGCCGCGACGGGCGCCGTCATCGCTCGCTGCGATGCGGATTCCGTTCCTCCGGCCGACTGGCTGCAGCGCATCGCGGTGGCCTTCGCCTCCGATCCCGGGCTCGCCGCCGTCACCGGGCCGGGACGCTTCTACGGGGTGTCCCGGGCGACCGCGGCCGTCGGCGACGTCCTCTACATGCGCGGCTACTTCGCGAGCATGACCGTGGCGCTCGGCCATCCGCCGCTGTTCGGCTCCAACGCGGCCTTCCTCTCCTCCGCCTGGCGGGCCGTGCGGGCCGGCGTCCACCGGCACGACCTCGGCATGCACGACGACGTCGACCTCAGCGTGCATCTCGGCCCCGAGCGCCGCATCCGCTACGACAGGCGGCTGGTGGTCGCTGTGTCCGGGCGCCCGCTCGTGGACAGGGCCGGGATGGGCCTTCGCGCCAGCCGTGGCGTGCGCTCGATCGTCGCGCACTGGCCGGGTGAGCTGCCGCCGCACCGGTGGCGCGCCCGGATCGCCGCCGACCTGCGCCGGAGGCGAGGGGCTCGACGGTGACCGCGGGCGACGCCGCCGGACGGCGGTACGAGACCCAGCGCCGGCTCCCCACCCCGGCGGAGCATCGATCCCTTGCGACGTCGGTCGGCTGGGCCGACCACTTCGATTGGGAGACGCTCCCGCAGTCGCTCGACGGTTCGCTCACGGGGGTGGTGGTGCTGAGCGCCGGCGTCGCGGTGGCGATGGGGCGGCTGGTCGGCGACGGCGCCCACTACTTCTACGTGCAGAACGTCATCGTGCACCCCGACCATCGCGAGGAGGGGCTCGGCACCCTCGTGCTCGAGGAGCTGATCGCCTGGGTCGAGCGCACGGCGCCGTCTGACGCCTTCGTCGGCCTCTTCTCCAGCCCGGAGGGGGAGACGCTGTACGCCCAGCACGGCTTCGGCACCGAGGACATGACCGGCATGCACCGGACGGTGCGGCCGGTGCGGCCTGCGAAAGCCTCGGGCGCGACGACAGCTGAGAGAACGGATGCGTAGGGTCGATCGCATGGAAGAAGAGAACCCCTCGTCCCGACAGTCGCTCCGGGAGGTCTTCACCGACCGGCTCGGCTGGCTCGGCGTCCGCAGCGCCCAGATCCTCATCATCATCATCCTTGCCGCGATCGTGGTGTACGGACTCATCCAGCTGAAGCTCGTCGTCATCCCGGTGCTCGTCGCGCTGATCCTCGCCGCGGCCGTCGGGCCCGTCGTGAACGCGATGCGGCGCCGCGGCATCTCGTCGATCCTCGCCACCTGGATCACCCTGCTGGCCGGCATCGCCGTGTTCGGCGGCGTCATCACCCTCATCGTCTTCGCGGTGCGGAACCAGTGGGACGAGCTCGCGACGTCGGCCGTCGAGGGCCTCGACCAGCTGCAGAACCTGCTCTCCAACGGTCCCATCCCCATCGACGAGCAGCAGATCACGGAGGCCCGCGAGGCGGTCGTCGGCTTCCTGACCAGCAGCTCGTTCGGCTCCGGCGCCCTCGCCGGCGTCTCGGCCGCGGGAGAGTTCATCACGGGGGCCCTGCTCACCTTCGTGGTGCTGTTCTTCTTCCTCAAGGACGGCGGCGACATCTGGAACTTCTTCCTCCGCCCGTTCCGCGGTGAGCGGCTCGAGCGCGGACGCCGCGTCGGCCTGGTGTCGCTCAAGGTGCTCGGCGGCTACGTCCGCGGCACCGCGCTCATCGCCTTCGTCGACGCCGTGGGCATCGGCATCGGCCTCGTGATCCTGCAGGTACCGCTCGCGCTCCCGCTCGCCGTCGTGGTCTTCGTCACCGCGTTCATCCCGATCGTGGGCGCCACCCTCGCGGGCGTCCTCGCGGCCCTCGTCGCGCTCGTGGCCAACGGCCCCGTCGCCGCGCTCCTCGTGCTCGGTGTCGTCGTCGTGGTCAACCAGCTCGAGGGCAACCTGCTGCAGCCCATCATCATGGCGCGCTCGCTCAAGCTGCACGCCCTCGTCATCCTCGTCGCGCTGACCGCGGGCACCATCCTCGGCGGCATCGTCGGCGCGGTCCTCTCGGTGCCGATCGCCGCCGTCGCCTGGGCCATCGTCAAGGTCTGGAACCGGCCCGAGGACGGCAGCTTCGACCGGCCCCGACGGGTCGCGCGCGGGGCAGCCCACGCCGTGACCGCCCAGCCGGCCACCACCCCCTGACCGGCACCGTGGGGAACGACCGCGGGTCGCGTCCGGAGGCCGGGCGCGGCTCGACCGCGGGACCCGGCGCGGCCGCCGCCGGACGGGTCCTGGCCACGGTCTTCGCGGGGCTGAAGCTTCTGCGGCCGGTCCGTCCCATCCACCCGGACGGTGTCGCCCTCACGGGTGCGCTCGAGCGCACCGGGACGGCGGTGCCGTCCGGCATCCACTGGGTCGACTCTCCCGGCCGTGACGCGGTCGCGGGTCGCGTGTCCCGGTCGATCGGGCTGCCGCACGCGCTGCCCGACATCGTGGGCCTCGCCCTCCGGCTGGAGGGCGGGGCTCACGGCGACCTTTTCCTCGCCTCCACCGGGCTCGGGGTGCCGTCCCGGTACCTGCTTCGGCTGCTCCTGCGTGCCGACCGGGCCCGCTACACGACGCTCCTGCCCTATCGCGGCGACCGGGGTGCGGTGCTGATCGGCGCGCGCACGCTGTCCGCGCCGGCGCTGCCGGCGCGGCCGCGCGAGCTGGCGGACGCGCTGGCGGCGGGGGAATGGGTGCTCGGCGTCTACCACGCGCGGCCGTTCGGGCGCTGGCACCGCTTCGGCACCCTGACACTGGGGCTCGAGGGCGGGAGCGAGGGCGGGGCTGGTGGCATCGACACCGGGCGTCGGCTCGACCCCGTGCTGCACGTGCTCCCCGGCGCGACGCACTACCCGTGGATCGCCGCGGTGCGCGAACCCGCCTACCGCGTCGCGCGGCGCGGTCGCCCCGCCTGACCGGCGCCGTGACCGTAGCCGCCACGGGGAACGCCGATGGCGGGCCCCCGCCGTCGGCGCGGGCCCGCCATCAGGGTGGGGGATCAGAGCGGGGCGTTGACGCTCGTGGCGTCGGAGACGATCTGCCAGAGCGTGCGCCCCAGCCCGTCGTCCTGGGAGAGCCGGCTGCCGTTGACCGCCGTGGGGCGGCCGCGCAGTTCGCCGATGCCGCGCGGCGCGATGAACTGGCCGCCGCGCACGCCGGGGAACGTCGCCGCGAACAGCTGCGGCAGGGCGCCCTGCTCGACGGGCTGGCCGACGGTCCGCATGAACACGCTCGAGGCGAGGCTCACCGGCGCGGGCGCATCGGATCCCATGTTGCTGCCGATGTTCGTCGAGGTGAGGCCCGGGTGCGCGGCGACGCTGATGGTCTGCGCCCCCGTGCTCCGCAGGCGGCGGTCCAGCTCACGCGCGAACAGGAGATTCGCCAGCTTCGTGCGGCCGTAGACCTCGAACGCGCTGTAGCCCTCGCCGCGGAGGTCGGCCTGGATGCGGGCGGCGTCCATGCCCGCCCGGCGGTGGGCGATGCTCGAGACGGTGACGACCCGGCTACCGGGGAGGTCCGTCATCATGGGCAGCAGGTGCCAGGTCAGCGCCATGTGGCCGAGCACGTTGGTGGCCCACTGCAGCTCGAACCCGTCGACGGAGAACTGCAGCGGCGGCGCCATGATGCCCGCGCTGTTGATCAGCAGGTCGACGCCGGCCGCGGAGCGCTCGCGCACGGTGTCCGCCGCGCGGCGCACATCGCCGAGGTCGGAGAGGTCGAGCTGGACCAGCTCGGGCGCCGCGCCGGACGCGGCCCGCGAGACGGTCTCCAGCGCCGCAGCGCCCTTTTCGTCGTTCCGGCTGCCCAGGAACACGCGGGCGCCGTGCGCGGCGAGCACCTCGGCGCTGCGCAGGCCGAGCCCGCCGGTCGCGCCCGTGATGAGGGCGACCCTCCCGGTGAGGTCGGGCATTCTGTCATCGGTCCAAGAGGTCATGTCCCCAGTCTTCCCGAAGCGGCAACCCGGTGCGCGGCGACCGGGCGGACTCGGAGCGAGCGGCGCGGATACCGGCCCTCGACGCGGCCGGGCGGCCCGCTCGGCCTGCGCCCGTGCCCGGCGCCCGGAAACGACGAAGCCGGCCAGGGAGAACCCGGGCCGGCGGTGGTGGCTGGACGCGGCATCGATCCGCGGACCTTTCGATTTTCAGTCGAACGCTCTACCAACTGAGCTACCCAGCCAGAGGGGACGAACCCCTCTAAGGAAAAAAGCCCTTCCTCCCGAGAGTCGAGCCTCGAGGGGAAGCGCTTTTCCTTGCGACCCTGACCGGACTTGAACCGGCGACCTCCGCCGTGACAGGGCGGCGCGCTAACCAACTGCGCTACAGGGCCTCGTGATGAAACCTGTGTATTAAGTTATTCCGTTCGTGACCCCAACGGGATTCGAACCCGTGTTAACGCCGTGAAAGGGCGCCGTCCTAGGCCACTAAACGATGGGGCCGCGGTATCGAAGGCGATCGTGCTGCCGAGGGAAAAGCATACGGGTGCCAGGCGGATTTGCCAAACCGAGCCCGCCGGCCCTGATTCCGGGGGCTCGGAAGCAGCCTCGTGGCCGCCGCGGGAACCCGGCGGGGTACGGCCGGTGCGCCGACGATCGCGCCGTCCGATTCGGGCCTCATCCGGGCCGCCGGGGGCCGCGCGTACCGGCCGATCGGGGCGCCGGCGGCGGCCGGCTCCGACGAAAACCTAGGGCCCGCACTGTACAAAAGTTCTGCGGTTGTTACTGTTAGGGCTGGTAACAGTGTGATCACTGTTGAAATTCCCCCCTTGTAGGGGTCGCAGCCGGCGCGGAATAGACCGATTGTGGGCTTAGGACACGAAGGGCCGTAATTTGACGCAGGCACACATCTGGGAGAGCACGCGCGACCGCGCGGCGGCATTCAGTCGTCGCACGGTCCGAGCAGCGTGCGCGGGAGCGACCGCGGTCGCCCTCGTCGTCGGCGGCTTCGCCGCGCCGGCCTTCGCGGATGAGTACCCGTCCTGGGAGGACGTGAAGGCCGCCCAGAGCACCGAGGCCGCGCAGGCCGCCCTCGTCGCCCAGATCAAGGCCGATCTCCAGGCGCTGCAGGAGGAGGTGGCCTCCGCCACCGCTCTGGTCGAGAAGCGCGGCCAGGAGTACTTCGACGCCCAGCAGACGTTCGACGACAAGACCTTCGAGGCGAGCGAGCTGCAGCGCCAGGCGGACGAGGCGCACGCCGCCGCCGACGCATCCAAGCACCAGGCCGGCCTCCTCGCGTCGCAGCTCGCCCGGACCGCGGGTGGGAACCTGAGCGGCAACCTCTTCGTGAGCGGCGAGGACCGGGCAGACGACCTGCTCTACCAGCTCGGCGCGATGAGCAAGCTCAGCGAGAAGACCGACCAGATCTACGTCAAGGCCCGCCAGCAGCAGAACACGGCGCAGTCGCTCACGGACCAGGCGAACGTGGCCAAGGAGCAGCTGGGCGCCCTCGCCAATGCGGCGCAGAAGGCGCTCGACGAGTCCGTCGCCGCCCAGCAGGCGCTCGAGGCGAAGCAGGCCGAGGACGAGCAGCACCGCGCCGACCTCGAGGCCCAGCTCGCCGTGCTCGTGCAGAAGGCGGACATCACCGAGGCGCAGTTCCAGGTCGGCGAGCAGAGGCGCATCGCCGCAGAGGCCGCGGCCGCAGCCGCTGCCGCTGCCGCCGCCGCGGCCGCCAGCGGCACCGTCGGTGGATTCTCCGGCCCCGCCTCCCCGGGCGGCGTCGTCGCCGCGTCCGGCTGGGCGGCCCCGATGGGCGGTGCCCGCTCCTCCGGCTTCTACGGCAACCGCTTCCACCCGATCGCCCAGACCTGGCGGTTCCACGCCGGAGAGGACATGATCAACGGCGGAACCTGCGGCTCGCCGCTCTACGCCGCCGCGGCCGGCACCGTCGTCTACTCCGGCGTCAAGGGCTCGTACGGCAACTTCATCCTCGTCGACCACGGCAACGGCATCTCGACCGCCTACGGCCACATCATGCCGGGCGGCCTGCTGGTCGGGAACGGCGCCAGCGTCGCCGCCGGTCAGAACATCGCCCGCGCCGGCACGACCGGCGGATCGACCGGGTGCCACCTGCACTTCGAGACCCGCATCAACGGCGCCACCGTCGACCCCGTCACGTTCATGCGCGCCCGCGGCGTCCAGATCACCTCGTCGCGATAGGCCGCCACGGAATGACTCCCGTCCGGGCCTCGACCGTCGCCGTGTCCACGGTGGCGATCGGTGCGCTCGCGGTCACCGGCGGCATCGTGGCGCCGGCCGCGTTCGGCGCCCCGGACTACCCGTCCTGGGACGACGTGCAGCAGGCGAAGGCCGGCGAGGCCTCGACCCGCGCCGCCGCCGACCGGATCACCGGCCTCCTCGTCGGCCTGCAGTCCGCGGCGGACTCCACCGGCATCCTGGCCCTGCAGAAGGGCGAGGCGTACGCGCAGGCCCGCATCGAGCTCGACGCGGCTACCGAGAAGGTCGAGCAGCTCACCGGCCAGGCCGAGGACGCGTCCGACCGCGCCCTGACCTCGCGCATGCGGGCGGGGCTCCTCGCCTCGCACCTGGCGCGCGCGGGCGGGGACGCGTCGATGAAGCTGTTCCTCAGCGGGGCGGACGCGGACGACCTGCTCTATCAGCTCGGAACGGCGAGCAAGCTCACCGAGTCCGCCCAGGGCATCTACGACGAGGCGGTCGCGGACCGCAACACCGCGCACTCCCTCGGCGAGCAGGCGGCCGTGGCGAAGACGGAGCGGGCGGAGCTCGCCGAACTCGCGGAGGCCGCCCTCGAGGAGGCCGACGCGGCCGCCGCGTCGGCGCAGGCCGCGCTCGCCGAGCAGCTGCGGAAGAACGACGAGCTGCTCGCCCAGCTGGCGCTGCTGAAGAACACGACGGCCGAGCTCGAGGCGCAGTACATCGCGGGCATCACGCGCCCGGCGGTCGAGGTCCCCGCGGCGTCCGCCTCCGTCCCCCGCGAGGACGCGGCCGTCGAGGGTGATGCCGAAGCGGACGAGGACTCCGACCGCACCGCGCCGGGCTCCGGTGCCGCGGCGCCGTCCCCTGCCGCGTCCACCCCCGCGGCGCCCGCCGCTCCCTCGCCGCGGCCCGCGGATCCCGCTCCTGCCGCCCCGGCTCCGCCGCCCGCCCCGGCACCCGCTCCCAGACCTGCACCGGCTCCGGCACCTGCTCCGCCGGCTCCCGCCCCTGCCCCCGCTCCGAGGCCCGCTCCGGCTCCTCCGGCTCCCGCGCCCGCCCCGGCGCCCAGCCCCGGTGCGGGCGCCCCGAACGCGAGCATCGCCCAGGGCGCCATCGCCTTCGCCCGCGCGCAGATCGGCAAGCCGTACCAGCTCGGCGGCGCCGGCCCGGCCGTGTGGGACTGCTCCGGACTCATGATGAAGGCCTACGGCAGCGTCGGCGTCTACATCGGGGCGCACGGCGTGACCAGCCAGTACAACACCCTGCAGAGCCAGGGCAAGCTCGTCCCGTTCAGCCAGCGCCGGCCCGGCGACATCATCTTCTGGGGATCCCTCAACGGCTCGAAGTACCACGACGCCATCTACATCGGCGGCGACCAGATCATCGCCGCGCCCAAGCCGGGCGACGTCGTGAAGCAGCAGTACCTCTGGGGCAACGACATCGTCCCCTTCGTCGGCCGCCCGAGCGCCTGACTCCCGCCGCGGGGTCGAGTGGTCCCTGACCCCGTCGATTCCTGGGCCACGACTCCGGGTCGCCACCACTGATGATCCTGCCCAGGCAGCGGCATCCTGCCCAGCTCTAAGCTGCGCAGGATTCCCCTGCCTGGGCAGGGGCGCGGGCGACCCGCCCCGGGATGCACGAAGCCGCCGCCGGCCGGCGCTGTGCGCTCGGCCGACGGCGGCTCCGGAGGGTGACTAGTGGCCCTCGGCGGCGAGCTTGTCGATGCCCGCCTGCACGATCTGCTCCGCCTCGGCGGCGTCGCCCCAGCCCTCGGTCTTGACCCACTTGCCGGGCTCGAGGTCCTTGTAGCGGTTGAAGAAGTGCTCGATCTCGTCGCGCGTCTGCTGCGGCACGTCGGTGATGTCCTGGATGTGGGCCCAGCGCGGGTCCTTGAAGGGCACGCAGATGATCTTCGAGTCGATGCCGGCCTCGTCGCTCATGTTGAACACGCCGACCGGGCGCACCTTCACGCCGACGCCCGGGAAGACGGGGTACTCGAGCAGCACCAGCGCGTCGACCGGGTCACCGTCGAGCCCGAGCGTGTTCTCGAAGTAGCCGTAGTCGGTCGGGTACACGAACGACGTGAAGAGCACGCGGTCCAGGTACACCCGGCCCGTCTCGTGGTCCACCTCGTACTTGTTCCGGCTCCCGCGCGGAATTTCGATGACGACGTCGTAGCTGGCCATGCGGTTGCTCCTCAGGTGGGTGGGTGAATCGCTGCAATAACGTTAGTGGATGCCCTCCGAGCGCCCGCGCCTCACCCCCGCCATCGCGGACGTGCGGCGGGCGGTGCGCGCCGCGCTCGCGGACCTTGCGGACCGTGCGGAGGCCGCGACGGCAGGCACCGGGACGCACCCGGCGCTCGTGCTCGTCGGGCTGAGCGGCGGACCCGACTCCCTGGCGCTCGCCGCCGCGACCGCGTTCGAGGCGCCGCGCGCGGGACTGCGCGCGGGCGCGATCGTCGTCGACCACGGGCTTCAGGAGGGGTCGGCCGACGTGGCGCAGGCCGCGGCCGACGCCGCGCGGAACCTCGGCCTCGACCCGGTGCTCGTGCACCGGGTCTCCGTCGGCGCCGGCGGTGGCCCCGAGGACGCGGCGCGGAACGCCCGCTACCTCGCCTTCGACGAGGCGCTCCACGCCACAGGCGCCGCACGCCTCCTGCTCGGGCACACCCTCGACGATCAGGCCGAGACCGTGCTGCTCGGTCTCGCGCGCGGCTCGGGCGCGGTGAGCCTCCGCGGCATGACCCCGCTCGCGCCCGCGCGGACCGTGCCCGGCGCCCATTACCTCCGGCCGCTGGTCGGCATCCGGCGCGGCACCACCGTCGCGTTCTGCGTGGACTCCGGCCTCAGCCCCTGGATCGACCCGCACAACGCCGACCCCGCGTACGCGCGCGTCCGGGTGCGGAACCGGGTGCTGCCCCTGCTGGAGACCGAGCTCGGGCCCGGCATCGCGGAGGCCCTCGCCCGCACGGCCGAGCAGCTGCGCGAGGACGCGGACGCGCTCGACCACTTCGCCGAGGAGTGGGCGGAGGAGGTGGTCGGCCTCACCGAGGACGGCAGCCTGACCCTCGACGTCGGGGGACTCGCGGCGAACCCGCCCGCGCTTCGCCAGCGCATCCTCCGCTTCGCGGCCCGCAGCGAGTACGGCGTCTCGCTCAGCCGCGCCCACACCCTCGCCATCTCCGCCCTGGTGACCGACTGGCACGGCCAGGGGGAGGTCAGCGTGCCAGGCATTAGGGTGGATCGGCGAGGCGGGCTGCTCGTGTTCACGCCCCAATCCCTCACTCCTGACGCACACACGAAGGACGCACCCCGCCATGGAATCGACTGACATCGCCGGCGACCTGACGCAGGTCCTGCTCACCGAGGAGCAGATCCACAACCGTCTCGCCGAGATGGCGCGCCAGATCGAGAAGGACTACGCGGGCGACGAGGTGCTGCTCGTCGGCGTGCTGAAGGGCGCCGTCATGGTGATGGCCGACCTCGCGCGGGAGCTGAAGATGCCCCTGAACATGGACTGGATGGCCGTCAGCTCCTACGGCTCCGGCACCCGCTCCTCCGGCGTGGTGCGGATCCTCAAGGACCTCGACGCCGACCTGACGGGCCGCCGGGTGCTCATCGTCGAGGACATCATCGACTCCGGCCTCACGCTGTCCTGGCTCCTCACCAACCTCAAGTCGCGCGGGCCGGAGTCCGTCGAGGTCTGTGCGCTGCTGCGCAAGCCCGAGGCCGCGAAGGTGCAGGTCGACGTGAAGTACGTCGGCTTCGAGATCCCGAACGAGTTCGTCGTGGGCTACGGGCTCGACTACGCGGAGCGCTACCGCAACCTGCGCTCGATCGGCGTGCTCGCGCCGCACGTCTACAGCTGATCGGCCCGGCCGGGCGGTGCGTCCGGCCGCGCCCCCGCGGTGCGCTACCCCCACAGCGAACATCCGAGGGGCATCCAGAGTTGCGCAGGTACGATGGGCGGCAACTCACCGCCGTACGGCGCGGCGCGAGCAGAAAGGTGCCGGGCGACTCGCTCGAACGCTCATGAACTTCAAGAAGATCCTCCGCAGCCCGATCCTGCTCGTGGTGCTCGCCATCGTCGGCATCTCCATCGGCTTCAGCCTCATCACCGGCACCGGCTTCCGTTCCGTCACCACCCAGGAGGGCCTCGAGCTCCTGCAGGACGGCAAGGTCGCGTCCGTGAAGATCGTGGACGGCGAGCAGCGCGTCGACCTCACGCTCAAGGAGGCGGACGGCGAGAACGGCCGCGCGGTGCAGTTCTACTACGTCACCCAGCGCGGCGACGACGTGCTCGCCGCCGTGGACTCGGCCAACCCGGACGACGGGTTCAACGACGAGGTGCCCCAGCCCAGCTGGCTGCTCTCCGCGTTCAGCATCCTGCTTCCCCTGCTCCTCATCGGCTTCTTCATCTGGATCATGTTCTCGGGCATGCAGGGCGGCGGCAACCGCGTCATGCAGTTCGGCAAGTCCAAGGCGAAGCTCGCCTCGAAGGACAGCCCCAAGGTCACCTTCGCCGACGTCGCCGGCGCCGACGAGGCGATCGAGGAGCTCGAGGAGATCAAGGACTTCCTGAAGGAGCCCGCGAAGTTCCAGGCCGTCGGCGCCCGCATCCCCAAGGGCGTCCTGCTCTACGGCCCTCCCGGAACCGGCAAGACCCTGCTCGCCCGCGCCGTCGCGGGTGAAGCGGGCGTGCCGTTCTACTCCATCTCCGGCTCCGACTTCGTCGAGATGTTCGTGGGTGTCGGCGCCAGCCGTGTCCGCGACCTGTTCGAGCAGGCCAAGACCAACGCGCCGGCCATCATCTTCGTCGACGAGATCGACGCTGTCGGCCGTCACCGCGGCGCGGGCGTCGGCGGCGGCAACGACGAGCGCGAGCAGACGCTGAACCAGCTCCTCGTCGAGATGGACGGCTTCGACGTCAAGACGAACGTCATCCTGATCGCCGCGACGAACCGTCCCGACGTGCTCGACCCCGCCCTCCTGCGCCCCGGCCGCTTCGACCGGCAGATCGGCGTCGACGCGCCGGACCTGCAGGGCCGCCGCCAGATCCTCCAGGTGCACGGCAAGGGCAAGCCGCTCGCCGCCGGCGTCGACCTCGAGGTGCTCGCGCGGAAGACGCCGGGCTTCACCGGCGCCGACCTGGCCAACGTGCTGAACGAGGCCGCGCTTCTCACCGCCCGCGGCGGGGCGCAGCTCATCGACAACCGCGCGCTCGACGAGGCGGTGGACCGCGTCATGGCCGGCCCGCAGCGCCGCAGCCGCATCATGAACGACCACGAGAGGCTCATCACCGCGTACCACGAGGGCGGTCACGCCCTCGCGGCGGCCGCGATGCGGCACACGGATCCCGTGACGAAGGTCACGATCCTCCCGCGCGGTCGTGCCCTGGGCTACACGATGGTGCTGCCGATCGAGGACAAGTACTCCGTGACGCGAAACGAGCTGCTCGACCAGCTCGCCTACGCCATGGGTGGCCGCGTCGCCGAGGAGCTCGTCTTCCACGACCCGACCACGGGGGCGTCCAACGACATCGAGAAGGCGACCTCCATCGCCCGCCGCATGGTGACCGAGTACGGCATGAGCGCCAAGATCGGCTCGGTCAAGCTGGGCAGCTCCTCGGGCGAGCCGTTCCTCGGTCGCGACCTCGGCGGCGGACGCGACTACTCCGAGGACATGGCCCTGATCGTCGATGCCGAGGTGCGCGCGCTCCTCGACGAGGCGCACGACGAGGCCTGGCAGGTCATCAACGAGAACCGCGACGTGCTCGACCGGCTCGCGACCGCGCTGCTGGAGCAGGAGACGCTCGACCACCTGCAGCTCGCCGAGATCTTCAGCGACGTGCGCAAGCTGCCCGAGCGCCCGCAGTGGCTGTCCAGCCAGAAGCGTCCACTCTCGGACCGCCCGCCGGTGGCCGTGCCGTCCAAGGCGCCCATCGATCCGGGCGTCGTCGACGGCGGCGTCGACTCCGAGCCGTCGAAGCCGAAGCGGATCGCGCGACCCCGCCCGGCGACGGCGTAGGCCGTCGCGTCCCGCGGCTGAGATACTGCTCGGGGGCTGCGAGGCGGCTTACCGTCCGGTGAGGAGTGGCATGACGCGAGTCGACAGCGCGCGCATCGAGGCGGCCGTCACCGAGCTGCTGCTCGCCATCGGCGAGGACCCGTCGCGACCCGGGCTCGAGACCACGCCGCGGCGGTTCGCCGACGCGTACGGCGAGTTCTTCTCCGGGGTGGGGGCGGACCCGCTCGTCCACCTCGCCGAGGCGATTCCGCTGGAGTCGGACGGCGGGGCGCCGGCGCAGCCCGTGCTGCTGAAGGGCATCGCCTTCCGGTCGATGTGCGAGCACCACCTGCTGCCGTTCACGGGCACGGCGAGCGTCGCCTACCTTCCCGGCGACCACGTCGTCGGCCTCGGCAAGATCCCGCGCGTAGTCGACACCCTCGCCTCGCGCCCGCAGGTGCAGGAGCGGCTCACCGAGCAGATCGCGGACGCCATGGAGGCGGGCCTCGCCCCGCGCGGCGTCCTCGTGGTGCTGGACGCCGTGCACGGCTGCGTCACCGCGCGGGGCGTGCGTCAGGTGGACAGCTCGACGGTCACCGTCACCAGCCGCGGCGCGTTCGCGGAGCCGGCGGCCCGCGCCGAGCTGATGGCCCTCATCGCCATGGGCTCGCACCCCGGCTCGGGCGCAGTTCCGGGTCCGGCGGACGCGGGCGCCGCGTGAGCACGAAGATCATGGGCATCCTCAACGTGACGCCCGACTCGTTCAGCGACGGCGGCGAGCACGCCACCGTCGAGGCCGCGCTGGAGCACGCGCAGGCGATGCTCGCCGAGGGTGCCGACATCATCGACGTCGGCGGCGAGTCGACCCGGCCCGGCGCCGACCGGGTGGAGCAGGCCGAGGAGGCCGCCCGCGTGCTGCCCGTCGTGCGCGAGCTGGCGGCGCGCGGCGTGGTCGTGAGCATCGACACCATGTCGGCGCGCACGGCGGAGTCCGCCGTCGAGGCCGGCGCGGCCATCATCAACGACGTGTCCGGCGGCCTCGCCGACGCCGGGATGCCCTCGGTCGCGGCCGCGACGGACGTGCCCTACGTCGCCATGCACTGGCGCGGCCACAGCACGGGGATGAACGCCCTCGCCGTCTACTCGAGCGTGCGGGCCGACGTCCGGCACGAGCTGCTGGCCCGCGTGGACGCCCTCCTCGCCGCGGGCATGTCCACGGGGCGGATCATCCTCGACCCCGGCCTCGGCTTCGCCAAGAACGCCGCCCACAACTGGGAGCTGGTCGGGCACCTCGACGAGCTGGTCACGCTCGGCTTCCCGCTGCTCGTCGGCGCCTCGCGCAAGCGGTTCCTCGCCGACGTGCTGCCCGAGGGGGCGGCTGTCACCGACCGCGACCCGGCGACGGCGGTGATCAGCGCGCTCGCCGCGTCGGCCGGCGCGTGGGGCGTGCGCGTGCACGACGTGCGCGGCACCCGCACGGCGCTCGCCGTGCACGCGGCCGTCCGGGGCGCCCGTGGCTGAGCCCGGGCGCACGCAGCCCGCCACGGCTGCCGACGGAGCCCTCGACCGCATCGTGCTCACCGGCATCCGGGTGCGCGGCACGCACGGCGTGTTCGACTTCGAGCGGCGGGACGGCCAGGAGTTCGTCGTCGACGCGACGGTGGAGCTCGACGCCTCGCCCGCCGCCGCGGCGGACGAGCTGGCCGAGACGGTGCACTACGGCGTGCTCGCCGAGCAGATCGCCGAGGTGGTCTCCGGGGAGCCGGTCGACCTGATCGAGACCCTGGCCGAGCGCATCGCCGCCGTCGTGCTGTCGCACCCGGCCGCGGCCCGGGCCCAGGTGACCGTGCACAAGCCGGACGCGCCCATCGCCGTGCCCTTCACCGACGTCGCCGTCTCCATCACGCGGGTCCGCGCGGCCGATCCCAGCGCCGAGTCCCCGGGTGCACCGGTCACCGGCTCCGCACGGGACGTCGTGCTCGCCCTCGGCAGCAACCTCGGCGACCGGGAGAGCATCCTGCGGGACGCCCTCGACGACCTCCGTGCGCGTCCCGGCATCGAGCTCGGGCGGGTCTCCGCGCTGGTGGAGACCCCGGCCCTCACGCTGCACGGCGTGGACGAGACGGCCCCCGCCTACCTGAACGCCGTCGCGCTCGCCCGCACGACGCTGTCCCCGGACGATCTGCTGGACGCCCTGCACGACGTCGAGCGCGGACACGGCCGGGAACGGGGCGAGCGCTGGGGCGACCGCACCCTGGACATCGATATCGTTGCGTACGGCGACCGGGAGTACTCGGACGACCGGATCACCCTGCCGCATCCGCGGGCCCACGAGCGGGCGTTCGTGCTCGTCCCGTGGCTGCAGGTCGATCCGCTCGCCGTGCTTCCCGGGAGGGGCCGCGTGTCGGACCTGCTCGCCGCCACGACCGACGCCGTCCGTTTCTACCCAGGGGGAACCCGATGACGCGCACCCGCCCCGCGACCCTCGTGCTCCTCGCCGTCGCGGGTGGCGCCCTCGGCTGGCTGCTCGAGATGGTGCTGGTCACGATGGGAAGCCGCGCCGTCGTCCCGCCGCTCACGCTCGCCATCACGCTGATCGCGCTGGCCGCGGTGGCACTCGCGCTGGCATGGCCGATCCGCCAGTCGGTGCGGGGAACGGTGCGGCGGCGCATCGACCCGTTCCAGGCCACCCGGGTGGTCGTCCTCGCCAAGGCGTCGAGCCTGTGCGGCGCGCTGCTCGCCGGCCTGGGCCTCGGAATCCTGGCCTTCCTCGCCAGCAGGCCGGTCGTCGCATCGACGGACTCGCTCTGGCTCGCGGCCGCCACGGCCATCGGCGCCGTCGTGCTGCTCGTCGCCGGCCTCGTCGCCGAGCTGTGGTGCACCATCCCGCCCGACGACCCGAAGAACGGCGGCGGATCCGCCCAGCTGGACGGCTCGGGGCAGGCCACGACCCACCAGTAGAGTGAGTCCCGACGAAGGAGGGCCGTGTCCAACCGCCTGGAGCTAGCCACGGTGGAGTGGCGCCGCGTGTCGCCCAAGCAACTGGGGGTGGAGCTCGTCGGCACCCTCGTCTCGGCGCTCGTCTTCGTCGCCGTCGGGGTGTTCGTCCTCCTCGTGTTCGAGAGCACCGTCGGCTGGGTCATCATCGGCGGCTCGGTCGCGCTGCACGCCGTCATGGCGATCTTCGCCGCCCGCCGCGTGCGCGCCATCGGCTACCAGCTGCGTGAGGACGACCTCGTGTTCCGCCGCGGCATCATGTGGCAGCGCATCGTCGCCGTTCCCTACGGCCGCATGCAGCTGGTCGACATCACGCGCGGTCCCGTCGCGCGCGCCCTGGGCCTCGCCGAGCTGAAGCTCGTCACCGCCGCCGCGGTCACCGGCGTGACCATCCCGGGCCTCGTCAGCGAGGACGCGGAGGAGCTGCGCGACCGGCTCGTGGAGCTCGCCGAGTCGCGGCGGGCCGGCCTGTGACGCAGGCCGTCCGGGCCGCCGAGCAGCTGACCGACGGGAACTGGCACCGCCTGCACCCCGCGACCCCGCTGCTGAAGGGCGGCATCGCGCTGCTCGCCATCGCGGGCGCCCTCATCGCGAACCTCCGCGAGGCGCTGATCGAGAGCTTCTTCGGCGGGCCCCGCGAGCAGGACCCGGTCTCGCTGCTCTACCGCAACGGTCTCCTCGGCTGGGCGTTGCTCATCGCGCTCGTCTTCGTGCTCCTCTTCGTGCTCGGCTTCTATGTCTCCTGGCGCATGCACGAGTTCCGCGTCACCGAGGACGTCGTCGAGGTGCGCAGCGGCATCCTGTTCCGCACGCATCGCAAGGGCAGGCTCGACCGCGTGCAGGGCATCAACATCATGCGCCCGCTCGTGCCCCGCCTGTTCGGCGCGGCGAAGCTCGAGGTGAACGTCGCGGGCCAGAACGCCAACGTCCAGCTGTCCTACCTGCGCTCGCGGGATGCCGACGCGCTGCGGCGCCGCATCCTCGGCCTCGCCTCGGGCAAGCGCTCCGAGGCGATCGTCGAGGGCGCCGACGCTGCCGCGGTCGCCGCTGCCGCGGCCGCCGCGGGGGAGGGCGTGCCGCCCGCGGACCCCGCGCACCCCCTGCGCCCCGGCGACATCGGGCCGGTGACCGCCCGCGTGCTCGAGGAGCGGGCACGCGAGTTCCTCGCCCCCGAGCTGGACCCGGACGCCGCGCCGCCCGAGTCCGTCGTCACGATCCCGCTCGGCAGGCTCGCCGGGTCGATCGCCCTGAGCGGCTTCACCATCGCGCTCGCCCTCGTGCTGTTCGTCGGCGTGCCCGTCGTCGTCACCACCGGCGCGTACTGGGCGCTGCTGCCCGTGCTGCCCGGCCTCGTCGGCTCCATCGGCTTCTTCGTCAACCGCATCGTGAAGTCCCTCCGCTTCAGCATCGCCGGCACGCCGGACGGCATCCGGGTGGGCTACGGCCTGCTCTCCACGAGCAACGACACGCTGCCCCCCGGACGCATCCACGCGGTCGAGGTGCTGCAGCCGCTGCTCTGGCGCCGGGCCGGCTGGTGGACCATCCGCATCACCCGGGCCAGCAACTCGTCGACGCCGGGCGCCGCGGGTCAGGCCAACACGACACTGCTGCCCGTCGGCACGAAGGAGGACGTCACGCGCGTCCTCGGGCTCGTGCTGCCGGAGTTCGTCGGCGAGACGTCGAACGTCCTCCTGCTCACCGGCATCCTCGGGCGCGGCGAGGACGGCGACGGCTTCGTGAATGCGCCCCGCCGCGGACGCGTCCTGCGGCCGTTCTCCTGGCGGCGCACCGGCTTCGCGATGGACTCGAATGCCCTGCTGCTGCGCTCCGGCGCGGTGTGGCGACACCTCGTGATCGTGCCGCACGCGCGCCTGCAGAGCATCGCCCTGCGCCAGGGGCCGCTCGAGCGTCGCCTGGGCGTGAACCGCATCCAGGCGCACACCGTCGTCGGACCGGTCGACACCGAGCTCGGGATCGTGGACCGCGAGACCTCCCTTCGGCTGTTCGAGGACCTCGCGGCGTCCGCCGCCACCTCCGGCCGGATCGACCGCTCGCACCGCTGGGGGGCGATGGAGCAGGAGGATGAGGGCCCGCACGAGCAACGGGACGAGCACACGATGAGGCGCCCGAGCGAGCATGCGGACGAGCAGGTGGAGGAACACGAGGACGAGCGCGCGGGCGAGCACGAGGACGCGCGATGACGGGACCCTCCAGTCGCTCGGCCCGGCTCGGCGTCGGCATCATCGGGGCGGGCGCCGTCGGCCCCGTGCTCGGCGCTGCGCTCGCCGGGGCCGGGCATGCCATCACCGGCATATCCGCCATCTCCGAGCGCAGCAGGGACCGAGCCGAGGCGATGCTGCCCCGGGTGCCCGTGCTGCCCATTCCCGAGGTCATCGAGCGGAGCGAGCTCGTGCTGCTCGCCGTCCCGGAGCCCGAGCTCGCCGGTCTCGTGGCCGGGCTCGCGGCGACCGGCGCGTGGCAGCCCGGGCAGCTCGTCGTGCACACCGCCGCGAAGCACGGCGTGCGCGTGCTGCAACCGGCGACCGCGGCCGGCTGCATCCCGCTCGCCATCCACCCGGCCATGTCCTTCACGGGCACGAGCCTCGATCTCGCCCGGCTCAGCGAGAGCTACTTCGCGGTGACCGCGCCGGCGCCAGTCCAGCCGATCGGGCAGGCGCTGGTGGTGGAGATGGGCGGCGAGCCGATCATCGTCGCCGAGGCCGACCGCGCACAGTACGCCGAGGCCATCGCGACGGCGTCCGACTTCTCCTCCGCCATCGTCGCGCAGTCGACGGGCATGCTCGCCTCCCTCGGTGTGGACGAGCCCGGCCTGGTGCTCGGACCCCTGCTTCGCTCGTCGGTGGAGAACGCGCTGGCGCGGGCGACGTCCGGCGGCGCGGGTCTCGAGGCGCCCGCCCGCTTCGAGCCGGACCCGGAGGAGGACGAGTGACCGAGGAGACCCCGCGCGTCGTGCACGGCATCGAGGAGCTGCGCGAGTTCCTCGCCGCCCGCCGGGCCGAGCGTGGAGCCGGCGCGGACGGCGGACGCGTGGTGCTCGTGCCGACCATGGGCGCGCTGCACGCCGGACACCTCGCGCACGTGCGCCGTGCCCGGGAGCTGGGCGACACGGTGGTGGTGTCGATCTTCGTGAACCCGCTGCAGTTCGGGCCGACGGAAGACCTGGACCGTTACCCGCGCACGCTCGATGCGGACGTCGCGGCGCTCCGCGAGGCCGGTGCCGACGCGGTGTTCGCGCCGAGCGCCGCCGAGATGTACCCGGACGGCGAGACCGGCACCCGGGTCACGGGCGGGCCGGTGACGCGCCTGTTCGAGGGCGCATCGCGGCCCGGGCACTTCGACGGCATGCTGACCGTGGTCGCGAAGCTGCTCGTGATCGTGTCGCCGGACGTCGCGACGTTCGGGCGCAAGGACGCCCAGCAGCTGTTCCTCGTGCGCCGCATGGTGCGCGACCTCAATCTGCCCGTGCACATCGAGCCGATCGACATCGTGCGGGAGGGCGACGGGCTCGCCCTCTCCAGCCGCAACCGCTACCTGTCGGCCGAGGAGCGCAGCCAGGCGCTCGCCCTCTCCGGGGCCCTGCGGGCCGCGGCCGATGCTGCGGTGGGCGGCGTGCCGGCGGCCCTCGAGGCGGCGCGCGGCGAGCTGGACGCCAAGGCTCTGGTTGAATTGGACTACTTCACCGTCGTCGACCCGGGCACCTTCCTCCCGGTCGACGACGACTACCGCGGCGAGGCGCTTGCCCTCGTCGCCGCGCGGGTCGGCTCGACCCGCCTCATCGACAACGCGACGATCACCGTCGCCCCTGGAGAGCACTAGCACCATGACCGAGACCACCGGCACCCCCGCACCCGCCATCCCCGCCGAGGGCGAGTCCGCCGATGCCGCACTGGCGCAGGCCGAGGCGGATGCCGCCGCCGCCCGCGAGGAGATCGCGGAGCAGAAGGCGGTCCGCCTCGCCAAGCGCGACCGCCTCATCGCGTCGGGCGCGGGCGCGTACCCGGTGTCCGTGCCCGTCACCGCACGCATCGCCGAGGTGCGCGAGCGCTTCGCGGACCTCGAGCCGGACCAGAAGACGGGCGAGACCGTCGGCGTCGCCGGTCGCGTCGTGCACCTGCGCAACACGGGCAAGCTCTGCTTCGCCTCGCTCCAGGCGGGCGACGGCAGCCGCATCCAGGCCATGGTGTCGCTCGCGGAGGTGGGGGAGGAGTCCCTCGCCGCGTGGAAGGACCTCGTCGACCTCGGCGACCACCTGTTCGTGGCCGGCGAGGTCATCTCGAGTCGCCGCGGCGAGCTGTCGATCCTCGCCACCGAGTGGCGCATCGCCGCGAAGGCGTTGCTGCCGCTGCCCAACCTGCACGCGGAGCTCAGCGACGAGACGCGCGTGCGCAGCCGCTACCTCGACCTGATCGTGCGCGAGCAGGCCCGCCGGAACGTGGTCGAGCGCGCGACGGCGGTGGCGTCCCTCCGCAGTACGTTCTCGGCGCACGGCTTCCTCGAGGTCGAGACGCCCATGCTCCAGGTCATGCACGGCGGTGCGTCCGCCCGCCCCTTCGTCACCCACTCCAACGCGTTCGACACCGAGCTCTACCTGCGCATCGCCCCCGAGCTGTACCTGAAGCGCGCCGTGGTCGGCGGCATCGACCGCGTGTTCGAGATCAACCGCAACTTCCGCAACGAGGGCGCCGACTCCACGCACAGCCCCGAGTTCGCGATGCTGGAGGCCTACGAGGCGTACGGCGACTACAACTCCATCGCGGACCTCACCCAGGAGCTCATCCAGAACGCCGCGCTCGCCGTCTCGGGCAGCCACGTCGTCACCTGGGCGGACGGCACCGAGTTCGACCTCGGCGGCCACTGGGACCGCATCTCGATGTACGACTCGCTCAGCGACGCGGCCGGTGTGCGCATCACCCCCGAGACGTCGGTCGATGAGCTGCAGGCGCTCGCGGAGCGCGAGGGCGTGGAGGTGCCGCTGTCCAACCACGGCAAGCTCGTCGAGGAGCTGTGGGAGCACTTCGTCAAGGGCGGCCTCGAGCGCCCCACCTTCGTCATGGACTTCCCCGTCGAGACCTCGCCGCTCGTCCGCTCCCACCGCGACATCGACGGCGTCGTGGAGAAGTGGGACCTGTACGTGCGCGGCTTCGAGCTCGCGACGGGCTACTCCGAGCTCGTCGACCCGGTCGTGCAGCGCGAGCGCTTCGTGCAGCAGGCGCGGATGAGCGCCCGCGGCGACGTGGAGGCCATGCCGCTCGACGAGGACTTCCTGCGCGCACTCGAGCACGGCATGCCGCCGTGCGGCGGCATGGGCATGGGCATCGACCGCCTGCTCATGGCGCTGACAGGCCTCGGTATCCGCGAGACCATCCTGTTCCCCCTGGTCAAGTAGGTTGAGGATGGCGCTTACGGGGCTGGCCGAATCCCCCATCCGCGAGACCATCCTGTTCCCCCTGGTCAAGTAGGAGATCCGAGACGATGATGAACCCGATGGGCAGCGGCCCGGGCAAGAACCCGCAGAAGCCGACGATGGCGCGCTACGCCCTCTGGATCATCGTGGGCGGCGTCGCCCTCGTGATGATCGTGCAGGGCGTCATCGGCATCCTCGCCGGCGGCAGCTGAGCGCAGGCGTCCGGCCCGTGTCGGCGTTCGTGCCGGGCCGGGACCTGTGCGAGGCGTTCTACCGCGAGGTGCTCGCGCCGGTCGTGGCCGTCCCGCACTCGGCCGGCCTGATCGGACCCGGATCGGACGTGCTCGGCTACGACACCCCGCGCTCGACGGACCACGACTGGGGTCCGCGTGCCGTGATCCTGGTCGACGAGGGTGAGCGCGCGGGTGTCCGGGAGCGGATCGACCGGGCGCTGCCCGAGACGTTCGGCGGCTGGCCGGTGCGGATGGGGCGCGACGGCCTGCCGCTCGAGCCGCACGTCGAGGTGCTCCCCGTCGCGGAGTGGCTGGGCGCGCAGTTCGGCTTCGACCCCACCGCGCGCCCGCTGTCTCCGGCGGACTGGCTGCTGCTGCCGCAGCAGCGCATCCTTGGCCTCGTCGCCGGGGCCGTCTTCGCCGACGGCACCGGCGTGCTCGCCCGCGCCCGCGCGCTCCTCGCCTGGTATCCGGACGACGTGTGGTGGTGGCTCGTGGCCTCCCTCTGGCGCCGGCTGGACCAGGAGGAGCCTTTCATCCAGCGCACCGCCGAGGCGGGGGACGCCCTCGGCTCCGCCGTCGTGGCCGCCCGCCAGGTGCGCGACTGCATGCGACTCGCGCTGCTGCTCGGCCGCCGGTACGCGCCCTACTCCAAGTGGCTCGGCACGGCCTTCTCGCGGCTGCCGGATCCGGACGGGCTCGGGGCGGCGCTCGCCGCGGCGCTGACCGCCCCCGACCTGTCGTCCCGGGAGGCGGCGCTCGGCGCCGCGTACACCGCGCTCGCCGCCCGCTTCAACGCCGTCACGCCCGGCGACCCCGTGGACGGCTCGCTCCGCCCGTTCTGGGACCGCCCGGCCCTGGTGCTCGGGGCGGACCGGTTCGCCCAGGCCGCCCTCGACGCGGTGCGGGACGAGGGCCTGCGTCGCTTCCCCCCGATCGGATCGGTGGATCACCTGGCCGACAGCACCGACGTGCTCAGCGACCCGGCCCGGGTGGCGGCGTTCCGCCCCGTGTACGCCGCCGTGGACCGGGACCTCCACCCGCCCGCGCAGTAGACAGGGCCGCGAAGTAGACAGAGCCGCGCAGTAGACGAAGCCGCGCAGTAGACAGGGCCGCGAGTGCGGCTTACGGTGGACCGCGATGTGTGGGGGGGGTCTCCGGACATCATCGAACAGAACGGAAGACACCGTGGTCTTTGCTTCTCGCCGTCCGGCCGCCCTCGTCGCTGCGCTCGGCGCCTCGACGCTCGTCTCGTCCCTCGTCCTGTCCGCGGCACCGGCCGCGCAGGGCGCGGAGCAGCTTCCCGGCGATTTCGGGGCGTGGTTCACGTCCGCGAACATCGCCGACTCCCGCGTCGACGCCGACGGATCGCTCTGCGTCGATGTGCCCGGCGGCCTCACCAACCCCTGGGACGCGATCGTCGGGCTGAACGGGGTGGCCATCGAGGAGGGCACGACCTACGCGCTCTCCTTCGATGCCCGTGCGACCGACCCGCGCGTCGTCCGGGCGCTCATCGGGGAGAACGGCGGCGCCTACCGCACCGCGGTCGACGAGAGCCCGGCGCTCACGGCCGACGGGGTCACGTTCGATTACACCTTCACGCCGACCCTCTCGTTCCCGGCCGTGGCCGCGCCCGACGCGCCGGAGGGGCAGATCGCCTTCCAGCTGGGCGGGGCGAGCGAGGACTGGACCTTCTGCCTCGACCGGGTGTCCCTGGTCAGCGACGCCGAGCCCGACGTGTACGTCCCGGAGACGGGTCCGCGGGTACGGGTGAACCAGGTGGGCTACCTGCCCGACGGCCCCAAGCGGGCGACGCTCGTGACGGACGCGACCGCGCCGGTCGCATGGTCCCTGCTGAGTGACGGCGAGGCCGTCGCGGAGGGCACGAGCACACCACGTGGCGTCGACCCCACCGCCGGTCTGAACGTGCACACCATCGACTTCGGCGCCGTCAGCGAGCCGGGCGTGTACACGCTCGTCGCGGAAGGCGAGACCAGCTACGAGTTCGCGGTGGACGTGGACATCTACCAGCAGCTCCGATACGACGCGCTGAACTACTTCTATCTGGCCCGCAGCGGCATCGACATCGACGCCGCCATCGTCGGCGAGGAGTACGCCCGGGAGGCCGGCCACGTCAACGACCCCGAGCGGACCCGCACCGACAGCGCGAACCGGGGGGACTACGGGGTGGGCTGCCAGGACCCCGTCGACTTCATGGCCGGCTGGACCTGCGACTACACGCTCGACGCCCCCGGCGGCTGGTACGACGCGGGCGATCACGGCAAGTACGTCGTGAACGGGGGCATCGCCGTCAGTCAGCTCCTCGGCACCTACGAGCGGACGATCACCTCGCCGACCGCCGCAGCCGGGGCGCTGGACGACGACACGCTGAACCTGCCGGAGACGGGCAACGACGTGCCGGACGCCCTCGACGAGGCCCGGTGGGAGCTCGAGTGGATGCTCCGCATGCAGGTGCCCGCGGGGCAGCCGCTGGCCGGCATGGTGCATCACAAGCTGCACGACGACGGCTGGACCGGACTCCCGCTGCTTCCCGCCGACGACCCCCAGGAGCGTGAGCTGCACCGTCCCTCGACCGCGGCGACCCTGAACCTTGCCGCGGTCGCGGCGCAGGGAGCACGACTGTGGGCCGCGTACGACGGGGAGTTCGCGGACGAGTTACTGGGGGCCGCGCGCACCGCGTGGACCGCGGCGCTGCAGACGCCGGACCTTCACGCACCGGCCGAGGACGGCAACGACGGCGGCGGCGCCTACGACGACACGAACGTCGGGGACGAGTTCTACTGGGCCGCAGCGGAGCTGTTCCTCAGCACGGGGGATCAGGAGTTCGAGGACCACGTCCTCGCCAGCGAGTACAACAACGCGGACATCTGGAGCCCCAGCGGCATGGACTGGAAGGCGACGGCGGCCCTCGGCCGGCTCGACCTCGCGACCGTGTCGTCCGACATCCCGGGCCGGGAGGCCATCCGCGCCTCGGTCGTGGCGGGCGCCGACAGGTACCTCGCCTGGCAGGCGGCGCAGCCGTTCGGCAGCGCCTACCCCGGTACGGCGGAGGGCCTCTACGAGTGGGGCTCCAACAGCATGGTCCTCAACAACCAGATCGTCGTCGCGACGGCCTTCGACCTCACCGGCGACGACCGGTACCGGGCCGCGGTGCTCGAGTCCATGGACTACCTCCTGGGCCGGAACGCGCTGAACAACTCCTATGTCACGGGATACGGCGACGTCTACTCCGAGAACCAGCACAGCCGGTGGTTCGCGCACTCGCTGAACCCCGAGCTGCCGAAGCCGCCCGTCGGCTCCATCGCCGGTGGTCCGAACTCGTCCATCCAGGATCCGGTCGCCCAGGCCGTGTTCGGCGGCGAGTGCGTGCCCCAGTTCTGCTACCTCGACGACATCCAGTCCTGGTCGACGAACGAGATCACCATCAACTGGAACTCCGCGCTGTCCTGGGTCGCGTCCTTCGTCGCCGACCAGGCGGGTGGCGCGGCGGAGGCGGGACGCGTGGTCCGCGTCACCGCCGACCCGGCCGACGCCGCGGCCATCGAGGGCGAGACCGTCTCGTTCAGCGCGGCGGCGACCGGTGACCCCGCGGCCGACGTGCGGTGGCAGAGCCTCGAGGACGGGGCGTGGGCCGACATCGCGGGCGCGACGGAGGAGACCCTGACGTTCGCAGCCCGGCTGGACCAGGACGGAACGGCGTTCCGGGCCGTGTTCACGAACCAGTACGGGTGGGCGGCCACGGAGGCGGCGACGCTGACGGTGACGGCTGCCGTCCCGGCTCCGAGTCCTACTCCCACGCCCGGCGCGTCCCCCGCTCCCGCCCCGGCTCCGCCGTCCGGCGGCGGCGAGGGCGACGGATCCGGAGTGGCGGGGCCCGGGGGAGCGGCTGGACCCGACGCGCTCGGCTACACGGGTGGCGGCGTCGACGGGCGGCTCGCGTGGGCGGCCGCGGCCCTGGTGCTCGCGGGGGCCTGTGCTCTGACGGTCACCGCGCGACGGCGTCGAGGCGCCGCGCGCTGACGCGGGGGTCCCCGGACACCGCGGCGCCGGCCGAAGGGCCCGGATCGGGCGGCATCACTCCACGCAGAACTCGTTGCCCTCCGGGTCCTGCAGCACGATGTGGTCCGGGTACTCCGCCTGCACGCGGGCGCCGAGCGCGACCAGCCGGGCCACCTCGTCCGCGATGCTGCCGGGCGCGCGGAGGTCGAAGTGCATCCGGTTCTTCGCGGTCTTCGACTCGGGCACCCGGGTGAACCACATGTTCGGCGCGCCCCAGCCCGCGGCCTCGACGTAGGCCCGCTCCGACGTCGCGTCCTCGTCGACGGACGAGCCCAGCGCCCCGGCCCAGAAGCGCGCCGAGACCAGCGCGTCGCGGCAGTCGAACGTCACGGTCTTGATGACGGCCATGGCCGAAAGGGTAGTTCGGTCCCGCGCCGCCGCGCCATCCCCGTCCGGAAGCGACCGGGAGTGACCGGGATCGACACCGCTCAGCCCTTGAGGCCGGAGAGGGTCATCGTCGCCACGAACTGCTTCTGCGCGAACAGGAAGAACAGGATGAGCGGCAGCGTCGCCACGACGTTGCCCGCCATCAGCAGCTCCCACTGGGTGCGCCGCGTGCTGTGGAAGTTCGCGAGCCCGAGCTGCAGGGTGAACGCGTCGTCGTTGTTGATGGCGATCAGCGGCCAGACGAGGTCGTTCCACGAGCTCAGCAGCGTGAAGATCGCGAGCGTCGCCAGCGCCGGCTTCGCGAGCGGGAGCACGAGGTGGAAGAACACCTGCCAGCGGTTCGCGCCGTCGATGCGCCCGGCCTCCTCGACCTCCGCGGGGATCGACAGGAAGAACTGCCGCATGAGGAAGATGCCGAACGCGGACGCCAGCCACGGCACGATCGCGGCGCCGAGGGCGTCGATGAGGCCGAGCCGCGCGAACAGGATGTAGGTCGGGATCATGAGGAGCTGGGTCGGGATCATGATCGTCGCGATGATCAGGAAGATGCCGACCGTGCGGCCGCGGAAGCGGAGCCGCGCGAAGCCGTAGCCCGCCAGCGAGCAGAGCACGAGGTGCGACACGATGGCGGACGCCGACACGATGACCGTGTTGGCCAGCCAGCGCAGCACATCCGTCTCCGCGAACAGGGTCGCGTAGCCGCTGAAGTCGAGCCGCGAGGGGAAGAAGGGCGGCGGAAAGGCGATGAGCTCCTTGGCGGGCGACACGGAGGCCAGGAACATCTGCGCGAACGGGAGGACGAACAGCAGCGCGATCGGCGCGAGCACGAGGTGCCAGGCGGAGGGGCGCCTACGACGCCCGTGCCGGGGATGCTGGGCGCCGAGCTGCTCGCGGGCGACACTCGCGCCCGCGTCCGTCGCGGTGGTGATGATCGCCGTCATCAGAAGGCCTCCATTCCCTTGCGCCGCGAGTAGATCACGACGCCGATGGTCACGAGCAGGGTGAAGCCGAAGAGCACGTACGCGACCGCCGAGCCGTAGCCGAACTCCAGGCTGCGGAACGCCTTCTCCCAGAGGTAGTAGACGATGGTCTTCGTCGCGTCGAGCGGCCCGCCCCGGGTGGTCGTGTAGACGAGGTCGAAGAGCTGGATCGAGCCGATCGTCTGCCAGATGGCGGTGAAGACCGTGACGGGCGCCAGCTGCGGCCAGGAGACGCTCCAGAACGACTGCCAGCGGTTGGCCCCGTCGAGCCGGGCGGCCTCGAGCAGTTCCTGCGGCACGTCCTGCAGGGCGGCGAGGTAGAGCACCGTGGTGAACGCGGCCTGCCCCCACAGGGACATGAGCGCGATCACGAGCATCGCCTGCCCCTCGTCCTCGAGCCACCCCTGGGTGGGCAGCCCGACCGTGCGCAGGACGTTGTTCGCGAGCCCGAACTGCGGGCTGAACAGGTAGGTGGAGAGGATGCCGGTCGCCGCCGCAGAGGCCACGAACGGCACGAAGATCGCGGTGCGGTAGAGGCCGATGAAGCGGATCTTGCGGTTGAGCGCGACGGCGAGGAACAGGCCGGCGAGCACGGACATCGGCACGAACAGCACCGTGTAGAGGCCGGTGTGCTGCGCGGCGGCGTAGAAGTCCGCGTCCGAGACGAGCTCGGCGTAGTTCCCGCCGCCCACGAACTCGGGCGGGGAGAAGCCGTCCCAGTCCTGGAGGGAGAGCAGGAACGCCCACACGGCGGGGAAGACGGACAGGCCGAGCACGAGCAGCGTCGCCGGGGCGACGAAGAGCCAGCCGCCGAGGTCGTCGCGCAGGGCGGCGATGCGGGAGCGGCGTCTGGCCGGGGGCAACGTTCCGCCCGCGGTATCCCGCTCCGCTCGCTCCCGCACCATCGTGTCGCTCATCTCGCCACCGCCGCCGTTCTCCGTCGTGTCTCGTGTCGTGTGTCGTGCTGCGCCCGGTCGTGCCGCACCGGGGTGTCAGGGATCCGGGTGTCAGGCATCCGGGCGTCGGGAGCCCGCGGGTGGGGATGCGCCGGTGGGCCGATGTGGCCGGCGGTCAGTCCGCCAGCGCCTCGTCGGCCTCGTCCGCGGCCGCCTCGAGCGCGGTCTTCGCGTCGCCCTTGCCCTGCAGCACCTCGGCGATCGCGTTGGCGATGGCCTCGGAGAGGCCCACGTAGCCGGGCACCGTCGGCCGGGCCTGCACGGCGTTCTCCGCGTTCGCGGCCATGATGTCGAGGCCGGGCAGCGCCTCGACCTGCTTCTTGAAGGCGTCCGACTCGATCTCGCTCGTGCGCAGCGGGAGGTTGCCGTAGGCGACGTTCCAGCGCTCGTCCTGCTCGGCCGCGGTCAGCCAGGCGGCGAACTCGGTGACCCAGTACGCGCGGTTCGCATCCTGGTGGTCGAAGAGGGCCCAGATGTCGGGGCCGGACACCGTCTGGTGGTCGCCGTCCGTGCCCGGCAGCACCGTGACGCCGTAGTTCGTGCCCGCGGTGTTGAGGTCGTAGAGCTGCCAGGGGCCCGAGGTCATCATGCCGATGCGGTCGGCGGCGAAGAGCTGGGCGAACTTCGTGTCGGTCTGGTCGAGGTAGATGCTGCCGTCGTCGACGGCCATGCCGCGCAGGAACTCGAGGGCGGCGACGCCCTCCTCGGAGTCGAAGGCGGCCTGGGTCTGGTCCTCGGTCAGGATCTCGCCGCCGTTCTGCCACAGGTGCGGCCAGAACTGCCAGGTGGTCTCCTCGGAGCCCGAGACGGAGTAGGCGTAGCCGTAGGTGTCCGACGCGGGGTCGCTGAGCGCCGCGGCCGCCTCCCGGAAGTCGTCCCAGCTCCAGTCCTCGGTGGGGTACTCGACGCCCGCGGCGTCGAACACGGTCTTGTTGTAGATGAGCGAGATGTTGTCCACGAGCGCCGGGAAGCCGATGACCGATCCGCCGGTCGGCTGCACGGTGGCCCGCGCGGCCTCGCTGAACTCCTCCCACTTCAGGTCGGCGTCCTCGGTGCGGTCGCTGATGTCCAGCGTGCGCTTGGACGACTCCAGCTGGCTCGCCCAGCTGCCGAACGCGTAGGACATGTCGGGGTAGGTGCCGCTCGAGAACCCGGCGGACAGCTTCTGCAGTAGCTCCTCCGTGCTCGACGCGCCCTCGGACACGTCGATGGTGACGTTCGGGTGCTCCTCCTCGAACTCGGCGGCCAGGTCCTCGAGCAGGGTCTGGGCCGCCTCGGTCTGCCCGGTCCACCAGGAGATCGTGACGTCGGCGTCCTCTTCGAGCTCGGTGGCGCCCTGGGGGCTGCCGGAACATCCGGCGAGTGCCACGACCGCGAGGGCCGTGGCGGCGGCGGTGACGACGGGACGACGGTGTCGGATCACGGGGGGCTCCTTGCTGGAGAGGGGGTCGCACGGGCGCGAATTGCCCTCATGTTGGTGCCGATCTGATCGTTTGACAATGAGAGTGGTCGAATCGCTCACTTCGACTGATTGTTCGTTACGAACGCGTTTCCGGCGTCCTCTCTCCCTGTTTCCGGGGTCGCGGTGCTCCCGTGCTCGCCCACCGGCCGGCCCCCGGGCCGGGCCCACCGGTTGCGCGGTGAGCGATCCGCGCAACATAATGAGCGACTCAAGGGGGAGATCGCCATGGCAACCGTCGTCACCCACGCTCCGCCCGCGGCCTCGGGCCGGCGCTCCCGCCGGATGATCGCCATCCTCGACCTGCTCGCCGAGCGGGGGAGCGTCTCCCTCGGCGAGCTGTCCGACACGCTCGCCATCTCGCCCGCGACGGCGAGGCGTGACCTGGCCCAGCTCGCCGAGCAGCGCCTCCTGCTGCGCACCCACGGCGGTGCGCGGCTCATCGACTCCCGCAACGAGCTGCCGGTCGCCCTGCGGGACTCCCGCTTCCAGGACGCGAAGCGCGCCATCGCCGCGGCCGCGGCCGACCTCGTGCCCCGCCAGCGCTACGCGGTCGCGCTGAGCGGCGGCACCACGGCGGCGAACGTCGCCCGGGCGCTGGCGAGCCACGACGAGCTGACCATCGTGACCAACTCGCTCACCATCGCCCAGCTCGTGATCACCTACCCCCGGCTGAAGGTCATCATGACCGGCGGAATCCTCCGCCCGGAGTCGCTCGAGCTCGTCGGGGTGCTCGCCGAGAACACGTTCAACGCCATCAACCTCGGCACCGCGATCCTCGGCACGGACGGGATCACAGCCGAGGGCGGCGTGACGACCCACGACGAGACCGAGGCGCGCACAAACCGCGCCATGGCCACCCATGCCCAGCGCGTCGTCGTGGTCGCGGACGGCTCGAAGGTCGGCCGGCTCGCCCTGGCCCGCGTCGCGACCGCGGAGGAGATCGACGTGCTGATCACGGACGCGACCGCCGATGCGGCGGCGCTCGACGCCCTGCGGGAGCGCGGCGTCACGGTCCTGCAGGTCTGACCTACTCGGTGTCCCCTTCGTGGCCGCCCGCGATCGCCTGCACCCGTCGCCGCGCCCGCCGCTCCCGCCGCTCCCAGGTTCCGCGCCTATTCTTGATCCGTCATGGATGAGTTCTGGTCGAATGCCCTCTGGTCGGTCACCCCTACGGTGCTCGTTGGCCTGATCTTCTGGTTCATCATGCGCTCCGTCATCCACGCCGACCGCAACGAGCGCAAGGCGTACGCCCAGGTCGAGGCCGCGGAGCGCGCCCGCATGGGGATGCCGCCCGCGGACGCGCCGCGCCCCGCCTCGGACTCGCGCCCCACCTCCTAGCGCACCCCGCCCCGCCCCGCCGGCCGGGCCATCCCCGCTCCTGCCCAGGCAGGGGCCGCGTGCGCAGGGTCACCCTGGGCAGGGTGCCTCTGCCTGGGCAGGAACGCCTGCGGAAGCGCGCACACCGGCACGCCCGTCGAACCCGCCGCCCGCCGTCGCGCCTGCTGCCCAAGGCACCCACCGACCGGTCCCGCACAGGGGCACGAGCATCGGGCCTATTCACAGGCAGGCAACCCGCTCACGCCCAGGGCGAACAGGGGCATGCAACGGGGGATGCGCTCGTTAGCATCTGTGTATCGAAGCCGATCCCCTGCCCGGCTTCTAGGGAGACAACATGTTCGAGAGATTCACCGACCGCGCTCGCCGCGTCGTCGTCTTGGCCCAGGAAGAGGCCAAGATGCTCAATCACAACTACATCGGCACGGAGCACATCCTGCTCGGCCTCATCCACGAGGGTGAGGGCGTCGCCGCCAAGGCTCTCGAGTCCCTCGGCATCTCGCTGGACGCCGTGCGCGAGCAGGTCCAAGACATCATCGGTCAGGGCCAGCAGCAGCCGACCGGTCACATCCCCTTCACCCCCCGGGCGAAGAAGGTCCTGGAACTCTCGCTCCGCGAGGCCCTCCAGCTCGGCCACAACTACATCGGCACGGAGCACATCCTGCTCGGCCTCATCCGCGAGGGTGAGGGCGTCGCGGCTCAGGTGCTCGTGAAGCTCGGCGCCGACCTCAACCGCGTCCGCCAGCAGGTCATCCAGCTGCTCTCCGGCTACCAGGGCAAGGAGGCCATCGCCGTCGGCGGTGACCAGCAGCAGGGCGAGAAGGCGGGATCGCAGATCCTCGACCAGTTCGGACGCAACCTCACGCAGGCCGCGCGCGACAACAAGCTCGACCCGGTGATCGGTCGCGACAAGGAGATGGAGCGGGTCATGCAGATCCTCTCCCGTCGCTCCAAGAACAACCCCGTGCTCATCGGTGAGCCCGGCGTCGGCAAGACCGCCGTCGTCGAGGGCCTCGCTCAGGCCATCGTGCGCGGCGACGTGCCCGAGACGCTGAAGGACAAGCAGCTCTACACGCTCGACCTCGGCTCGCTCATCGCCGGTAGCCGCTACCGCGGTGACTTCGAGGAGCGCCTCAAGAAGGTGACGAAGGAGATCCGCACCCGCGGCGACATCATCACCTTCATCGACGAGATCCACACCCTGGTGGGTGCGGGTGCCGCCGAGGGCGCGATCGACGCGGCCAGCATCCTCAAGCCGCTGCTCGCCCGCGGTGAGCTGCAGACCATCGGTGCGACCACGCTCGACGAGTACCGCAAGCACTTCGAGAAGGACGCCGCGCTCGAGCGCCGCTTCCAGCCCATCCAGGTGAACGAGCCGTCGCTGCCGCACACCATCAACATCCTCAAGGGTCTGCGCGACCGCTACGAAGCCCACCACAAGGTGTCCATCACCGACGGTGCCCTCGTCGCCGCCGCGAACCTGGCCGACCGCTACGTGGCCGACCGGTTCCTGCCCGACAAGGCCATCGACCTGATCGACGAGGCCGGCGCCCGCCTGCGCCTGTCGATCCTGTCGTCGCCGCCCGAGCTGCGCGAGTTCGACGAGAAGATCTCGGTCGTGCGCGCCGCCAAGGAGGCCGCCATCGAGGACCAGGACTTCGAGAAGGCCGCCAGCCTGCGCGACGAGGAGAAGAACCTCCTCGGTGAGCGTCTGCGCCTCGAGAAGCAGTGGAAGAGCGGCGAGGTGAAGACCACGGCCGAGGTGGACGAGGGTCTGATCGCCGAGGTGCTCGCCCAGGCCACCGGCATCCCCGTCTTCAAGCTCACCGAGGAGGAGTCCAGCCGGCTCATCTTCATGGAGAAGGCCCTGCACCAGCGCGTCATCGGTCAGGAGGAGGCCATCTCGGTCCTCGCCAAGACCATCCGCCGCACCCGTGCCGGACTCAAGGACCCGAAGCGCCCCAGCGGCTCGTTCATCTTCGCCGGCCCCACGGGTGTCGGCAAGACCGAGCTCGCCAAGGCCCTCGCCGAGTTCCTGTTCGACGACGAGGACGCTCTCATCTCGCTCGACATGAGCGAGTACGGCGAGAAGCACACCGTCTCGCGCCTGTTCGGTGCCCCTCCCGGGTTCGTCGGGTTCGAGGAGGGCGGCCAGCTCACCGAGAAGGTGCGCCGCAAGCCGTTCTCCGTGGTGCTGTTCGACGAGATCGAGAAGGCCCACCCGGACATCTTCAACTCGCTCCTCCAGATCCTGGAGGAGGGACGTCTGACGGATGGTCAGGGTCGCGTGATCGACTTCAAGAACACGGTGATCATCATGACCACCAACCTCGGCACGAAGGACATCACCGCCGGGCCCGTCGGCTTCCAGATCGAGGGCGACACCGCCACCGGCTACGACCGGATGCGCGGCAAGGTCGTCGAGGAGCTGAAGAAGCACTTCAAGCCCGAGTTCCTCAACCGCGTGGACGAGACCATCGTCTTCCCGCAGCTGACGCCCGCGGAACTGCTCCAGATCGTGGACCTGTTCCTCAAGCGCCTGGGCGAGCGCCTGCTCGACCGCGACATGACGGTGGAACTCACCAAGCCCGCCAAGGAGCGCCTGATCGAGGTCGGCTTCGACCCCGCACTCGGCGCCCGCCCGCTGCGCCGCGCGGTGCAGCACGAGATCGAGGACCGGCTGTCCGAGCGCATCCTGCACGGTGAGCTCAACTCCGGCGACCACGTGCACGTCGACTTCATCGGCGGCGAGTTCGTCTTCACCACCACGAGCCGCGGCGAGGCCGTCGGCGTGGGTGTGAACGCGACGGCCGCGGTCGGTACGGGCCCCGGCACGGCGGACCTGGCGATCACGAGCGACTAGTCCGGCAGGGGACGGTCACGGAAGGGCCCGGCGAGGAAACTCGCCGGGCCCTTCGTCGTCCGCGCCGGTGCGGTACGGTCCGGGTACGGTCCCTGAGCCAGTCGAAGGGACGCACTGCACCCCGGCGGACCGCACGGTTCCGCGGCGGCAGTACGCTGGAAACCCCGGCTCGGCGCGCTCTTTTGCTTTCGCGCTTCCGCACGCGTGGCGGCCGGGAACGGACGAAAGGGGTCGGCAGGTGACGGTGACGACGGGAATCACGGTGCGTCGCGCTCGCACCAGCGACATCCCCACGATCCAGGAGCTCGTCGAGCCCCTGGTGCAGAACCGGGTGCTGCTCGGCAAGGATCGCGTCGTGCTCTACGAGGCGGTTCCCGAGTTCCGCATCGCCGAGACCGCGGACGGCACGCCCGTGGGCTGTGGTGCGCTGCACGTGATGTGGGAGGACCTCGGGGAGATCCGGACCCTCGCGACGGACCCTGAGCACCGCGGCAAGGGCGTGGGCCACGCGCTCATCGAACAGCTGGAGCAGGATGCGCGCGCCCTCGGCCTGAGTCGGCTCTTCTGCCTGACCTTCGAGGTCGAGTTCTTCCGCCGCCACGGCTTCGAGCCGGCCGGGGAATCGGTCGTCGACCGCGAGATCTACTACGAGATGCTGCGCTCGCCCGACGAGGGCATCGCGGAGTTCCTCGACCTCTCCCGGGTCAAGCCGAACACGCTCGGCAACACCCGGATGCTCAAGGTTCTCTGACCCGAGCCGGTCGTGGGCCGCGGGTTCCCCGGCTCAGTAGCGAGCCTGCCGAGGGCGCGACGGGGCCTGCGCCAAGCCGACGGACACGCATTCCTGAGCCGGCCTCGCGTCCGTGCGCGCGGCGCGCCGCGGCAATGCCCGGCCTATGGCAGCGCCTGGCTAGCCTTGTCGCATGCCGACGACCCCTCATCCCGTTGGCCGCCAGTCAGCCGCCGTGTACCGGCGCCGCCGCATCGTGGTCGGCCTCGCCCTGCTCCTCGTGATCCTCGTGATCGCGCTCATCGTCGGGCGCCTCGCGTCCAGCTCCGGGGCGGAGAACGACCGCGCAGACCCGTCGGCGTCGACGGCGAGCGACCCCGCCGTGACGGACGAGCCCGACCCGGCGGAGACCGACGCGGCGGACAGCGTCACCATCGAGGAGTGCGACCCCGCGCTGCTCGAGGTCGTGGCGGTGACGGACGCCGAGGAGTACCAGTCCGACGCGCAGCCGATGCTCTCCTTCACCATCACGAACACCGGCGCGGACGTGTGCACCGCGAACGTCGGCACGTCGACGCAGGTCTACACGATCTCCACCGGCGCCGACGTCGTCTGGACCTCGACGGACTGCCAGGAGGATCCGACGGATCAGCTCCTGACGCTCGAGCCCAACACGCCCGTCTCGTCCACGCCGTTCACCTGGGAGCGGGTGCGCTCGTCGGAGGACACCTGCGACGACGAGGACCGCGAGGCCGTCATCGGTGAGGGCGCGACCTACGCCCTCGAGGTCGAGGCGGCGGGATCCCCGTCCCTCGAGCCGCGCACCTTCCTCCTGTACTAGGGGACGGGCGGGTTCCCTCGGCCCGCCGCTCGCCCGTTCCGCTCGTATCCCCTCGGCTCCCGCACGCAATTCAGCAGATTCGGGCCGATACGCCGTTGCGGGTGTCCGCCATCCGGCGCGCCGCGCGGGATCTGCTGAATTGCGTTCCCGGGCGACGGCCGTCTGCGGAGTTGCGTCCCTTCGACGGGCTAAGGGACCGTGGCGGGATCCGTCCCTTCGACGGGCTCAGGGACCGTGGTGGGGATCGTCCCTTCGACAGGCTCAGGGACCGTGATGGGGACCGTCCCTTCGACAGGCTCAGGGATTGTGAGGATCGTAAGGGGCGCGAGGCTAGAAGGCGCCGTCCAGCTCTCGCTCGCGGTCGCTCTTCGACATGTCGAGCGCGCGGGTCACGGCCGCGTGCAGCGTGCCCACCTCCGCGTCGATGGTGCGGGAGAAGCCGAGCCGCAGCGCCTCCGAGGTGCGCTGGCGCATCGCGGACACCGAGCGGATCTCACCGGCCAGGCTGATCTCGCCGAACGCGGCGAGCGTGTGCGGCAGCGCCTTCTGCGTCACCGCCGAGACGAGGGCGAGCGCGATGGCGAGGTCGGCGCCCGGTTCGGTGAGGCGCACGCCGCCGACGGTCGACACGTAGACGTCGCGGTCGGAGAAGCGGTGGCCGACCCGGCGCTCGAGCACCGCGAGGAGCATGGCGACGCGGGAGGGGTCGACCCCGTTGGTGACGCGGCGCGGCTGGGGCGCCTTGGTGTCCACCACGAGGGCCTGGATCTCGACCGGCAGCGCGCGTCGACCCTCGAGCGCGACCGTGACGCACGTGCCGCTGACCTCGTTCCTCGCCCGGCTGATGAAGAGCGCGCTCGGGTCCTCGACCTCGCGGATGCCCTCGCCGGTCATCTCGAAGCAGCCGACCTCGTCCGTGGGGCCGTAGCGGTTCTTGAGCGCGCGCACGAAGCGCAGGGCGGTCTGGCGGTCGCCCTCGAACTGGCACACCACGTCGACGAGGTGCTCGAGCAGCCGGGGGCCGGCGATGCTGCCGTCCTTCGTGACGTGACCGACGAGCAGCACCGGCGTGTTCCTGTCCTTCGCCACCCGGATCAGGGTTCCGGCGACCTCGCGCACCTGGCTGGGCTGGCCCGCCAGGCCGTCGGACAGCGAGCTGCTGACCGTCTGCACGGAGTCCACGATGATGAGCTGCGGGTCGATCTGGTCGATCTGGCCGAGGATGGTGGCGAGGTCGGTCTCGGCCGCGAGGTAGAGGTGCCGGTGCAGGGCGTTCGTGCGCTCGGCCCGCAGCCGCACCTGGCTCACGGACTCCTCCGCGCTCACGTACAGCACGCGGTAGCCCGCGTCGGCGAACACCGACGCCACCTCGAGCAGCAGCGTGGACTTGCCGACCCCGGGCTCGCCGCTCAGCAGGATCGCGGCGCCGGGCACGATGCCGCCGCCGAGCACGCGGTCGAGCTCGCCGAGCCCGGACGGCCAGTGCGACACGTCGTTGGGCCGGATGTCGACGATCGACTGCGCCAGCCGCGCCTCACCGATGCGGAGGGGCTTCACCGCGCGGGAGGGCGGGGCCTGGTCGGCGACGTCGAGAACGGTGCCCCACTGCTGGCACTCGGCGCAGCGGCCCACCCACTTGACGCTCGTCCAGCCGCACTCGGTGCACCGGTAGTTCGACTGGATCTTCGCCACCCGGCGAGCCTAACCGCGGCCACCGTCATCCCCCGGACGCACGCCGGGGCTGGGGTCAGTCGAGCTTCGCGATCGCCCTGTCGAGGAGGGGAAGGAACGCCGACGCCCACACCCGGTAGCCGCGGTCGTTCGGGTGGAAGAAGTCGCCGGCCACCTGGGTGAGCGCGCGCGGCAGGCCCTGACGCCGGGTGGTGCGGTAGAGCGGCACGATGGTGTGGCCGTTCGCGATGGCGATGCGGTGCAGGATGCGGTTCGCCGCCTTGACCTTCCGCTCGCCATCGGGGAAGTGGAAGCTGGGCAGGTCGGCGACGAGCGAGCGCGGGGGCAGCGCGGTCAGGAGTGTGCGCATGTCCCGCTCGAAGCGCTCGGGATCGAACGCGCCCATGTCGTTGGCGCCGACCGAGACGGTGACGACGTGCGGCTTCAGCTTCTTCAGCTTGGGCAGCTGCAGGTCGACGGCGTCGGCGACCCGCGCCCCCGAGATGCTCAGGTTGACGATGTGCACCGTACGGCCGGTCGCCTCTCGGATGTGCTCGGCGAGCAGTCCGACGTAGCTCTTCGCCGGCGCGCTGGCCCCGATGCCCTGCGCCGCGGAGTCGCCGATCGCGGCGTAGACGATCTCGCCGGTGACGGCGATCTGATCCCGCCACCACTTGGAGTGCACGGGGAGCGTCTCGTTGAGGACGACGGCGTTCGCCTCGCGGCGGCGCATGAATGCGCGGGGTACGTACGTCGCCGCGCTCACCAGCACGGCGGTGACGGAGCCCCACAGGAGCGGAGTACGGAGTGATGTCACTCGGGAGATTTTACTCCCGGCGGGAATGCGTGCGGCGCCGCGCCCGTGGCCCGGGACGCCTGCCGGCGGGCCGCCGGATGTGCGGGGAGGGAGCGCGTCCGGGGGCATCCGGAGTCTGTACTACAATCGACGGCGGTGGCGTGTCCGAGCGGCCTAAGGAGCATGTCTCGAAAACATGTGTGGGGGCGACTCCACCGTGGGTTCAAATCCCACCGCCACCGCCAGGGAATCCACTACCTCTCGAGGTAGTGGACAGAAGAAGCCCCCGTCACACCCGACGGGGGCTTCTTCGCGTCCGCCGCGCCTGCTCGCGAGCGGAACCCTGGGGTCAGGCCGCGGAGGGCGTGCGGCGCAGCTCCGCGATCTCCTGGCCCGCGCGGCGGGCTCCCGTCTCGGCCTCCTCCTTGATGGCCGCGGCCACGCCGGTGAAGGCGTCGAGGGCGGGGTTGACGCCGACGAGCGTGAACGGGCGCTCCACGATGCGGAGGTCGAGCCCCCACACGTCCTCGAGCACGCGACGCAGCCACGGGGTGGAGTGGTCCCAGCCCTCCTTGGGGCTGCCCGGGCTGTAGTTGCCGCCGAGCACGGTGACGAGGGTCGCGGGCTTCCCGCGCAGGGCCGTGCCCTGGATGCCGATGCGGGCGTCCGTGTAGGCGAGGTCGAACCACAGCTTGAAGTGCTGGGAGACGCCGTAGTTGTACAGCGGGACCGTGAGGAGCAGGGCGTCCGCGTTCACGAGCTCGTCCGCAATAGCGGTCGCCAGCGCGATGGCCTCGCGCTGGTCCGCCGTCCGATCCGCCTCCGGCGTGAAGCCGGCGGTCACGGCGTTCTGCCATGCCGTGGCGGGGACCGGGGCGGCCCCGATGTCCCGGCGGATCACCGTCGAGTCCGGGTGGGCGCCGAGCCACTGCTCCTCGACGAGGTCGCCGAGCGCGCGGCTGGCCGAGGTGGCGGGGAGGATGCTGGCATCCAGGCGGAACAGGGTCACGACTTCTCCTTCACGTTTTGATTAGTCGCTCTGTTATTCATAGCGGCTACGGCGACACTAGCACGGTAGAATCGCCCTATGGAAGTAGGGCACCAGGATGCGCACGCGTGCGACGCGGCGGTGAGCCTCGCCTTCACGATCCTCGGCAAGCGCTGGAACGGCATGATCATCGACGGGCTCGGCGGCGGCCCCCTGTCCTTCGCGGCGCTGCGCCGCACGGTGACGGGCATCAGCGACGCCGTGCTCTCCGACCGGCTCTCCGAGCTGACCGAGGCATCCCTCCTGTCCCGTGATGTGGATCCCGGGCCGCCGGTGACGGTCACCTACGCGCTCACCCCCGGAGGCGAGCAGCTCCTCCCCGTGCTCGAACAGCTCGGGCAGTGGGCGTCCCGGAACCTGACCGTGCCGCAGCACAAGGCCCGCGCCTCGGCGTGACTGACCAGGTCCGCTACGCCTGGCGGGAACCCGTGACCGACGGCGAGATGATCGACCTCGTCGTGTCCCACGGCGGCAGGCCGAGCCCCGGATGGTGGGACCGGATCAGCGCGCACAGCCTCGGCTGGGTCACCGCCCGTGACGGCGCGCTCCTGGTCGGCTTCGTGAACGTCGCCTGGGACGGCGGCGATCACGCGTTCCTTCTCGACACGAAGACGCGGGGCGGTCATCAGCGCCGCGGCGTCGGCACCGAGCTGGTGCGCCGTGCGACGGCCGAGGCACGCGCCGCCGGGTGCGAGTGGCTGCACGTCGATTACGAGCCGCACCTCGCCTCGTTCTACCTCGACGCCTGCGGCTTCCGGCCGACGGAGGCCGGCCTGGTGCATCTGCGGCCGGTGAACCCGCCGAGCGCTGCGGGGGAGTAGCGCCCGCCTCGCACCCGCTTCCGAGGCCGGTGCGGCAGGATCAGCGCAGGCCCACGCCCGTGTGCGCGGCGAGCGCATCGAGGAGGGCGTCCTGGAACGCCTCGTCCTGGGTCGAGCGGTGCGGACTCCGCTGCCGCTGATGAAACCAGTAGCCGGAGGCGTTCGTCGCCGGGCCGTCGCCCGCCGCGAGCCACGCCTGGGTGCGGTGGCCGAGCTCGAGGTCGTCCGGGGCGCCGGCGCCGCCCATCCGGGTGGGCACCCAGCCGGGGTCGACCGCGTTGCTGAACACGTCGGGCCGGATGCGGGCGACCGCGGCGGCGAGCGCGGTGACCATCAGCTTGCTGTCCGAGTACGAGGCGGTCGCCCGCGCGCCGGACCAGTCGAGGCCCGTCAGCGAGGCGCGCCCGCCGCGGTGCATCCCGCTGCTCAGGAAGACGAGCCGCCGCGCCGGCACCAGCGCCGTGAGGAGGTAGGGCGCGACGACGTTCACGGGCAGGATCGACGGCCCGCTGATCACCCCGGCGTTGTGGATGACGGCGTCGACGTCGCCGATCCGCTCCACCTGCGGCGCCAGTGCGCGGACCGCATCGAGGTCCGCGAGGTCTCCCGTGACGAGCGTCGCGCCGCGCTCGATCAGCTCGCCCAGCTGCTCCTCGGCGCGCTCGGCGCTGCGGGAGTGCACGAGAACGGCGTGGCCCTGGCCGAGGAGCTCCCGGGCGGCACCGTGCCCGAGCCCGGTCGAGGCGCCGGTGACGAGGATGCGGGACATGGTGTCCTTCCTACGCCCACCCGGGATGCGCTGCAGGCCGGGCGGCATCCGGGCCGGTGCCATCGGTATGGTGACCGCATGACCTCCCTCGGATCCGACGACGGCTTGGCCGAGGACCTCCGCGCCCGGCTGGGGGAGCGGCACCCGGTGGCCGCCGTCGCGACCGTCGCCGGAGGCGCGACCAGGATCGCCATCCGCAGTGCCGATGCCGATGCCGACTTCGAGGTCGGGTCGCTCTCGAAAGCCGTCACCGGGCTGCTCTACGCCGATGCGGTCGATCGGGGCGAGGTGGCGCCGGACACCCTGCTGGGCTCACTCCTCCCGCTCGGCGACGGCGCGGCCGCCGGCCTGACGCTGGCGTCCCTGAGCACGCACACCTCCGGGCTGCCGCGCCTCGCACCGCGCTCGGACGTCCTCAGGCGCACGATCCGGCTGCAGACCCGCGGCGCGAATCCCTACGGCGAGACGCTCGACGAGCTCGTCGAACAGGTGAGGCAGGTGCGCCTCGCCGCTCCCCGCGCCCGCTACTCGAACCTCGGCTTCCAGCTGCTCGGGCACGGCGTCGCGGCGGCGGCGGGGCTCTCCTACGCGGACCTGCTGCACCAGCGGCTGGCCGATGTCCTCGGCCTGCCCTCGCTCCACGTCCCGGCCCGGCCGGGCGAGCTGCGGCCGACGGCGCTGCCCGGCCGAAGCGGCAGGGGCAGGCCGCGGGAGGCCTGGACCGGCGAGGCGCTCGGACCCGCGGGCGGCATCCGGTCCTCGATCGGCGACCTCGGCCGCCTGGTCGCCGCCCTGCTCGACGGGACGGCGCCGGGGAGGGCGGCACTCGACCCGGTGCGGCCGTTCGCGGGTCCGGCGGTGCGGATCGGCGCGGGCTGGCTGACCGTGATGGCCGAGGGGCGCGAGATCACGTGGCACAACGGCGGTACGGGCGGCTTCTGCTCCTGGCTGGGTCTCGACCGCCCCGCGGGCGCGGGCGTGGTCCTCGTCAGCGCGACCGCCGGATCCGTCGACCGCCACGGCATGGCGCTGCTGAAGGGCCTCGCGGCCTAGCCGCCGACGGAGATCCGCCCGCTCAGCCAGTCCTGGCCGGCACGCCGGAAGTCCCGGGCGACGCCCGACTGCGCCGCGACGGACTCGAAGCCGTGCGGAGCCCCGGGCACCACCGTCGTCGCGACCGCGACGCCGGCCTCCTCGAGCCGCCTCGCGTAGGCGAGGTCCTCGTCGTGGAAGAGGTCGATGTCGCCCACGCCGATCCACGCCGGGGGCAGCCCGGTCAGGTCCTCGCGGCGGGCGGGCACCGCGTACGGCGGAACGGAGTGCGCCCCGGGCTCGACGGAGAGCAGCGACCGCCAGCCGATGCGGTTCGTCCGGTTGTCCCAGACGAAGTGCGAGGTTTCGTCGTGCGACGGGTCGGCGGCCGTGCGGTCGTCGAGCATCGGGCAGAACAGCCACTGCGCGACGGGCTGGACGCCGCCCGCGTCATGGATCCGCTGCACCAGTCCGGCGGCGAGCCCACCGCCCGCGCTCTGCCCGCCCACGACGAAGCGTGTGCCCGGTCCGCACCGCCGGACCATGCCCCGCCAGACCGCCGCGCAGTCATCGAGCGGCGCCGGGAACGGGTGCTCCGGAGCGAGCCGGTAGTCGACGCTCGTGATCCGCAGCCCCAGGCGGGCGGCCGTCTCCGTGAGCAGGGTGTCATCCATCGCCGGGGCCCCGATGACCATGCCGCCCCCGTGGATCCACAGGAGCTCCGCGTCCGTCGCCACGCGCTCGGGCGTGTAGGTGCGGACGCGGACCCCCTCGATGCGGCCCCTGCCGACCGCGACGCCTGGGGTGGTGCGGGAGCGCATCAGCCGGGGTCCGAGGCGGCCGAGCACGCGGAACACCTTCTTCTCCAGGTCGAGGGCGGGCAGCCGGGTCACGGCCTCGCGCAGATCGGGGTGTACCCGGTCGATCTCCATGGGGGCATCCTCTCCCAGGTCAGCGGCACCAGCTGGGCAGGAAGCCGCTGACGCTGCGGGTGGTCGTGCCGGTCGAAAGCTCGACGAAGTAGGTCGTCATGTCGCTGAAGGCGGGCAGCAGGTCGTCGTCGTTGATCACCCCGTCGAGGGGAACCACCTCGATCGCGAGGAGCTGGCCGTTGGGCGACACGCAGAAGTCGCGGATCCTGCTCGTCTCGGAGGTCGGCCGGAAGATCCGCTCCGTGCCGGACGGGTCGACGAGCAGGAGCTCGGAGCCGATCGTCGTGCGGGCGAGGGCGTAGTCGACGCGGTCGAACTGCTGCACGTAGCGGTCCTCGTCGAGCACGACCAGCTTCCCGGCGGTCGTGGCGGGATCGGCGTCGGCCGCCGGCAGACCGAGCGGCGCGAGGCTGCCGTCCGCGAGATCGATCAGGGAGCCGGACGAGGGATCGGCGACCACGAGGTCGGTCGTGCCGGGGACGAAGCCGCGCAGCTCGGCGTGCTGCCCCAGGGGCGTCGGCGCGGCTCCGGCGATCGGATCGAGGAGGTAGAGCTGGTCGTCCGCGGCCTGCGCCACCAGGGCGGTGCTGCCCGGCACGAACACGAAGTCGCGCACGGACAGCGGGGCGCCGTCGAGACCGACCGCCTGGATCGGCACGCCGGACGGGTCCGTCAGGTCGAGGATGTAGAGGGGCGCGACGAGGGCCGATGTCACGGGATCAACCTCCCCGCCCAGCCGGAAGCCGAGGAGCTGCTCCGACAGGCGCAGGTCGTGCAGCGGGCCGCCCACCGGGGTCGGCACCGTCGCGGATCCGCCATCGGCCAGCGAGGTGAGCACGAGCGCGCTCCCGCCATTTGTGCGGGTCGCGGCGACGAGCACCGATTCCGAGACCACGTACTCCTGGATGCGCGGCGCCTGGAACACCTCCGCCGACTCCGCCCCGGTGGGCGAGTTGCGGAAGATCCGGTCGGGCGCGTCCTGCCCGGCGGGGTCGTCGGCGGTGTCGCGGAGGAGGGTGAACACGTCGACGCTCGGCGTGCTGAAGCCGTGCCGCAGGGTGCCGACCGCGGTCGTGAACGCGCCGGACACGTCGTCGACGCTCACCGTGTAGTCCGTGTCGTAGTCGAGGATGTCCGCGAAGCGGATGGTCAGGGTCGCGCCGTCGACGGACACGTCGTCGATCCGGGTGGACGGCGACACCCGAACCTGGGACGGCTCGACGTCGGCCAGCGGCTGGTTGGCGGTGAGGACGAGGCGCTGCTCCGCCCGGGCGATCACCGCGCGCGTGTTGATCTCAGCCGAGCTGAGGCGCGGGCCCTGCGTGGCGTTGGCCGCCCCCAGCCCGACCGCGGCGACGGCGAGCCCGGTGAGGACGACGGCGTTGACCCGCCGGAACCGCCGGCCCCTCGACCGCTCGGACCGAGGGACGCCCGCCGCGCCGCCGGGGAAACGGTCAGTAGACATACGGCTCGCTCGGCTGCTCGGTCGGCTCGACCGCATCCGGCGTGATCGCGATGGTCTGCAGGCTGGCGAGGCTCGGGTTCGCGCCGAAGGGCCCGGTCACGGTGACCCAGCTGTCCACGGGGAACCGGCTCGCCCAGTCCGGCGAGTACACCGCGACGCCCACGGGCTGCGCATCGACCGCGCAGCAGGTCACGACGAATCGGGCGACGTAGAACACGTTCTCCGGGTCGTCCGGGTCCGGCGTCACGAATCCGGTGAGCGTCGCGCTCGTGCCGGCGAAGAAGTCCTCGCCCGCGCCCTGCCGGATCAGGGACGCCCAGTCCTTGACGGTGAAGGTCGAGTAGTCGCCGCCGATCAGGTCCGCCGACTCCACTCCGGCCGGTCCGGCGACGGAGGCGTTCAGGTCCCTCTGGTCGACCGTCGAGGTCGTGAGGGTCGCCGGGGGCAGCACCAGGAGGGCGCCCGTCGTGAGGACGGTCACGAGCACGCTGCCGACGACCGCCGCGGTGCGCCCGCCCCGCCGGCCGGCGCCCGGCTCGCGCTCGTCCTGCTCACGGTGGTCGTGGTCGTGCCCGTGGTGGTCGCGGTCGTCGTGCCCGTGCCCGTGCCCGTCGTCGTGGTCGTGGTCGTGGTCGTGCCCGTCGTCGTCGCGGTGGTCGGAGCCGTGCTCCTCGTCCCGCTCCGGATCCGACCCCGGCACGACGGCGAACGCGGCGATGGTGAACACGGCCGCGATGACGGCCATCACCGTGGTGAACACGTAGTAGCGCGGGTGGATGTAGAGGCCGAGCTGCCCGGTGACGGCGAGCCAGACGGTGGCCACGATGCCGACGAGGCTGATCAGCACGCCCGCCCAGCGCGAGACGAACCGGTCACGCAAGGAGGTTCACCCCCAGCCCGAGCACGAGGCAGCACAGTCCCACCGTCGCGGTCACCCGCACCAGCGCCGCGGCGGTGAAGGTCGTCCGCAGGAGGGCGAGCATCTTCACGTCCACCATGGCGCCGAAGAGCAGGAAGGCGACGATGCTCCCGGGCAGGAAGGTCGAGCCGAAGGACAGGATGAAGAACGCGTCGACGTTCGAGCAGATCGCGATGATGAACGCGAGGGCCATCAGCGCGAGCACCGACAGCACCGGGTTGCCGCCGAGGGTGGCGAGCGTCTCGCAGGAGACGCCGACCTGGATCGCACCCGCGATCGCGGAGCCCACGACGAGGGCGGGGAGCATCGTGCTCGTCTCCTCGGCGAAGGCGAGCACGCTGCGGCGCATCCGGGCGCCCTGCTGAGGGTGGTCGTGGTCCATGCGGCAGGCCGACTCGAAGCGCGGCGTGAGCAGCCGCTCCTGGTGCGGGTGCAGGCTGAACAGCCAGCCGATGAGGTTCGCGATCACGAAGCCGCCGACGATCCGACCGACGAGGATGCCGTTGTCCCAGCCGAAGGCCTGATAGGTCGTGATGATCGTGACCGGGTTGAGGATCGGCGCGGCCAGGAGGAAGGTCATCGCCTCGGAGACCGACAGGCCCTTCAGGAGCAGCCCGCGCGCGAGCGGCACGTTGCCGCACTCGCACACCGGCAGCAGCACGCCGAGGAGGGACATGGCCGCCCGGCGGGCGACCGGATGCGTGGGGAGCAGCCGGGTGAACAGGGTCTCGGGCACGAAGATCCGCACGGCGATCGACAGAATCACGCCGAGGAACACGAACGGCAGCGACTCCACGAGGACGCTGATCGACAGCGTGAAGAAGTCCCGCATCTGCTCGGGGACGCCCTCGGAGGGGGTCTGCGGGCTGAGGACGCGGAGCGTCAGCAGGACGACGGCGAGGGCGACGCCCGCCGTGAGGCCGGTCGCGAGACGTGGGGCTGCTCTGCGAGTGGGCACGACGTCCAGGGTACGGGGCGGACGCCGGCCGGCTCCGACGGACGTGCCCGGGTCCCGCCCGTCGGGGGAGCCCCCGGGCGCTGCGGCGGTGCCGGTCACACGCCCACGGAAGCGACGACGCATCCCTCGTCGAGGCGCACGAGGTGATCCGCCGCGGCGATCACCGCGGGGTCGTGGGACACGCAGACGACCGCGGCACCCCGGTCCGCCTCGGCCCGCATGACGGTGCGGATGCGCTCGGCGCTGTCCGCGTCGAGCCCGGTCGTGGGCTCGTCGAGCAGAAGCAGGTCGGCCCGCCGGGCGAGACCCTGCGCGAGCAGGGCGCGCTGCCGCTGCCCGCCGGAGAGGGAGCCGAAGGGCTGCCCGGCCAGGTCGGTGATGCGGAGCCGATCGAGGGCGTCGTCGACGGCGACGCGGTCGTCCGCGCTCAGTCGACGCCACGGTCCGGTGCGCCCCCAGGCGCCGACCGTCACCACGTCGCGCACGGTGACGGGCAACCGGTCGGAGACGGCGGCGCGCTGCGGCACGAACGCGACGGCGCCCGTCGCGGCGCGCGTGCCCGTTGACGGCTGCCGGGTGCCGGCGATGACCTCGAGGAGCGTGGACTTGCCGGCCCCGTTCGGCCCGGCGATCACCGTCACGGCGCCGTGCCGGACGTCGAGATCCACGTCGCGCACCACGTCGCGCCCGGCGAGATGGACGTGCACGGCGCGAAGACGGGCGGCGGGCGCGAAGGGGGTGGGGGAGCGGTGCACGCCCTCACCCTAGGAGAGAATCACCTCGCTACCAATTTTGATAATCATTATCAACAGCGCTACGGTCGGGCCTCGTGACCTTCCTGACCTCCGGCCTGCTCGAGCCGTTCGCGCTCGACTTCCTGCAGCGCGCCCTGCTGGGCGGCAGCCTCGTCGCCGTGCTCTGCGGAGTCGTCGGCACCTGGGTCGTCGTCCGCGGCATGGCGTTCCTGGGCGAGGCCCTCGCTCACGGGATGCTGCCCGGCGTCGCCCTCGCGACGGTGCTCGGCCTGCCGGTGATGGCGGGCGGCGCGGTCAGCGCGATCGTCATGAGCCTGGGCATCGGGGCGCTGCAGCGGCGCGGCCGGCTGTCCTACGACACGAGCATCGGCCTGCTGTTCGTGTCGATGCTCGCGCTCGGGGTCATCATCATCTCCCACTCGGGCAGCTTCGCCACCGACGCGACGTCGATCCTGTTCGGCGACATCCTGGCCATCGCCGCGGACGACCTCGTGCTGCTCGCGATCGCCGCCGCGGTCGGGGTCGCCGTCGCCGCCGTGGCGCACCGGTCGCTGGTCGCGCTGGCCCTCGACGCGCGCATCGCCTCCGTGCTCGGCCTCCGGCCCCGTGCGGCGCAGGCCGCGCTCGTGGGGCTCGTGACGCTCGCCGTCGTCGCGTCGTACCAGGCGGTCGGCTCCCTCCTCGTCGTGGGGCTGCTGCTCGCCCCCGCGGTCGCCGCGGGACAGTGGACGGCCCGCATCCCGACCCGGATGCTGCTCGCCGCGGCACTCGGCGTCGTGGCCGTCTTCGCCGGCCTGCTCGTCTCGTGGCACGCGGGCACCGCCGCGGGCGCGTCGGTCGCCGCCGCCGCGATCGCCCTGGCGGGCGCGTCCTGGCTCTGCCGGGTGATCCTCGACACCCTCCGGTCTCCGCGGCATTCGGACCCCATACCCGCCGTACCCGCGACCACCGGATCCGCGAACCGGTGAGGACCACCAGCCCCGTGCCTGGCAGCCGCCCCGCCCTCTCCCTTTCCCGTCCCCGTCCCCGTCCCCGTCCCCGGAAGGACACCGTGCACTCCCGCCTCCTCACCTTCGCTGTCTCCGGCGGCCTCGCGCTCGGTCTCGCCGGCTGCGCCGACGACCCGGCCGCACCTGCTTCGACCCCGTCCTCGACCGACGCTCCGGCCGACGGGGACGGCCACGGGGCCGTGACCGGCGCCGCCGAGGTGGCGGATCCGCAGCTCGGGCTCACCACGATCGATCCGTCCGGCGCCGTCTCGCACCTCGACCTGCTCGACGGAAGCGTCGTCGAGATCGGCGACATCGGAGCCCCGAGCGCCATGACGACCGACGGCCGCTACCTCTTCGCCCGCACCGACGCCGGCGTCGAGGTCGTCGACAGCGGGGTGTGGACCTGGGACCACGTCGACCACTTCCACTACTACCGCGCCGAACCGCGCCTCCTCGGTGCCGTCGAAGGCCTGGGGCCGGCGACCGTCGCGACCACGAACCTGTCGACGACCGGCGGCACCGGGCTCTTCTTCGCGGACTCGGGGGAGGCCGTGCTGCTCGACACCGCCGCCCTGTCGGCGGGCGAGATCGTCGAGAGCTTCCGCATCGAGACGGCTCCGCACGCCGGCATGGTGGTGCCCATCGGCTCCTTCGCGCTGGTCACCGAGGCGGAGGACGGGGCGGCCGCATCCGTGCTCGGCTACACCGCGGACGGCGAGCCGACCGGGCTCGAGGAGCGATGCCAGGACGCGTCCGGCACGATCACGACGCGCGTCGGCGCCGTCATCGGGTGCCGGGACGGGGCCCTGCTCGCGACCCTGCAGGACGAGGAGCTCGTCGTCGAACGGATCCCGTACCCCGAGGGCTCGACCGCCCCCGCGGCCTCCGCGTTCGCCAACCGCGAGGGACGACCGACAGCCGCGGCCCTCGCCGGCCCGGACGCCGTCTGGCTGCTCGACACCCGGGAGAGGTCGTGGACCCTGCTGCCCGCCCCCGCGCCCCTGGTCGCCGTGACAGCGGTCGATGACGAAGACGAGCACGTGCTCGCGCTCGCCGCGGACGGGCGCGTGCTCGTGCTGGACGGCGCGAGCGGCGCGCTGCTCGCCGAGACCGACGCGCTCGTCGCCGGATCGCTGGCCGCCGGACTCGCCCCCACCCTGGTCGCCGATCAGCAGCGGGTCTACCTGAGCGGCCCCGCCGAGCGGCGGCTGTTCGAGATCGACTTCGCCGACGGCGGTCGCATCGCCCGCACCTTCGACACGGCCACCGAGCCGACGTTCACCGCGGAGACGGGCCGATGACCGCGTTCCGCGCCGGCCTGAGGCCCGCGATCGCCGTCGGCGTCGTCGCCACGACCCTGGCCGGCCTGACCGGCTGCGCCACCGCGGCCGAGGACCGGCCCCTCGTCGTCGTGTCCACCAACATCCTCGGGGACGTCGTCGACGAGCTCGTCGGAGACCAGGCCGATGTGCGGACGCTGATGAAGCCGAACGCCGACCCGCACTCGTTCGAGATCTCCGCGCAGGAGGCGGGGCGCATGCGCTCGTCGGACCTGATCGTCTCCAACGGCCTCGGCCTCGAGGAGGGGCTGCAGCAGCACCTCGACGCTGCGGAGACGGCGGGCGTCGACACGTTCGTCGCCGGGGACGAGATCGACGTGCTCGACTACAGCGAGGGCGACGCGGCGGGGATGCCGGACTCGCACTTCTGGACCGACCCGGGCCGCATGCTCGACGTCGTCGACGCGCTCACCCCCGTCCTCGCCGCGATCGACGGCGTCGACCCGGCCGCGGTGGACGCGAACGCCGCCGTGTACCGCGGCGAGCTCGAGCAACTCGACGCGGAGATGACCGACGCGTTCGCGGCGATCCCCGCGGACCGGCGCGCGCTCGTCACCAACCACCACGTCTTCGGCTACCTCGCGCAGCGCTTCGACTTCGACGTGGTCGGCGCCGTCATCCCGGGCGGCACGACGCTGGCCGCGCCGTCGGCGTCCGACCTGGCCGACCTCGTGACGGCGGTCGAGGAGACCGGCGTCCCCACGATCTTCGCGGAGTCGTCCTCGCCGGACCGGCTGGTGCAGGCCCTCGCCAGCGAGGCCGACGTGCACGTCGAGGTCGTCGAGCTCTTCACGGAGTCGTTGACCGAGGCCGAGGGCGGCGCCCCCGACTACCTGACCATGATGCGCGTCAACACCGAGCGCATCGCCACCGGGCTCTCCCCCTGACGGCCCGGAACACCCCAGAAAAGAAAGAGGCATCATGCGCATTGAACAGTTCCGTCGCGCGGGCATCACCGCCCTCGCCATCGGAGCGGCCGCGACTCTCGCGGGCTGCTCCACCGGTGGCAGCACCGGCTCCTCCCCGGAGGCCAGCAGCTCCAGCGCTCCCAACGCCAGCGCGGCGAGCGACGCCGGGCCGCGCGTCGCCGTGGCCTACGAGGGCGGCATCGCCGTGCTCGACGGCGAGACTTTGGAGACCGTCGCCGACCTCGAGTCCGAGGAGTTCACCCGCCTCAACCCCGCCGGCGACGACCGGCACGTGATGGTCACCATGAGCGAGGGCTTCCAGGTGCTCGACACCGGCGCAGGCACCGGCGACGAGCCGGAGCTCACGGACCTCGTCTTCTCGGCCGACACGCCTGGACACGTCGTCCGCCATGGCGGCAAGACGATCCTCTACGCCGACGGCACGAGCGACACGACCATCTTCGACACCGCCGACCTCGCATCGGCCGATGGCATGCCGGAGACCGAGACGGTCGAGGGCGTCGAGGCGCACCACGGCGTCTCCGTGATGCTCGAGGACGGCACCTTCCTCACCACGGTCGGCAACGCCGACGGGCGCAACGGCATCGAGGTCCGCGACGCCTCCGGCGCCGTGGTCGCCACGAGCGACCAGTGCCCGGGCGTGCACGGCGAGGGCACCGCCGCGAACGAGGCCGTCGTGTTCGGCTGCGAGGACGGCGCGCTCATCTACTCGGACGGCCAGGTCGTGAAGCTCGAGGCGCCCGACCAGCCGTACGGACGCATGGGCAACGCCTATGTCAGCGAGACCAGCCCCCTCGTCGTCGGCGACTACAAGAGCGATCCCGACGCGGAGGGCTACCTGCTGAGCGCCGTCACCGTGATCGACACCGCCGCGAAGACCCTCCAGGTCGTCGACCTGCCCGAGGGCGTGGGTTACACCTTCCGCGACGTCGCACGCGGACCCGAGGACCTCGCGTACATCCTCGCGAACGACGGAGCGATCCACGTCCTCGACCCCGCCACGGCGGAGATCGTCGACACGTTCCCGGTCGTCGCGGCGTGGGAGGGCCCGGCGGAGTGGCAGGACCCGCACCCCGCCATCGTCGTCTCGGGGAACACCGCCTACGTCACCGAGCCGGCCGCGAACAGCATCCACTCGGTCGACCTGACGACCGGCGAGGTCCTCGCCACCGGCGAGCTCGACAGCACCCCCAACGAGATCGCCGTCGCCGCGGGCTGACGCACAGCCTCCCGCACGCAACGCGCCCCCTGCACCGGACCTCAGCGGTCGGTGCAGGGGGCGCGGTGGTTTCGGTGCCGGACGTGCCCGGCCCGATGCGGAGTGTTCCGCTAGGAGGCGTCGCCCTCGGCCTCGTCGCGCGCGTTGTCGGCGACGATCTGGTCCTGCCGGCCGTCCTGCTTCTCCTGCTCGCTGGCGTCGTTCGCCCCGTCCATGATGGGCCCGTTCTGAGTTGATGTCATGATCGGAACCGTACGTCATCGGCCCGGCGAACACGCGAATGCAGTCGAGACCCGCAGCCAAGCACCAGGCTTGCTCCGGTGCACGGAATTCGCGATCCTCGGCCGCATATCCGTCGGATCGCTTCATCCTCACCCTGGCGGTGCCGGATTCCGACCCTGCGCTAGCAGGCGCCGCCGCCGGAGTCAAGCCCGGTGGCGGGGCATTGTCCGCGTTGCGTCCGGGACGTAGTGTCGTTCCGGACGCATTTCCACCCCCCGGGAATAGACGCGCGACCGCGGACTCCGCCGGTCGTGCCTTGTGCGTCGCGGCACCGTTGCCGTTCGGAATCGGCCCGGGAGTGGTTCCCCCCAACTGCCCCGGGCCTTTTCTGCGTCCGGCTTCGGCGGCCCACCGCCGTGTCCTGTCGTCTGTCGGTCGCCTGCGCCGGATCCCTGCACGCAATGCAGCATCCCTCCCTCCCCGCATCCCCGTTCACGATTCAGGTTCAGCTGCGACACGCCGCGTTTCGAGGGGCGGGAACGCGGCGTGTTGCAGCACGGCCTGAATTCGGAACGCGGGCGGGGCGGGGCGGACGTGCGGGGCCGGCGGGATGGAGGTGCGGAACCGGACGCGACACCGGCGAATCCCCGCCGTGCGGTATGATCGACGTCTGCTCGGCCACGTTGGCCGAGGTGGTCGCGCCGGGAAGGCCCGCGCGGTCCGAGGCTCGAAACCTCCGGCATCCGTAAAAAGACCCGGAGGTTTCTCCATGTCCACACCCATGCCCGCGACCCCGCCGAGCCGCTCCCGCTGGTGGGCCCTCGTCGTCCTCTCGCTCACCCAGCTCGTCGTCGTGCTCGACGGCACCATCGTTACCATCGCCCTGCCCGAGGCACAGCGCGACCTCGGCCTGACCGACGGCCAGCGCCAGTGGGTCGTCACCGCGTACGCCCTCGGCTTCGGCGCGCTCCTCCTGCTCGGCGGCCGGGTCGCCGACTACTGGGGCCGCAAGCGCACCTTCCTGCTCGGGATGGTCGGCTTCGGCGCCGCGTCCGTGTTCGGCGGGCTCGCGCAGACCGGCGTCGAGCTCGTGATCGCGCGCGGCGCCCAGGGCGTGTTCGCCGCCTTGCTCGCGCCCGCGGCCCTCGCCCTGCTCACCGTGACCTTCCCGTCCGGGCGCGAGCGGAACACGGCCTTCGCCGTGTTCGGCACCGTCGCCGGCGCGGGAGCGGCGGTCGGGCTGGTGCTCGGCGGTTTCCTCACCGAGTTCGCGGACTGGCGCTGGTGCCTGCTCGTCAACATCTTCTTCGTGCTCGTCGGGATCGCCGGCGGCATCGCCTTCCTCACCGAGAGCAGGGTGGACGGCGACAACCGGTACGACGTGCTCGGCGCCATCACCGTGACCGCGGGCCTCGGCTCACTCGTCTACGGCTTCAGCCTCGCCGAGGGCGGCTGGGGCTCGCCGCAGACCGTCGGCTTCCTCGCCGCGGGCGTGCTGCTGCTCGTCCTGTTAGTCTGGATCGAATCGCGGGTGGCGCAGCCGCTGCTGCCGCTGCGGATCGTGTCCGACCGCGTGCGCGGGGGAGCGTTCCTCATCCAGGCCGTTGCGGGCAGCGTCATGATCGGCGCGACCCTGTACCTCACGTTGTACCTGCAGATCGTGCTGCGGATGCCGGCCCTCGAGGCGGGGCTCGCGAGCCTGCCGCTGCCCATCGCCATCATGCTCACCGCGCCGTTCGCCACGAAGATGCTGCCGAAGCGCGGCCCGCGTCCGCTGCTGATCGCCGGCCCGCTGATCGTCGCGGTCGGGCTCGTCTACCTCAGCCGCATCACGGCCGACGGCAACTACTTCGTGCAGGTACTGCCGGCCCTCGCCGTGATGGGTGTCGGCATGGCGCTCCTCTTCGTCCCGCTGCAGAACCTCGCGCTGTCGGGCGTCGCTCCGCACGACGCCGGGGCGGCATCCGCTACGGCGAACTCGGCCATGCAGATCGGCGGATCCATCGGCCTGTCCGTCTTCACCGCGGTGTACTCCGCCGCGGTCGGCGGCTCCGGAACGGGTGCGCTGCCCGACCCCGTGCACCTGACCTCCGCCTACGGCGCGACCTTCGTCGCGGCCGCGGTCGGCATGGTGGTCGCGTCGGTCCTCGCGATCACCCTGGTGCGCGGGGCGACGTCGCGACTGCTGCCCCAGGGCGTCACGGCGCTGCCGGCGCACTGAATCGCGGCGGCGGCGGGGCGCGGTCCGCGTCGCGCGGGGTCCCGTGACTCGGAAGGACGTGCCCCTGCCCTCCCCGCGCAACTGATCTGCCCCTGCCCAGGCAGAAGGTTCCTGCCCAGCTTCACCCTGGGCAGGAAACCGCTGCCTGGGCAGGGGTGGGAGCGTCTGCGGGAGCGTATGCGGGACGCGGGGCAATGCGGCTCCTGCCTGGGCAGGTGCCACTACGCACTCGGTGATGCGGCTCCTGCCCAGGCAGAAGGCTCCTGCCCAGCTTCACCCTGGGCAGGAAACCGCTGCCTGGGCAGGGGCGAACGGGTATCCGGGGGATGTGTCCGCTGCCTGGGCAGGGGCGAACGGGTATCCGAGGGATCTGTCCGCTGCCTGGGCAGGGACACGGGGGCGCAGGGACGCGAACACGAGGGACGCGAACACGAGGGACACGGGGCGCAGGGACGCGGGACATAGGACGCGGGACAGCGCCCAGCCCCTACTCCTCGACCCACTCCAGCAGGTCGCCCGGCTGGCAGTCCAGGGTGCGGCACATCGCCTCGAGCGTGCTGAACCGCACCGCCTTGGCCCGCCCGTTCTTCAGCACCGCGACGTTCGCCGGGGTGAGCCCCACCCGCTCGGCGAACTCGCCGACGCTCATCTTCCGCTTCGCGAGCTCGACGTCGATCCGCACGACGATCGGCATCAGATCACCGCCTCCATGTCGGTGCGCAGGACGGTCGCCTGGCGCAGGAGGGCGCGCAGCACGACCATCAGCAGCACGAGCACGGCGCCGAACAGCACCATGCCGAACAGCACGATCGGGATGCCGGGGTCGCGGATCTCGGGCGTGAAGTAGATGACCGCGGTGAGGTAGGCCGCGAGGCCGGCCAGCAGGATCCAGCCGGCGACGAACGACCAGACGAGCCCGTTGACCCAGCCGAGCGACGCCTCGCTGAAGATGCTGTCCCGCTTCACCAGCGTCAGCAGCTTCCAGGTGCAGACGATCACGACCTCCGCGCACACCAGTTCCAGCTCGGCGACCACCAGGATCGGCCACAGCAGGTGCGCCGCCTCGGGCGTCTCCCGCACGTCGTGCGCGATGTCACCCGGGATGCTCATGACCTGCATGAGCACGAGGAACGCGAACAGGGAGGCGAGGAAGACTCGCAGGACGAGGAGTGACACGCGGATCGGCTGCATCTGTCGAGCATCACTCGGAATCTATTGAAAGTCAATAGGTTCACCACAGCCGCCAGCCGCCGGCCGCGAGTCGCCGGGCCCTATCGAGCGGGCCCGTCCGCCCCTCAGGCGCTGCGGCCGGGAACGATGCTCACCGTCGGGATGGCGCGGTTCAGCCGCACGCGCAGGCGGAGGTCGTGACGGCGGGCGTGCAGCACGCCGACCGTCGCGGCGACGAGCGCGGGCACGCCGCCCGCCACCACCATGGCCGTGTGGGTGCCGAACTGCTCGACGATCCAGCCCATCAGCGGGCCGCCGAGGGCCTGGCCGCCGAGCAGTACCATCACGTAGAGCGACATCACCCGCCCGCGGATGCCCATGTTGGAGGACATCTGCACGAGGGAGTTCGCCGCGGTGAGGAACAGCAGGGTGGCGATGCCCACCGTGACCAGCGAGGCCGCGAAGGCGACGATCGTGGGCATGAAGCCCGCGGTCGCCTGCAACAGCCCCGCGATCCCGGCCGTGAGCACCACCTCACGCAGGCGCACGGTCGCGCGCCGCGTCGACGCGAGGGCGCCGACCAGCGAGCCGACCGCGACCATCGCGTTGAAGAGCCCGTAGCCGCCCGACCCTGCGCCGAACACGTCGTCGGCGTACGAGGCGAGGAGCACGGGCATGGTGAGCGCGAAGACCGAGAACGAGGCGAGCAGGGTGATCGGCACGTAGATGGTCGGCTTCGACATCGCGTACTGCAGGCCCTGGCGGAGCTGACCCGAGGAGCGCGGGGCCCGCGGGCTCGGGATCAGCTCGGCGGTGCGGATGCGGGTGAGCATGACCACGACGGCGAGGCAGGCCGCGCCGTTGAGGGCGAAGGACCAGCCGGCGCCGACCCCGAGCATGAGGAGGCCGCTGAGCGCGGGGCCGATCATGCCGCCGAGCTGGAAGATCGAGGAGTTGATGCTGATGGCGTTGCGGAGGTGCGCGGGCCCGACGAGCTCGTTCACGAACACCTGGCGCGCCGGGTTGTCGATCACGGTCACGAGGCCGGTCATCAGGGCGATTACGAAGATGTGCCAGACCTGCACGGCGCCGACCAGGGTCAGCACGGCGAGCAGGATGCTGAGCAGCGCGAACGCGCCCTGGGTGATCATCATGAGGGCCCGCTTCGAGTAGCGGTCCACGAGCACGCCGCCGAGCAGGCCGAAGACGAGCATCGGCAGGAACTGCATGGCGACCGTGATGCCGACGGCGGCGACGCTGCCGGACAGTTCGAGCACGAGCCAGTCCTGCGCGATGCGCTGCATCCAGGCGGCCGTCATGGCCACGAGGTTGGTGCCGGCGAAGAGGCGGAAGTTGCGCACCCGGAGTGCGGCGAGGGTGTCCCGCCAGGCCGGGCGCTGGGCCTGAACGGGGAGTGCGTCTGTGGGGGGAAGAGCGTCGGAGGTTGTGCGAGTCACGTGTGGAAGTCCTGAGGTAGCGGCAGAGTCAGTTATGTATGTCCCGTCCAACGTTATTGACCCGCGCTTTATTCGCTACTTGAATGGCTCCTATTACTGCCATTACGTTTCCCAATGAGGCGGCCCCGTGTTCGATCCCCTCCTGCTCCGCACGTTCCTCGCCGTGGCCGACACGCACAGCTTCACGCAGGCGGCCGGCCGGCTCGGCATCAGCCAGCCCACGGTCAGCCAGCACATCCGGAAGCTCGAGGATGCGGCGGGCCGGCGGCTCATCACGAGGGACACCCGGGGCGTGCTGCTCACCGACAACGGCGACGCCATGGCGGGGTTCGCCCGCACCATCCTCGCCGCCCACGCGGCGGCCGAGAGCTACTTCCGCGGCTCGGCGATGAAGGGCCGGCTCCGCTTCGGCGCGGCGGACGACCTCGCCATCACGCAGCTGCCGCGCATCCTGCGCCACTTCCGCCAGCTCTACCCGAACATCAACCTCGAGCTCACCGTCAACCAGAGCACGCGGCTGCACCGGCGCCTCCTCGCGGGGCAGCTCGACCTCATCTTCGTGAAGTGGAACCCCGAGCCGAACCCGCACGGCATCCTCGTGCGGCGCGACGACATGGTGTGGGTCGGGCAGGAGAAGACGTCGATCGAGCCTGGGGCGCCCGTGCCGCTCATCGCCTATCAGGCGCCCAGCCTGAGCCGGCAGATGGCCATCGACGCCCTCGAGGGCGCCGGCCGCACCTGGCGGATCACCTGCAACACCCGCGAGGTGAACGGCGTGCTCGCGGCGGTGCGGGCGGGCATCGGCGTAGCCGTGTTCCCGCGGACCCTCATCCCGGACGACCTCGTGCAGGTGAACAGCAGCATGGGCCTTCCCCCGCTCGGGCAGGTGGACTTCACGCTCCTGTCCAACCCGCTGGCGGCGAAGGAGCCGGTCGACGCCCTCGTCTCCGCCATCGTGGGCAGGCCGCTCAACCGCACCGCGTGAGGACCGTCGGCGATCTGTCCCGCGCCTGACGGAAACCGGTGGCCGGTCACCCTTGCCCCACCCGGGGAAAGGGGGCAAGGGTGGGTGCTGACATGAGCGGACCTGAGCGGACCTGAGCTGAAGGGGAGAAGTCCCATGAGCCTGATGCGGACCAAGAGCGTCGAGTCATCCATTGCGGACTCCACCGAGGACCATCGATCGCTCAAACGCTCGCTCGGCACGGGGGACCTCATGCTGATAAGCATCGCCGTCGCGGTCGGCGCGGGCATCTTCTCGGTCGGCGCCCGGGCCGCGGGCGACTTCGCCGGCCCGTCCGTGATCATCTCCTTCGTGCTCGCGGCCGTCACCTGCGGCCTCGCCATCATGTGCTACGCGGAGTTCGCCTCCGCGGTGCCCGTGGCCGGCAGCGCGTACACCTTCACCTACGCGACGCTCGGCGAGCTGCTCGCCTGGATCATCGGCTGGGACCTCATCCTCGAGATGCTCACGGCGGCCGCCGTCATCGCGAAGTACTGGGGCATCTACCTGAGCAGCGTCTTCGACCTCGCCGGCATCGCCGTGCCGGACACCATCTCGATCCTCGGCCTGCCGGCGAGCTGGGGCGCGTTCCTCATCGTGGCGATCTTCACGGCGCTGCTCGTCTTCGGCACGAAGCTGTCGTCCCGGGTCAGCGGCGTGTTCACGGTGCTCAAGGTCGCCGTCGTGCTGTTCGTGATCGTGGTCGGCGCGTTCTTCGTCCGGGCCGAGAACTACTCGCCCTTCCTTCCCGCATCGGAGCCGACCACGGGCGGCGCGAGCGACGTGTGGGCGCAGTCGCTGTTCTCCTTCGCCACCGGCGCCGAGCCCGCGCGGTACGGGGTCTTCGGCCTCCTCGCCGGTGCCTCCCTCGTGTTCTTCGCCTTCATCGGCTTCGACGTCGTGGCCACCTCGGCGGAGGAGGTGAAGAACCCGCAGCGCACCCTGCCGCGGGGCATCTTCGCCGGGCTCGCCATCGTGACGGTGCTCTACGTCCTCGTCGCGCTCGTGCTGACCGGCATGGTGCCGTACACGACCCTCGCCGAGGCCGAGGACCCGTCGCTCGCCACCGCCTTCGTGTCGGTGGGCGCGGAGTGGGCGGCGCAGGTGATCTCGATCGGCATCCTCCTCGGCCTGACGACCGTGATCATGGTCCTGCTGCTCGGCCTCGCCCGCGTGGTGTTCGCCATGAGCCGCGACGGGCTGCTCCCGCGCGGGCTCAGCCGCACGAGCGACGTGCACAAGACGCCCGCCCGGGTGCAGATCATCGCGGGCGTCGTGGTGGCCCTCATCGCGGGGCTCACCGACGTCGGCGTGCTCGAGGAGATGATCAACATCGGCACGCTCTCGGCCTTCGTGCTGGTGAGCCTCGGCATCCCCGTGCTGCGCAGGAACCGCCCGGACATCGTCGCCGCCTTCCGGGTGCCGCTGTCCCCGTTCCTCCCGATCCTCTCCGCCGTGCTGTGCATCTGGCTGATGCTCAACCTCACGACCCTCACCTGGGTGCGCTTCCTCATCTGGCTGGCCCTCGGCCTCGCCATCTACTTCCTCTACGGCAGGCGCCACTCGCTGCTGGGGACCCGCGAGGCGGAGGCGCGGAGCATCAGCCGGTGATGTCCCGGCGGTCGAGGGCCACGAGCGCGACGACGAGCAGGGCGGCGGAGAGGCCGTAGAGGAGACCGAGCCCGCCCCAGTCCGCGCCGTTCACGAGCGGCGCCTCGCGGAACGCCCAGGCGTACGGCGACCAGTCCCGGAGCCAGGCCAGGTCCTCGGTCTGGTTGCCCACCGCGTTCAGCGCGTAGCCGAGCACCGCCACCCCGGCCGCGGCGCCGAGGGCGAAGGCGCGGCGCCCGGTGAGGGCGCCGACGGCGACCGCGACCATGGCGGTCAGCAGGGTGACGCCGAGGAGGGCGGCGACCCCGGCGACGAGGTTCCCCTCCCGCAGCTCCAGGCCGGCGGGGCCGTTCAGCAGGAGGATCAGGACACCGCTCAGCAGGCACAGCCAGACGAGCCGGGCGGCGACGGCCGCCGAGCGCTCGAGCACGACCTGCCTCCTGCTCACCCCGTGCGCGAGCGTGAGCTCGAGGGCGCCGTTCTCCTCGTCGCCGGCGACGGCCGCGGTGCCCCAGGACACGGCCGCGATCGTGAGCAGCAGGAACCCCATGAGGCCGAAGAACGTGGACTGCGTGTAACCGGCCCCCGTGGTGATCTGGTCGTAGCCGATGGTCCGCACGAGCTCGGGCGGCAACGTGTCGAGCAGCTCCCGCATGTCGGCGTTGCCGCCGATCGCGGGGAACAGCGGAAGGTAGAGCAGCAGCGCGGCCGCGACGCCGAGGCTCCAGCCGAGCAGGGAGCGCCAGCCGCCCGCGAGGGAGCGGCGCAGGAGCGGGACCGCGGTCATCGGGCGCCCCGCTTCCCGGTCCCGCGGTGCCCGCCGTGCAGGGGAGAGGAGGGGTGCGCGGCTCGCTCGCCGTCCCCGGCTCGCTCGCCGTCCCCGGCTCGCTCGCCGTCCCCGGCTCGCTCGCCGTCGCCGATCCGCTCGCCGTACAGCCGCAGCACGGATTCCTCGAGGTCCGGCTCCTCGACGGTGAGGTCCGCGACGGGGAACCGGGCGATCGCCTTGATGAAGGGGTCGATGGCGCCCTCGACGGTCGCGGCCGCGCGCACCCGGTGGTCCTCGGCGCCGAACGAGAGCCCGGTGACGTTCGGCAGCGCCTCGAGCACCGCGCGCAGACCGCCCTCGGACCCCGCCGCGACGCCGACCCGGACCCGGCGGACCGCCGTCTCCCGCAGCGACTCCACGTCGCTCACGACGACCACCCGTCCGGCGCGCAGGATGGCCACGCGGTCGGCCGCCTGCTGGATCTCGCTCAGTACATGCGAACTGAGGAATACGGTCTGCCCGCCCTGCCGCGCCTCCCGCAGCATCGCGAGGAACTCCTGCTGCACGAGCGGGTCGAGGCCGCTCGTCGGCTCGTCGAGCACGAGCAGCCGGGGCCGGTGCAGGAACGCCTGCACGAGCCCCAGCTTCTGCTTGTTGCCCTTCGAGAGCGTGCGCACCTGGCGCCCGAGGTCGAGGCCGAGCCGGTCCGCGAGGGCCTCCGCGGCGCCGCGCTCGACCGGTCCGCTGATCTCGGCGAAGTGCCGCAGCAGCTCGCGCCCGGTGATGCGGCTCTCCAGCCGCAGCTCGCCGGGGAGGAAGCCGATCCGCCGGCGCAGCGCGGGGCCGCCCGCCCGCGGCTCCTCACCGAGCACGCGCACCGATCCGGACGTGGGGCGCAGGATGTCGAGCATCAGCCGCATCAGCGTCGTCTTGCCCGCCCCGTTCGGCCCGATGACGCCGAACACCGCGCCCTCCTCGACCACGAGGTCGACGCCGTCGAGGGCGGGACGCGCCCCGAACCGCTTGGTCAGTGCGGCGGTCTCCACGGCTGCGGTCATCGCGTGTCCTTCCCGTCAGGAAACGAGAGGCGCCTTCCCGCGGGGAGCGGCGGAGGTCGTCGGCAGCACGCTAGACCCGCCCTCCCCGTCCTGTACAGGGCCGATGCTCGGAGCCGCCGCCAGGACGGGCGCGGCGGTCGTGGTGACCCGCGGGTCAGCCGCCCACGCAGGGACCCGCGGCGACCGACTCCGTGAGGGCGGGGGCCGCCGAGGCGACCGGAGCGAGCTCCGACATGGCGAGGGCGTAGCCGACGTTCGCGGTCGTCGTGCCCTTCGCGAAGATGACCCCGGCGACGCGGCCGTCCTCGGTGAGCAGCGGACCGCCGGACTCGCCCTGCTGCACGTCCGCGGCCAGCGTGTACACCTGGCGGGATGCGGGGTTGGCGCCGTAGATGTCCGGGATGGCAAGCGGACCGAGGGCGATGACCTCGGCCGGATCCGCGTCGAACGGTCCGCCGAACGGGTAGCCCTCGGTCACCGCGCGCTGCCCGACGGCGAGGTCCTCGGTCCTACCGAGCGGACTCGCCGTGAGGCCGTCGACGGAGATCACCGCAAGGTCGTCCACCGGATCGAAGTAGACGACGCGGCCCGGCAGGGCGCCCTCCGTGGTCTCGACGACCGGCTGGTCGACGCCCGCGACGACGTGCGCGTTCGTGACGACGCGCTCCGGGGCGATGACGAATCCGCTGCCCGACTGGCTCTGGCCGCAGGCGTAGGCGTTGCCGGTGATGCGCACGACCGACGCGGAGGCGGCCTGCAGCGGCGCCCCGCCCGTGTCGAACTGCGGCACGACGGGGTCGGCGCCGGAGAACGCGTCGACGATGCGCGGCAGGCCCTCCTGCAGCACCGTCGCGCGGAGCTGCGCGACGAACGCCTTCACGGGGTTCGGGGTGACCGAGTCGATCGAGCGGATGACCGAGGACGAGCCGACGGCGGGCGAGAGCACGGGGACCCCGAGGGAGCCGATGCTGAGCGCGAGCATGCCGAGCACGAGGGCGGTCGCCGCCGCGGTCGCGACGGCCCCGAGGAGCCGGTCGATGATGCCGAAGCCGGTCCTGCGCAGCCGGGAGGAGATGCCGGCCCCGATGCTGGAGCCGACGGTCAGCCCGAGCAGCACCAGCAGCAGCGCCGCGGCGAGGGTGGCGGGCACGCGCCACTGCGGGGTGCTGACCCACGAGCCCACGAAGGGCACGACCAGCAGGGCGGCGGCGCCGCCCGCGAGGGCCCCGATGATGCCGCTCGCGCTCCGGATGAGGCCGCTCCGGTAGCCCTGGATCAGGGCCGAGAGCAGGAGCAGCAGAAGGATCACGTCCACGACCACCGACGGTGACACTGGCACCCCTTCCGCTTCCGCCGAATCGTATCCGACCCGTCCCTCCTGTCCCTGCGTGCCGGCACTGACGGGCGGGCGGTCAGGCGGTGGGGGAGTCCGCGTCGTAGTGGCGGAAGGTGCGGCTGCGGCGCACGAGGGCGGCGACGAGCACGACGATCACGACGCCGCCCAGCAGCGGCGGGAACCAGAGCGCCCCGAGCGTCGCGAGCACGCCGACGTACATGTCGCCGATGCGCGGACCGCCCGTGACCACGACCGTGAAGACCCCCTGCAGGCGCCCGCGGATGTTGTCCGGGACGGCGGACTGCAGCATCGTCTGGCGGAAGATGCTGCTCACGTTGTCCGCGGCGCCGGCTCCTGCCAGCAGCAGCGACGCGATCACGAGCGCGGGCACGTTGGCGTCGGCGATGTCCTCGGACACCGCCGGGAAGGGCCCGAACGCCAGGACGGCGAGCACGGCGCCGAAGGCGGCCAGGAAGCCGCCGTAGACCATGATCGCCCGCTCGATGGCGACGCCCTGCATCCGCACGGACCCCGCGCGCCCCGAGAACAGGCTGCTGAGCAGCGCGCCCACGGCGTACGCGGCGGTGAGGATGCCCACCGTGACGGCGCCGCCGCCGAGCAGCAGCGTCCCGATGGCCGGGAACAGCACGCGCGGCTGCCCGAAGGTCATGGCGACGATGTCGAGCAGGAAGGACAGGCGCACGTTGGGCGCGACGCGCAGGAACGACAGCCCCTGGCGCAGCGAGGCGAGGCCGGGGCGGTGCACCTGACCCTCGGGCGGCAGCGCCGGCAGGGACAGGATGCCGACGAACGCGGCGAGGAACAGCACGACGTCGACGGTGTAGGTCCAGGCGAAGCCGACGCTCGCCACGAGCACGCCCGCGACGGCCGGGCCGAGCGTCACGGTGATCCCGCCCGAGATGCCGGTAAGGGCCGACGCGGCGGGCAGCAGGCGCGCGGGCAGGATGCGCGGCACGATGGCGAAGCGCACGGTGCCGACGATGGTCGCCGCCACCGCGTTCACCGTGGTCAGCAGGTAGAACGGCCAGACGTTCTCCACCTCGAGCCAGGCGAGAGTCGCCAGGCCGATGGTGGAGCCCCAGGCGGCGACGGCGGACAGGAAGGCCACCCTGCGGCGGTCGAAGGCGTCGGCGAGCATCCCGCCGTAGAGACCCGCGACGATCATGGGCAGCAGGGCGAACGCGCCGACGAGCGACACCGCGAGGGTCGAGCGGGTGATGTCGTAGATGTGCAGGCCGACGGCGACGATCGTCATCTGGCCGCCGATGCCCGAGATGGCGCCGCCGATCCACAGCCGTGCGAAGGCGGGGCTCTCGCGGAGCGGCGAGAGGTCGACGAGGTGACTGCGCCGCTCGCGCTGCTGATCCGGGGATGAACTCACCGGGTCCATTGTGGTCCTCCCGCGCCGGTCACTCTCACCGGCCGCGGTTCGAGGGCATGCTGGAGACCATGACGATCCCCTCGCACCCGCTCAACGACGGCTCGCACATCCCGGCGCTCGGCCTCGGCACCTACGGACTCCGGGGCGAGGAGGGCATCTCGTCCCTCGTCGCGGCCATCGGCGCCGGCTACCGGCTGCTCGACACCGCGCTGAACTACGAGAACGAGCGCGAGGTCGGGGAGGCGGTGCGCCGCAGCGGGCTCGACCGGGACGATCTCTTCGTCACGACCAAGCTGCCCGGCCGCCACCACGGCTACGAGGAGACCCTGGCGAGCTTCGAGGAGTCGCGGGCCAACCTCGGCCTCGATCGCGTCGACCTCTACCTCATCCACTGGCCCCTGCCGAAGGTCGGCAGGTACCTCGACTCGTGGCGCGCGATGATCGAGCTGCGCGAGCGCGGGCTCGTGCGTTCCATCGGGGTGAGCAACTTCCTGCCCGAGCACCTCGACCGGCTCGAGGCGGAGACCGGCGTCGTGCCCGCCGTGAACCAGGTCGAGCTGCACCCGCGCTTCCCGCAGGCGGAGCAGCGCGAGTACCACGTGGCGCACGGCATCGTGACCGAGAGCTGGAGCCCGCTCGGCAAGGGCAGCGACCTGCTGGAGCAGGACGCGGTGCGGGCGGTCGCGGAGGCCCACGGCGTCACCCCCGCCCAGGCGGTGCTGCGCTGGCACATCGACGTCGGCGCGCTGCCCATCCCGAAGTCCGGCGACCCGGAGCGCCAGGCCCAGAACCTCGATGTGTTCGGGTTCGAGCTGACGACCGAGGAGGTCGCATCGATCACCCGGCTGGAGACCGGCCGGCTCTGGGACGCCGACCCGGCGACGCACGAGGAGTTCTGACCCCGGAAGTCGACTCGCCCCGCCCGCCCCAACCCCGGCGGGTGGGGCGCCCGCGGTGCTCGCGGTCAGGACGCGGGCGGCTCGTAGTTGACGTAGTCGATCTCCATGAAGTCGACGACCTCGGGCACCCACCGGTCCCGCACGAAGGACTCGTGCGAGGGGTGCCGGTTGTACGCCTCGTAGGCGGCCGCGTCGGCGAACTCCATCGACAGGCCGAACGAGAAGGAGTTCTTCGGGCTCACCTCGCGCAGCCGCTCGAAGCGCTCGACGCCGGGGATCTCGGCGAGGTGCCGCTCCGCGTCCGCGAGGAACGCGACCTCCTCGGCTGAGGAGGGCTCGTGCCGGAGACGGAAGACGACGGTGTGACGGATCATGCCGCAACGCTATCGAGCGGCACCGGTGCGTCCGCTGCGACGACGCATTGGCAGGGACCGGGCACCACCGCGTCCGGCGTCGCCCGCCGTCGCCGCCCGAGCCCGACTCCGCCCGACGTGATCCGCGCCTTCCGTGCCCCCATTTCGGGGGCCTCCGCGGGGCCGCCGCGCCCCCGTTCTCGTGCCGGAGATCAGCGCCGCGCCCCCGTTTGCGAAAAAATTTCCCCACCTGAGCCATTTCCGGTTCAAAACTGCTCACGCATTCGGTATTGTTCGAAAGGCGTCGCGTGGCTTACCCGAGCCCGCCTCAGACGCCACCCCCCTCACCCCCACCCCGCTCGCGATCCTTCCCCGGATGCGAGCACGTTCCCGTGCGCCCCCGAAGACGCTTACCCGAGCTGACGGTTCACCCTGCCGTCTGTGTCGCCCTGCCGCGACTCGTCTTCCTTGGCGCCCTGAAGGATCACGATGTCGCCCTCGCGCACCTCTTCCGTCCCGCACAGGCCAGCTCGCATCCGCGCGCTCGCCGCTACCCTCGCCGCCGCCCTCGGTCTGTCGCTCCTCGGCACCGTCGCGCCGGCCGCCGCGGCCTCCGTCGCCACGGCACCCGTGGCCGCGGCCGCGGCTGACGAAGCCGCCGTCACCGGCACGTGTGACACCACCGACTGGTCCGTCGACTACTTCGCGGGCACCGAGCTGGCCGGCGACGCCGTCGCGGCCGACTGCATGGCCACCATCGACGGGTCCTACGCCACAGGCGAGGGCCCGGACGGCGTCGGCTCGACCCTGTACTCCGCGCGTTTCACCAAGGTGATCGACGAGGGTGCGGGCACGTACGACTTCTCCGCGCTGAGCGACGACGGCGTGCGCGTGTCCGTGGACGGCACGAAGGTCATCGACTCCTGGGTCCGGCAGAGCGCGACCACGACCCGCACCGGGTCCGTGGCGCTCACCGAGGGCCAGCACGTGATCGTGGTCGAGTACTTCCAGCGCTACGGCACCGCGAAGCTCGCCGTGGACTACACGAAGGTCGCGACCGGCTGCACCGACACGCAGTGGTCGGGCCAGTACTTCTCCGGCATCGCCCTCGCGGGCGAGGCCATCGCCACGGAGTGCGTCGCCGATCTCGACAGGACCTACGCCGCGGGCGAGGGCCCGAAGGGCGTCGGCTCGACCCTGTACTCCGCGCGCTTCACCAAGGTGATCGACGAGGGTGCGGGAACCTACAACTTCTCCGTCCGCAGCGACGACGGCGTGCGTGTCACGGTCGACGGCGCGCCCGTCATCAGCTCCTGGGTGAACCAGAACGGCTCCGCCGTGCGCACCGGTTCCGTGGCGCTCACCGAGGGCCAGCACGTGATCGTGGTCGAGTACTACCAGCGCTACGGCACGGCGTCCCTCTCCGTCGACTACCAGAAGGTGGAGACGGGCTGCGACGACGCCCAGTGGTCGGCGGACTACTTCGCCGGCACCGAGCTCGCCGGGAAGGTCATCGCCACCGACTGCCTCGCCGACCTCGACGCCACGTACGCCGCGGGCGAGGGCCCGGACGGCGTGGGCTCGACCCTGTACTCCGCGCGGTTCACCAGGGTGATCGACGAGGGTGCGGGCACCTACACCTTCTCGGCCCGCAGCGACGACGGCGTGCGCGTCTCGGTCGACGGCGAGAACGTCATCGACTCCTGGGTCCGCCAGAGCGGCACCGTCACGCACACCGGATCCGTGGCGCTCACCGAGGGCCAGCACGTGATCGTGGTCGAGTACTTCCAGCGTTACGGCACGGCGTCCCTCTCCGTCGACTACGAGAAGGTCCCGACCGGCTGCACCGCGGCCGAGTGGTCCGTGGACTACTTCGCGGGCGTCGACCTCGCCGGCTCGCCGGTCGCGAGCGACTGCATGATCGGCATCGACCAGTCCTTCGCCGACGGCAAGGGCCCCCAGGGCGTCGGATCGACGCTGTACTCGGCCCGCTTCACCAAGGTGATCGACGAGGGTGCGGGCACGTACGACTTCTCCGCGCTGAGCGACGACGGCGTGCGCGTGTCCGTGGACGGCACGAAGGTCATCGACTCCTGGATCCGGCAGAGCGCGACCACGACCCGCACCGGGTCGGTCACGCTCACCGAGGGCCAGCACGTCGTCGTGGTCGAGTACTTCCAGCGCTACGGCACCGCGAAGCTCGCGCTCTCCTACGAGAAGCGCGGCGTCGACACCGTGGCCCCGGGCGCGCCCGGCGAGCTGACCGCCACCCCGGTGGACGACACCATCCGCCTCGACTGGGTGGGCAGCCCCGCCACCGACACCGCCGGTTACCGCGTCTACCGCGGCACGGCCCCCGGCGTGCAGACGACCGGCGCGGCCTACTCCGGCGCCGACCTGCTCCGGGTCCCCGGCTTCGTCGACGCGGCACCGGCGCGCGGCACCACGCACTACTACGCCGTGGTCGCCGTCGACGGCGCGGGCAACGTCTCGCCCGCCTCGAACGAGGCCCCCGGCCTGCTCGCCGAGCTGCCCGACACGGAGGCCCCGGCCGCCGCGACGGACCTGGCCGCCACCGTCGGGGACGGCGGGGTGACCCTGACCTGGACGGCATCCGCGTCCGCAGACGCCAGCGGCTACCGCGTCTACCGCGCCACCGAGCCCGGCGCGCTCGCCGAGGGCGAGATCGTCTCCGGGGCGGCACCGCTCACGGAGCCGACCTTCCTCGACGCCACCGCCGCCGCCGGTTCCACCTACTACTACGTGGTGACCGTCGTCGACCTCGCCGGCAACGAGTCCGTCGCCTCCACCGAGGCAATGGCCGAGGTGCGCGAGCTCGACGTCACCGCCCCCGCGGCGCCGGCCCGTCTCTCGGCCCAGCTCGACCGCGCCTCGGTCGACCTCCGCTGGGCGGCAGGCACCGAGGACGACATCGCGGGCTACCGCGTGTACCGCGCCGCGGGAACGGAGCAGCTCGCGCTGTTCTCCGGCGACGCCCTCGTGACCGAGCCGACGTTCGACGACGCCACGGGTGTCCTCGGCACGGAGTACCGCTACGCCGTCACCGCGGTCGATGCGGCAGGCAACGAGTCGCTCGTCTCCGAGACCGCTACGGCGGCTCGACAGGCCTTCGACGTGGTCGTGGACGGCGCCGGCAACGGCGACGCCGCCACCATCCAGGGCGGCATCGACCTGCTCGCCAACGCGAAGGACTACAGCGCGGCACCCAAGAAGATCCTCGTGCGCCCCGGCACCTACACCGAGGCCGTCGCGAGCGGATCCCGCTACGGCGTGCAGCTCGTCGGCGCGACGGGCAACGCCTCCGACGTCGTGCTCACCCAGGCGACCGGCAACGTCCCGACCCTGAACCTCTCGGGCCGCAACTGGCTCGTGCAGGACATCACGGTCGCGAACACCACCACCACCGCCGGAGCGAACGGCACCGCCGTGCGCACCAACCAGGACCGCGTCGTGTTCGACAACGTCCGGGTGCTCGGCGACAAGCAGGCGGTGCAGGTCTCCAGCGGCGCCCACGGCACCCTGGCCCGCGCCTACTTCGTCGACTCGTTCGTCGAGGGCGGTTCCGACGTGGTCATCGGCCGCGGCACCGCGGTCTTCGACCGGGTCACCTTCCACCTGCTCAACCGGCCGAACTCCGACTTCACGGACGCATCGCAGTCCGAGACGCTGCAGTACGGCTACCTCATCACCGACTCGACCGTGCTCACCGACGGCCCCGCCGCCGGTGCCGCGCCCAGCCAGTTCCTCGGCCGTGCGTACTTCGAGGGGGCGACCAACGGTCCGACCACGTCCTCCCAGGTGACCATCCGCAACACCGAGCTCGGCTCGGCCTTCCGGGCGAGCGGACCGTGGCGCGACTACACGGGCGGCACGTTCACCAACACGTGGAGCACCGAGCGCTACTTCGAGTACGGCAACACCGGCCCCGGTGCCACCGTGAACGACACCCGCCCGCAGCTGACCGCGACCACGGCCACCGACTACACCAAGTGGGACTACCTGCGCGGAGCCGACGGCTGGAACCCGACCGGTGCGGAGGAGCCGCCCGCCGACCAGCAGGCGCCCCTCGCCCCCGCGGCGCTCGTCGCCACGGCGGCGGACCGCGCGATCGAGCTCGACTGGGCCGACAACACCGAGGCCGACCTGGCCGGCTACACGGTGTGGCGTGCCACGGGCAACGATGAGTTCGCCGTCCTCAGCACGACGACGCTCACCGGCTCGTCCTACCGCGACACCGCGGTGACGGCGGGCACCGAGTACCGCTACCGCGTCACGGCGGCGGACGCCTCCGGCAACGTGTCGGCGCCCTCCGCCGAGGCGACGGCCACCCCGACGGGGCTGACTCTGCCCGCCCATGACGCCCTCGTGGCGGCGGACGGCTCCGGTCAGTACACGACCATCCAGGCCGCGGTCGACGCGGCTCCGGCCGGCACGGCGGGGGACCCCACGGTCGTCCTCGTGCTGCCCGGACGCTACGACGAGCGCGTGACGGTGACGAAGAACTTCGTCGACATCGTCGGCCTCAGCGAGACCGCGACCGACACGCTGCTCGTGGATGACGTGCCCCAGAACGAGCCGGGCGTGCAGAACCTCGGCGCGACGCTCGTCGTCAGCGGCTCGAACGTGACCGTGCGCAACCTCGCCGTGGAGAACAGCTACGACGAGGCGGCCCGCGGCTCCAGCCAGGCGCTCGCGCTCTACACGAGCGGTGACCGTCTCGTGTTCGACAACACCCGCTTCGTGGCGGACCAGGACACCATCCAGGTCACGTCGCCGAACGTGTGGACCGCCTCCCGGTCGTACTTCGTCGACAGCTACATCGAGGGCGACGTCGACTTCATCTACGGCCGCGGCACGACGGTCATCGACCGCAGCGTGATCTTCGCCTCGACCCGGGGGAGCAAGAGCAACAACGGCTACCTCACCGCGGCGAGCACGGCGAGCACCAACAGGTACGGCATCCTCATCACGGACTCCACCGTGCAGAGCGACGCGCCCGCCGACTCCTACCACCTGGGCCGCCCGTGGCGCGCTTGGACGGACGGCACCCAGGTCCGCGACGGCATCACCGCCAACTCGCGAGGCCAGGTCACCATCCGCAACACGGAGCTCAGCGCGGCCATCAAGTCGGTCCAGCCCTGGACGGACATGAACCCGAACCTGTGGACCGACGGTCGCTTCTTCGAGTACGCCAACACGGGGGAGGGCGCCGGTACCGACGCCACCCGCCCGCAGCTGACGGCCGCGCAGGCCGCCGACTACACGAAGTGGGACTACCTCGCCGGCTCCGACGGCTGGAACCCCACCGACGGCACCGAGCCCGTCACCGACGTCACCGCGCCCGACGCGCCCGCGACCCTGACGGCGACGCCGTCCGCAGCGGACACGACGGTCTCCCTCAGCTGGGGCGCGAGCACGGCGGCGGACCTCCGCGGCTACAACGTGTACCGCTCGAGCTCAGCGACCGACGGCTTCGCGCTGCTGACCGCCCAGCCCGTCACGGCGACGACGTTCTCCGACACCGGCCTGGTGTCCGGCGGCACCGTGTACTACCGGGTGACCGCCGTGGACCAGGCCGGCAACGAGTCGGCCCCGGCCGAGGCGTCCGCCGTCGCCGGCGGGGAGATCCTCCCGGCCCACGACGTGCTGGTCGACCCGGCCGGCGCACCCGGCACCTACGCCACGGTGCAGGCGGCGCTCGACGCCGCCCCCGCGGGCACCGCGGCCGACCCGACCGTCGTGCTGATCCGTCCCGGTGACTACCGCGGCCGCGTCTTCGTCACGAAGCCCTACACGACCCTGCAGGGGCTCACGGGGAACGCCGACGACGTGCGGATCGTCTTCGACCTCCCGTCGAGCGCGGTGAACCCGGACACGGGAAGCGCCTACGGCAGCAGCGCAGCCACCGTCATGGTGAGCTACACGGCCGTCGGCGTGACCATGACCGACCTGACCCTGGAGAACGACTACGACGAGAAGCTCGGCTCCTCGCAGGCCCTCGCCATCCAGACCCAGGCCGACCGCGGCGTGTTCCGCAACGTGCGATTCCTGGGTGACCAGGACACGGCGCTGTTCAACTCGCGCAACGCCGACACCAAGGCCCGCAGCTACGTCGTGGGCAGCTACCTCGAGGGCGACGTCGACTTCATCTACGGCCGCGGCACCGTGGTCGTCGACGACAGCGTCATCCACCTCTCGACGCGCGGCGACGCCAGCAACAACGGCTACATGCTCGCCCCGTCCACCGAGACGGGCAACCCGTACGGCATCCTCGTGACCGACTCGACCGTGACGAGCGACGCGCCCGCCAAGTCGTTCTTCCTCGGTCGCCCCTGGAAGCCGTCCTCGGCGCCGAACGCCCACAGCCAGGCCGTCATCCGCGACACGGTGCTCCCCGCCGCGATCCGTGACGACGCGTGGTCCGACTTCGGATCCGCCTCCCCGTGGCGCAGCGCCCGCCTGTCGGAGTACAACAACTCCGGCCCGGGTGCGGTCGTCAACGGCAACCGCCCGCAGCTGCCCGCCGACCAGGCCAACCAGTACACGCGCTGGACCTACCTGGCCGGAACGGACGGCTGGAACCCGACCGGCAGGCCCGCCCCCGTCACTGATGTCACGGCCCCGGCCGCGGTGACCGGCGTGACCGCCACCGCGGGCAACGGCACCGTCACCCTCGACTGGGCCGCATCCACCGAGCCGGACCTCGCGGGCTACCGCGTCTACCGCTCGACGGAGTCGACCGTCGCCACCACGGCGGCGAACCGCCTGACCGACGCCCCGCTGTCCACCCTCGGGTACCTCGACCGCGCCGCGGTCGCCGGCACGGCGATGCACTACGTCGTGACGGCCGTCGACACCACCGGCAACGAGTCGGTCGTCTCGGCCACCGCATCCGCCACGGCCCTCGAGGCCACGCTTCCCCCGCACGACGTGCTGGTGGACGCGAGCGGAGCCGGTGACTACACGACGATCCAGGCGGCCGTCTCGGCGGTCGGCAACGGCACCGCTGCGGACCCGAAGGTCATCGCGATCGCCCCGGGCACGTACCGCGAGGTCGTGGAGATCCCGAGCAGCAACGTGACGCTCGTGGGCGGAACGGGTGAGGCCGGTGACGTGGTCATCGACTACGACAACGGCGCGAACACCGTCAACCCGGCCACCGGAGCGGCGTACGGCTCGAGCAACAGCCGCACGATGCTCGTGAGCGGCAGCGACGTGCGCGTCGAGGACCTCACGGTCTCGAACAGCTACGACGAGGCCAAGAACGGCTCCGCCGCGGCGAGCGCGCTGCACGTGACCGGCGACCGCCTGGTGTTCGACGACGTGCGACTCCTCGGCAACCAGAACACGCTGCAGGTCAGCACAAGCTCGAACACGAACCAGGCCCGCGCCTACTTCGTGAACAGCTACGTCGAGGGCGATCAGGACATCATCTTCGGCCGCGGCACCGCCGTGTTCGACAAGACCGAGGTCCACGTCACCAACCGCATCAGCACCCCGTACGTGACCGCGTCGCGCACCCTCGCGACTCGTGAGCACGGCATCCTGATCACCGACAGCTCCATCACCAGCGACGCCTCGGCCGTGTACCTCGGCCGCCCCTGGACCCCCACCGAGGAGTTCAAGGGTCAGGTGCTCGTGCGCAACACGGTGCTGCCCGCCGCCATCCGCTCCACCCCGTGGCGCAACTCGTCCGCGGGACTGGACTGGAAGGTCTACGGCCGCTTCGCCGAGTACGCCAACACGGGCGCCGGCGCCGGCTCGGCGAGTGCCGACCGACCGTGGCTGACCGCCGCGGCCGCCGAGGCGCAGACCAAGTGGGCCTACCTCGCCGGAACCGATGGCTGGAACCCCACGGGATCCGCCGCCCCGGCCACCGGTGACGTCGAGGCCCCCTCGACGCCCACCGGCGTGAAGACGGCCCTGGCCGGCGAGCGCGCGGTGACCGTGTCCTGGAACCCGGTCGTGGCCGAGGACCTCAAGGGCTACCTCGTCTACCGCTCCTACAACCCGACCGGCACGAGCTGGGTGCAGCTGACCCCGCAGCCGACCACCGCGACGTCCTACGTCGAGGCGGCGGCCGGTCAGGGCGTGACGTCGCACTACCGCGTCGTGGCCGTCGACCACGTCGGCAACGCGTCCGAGCCGGGCACGGCGAGCATCGCCGTGCCGGCCGGCGCCGCCGGGTCGCAGCCCATCTCGGTGTTCGTCGCCGGCGACTCCACCGCCTCCACCTACAAGGCCGACCGCGCCCCGCGCGCCGGCTGGGGGCAGGCGCTGCCGCTGTACCTGAACGACAAGGCGACGGTGAAGAACTTCGCGATCTCCGGATCGAGCACGAAGACCTTCATCGCGGCCGGCGCGCTCGACCGCATCCTCGGCGCCATCCAGCCGGGCGACTACCTGCTCATCAGCTTCGGTCACAACGACGAGGACGACGACCCGGCCAAGTTCACCCCGCTCGACGGCAACGCGGCACCGGGCAGCTACCAGGGCTACCTGATGCAGTTCATCGACGGTGCGCGCGACCGCGGGGCCAACCCCGTGATCGTCACCTCCGTCGAGCGCCGCTCCTTCGTCACCTCGAACGGCGTCGAGACGGCGACGACCAAGAAGACGCACAAGGGCTACCCCGAGGCCGCGGCCGCACTGGGCGTCGCCAACGACGTGCCGGTCGTCGACCTGACCACCGAGAGCTACGCCACGTGGGGCCAGCTCGGGCCGGAGGTCACGAAGGACTGGTTCATGCACCTCGCCCCCGGCGAGTCGCCGAACTACCCGGAGGGCATCGTAGACAACACGCACTTCCAGGCGACGGGAGCGATCGGCGTCGCCCGCATGGTCGCGAACCTGATCGAGCAGGAGGGCGTCTGGCCCGCGGGTGCCTACACCCGCAGGCTCGCACAGGACGTGCCCACGAGCGAGCTCGTGTGGCCCGCAGGCTGACGGACGGCTGAGCCGCGACACGGGCGGCGGTGGACCTTCGGGTCCGCCGCCGCCTTCGTCGTTCCCGGGGGCCGGCCGGGCGCTCCGCCGCCGCGCCAGGGACGGGTCAGGCGTCGTCCGCGCCGTCCGCCGGGCGCCAGACGTAGCGCGCGTCCGGCTCCCGCTCCTCCGTCGTCTCCCCGTCGGTGACCTCGGCGAGCACGAAGCCCGCGTTCTCGTAGAACCGACGGGCGCGGGCGTTCCGCTGGAACACCCAGAGCTCCAGGCCGCCCGGATGCAGCCGCTTGGCGGCGTCGAGGAGGAGCCGGCCGACCCCTGCGCCCTGGTGGCCGGTCGCGACGTACAGCTGCTCGAGGTGCCCCGGCGTGAGCGCGACGACGCCCGTGACGACGTCCCCCGCGGTCGCGAGCCAGACGTCCTGCTCGGGCAGGAGCAGGGTGGCGACCCAGTTCCGGTCCTCCTCGGCGGTGTGCGGCACGCGCAGCCACGGCATGGCGACGGCCTTGGCCGACCGGATCAGGTCGGCGATGGCCACGGCATCCTCCGGCCGCGCCTGGCGGAGGCGCGGACCGCCCGATCGGCGGTCGCCATCGCCTGTCGGATCACCCGTCGGATAGCCCGCCGGCTCGCTCGTCATGCCCGTCTCCCGTCCGCATCGGTGCGAAAGGATCGTAGCGCCGGGGGGAACGGCGGGGTCGGAAGGGGGGTGTTCGTCCCCCCGTCCGGGGGTCACGCGTCGGCCCCGTTCCGACCGCGCCGACACGCGCGGATCGCTCCCGGCCCGGCCGTCCGGAGGCCCCGGACCCGTGCCCGTCGGCCCGGCTCCGGCGTGGGTCCGCGGCTGGCGAGGCGCCGTGAATCCTACGCTCACCTGGTCTTCGGCAAACGGGCGTCACGCGCGGCGAGCGCCGCACGCCGTGTGCGGACGCCTCGCCTCAGGACGGTGCTGCGGCGGCGGAGGGTGCCGCGGGACGATGTTCCGCACCTGGGGGAAACGGGGGCGCGGGGGGTCTCGGCAGGCCCGCATCCCCCCTCTGAAACGTACAAAAAAAGTTTGCTGAAAGTTTCTCAGGTCGTGGTAACTTGCACAGCATCCGGCACTTCCCCGAGTGCAGGACGAACCGCCTGCCGTGCCCGATGTCCGTGCCCGGCGCTCCCCAAGCGGTTGCCGCACCGCCCGCTCACCCTTCCCCCCTCGTTCGCTCCGGCGCGCCTCGATAGCGCGCGTCCGGGCGCGATCTGTCGTACCCGAACGGATTGTCATGTCGCACGGCCCGCGCCCCGCCGCGTCCCCCGCCCGCCGCCGCCTTCTCGTCCCGTCGTTCGTCGCGATGACGGCACTGCTCGGATCGCTGTTCTCAGCGGGTCCGGCATCGGCCATCACGCTGGCGGAGGTGGACCCGGACGTGACCAAGTGGGCGGCGACCCCGTACTCCCCCCTCCCGTGGGAGGAGGTCGCGGCGCCGGGCAACACGGCGGCCCTGACCTTCGACGGCGGCACCTCCGGGCTGCCGGACGCCGCCGGCGTCGGCACCGGTTTCTCCATGGTCCAGCCGTCGAGTGCAGCAGCCACGAACCCGTACTTCGTGCCGGAGAACCTCTCCGTCTCGGGTGGCAAGCTCAACTTCACGACGACGCCGGGCATCCTGAACACCACCACCAACACGCAGGACAACGCGCTCGGGGTGGGCGTCGCCGCGAAGGACAAGGCGTACCTGCTGACGACGACACTCGACAGCCCGGCCGCCGCGGTCTCGTTCGCCCAGGGCGGCATCTGGTTCGGACCCAACGACAAGAACTACGCGAAGCTCGTGGTCATCGGCAACGGTTCGGGCACGACGGCGGGCAGCCGTCAGATCCAGCTGGCGAAGGAGACCAACGACGTGTCGGTCTCCCCGACCGGCACTGCGACGTCGAACGCCGACCAGGCGATCGTCAACACGACGCAGACCGCCCTCTCGGCAGGTCCGGTGACGCTCAACCTGCTCGTCGACGGTCTGAACAAGAAGCTGACGGCCACGTACCAGATCGGCTCCGGCGCGGTGATCCCGGTCGGCACCCTCAGCAACGTGCCGGCGTCGTTCTTCGACGGCAGCCTGCTGGTCGGTGCCAAGCCCGCTGACAACCCGGTCACGTCGTTCGCCGGCCTCTTCACCACGAAGCGCAACATGACAGCGACCGCACCGCTGACCATCTCCTTCGACAACTTCGGTATGACCGAGGTCGACATGACTCCGCCGTCCGCCCCCACCGGGCTGACGGCCACTGGCGTTTCCGGCGCGGTCGACCTCGCCTGGACTGCTTCCGCTGAGGCGGACGTCGTCGGCTACCAGGTGTTCCGTTCCACCACCTCACCGGTGGCGACGACGGGAACGCCGATTTCGGGCACCGCGCCGATCACGGGAACGACCTTCTCCGACGCCACCACGTTCGGAGGTGCCGGGTACCACTACGCGGTGATCGCCGTCGACACCCTCGGCAACCCCGGTGCCGCCGCCGGCGTCGGCCCGGTGTCCTCCGCGACTCCGGCGGGCGAACTCGTGAAGAGGATCGACTTCACGACCGACGCCGCACCCGCGGTGGCCGGTCACGTCAAGGACACCGGTGCCGCCTACACGGCCGCCGCAGGCTCCGGATGGGAGAACGCGGCAGGAACGCCGACGGACATCTCCGCCGAGACCCGCGTGCGTGGCACCAATGGAGTCGAGCCGCGGCTCGACTCGATCATCCACATGCAGTACAAGCCGAGCGCCACCGCCACCCCCGCACAGTCGGTGTACCAGTACGACGTGCCCAAGGGCACGTACACGGTCGTCGCAGCGGTCGGTGACAGCGGCACCGGCATCAGCGCCACGAACGGCTATGACAGCCAGCACACCATCCGGGCCGAGGGCACGACGATCTTCAACCGCTTCCAGGCCAGCGCCGCGCGTCAGTACGACGAGGCGATCGCAACGGGAGTCGTCGTCTCCGACGGCAAGCTGACCATCGACGCCGTCGGCGGCACCAACACCAAGCTCGCGTACGTCGAGATCTACCGCACCGCCCTGACCCTGGTCACGCCGGCCGTTCCGACCGGCCTCGCCGCCGCGATCGACGGCGAGGACGTCACCGTCTCGTGGGCCCCCGCCGCCGACGCCGTCTCCTACCGCGTCTACCGCGACGCCGACGCGGACGTCGACACGACCGGCACCCCGCTCGCCACGGTCGAGGCCCCCAGCTACACGGACCTCACCACCAGCGCGGCCACCTCGTACCACTACGCCGTCATCGCAACGAGCAAGGACGGGCTCGACTCCGCCGCGTCCGCCGCCCTCCGGGTCGACGTCCCCGAGATCGAGGACCCCACCCCGCCGCAGCTCTGCCTCCCGAGCGAGTGGAAGGCCGAGTTCTTCTCGGGCACCGCGCTCGCCGGCACCCCCAAGAACGTGGTCTGCGTCAGCGCCATCGACCAGTCCTACACCGGCGGCGCCATCCCGGCCGGCCTCGACAGCCCGAACCAGTACTCCGTCCGCTGGACCCGCACCATCGACCAGGGCGCGGGCAGCTACGAGCTGACCACCCGCACCGACGACGGAGTGCGCGTGCGCATCGACGGCACCTCCGTGCTGAACGAGTGGTACGCGCAGAGCGCCGACCGCACCCGCACCGTCCAGGTGCCGCTTTCGGACGGACCGCACCAGGTCGTCGTCGAGTACTACCAGGGCTTCGGTGACGGATCCGCGAAGGTGACCTTGAAGAAGACGATCACCTCCTGCGCGACCGGCGAGTGGCTCGCCGAGTACTTCGAGAACACGGGCCTCACCGGCACCGTCGCGCACCGCGAGTGCGTCGCCGACATCGACCAGACCTACGCGTCCGGCGAGGCGCCCGAGGGCCTCTCCTCGAGCACCCTCTACTCGGTCCGCTGGACCCGCACGATCAACGAGGGCAAGGGCACGTACCGCTTCTCCGCGGCGACCGACGACGGCGTGCGCGGGAAGGTCGACGGCGCGCTGGTCATCGACGAGTGGCGCGACCAGAGCGCGGACGAGACGCACACCGCCGAGCGGACCCTCGCGGCCGGCAGCCACCAGATCGTGGTCGAGTACTACCAGGGCTACAACGAGGCCTCCGCGACGGTCGGCTACGAGAAGACGAGCTCCGACACAGAGGCGCCCGACGCGCCCACCAACGTGGTGACCACCGCGGGCACCGACGCGATCACCGTCCGGTGGGCGGCGAGCACCGCGACCGACACCGCCGGCTACCGCGTCTACCGCGGGACCACGCCCACGGTCGCGACCACGGGCGCCGGCATCGCCGGCACCGCGCCGGTCTCCGGTCTCTCCTTCGTCGACACGACGGCGGAGAAGGAGGTCTCCTACTACTACGTCGTCGTCGCGGTCGACGACTCGGACAACGCGTCCGCCGCATCCGCGGCCGCGCCCGGCGTGATCACGGTCGTGCCGGACACCGAGGCACCCACCGTGCCGACGGCGCTCGCCGCGGCACCGAAGGACTCCGCGGTGACCCTCACCTGGACCGCGTCCTCCTCCACCGACGTGGCCGGCTACCGCATCTACCGCGGCACCGAGCCCGTCGTGTCCACGAGCGGCACCCCGCTCTCCGGCACCACGCCGGTGACCGCGGCCACCTACACCGACAGCACGGTCACGAACGGCACGACGTACTTCTACGTCGCGGTCGCGGTCGACCTGGCGGGCAACCGCTCCGCCGCCTCCAACGAGGTCGTCGCGGTGCCGCTCGTACCGAACACCACGAACGTGAAGGTGGACTTCACGGCCACCGACGCCGCACCCGTCGCCGGCTACCTCGCCGACTGGGGCCAGGCGTACGGCCTGCGCACCGGGGCGACCCAGGGCGCCGGCACGGTCAGCTACGGCTGGCTCAGCGAGGACGGCAACAGCACGAGCCTCGTGACCAACGGCCGCGACCGCAATCGCGCGGGCGTCCCGGCGCTGCTCGACTCGATCCTGCACATGCAGTACGGCGACGCCAATGGCGGCACCGGCACCAACGGCGTCAAGACCGAGGGCGTGTGGGAGCTCGCCGTTCCCGACGGCCTGTACTCGGTCAAGGTCGCCGTGGGCGACGAGGCAGACGCGGGCGGCGGCTACGAGGCCAGCCACGTGATCAACGTCGAGGGCTCCGTCGGCATCGAGAAGTTCGTCGGTCGGGCCGCCGCCGAGTACTCCACCGTCACCACGACGGTCGGCGTCTGGGACGGCAAGCTGACGATCGACGCCAAGGGCGGCGTGAACACGAAGATCGCCTACATCGAGGTCCTCGGGCTCACCCGTGCCCCGCACGTCGACACCGTGCTGCCCGAGAACCGCGTCGTCGGCCACGACGTCAACGCGGGCGTCTCCGCCAGCATCAAGATCCCCTACGCGGGTGTCGGCGTCCGCCCGAGCAGCATGCCCGGCAACGTGCACCTCTACAACGTCGCCACCGGCGCGCTGGTCCCCACGACCGTGGGCACCTCGGGCGGCAACGACGTCATCTCCCTCGCCCCGAACGACCCGCTGGCGCCGAACACGGCCTACCGCTTCGTCGTGACGAGCGGCGTGACCGACAACTTCGGCGTCCCGTTCGTGCCGTTCACCTCGGTGTTCACCACGGGCAGCGGCGAGGTCACCTCGTCCGACGAGTTCACGCCGGCCAAGGGCATCTCCTTCCAGAAGATCGAGCTGCCCACCGGTCGCGGCAAGTACTGGTCGTCCTACGCCTTCGGGCCGGACGGCAAGCTCTACGGCACCACGATCGGTGAGGGCATCTTCCGCTTCACCGTGAACGCGGACGGCACGCTCGGCGAGCCGGAGTCGCTCGGCTACGAGGGCTTCGCGCACATCGGCCTGCTCTTCGACAAGTCGTCGACGGCGAACGACCTCCGCCTGTGGGTGACCCGCACCAGCGCCAACTTCTCCGAGCAGGGCCAGTGGGTGTCGAGCATCCACCAGCTCTCCGGGCCGAACCTGGCGACCGACCGCAGCATCTTCACCAGCCTGCCCCGCTCGCTGTCCGACCACCTCACCAACTCGATGGCCTACGGCCCCGACGGCCGGATCTACTTCCAGCAGGGCTCCAACCAGGCCTCCGGCGACCTCGACAACGCGTGGGGCCAGCGCGGTGAGCAGCTGCTCACCGGCGCGACCCTGGTCTTCGACCCGGCCAACGGCCAGATCCAGACCGCGGCCAACGGCGGCGGCTCGATCGACGTGAAGACCGCCCAGGGCGGCACGTACAACCCGTACGCGCCCACCGCGCCGCTCAAGATCTACGCCACCGGCATCCGGAACGCGTACGACCTCGTGTGGCACTCCAACAACCACCTCTACGTGGCCACGAACGGCACGGCGGGCGGTGCGAACACGCCGGGTGTCACGGCGAACGCCAACGGCACCTTCACCCGCACGGCGGCGGCCGGCATCCCCGGCTTCTCCACCGTCAACGGCACCGACGTGACCGCGCAGTGCGTGCGCCGCGGGTACACGGGAGGGACAGTGCCCCCGACGGGCAACATCCCCACCCAGAAGGACCTGCTGTTCGACGTGGTCGAGGGCGGCTACTACGGCCACCCGAACCCCGAGCGCTGCGAGTTCGTGCTGAACGCCGGCAACGACTCCGCCACCCCCACGGCGCCGGGCACGAAGGAGTCGAGGTACCCCCTCGGCACGAAGGCCGACCCCAACTACCGCGGCGTCGCCTACGACTTCGAGTTCAACAAGTCCCCGAACGGCGCGCTCGAGTACAAGAGCTCGACCTTCGGCGGGCAGCTCAAGGGCCGCCTCGTCGTCACCCGGTTCTCCAACAACAACGACCTGATCTTCCTGCAGCCCGACAAGGCGACGGGCAAGGTCCTCGGTGCCCAGACCTCGGTCGGCATCACGGGCGTCGCCAACACGACGATGTCCGGGGTCGACGGCTTCAACGACCCGCTCGAGGTCGTCGAGGACCCGAAGACCGGAAACCTCTACGTCAACCAGTACGACCGCAGCGGCTCCGACCAGCGCATGTACCTCCTCCGGGTGCCCGCGAGCCAGCAGGCCTCCACCGTCTCTGCATCCGTGAACGAGCTCGTCTTCTCCGCGGTGAAGAGCACGCAGAGCGCGGCGAAGACCGTCACGGTCACCAACAACTCGGCACAGGCCGTGACCGTCAACACCGCCATCACCGGCGGCCAGGCGACCGAGTTCGCGGTCACGGGCGGAAACGTCTCCGTGCCCGCCCAGGGCAGCATCACGCTCAGCGTGCGCTTCACCCCGGGCACCACGGTCGGGCAGCGCGCATCCACGCTCCGCCTCACGGCCGGCACCAGCACGACCGACATCGGGGTCTACGGCCTCACGATGAACGGCATCGAGGGCTCCAACGAGCCGACGCTCGCGAACGTGCTCGGCACGCTCGGCTACGGCGTGAACGTGGGCTGGACCAACCTGGAGGGCGGCACGCAGCCGGTCGCCAAGGGCGACGAGGTGCTCGAGCCCCTCTTCGTGAAGTCCGGCACCGCCGCGCCCACGATGACGCCGCTCGCGCAGTACGCCCCGCGCGAGGACCTGCCCTTCGGCTGGTACACCGGTGACGGCGTCGGCGCGGACCTGCACAAGCTCGGCTCGATCGACGTCGGCGGCTACCAGTCGCTGCTGCCGCCGAGCAGCCCGGGCACGGCCGCGAGCTTCGACCCGGCCGCCCAGAAGTTCGGCTTCTTCTACGTCTCGAACGTGTTCAAGCGCACGGGCTTCACCGAGGACCGCCTGAACACCGGCATCGCCCACCGCGCCCGCGTCTACCCGGCCAAAAACCGCACGGGCACCACGATCCCGAACACCTACATCGTGGGCTTCGAGGACGCGGCGAACGGCGACTACCAGGACTACCTGTTCCTCGTCACGGGCGTGAAGCCCGCGACGGACACGGGATCGGTGGACGGCGGCATCCGGGTCGACTTCACCACCAAGGCGGCTCAGCTGCCGGCCGGCTACCTGCGCGACTACGGCCAGGCGTTCAGCCTGCGCACCGAGGCCGACCAGGGCACCAGCCTCAGCTACGGCTGGAAGAACGACACCACGGAGAACGACGTCGACCTGTCCACGGGAGGCACGGCGGGCAACGGCCGTGACCGCGCGTCGGCGCAGACCGACCAGCGCCTCGACTCCTTCATGCACATGCAGGCCGCCATGGTGCCGAACTTCAACGGCAACCCGACCAACGCGTACTGGGAGATCGCGCTGCCGAACGGGCAGTACGACGTGACGGTCGCGGTCGGCGACCCCGCCCCGCAGTCCGACGTCGAGATCCACCAGATCAACCTCGAGCACGACCCCGCGATCACCCTCTTCCGGCCCACCGGTGTGGCGGGCGCGGCGTCGAGGCACACGACGGTCACCAGGACCGTCACGATCGAGGACGGGTTCCTCACCGTGGACGCCCGCGGTGGCACCAACACGAAGATCAGCTACATCGACATCCTCCCGGTCACCGCGCCGGGCGGCGGGGACGGCGACGACCCCACCGACGGCGCGCAGGTCAAGGTCAGCTTCGGCACCCCCGACGCCCCGGCCGCGACCGGCTGGCGCCGCGACAGCGGTGCGCCGTTCTCGGCGACGACCGGCTCCGGCTGGGTGACCACCGGCGGAACCCCCGTCGAGCGGAGCACCTTCATGCGCTACCGCGCCACGGCGACCGCCGGGATCACCTTCCCGACCGATCCGCTGCTGCGCACCGGGGCGCACCTCCAGGAGCCCACCGAGGCGCGCTGGGAGTACGTCGTGCCGAACGGCACCTACGAGGTCGCGGCCTCCGTCGGTGACTCGGCGTTCCTCGACTCCGTGCACACGGTCACGGCCGAGGGGCAGCCCGTCGTGGCGACCTTCACGCCCACCGGGACGACCCCGTTCCAGACCGGCAAGCGCACGGTCACGGTCACGGACGGCCGGCTCACCATCGCCGGCACCGGGGACAACACCAAGATCAACTGGGTGTCCATCAAGGGCGAGGGCCTCGACGGCCCCGCCGTTCCGGTCACGCCCACGACCAAGGTGAACTTCCAGCCCGACACCGTGACCGCGCCGTCCGGCTGGACCGCCGACACGGGCGCCGGCTACACGGCGGCGCGCGGGTACGGCTGGCTCGTCAACGGCCAGCCCGCGGACCGCAGCGCCTCCACGCGCTACCGTGCCGCGGCGACGCCCGGCATCACCTACCCGGCGGGCGACGTGACCCGGCAGACGTTCATCATCACCCAGTCGGGAACCGTGGACGTGTCCGACGGCGTCTGGCAGTACGCGGTGGCCAACGGCACGTACGACGTGTCGGTGTCCGTGGGTGACTCCGGGTTCGTCGACTCCGTGCACGGCGTGAACGTGGAGGGCACCAGCGTGGTCTCCGGGTACGTGCCGACCGGCGCCGCCCCGTTCTCAACCGGCACCGCGAAGGTCACCGTCACCGACGGCATGCTGACGCTCACGCCGACCGGGACGAACACGAAGGTCAACTGGATCACGATCGCCGGCGAGACCCTGTCCGCACCGTCCCTGACGGTGACCGCGAACGGCCAGTCCGTCGGCACCGCCTACACCGGTGCTCCGGCCACGATCGCCGTGGCCGCCCAGGCGGCCGGTGGTGCCACCATCGCCTCGCTCACCTACGCGCTGAACGGCGCGGCGGCGACGGCCTACACCGGACCCATCACCGTGAACCAGATCGGCGCGCAGCAGCTCGTCGTCACGGCCACGGACTCGGCGGGTCGCGTCACCACCCGCACGATCGCCCTCACCATCGAGGACATCGGCGGAACGGTGACCCTGCGCAACGAGCAGGTGACCCGCGTCAACGGCGCCCCGGCCCCCGGCTTCTCGGACGACTGGGTAGCGCTGCAGCGCATCAACAGCGGCGTGACCACGCACCAGGTGATGGACCAGGCGACGGTGACCGTGACCAACACGGGCGCCAAGAACCTGCGCATCACCGGCATGACGCTGGGCGGCGCGAACGCCGGGCAGTTCCAGATCGTGAACCCGCCCACCGTTCCGCTCACCGTCGCCCCCGGCGCGTCCACGCCCGTCACGGTCAAGTTCATCGCCAACTCCGGTTCCCGCGGCGTCCGCAGCGCACAGCTGACGATCGCCTCGAGCGACCCGGCGAAGCCCGCGACCGTCGTGCAGCTCCGAGGCGGCTACATGGGCGCCCCGGAGGGCGGCAGCGAGCTGACGCTCCCCGAGATCACGGCGCTGTTCGGTTGGACCACGTCCATCGGCACCCTCGTGAACGGTGACGAGATGCGGACCTCGCCGCTCAAGGGCGAGGAGGTGCGCACGCTCCAGTGGAAGCGCGCGGACACCACGCTGCCGGTGACGGCGCGCCAGCTGGCCGCCTTCCACGGCTGCTGCGAGCAGACCGAGCGGATCACCATCAACGGTGTCGGCTCGACCCACATCGCGCCGTACAGCCAGTCGATCCTGCCGCCGAGCAGCGCGGCGGGTGCGCCGACCCAGGTCAGCACCAGCCCGGCGGGCAACTTCACCTTCACCGTCTCCGGTCAGACCACGAACAACGCCAACTACATGGCGCTGAAGACGTGGCCGGTCCGCGACCGCAGCGGAGTGATCGTGCCGGGTGCCTGGATCGTCGGACACGACTACATCAGCTCGCCCAACCAGTGCGGCATCGCACCGACGAACTGCGACTTCCAGGACAACGTGTACCTGATCACGAACATGCTCCCCGTGGCATCGAGCGACACGACGGCTCCGGCGGCTCCCGCCGCCAGCGCCGCCGTGACGGGGACGTCGGCGACGATCACCTGGACGCCGAGCACCTCCACCGACGTCGGCGGCTACGCCGTCGAGCGGGCGACCGCGGCCGAGGGCCCCTGGACGCGGATCAGCGGCCAGACCCCGATCGCGGGCACCACGTTCGTCGACGCCACCGCGCCGGCCTTCGTGAACACGGTGTACTACCGGGTCCTCGCGGTCGACGCGTCGGGCAACACGGCGGCAGGCGCACCCGCGGCACTCGACATCTCGTCGATGCCCGGCCGGTCGCTGCTGATCGCGGCGAACGCCACGGCCGTGACGACCGGGGGCCGCACCTGGCTTCCGGACGCCCCGTACGCCGCGGGCGGCAGGCTCTACCGGAACGCCGCGGTGACGCAGATCGCCGTCACGACCGACGACGCGCTGTACCTCAGCGAGCGGAGCGAGACCACGACGTTCGGGTACAACGTGCCCGTGCCGAGCGGCACCTACCTCGTCCGCCTGCACTACGCCGAGATCTACCACGGCGCCACCGGCGGCGGCGCGGGCGGAACCGGGAAGCGCGTCTTCTCGGTGAACTTCGAGGGCGGAACGACGCCCGAGATCCCGCGCCTCGACCTCAACGCGCAGGTCGCGCCCATGACCGCCTACGTGACGACCAACTCCGTGGTCGTGACCGACGGCAACATGGACATCGACTTCGCCGCCACGGTCGACTACCCGAGCGTCTCCGCGGTCGAGATCGTCCGCACCGGTGACGCCCCCGCTCCGCCGGCCGCTCCCACGGCCGTCACGGCGACGGCGTCGGCCACCGGCGCGACGGTGAGCTGGACCGCGGCCGAGCGTGCCGTCGGCTACTACGTCGAGAAGTCCGCGACGCCCACGGGCCCCTTCACTCGGGTCAGCGGCGCGACGGACCTCACCGGCACCACGTACACCGACACGGCGCTCGCCGAGGGGGCCACCGCCTCCTACCGGGTCGTCGCAGTCGGCGCGACCGGCCTGGCATCGGCGCCGAGCGCTACGGCGTCGGTCACGAGGCCCCTCACGGCCCCGACCGCCCCCACCGCCCTCGCGGCGACGGGCACGACGGCCGCCGTGAACCTGGCCTGGACCGCGAGCTCCGCCCGCGCCGTCGGCTACTACGTGGAGCGGGCTCCCGCGGCGACGGGTCCCTGGACCCGCATCAGCGGCGCGGCGAACCTCACCGCGACGACGTTCGCGGACACCACGGCCGTAGCCGGCACCGCCTACTCCTACCGCGTGGTCGCGGTCGGCGCGACGGGCCTCACCTCCGCGGCGAGCAACACCGCGACGGGCACGAGGACGGTCGCTCCGGTGGCGCCTGCGGCGCCGGCGGGGGTGACGGCGACGGGTGGTGCGACGGGTGTTGCGCTGGCCTGGGCTGCGGTGCCTTCGGCGACCGGGTATGTGGTCGAGCGTGCGGCGTCGGCGACGGGGACGTTCGCCCGGATCAGCGCGGCGACGCCGCTGACGGCGACGACGTTCACGGACACGACGGGCACGGCGGGCACGACCTACGCCTACCGGGTGGTCGCGGTCGGTTCGACCGGGCTGACCTCGGCGCCGAGCGCCGTGGTCACGGGGTCGAAGACGGCGCCTGCTGCGGGGTCGACGATCCGGATCAACGCCGGTGGCCCTGCGGTCACGACCGGTGGTGTGACGTGGGCTGCGGACTCGGGCTTCGTGGGTGGCAAGACCTACACCAACGGATCCGTGTCGGCGATCGCGGGCACGACGGATGACGTGCTCTACCGCTCGGAGCGCAGCAACCCGAGCTTCGGGTACGACATCCCGGTCGCGAACGGCAGCTACACGGTTCGTCTGCACTTCGCCGAGATCTTCCACGGGGCGACCGGTGGTGGAGCGGGCGGCACGGGCAAGCGCGTGTTCGATGTGAACATCGAGGGCGGTGCGCTCGAGCTGGACAACCTGGACATCAACGCCCGGGTGGCTCCGATGACGGCGTTCGTCAGCTCGCACACGGTCACGGTGACCGGCGGGGTGTTGGACATCGACCTCGTCGCGAGCGTCGACCAGGCCAAGATCTCCGCGATCGAGGTCATCCCGGTCACCGCTCCGGTGGCGCCTGCGGCGCCGGCGGGGGTGACGGCGACGGGTGGTGCGACGGGTGTTGCGCTGGCCTGGGCTG
>CANKXX010000007.1 GCA_947487835.1 uncultured Microbacteriaceae bacterium
TCTCGACCACCCAACCGGATCGGAGGACGCATGACCCTCCTCGACCGCCGCCCTCGCCCCGAGCGACATGGGACCCTGCCTCACCGGCGCCGGCCCGCGCCCGACCTCGTCGCGGCGGTGCTCGTGCTCGCGTTCTTCGCCGTGGCGCTCGTCGCGCCCGCCGTGCTCGCCCCGCGCGACCCGTTCGCGCTCGACCTCGTGAATGCGCTCCGGCCGCCGTCGATCGGGCACTGGTTCGGCACGGACGAGTCCGGCCGCGACCTGTACACCCGCGTCGTGCACGGCGCCCGGCAGTCGCTGCTCATCGGCGTCGGCGCCACCGTGCTCAGCCTGGCCATCGCCCTCGTGCTCGGCTCGCTCGCCGCGCTGGCCGGCAGGATCGTCGCCGGAACGGTGAACCGGGTCGTCGAGGTGCTGTTCGCCTTCCCGACCCTGCTGCTCGCCCTCCTGCTCGTGGCCGTCCTCGGCCCCTCGGCGTGGACCCAGGTGGTGGCGGTCGGGGTCGGCACCGCACCCGGCTACGCGCGGATGATCCGCGGCCAGATCCTCTCCGCCAAGAACTCGGGCTACGTCGAGGCGGCGGTCGCGCTCGGGCACCCGCGCGGCTGGATCCTGCGCACCCACATCCTGCCCAACGCGGTCCGGCCCCTGGTCGCGGTGTTCGCCCTCTCGGTGGGCCAGTCCATCGTCTGGGCGTCCAGCCTGTCCTTCCTCGGCCTGGGCGTCGCCCCGCCCGCGCCCGAGTGGGGCGCCCTGCTCGACGCGGGGAAGATCTACGTCACCCAGGCGCCGTGGCTCACCGTGCTGCCCGGCCTGGTGATCGTCCTCCTCGCCCTGGCCACGACGACCATCGGCAAGCACATCCAGTCCGCTCTCGAGAAGGGGGAGAAATGACCGAGGTACTCGTTCCCGATCGCCAGGCGGACGCCGCACGCCGCACCGGATCGCAGCCGGCCGCCTCTGCAGCCCCGCTGCTGTCCGTCCGCGGGCTGACCGTCGGCTTCCGCCGGGGTGGCGTCGTGCGCCCCGTCGTGCACGACCTGTCCTTCGACCTCCCGGCCGGCCACTGCGTCGCCATCGTCGGGGAGTCCGGCTCCGGCAAGAGCGTCACCGCCCGGGCCCTCGTGGGCCTCGCGGGGGAGGGGGCCGTGGTCTCGGCCGAGCGCCTCGCCCTCGGCGACGTCGACCTCACCGCGGTGACCGAGCGGCGCTGGCGCGCCATCCGCGGCCGCCGCGTGGGCTTCATCCTGCAGGACGCCCTCGTGTCCCTCGACCCGCTGCGCCCGGTGGGCCGGGAGATCGAGGAGGCGCTGCGGCTGCACGGCTGGGGCTCGCGCGACGAGCGCCGCCGCAAGGTGCTCGACCTCCTCGACTCCGTCGGCGTGCCGGCCCCCGCGCTCCGCGCCCGGCAGCGGCCGGGCGAGCTCTCGGGCGGCCTGCGTCAGCGCGCGCTCATCGCATCCGCGCTCGCGCTCGACCCGGAGCTCATCCTTGCGGACGAGCCGACCACCGCGCTCGACGTCACGGTGCAGGCCCAGGTGCTCGAGCTGCTCGGGCAGCGGAAGCGCCAGGGCGCGTCCGTCGTGCTGATCAGCCACGACCTCTCCGTCGTCGCCCACCTCGCCGACTCGGTGCTCGTGATGCGGGGCGGGCACATCGTGGAGGCCGGCCCCGCGGACGAGGTGCTGCGGAACCCGCGGCACGAGTACACCCGGCGGCTGCTGAAGGCGGTGCCCGGCGCGTCGACGCGGGGCCGGCAGTTGAGCCCGGACGCCCCGCCGGCCGTTCCCTCCTCCGCCGCACGCAGCGCGGAACGGTTCGCCGGGGTGGACGGGCCGGTGCTCGAGGCGAGCGGCCTGGTCAAACGCTTCCGCGCGCCGGACGGCAGCCGCAGCACCGCCGTCGACGGCGTCTCCTTCCGGCTCGAGCGCGGCAGGACCCTCGGAATCGTGGGGGAGTCCGGCTCGGGCAAGAGCACGACGGCGCGCATCGCCCTCGCGCTCGAGACCCCGGATGCGGGCGAGGTGACCCTGCTCGGGCAGCCGTGGTCGGCCGTGCCGGAGTCGCGCAGGCGGGCGCTGCGCGGGCGCATCTCGGTCGTCTACCAGGACCCGCTCAGCTCCTTCGACCCGCGCTGGAACACCGAGCGCATCCTGCTCGACGCGGTGGCCGCGGAGGACTACCCCGACCCCCGCGCCCGCCGGGCCCGCGTGCGGGAGCTGCTGGGGCAGGTCGGGCTGGGGGAGGAGGTGCTGCAGCGCTTCCCGCTCACCCTGTCCGGCGGGCAGCGGCAGCGCGTGGCGATCGCCCGCGCGCTCGCCTCGTCACCGTCGGTGCTCGTGCTGGACGAGGCCGTGTCCGCCCTCGACGTCTCCGTGCAGGCGCAGATCCTCGACCTCCTCGTCGTGCTGCAGCGGGAGCTCGGGCTCAGCTACCTGTTCATCTCGCACGACCTCGGCGTCATCCACCACCTGAGCGACACGGTGCTCGTGATGAAGGACGGGGTCGTGGTCGAGCGGGGCGACGCGGTGCGCATCCTCACCGCCCCGGAGCACCCGTACACGCGGCAGCTCGTCCGCTCGCTCCGCACCCTCGAGGAGTCCTGAGCCGCCCCTGCCCGGGCACCGGCATCCTGCCCAGGGTGAAGCTGGGCGGGATGCCTCTGCCTGGGCAGGGACAGGTGAAGCGGCGCAGCGGCGGGCGCAGGGCGCCAGGGGAAGGAGGGAACCCGGGCTAGCGGGCGAGGCTGGCGGTCTCGGTGCCGGTCCAGGCGTAGACCGTGTCACCGCTCGCGAACGCGTACCAGCCGTCCGGGCAGGTCACGGTCTCGGCCGGCAGCTGCTGGGGCCACCAGCTGTCCCGGAGCTTCGGCGGCAGCGGCGGCGCCTCGCTCGCGGTGCACACGTCGGCCGGGTAGTGGGTGGGAGACACGTAGGTGACGATGGCGGCGTCGCTCGAGTTCGAGGACTTCATGCGGATCTGCACCGCGTCCTCGGGGACCCAGTCGGGCAGCTCGCCGTCGGCCTCGGCGATGGTCGGGAAGAGGGAGTTCTCCACGGGCGCGGCGATCTCCGTGACCGGCGTCAGGGCGGAACAGCCGGTGAGCGCGAGGGCGCTCACCAGGAGGAGGAGTGCGGTGCGCGCGGCGGGGGAGGACATGGGCAACAGTCAAGCAATGAACACCGACAACCGCATCGTCCGACAGACCCCCCGTTCGTGCTACTTCCGGATGATTACAGGGTTTCGGGGCTCCAGGCGCTCCGATCGTAATCGATTCGATACCCCGCCTCCGTGGTCGCCGGAAGCAGCGGCGTGCCCTCGCGCTCGTACTCGACGCGGGCCTCCTCCGCGAGGCCCGTCGGCGGGTGGCCGCCGCTGCGGATGACCCGCCACCACGGCAGTCCGGAGCCGTGATAGCGCATCACCATTCCGACCGCTCGCGCGCCTCGCGCGCCGAACACCGCGGCCACGTCGCCGTACGTCATGACCCGGCCGGCCGGGATGGACTCGACGACGCCGATGACCTGCTCGGTGTACTCGCCCGGGGTCCCGAAGACCGCCATCCGCGCGTCGCGCCTAGAGGCGCAGCTCGCCGATCTGCTCGCCGTACTCCGTCTCGCCGATGACCGTGAAGCCGATGCGGAGGAAGAACTGCTCCGGGCCCTCCTCACCGGACTCCCAGATCACGGTCACGCGGTCGAAGCCGCGCGCGCGGGCCTCCTCGGCGAGCTGCAGCACGGCGAAGCGGCCGACGCCGTGGCCCTGCGCGTCGGCGGAGACGTTGATGCGCCAGATGCAGCTGCGGAAGACCTCGTTGGGCGCGTCGGGATCGAAGTTGCCCATGATGAAGCCGACGACCTCGTCGTCCTCGAGCACGACGCGCGGCCATGCCGTGTTCGGGTTCACGTACGCCTCGGCGATCGAGAACGACACCGGTGCGACGAAGACCTCCTGGCCAGGCTTGAGGGAGAGCGTGTTCGCGGCCACGATCGTGCTCGCCGACAGTTCTTCAAGTCTGAGTTCGCCCATGCGCACAGGCTAATGGAGCGGACTCTCCCGCTGGTAACACGCGCCCGCCCCGCGCGTGCCACGCGGTCCGATATGTCTCGACGTCAAGATACTTCCGGGAGCGAGTAGGGTGGATCCGGCATCCATCGAGTCAATGAAACATGGGAGTTCTCTTGTCGAAGATCAAGGTTGAAGGCACCGTCGTCGAACTCGACGGCGACGAGATGACGCGCATCATCTGGCAGTCCATCAAGGACAGCCTCATCCACCCGTACGTGGACGTGAACCTCGAGTACTACGACCTCGGTATCGAGAAGCGTGACGAGACCGACGATCAGATCACCATCGACGCCGCCAACGCCATCAAGAAGCACGGCGTCGGCGTCAAGTGCGCCACGATCACGCCGGACGAGGCGCGCGTCGAGGAGTTCGGCCTGAAGAAGATGTGGCGCTCGCCGAACGGCACCATCCGCAACATCCTCGGCGGCACGATCTTCCGCGAGCCGATCATCATCTCCAACATCCCGCGCCTGGTGCCCGGCTGGAACAAGCCCATCGTCGTCGGCCGCCACGCGTTCGGCGACCAGTACCGCGCCACCGACTTCCGCTTCGAGGGCGAGGGCACCCTCACCATGACCTTCACCCCGAAGGACGGCTCCGAGCCGCGGTCCTTCGAGGTGTTCCAGTCGCCCGGCAGCGGCGTCGCAATGGGCATGTACAACCTCGACGAGTCCATCCGCGACTTCGCCCGCGCATCGCTCAGCTACGGCCTGAACCGCAACTACCCCGTCTACCTCTCGACGAAGAACACGATCCTCAAGGCCTACGACGGCCGCTTCAAGGACCTGTTCCAGGAGGTCTTCGACGCCGAGTTCAAGGAGCAGTTCGAGGCCGCGGGCATCACCTACGAGCACCGCCTGATCGACGACATGGTCGCCGCCAACCTCAAGTGGGAGGGCGGCTACGTGTGGGCGTGCAAGAACTACGACGGCGACGTGCAGTCCGACACCGTCGCCCAGGGCTTCGGCTCGCTCGGCCTGATGACCAGCGTGCTCACGACGCCGGACGGCAAGATCGTCGAGGCGGAGGCCGCGCACGGCACCGTCACGCGCCACTACCGCCAGCACCAGGCCGGCAAGCCGACCTCGACCAACCCCATCGCGTCGATCTACGCCTGGACCCGCGGGCTCGCCCACCGCGGCAAGCTGGACGGCAACCAGGAGCTGATCGACTTCTCGACCACGCTCGAGGACGTCGTCATCACGACCGTCGAGTCCGGCAAGATGACGAAGGACCTCGCCCTGCTCGTGGGCCCGGACCAGCCGTACCAGACCACGGAGGAGTTCCTCGCGACGCTCGCGGAGAACCTGAAGTCCCGCCTGGGCTAGTCCCCGCAGCTGCGCACCGGAAGCCCCGGGTCCGTTCGGACCCGGGGCTTCCGCCGTCCCCGGTGCTCGTCGGCGACACCCGCCGACCGGTGGCCCGTCAGCGCGGCGGCATACTGGCAGAACCGCGGCGCGCCCCGTGCCGCCATCACGGAGGGAGGAGAGGTCCATGGGTCGCGGCACCAACCTCCCCGCCGTCGGCGGCTACAACCAGACGGTCATCCTCGACCTCATCCGGCGCTCGGGCGACGGCGCGAGCCGGGTGGAGCTCGCCCAGCAGACCGGCCTCAGCGCCCAGACCATCTCCAACATCTCGCGCCGGCTGCTCGACTCCGGCATGGTGCGCGAGGCGGGCAAGACCATCGTCGGGCCCGGCAAGCCGCGCACCATCCTGCAGCTCGCGCCCGAGGGACGCTACGCCGTCGGCGTGCACCTCGACCCGTCGGTCATCACCTTCGTGCTGCTCGGGCTCGAGGGCCAGGTCGTCGCCCACTCGCGTAGCCGCACGCCGTCGGACGTGCGTCCCGCGGACGTCGTCCGCCGCATGGCCTCGGCCGTCGGCGCGCTCGTGGAGTCGTCGGGGGTGCCACGGGACCGCATCATCGGCCTCGGCATCGCCACCCCGGGGCCCATCGACCGCGAGCGCGGGGTGGTGCTCGACGCACCGCTGCTCGAGGGCTGGAAGCGCGTCCTGCTGCGCGACGCCCTGCTCGAGGCGACCGGGTTGCCCGTGCTGCTCGAGAAGGACGTCACGGCCGCCGCCGTCGCCGAGCTGTGGACGACCGCGAGGCGCGACCGGGACAACGTCGTGTTCTTCTACTACGGCACGGGTTTCGGCGTCGGGATCGCGCTCAACCACGAGGTGGTGCGCGGGCGCAGCGGCAACGCGGGGGAGGCGGGCCACATCCTCACCCACATCCCGCCCGGCCGGGACGCGCCCGCCTGCACCTGCGGCCGCCGCGGCTGCGTCGGCACCGCGATCATGCCCGTCCACCTCGTGGGCGAGGCGATCCGTGCCGGCGTGCTCGCCGCCCCGCCCGGTCCGCTCGACGCGGCCGCGGTCGACGAGCTCTTCAGCCACCTGTCCCGCAAGGCCGAGGCCGAAGTGCCGGCCCGGCAGATCCTGCGCGAGGCGGCGCGTGCCGCCTCGGACGCCCTCGTGACGGTGCTCAACCTGCTCGACGTGGACACCGTGGTGTTCGGCGGCCCCTTCTGGTCGCGGGTCTCGGACGTCTTCCTCGCCGACATCCCGAGGATGCTCGCGAAGGACCCCGCACTCCTGCGGGTGCACCCGGTGACCGTGACGGCGAGCTCGATCGGCGAGGACGTCGCCGCGGTCGGCGCGGCCTGCCTCGTGCTCGACAACGCCCTCTCCCCGCGCCCCTCCGCGCTGCTGATCTCCACCTGACGCCGGCCCGCCGTGGCGCCCGCGCGTGCTCTTGACAGCAATTAGTCCATACGTTTTATTTATAGCGACTCCCACGAGGGCTTCGGGTCGCCCTCCGGCGTGGGGGCGTGGAGCAAAGGAGCACCATGAAGCGATTTCCCGCGTTCGTCGCCGTCGCGGCGGCGGCCACCCTCGTCCTCACCGGCTGCGGCGGGGGAGGCGGCGCCGGTGGCGAGTCGAACACCATCAAGGTCGCGTACCAGAAGTTCGGTAACTTCGTGCAGCTGGACGACCACATGAAGCAGGTCAAGGCCGACTTCGAGGCCGAGCACGAGGGTATGACGGTCGAGCTCGTGCCCATCGAGGCGCAGCAGAACGACTACTTCACCAAGCTCGCCCTGATGAACCGGTCCGCCTCGACGGCGCCGGACGTCATGTACGAGGACACGTTCATGGTCAAGTCCGACGTCGACGCGGGCTACCTCGCCTCGCTCGACGAGTACGTCTCCGAGTGGGACGAGTGGGACATGTTCTACGACAACGCCAAGGAGGCGGGCGTCGGCGACGACGGCCAGATCTACGGCATCCCGATGGGCACGGACACCCGCGCCCTCTGGTACAACACCCAGCTCTTCGAGCAGGCCGGCATCGCCGTGCCGTGGGAGCCGAAGACATGGGAGGACGTGCTGACCGCGGCGGAGACGATCAAGTCCGCGCTGCCGGACGTCATCCCGCTCAACGTCTACTCGGGCAAGGCCCAGGGCGAGGCCGCCACCATGCAGGGGTTCGAGATGCTCCTGTACGGCACGGAGGACACGCTCTACGAGGACGGCAAGTGGGTGACGGGCTCGACGGGCTTCACCGACGCGCTCGGCTTCATCGGCGACGTCTACCAGGGCGAGCTCGGCCCCACCCCGGAGCAGGCGCTCGACAAGAACGTCGGCACTGTCGTGGCGGGCGAGTGGATCCCGCAGGGCACGCTGGCCATCAACCTCGACGGGTCCTGGCTCAGCGGCACCTGGCTGGAGACCGGCACGAACCCGTGGCCCGAGTGGAACGACGTGATGTCGCAGGCGCCGATGCCCACGCAGAACGGCCAGGAGCCGGGCGCGACGAGCATGTCCGGCGGCTGGACGCTGGCCATGGGGGCGAAGACGAAGAACCCCGACGCGGCATGGGACTTCATCAGCCTCGCCCTTAACAAGGAGAACTCGCAGAGCTACGACATCGCGGCGAGTCAGATCGCGGTGCGCAGCGACGTGTCCGAGGACCCGGCGTACATCGAGGCGAACCCGTCGTTCAAGTTCTTCTCGGACATCGTCGAGGTGACCCACTTCCGCCCGGCCACGAGCGACTACGCGCAGATCAGCAACGCGATCACCGTGGCCATGGAGTCGGTCATGACGGGGCAGCAGACGCCGGAGGAGGCGGCGAAGGTCTACGACGACGCCGTCCGCGGCATCGTCGGCGACGAGAACACCGTCGACGCGAAGTGATCCGATGACGACGACGATCCCGTCGCCGGCCGTTCCCGGGGCCCCGGTGCAGGGAGGGCGACCTCCCCGCACCCGGGGCCCCGGCCTGACGGCCAGGCGCAGCGCAACGCGCGCCCTGCCGCTGCTCCCCGCGGTCGTGCTGCTCGGCGTGTTCCTGCTGGGGCCGGTGATCTGGTCCTTCTACGGGTCCTTCACCGACGCCTCCCTCACCGGCGCCGCCGCGCAGGGGGCGTCGTTCGTGGGCTTCGACAACTACGTCGAGCTGTTCGCCGACCCGGACTTCCCCAAGTCCGTCCTGCTCACGCTCGTGTTCCTCGTGGCGTCCGCCATCGTGGGGCAGAACGTGCTCGGTCTCGGGCTCGCCCTGCTCATGCGGTCCGCGAACCGGGTGGTCCGCGCGCTGGTCGGCACGTTCGTCGTCACGGCGTGGGTGCTGCCCGAGATCGTCGCGTCGTTCGCGGCCTACGCCTTCTTCAACGACACGGGCACGCTGAACTCGATCCTGGGGCTCGTCGGCATCGACGGACCGAACTGGCTCTTCACCCTGCCCATGCTCTCGGTGATCCTCGCCAACGTCTGGCGCGGCACGGCCTTCTCCATGCTCGTGTACTCGGCGGCGCTGCACGACGTGCCGCAGGAGATCACGGAGTCGGCCGAGGTGGACGGGGCGCGTGGCTGGCAGCGCCTCGCTTTCATCACGCTGCCCATGATCCGCCGCAGCATCACGACGAACCTCATGCTGACCACCCTGCAGACCCTGTCGGTGTTCACGCTCATCTTCGTCATGACCGGCGGCGGCCCCGGCACCGAGAGCTCGACCCTGCCGATCCTCGCCTACCAGGAGGCGTTCCAGTTCTCCCAGCTCGGCTTCGGCACGGCGATCGCCACGATCCTGCTCGTCGTCGGCGCCCTGTTCTCCTTCGTCTACATCCGCGCGCTGCGACCGGAGGTGGACTGACATGGGCATGACCTCACCGAGCCAGCGGGTGCTCCGCGCCACGTCGAACGGCGTGCTCCTGCTCGTGCTCGTCGCGTTCGCGCTCCCGCTCGTGTGGCTGCTGCTCGCGTCGGTCGACACGAGCGCGACGCTCTCGGTCAAGTGGCCGGAGGCGTTCACGCTGGACAACTTCACGACCGTGCTCACGCCGGAGCTGGCGTTCGTGCCGCTCGCCAACAGCCTGGTGATCTCGCTCGGTTGCGCGCTGCTCACGGTCGCGGCGGCCGTGCTCGCGGCCTACCCGCTGTCCCGCTACCGGATGCGTATCAACAAGCCGTTCCTGTACGGGGTGCTGTTCGGCACCTGCCTGCCGGTCACGGCGATGATGGTGCCGGTCTACAGCCTGTTCGTCTGGCTCAACCTCATCGACAGCGTGCCCGGCACGATCCTGTTCCTCGCCGCGTCGAGCCTGCCCATGGCGATCTACATGGCGAAGAACTTCATGGACTCCGTGCCCGTCACCCTCGAGGAGGCGGCCTGGGTCGACGGCGCATCCATGCTGAAGACGCTCACCACGATCGTGATCCCGCTCATGCGGCCGGGCCTCGCCGTAGTGTTCATCTTCGTGTTCATCGGCGCATGGGGGAACTTCTTCGTGCCCTTCGTGCTGCTCCTCAGCCCGGACCGGCAGCCCGCGGCCGTGACGATCTTCTCGTTCTTCGGGCAGTACGGGTCCGTGGCGTACGGCCAGCTCGCCGCGTTCTCGCTCCTGTACTCCCTGCCCGTGCTCGCCCTCTACGTCCTCGTCTCGCGAAGCCTCGGCGGCGCGTCGGCCCTGGCCGGCGCGGTCAAGGGCTGATCCGTCCACCGCACACCGCACACCGCACGGGCCGGCCCTCGTCGTCGCCCAGAAGGAGAACCATGCACAATGACTCGCCCCTCGTCCTCAGCCGCCTGAAGCGGTTCCAGAGCGAGCGCATCCTGCCCGCCATCCATCGGTCCGTCGCGCCGCTCACGGTGACGGCGTGGGAGGTGCCGGGCGAGCCGGTCCCGTTCGCGGACGCCGTGGGCCAGACGTTCGAGGAGTTCGGGGTCGGCCGGGTCTGGGGTAGGCCGTGGGGCACGACCTGGCTGCACGTCACCGGTTCGGTGCCGGAGGACTGGGATGCGACCGACGCGCGCATCGAGGTCGTGCTCGACCTCGGGTTCCTCTCCGGGCAGCCGGGCTTCCAGGCGGAGGGGCTGGTCTTCCGGCCGGACGGCTCGATCGTGAAGGCCATCGAGCCGTTCAACGCCTACGTCCCGGTGGCGGTGGGCCCCGGCGGCGCGATCGACCTCTACGTCGAGGCCGCGTCCAACCCGGACGTCGGCAGCGACTGGCGGTTCGCGCCGACCGCGGTCGGCGACCTCGAGACGGCCGGGACGGACCCGATCTACACCTTCCGCCGGGCGGACGTCGCCCTCCTCGACGAGCCGGTCTGGGAGCTGGACCGCGACTTCTTCACCCTGATCGGGCTGCTGAAGGAGCTGTCGGACGACCTGCCCCGCAAGGCGGAGATCCTGCGCGCGCTCGAGCGCGTCGTCGACGCGGTCGACCCCGAGGACGTGAGCGGCACCGCGCGGGCGGGCCGGGCGGAACTCGAGGAGGTGCTCGCGAAGCCCGCGTACGCCTCGGCGCACCGGGTCGTCGCCGTCGGGCACGCGCACATCGACTCCGCCTGGCTGTGGCCGGTGCGGGAGACGATCCGCAAGTGCGCCCGCACGTTCTCGAACGTGCTCGAGCTCATGGAGCAGGACCCGGACTTCGTGTTCGCCTGCTCGTCCGCGCAGCAGTACGCATGGATGAAGGAGTACTACCCCGACCTGTTCGAGCGCATCCGGGAGCGCGCGATCGAGGGGCGCTTCGTGCCGGTCGGCGGCATGTGGGTGGAGTCGGACACGAACATGCCCGGCGGCGAGGCGCTCGCGCGCCAGCTCGTCGCGGGCAAGGGGTTCTTCCAGCGCGAGTTCGGCATCGAGCCGCTCGAGGTCTGGCTGCCCGACTCCTTCGGCTACACGGCGGCGCTGCCGCAGATCGTCGCCGCCGCGGGATCGCGCTACTTCCTCACCCAGAAGATCAGCTGGAACGAGACGAACGTGATGCCCCACCACACGTTCGACTGGGAGGGCATCGACGGCACCCGGGTCTTCACGCACTTCCCGCCGGTCGACACCTACAACTCCGTGCTGTCCGGTCGCGAGCTGGCGCGCGCCCAGCGGCAGTACTCCGAGAAGGGCGCGTCCAACCTGTCGCTCGTGCCCTTCGGGTTCGGCGACGGCGGCGGCGGACCCACCCGCGAGATGCTCGCCGCGGCGAAGCGCACGCGGTCGCTCGAGGGATCGCCCGCCGTCAGCCTCGGCACGCCGCGCGCGTTCTTCGAGGAGGCCGAGCGCGACTACCCGAACCCGCCGGTCTGGTCGGGCGAGCTGTACCTCGAGTTCCACCGCGGCACCTACACCTCGCAGGCCAGGACGAAGGCCGGCAACCGCAGGAGCGAGCACCTCCTGCGCGAGGCCGAGCTGTGGTGCACCGCGGCGACGGTCCTCCGCGGGGCCGCCTACCCGTACGAGGAGCTCGAGGCGGCCTGGCAGACGGTCCTGCTGCAGCAGTTCCACGACATCCTGCCCGGCACCTCCATCGCCTGGGTCTACAAGGTCGCGGAGGAGAACTACGCCGCCGTCGAGCATTCGCTGACCGGCCTCATCGAGGGCGCGATCGGGGCGCTCACCGGGGACGGGGACGCCGAGCTGGCCTTCAACGCGGGACCGTTCGCCATCGACGGTGTCCCGGCGCTCGGCGCGGACTCCGGCACCGCGCCGGCGCCGGCGACCGTGCGCGAGGAGGGCGACCGGGTCGTCCTGGAGAACGACCGCATCACCGCCGTGCTCGAGGCCGGCCTCCTCGTGTCGCTCGTCGACCGCGGATCGGGCCGGGAGGCGATCCCGGCGGGCGACGTCGGCAACCTGCTGCAGCTCTTCCGCGACACCCCGAACCAGTGGGACGCGTGGGACATCGACGTGCACTACCAGCGGCACGGCGTCGACCTGAGGGAGCCGTCGTCCGTCACGGTGACGGACGACGGTGTGCGGGTCGAGCACTCCGTCGGCGCCTCGACCATCGTGCAGACCATCACCCTTGCGCCTGGAGCGGCCGCGCTCGACATCCTCACCGAGGTCGACTGGCACGAGCGGCAGAAGCTGCTGAAGCTCGCGTTCCCGCTCGACGTGCACGCGGACCGCGCGGCCTCGGAGATCCAGTTCGGCCACGTCTACCGGGGGACGCATCTCAACACCTCGTGGGACGCCGCGCGCTTCGAGACCAGCGCGCACCGCTGGGTACACGTGGGCGAGCCGGGCTACGGGGTCGCGGTCGCCAACAACGCTACGTACGGCCACGACATCACCCGCACCACCCGGGCGGACGGCGGCACGACGACGCTCGTGCGCCAGTCCCTGCTCCGCGCGCCGCTGTTCCCCGATCCGCACGCGGACCAGGGCGCGCACACCTTCCGCACGAGCGTGCGCCCGAACGCGGGCATTCTCGACGCGGCATACGAGGGGTACCGCGCCAACCTGCCGCTCCGCCGCGCCCGCGGGACGGAGGCGCCCGCGCCGCTCGTCACGGTGACCGACGGCAGCATCCTCGTCGAGGCCGTGAAGCTGGCCGAGGACCGCAGCGGCGACGTGATCGTGCGGCTGTACGAGGCCTCGGGAACACGCTCGACCTCGACGCTGACCTTCGGCTTCGATGCCGGGGAGCCGGTCGAGACGGACCTGCTCGAGCGGCCCCTCGAGCAGCCGAAGGCGACGCGGACCGGCGGCACGGTGACGCTGCGGCCGTTCCAGATCCTCACCCTGCGCATCCCGCGCCGGTAGGAGGACGGCCGGCGCGACGGGCACCGGGAGGGGACGGAGAGGGGCGCGACAGGGACGCGGGAGTGACTCGGAGAGGGCGTCGGCGGTGTCGCCGGCGCCCTCTCCTGTACTCGCTATTTGTAACGTCGCGGAAACAGAAGTTTCCGTTCTGGGCAAATTTTCGGGTTAGGTTGGTCCTCGTGTGCGGACCCGACCGCGCTCACCCCCTGCAGTACCCCCCATTGATAGGACACATACGTGAGCGCACGATTCGGGTTGGGCACCCCTCTGCCCAGGCGCGCCGGACTCCTCCGCAGGGCGGTCGCCACGACCGCCGTCGCCGGGATCCTGGCCAGCGCGCTGGTTGCCACCGGAGGGGCGGCGAACGCCGCGCCCTTCACCGGCGTCCAGCAGCCGACCTCCTTCGAGGACGGCCGGTACATCGTCACCCTCGCCGACGACGCCGTCGCGACCTACGAGGGTGGCATCGCCGGACTCCAGGCGACGAGGCCGGAGGAGGGCACCCAGCTCGACGCCCGCTCGTCGTCCGCGGAGGACTACAGCGAGCACCTCGAGGAGACCCAGGAGGCCGTCGCCGACAGCGTCGGGGCCGAGATCGACTACTCCTACACGCTCGCGCTCAACGGCTTCACCGCCGTGCTGACCGCCAAGCAGGCGGCGGAGCTCAGCACCCGCCGCGACGTCACATCCGTCCAGCGCGACGAGCTGCGCAAGGTGACGGCGACCCCGAGCACCGAGTTCCTCGGTCTCGAGGGCGAGGACGGCGTGTGGGCCCAGACGGGCGGCGTCGAGAGCGCGGGCGAGGGCATCGTCCTCGGCGTGCTCGACACCGGCATCGCGCCGGAGAACGCCTCCTTCGCGGGCGACGCGCTCGGCACGGCCGCGGGCGACGAGCCGTACCGGTCGGGCGACTCCGTCGTCTTCGAGAAGGCGGACGGCGGCACGTTCACCGGCGCCTGCCAGACCGGCCCCGCCTTCGGCGCGGACGACTGCAGCACCAAGATCATCGGCGCGCGCTACTTCGTCGAGGGCTTCGGCGCCGACAAGATCGGCGACGAGTCGACGGGCACGGGAGAGTACCTCTCCCCGCGCGACGGCGACGGCCACGGCTCGCACACGGCGAGCACCGCCGCGGGCAACCACGACGTCGAGACGACAGTGCTGGACCGCTCGTTCGGCACCATCTCCGGCGTCGCGCCGGCGGCGAAGGTCGCCGCGTACAAGGTCTGCTGGAGCGGACCGGACGACGCCTCGAGCGAGGATGACGGCTGCGCCAACTCCGACCTCGTCGCCGCGATCGACCAGGCCGTCAAGGACGGCGTGGACGTCATCAACTTCTCCATCGGCGGTGGCGCGGCCACGACGACCGTCTCGCCGACCGACGCGGCCTTCCTCGGCGCGGCCTCCGCGGGCATCTTCGTCTCCGCCTCGGCGGGCAACTCCGGCCCGGGCGCGTCCACGCTCGACAACGCCGCCCCCTGGATCACGACCGTCGCGGCGAGCACGATCCCGAGCTACGAGGCCACGGCGACGCTCGGCGACGGTCGCGCCTTCCCCGGCGCGTCGATCACGGTGCCCGAGCCGCTCAGCGGCCCGCTCGTGACGGCCACGTCCGTCGCCGCGGCGGGCGCCGAGGACCCGCAGCTCTGCGGTCCCGGCACCCTCGACCCGGCCAAGACGGCCGGGACCATCGTCCTCTGCAACCGCGGCGTCGTCGACCGCACGGCGAAGTCCGCCGAGGTCGCGCGTGCGGGCGGCATCGGCATGCTGCTCGTCAACACGACGCCGGGCTCGGTCGACACGGATGCGCACAGCATCCCGACCGTGCACCTCGACGCCCCGTACTACGAGGCCGTCGCCGCGTACGCCGCCACCCCCGGCGCGACGGTGACGTTCAGCGAGGGCAACACGACGGACATCGCCGTGCCCACGCCGCAGATCGCGGGCTTCAGCTCGCGCGGCCCGGTGCTCGCCGACGGCAGCGACATCCTCAAGCCGGACATCTCCGCGCCGGGCGTCGCGATCCTCGCCGCGGGACCGAACCGCGAGGGCGAGGAGGGAACGTACGAGTTCCTCTCCGGCACCTCGATGGCGGCCCCGCACATCGCCGGCCTCGCCCTGCTCTACCTCGGCGAGCGACCCACGGCGACGCCAGCGGAGATCCAGTCCGCTCTGATGACAACGGCATACGACACCGTCGACGCCGAGGGTGACGCGGTCACCGACCCGTTCGCCCAGGGCGCCGGCCACGCAGACCCGACCCGGTTCTTCGAGCCCGGTCTGCTCTACCTGAACGGCAGGGCGGACTGGCTGGCCTACATCCAGGGCACCGGCGCGTACGACCTCGGCATCGACCCTCTCGACGGGAGCCAGCTGAACCTCCCGTCGATCGCGATCGGCTCCCTCGCGGGGACCGAGACCATCACGCGCACGGTCACCTCGACCCAGGCGGGCACGTTCACCGCGTCGGTCGACGGCCTCGCCGGCGTCGACGCGGTCGTGACCCCGTCGACCCTCGAGTTCACGGCGCCCGGTCAGGAGCAGAGCTACACGGTGACGTTCACCCGCACCGACGCCCCGCTCGACGAGTTCGCCACGGGGTCGCTCACCTGGACGAGCGGCGACACCGAGGTGCGCAGCCCGGTCGCCGTCCAGCCCGTCGCCCTCGCGGCGCCGGGCGCGGTCGCGGGCACCGGCATCACGGGATCCGTCGACGTCACCGTCACGCCGGGCAGCACCGGCGAGGTGCCGCTCGAGGCGACCGGCCTCGCGCCGGCGACGACCATCGCGAACGCCGACGACCCCGACTCGCCCTACACGGGAACGGGTGCGACCGGGGACCAGTTCGAGTACGAGGTCGTCGTGGCCGAGGGCACGACTCTCGCGCGCTTCAGCCTCGACTCGATCGACGACAGCGCCGATCTCGACCTGTACGTGCTCCAGCTGGATGCCGACGGGACGCCGGTGACGCAGTTCACGTCGGCCACCGGCGCGGCCGACGAGCAGGTCGACATCCCGTCGCCCGAGGCCGGCAGCTACCTCGTCATCGCCGACGTCTACAAGCAGGGCACCGGGGAGAACGCGGGGTCGTTCGACCTCCGCACCTTCCTGCTCCAGCCCGGCTCCGGCGACGGCGCCTTCACGGTGACGCCGCAGGTCCTCGCCGCGGTGCAGGGCACCCCGGTCACGTACACCGCGTCCTGGACGGGGCTCGCCCCGGAGACCGAGTACCTCGGCCTCGTGGAGTACGGCGACACCGGCCTCTCGACCACGGTGACCGTGTCCTCCGGTCCCGCGGACGAGGAGCCGGAGCCGGAGCCGCAGGCGCCGGTCGCCACGACCCCGCCCACCATCTCGGGCACGCCGCTCGTGGGGCGCGTCCTCCGGGCGACGGCGGGCGAGTGGGACACCGAGGGCCTGGCGTACTCCTACCAGTGGCTCTCCGACGGTGAGCCGATCCGCAACGCGACGGCCGCGAGCTACCGCGTGAAGGGCGCCGACCAGGGCGCCTCGCTCTCCGTCGTGGTGACCGCCACCGTCGAGGGCCGGCCCGCCGGCACGGCGGAGTCGGCCGCGGTGACGGTGAAGTACGCCGCCAAGGTGAAGGTGCGCCTCGATCGCCACGTCGCGCTCTCCTCGCAGCGGGTGCAGGCGACCATCTCCGTGCGGAGCGCGGCCGACGCTGCTCCGACCGGCGAGGTCACCGTGACCGTCGGGTCGCGCACCATCGATGTCACGCTCGACGAGCGCGGCCGCGGAACGGTGACGCTGCCGAAGCTCGGCCGCGGCGTGCACGCGGTGACCGCGTCGTACGCGGGCGACGAGTCCACCGCCGCGGCGACCGGCCGGTCGGCCTACGTCTGGGTCGTCTTCTAGACGCGGGCACGGACAGATGAGGGGGCGGGCACCGGTCGGTGCCCGCCCCCTCATCGTTATCGAACTGCCTCTTGTCCGCGGTTATGTTCGTACGCTTTACTAACAAACATGACCAGCGGCGGTCCCACCAGCGGAACGGCGGATGCGCGCGCGGCCGGCGTCATCCGCTCGGCCGGGGCGAGCGGTCCCGTCGGCACTGCCCCCTCCAGCGGGCCCGCCCCTGCCGCCGCGTCCGCGTCCTCCGCTCCCGCAGCCGACGGCACCTCGCCGCGCTACGCCCCGGGCAGGGCGCTCCGGCCGAGCAGGAAGCTCCTGCCCGAGCACGCGCGCGGTCACAACCGCTCCCTCGTGCTGCAGACCCTCTACCGCGGCGGGCGGCTCTCCCGTGCGGACCTGGCGAGGCGCACGGGCCTGACGCGGGTCACGACCTCCGACCTCGTCGCCGAGCTCCTCGACGACGCCCTCGTCGTCGAGGTGGGCCAGCGCGAGGGCTCCCGGCCGGGCAAGCCCGCGACCCTCCTCGAGGTCAACCGGTCGGGCCACCAGATCGTCGGCCTCGACCTCTCGGAGCGCGGCGTGCTCCGGGGAGCGGTCCTCGACCTCGACGGCCTCGTCGTCGCCCGGGCGGACGCCGAGCGTGGCGAGGTCGCGGGGGAGCAGCTCCTCACCGCCGTCGTGGCCCTGGCGCGCCGCGTGGCGGCGCTCGCGACCGCACCCGTGCTCGGTGTCGGGGTGGGGACGCCGGGCGTCGTCGATCCGGCCGGAACGGTGCTCAGCGCCCCGAACCTCGGCTGGACGGGTGTCGCCCTGCAGTCGCACCTCTCCCTCGAGCTGGGGATGCCCGTCGTCGTCGCGAACGACGCGAACGCGGCGGCCCTCGCCGAGCACACCTTCGGCGGTGCGGAGAGCGACCTCATGCTGATCCGGGTCGGCCTCGGCGTCGGCGCGGGGCTGTTGCTCGGCGGCTCGCCCCTGTTCGGCAGCAGGTACGCGGCGGGTGAGATCGGCCACGTCGTGGTCGGGACGGACGGCGGCGAGCGCTGCGCCTGCGGCAAGCGCGGCTGCCTCGAGACGTGGCTGAGCGAGCCGCGGCTCACCGGCGAGCTCGCCCGCATCCGCGCCGCCGAGTCCTCCCCCGCCGAGTCCGCGCGCCGCGTCGACGAGGTGCTGCGGGAGGCGGGCAAGCGCCTCGGCATCGCCCTCGGTCCCGTGGTCGGGGCGCTCAACCTCGCCGAGATCGTGCTCAGCGGACCGGAGGAGCTGCTGTCCGGGCCCCTCCTGGAGTCGACGGCGGACACCGTCCGCGCCCGCACCATGCAGACGTTCTCGAGCGAGCTCGTGCTGCGCACCACCGACCTCGGCCCCGACATCGTCCTGCGCGGTGCCGCGGCCCTCGTGCTCTCCGGCCGGCTCGGAGTCTCGTGAAGACCGGGTGCCCGCGTCCCGCGGGCACCCGCCCACCCGCACCAGGAAAGGAAACAGCGACATGAAGAAGTTGGCTTTCGCGGCGATGGGGGTCGCCGCAGCGCTCACGCTCGCCGGATGCTCCGGCGGAGCGGCATCGTCCGGCGGAGGCGGGGGCGGCGATGAGGCCGAGATCCGCGTCTGGCTCAACGGCACCGACACCCCCGACGAGGCCCGCGAGTACCTGAAGACGACGTTCGAGGACGACCACCCGGGCTCCACCCTCACCATCGAGGAGCAGAGCTGGACCGGCATCGTCGACAAGCTGACGACCAGCCTCTCCGGCAGCGACAGTCCCGACGTCGTGGAGGTCGGCAACACGCAGTCCGCCGCGTTCACCTCCGCGGGCGCCTTCCTCGACCTGTCCGACCACTACGAGGACCTCGGCGGCGACGACCTCCTGCCCGGCTTCGTGGAGGCGGGGACGTACGACGGGACCTTCTACGCCGCGCCGTACTACTCCGGCGCCCGGCTCGTCTTCTACAAGAAGGACCTGTACGCCGCCGCGGGCCTGAGCGTGCCCACGACGCTCGACGAGTACGTCTCCCACGGGGTGGCCCTCGCCGCGGCGAACCCGGGCGTCTCCGGCATCTACTTCCCGGGCCAGGACTGGTACAACGCGCTCCCGTTCATCTGGGAGAACGGCGGCGAGATCGCCACGGAGGAGGGCGGCGAGTGGGTCGGCGGGTTCTCCTCGCCCGAGTCGCAGGCCGGCCTGAAGCAGGTGCAGACCGTCATGACGACGGCGTCGCTCGCGCCGAAGGACGGCAACGAGACGGATCCCCAGGTGCCGTACTGCGCCGGAACGGTCGCGCAGCTGTCGGCGCCGAGCTGGGTGCGCTGGTCGATCCTCGCGCCTGCGGACGCCGACGCTCCCGGCTGCCCCGACCAGGAGGCCAACCTCGGCGTCTTCGCGCTCCCCGGCAAGGACGGCGGCGCGGCGCAGGTCTTCGCCGGCGGGTCGAACGTGGCGGTGGCGGCCAAGTCGGCGAACCCGGAGCTCGCCGTCGACGCGCTGAAGATCATGCTGAGCGACGAGTACCAGACCATCCTCGGCACGGCGGGGCTCGTGCCCGCCAAGGTCTCGCTCGCCGGCACCATCGGCACCGACGAGGCGGCGACCGCCATCACGGAGGCCGCGACGAACGCCAAGCTGACCCCGGCCTCACCCCGGTGGGCGGACGTCGAGGCGGCGGGCATCCTGCAGGACTTCTTCGTGAAGGTGGCCCAGGGCGGCGACGTCGCCGCCCTGGCCGAGGAGCTCGACGCCCGGATCGAGGAGATCCTCAACTCCTGAGCGACGGCCGTGGGCGGGGGAGGCTCCCCGCCCACGGCCGCCCCGGCCCCTTCCCCGAGAAGACACGACGACGAAGCGAGGACGCATGACCATCGGCCAGGACCTGCTGCGGGCCGACCGCCCCGACGCGGAGCGCGGCGGCGGGCCCCGCGGGAGCGGCGCCACCCGCGGGCCGCGCCGCTCCCGGCGGGGATCCGGCGCTGCGGGTGGTCGCGCCGGGCTCACCCCCGCGGCCCTGCTCGTGCCGTCCGCGGCGGTGCTCATCGTCGTCGTCGGCTACCCGCTGGTCACGCTGCTCGTCATGTCCTTCCAGGAGTTCGGGCGGGCGCAGGCCTTCGGCGCACCGGCTCCCTTCGTCGGCTTCGACAACTACGTGCGGGTGCTCACCGACAGCACGTTCTGGACGGTGCTCCTGCGCAGCCTGGCGTTCTGCGCGGTGAACGTCGCCGCGACCATGACGCTCGGCACCCTGATCGCCCTGCTGATGCAGCGCCTCGGCCGGGCCCTCCGGCTGCTCGTGTCCGTCGGCCTGCTGCTCGCCTGGGCGATGCCCGCGCTCACGGCCGTCATCGTGTGGGGCTGGATGTTCGACACCCAGTTCGGCGTCATCAACCACCTGCTCACCGTGCTGACCGGCACGGACTTCGCGAACCACTCCTGGCTCATCGACCCGCTGAGCTTCTTCCTCGTCGCCACGGTGATCATCACCTGGCAGTCCGTGCCGTTCGTCGCGTTCACGGTCTACGCGGGGCTGACCCAGGTGCCGGACGAGGTGCTCGAGGCCGCCCAGCTCGACGGCGCCGGCCCGGTGGCGCGCTTCCGGCTCATCGTCTTCCCCTACCTGAAGTCGATCTTCCTCGTCGTGACGGTGCTGCAGGTGATCTGGGACCTCCGGGTCTTCACCCAGATCTTCGCCCTGCAGGGCATCGGCGGCATCCGCGAGCAGACGTCGACCATCGGCGTGTACATCTACCAGACCTCGCTCGCCGGCGGCGAGTACGGCACGGGCGGCGCCATCGCGGTGCTGCTGGTGATCCTGATGCTCGCCATCTCCCTCTACTACGTGCGGGCCACCCTCAAGGAGGACGAATCGTGACGACCACCGCGGCACCCCTCGCGCCGCTCGCACCCCCGCCCGCCCGGGGAGGCCGGCGTCCGTCCTCCCCGGCGCGCCGGCGCCGCAGGGCCGTCGACGTGCTGCTCGGCGCCATCGCGATCGTGGTGTTCGTGTGCTCGGTCTTCCCGGTGTACTGGATGGTCAACACGTCGCTGATGCCGAACAACGAGACCCGCACCCTGGTGCCGAACTTCGTCCCGTCGACGTTCACCTGGCGGAATTACGAGACGGTGCTGTCCGGCGCGGGACGCGCGGACTTCCTGCCCGCCCTCGCCAACTCGGCGACGGTGACCCTGCTCACGGTGGGCGTGTGCCTGATCTTCGCGTTCCTCGCCGCCCTCGCCGTGACGCGCTTCCGCTTCCGGGGCCGCCGCGCCTTCGTGCTCACCATCCTCGTGGTGCAGATGATCCCCGGTGAGGCGATGATCATCTCCACCTACCGCGTGCTCGACGGCTGGCAGCTGCTCAACACCATCGTCGGCCTCACCCTGGTCTACGTCGCGACCGTGCTTCCCTTCACCATCTGGACGCTGCGCGGCTTCGTCAACGGCGTGCCCATCGAGCTCGAGGAGGCCGCCATGATCGACGGCTGCTCGAAGTCCGGCGCGTTCTGGCGCGTCACCTTCCCGCTCCTCGCCCCCGGGCTCGTCGCGACGGGCGTGTTCGGCTTCATCCAGGCCTGGAACGAGTTCCTGCTCGCCCTGGTCGTGATGTCCCGGCCCGAGAGCATGACCCTGCCCGTGTGGCTGCGCACGTTCCAGCAGGCGACCACCACGACGAACTGGGCGGCGATCATGGCGGGGTCCACCCTGATGGCCATCCCGGTCATCGTGTTCTTCCTGATCGTGCAGGGTCGGATGACGTCCGGCCTCGTCAGCGGGGCGGTGAAGGGATGACCGCCGGCACCGGCACCGGCTCCGGTACCGCCGTCGACGTGCGTGCCCTCGTCCTGCGCACCCTGCTGCCCGGGTTCGCGGGCACCGAGCTGCCCGACTGGGTCGACGCCCTGCTGCGGCAGGGGCTCGGCGGGGTGTGCGTGTTCGGCGAGAACATCCGCTCCCGCGAGCAGCTGCGGGCCCTGACCGACGCGATCCGTGCCGCCAACCCCGACGCGGTGATCGCGATCGACGAGGAGGGGGGCGACGTCACCCGGCTGTACTACGACGAGGGGTCGCCGTTCCCCGGCAACGCCGTGCTCGGCCTGCTCGACGACGAGGAGCGCACGGAGGCCGTCGCGCGCCGGGTCGGGCGGGAGCTGCGGCGGGTGGGCTGCACCCTCGACTTCGCGCCCGTGGTGGACGTCAACTCGAACCCGGACAACCCGGTGATCGGCGTCCGCAGCTTCGGGGCGGACGCGGCGGACGTCGCGCGGCACTCGGCGGCCTGGGTGCGGGGGCTGCAGGCGACGGGGGTCGCGGCGAGCGCGAAGCACTTCCCGGGCCACGGCGACACGGCGGAGGACTCGCACCTGTCGCTGCCGGTCGTCGACCGCTCGGTCGAGGATCTCCTCGAGCGCGAGCTCCTCCCGTTCGCCGCGGCGATCGACGCGGGCGTGCGGACGATCATGACGTCGCACATCCTGCTGCCGCAGCTAGATCCGGCGAACCCCGCCACCCTGTCCGCGGAGGTGCTCGGCGGGCTGCTGCGGGATCGCCTGGGCTTCGACGGCCTGATCGTGACCGATGCGCTCGACATGGCGGGCGCGAGCGGAGGCACGGGCATCCCGGACGCGGCCGTCCGCGCGCTCGCCGCGGGCTGCGACCTGCTCTGCATCGGCACGGACAACACCGCGTCGCAGCTGGCCGAGATCGTCGAGACGGCGGAGCGCGCGGTCGCCGCCGGCGCCCTCGACGCGACCCGGCTGGCGGACGCGGCGGGACGGGTCGTCGCGCTGGCGCGCAGCCTGCCCGAGCCCGAGCCCGAGCCCGAGCCCGAGCCCGAGCCCGAGCCCGAGCCGAGGCCGGATCCCGAACCGGGGGACGGTGACGGGGCTGATGGCATCGCGGCGCTGGCGGCCGCCTTCCGCGCCGGTGCGTCCGCCCTTGGCGGACCCGAGCGCGCCGCGCTCGCCGCGGACTTCGGCCCCCGCGGGGAGCGCCCCCTCGCGCTCGTCCGGATCGACAGCCATCCCAGCCTGGCCATCGGCCGGGCCCCCTGGGGGCCCTTCGCCGAGCTCGAGGCGGAGGAGGCCCAGATGGAGGAGGCCCAGATCGAGGGGGCCGGGATGGAGCAGGCGCCGGACTGGTCGGACGTCCCCGTGCTCGCGATCGCCGAGGATGCGCCCGGCGTGCCCGACGAGCTGCCTCCGGACGCCCGGGTGGTCGTCGTCGGCCGCTCCCTGCACCTCCACCCCTGGGCGACGGCCGCGGTCGACGCCCTGCGCGACTCGGGCCGGGACGTGCTCGTCGTCGACATGGGCTGGCCCGGTACGGACCGGCGGTACGCCGACATCGCGACCTTCGGCGCGAGCAGGGTGGTCGGGCGGGCTCTCCTGGCCCTGCTCGCGGGGGAGGCCCCGGGGTGAGGGCAGGATTGGACATCGGCGGCACCAAGACCCACGCCGTCGCGGTCGACGACTCCGGCTCGCCGATCCACTCCCTGCGGATGTCGACGGGGTTCGGGGCGGACGCCGTCGTCGGAACCGCGGTCGCCGCCGTGCGCGGCCTCGCGGACCTCGCCGGCATCGAGCCGGCCCGCTTCGCCTCGATCGGTGTCGGCATCCCCGGCACCGTCGAGCCGGCGACCGGCACGGTCACGCACGCGGTCAACCTCGGCGTCGATCGACTGCCGCTCGGCGCGGCACTGGCCGACCGGTTCGCCGCGCCCGTGCGCATCGAGAACGACGTGAACGCGGCGGCGCTCGGCGCGTACGCGCTGCTCGGCGGAGAGGCGGGAGCCTCGATGGCCTACCTCAACCTCGGCACGGGGCTCGCCGCGGGGCTCGTGCTCGACGGCCGGCTGTGGCGCGGCGCGGGTGGCTCGGCGGGGGAGATCGGCCACATCCCCGTCGACCCGCACGGCGAGATCTGCCCCTGCGGGCAGCGCGGCTGCCTCGAGACGGTCGCGTCCGGCTCCACCATCGCCCGCCGGTGGCCCACGACGGATCCGCACCCGGCCCGCGCGCTCTTCGCCGCGGCCGCGGCCGGAGACCCGGTCGCCGTCGGGGTGCGGACCCGGCTGCTGGAGAACATCGCGGCGGCCGTGCGCATCCTCGTGCTCACGGTCGACCCCGAGACCGTCGTCATCGGCGGCGGGCTCAGCTCGCTGGGCGACGACCTCCTGCGCGACCTGCGGGCCGTGCTCGCCCGCTGGGAGCAGGGGTCGCCCTTCCTGGCCTCGACCGAGCTGCCCGCGCGCGTGCGCGTGCTGCCGCCCGGCTTCCCCGCGGCCGCCGTGGGCGCGGCGCTCGTCGGCTCCGCCGACGTGTCCCTGAGCCCCACCGGGACCCCGTACGGTCCCTGAGCCGCTACGGTCCCTGTGCCGCTACGGTCCCTGCGCCTGTCGAAGGGACGGGACGCTCGCGCATCCGCCGTCGCTTCGGCTACTCAGCGACCGCGGATCAGGGCCCGTCCGTCGGGATGATCGCCCCGCACGCCCAGACCCGCAGCACGTGCCAGCGCGAGTCGAGGAGCACGGCGTCGGCGACGTGCCCGGGCTTCAGCAGGCCGTGCTGCGCCTCGATGCCGAGCGCCCGCGCCGGAGCGAGCGTGAGCGCGCCCACCGCGGCCTCGGGTGGCACGCCGACCTCGGTGATCGCGATCCGGAGGGCCGCGTCCTGGGTGAGGGTGGAGCCCGCGATGGTCTCGGTGCCCGAGAGCAGGGCGTGGCCGTCGGACACGGTGACGTCGAGGTCGCCGAGCCGGTAGTCGCCGTCCGCGCTGCCCGCCGCGGCCATCGCGTCGGAGACCAGGGCCACTCGGCCCGGTGCGCCCGCGAACAGCAGGCGGGCGACGTGCGGATGCACGTGCAGGCCGTCGAGGATGAGCTCGAGGGTCACGAGCGGGTTCTCCATCGCCGCGACCACGGGCCCGGGACGGCGGTGGTGGATGCCGTCCATTGCGTTGAAGGCGTGCGTGAGCATGCGGGCGCCGCGCAGGAACGCCTCGCGGGCCTGCTCGAAGCCGGCCTCGGTGTGCCCGACGGCCACCGTGACACCGGCCGCGGTCAGCACGTCGACGGACTCGAGGGCGCCCGGCAGCTCCGGCGCGATGGTGATCTGGCGGAGGGTGCCGCGGGAGGCGGCGAGCAGGCGCTCCACCTCGGCGGGCTCCGGGGTGCGGACGTGGTCGAGGCTGTGCGCGCCGCGGCGGTCGGCCGCGATGTAGGGCCCCTCGAGGTGGGAGCCGAGCACGAGCGGGTCCCGCTCGGCGAGATCGGCGATCCCCGCGAGGCTGCGCTCGAGGGCGTCGAGCGGGTTCGCGACGAGGGAGACGACGGAGCGGGTCGTCCCGTGCCGGCGATGGGTGGCCAGGCCGGCGCGGATCTCGGTTGGACCGTCGTCGAACGCGTGCCCGCCCCCGCCGTGGCCGTGCAGGTCGAGGAAGCCGGGGGTCAGCCAGTGGCCACCGGCATCGACGATGCCCTGCGGGCTGACCCGCTCGACGTGCGCCCGCCAGCCGTCACCCGTGCCGGTCGCCGTGATGGTGAGGCCGTCGGCGACGAGCCAGAAGTCGTCGACGTGGCCCTCCGCATCGACCTTGCGGGCACTGTGGACGAGGAGGCTCATGGGGGAAGCGTAGTGAGCATCCCGGCGCCGCTCGCCCCCCCCGTGTGGTCCCGGCGGCGGCGTCAGCGGCCGCGGGCCGGCCGGGTGCCGGCGGCAGTGGCGTCAGCGGAAGATGATGGTGCGCGCGCCGTCGAGCAGGACGCGGTTCTCCGCGAACCACTTCACCGCCTGGGTGAGCGTGCGGGACTCCTCGTCCTGGCCGATCGCCATGAGCTCGGCGGGCGTGCGCGAGTGGTCGACCCGCACGACGTTCTGCTCGATGATCGGGCCCTCGTCGAGGTCGCTCGTCACGAAGTGCGCCGTCGCGCCGATGAGCTTCACGCCGCGGGCGTGCGCCTGCTTGTACGGGTTCGCGCCCTTGAAGCCGGGCAGGAAGGAGTGGTGGATGTTGATGGCCCGGCCGCTGAGCCGCTCGCACAGCCCGGGGGAGAGGATCTGCATGTACCGCGCGAGCACGACGAGCTCGATGTCGTGCTCCTCGACCGCCTGGATCACGCGGTCCTCCATGGCGGCCTTGCTCGCCGCGTCCGCCACGGGCAGGTGCTCGAACGGCACGCCGTAGAAGCCCGCGAGGTCGCGCAGCGTCTCGTGGTTGCTGAGGACGAGGGGGATCTCCACGGGCAGGTGCCCCGCGCGCTGGCGGAACAGCAGGTCGCCCAGACAGTGCGCGGCGGTGGACGCGAGCACGAGCGTGCGCAGGGGCCGGCCGACGACGTCCAGCTGCCAGGTCATGGCGTACCGCTCGAGCACGGGGGCCAGGGCCCCGGCGAACTCCTCGCGCGACGCGTCGGACTCCACCTGCAGGCGCATGAAGAACCGCCCGGTGTCGGCGCTGGAGAACTGCTGGGACTCGGTGATGTTGCCCCGGGCCTGCACGACCGCGCCGCTGAGCGCGTGCACGATGCCCGGCTCGTCGGTGCAGACGATCGTGAGGACCCAGTGCGTGACGGCGGCGGGCTGCGGAGTCATCCGATCAGGATAGGCGCTCGCCGGGGGCCGTCCCGCGCCCGGGCCCGCCGCGCGCTCGCGTCCCTCCCCGCCGGCCCGGCCACTCACCCTGCCCCTGTGCAGCCCGCCGCGGTAGGATCGACCCTGGTCGAGCGGATCTCGCCGGCCCCGGGAGCTCTCCCGCCGTTCCAGTCGCTCTGGATGCCTGTCATGACCACCACCGCGCCGGTGCCTGTTTCCGCGCCCGCTGTCCGCCCGTTCCCCTACCTCGGCCTCTGCATGCTCGCCGTGGCGATCTTCCTCAACGTCACGATCGAGATGATCCCCACCGGGCTGCTGCCCCTGATGAGCGCCGACCTCGGCGTGAGCGAGTCCCTCGTCGGCCTCCTCGTGACCGTGTTCGCGTTCACCGTCGTCGTCACGAGCACGCCGCTCGTCGCCCTGACCCGCCGGCTGCCCCGGCACGCGCTCGTGGTCGGGGTGCTCGCGATCTTCGCGGCGAGCAGCCTGCTCACCGCGATCGCCCCCACCTACGAGCTCGTCGTGGCGTCGCGCGTGTTCGGCGGCCTCGCGCACGGCGTCTTCTGGGCCGTCGTGGGTGCGTACTCCTCCTACCTCGTGCCGAAGGAGCAGCTCGGCCGCGCCGTGGCCATCACGCTCGGCGGCGGATCCCTCGCGTTCGTGCTCGGCGTCCCGCTCGGCACGGCCCTCGGTCAGCTTCTCGGCTGGCGCGCCACCTTCGGCGCGCTCGCCGGGCTGGTCGCGCTCGGCGCCCTGCTCGTCTGGCGCTTCCTGCCGCGCGTCGACCACCTCGCGGCGGTGGATGCGCCGGAGGTCTCCCCGAAGGGGGGCGGGCGCCGGCCCTCCATCGGCGGCGTCGTGCTGCTCTGCATCATCACCGGCGTCATCATGGTGGGGCAGTACACCTTCTACACCTACATCGCCCCGTTCCTCTCCCGGGAGGCGGGGCTCGGCGACGCGGCCGTCAGCCCGCTGCTGTTCGCCTACGGCATCGCGGGGGCCGTGGGCCTCGCGTTCGTGGGCGCGTACCTCGGGCGCAGACCCCGCGTCGGACTCGTCGTGTCGCTCGGCGCGACGATCCTCGCCATCGCCCTCCTCGGCGCCTTCCCGCACGTGCCGGTCGTCGCCATCCCGGCGTTCGCACTGTGGGGCCTCGCGCTCGGCGGGCTGCCCGCGCTGCTGCAGACGCGGATGCTGCACATCGCGCCCGCCCGCATCCGCGACACCGCGAGCGCCTTCTTCACGACGGCGTTCAACATCGGCATCGGCGGCGGCGCCCTCGTCGGGGCGATCGTGCTCGACTCGCTCGGCCTGCGCGCGATCCCGTTCGTCTACCTCGGCATCCTCGTGGTCGCGCTCGCCGTGGTGCTCGTCTCCGACGCGCTCACCTCCCGCGCCTCCTCCCGCGCCTCCTCCCGCGCGGAGTCCCGTACCGCCGCCTGATCCCGCACCCAGGTCCGGCACCGTTCCGAATTCAGGCTGTGCTGCGACACGCCGCGTTTCGAGGTGCCGAACAGCGGCGTGTCGCAGCTGAGCCTGAATTGCGAACAGGAACGGCTGAACAGGAACGGGTGAACAGGAACGGGTGAACAGGAACGGGTGAACAGGAACGGCCTGCACCCGACGCAGCCGACCCGGCGCGGGCACCGGCTGGTAGCATGGCGGCGTCGCGACTGGCGTTCGGATGGGTCACCATCGGGGAGCGACTGACACGGATCGGCCGTACGCCTGGGCCGCTTTCCCCCACCCCCGCGTCTCGCGGGGCGAGAACTGACGGGCCGCGCAGAGCGGCCTGAACGTTCCCGGTGCCAGTGCAAGCCCAAGCCAGCTGAGGAGCCTTCCGTGCCCGTTGACCACCTCCCCACCTCGTTCGTCTCGTCCCTCGCCGAGGTCGACCCCGAGATCGCCGCCGTCCTCGAGCAGGAGCTCGGGCGCCAGCGCGGAACCCTCGAGATGATCGCGAGCGAGAACTTCGTCCCCCGCGCCGTGCTCGAGGCGCAGGGCTCCGTGCTCACCAACAAGTACGCCGAGGGCTACCCCGGTCGCCGCTACTACGGCGGATGCGAGTTCGTCGACATCGCGGAGCAGCTCGCCATCGACCGCGCGAAGTCGCTCTTCGGCGCCGCCTACGCCAACGTGCAGCCCCACTCCGGCGCGTCGGCCAACGCGGCCGTGCTCGCCGCCATCGCCCAGCCCGGCGACACGATCCTCGGCCTCGAGCTCGCCCACGGCGGTCACCTCACGCACGGCATGAAGCTCAACTTCTCGGGCAAGCTCTACAACGCCACGGCGTACGGCGTGGACCCGGAGACGTTCCGCATCGACATGGACGTCGTGCGCGACAAGGCGATCGAGCACAAGCCGAAGGTCATCATCGCCGGCTGGTCCGCCTACCCCCGCCAGCTCGACTTCGCCGCCTTCCGCGCCATCGCCGACGAGGTGGGCGCCACGCTCTGGGTCGACATGGCGCACTTCGCCGGCCTCGTGGCCGCGGGCCTGCACCCCTCGCCCATCCCGTTCGCGGACGTCGTCAGCTCCACCGTGCACAAGACGCTCGCCGGACCGCGGTCCGGCGTCATCCTCAGCCGCGACACCGAGCTCGCCAAGAAGCTGAACTCCGCGGTCTTCCCGGGGCAGCAGGGCGGCCCGCTCATGCACGTCATCGCGGCCAAGGCCACGGCGTTCAAGCTTGCGGCCGAGCCCGAGTTCGTGGACCGCCAGCAGCGCACCATCCAGGGCGCGCAGCTGCTCGCCGAGCGCCTCACGGCGGCGGACTCGACCGAGGCCGGCCTGTCCGTGCTCACCGGCGGCACCGACGTGCACCTCGTGCTCGCCGACCTGCGCAACGCCGAGATCGACGGCAAGCAGGCGGAGGACGTGTTGCACGAGGTCGGCATCACGGTCAACCGCAACTCCGTGCCCTTCGACCCGCGCCCGCCCATGGTCACCTCCGGCGTCCGCATCGGCACCGCCGCGCTCGCGACGCGCGGCTTCGCCGAGCAGGAGTTCACCGAGGTCGCGGACATCATCGCTGAGACCCTGAAGCCCGGCGTCGACGTCGCGGCGCAGCGCGAGCGCGTCACCGCGCTGACCGACTCCTTCCCGCTCTACCCGGGCCTCACCCCGTCCGGAGCCGTCGCGTGACCGCGGAGCGACTGGACGGCAACGCCACCGCCGCGGCCGTCAAGGCCGAGCTGAAGGGCCGCATCGAGGCGCTCGCCGAGCGTGGGATCGTGCCCGGACTCGGCACGCTGCTCGTCGGCGACGACCCGGGATCGGTGTCCTACGTCGCGGGCAAGCACCGCGACTGCGCCGAGGTGGGCATCAAGTCCATCCGCGTCGACCTGCCGGGCGACGCCTCCGAGCAGGACGTGCGCGACGCGATCCTCGAGCTGAACGCCGACTCGAGCGTCACGGGCTACATCGTGCAGCTGCCGCTGCCGAAGGGCATGGACGAGAACGCCATGCTCGAGCTCATGGACCCGGCGAGGGACGCCGACGGCCTGCACCCGACGAACCTCGGCAAGCTCGTGCTCAACGTCACGGCGCCGGATGCGCGCGTGGCCGGTCTCACGGACCCGTTCCCGCTGCCCTGCACCCCGGCCGGCATCGTCGAGATGCTCAAGCGGAACGGCGTCCCGTACGTCGGCACGCGCGTCGTCGTGATCGGCCGTGGCCTGACCGTCGGCCGCCCGCTCGGCCTGCTGCTCACCCGCAAGGGCATCGACGCCACCGTCACGCTCACCCACTCGCGCACGCCGGACCTCGCATCCGAGGTGCGCCGCGCCGACATCGTCGTGGCGGCCGTCGGCGTGCCCGGGCTCGTCAAGCCGGACTGGGTCAAGGAGGGCGCCGCGGTGCTCGACGTCGGCATCAGCCGCACCTTCAACGAGGAGCTGGGCAAGCACAGGCTGGTCGGCGACGTCGACCCGGCCGTCGCCGAGGTCGCGGGCTGGCTGTCGCCCGTGCCGGGCGGCGTCGGACCGATGACGCGGGCCATGCTGCTCGCGAACGTCGTCGCTGCCGCGGAGCGGATGGCCTGAGGACCCCCACCGGTCCGCCGGTCGGCCCGTTCGTCCTCGTGTCCGGGTCCGTCCGTCTGTCCGGGCGCTTCCTAGTCGAGCGCCCGGACGCGGCGGGCTCCCGCGGCTCGTCGCCTAGGCGAACGGGGCGAGCGTCACGTCTGCGGTCGTGAGCGCCGCGCGCACGGCGCGGGCCATGACGACCGCGCCCGGCGTGTCTCCGTGCACGCAGAGCGAGTCGACCCGCAGGTCGAGGTCCGTGCCGTCGACCGCGGTCACCCGGCCGGTGGTCGCGATCCGCACCGCCCGCTCCGCGATGGCGTCGCCGTCGTCACCGGCGCCGTCGCCGAGCAGGGCACCGGCGGATCCGCGCGGCACGAGCGTGCCGTCCGGGCGGTAGCCGCGGTCCACGAAGGCCTCGCGGAAGTACGGGGATCCCGCCGCCTCCGCCGCCGCCTGGATCGCGGAGCCCGGCAGCCCGAGCACGGGCAGGCCGGGAGAGAAGTCGCGGACGGCGCCCGCCACGGCGTCCGCCTGCGCCCGGTCGTGCACGATGCGGTTGTAGAGCGCGCCGTGCGGCTTGACGTAGCGGATCCGCACGCCGGACTCCGCGGCGGCCTCGCCGAGCGCCGCGAGCTGGGTCAGCACGTGCTCCCGCAGCCGCACAGGCGTCACGTCGACGTCCCGCCGGCCGAAGCCTTCGAGGTCGTCGTAGGACACGTGGGCGCCGAGCGCGACGCCGTTGCGGGCGGCGAGCCGGCAGCTCTCCCGCATCGACCGTTCGTCGCCCGCGTGGAACCCGCAGGCCACGTTGGCGCTGGTCACGAGCGCGAACAGCGCGGCGTCGTCCGCGGTCGGCACGCCACGCACGGTCTCGCCGAGGTCGCTATTGAGGTCCATCGCCCCGGTAGCCGGCGATGCGATCGCGATAGCCCGCGGCGTTCTTCCGGATGCTCTCCGCCTCCTCGGCGGTGAGCTCGCGCCGCACGCGGCCCGGCACGCCCGCGACGAGGGACCCCGGCGGCACGACGGTGCCCTCGAGCACGAGCGCCCCCGCGGCGACGAGGGAACCCGCGCCGATCACCGCGCCGTTCATCACGATGGCGCCCATGCCGATCAGTGCGCCGTCCTCGACCGTGCAGCCGTGCAGCACGGCGTTGTGGCCCACCGACACGTCGCTGCCCACCGACACCGGGAACCCCGCGTCGACGTGGCAGCTCACGTTGTCCTGCACGTTCGAGCCGTCGCCGATCGTGATCGGCTCGGAGTCCGCGCGCAGCACCGCGTTGAACCACACGCTGGCCGACGGCGCGAGGCGCACGCGACCCACGAGCACGGCGCCGGCGGCGACGTAGGCGTCGTCGTGCACCTGCGGGGTCGCCCCGCCGAACGGGACGAGCACGCTGCGCGCGTCGGTGGTCATGGCGTTCCTCCGGCCGGATCCCAGGCGGGCCCGGTCAGCGCTCCGCGCGGGCGCCCTCCGAGGGGCGCACGGTGAACTGATCCGGGGCGGCGTAGCCGGCGTCGGCGAAAGCCGCGGAGACGGCCCGGCTCACGTCGGCGACCAGCTCCGACGGCACGAGCGCGATGGCGGCTCCACCGAAGCCGCCGCCGGTCATGCGCGCGCCCACGGCGCCGGACGCCTGGGCGGTCGCCACGGCGAGGTCGAGCTCCGGGACGGAGATCTCGAAGTCGTCGCGCATCGACACGTGCGAGGCGTCGAGCAGGCCGCCGATCGCCCGGGGACCCTCCTCGCGCAGGGTGCGCACGGTGTCGAGCACGCGCTGGTTCTCGGTGACGATGTGCCGCACCCGCCGGAACGTCACCTCGTCGAGCACGGTCTCCGCCCGGGGGAGGTCGTCGGCATCGAGGTCGCGCAGGGATTCGACGCCCATGGCCGCCGCGCCGGCCTCGCAGGACGCGCGGCGGTCCTTGTAGCCGCCGTCCGCGTGCGAGTGGCTCACCTTGGTGTCGATGATGAGGATCTCGAGGCCGGCACCCTCGAACCCGAGCGGGATGACCTCTGCGTCCAGGCTGCGGCAGTCGAGGAAGACCGCGGCGTCCTGCTTGCCGAAAAGGGAGGCCGACTGGTCCATGATGCCGGTCGGTGCGCCCACCACCTGGTTCTCGGCGAGCTGACCGGCGCGGGCGAGCGTGCGCTTGTTGTACTCGAGGCCCCACACCTCATTGAGGGCGACGGCGACCGCGCTCTCGATAGCGGCCGACGACGACAGGCCGGCGCCGACGGGAACGTCGGAGGCGAAGTACGCGTCGAATCCCGTGGCGGCGGAGGCGTCCGCGCCGTGCTGCAGCAGGGCCCAGGCGACGCCGAACGGGTACGCCGACCAGCCGGTGATGCGGTCGGGCGAGAGCGACTCGACGGTCATCTCCTCGGCGTCCGCCGCGAAGGTGCTGCCGACCCGGATCACGCCGTCCTCGCGCGGCGCGAGCGCCACGACCGTGCGGCGATCGATGGCGAACGGGAACACGAAGCCGTCGTTGTAGTCGGTGTGCTCGCCGATGAGGTTCACGCGTCCCGGCGCCGACCAGAGGCCGAGCGGCTCGCGGCCGTAGCGCTCACGGAAGCCGTCGCGGGCGGCGGTGTAGATGTCGGTGCTGTCGGTCATACGCGGTCGATGCCCTCTCGAAGGAATGCGGCCGCCTGCTCGGGCGGCACGTCGCCGATCCAGGCGCCCATGGCGGCCTCGGATCCGGCGAGGAACTTCAATTTGTCCTCGGCCCGGCGGGGCGAGGTGATCTGCAGCATGAGCCGGATGTCGTCGCGGTGCTCCACGACGGGCGCCTGGTGCCATGCGGCGATGTACGGGGTGGGGGTGGAGTAGAGCGAGTCGATGCCGCGCAGGAGCCTGCGGTACATCAGCGCGAGCTCGTCGCGCTCCTCCTCGGTCGTCCCGGCGAAGTCGGGCACGTGGCGGTGGGGCAGCATGTGCACCTCGAGCGGCCAGCGGGCGGCGAAGGGCACGAACGCCGTGAAGTGCTCGCCGGTGAGGACGACGCGCTCCGAGCTCCGCTCGGACTCCAGGATGCGCTCGAACAGGTCCGGCCCGACCTTCTCGACGGAGGCGATGAGCCGCCGGGTGCGCGGCGTGACGTAGGGGTAGGCGTAGATCTGGCCGTGCGGGTGGTGCAGCGTGACACCGATGGCCTCGCCCCGGTTCTCGAACGGGAAGACCTGCGCGATGCCGGGCATTGCGGAGAGCGCCGCCGTGCGATCCGCCCACGCCTCCACGACGGTGCGCGCCCGGGACTCGCTCTGCGTGCCGAACGATCCGGTGTGCTCGGGGCTGAAGCACACGACCTCGCAGCGCCCGATGGACGTGCGGGTGCGCCCGAGGCCGATGTCCGTGAGGTCGTCCTGTCCCTGGGGCGCGTTCTCGTCGTCGAGGAGCGGGCCGAAGGAGGGGGACTTGTTCTCGAACACGGCGACGTCGTAGTTGCTCGGGATCTCGGACGGGTTCTCGGGCGTGGCCGGAGCCAGCGGATCCTGCGAGGCGGGCGGCAGGAACACGCGGTTCTGGCGTGCCGCGGCGATGGAGATCCACTCGCCGGTGAGCACGTCCTGGCGCATGGTTGCGGTGGGTGGGCGCGGGCCGAGCACGCGCTCGTCCGCCGCACGCTCCGGCGGCAATGTCGTGTCCGCGTCGTCGTAGTAGAAGAGTTCCCTGCCGTCAGCGAGTGTGAACGGCCGCTTCACGATGCCGCGGGACAACGGCAGTGGTTCGGGCGAAGTCATGCCGCAAGAATACTCGGTCTCGCTTGCGAAGCTGAAACCGTGACGGAAGGTTTGACAAACATTCGTAAGCATTCGAAGATCGAGCCATGAGTCCCGCCGCCGAGCCGCCGACCGATCAGGGGCTGCCCGCGGTGCTGCGCCGGCGGCGGATGGCGGAGGTCATCGCCGCTCGCGGGTTCATGAAGGTCGTCGAGCTGGGGGAGACGTTCGGCATCTCCGGCGTGACCGTGCGCAGCGACCTCGACGCGCTCGAGCGGGCGCGGCTGATCCTCCGCACCCATGGCGGCGCGGTACCGCGCCAGCCGCCGCCCGAGCGCGAGGCCTCGTTCGAGGAGTCGCTGGAGTCGTCCTCGGCGGCGAAGGAGCGCATCGGCGCCGCCGCGGCCGCTCTGGTGCTGTCCGGGCAGAGCGTGCTGCTCGACGTGGGCACCACCACGCTCGCCGTCGCGCGCGCCCTCGTCGCCCGGGCCGACCTGCACGACGTGACCGTCGTGACGAACGGGCTGACGATCGCGCTCGAACTCGAGCGCGCCATTCCGCGCTTCACCGTCGTGGTGACCGGGGGCACGCTCCGGCCGCTGCAGCACTCGCTCGTCGACCCGCTCGCCCGGCCCGTGCTCGAGCAGGTGCACGCGGACATCGCATTCCTGGGCTGCAACGGCGTCGACGTGGAGCGCGGCGTGACGAACATCAACCTGCCCGAGGCGGAGATCAAGCGGCTCATGCTCGGCGCGAGCGCGAGGCCCGTCGTGGTGGCCGACTCGTCCAAGCTCGATCGCGTGCACCTCGGCGCGGTGGGGCCGCTCGCCGACGTGGCGACGCTGATCACCGACGACGGCGCCGCAGCGTCCCGGCTCGACGCGTTCCGGGCCGCCGGTGTCGAGGTCGTCGTGGCCGGATCGGGGCCCGGCTAACCGGGCCGCAAGCCAGGGTGCGAGCCAGGGTGCGGGCCGGGGGTGCCGTGTGCCCGGGGTGCCGTGTGATCGACCGGCGCACCTAGACTCGGGCGAATGCGACCCGTGACCGGAGACCAGTACCCGCTCGAGCTCCACGCCGGGGGGCGAACGGTGCGTGCGACCGTCACGCAGCTCGCCGCCTGCCTGCGCGGGCTCAGCATCGACGGCATCGACCTCGTCGAGCCCTGGGGCGAGGACCGCCTCGCGCCCATGGGCTCCGGGCTCGTGCTCGTGCCCTGGCCGAACCGCATCAAGGACGGCCTATGGCTGCTCGACGGGCGGGAGCAGCAGCTCGACATCACCGAGCCGGGATACTCCAACGCCTCCCACGGCCTGCTGCGGAACACGGGCTACACCGTCGTGGAGCGCACGGCGAGCTCGGTGACGCTGTCCGCGACGGTGTTCCCGCAGCACGGCTGGCCGTTCCTGCTCGACACCGGCGTGACCTACCGCCTGGTCGAGGACGGCATCGAGGTGACGCACCGCATCCGCAACGACTCGTCGTCCCCGGCGCCGACCGCGATCGGCGCCCACCCGTATATCAAGATCGGCGACGTGCCGACGTCCGACCTCGTCGTCACGGTCGCGGCGGACACCTACTTCGAGACCGACGACCAGATGATCCCCGTAGCCGAGCACTCCGTGGACGGCACCGAGTTCGACCTGCGCGGAGAGCGCCGGGTGGCTGAGCTGAACCTCAACGTCGGCCTGGGCGCCGTCGTGCGTGAGGACGGCGTGAGCCGGCACGGCGTCACCGCCCCCGACGGCCGCCGGGTCGAACTGTGGGCGGGGGAGGAGTTCGGCTTCCTGCAGGTGTACACGCCCACCGCGTTCCCCACTCTGTCCGGCCCCGACCTCGCGATCGCGATCGAGCCGATGACGGCACCGGCCAACGCGTTCAACACGGGCCAGGGACTGCGCTGGCTGCAGCCGGGCGAGGAGTGGACGGCCACCTGGGGCATCCGCTACGTCCTCCCCGCCTCCTCCTGACCCCCGCGGGCGCGGTCCCCTACGGTCCCTGAGCCTGTCGAAGGGACGCGACAGGCCCCGCTCGTGCTTCCCCACATTGTCCACAGGAGCGCGGAGGTCGGTGTCGGTGGCCGGGTTTTCCTTGGAGGCATGACCGAACGACACCCCGCACCTGACCCGCTCCCGCCCGACGGACCTCCGCCGCCGAGCGCGGTCACCGACACGTTCCTCGCGATGATCGACGCCGTCACCGCGGCCGAGCGCATCGTCCGGCTCGGCCAGTCCCTCCGCGCCGAGGCCATCGACCGTGCCCGGCTCTGGACCGAAGCCACCGACCTCTCCACTCCGACGATTGGGGGTCCGCGCTGGTCCCCGAAGGTCGCCGGGAGGCGGGTCCTGACTACGGAGGTCGCCTGTGCCCTCCGGGTCTCGGAGCAGGCGGCCGAGCGGCTCATCGCCGAGAGCGAGGCCCTCCTGCACGACCTCTCGGCAACCCAAGAAGCGCTGCGGCAGGGGCGGATCGGCTACCGTCACGCGCAGGTCCTCATCGACCACACCACCACCCTCCCGCCCGCGGCCGTGGCCGTGGTGGAGGAGGCCGTGCTACCCAAGGCCGAGCACCTTACCGTCCCCAAGCTGGACAGGGCGACCCGGGAGTTGCGGGAGCGCCTGCACCCCGAGTCGATCCAGGAGCGGCACACCGCTTCCGTTGCGGACCGGCACATCGAGACCTGCCCCGCGACAGACGGCATGGCCTGGCTGAACGCCTACCTGCCTGCACCCGAGGTCAGCGGCATCGCGAACCGTCTCCGCGACATCGCCGAGGGCCTCAAGGGCGAACCTGGGGAGGAGAGGACGCGGACGCAGTTGATGGCGGATGCGTTCACGGATCTGCTCGTCGACGGGATCACCACCGCGGCATCCACGACCGCAGTCGCCGGTGACGCGGAACCTGTGGAGGACAGGACGACGCGACGCATCGATGGCCCGATCGGAGTTGGCATCCGGCCGCGGGTGCTGGTCACGGTCCCGGTACTCACCCTGCTGGGCCGCTCCGAGGAGCCGGGCTCGCTCGAGGGGTACGGGCCGATCGACGCGCACACCGCCCGGCGGATCGCGGCCCGGGCGCCGAGCTTCACCCGTATCCTCACCCACCCCGAAACGGGCGCGGTGCTCTCGGTTGGGCGGGACCGGTACGCGGTGCCGAAGGACCTCCGCACCTGGCTCCGAGTGCGGGACGAGACCTGCCGCTTCCCCGGCTGCAACCGGAACGCCGCCAGAACCGACGTGGACCACGTGACGGACTGGCAGTACGGCGGAGGCACCGACCACGGCAACCTGGTCCACCTCTGCCGGTCGCATCACCGGGTGAAGCACCACACCGGGTGGTCGTCCACCTCTGCCGGGGGCGGCAGAGTGCGGTGGCTCGCGCCGAGCGGGCGCGAGTACGAGACGGAACCCGCGACGCAGATCGCGACTCCGAGGCCGGAGCGGCGGGCGGCTCGAGCGAAGGCGGTGATGCCGGAGGAGCCGCCGTTCTAGGGTGCGACCCGAGGAGCGTTCCGTCGCTTCGACAGGCTCAGCGACCGTGGAGCCGGGTCCCCGCACCTTCTCGCGCCTTCGTGACCCTACGGTCCCTGAGCTTGTCGAAGGGACGGACGTGGCGCACCCTCTTCACCCGAACCCGAACCCGAACCCGAACCCGAACGAACCCCGACGCCGCGCCGCACGCACTTGCCGCGCGGACTGGACCGGCGCACGCTCGGAGCATGACATTCTCACCTCGCACTGCAATCGTCACCGGATCGGACTCGGGCATCGGACGCGCCACCGCGGTCGCGCTCGCCGCCGCAGGAATGGACATCGGCGTCACCTGGCACGACGACAAGGAGGGCGCCGAGCGCACCGCCGAGGAGGTGCGCTCGCACGGCGTGCGCGCCGTCGTCGCGGAGCTCGACAAGAGCGACCTCGAGAACGCGGGAGACGTGATCGACCGGCTCGCGGAGGAGCTCGGTGGCGTCGACGTGTTCGTGAACAACGCCGGCACCGGCGACAGCGTCCCCCTCGTCGACATGGAGCTCGACGCCTGGCGCGCGGTCGTCGCCACGGATCTCGACGGCGCCTTCGTCTGCATCCAGCGTGCGGCGCGCCGCATGGTGGCGGCGGGCAACGGCGGCCGCATCATCGCCGTCACGAGCGTGCACGAGCACCAGCCGCGGGTGGGCTCGAGCGCCTACGATGCCGCGAAGCACGGGCTGGGCGGGCTGATCAAGACGCTCGCGCTCGAGCTGGGCCGCGAGGGCATCACCGCGAACTCCGTCGCACCCGGCGAGATCGCGACCCCGATGACCGGCCAGACGGACGAGGACCCGCACCAGACGGACCGCCCCGGCATCCCGCTCGGCCGCCCGGGCGACGCGCGCGAGATCGCCTCGGTCATCGCGTTCCTCGCGTCGCCGCAGTCGAGCTACGTCACCGGCGCGTCCTTCGTGGTCGACGGCGGGATGCTGCAGATGGGCCCCCAGGCGGGATCCCACCTCACGAGCGACGACTGGCGCAGCGTGTAACCGAGCGAAGCACGAACTCGACGCCGGGCGCCTCTTCCGAGGGCGTCCGGCGTCGTTCGCGTTCCCGCCCCTGCGCGGGTGCGGCGACACCCTTTCTGGGTGTGCGGAATTAGGCCGGCGCGTCCGTACGATCAGGTGATCCTGGAAGGACGCCATGACGCAGCCGACCCCCGCCGACCCCGGGCAGCCGACATCCCGCGCGGTCGCCGCGCCCCGACCACGACGACCGCTCGTGCTCCGCGGACCCGCGCTGCTCATCTGGGCCGCCGTCGCGGTGTTCCTGATGCTCATGGCGGCGGCCGGCGGGTTCCCCGCCCTCTTCGGCTGGGCGGCCGCCATCGGCATCGGCACGGCGCTGTACGTGCTCGCGTCGGGTCGCGAGTCCTGGGCGCAGATCCCGTCGCGCGGCGCCGCGGCCGTCGTGCTCGTGGCAAGCCTCCTCGCTGGCGTCGCCGGAGCCGGGATGGGCGTCGCGGTCGACATCGTCGACTCCGCGGCAGCCGTGCGCAGCGACGGCGCCGAGTCCTCGGACCAGCAGCCCGAGCAGCCCGCCCAGGAGACGACGGAGGAGGACGCCGCCGAGCCGTCCCCCGCCGCGACCTTCCACGAGGAGGCTCCGGCCGATCCCGCCGAGCCGGCGGCCGTCGCCGAGACGGCGTCCGTCGTGCTGCCCGCCCCGATCTCGCGGGACACCACCGCCCTCGTCCTCCTCGACACCCTGCCCGTCAAGGGACGGGCGCCCAAGACCGGGTACGACCGAGAGGCCGGCTTCGGCACCGCCTGGGTCGATGCGGACCGTAACGGATGCGACACCCGCAATGACATCCTGGCGCGCGACCTCGACGACACCGAGCTGGCGGCCGGTGGGTGCCGGGTGCTGAGCGGCTCGGCGAAGTCCCCGTACACCGGCAAGGCGATGCGCTTCGTGCGCGGCAACGACACGTCGCCGCTCGTGCAGATCGACCACCTCGTGTCTCTCTCCAACGCCTGGCAGACCGGCGCCCAGCAGCTGACCCAGGCCCAGCGGATCTCGCTCGCCAACGATCCCATCAACCTGCTCGCGGTGGACCAGCGGTCGAACGCGCAGAAGAGCGACGGCGACACGGCGACCTGGCTGCCGGCCAACCGCAAGTTCCGCTGCCCCTACGTCGCGCGCCAGGTGTCCGTGAAGGCGACCTATGGGCTCTGGGTCACCGAGGCCGAACGCGACGCGATGCGCCGCGTGCTCACGACCTGCGCGGACAAGAAGGCATTCATCTCGCCGTTCTCGCCCGCCTCGGCCGAGGCCGCCCCCGCGGATGCCGCTCCGGCGGAGTCCACCGAGCCCGTCGTCGCCCCCGCCCCGGCTCCTGCTCCGGCTCCCGCACCTGCACCTGCACCTGCACCTGCACCTGCGCCCGCCCCGGCTCCGGCGCCTGCCCCGGCACCAGCGCCCGCGCCTGCCCCGGCACCAGCGCCCGCCCCCGCTCCGTACTACAAGAACTGCGATGCGGCACGCGCGGCGGGCGCCGACCCGGTTCGACGCGGCGACCCCGGATACGGTCCGCACCTGGATCGCGAGGGCGACGGTATCGGCTGCGAATAACAGAGCCGTGCGGCAGCGCGGTGACACGAACGGTGGGCCCCGTCGGGCTCGAACCGACGACCCAGGGATTAAAAGTCCCTTGCTCTACCAACTGAGCTAGAGGCCCGCGGCGTCTAATCTACCGCGCTCACCCGCCGGCTCCCGCGTGCTCGTAGGGTTGTCGGGTGACCGAAGAGTTCCACAAGCCCACGAAGTTCTCGGGGTCGAAGTTCGAGGGGATGAAGGGCGGGGAGGATCCCGCCACCATCTCCCGCATCGCACACGACACCGCCCACGCCCTGCTCGGGCGTGTGCGCGACAATCCCGAGCCCGCCGTGCTCAACCGCCTCGTGGAGTACACGGACGAGCACGGCATCGATGCGGTCGCCGAGCTGTGGTCGCGCTCGAGCCCGCGCAGCCTGCCCGGCGCGCTGTGGCGGCTCTACCTCGTGCGGGCGATGATCCGGCAGGACCCGCAGGGCACCGCGTTCACGTTCCAGCGCGGCACCGAGATCTCCGTGACCATCGACCAGGTGGTGGCGGGCGCGTCGACGCCGACCGGACCGACGGAGATCCTCGAGCTCGCCGACGAGATCCTGCGCGGGGTATTCGAGGGGGACTTCGCGGTCGCCCTCGACCGCGCGGCCGCGTTCTGCCGGGTGTCCTCGGAGGGCTGCACGAGCATTGCGGACGATGTCGACGCCATCACGCCGGAGCGCGCGACGGAGCTGACCAGGCGCGCACTTCGCCTGGCGCGAACGGCCGCCGAACTCACCTCCTGCGCCCGCCTCTGGCGGATGGGCGGGTTAGAATAGGGGAGCCGGGCCGCAGTAACCCCGGGCTCCAATATTTGCCGCTCCGAGCGGCCTCGCGCCGAGAGGCGTTTCTGCGGCTCGGTCTCTCTCGTTGACGGACGGTTCTCCGCAGGCTCCCGCGAGGACCAATCCACCCGGGGCAGCGCTCCGAACCACTCGTGATCATGAACGCGCTGCGATGATCGGCCAACTCTGACATGCTTGCACTCGTGCCAGCGGAGACCGACCGAAGCGAGCGCTCGGGCCTCCCCGCCCCTGCGCCCCGTGAGGATCTGCTCGCGCGTATTGCACGCGGCGACCAGGATGCCTTCGCAGAGCTCTACGATCAGACCTCGTCGCGGGTGCACGGCCTCGTGCAGCGCCTCTTGGTCGACCATGCACAGTCGGAGGAGGTGACGCAGGAGGTGTTCTTGGAAATCTGGCAGACGGCGCCCCGCTACGCCGCCGAACGCGGCTCCGCCATCACCTGGATCCTGACCATGGCGCACCGCCGCGCGGTCGACCGCATCCGAGCCTCCGAGGCGAGCCGCCAGCGCGACATGCGCATCGGCGTGCGCGACCACGTCGAGGGCTACGACGACGTCGCCGAGCAGGTGGAGATCCGGATCGAGAACGTCCGGGTCACCCGGGCCCTGGCCCGGCTCAGCGACGCTCAACGCGAGGCCGTGACGCTGGCCTACTACGGGGGTCTGACCCAGCGCGAGGTCTCGGACCAGCTGGGCATCCCCCTCGGCACGGTGAAGACACGGTTGCGCGACGGCATGATCCGCCTGCGCGATGAACTGGGAGTGGCGTCGTGAGCGACAACGACATCCGCTCGCACGACGACATCCGCACGGACGCCGCGGCGCGGGCACTCGATGCTCTCGAGCCGCGCGAGGCCGAGGCGGTCGACGCCGCCGCGCGGGAGAGCGCGGCGCTGCGGAACGAGATCGACGGATTCGCCGGCACGGCGGCGCAGCTCGGTCTGGCCGCCCGCCCGGTGGCACCTCCGGCGGCGCTTCGTGCGCGCCTGCTTGCCGACATCGCCCGCACCCCGCAGCTTCCGGCCGACCGGGTGGACGAGACCGCCGACGCCGGTTCTGCCGCTGCAGCCGGCTCGCCGGACCCCGCGGTCCGTTCCGCAGCCACAGCCGGTGCCGCGGCGGATGCCACCGCCGGCGCCGCGCCCTCCACGGGCTCCATCGGAACGGTCGACGCTCGTGAAGCCGCTCGTGAAGCCGCTCCGGCGCCCGCGTCGGCGACCACGTCGGCGACCGGTGCCGGCCCCGCGGAAGCGCGGGCGCGAGCCCGCTGGTACGCCCGACCGGGACTCGTGCTCGGCTCGGCTGCGGCCGCCCTCGCGATGTTCGCCGGAGGGGTGGCATTCGGCACGAGCTTCCTGTCGGAGGGCCCCCGCGCGGAGGCGGAGGCCGACGCGCTCGCCGAGCTCTACGCGGCGCCGGACGCCCAGCGGCGCAGCGCGGACGTCGAGGGGGACGGCACGGCGACGCTCGTGTGGTCGGAGCAGCTCGACCGCTCCGTCGTGGTCTTCGACGCGCTCGAGCCGCTGCCCGAGGACAGCGTCTACGAGGCCTGGTACATCAACTCGGCCGGCACGGCCACGCCCGCGGGCACTTTCCGCACCGAGGCCGAGGGCCTCGTCTACCACCTGCTCGACGGGTCCCTGGGTCGCGGCGGAACCATCGGCGTGACGGTCGAGCCGGAGCCCGGCTCCGAGGCCCCCACGACCAAGCCGATCGTCCTGCTCAGCCGCGCCTGAGCAGCTGACGCCTGATCAGCTTGCCTCGATCACGGACAGGAGCCCGGCGACGATCCGTGCGCTGCTATCCTGGTCCATGACGGACAACAGTAGCGCTACTCATGCGGACGCGGTGCCGATATCGGGTGAGCGGATGGGTCTGCTCTGGGGTCTCCTGGGCGTCCTGGCCTTCTCCTTCACCGTGATCTTCACCCGGGTCGCCGTCGAGACGCTGTCGCCCCTGTTCGTCGGCTCCGGCCGCGCGGTGGTCGCCGCGGTGCTCGCCTCGGTCGCGCTGGTCGTGACCCGTCAGCGACTTCCGCGCGGTGCACAGTGGGGCCGACTTGCCATCGTCGCCGCCGGGGTCGTGGCGGGGTTCCCGCTGCTCACGTCCTTCGCGCTGCAGGCCGCCCCGGCCAGCCACGGCGCCGTCGTGATCGCGCTGCTGCCCGCGGGAACGGCCGTGCTCGCGGTCGTGCGCGCTAAGGAGCGGCCACGGCGCGCGTTCTGGGTGGCGGCGGGCGCCGGCGCGCTCGCCGCCGCCGTGTTCGGATCGGTGCAGGACGGCGGGTTCGGTGCCCTGCACTGGTCGGACCTGCTGCTGTTCGCGGCCGTCCTGGCGGCGGCGGTCGGCTACGCGGAAGGGGGATTGCTCGCCCGCGAACTCGGGGCCTGGCAGACGGTGTCGTGGGCGCTGGTCGTCGCGGCTCCGGTGATGCTCGGTCTCACCGTCCTCTCGATCGCCCTCGAGCCGCCCCGGGGGAGCGTCGGCGGATGGGCCGCCTTCGGTTACCTCGCGGTGGTGAGCATGTTCCTCGGCTTCTTCGCCTGGTACCGAGGCCTCGCTATCGGGCCCATGGCGCAGGTCAGCCAGGTCCAGCTCGCCCAGCCGGTGCTGAGTATCGCCTGGGCCGCCCTGCTGCTCGGCGAGGACGTCACCGGGGCGACGATCGCCGGGGGAGCCGCGGTGGTGCTCTGCGCGGGTCTCGCTGTGCGCGCCCGTCCCGGCGGACGGGCGGGGCCGGGTGCCGTCCCGTCCTTTCGTCCCCGCTGACGCCGTCCGGATGCACCGTCCCGGAACTCCCACCGCCCCCCCCCACCCCGGAAACGCACCACCCCGCGCCTCCGGAGTGGAGGGCGGGGTGGAGTACTGCGCGGGAGTGCGGGATCAGCCGAAGCGGCCGGAGACGTAGTCCTCGGTGGCCTGCACGCTGGGCTTGGAGAAGATCGTGTCCGTGTCGTCGTACTCGATGAGCTTGCCCGGCTTGCCCGTGCCCGCGATGTTGAAGAACGCGGTGCGGTCGGACACGCGGCTGGCCTGCTGCATGTTGTGCGTCACGATCACGATCGTGTAGTCCTGCTTGAGCTCCTCGATGAGGTCCTCGATCGCGAGGGTCGAGATCGGGTCGAGGGCGGAGCACGGCTCGTCCATCAGCACGACGTCCGGCTGCACCGCGATGGCGCGGGCGATGCAGAGGCGCTGCTGCTGTCCGCCGGAGAGGCCGGAGCCGGGCTTGTCGAGGCGGTCCTTGACCTCGTTCCAGAGGTTGGCGCCGCGCAGCGAGCGCTCGGCGAGGTCGTCGGCGTCGTTCTTCGACATGCGGCGGTTGTTGAGCTTCACGCCCGCGAGCACGTTGTCCTTGATCGACATCGTGGGGAACGGGTTCGGCCGCTGGAAGACCATGCCCACCTGACGGCGGACGAGCACGGGGTCGACGCCCTGGCCGTAGAGGTTGTTGCCGTCGATGAGCACATCGCCCTCGACGTACGCGCCGGGGATGACCTCGTGCATGCGGTTCAGCGTGCGGAGGAAGGTGGACTTCCCGCAGCCGGACGGGCCGATGAAGGCGGTGACGGTGCGGGGCTCGATCGTGAGGGAGACGTCCTCGACGGCCTTGAACTTGCTGTAGTAGACGTTGAGGTCGTTGACTTCGATGCGCTTGGACACTTCGGTTCCTTCTCGGGTGCGGTGCGGGTCTAGCGGGACTTGGGGGCGAACACCCGCGCCACGATGCGCGCGATGAGGTTGAGCAGCATGACGATGAGGATCAGCACGAGCGCGCCGGTCCAGGCGCGGTCGATGTACGCCTGCGCGTCCTGGCCCTGCGAGACGTACTGGTTGTAGACGAACACCGGCAGGGTCATCATGCGGTCGCTGAACAGGTTGTAGTTCACGCTGGCGGTGAAGCCGGCGATGATGAGCAGCGGGGCCGTCTCACCGATGACGCGGGCGATGGCCAGCGTCACGCCGGTGAGGATGCCGGCGAGCGACGTCGGCAGGACGACCTTCACGATCGTGAGCCACTTGGGCACGCCGAGCGCGTAGGAGGCCTCGCGCAGCTCGTTCGGCACCAGCTTCAGCATCTCCTCCGTGGAGCGCACGACGATCGGGATCATCAGCACCGACAGCGCGACGGCGCCACCGAAGCCCATGCGCACGCCGGGCTCGGTGAAGAGCACGAACAGGGCGTAGGCGAACAGGCCGGCGACGATGGACGGGATGCCGGTCATCACGTCGACGAGGAACGTGATGGCCTGGGCGAGCCGGCCGCGGCCGTACTCCACCAGGTAGATGGCGGTCAACATGCCGATCGGCACGCTCATGGCCGCCGCGGCGAGCGTGATCTCCACGGTGCCGATCACCGCGTGGATGGCGCCGCCGCCCTGGCCGACCACGTTGCGCATCGAGTAGCTGAAGAACTGCGGGTCGAAGCGCGCGGCGCCGAAGGTGACCACCGTGAAGACGAGGCTCACGAGCGGGATGAGCGCGAGCACGAACGCGCAGGTGACCAGGATCGTGGCGAGCCGGTCCTTGGCGAGGCGCGAGCCCTCGACCGCGAACGACACCGCGAAGAGCGTGACCGCGAAGAGCACGGTGCCGAGCACCAGGGCGCCGACCAGGTTGAAGTTCTCGGTCACGCCGCCCATCTGCAGCAGCAGGAAGACGATGAGCAGCACCAGCCAGCTGGCGGCGAGCACGCCGAAGGTCGCTCCACGGGGCAGCCGGCCGGCGGTCAGAGAGTTGGCGAAGGGGCGCGCCCCGGTCGTGACGGCCATCAGTTCGCTCCCGAGAATGCCTTGCGGCGGTTGACGATGTACCGGGCGATCGAGTTGACCACGAGGGTGATCACGAACAGCATGAGCCCGGACGCGATGAGGGTGTTGGTGCCGAGCCCGAAGGACTCGGGGAAGCTGAGCGCGATGTTCGCCGCGATGGTGTTCGGGTTCTGCTGCTGCAGCAGGGCGAACTTCACGATGGCGGCGGGGGAGAGGATGATCGCGACGGCCATCGTCTCGCCGAGCGCGCGGCCGAGGCCGAGCATGGAGGCGGACACGATGCCGGGGCGGCCGAACGGCAGCACGGCCATGCGGATCATCTCCCAGCGCGTCGCGCCGAGCGCGAGCGCCGCCTCCTCGTGCAGGCGCGGCGTCTGCAGGAAGATCTCGCGGGAGAGGGCGGTGATGATGGGCAGGATCATGACCGCGAGCACGACGGCCACGGTGAGGATCGTGCGGCCCGTTCCGGAGACCGGCCCCGAGAAGAGCGGGAACCAGCCGAGGTTCTCGGTGAGCCACAGGTAGAACGGTACGACCGCGGGGGCCAGCACGCCGATGCCCCACAGGCCGTAGACGACGGACGGCACCGCGGCGAGCAGGTCGATCACGTAGCCGAGCGGCGACGCGAGTCGCCGCGGGGCGTAGTGGGAGATGAACAGCGCGATGCCGATGGAGAGCGGCACCGCGATGGCGAGCGCGATGACCGCGCCCCAGACGGTGCCGAACGCGAGCGGCGCGACGTAGGACCAGAAGCCCTCGCCGCCGACGATGTCGGCGGGGTCGGCCGCGAAGGCCGGCACGCTCTGCGCGATCAGGAAGAGCGCGACAGCGGCGAGGATGACGAGGATGAGGCTTCCCGCGAAGACGGTGCTTGCGGAGAAGACCCGGTCGCCCGGCCTTTGCTTGGCTTTGATCGCGGTGGGGGTCTTGGCGACGGCAGTCATTCGATTCCCTGGTTCATCGGGTGTGATCAGGCTGGGTCCGGGTCGGGGATGCGGATCATCCCCGAACCCGAGGATGCCCGCCCCGCTGCGCAGAACGCAACGGGGCGGGCACTGGGGGGCGGTGCTACTTGATGGACTCGATCGCGGTCGAGACCTGCTCGGAGACCATCGAGGACAGCGGCGCGATGCCCGCGGTGCTCTCGGCCTCGGCCTGGCCCTCTTCGCTCGCGACGTAGCCGACGTAGGCCTTGACCAGGGCGGCGGTCTCGTCGTCCTGGTAGTCCTGGCAGGTGATGAGGTAGCTCACGAGCACGATCGGGTAGACGCCGGCCTCGGTGGAGGTGCGGTCGATCTCGAACGCGATGTCGTTCTCCTCGCGGCCCTCGGCCTCGGGGGAGGCGTCGACGATCGCGGCGGCGGCCTCGGGGGAGTACTCGACGAACTCCTCGCCGACCTTGATCTTCGCGACGCCGAGCTCGCCGGCGCGCGAGGCGTCCGCGTAGCCGATGGTGCCGTTGCCGTTGGTCACGGCGTCGACGACACCGGAGGTCTGAGCGGCGGCCTCGCCACCGAAGGCCTCGGGCCAGACGCCGTCCGCCTCCTCGGTCCAGATGTCGGGGGCGACGGCGTTCAGGTACTCGGTGAAGTTCTCCGTGGTGCCGGAGTCGTCCGAACGGTGCACGGCGGTGATCGGCGACGAGGGCAGCGTCGCGTCGGGGTTGAGTGCCGCGATCTCGGGCGCGTTCCAGGTGGTGATCTGGCCGGCGAAGATGCCCGCGAGGGTGGCCTGGTCGAGGTTCAGCTCATCGACGCCCTCGAGGTTGAAGATCACCGCGATGGGGGAGATGTAGACGGGGAGGTCGATGGCGGAGGTGCCCTCGACGCACTTGCCGAACGTACCGGCGAGCTCCTCCTCGTTCAGGGCGCGGTCGGAGCCGGCGAAGTCGGCACCACCGGCGATGAAGGCCTCACGGCCGGCGCCGGAGCCATCAGGGGAGTACTCGACCGTCGTCTCGGGGTTCGCGGTCTGGAACGCTGCGCGCCAGGCCTCCTGGGCGGAGCCCTGCGAGGAGGCGCCGATGCCGACGAGCGTGCCCGACAGGGACTCGCCGCCCTCGGAGGCGGCGGGGGCGGCACCGCCGCCGGTCTCGTTGGCTGCGCACGAGGTCAGGGCAAGAGCGGCGACGGCGGCAAGGGCCGTCACCCCTCCGAAACGCGTGATGTTCACAAATGGCCTTCCGGGTTTGGTGTCAGAACTGTGTGGGGCCGGTGCAGGCCCGTGCCGCACGCTAATCCGGACGGTTAACGAGAGTCGTCCGTGACGGTTAACGGAAGGTGAACAGGACCGTCGCCCCGCGGGGCGTTCGCCACAGGCTGACGGCCGGGGAGAACGCGGGCGGGTCCGAGCGGGTACGGCGGACGCGGGATCCGCACGGCATCCGCACGGCCGCTGAGCCTGTCGAAGCGACGGGACCTCCCTCGGCTCCGGGGGTGCCTCGCGTCCCTTCGACAGGCTCAGGGACCGTAGTGGGCGTCATTCACGGTCGCGGACAGCCCCTGGTTCTACCCCTTGGGGGAGTGCGTCTGTTCTACTCCTTGGGGGAGTGGGTCTCGATCGCGGCGATGCCGAGCGTCGGGTCGTCCGCGGACAGGTGCACGACGGTGAACTCGGCGGGGCTCAGCATCCCGGCCCGGGTGAGCCGCAGGGCCGAGCGCGTATGGGTCAGCACCGCGATCTCGTGCAGGATCTCCGGCAGCACCGGGCTGTGGCTGCACAGCACGGCGGTCCGTCGCCGCTCGATGCGCCGCTCCACGATCTCGCGCACGGACCCGCCGTGCTCCTCGTAGGCGTCCTGGCTGATGCCGGCCGTCGTGCGGATCTCGAGGCCGAGGGCCTCGGACGCCGGCTGCAGTGTCTCGATGCACCGGGTCGCGGTGCTGCTGATGAGCACGCGGGGTCCGAACGTCTGCAGCGTCGGCACGATCGCGCTCGCCTGGCGCCGCCCGCGCGGCTTCAGCGGGCGGGAGGCGTCGGGACCGTCCCACTCGAACGGCTGCACGGCCTTGCCGTGCCGCAGGACGATGAGGGCGAAGGTGCGCGCCACGCCACGGTCGATCTGGTCGGCGAAGAGCTGCAGCACGTCGATGTCGCTCGCATAGGTCAGCAGCGCGAGCGCGGTCGGGATGGGCAGCCAGTCGAGGCCGTCCACCTCCCGGTTGGGCGTGAAGGTCGACTCGGCGATCGCCTTCTTCGTCGCCTCGGCGGCCCAGTAGTGGACCTCCTTCGTGCGGCCGTTCGGGATCGGGTACTCCACGGCGCCGAGCGGGGTGCCGAGGAAGACGCGGAGGCCGGTCTCCTCGAGCACCTCGCGCACGGCCGTCTGCGCCAGCGTCTCGCCGGGATCGAGCTTGCCCTTCGGCAGGCTGAAGTCCCTGTGCTGGGTGCGGTGGATGACGAGGACCCGCACGTCGTCGCCGATGCGACGCCACACGACCGCGCCGGCCGCGTAGACGACCCCGTCGGCCGTGCTCAGGCGCCGGCCCCCATCACCGGAAGGCACCGCATCACCGGAAGGCACCGGAGCGCCGCCTCCGCGACACCTGGTACATGACCCGGTTCTGCAGGTCGTCGAGCACGTTGCCCTCGTCGTCCAGGTTGTGCCTGGTCCAGATGCCCGTCTCGTCCAGCCACCAGGACGACGTGGTCGGCGCCATGGCGAGCTCGAAGAGGTGCTCGATCTCCTTGATCTGCTCCGGGTCGACCAGGCGCACGAGCGCCTCGACGCGACGGTCGAGGTTGCGGTGCATCATGTCGGCGCTGCCGATGTACATCTGCGTGTCGCCGTCGTTGACGAAGGAGAACACCCGCGAGTGCTCGAGGTAGCGGCCGAGGATGGAGCGCACCCGGATGTTCTCGCTGAGGCCCGGCTGGCCCGGCTTCACCGCGCAGATGCCGCGCACCCAGATGTCGATGGGCACGCCGGCCGCGCTCGCCCGGTACAGCGCGTCGATGATGGCCTCGTCGACGATCGAGTTGACCTTGATCTTGATGCCGCTCGGCTTGCCGTCCTGGGCGTTCTTCGTCTCGATGGCGATGCGCTTGAGCAGTCCCTTGCGCAGGTGCAGCGGGGCGACGAGGAGGCGCTTGAACTTCTTCTCGATGGCGTAGCCGGAGAGCTCGTTGAACAGGCGGGTGAGGTCCTTGCCCACGGTGTCGTCCGCGGTCAGCAGGCCGAGGTCCTCGTAGATGCGGCTCGTCTTCGGGTTGTAGTTGCCCGTTCCGATGTGGCTGTAGTGGCGCAGGCGCCCCTTCTCGTGCCGCACCACGAGCGCGAGCTTGCAGTGGGTCTTCAGCCCGACCAAGCCGTAGACCACGTGCACGCCGGCCTTCTCGAGCTTGCGCGCCCAGCTGATGTTGTTCTGCTCGTCGAAGCGGGCCTTGATCTCGACGAGCGCGAGCACCTGCTTGCCCGACTCCGCCGCGTCGATCAGGGCCTCGACGATGGGGCTGTCGCCCGACGTGCGGTAGAGCGTCTGCTTGATGGCGAGCACGTGCGGGTCGGCGGCCGCCTGCTCGAGGAAGGCCTGCACGCTCGTCGCGAAGGACTCGTACGGGTGGTGCAGGAGGATGTCCTGGCGTGCGATGGAGCGGAAGATGTCCGGCTTCGAGTTCGGCTCGGTCGGCATGATCGGCAGGCTCGTCGTCGGCACGTGGTTGGGGTAGTGCAGCGCGGGCCGGTCGATCTTCGCGATGGAGAAGAGGCCGCCGAGGTCGAGCGGCGACGGGAGGGTGTAGACCTCCTGCTCGGTGATGTCGAGCTCGCGCACGAGCAGGTCGAGGGTCACCGGGTCCATGTCGTCCGAGATCTCGAGCCGGATGGGCGGACCGAAGCGGCGGCGCAGCAGCTCCTTCTCGAGGGCCTGGATGAGGTTCTCGGTCTCGTCCTCCTCGATCTCCACGTCCTCGTTGCGGGTGACCCGGAAGACGTGGTGCTCCACGATCTCCATGCCGGGGAACAGGTCCTCCAGCTGGTTGGAGATGAGGTCCTCGAGCGCGATGAACTCGAGCACGCCCGAGCCGGAGTCCGCGCCGAGCGGGAGGAAGCGGGGCAGCATCTGCGGCACCTTGATGCGCGCGAACTCCTGCCGGCCGGTCTTCGGGTTCCGCACCCGCACCGAGAGGTTCAGCGACAGACCCGAGATGTAGGGGAAGGGGTGCGCCGGGTCCACCGCGAGCGGCATGAGCACGGGGAAGATCTGCTGGGCGAACGTCTGCCGCAGGTGGTCGCGCTGGGAGTCGTCCAGCTCGTCCCACTCGACGATGCGGATGTTCGCGTCGTACAGCGCGGGCTTCACGCCGGCGCGGAACGCCTCCGCGTGCCTGCGCTGCAGCTCGTAGGCCGTGCGGTTGATGTCGGCGAGCACCTCGGTGGGGGTGCGGCCGGTGACGGTCGGCACGGCGAGGCCGGTGGCGATGCGGCGCTTGAGTCCGGCGACCCGCACCATGAAGAACTCGTCGAGGTTGCTCGCGAAGATCGCGAGGAAGTTGGCCCGCTCGAGGACGGGCAGGCGCGGGTCCTCGGCCAGCTCGAGCACCCGCTGGTTGAAGGCGAGCCAGCTGAGCTCGCGGTCGAGGAAGCGGTCCTCCGGCAGCGAGCCGTCGTCGACGCTCGTCGTCTCCTCCTCGTCGAAATCGTCGAGAAGGTCCGCGACGGCCTTCGCGTCCCCGAGGTACGTTTCGCTGTCCATTGATCCATCTTGTCACCGCGCGGCTCCCGGAGAACGGAAACGGCGGGGGAACCGGCGACGGAGGCCGGGCGAACCCTGGTCGCCGCGCGGCGTGGCGGCTGGCGTCGGTTTGTCAGCGCGGATCCGATGCGGTCCGGGTGGCGCGCGTCCGGGTGGGTTGAAGCGAGCGGGATGGGCACGCGTTCCGGCTCAGCGGCGGTACTGCACGTCCACGGCGGCGTCGGTGAAGCCCTCCGAGCGGTACAGGCGCACGGCGGAGGCGTTGTCCTCCTCCACGTAGAGCGTCACGCGGCTCACCCCGCGCTCGCGCAGGCGGTCGAGCCCCGCGCGCAGCAGGGAGCGGCCGATCCCGGCGCCCGCCCGGTCGGGATGCACGCCGAGCACGTAGATCTCGCCCTCGGCGTCTTCGACGCTTCCCGCGGGACCCGGGCTGCCCTCGCTGACGGCGGCTCCGCCGTCCGCGGCGCCGGTGGCGTCCCCCTCGGGGAACTCGACCTTGAGCCAGCAGAACCCCACGAGGGTGCCGGCCTGGTCGCGGGCCAGGAGGAAGTCCTCGGGGTCGAACCAGGGCTCCGCGCGCCGGGCGTCGAGATCGTCCCGCGTCTGGCCGCCCTGCTCGGGATGGCTCGCGAAGGCGAGCGCGTTCAGGCGCAGCCAGTCGTCGGCGTCCCGGTCCGCGTCGAAGGTGGAGAGGAGGAGGTCGGCGCGACCCCAGGGCGTCGCGTCGACGCGCGGGGGAGCCGACAGCTTGAGCAGCACCCGCGACCGCGCGAAGCCGAACCGGTCGGCGAGCACCGCGGCGCCGGGGTGGTCGCCGTGGGCCCAGGCGCCGAGGCCGTGCGGGGCGGAATCGATGAGGTGAGCGAGGATCGCCGTTCCCACGCCGCGACGGCGGTACTCCGGGGCGACCAGGAACTCGGCCTCGGCGGTCCCCGTGCCCTCAGTGCTCTCCGTGCCCTCCGTGCTCTCCGTGCCATCCGCGGGGTCCGCGTCGTGCTCGGGTACCGAGAGCACGGCGGCGCCGGCGAGGGACCCGCCCACGCGCGCCTCGATCAGAACGGGTCCGTGATCGCGTCCCACCGTGAGCATCGACTGCTCGTTGACGGCGCGCTGCCCGTCGACCCGCTCCGCGTCCGCGACGAGCCGCCGGAACCGGGCGAGCGCCTCGGCGTCGCCGGGGCTAGGAGCGGACAGCCGAACCGGAACGCTCATCGTCATCCTCGTACACGTTGAACCGGTAGCCGACGTTGCGCACGGTGCCGATGAGGGACTCGAGGTCGCCGAGCTTCGCCCGCAGGCGCCGCACGTGCACGTCGACCGTCCGGGTGCCGCCGAAGTAGTCGTAGCCCCACACCTCGCTCAGCAGCTGCTCGCGCGTGAAGACCCGGGACGGATGCGTGGCGAGGAAGCGCAGGAGCTCGAACTCCTTGAAGGTCAGGTCGAGCGGCGTGCCGTGCACCTTCGCGGAGTAGCTCGCCTCGTCGATGACGACGCCGGAGGCCTGGATCTTGGACGCGGTGTGCACCTCGCTGGCGCGGCCGATGACCAGCCGGATGCGGGCGTCCACCTCGGCGGGACCGGCGGACTCGAGGATGACGTCGCTCGCGCCCCAGTCGGCGCTGACGGCGGTGAGGCCGCCCTCGGTGAGGATGAGCACGAGCGGCACGTTCACGCCCGTGGTGGTGAGGATTTTGCAGAGCGACTTCGCGCTGGCGAGATCGGCGCGGGCGTCGACGAGGATGAGGTCCGAGGACGGGGCGTTGACGAGGCTGGCCGGTTCCGCGGGGATCGAGCGGACGCGGTGGCTGAGGAGGGCGAGCGACGGGAGCGCCTCAACGTCCGTCGCAGACGTGAGGATCAACAGCTGCGCCACTCACGATCCTCTCGTCCCGGGGATTTTTCTCATCCTAGCGGCGCTTGCGCCGGCTCCTTTTCCCACCCCCGGGATCGCCGCGGGCCGTCCGGCGGCTGCCGCGTGCCGCACGGCAGAGGGGGGTGCGGCACAATGAACGGGTGGTTGGCCAGTGGAAGAGCGTCGTGCCGGTGTGGATCCTGGCCGTTGTCGGCGTGGTCCTGGTCGCCGTCCTCGCCGCTCCCGACGACTACCTGGACTGGCTGCCCGTACTCCTCGGCGGCGGTGTCATCCTGACGTTCGTCATCCAGCTCGCGCTGCCCCGGAAGACGGGATTCGTCGGCCGGGCGATGCTCAGCATGTGCGGCCTCGTGGTCCTGCTCGCGCTGGCGACGGCGGTGCTGGCGGCCGTGTCGCCCCTGGTGGGCTAAAATCGATCCATGTCCTCGCTGATCGCCCTCGAACTCTTCTACACGGGCCTGTTGGTCCTGGCGACTCTCGCGATCGGCGCCGTCTCGGTTGTCGTGCTGTACAACCTCTTCCGCGGTCAGAGCTGACGCTCGCTCTTCCCGCCGATCCGTCCGAAAGACAGGTCGCGCCATGATCGAACTTCCCGTCGGGCTGCCCGCTGAGCTCGTCCCCCTGTCCTGGCTGCTCGGCGTCTGGGAGGGGTCGGGCATGGTCGAGTACGTCGTCGGCGACGACGTTCGACGGCACGAGTTCCGCCAGCGCGTGAGCTTCAGCCACGACGGCCTCCCGCACCTCAACTACAGCTCGTCGACCTGGCTGCGCGACCCGGCCGGCGACAGCTACGTCGGTGGAACCACGCCGCTGGCCACGGAGACCGGGTACTGGCGGCTCAGCCGGCCGCTCGGTGCGGCCGACCCCGGCCCCGGTCTGCTGCCCGGTGTGGGGGACCCGCCCTACCAGACCGCCTCGGACGTCGAGACGCTGCGCAACGACAACGAGGGCTTCGACATCGAGGTCTCCCTCGTGCATCCCGGCGGGGTGAGCGAGGTCTACCTCGGCCAGGTCCGCGGCCCGCGCATCGACCTCGCGACGGACGCCGTCATGCGCACCGACGGGTCCAAGAGCTACTCCGCCGCGACCCGTATCTACGGGCTCGTGGAGCGCGACCTGCTGTGGGCGTGGGACATCGCCGCGCTCGGCCAGGACCTGCGCACGCACGCATCAGGAAGGCTGGCCCGCGTTGACTGAGTTCCTCGCCCTCCCCGGCGCCGTGTCGGGCGAGGGGCCCGATGCCGGTGTCGCCGCCCACTACGGCAACCCCGTGCTCGAGCAGCGCGCGCTCGAGTCCGGTCGCGCCGTCGTCGACCTCTCCCATCGCGCCGTGCTCGCCGTGCCGGGTGAGGACCGGCTCACCTGGCTGGACTCGCTCACGAGCCAGAGCCTCCGCGGCCTGGCCCCGGGCGAGTCCGCCGAGACCCTGCTGCTCGACCCGAACGGCCGGCTCGAGCACGCGGTGCGCGTGCTCGACGACGGCGAGACCACGTGGCTGCTCGTCGAGCGGGACCAGGCGGAGCAGCTGCTCGGCTGGCTCACCCGGATGCGCTTTATGCTGCGCGTCGATCCGCAGGACCGCACGGCCGACTACGCGACCGTCGCCACCTTCGGCGATCCCGCCGCCCTCGGCCTGCCCGTCGCGGCGCCGAACGACGTGCCCCTCGCCTGGCGCGACCCCTGGTCCGCCGTGCGCCCGGGCGGGCACCAGTACTCCCACGCCGAGGACCACCCCGGCGGACAGTGGCGCGAGACCGAGGTGCTCGTACCTCGCTCCGCGCTCCCGTCGATCGCCGACCGGATCGCGGCGGGCGAACTGTCCGCGGCCGGCACGCTCGCGCTCGAGGCGCTGCGCATCGCGGCGTGGCGACCCCGGTTCGGCGCCGAGGTCGACGAGCGCAGCATTCCGCACGAGCTCGACTGGCTGCGCACAGCCGTGCACCTGACCAAGGGCTGCTACCGCGGGCAGGAGACGGTCGCCAAGGTGCACAACCTCGGCAAGCCACCGCGCCGCCTCGTGCTGCTGCACCTCGACGGCTCGGACGCCGTGCTCCCCGGCCCAGGCGCGGTCGTGCTCGCGCCGCGCGAGGGCGAGGAGCCCGTCGCCGTGGGCGCGGTGACCTCGAGCGCGCTGCACCACGAGCTCGGCCCCGTCGCGCTCGCCGTGATCAAGCGGTCGGTGGCGCCGGACGCGCCGCTCCTCGTGCTCGCCGACGACGTGTCGATCGCCGCGGCCCAGGAGGTCATCGTGCCCCCGGATGCCGGCGCCGTCGCGAACGTGCCGCGCATCCCGCGCCTGGGCCGCGTCACCCGCTGACGGGACGCTCGGGACGGGACGGATGCGGTCCCTGAGCCCCTGCGGTCCCTGAGCCTGTCGAAGGGACGGTCCCGAAGGCGGCGATCGTCGCTTCGACAAGCTCAGCGACCGGGAGATCAGACGTGACGGATACGGTCCCTGAGCCCCTACGGTCCCTGAGCCCGTCGAAGGGGTGGGGCACGCAGGAGTCGCTCAGTCGTCCGCGGGCCAGGCGAAGCCGCGCGGCTGCACCGCCGACCACGGCACGGTCACCTCGCCGAGCCGCCAGCGCGTCCGGCCGCCGAGCACCGGCCAGCCCGCGTCGCGGAGGTGCTGCACGCACGCGATCCAGCGCTGCGTCGGCCCGTACGGCGCGAGGGGCGCCGCCACCTGCCACGCGCGGTCCAGCGCGATGAGGAGCTCGTGCACCGGCTCGCCGGGCACGTTGCGGTGGATGAGCACCTTCGGCAGCCGCTCGGCCGCGATCGACGGACGCTCCAGGCCTGCGAGGCGGAGCGCGAGGGTCAGGCTGCGCGGGCCGGCGGGGGAGACGTCGACCCAGGTGGCGACGCGGCCGACCTCGTTGCAGGTGCCGTCGATGAGCAGGCCGTCCGGGTCGACGCGCCGGAGCATCGTGCGCCAGGCGGGCAGCACGTCGGCCTCGTCGTACTGCCGGAGCACGTTGAAGGCCCGCACGACAGTGGCCCGATCGCCGGAGGGAAGCGGCACCTCGAAGCCGCCGACCTCGAACCGCACGGCCGAGCGGACGCGCTCGTCCTGCTGCGCCTCGAGCTGCCGCCTGGCCGTGTCGACCCGGCTGCGCTCGATCTCGAACCCGACGACCCGCACGTCGGGACGCACCCGGGCCAGCCGCCCGTACAGCTCGAACGTGGTCACGCCGCTCGCGCCGTAGCCGAGGTCGACCACGAGGGGAGCCTGAGCCCGGCGCAGCTCCGGCAGTGCCGTGATCCAGCGGTCGACCCGGCGCAGCCGGTTCGTGTTCGTCGTGCCGCGCGTCACCGACCCGATGGGCGCAGACGGGGCTCGCTCGCGCATCGTCCCACGCTAGCGCAGCCGCGTACTTCCCCTTCCGGCCCCTCTGTCGTTCGTCCCGCCGGGCAGCAGCGCGACGCAGCCGAGCCGGTGCATCGCTTCCGGCCCCCGAGCGGCCGCGCGGAGGGTCGATACACTGGCGGAATGCCGAACTCGACATACACGCTCATCCTCCTGCGCCATGGCAACAGCGAGTGGAACCAGAAGAACCTCTTCACCGGCTGGGTGGACGTGGGACTGACCGAGCAGGGCGAGGCCGAGGGGATTCGCGCGGGCGAGCTCCTGGCCGAGTCCGGGCTCCTGCCCGACATCGTCTACACGTCGGTGCTGCTGCGCGCCATCGACACCGCGAACATCGCGCTCAAGAAGGCCGGGCGCTCCTGGATCGACGTGAAGCGCAACTGGCGCCTCAACGAGCGCCACTACGGCGCGCTGCAGGGCAAGGACAAGGCCCAGACGCTCGAGGAGTACGGCGCCGAGCAGTTCAAGGTGTGGCGCCGCTCGTTCGACGTGCCGCCGCCCCCGATCGACGACGACGACGAGTTCTCGCAGGCCCATGACCCCCGGTACGCCGCCCTCGGCGACGACCTGCCGCGCACCGAGGCGCTGAAGAACGTGATCGACCGGATGCTGCCCTACTGGGAGTCCGACATCAAGGAGGACCTCCGTGCGGGAAAGGTCGTGCTCGTGACCGCGCACGGCAACTCGCTCCGCGCCCTCGTGAAGCACCTGGACGGCATCTCGGACACCGACATCTCCGAGCTGAACATTCCCACCGGCATCCCGCTGGTCTACGAGCTGAACGAGGACTTCACGCCGGTGCAGCCGGGTGGCCGCTACCTCGACCCGGCCGCCGCCGCCGCCGGAGCGGCCGCCGTCGCGGCCCAGGGCAAGAAGTAGGCAGCGCAGGACGCACGGAAAAGGCCCCGGGGGAACCCGGGGCCTTTCTCGTGCCTCCTGAGCGGCGTGGATCAGCTGGAGGACGGCACCAGTTCGCCGGTGGCGAGGTACTGCACCGTCTTCGCGATCGACACGGCGTGGTCCGCGAAGCGCTCGTGGTAGCGGCTCGCGAGGGTGGAGTCGACGGTGTCCACCGCCGCGCCTTTCCAGGTCTCGCCGAGCACGGCGTCGAACACGCTGAGGTGCAGCTCGTCGATGCGGTCGTCGTCGTTACGGATCTCCTCGGCGAGGCGCACGTCCTCGCTGGTGAGCAGCTGCGTGAGCTTGCGCGCGATGGCGACGTCGAGCTGCCCGAGCTCGGCGAACGTCGGGCGGAGGCTGGCCGGCACGACCTTCTCGGGGAAGCGGTAGCGCGCGAGCTGCGCGATGTGCTCGGCGAGGTCGCCCATGCGCTCGAGCGATGCGCTGATCCGCAGCGCGCTGACGACGATGCGCAGGTCGCGGGCCACCGGCGCCTGGCGGGCGAGGATGTGGATGGCGAGGTCGTCGAGGCTGCGGGCCGCTTCGTCGATGTGCGGATCGGCGGCGATGACCGTCTCGGCGAGGCTGACCTCGGACTCGTTGAACGCACGGGTGGCGTTCTCGATGGATTCCGCCACGAGGGTCGACATCTGGACGAGACGGTCCTGGACCTCTCGCAACTCCTGCTGGAATACCTCGCGCATGCGGGCGTCCTTCCTGTTTCTGTGGTGCGTCCGCGGGCGCGCGGCCACGCGTACGGTCCAGCGCCCATCGTGGCCCCGGAAGGTTAACTCTCGGTGCCGGAGGACTGAACTTCTACCAAAGTAGCCCGGGACGGCAGAGAAACGGCGATTCCGTTCGTACCCCGTCTCCTAGTGTTGACCCCATGGACACCGGTTTGTTGGTGCTCGTGTCACTTGCCCTTGGCCTCGCGGTGGGCTCGGGATTCACGTGGCTACTGCATCACGCGTCCCTCCGGGGTCAACGCGCCGCCGAGGTGATCACGCCGGCCGTTCCGGACGGTGTCGACGAGGTCATCGACGCCCTCGAGTCCGCCGGGATCGTGCTCGACCCCTCCAACAACGTCATGAAGGCATCACCGGCGGCCCACGCGTTCGGGCTGGTCTGGAACGCCGCCCTCGTGCACCCGGAGCTGGTGCGGCTCACCGACCGCGTCCGCCGGTCGGGGGAGTCCCTGACCGAGGAGCTCGAGCTCAGCCGCGGCCCGTTCAGCGAGGCGAGCCTCTACATGATCGTGCGCGCCGCCCGGCTCGGCGCCCGGTACGTGCTGCTCATCGCCGACGACCGCACGGAGTCGGTGCGCCTGGAGAACGTGCGGCGCGACTTCATCGCCAACATCAGCCACGAGCTGAAGACGCCCATCGGCGCCGTCGGCCTGCTCGCCGAGGCTCTGCAGGTGGCCGCGGACGAGCCGGCCCAGGTGCGCCGCTTCGCCGACCGGCTCACCGCGGAGTCCACCCGGCTCGCCCACATCACCCAGGAGATCATCGAGCTCTCCCGGCTGCAGGCGGCGGACGCCCTCGCCAAGCCCGAGCTCGTGCGCATGGACGTGGTGGTCTCGCGCGCGGTCGACCAGAACCGGGTCGTCGCCGAGGCCAGGCGCATCCGGCTCGTCACGGGCGGGGATCTCGACGCCGAGGTCTACGGCGACGAGGCCCTGCTCGTCACCGCGCTGCACAACCTCGTGGCCAACGCCATCACCTACTCGCCCGACGGGGCCCACGTGGGCATCGGTGTACGGCGCTCCGAGGGCGTCGTCGAGCTCGCCGTGACGGACCAGGGCGTCGGCATCCCCGAGTCCGACCTCGACCGGGTGTTCGAGCGCTTCTTCCGCGTCGACCAGGCCCGGGCCCGCAACACGGGCGGCACCGGACTCGGGCTCGCCATCGTGAAGCACGTGGCGCAGAACCACGGCGGCGACGTGCGCGTCTGGTCCCGGTTCGGCCGGGGCTCCACGTTCACCATCCGGCTTCCCGAGGCATCGCCCGCCACCGACACGGGCATCGCCCGCCCCACCGCACAGCCCATCGCAAGGAGTACCACGTGACCCGCATCCTTCTCGTCGAGGACGAACCCGCCCTGAGCGAACCGCTCTCCTTCCTGCTCGAGCGGGAGGGCTACGACGTGGCGGTCGTCGAGGACGGGCCGGGCGCCGTGTCGGAGTTCGACCGGACCGGTGCCGACCTCGTGCTCCTCGACCTGATGCTGCCCGGCATGCCGGGCACCGAGGTGTGCCGCGAGCTGCGCACCCGGTCGAGCGTGCCGATCATCATGCTCACCGCGAAGGACTCCGAGATCGACATCGTCGTGGGCCTGGAGCTCGGGGCGGACGACTACGTGACCAAGCCGTACTCCACCCGCGAGCTGCTCGCCCGCATCCGCGCCGTGCTGCGCCGCCGAGTGCCGGACGAGGAGGGCGAGGGGGAGCCCGGCGTGCTCGAGGCCGGCACCGTGCGCATGGACGTCGAGCGGCACACGGTCGAGGTCGACGGCCGCGAGACGGCGATGCCGCTCAAGGAGTTCGAGCTGCTCGAGCTGCTCCTGCGCAACGCAGGGCGCGTGCTCACCCGCGGGCAGTTGATCGACCGGGTCTGGGGCTCCGACTACTTCGGCGACACCAAGACCCTCGACGTGCACATCAAGCGCATCCGGGCGAAGATCGAGCGCGAGCCGTCCGAGCCCGTGCAGCTCGTCACCGTGCGCGGCCTCGGCTACCGCTTCGAGGGCTGACCCCGCTGGGACGGACGATGCGGGGGCGCTGCCGAGCAGCGCCCCCGCATCACGTCTGTGCGAGGGATGTCACACGCTCCCGCCCACTGCTTCGGACAGGAGCGGGGGACTACTCGGCCTCGGGCGTGCTCTCGGGCGTGCTCTGCGGAGTGACCTCGGGAGTGACCTCGGGGGTGCTCTCCGTGCCCTCGGACGGCGCCGGAGTGTTCTCCGGGGTGCTCGTCGGGGTCGGGGCGAGGGTGCTGTACTCCAGCAGCTCCGTGCCGAGCACGGGGACCTGCACCTCGAGGCCCTCGGCGTCGCCGTACTGGAAGTACACGGGGTAGAGGCCGCCGAGCTGGGCGTCGTCGAGGTTCTCCATAACGAAGGTCTCGTTGTCGCCGGAGTCGAAGATGGTCATGCCGCGATCGAGAGTGACGGTGCTGGTCTGGCGCGCGGAGCTGCCGTCGGTCACGGTGTCGTACTGCACCGTGACCTCCTGCTCCTCACCGGAGTCGTTGATGAACGTCACGAGGAGGGAGCCGTGCTCGCCGTCCTCGGAGATGATGAGGGCGTTGCGCGCCTTGATGTCACCGATGGAGAAGTTCGTGCCGTCGGAGGCCTCGTAGATCTCCGTCGTCGTCTGCGGGCTGACGAAGTTGCACGACGTCGTTCCCACCATGATCAGTGATGCCAGAACGATCGAGGCGGTGGCGCGCAGTTTCAACTAAACCCTCCGATTTGCCGTAACAGTGACGTCGGATCACGGCGTCGGGCCGCGGAATCGCTGTCGAGCCTAGCCTAGGGGACGGCCGCGGGCGGGGCGGGCGCGCGAGAGGGGGCAGGGGGGCCCTATGGTAAACTAGGGGTTCCTGAAGGGAACACACTCTATGCTTTTCGAGGTCGGCGAAACAGTCGTTTACCCCCACCACGGCGCAGCCACCATCATCGAGGTCAAGAAGCGGATCATCAAGGGCGAGGAGAAGCTCTACCTCAAGCTCAACGTCACCCAGGGTGACCTGACCATCGAGGTCCCTGCTGAGAACGTCGACCTGGTCGGCGTCCGTGATGTCATCGGCAAGGAGGGCCTCGACCGCGTGTTCGAGGTGCTGCGTGCCCCGTTCACCGAGGAGCCCACCAACTGGTCCCGCCGCTACAAGGCGAACCTGGAGAAGCTTGCGTCCGGCGACGTCATCAAGGTGTCCGAGGTCGTCCGCGACCTGTGGCGCCGCGACCAGGACCGCGGGCTCTCCGCAGGCGAGAAGCGCATGCTCGCCAAGGCGCGCCAGATCCTGATCAGCGAGCTCGCGCTCGCCGAGAAGACGGACGAGGAGAAGGCGTCGACGGTGCTCGACGAGGTCCTCGCCTCCTGATCCACCCCATCGTTGCGACAAGCGGCGTCGGCCATCCGGCCGGCGCCGCTTGTTCGTTCCCGGCCGCTCCCGCGCCCGTGGCCGTGGCCAACGTTTTCGGCTCGGTAGCCTGTCGGACATGACCTTCGCACCGGACTCACCGGTGGGCTCCGCGCCCGCCGTCGCCGTCGTCGTCGTCGCCGCCGGATCCGGCACCCGGCTGGGGCGCCCGGAGCCCAAGGCGTTCGTGCCCCTCGTCGACCGCACCCTCCTCGAGTGGGCGATCGACGGGGTGCTCGCGCTGGCCGAGCCCGTTCAGGTCGTGCTCGTCGTCCCCGCCGATCAGGCGGAGACCGCGCACCGGCTCGTGTCCGTCACGGCGGGCGCCGCCTCCGCCTACGTCACGGTCGTCGCCGGGGGAGCGAGCAGGCAGGAGTCCGTCGCCGCCGGCCTGGCCGCGCTCGGCGATGCGGTCGACACCGTGCTGGTGCACGACGCGGCCCGCTGCCTCACCCCGGTGGATCAGCTCGCCCGGGTGCTCGACGCGACCCGCGCGAGCGGCGCGGGCGTCATCCCGGGCCTCCCCGTCAGTGACACGATCAAGCGCCGCGACGCGTCCGGCGAGGTGCGGGCGACGGTGGACCGCTCGGAGCTGGTCGCGGTGCAGACGCCGCAGGGCTTCCCCCGCGCCGAGCTCGTGGCGGCATACGCGCGGGCGGCCGCCGACGGCATCGAGTACACGGACGACGCGGCCCTGTTCGCGGCCGCGGGCGGTTCCGTTCGGGTCGTCGAGGGCGACGCCCGGGCGTTCAAGATCACGACGCCGTGGGACCTCCACCGCGCCGAGCAGCTTGTCGCCCCCGAGCGTGCGTGGACCGCGGCGCCGCGCACCGGGGTCGGCGTCGACGTGCACGCATTCGACCCGGCGGAGCCGCTCTGGCTGGCCGGGCTGCACTGGCCGGGCGAGGTGGGCCTGTCCGGGCACAGCGACGGCGACGCGGTCGCGCACGCGATCTGCGACGCGCTGCTCTCCGCTGCCGGCCTCGGTGACATCGGCGGGCTGTTCGGGACGGCCGACCCCGCCCTCGAGGGCGCGCACGGCGACGTCTTCCTGCGCCGCACGGCGGACCTCCTGCGGGCCGAGGGGTACGAGATCGGCAACGTCGCCGTGCAGGTGCTGTCCAACCGACCCAAGGTCGGCCCGCGCCGGGCGGAGGCCGAGGCTGTGCTGGGCGGGGCGCTCGGCGCGCCGGTGAGCGTCGCGGCCACGACGACGGACGGCCTCGGCTTCCCGGGCGAGGGGCGAGGCCTCACCGCCATCGCGACGGCCCTCGTCCTTCCGGCGGGGCGGCGCGTGCCGCCCAAGTAGGCTGGACGCCGTGACCGTACAGCTCTACGACTCCCAGACGCAGTCCCTCCGGGATTTCGTTCCCCTCGTCGAGGGTCAGGTCGGTCTGTACGTCTGCGGGCCGACGGTGCAGTCGTCCCCGCACATCGGTCACCTGCGCTCGGCGCTCAACTACGACCAGCTGCGGCGCTGGCTCGAGTACTCGGGCTACACCGTCACGCTCGTGCGCAACGTCACGGACATCGACGACAAGGTGCTGGTCAACGCCACGGACACCGAGCCGTGGTGGGCGCTCGCCTACCGGGTCGAGCTCGAGTTCAGCCGCGGCTACACCGCCCTCGACATTCTGCCGCCCACCTACGAGCCGCGGGCCACGGCCAACATCCCCGACATGATCGCGCTCATCGAGCGTCTCATCTCCCGTGGCCACGCCTACGCGGCGTCGGACGGCTCCGGCGACGTCTACTTCGACACGCGCTCCTGGCGCTCCTACGGCTCGCTGACCCGCCAGCGCCTCGACGACATGGAGGCTGCGGCGGACTCCGAGCTGCGCGCCAAGCATGACGCGCGCGACTTCGCGCTCTGGAAGGGCACGAAGGAGGGCGAGCCGGACACCGCGTCCTGGTCCTCTCCCTGGGGCCCCGGCCGCCCGGGCTGGCACATCGAGTGCTCCGCCATGTCCACCCGCTACCTCGGACCGCGGTTCGACATCCACGGCGGCGGCCTCGACCTGCGCTTCCCGCACCACGAGAACGAGCTCGCCCAGTCGACGGCGGCCGGCGACGACTTCGCGAACTACTGGGTGCACAACGGCCTCGTGTCCGTGGCCGGCCAGAAGATGAGCAAGTCGCTCGGTAACTCGATCTACGCGGCCGATCTGCTCGCGTCGGCCCGGCCCATCGTCATCCGCTACTTCCTCGGCGCCGCGCACTACCGCTCGACGCTGGAGTTCCACGACGGCGCGCTCGCCGAGGCCGAGGCCGCGCTCGACCGCATCGAGGTCTTCCTCACCCGGTCGAGCCGCCGGCTCAAGTCGACGCGCTTCGAGAGCGCCGAGATCGTGGTCGTGCCCGACGAGTTCCGCGAGGCCATGGACGACGACCTGAACGTGCCCCAGGCGCTCGCCGTGCTGCACGACCGGGTGCGCGCGGGCAACGCCGCCCTCGACGCCGAGCAGCTCGAGAACGCGGCGACGTCCCGCGGCGAGGTGCTCGCGATGACCACCGTGCTCGGCATCAATCCCCTCGCGCCGCAGTGGCAGTCCACGAGTAGCGTCGCCGTGCGCGACGCGCTGCACAATCTCATCCGCCGACTCCTCACCCAGCGGCAGGAGGCCCGTGCCGCGCGGGACTTCGCCGCCGCGGACCGCATCCGTGCGGAGTTGGCCGACGCCGGAATCCTGATCGAGGACGGCCCCAACGGATCACACTGGAGGATCGATGGCGAATAAGCCCGGACGCGCCGGAGCGGTGCGCAAGACGAAGAAGGGTCCGCAGGTCGGATCCGGGGGACAGGGCCGGCAGGCGCTGGAGGGCAGGAAGCCCACGCCCAAGGCGGAGGACCGCCCCTACCACCCCGCCGGCAAGCGGAAGGCGGCGCAGGAGCGCTACGAGAACACCGCGGGCGGCCGTGCGAAGGCGCAGCGCACGGAGGCGCCGTCGCGCGGACGCCGCCCCAGCTCGTCGTCCGCCGGCTCCGCCGAGTTCGTGACGGGGCGCAACTCCGTCGTCGAGGCTCTGCGGGCCCGCATCCCCGCAACCACGCTGTATGTGGCGACCCGCATCGAGGTCGACGAGCGGGTGAAGGAGGTGCTCGCGCTCGCGACGAACCGCGGCATCCCCGTGCTCGAGGTCATGCGCCCCGAGCTCGACCGGCTCGCCGGGCCCGACTCCGTGCACCAGGGCCTCGTGCTCAAGGTGCCCGCGTACGACTACGCCGACCCGATCGACCTGCTCGACAGGATCGAGGGCCGCGGCCAGACCCCGCTGCTCGTCGCGCTGGACGGCATCACCGATCCCCGCAACCTGGGCGCGATCATCCGCTCCGTCGCCGCGTTCGGCGGGCAGGGCGTCATCCTGCCGCAGCGCCGCTCGGTCGGCATGACCGCGTCGGCGTGGAAGACGTCGGCGGGTGCCGCCGCGCGCACGCCGGTCGCCATGGCGGGGAACCTCACCCAGACGCTCAAGGTGCTCAAGCAGCGCGGCCTGTTCGTGATCGGTCTCGACGGCGGCGGGGACGTGCAGCTGCCCGGCCTCGAGCTCGCGAACCAGCCGGTCGTGGTCGTCGTCGGCAGCGAGGGCAAGGGGCTGTCGCGCCTCGTCACCGAGACCTGCGACGCCGTGGTGTCCATCCCGATCAGCGCATCGACCGAGTCCCTGAACGCGGGCATCGCGGCGAGCGTCACGCTCTACGAGATCTCGCGCCTCCGCGCGGCGGCCGCCCGCCGGTGAGCATCCGGCGAGAACGCGAGAAGCGCCCGTGCCTCAACCCGGTGACGGCGCGTTCCGCAACTACGGCCGACGGCTCCCACTCCTGGTGGGGGCCGTCGTCCTCGTGGCGATCGCGGCGGCCTTCTTCGTGTTCGACGCGAGCACGGGGGAGCGGGGCGACGGCGGGTCGCTGATCAGGTCCGTCCTCTCCGTGGCCACCCTCGCTCTGGGGATCGGCTGGGTCCTGCTCGGCAACGCTCTGCGCGCGCGGTTCCAGCACCTGCGGACCGAACGACTCGCGGAGCGCCACCCGTGGGCCGTCGTGGCGGACGTCGTGCCGAGCGGCGACTTCTGGGATGCGTTCTACGCGCTCGCCTCGAACCCTCCGGGTGGTGCACCCACCTGGGCCTTCAGCTTCTCCAACGACAGCGTCCTCTCCGTGCTGGCCGACTCCACCGGGATCTCGCTGTGGAACGGCTCGCGCGCGAGGCCGTACCGCCACGTGTTCGTTCCGTGGCAGCGGGTGCACGACGTACAGCCGGCGAACATCGCGGTCGATGTCCGCCGGAGCCGCGGCCTCGTCATCGTGGTGGGCGACGGACCGAAGCGGATCGAGCTTCCGCTCACGATCTCGGGCTTCGGCTGGAGCCGCCGCGGGGGGCCGACCGAGTCCAAGTTGCTCGCGATGCACGCCCGCATCGAGGAGCTCCGCCACCGGGGCGCTCCGGGCGAGACGGACTAGCCGCCCACGACCGCTGCGCCGTCAAAGCGGGGTGGGTGCCTCTCGAGGAGGGCGTACGTCCCTTCGACAAGCTCAGGGACCGTGTGGTTCGCCGAGCAGGCTCGCGCGGAACGACGTGCGTAGGCACAACTCGGTCGCTGAGCCTGTCGAAGCGAGGTGGACACGGTCTGCATGCCCCGTCGCACACAACGCAGGCTCACCGATTTGCAACACAGGCTCCCTCCCAGGGACAGGGGCGGAACCTCGGGCTGATCGAGGATGCTGGCGTCGCGGGGGCCTGTATGGGAATTCGCGGGGCCTGTGTTCGGAACTCGCCGCCCGCGCAATTCAGCAGATGTCAGGGCGGGGTCGGAGTGTCGTCACCCCTGGGCGGCGTGTCGGGTCGGATCTGCTGAGTTGCGTCCCTTCGACAGGCTCAGGGACCGTGTACGCCGGTCACCACGCACCGCGGCACCCCCTCACGCACTCAGACGCGGGCGCGCCAGTCCTCGGACTCGTCCGCCGAGACCTCGACGGGCTGGGTGATCGTCGAGATGGCCTCCGTGGGCGGGGAGCCGATCACGGTCGCCTCGTCGCGGCGGTGACGCAGGATGTCGTTGACGTACGCCGTCAAGGCCTCGGCCAGCGGCACGTCGCGGAACTCCTGCTGGGACATGTACCAGCGGTGCTCGAGCAGCTGGTGGAACACCTCGGCCGGCTCCAGCTTGCCGCGCAGCTCGCGCGGGATCGCGCGCACCACGGGCTCGAACACGCGGGCCAGCCACTCGTGCGCGACCTGCTCCTCGTCGAGGTTCTGCTTGCCGTACGCCACGGTGTACGCGTCGAGGTCGTTGAGCAGGCGCCGGGCCTGGTTCTCCTGGGCGTCGAGACCCGTGAGCCGCAGCAGCCGGCGGGAGTGGTGCCCGGCATCCACGACCTTGGGCTGGATGTGCACCTGGTTCCCGGACGCGATGGTGCGGATCGCGAGCTCCTCGATGTCGAAGCCCAGCGCGTTGAGGCGGTCGACGCGCTCGTTGATGCGCCAGCGCTCGGACGTGGAGAACTGCTCCGCGGCGGTCAGCTCGCGCCACAGCATGCGGTACTGGGCGACGATGCGCTCGCTGGTCTCGACGGGGTCGACGTCCTCCTCCATGTGGCCGCCGGCGGCGAGGTCCATCAGCTCGCCGGCGATGTTCACGCGGGCGATCTCGAGGTCGTTCTCGCGCTGCCCGTTGGAGAGCCCACCGCTGTAGAGCTTGCCCGTCTCGGCGTCCACGAGGTAGGCCGCGAATGCGCCCGCGTCGCGCCGGAACAGCGTGTTGGACAGCGACACGTCACCCCAGAAGAAGCCGATGATGTGCAGGCGCACGAGAAGCACGGCGAGGGCGTCGACGAGGCGGGTCGCCGTGTCCGGCCGGAGCGTCTGCGAGAAGAGCGCGCGGTAGGGCAGCGAGAACTTGAGGTGCCGGGTGACCAGCACGGACATGAGCGGCTTGCCGTCCTCGTCGGTGCGGTTCGTGATGACGGCGACCGGCTCGACGCACGGGATCTCCAGGCGCTGGAGAGTCCGGAGCATGTCGTACTCGCCCTTCGCCATCACGTCGGTCGTCTCCTTGATGGCGATGACGTAGCCGGACAGGTTGGCGAAGCGCACGAGGTGCCGGGAGATGCCCTTCGGCAGGGTGGCGATGTTCTCGGACGGCCAGTTCGCCAGCGGGAGCGCCCACGGCAGATCGAGCAGTGCGGGGTCGACCGTCGCCGCGGTGATGTTGAGTGAACCGTCCATGGTACGAGCGTACCCACTTCTCCCGGGGCCGATCAGCGGGGGAGCGGGTGGTTAACGGACTCTGCCGCGGCCCGAAAAGGGCCGCGGCAGAGTCCGGTGGTGCTGGTGCGGAACTACGAGCCGATGTGCACCGGCTCGTTGAGGCGCAGGCCCGTCTCCGCGTCGAACGTGTGGATGTGGCCCGGCTGCGGGAGCAGGAACACGCGGTCACCGGCGTTCGGGTGCAGACGGCCATCGACGCGGGCGACGATGTCCGTGCGGTTGCCCGCCAGGTCCGAGTGGCCGTACAGGTAGCCGTCGGCGCCGAGCTCCTCGACGAGGTCGACAACGACCTCGAGGCCCTCGCCCTGCGTGGTCGAGACGATGAGGTCCTCGGGACGCACACCGATCGTGACCTGGGTGCCGTGGGCGCCCTGCAGCACGTTGCGCTCGATGTTGACGAGAGCGGAACCGAAGCGCACGCCGCGGTCGACGACGTCGGCCGAGAACAGATTCATGGCCGGGCTGCCGATGAAGCCGGCGACGAACACGTTCTGCGGGGCCTCGTACAGGTCGCGGGGCGTTCCGACCTGCTGGAGCAGTCCGTCCTTGAGCACCGCGATGCGGTCGCCCATGGTCAGGGCCTCGGTCTGGTCGTGCGTGACGTAGACCGTGGTGACGCCGAGACGACGCTGCAGCGAGGCGATCTGCGTGCGGGTCTGCACGCGGAGCTTCGCGTCGAGGTTCGACAGCGGCTCGTCCATGAGGAACACCTGGGGCTGACGCACGATGGCGCGACCCATGGCGACACGCTGACGCTGACCACCCGAGAGGGCCTTCGGCTTGCGGTTGAGGTAGGGCTCCAGGTCGAGCAGCTTCGCCGCCTCGAGCACGCGGGTGGCGCGCTCGTCCTTGCCGACGCCGGCGATCTTGAGCGCGAAGCCCATGTTCTCGGCGACGGTCATGTGCGGGTACAGCGCGTAGTTCTGGAACACCATCGCGATGTCGCGGTCCTTCGGCGGGATGTCGGTGACGTTGCGGTCGCCGATGAAGATGTTCCCGTCGTTGACCTCTTCGAGGCCGGCGAGCATGCGGAGGGTGGTGGACTTTCCACAGCCGGAGGGGCCGACGAGGACGAGGAACTCGCCGTCAGCGACCTCGAGGTCGATCTTGTCGACGGCCGGTCGGGTGGAGCCCGGGTAGAGGCGCGTGGCCTTATCGAACGTTACAGATGCCAATTTCTCTGTCTCCTTCACCGGCAGGTACGTGCCGGACGATCCGTAGTGAATGGATGTTGCGATGTGGCGCATCGACGAGGACGTCGTCGGCCACTCGCAACAGTATGCCACGCCGCGGCAGCAGGGAAAGGGAAGGCGTGGGGCGACACGGACGGGGCGCTGCCGCGCCGCCGCGTCCAGGGGCCGTTTGGTCTATTCCCAGACAGTCGACTTACTATTTCTCCGGCGCATCCGGGGGGACTGCGCCACTGTTCTTTATACGCACCTCGGAAGTGACATCTATGGCCCACGGCGATTCCGGAGACGGTCGACCCAGCAAGAATCAGCGGCGTGAACTCGCCCGCGAGAAGGCTCGACTCAACCGCGAGAAGCAGAAGAAGCGCGACCGCCGTTCCCGGTGGGTCCTACAGGGCGGCATCGGCCTCGTGCTCGTCGCGATCATCGCCATCGTCGGCCTCATCATCTGGAACGGCGTCCGCCCGGCCGGCCCCGGTCCCGCCAACATGGCGAGCGACGGCATCCACATCGGCGAGGGCTTCAAGGCGACGCCGACGATGGCGCTCGCGTCCGACGCCGATCCGGTGCCCACCGCCACCGAGGACTCCGGCGTCGTCAACATCCGCGTCTACGTCGACTACCTCTGCCCCTACTGCAAGGACTTCGACGAGGCCAACGCCGAGCAGCTCGAGGGCTACATCGAGACGGGTGCCGCCACCGTGGAGATCCACCCCCTCGCCGTGCTCACGAGCCGCGCCCAGGGCTACTCCCTGCGCGCCGCGAACGCCGCCGCCTGCGTGGCCAACTACTCGCCGGACACGTTCTGGGAGTTCAACCGCCTTCTGTTCGACAACCAGCCCGCGGAGCAGTCGAGCGGCCTCGACAACGCGGCGATCATCAAGATCACGGAGGAGGCGGGGGTCGGCAAGGCCGACGCCGTGGCCGGCTGCATCACCGACCAGCGCTACAAGGCCTGGGTGGACGCCGCGACCGACCGCGTGCTGATGGGCGACATCCCCGACTCCAACATCGAGCAGGTGCAGGGCACCCCGATCATCGTCGTGAACGGCAAGCAGTACCGGGGCGAGCTGAGCGACCCGAGCGAGTTCGCCGCCTTCGTGCTCGCGCAGTCGACCGAGGAGGACGCGGACGCCGAGGCGACCCCCGCGCCGTCCGCGACCCCGGACGCCCCCGCGACCCCGGAGTCATCCGCGACGCCCGACCCCTCCGCGACCCCGGCCGGGACCACCACGCCGTAGGCCGGGAGCAGGCGCTGAACGGGCCGGAACGGGCCTGTCCGCTGTCCTAGGATGGGGAGGCCGGTCCCTCGGGGGCGGCGTGCCGGCTTGGCGCAATTGGTAGCGCATCCGACTTGTAATCGGAAGGTTGCGGGTTCAAGTCCCGCAGCCGGCTCGTGGGGGCCTGGAGACCTCCCGGATCATCGGGGATGATGGCCGGGAGACTTCGCTTCGCCGCCGAGCAGGAGAGAACATGGCACTTCCGACGCCGGTCGAGCACGCCACGGGGGCGGGCGTGCTGCGGCGCAACAACGTCCGCGTCCTCGGAAACCCCGAGGGCCGCCCCATGGTGTTCGCCCACGGATTCGGCTGCAGCCAGGAGATGTGGCGGCTCCTCACGCCCGGGTTCGAGCCGGATCACCGCGTCGTGCTCTACGACCTCGTGGGGGCGGGCGGCTCCGACCTCGCCGCGTACGACCGCGGTCGGTACGACTCTCTGCACGCCCACGCGGACGACCTCGTCGACATCCTCACGGTGCTCGACCTCCGCGACGCCGTGCTCGTCGCCCACTCCGTGAGCACGATGATCGCCGTGCTCGCGGCCGTGCGGGCGCCCGAGCGGGTGGGGGCCCTCGTCCTCGTCGGTCCGTCGCCGCGGTACATCAACGACGACGACTACGTCGGCGGGTTCGAGCGCGCGGACATCGACGCCCTGCTCGACACCCTCGACGCGAACTACCTCGGCTGGTCGTCCACCATGGCGCCGGTGGTCATGGGCAACCCCGACCGGCCGGAGCTCGGCCAGGAGCTGACCGACAGCTTCTGCCGGGTGGATCCGGCCATCGCCGCCCATTTCGCGCGGGTGACGTTCCTCTCCGACAACCGGAGGGACCTCGCGGCGGTCCGCACGCCGACGCTCGTCGTGCAGTGCTCGGACGACGTCATCGCGCCCTACGAGGTCGGTGCCTTCGTGCACGCGTCGATCCCGGGCAGCGAACTCGCGGTGCTCTCCGCGACCGGTCACGTTCCGCACCTCTCGGCGCCCGAGGAACTCGCCGCCGCCATGCGTCGCTACCTTGGCTGAGCGGCTCGCCGGCGGCGGAAGCGAGCAGGAGGACGCGCTCTCCACAGTCGACCGCCTGGTGGAGAGCGCCCCGTGCGGCCTGCTCACCACGACGACGGACGGAAGCGTGCTCCTCGTCAACGAGACGCTCCTGCGCTGGCTGGGCCGCGCCCGGGAGGACCTCGTGGGGCGGCCGTTCGAGGAGCTGCTGACCACCGCGGGCCGGCTGTTCTACCAGACCCGCTACCTGCCGGTGCTTCGCCTCCGCGGCGAGGTGCGGGAGGCGGCGCTCACCCTCCGCACGGCGGACGGCGGGGAGCTCCCCGTGCTCGCCTCGTCCGTGCTGGGCGGCGGAGCCGAGGGCGAGGCGGTCTTCGTCGCGCTGTTCGACGCGACCGGCCGGCGGAACTACGAGCGCGAGCTCCTCGCCGCCCGGAGGGAGGCCGATCGCTCCGAGCGCCGGGTCCGGGTGCTGCAGGAGGCGTCGGTGTCGTTCGACGGCTGCGAGACGGAGGGCGCCCTCGCCCTCGCGCTCGCCGAGGTGGCCAGAACCGCGGCGGAGGCCGCATCGTCCGCAGTGTTCGTGCTCGACGGCGCCGTGCTACGGCGGGTGGCGGGCGACTCCCCGCTCGGGGACGCGCCGGATGGCGGGCCGGAGGCCGAGGCGGCACGGGCATCCGTGCCGGTGACGGTCGACGGGCCGAGCGACGCGGACCGGTATGCGGGGCTGGCCGAGCGCCTGTCAGCCGGACGCGCGGAGGCGATGTCCGCCGTGCCGATCCTCGCGGAGGGCGAGCCCCTCGGCGTCGTGTCCTGCTACTTCGGCCGGGCCCGCGGGGTCGACGGCGACGCGCTCGAGCTGCAGGCGGCCCTCGCCCGGCAGGCCGGGCAGGTGCTGCGCCGGATCCGCCTGCAGGACCGCCTGCGCCACTCCTCGCTGCACGATCCGCTGACCGAGCTGCCCAACCGCGCCCACCTGCAGTCGCGGCTCACCGAGGCGCTCGAGTCCTCCGCGAAGACCCGGCGGCCGCTCGCCCTGCTGTTCGTCGACCTTGACGGCTTCAAGGCGATCAACGACCGGCTCGGGCACGCCGGCGGCGACGCTGTGCTCGCGCAGGTCGCCGAGCGCCTGCGCCGCCTCGTGCGCCGGGGCGACACGGTGGCGCGCTTCGGCGGCGACGAGTTCGCGATCGTGTGCGTCGAGGCGGACGCGGCGGCGGCGGTGCGGGTGGCGGACCGCGTGCGCGAGGCGATGCGGGAGCCGCTCCGTGGGGTGCCCGGGGGCTACCCCCTCACCGCGAGCATCGGCGTCGCCCTGCACGAGCCGCACGGCGAGGTGGTGTCCGCGAGCGACCTGGTGCTCGCGGCGGACGGCGCGATGTACCGGTCGAAGAGCGAGGGGCGCGACCGCAGCGTCGTCGTGCGGGCGTGATCAGCGTGGCGGACGCCTCCGGTGCTTCCGACGCGGCCAGTGCGGCTCAGGCGGTGCGGGGAGGACGCGCGTCCCAGTAGGGGTCCCAGCCGTACGCGTCGAACTCCTCGATGGTGCGCGCGTCGGCATCCCGGACGCTGTCGGCGATCGCCACGATCGCGATGGCGGCCGCTCGCGGGCTGTCGACCCAGTCGAACTCGCTGCCGATCTCGCTGCTGAGCTCGCCGTCCGGCGCGAAGGACCGCGGAACGACGACCGGGAGCGGCCGATGGCGGGCGATCACATCTCTGCCCATCTCGCGGGCGCGGGCGGGCGCTGCGACGTCGCCCTCCACCACCCTCACGGCGGTTCCCCTGAGCAGGAGGTGCCATGACTCGGCGAACCCCTCGACGTCGACGAGGCCGGCCTGATGGCCTAGCTCGACCACGAGCGCGCGCATCCGCTGCGTCTGCTGGGACACGACCCGCCCGACGGGATGCCTGTCGTTCAGTCGCATCAGGGCCTCGACGACGGAGGCGGCCTCGCTGTCCCGCCCGTCCAGCCAGCTCTCGAGCACGTCGAAGATGGCGAGAAGTCGCCCCTCGCCGGTCGCGGCCCGGGCGCGGACACCGTTCTCGGCCCGGGTGACCAGCCAGCCGGCACACTCCGCGGCGAACGCGTTCCAGCGAGCGCCGCTCGCGCTGCAGATGACCAGGGGGGTGAAGGACGAACGGCGCTCTCGCGTCTTCTGCACGGTGGTACCTCTTCTTTCGGCGGCCCGGCTGACCCTGGGGGTCCCGTGGCTTTGCGTCGCCGGCTCGCGCCGGGTTTGCCTTTGTCGGTGAATGGTTCGTTCGGTGGTCGCGTGTCCTCGACGAGCGCAGCGGTCACCGGGTCCGAAGATAGCCCCGCGGCGTCCGCCGCACCACCTCGCAATGCGGGATCGACGACGCGGAGGCGGCAGCGCGAGAAGCCGGCAGCGCGAGAAGCCAGCGTGAGAAGTGCGTCAGGATGCCGCGGACACGAGGCCGTGCAGCGGGCACACGTAGAACCAGACCGGACCGCGAAGTCCGGGCTCCACGAGCACCCGCAGGGCCGCGCCGCAGTCCGGGCAGGTGGGAGGCGCCGACTCGTCGTTCGGGTACTGCCTCATACTGACGAAAGGTACGCCTGTGGCGGGGGCATATCCATGGCCCGGTCGCCGGAATTCCGGGCCAGTCCACGGGTATCGCGTGGGGCGACGGGAGTGCGGAGGGGACGGCCGCGTCCTCGGTCGTCGTCTAGGGTGAATCGGTCGGAAAGGCATCATGACCCCTTCGTCCCACCCGCCCGCAGCTCACCCGCCCGCATCCCGCGCGCTCGTCGCCGTCACCGTCGCGTGCGCCGTCGTGTTCGGGGCGTTCGTCGCCCTCCAGTCCCGCATCAACGGGGAGCTCGGCCGCGCCCTCGGCGACGGCTACCTCGCCGCCGTGATCTCGTTCGGCTCCGGTCTCGTGGTGCTGGCGGTCGCGATGCTCGCGTCCCGCGTCGGGCGCAGGGGCCTCGGACAGGTGGTGTCGACCGTCCGCGCCGGCCGCGCGCCGGTCTGGTACGTGCTCGGCGGGGGAGCGGGCGCGTTCCTCGTGCTGTCGCAGGGGCTCACGGCGTCCGCGCTCGGGGTGGCCCTGTTCACCGTGGCCACGGTCTGCGGGCAGACCGTCAGCGGCCTGCTCATCGACCGCCGGGGCCTCGGCACCATGGCGCCGAAGCCGCTCACGGTGCCCCGCGTGGTCGGCTCGCTGCTCGCCCTCGTCGCCGTGGTCTGGGCCGTGTCGGCCCAGCTGCAGAGCGACATCCCGATCTGGATGATCGTGATGCCCTTCCTCGCGGGCCTCGGCATCGGCTGGCAGCAGGCCGTCAACGGGCAGGTCCGCGGCATCGCCGGGTCGGCGCTCACCGCCACGTTCGTGAACTTCGTGGTCGGCACCGCGGTGCTCCTCGTGGCGTTCGGCATCCACGCGGCGTTCGTCGGCCTGCCGAGAGGCCTGCCCTCGGAGCCGTGGCTCTACGTCGGCGGCCTCATCGGTGTCGTCTTCATCGCCGGGGCCGCCGTCGCGGTGCGGATCACGGGAGTACTCCTGCTCGGGCTGGGCACCATCGCCGGTCAGCTCGTGATGTCGCTGGTGCTCGACCTCGCGGCGCCCGCCGTCGGCCACACCGTGGCGTGGACGACCATCGCGGGCACCGCGCTCACGCTCGTCGCCGTCGGCATCGCATCGGTGCCGACCAGGCGACGGGCGACGGGACTCAGTCCTTCGTCGTGAAGGACAGCGACACGGAGTTCATGCAGAACCGGTCGCCGGTCGGGGTCTGCGGCGCGTCGTCGAACACGTGCCCCAGGTGGGAACCGCAGTTCGCGCAGACGACCTCGACGCGGGTCATGCCGAGGGAGTTGTCCGTGAGGAGCTTCACGGCGTCGCCCTCCTTCGGGGCGTAGAAGCTCGGCCACCCGCAGTGCGAGTCGAACTTGGTGTCGCTGGTGAAGAGCTCGGCGCCGCACGCCTTGCAGCCGTACACGCCGAGGCGGTTCTCGTCGAGCAGCTCGCCCGTCCAGGGGCGCTCGGTGGCCTGCTGGCGCAGCACCTGGTACTCCTCGGGGGAGAGCTCGTTGCGCCACTCCTCGTCAGTCTTCGTGACCTTGTAGTCCACGGGGAATCCTTTCGTCGGTGACCCGCCCGGCGGGCGGCCGGGGTGGGCCACATACGTAAACTCGCCCCTGTGCCGAACCATTCCATCACGCGCAAGACCTGGCCCGAGCTCAGCACGGACGAACTGTTCGCCTTCCTCAGGTTGCGGACGGCGGTCTTCTTCGTGGAGCAGCGCATCGATGAGGAGGAGCTCGACGACCGGGATCCGGACCCGCGCACCGAGCACCTGTGGATCGAGGACGAGCGGGGCGTCGCCGCGTACCTGCGTCTCGTGCTGCTGGACGAGCCCGAGCACCGGGGCGCCAGGCGGCTGCCCGGCCGGGTCGTGGTGCGGGCGGACCGGCGGGGCGAGGGGCTCGCGAAGGCCCTGCTCGAGTACGTGATCGAGCTTCACGGGCACGAGCCGCTCCTCCTGCACTCCCAGTCCTACGTCGCGCCCCTGTACGAGGCGCTCGGGTTCGAGGCGTTCGGGGAGGAGTACGTGGAGGCCGGCATCCCGCACATTTCCATGTACCGGGCGGGGCGCAGCGGCTCCTCCGCCTGACCCACCTACGATGTGGACGATCGGCGAAGGAGGTCTGGGCTGTGGAGGAACCGACGCGGCACGCACCGGATCCCTCGCCCGGAACCGCGCCGGAAGCGTCGGCTCCAGCCGAAGCGGGACCGTCGGCGCCGGTCGAGACTGAACCGACGAATGCAGCCGAGTCGGAGTCCGGCCCCGGATTCAACCCTGGAGCGGCCCCGGGAGCGGACGCTCCGGATGCCTCGGGCCTGGGCGAGCGCGACCTGCGGGTGCTCGCCTTCGAGCGGCAGTGGTGGCGTCATGCCGGCGCCAAGGAGCAGGCCATCCGCGAGGACTTCGGGCTCTCCTCCGCCCGGTACTACCAGATCCTCGGGGCGCTGATAGATTCGCCAGCGGCCCTCGCCCACGACCCGATGCTCGTGAAGCGGCTGCAGCGCGTGCGCGACAGCAGGGCCGCGACCAGGGCCGACCGGGCCCGACGCATGGGGGACGACCTCCGTCGCCGCACCGACCGCCTCGACTGACAGAAACGCCACAACCGCCCGATGCCCACCTACCCCCGTGATCGCTTCGACGACATCCCCGAGGATCTGAAGCGCGTCGGCGCCCACCGGGCCGCCGGCCGACGCCACCGTGGCTGGCTCGTGTTCGGCTGGGCGCTCGCCGCGACGCTCGCCCTCGTGGCGGCCGGGGTGATCGCCCTCACGGTGATCGGCGACGGCATCGCGTTCGAGGGCGGTTCTGTGCTGCCGGTCGCCGAGAGCGCGACGCCGACCCCCACGCCGGACTCGACCCCGGAGGCCGTCGTGGACGCGACGATCCTCGTCACGGTGCTCAACGGCACCGGTACGGCCGGGCTCGCCGCCGAGGTGGGCGAGAGGCTCATCGCGGACGGCTGGAACGTCGGATCGCGGGCGAACGCGAGCACGCGGGACGTCGAGACGACCACGGTCTTCTACTGGGACCCGGCGAACGAGGGTGCGGCGCTCGGCGCGGCCCAGTCGCTCGGGACCGGCGAGGTGCGGCTCTCGGAGAGCTACGCGCCCCAGGACGGCGAGGACCCGGCCGGGGTCGCGCGCCTGACCGTCGTGGTCGGCGCCGACTACCCCCGCTGACGCCTCCGATACGCCTCGCCCTCGACTGCGATCGGCTTCGCCGGAACTCCCTTTCGGTCCCGTCCGAGCGCAGAGCGCGGTCCTTTTCCCGGCCGCGGTGTTACCGCCAGGTTTAATCTTCCGCCGATATCGGCATTCGACGCAATAAGCGGCGAATAGCACTCCCGGAAAGGCGTGCTTCGTCATTATCATCCTGTGTTGGTCGTCATCATTTGGCTCGTCGATGTGCAACCCGTTGTCGTCCCTTTGCAGGCCGGGGCGGATTGAACGGACACCGGTGCGGAGGACCCGGGCGGAGCCAGTTGCTCCGAGCCGCACGTAAAGGAACAGCACAGGGAGTACACATGGCGAACGGAACCGTGAAGTGGTTCAACGCTGAAAAGGGATACGGCTTCATCACCGTCGATGGGGGAGGACAGGACGTCTTCGTGCACTACTCCGCCATCGAGATGGGCGGCTACAAGTCGCTCGAAGAGGGCCAGCAGGTGACATTCGAGGTGGGAACGGGATCGAAGGGTCCGCAGGCCGAATCGGTCCGCCCCGCCTGATCCCCCTCGTCCCACCGGTACTGACGCCGTCCGCATGCGGGCGGCGTTAGTCTTTTCGCCATGACGCGAACGGGGGGCGCGCTCGCGGGGGGTCGCGGGCGCAGGGCGGTGCTGCTTCTTGCGGCGGGCGCCCTCGCGCTCGCCGGCTGCACGCCGTCCCCGCCGTCCCCGCCGTCCGGCGAGCCGACCCCCACGGCCTCGGTCCAGGCGCCCGTGCTGCTGTCCCCCCTGCGCGGCACCCCCGTCGAGGAGGGCGACGCCGAGCACCCGTCGCTCGCCGCGAAGATCGACAACCATCCGTCGGCCCGGCCGCAGTACGGACTCGAGCACGCCGACATCGTCTACGAGGAGCTCGTCGAGGGCGGCATCACGCGCTACGTCGCGGTCTGGCACTCGGACCTGCCCCCCGCCGTCGGACCGATCCGGTCGATCCGGCCGATGGATCCCGACATCGTCTCGCCCTTCGGCGGGATCGTCGCGTACTCCGGCGGCCAGGACCGGTTCGTGCGCGCCATGCGGGAGACGGGCGTCCTGAACGCCGTCGAGGGGGAGGAGGGCATGGCCGACGTCTTCTGGCGCTCGCTGGAGCGCCAGGCGCCGCACAACGTCCTGCTCCGGGCGGACCGGATCGTCGCCGAGAATGCCGGCCTCGACGCCCCGCCCCTTCAGTTCCGCTACGCCGTGACACCGGACGAGGCGGCCGCCGTCACCGCGGGCGAGCCCTCCGTGACCGTCGAGACCACGTTCTCGCCGACGAGCACCTCCGCCTGGACGCACGACGGGCGCGCCGGCAACTACGCGCGGTCGCAGAACGGCGTTCCGGATGTCGCCCAGTCCGGTGCCCCCATCACCGCCGTCAACGTCGTCGTGGTGCGGGTGGACATCGACGAGTCGCCCGGGGTGCCGCGTACCGAGCTCGAGGGCAGCGGCGAGGCGTGGGTCGCCACCGGCGGCCACCTGCTCCGCGGCACCTGGGTGAAGGAGGGCGCGCGGGCGCCCCTCCGGCTCGTGAGCGCCACCGGCACGGTGCTCACCCTCGCGCCGGGCAACACCTGGGTGGAGCTCGTGCCGAACGACACGGGCGCCGTCCGCAGCGCGATCTCCTGACCGGCATCTCCCGGCCGCTCCGCCGCTCAGTTGCACTCGACTAGCGAGAGTGCCAGAATTGGCTAGCACTCGCGAACCATGAGTGCTAACCCCCATCGTTTTTTCACTACGTCCGGGAGGGCGAAAAACACATATGGCAAAGATCATTGCTTTTGACGAGGATGCTCGTCGCGGCCTCGAGCGCGGACTCAACATCCTCGCCGACGCGGTCAAGGTGACGCTCGGCCCGCGCGGCCGCAACGTCGTACTCGAGAAGAAGTGGGGCGCCCCCACGATCACCAACGACGGCGTGTCCATCGCCAAGGAGATCGAGCTCGACGACCCGTACGAGAAGATCGGCGCCGAGCTCGTCAAGGAGGTCGCCAAGAAGACGGACGACGTCGCCGGTGACGGAACCACGACGGCAACCGTTCTCGCCCAGGCGCTCGTCCGCGAGGGCCTCCGCAACGTGGCCGCCGGTGCAGACCCGATCGGCCTGAAGCGCGGCATCGAGAAGGCCGTCGCGGCCGTCACGGCCGAGCTCATCAGCAACGCCAAGGAGGTCGAGACCAAGGAGGAGATCGCCGCCACCGCGTCCATCTCCGCCGGCGACCCCGAGATCGGCGCCCTGATCGCCGAGGCCATCGACAAGGTGGGCAAGGAGGGTGTCGTCACCGTCGAGGAGTCGAACACCTTCGGCACCGAGCTCGAGCTGACCGAGGGCATGCGCTTCGACAAGGGCTACCTGTCGCAGTACTTCGTGACCGACCCGGAGCGCCAGGAGGCGGTGTTCGAGGACCCCTACATCCTCATCGTCAACTCCAAGATCTCGAACATCAAGGATCTGCTCCCCGTCGTCGACAAGGTGATCCAGTCCGGCAAGCAGCTGCTGATCATCGCTGAGGACGTCGACGGCGAGGCCCTGGCCACGCTGGTCGTCAACAAGATCCGCGGCATCTTCAAGTCCGTCGCCGTCAAGGCGCCCGGCTTCGGTGACCGTCGCAAGGCCCAGCTGCAGGACATCGCGATCCTCACCGGTGGCCAGGTCATCTCCGAGGAGGTCGGTCTCAAGCTCGAGAACGTCACCCTCGACCTGCTCGGCACGGCTCGCAAGGTCATCATCACCAAGGACGAGACGACCATCGTCGAGGGTGGTGGCGACGAGGAGCAGATCGCCGGTCGCGTCGCCCAGATCCGTGGCGAGATCAACAACACGGACAGCGACTACGACCGCGAGAAGCTGCAGGAGCGCCTGGCGAAGCTCGCCGGTGGCGTTGCCGTCATCAAGGCGGGCGCGGCCACCGAGGTCGAGCTCAAGGAGCGCAAGCACCGCATCGAGGACGCCGTTCGCAACGCGAAGGCTGCCGTCGAGGAGGGCATCATCGCCGGTGGTGGCGTCGCCCTCATCCAGGCGGGCAAGACCGCGTTCGCTGCTGAGGCCCTGACCGGCCTCGTCGGTGACGAGGCGACCGGCGCGAACATCGTCAAGGTCGCGATCGACGCCCCGCTCAAGCAGATCGCCTTCAACTCGGGCCTCGAGCCCGGCGTCGTCGTCGACAAGGTGCGCGGCCTGCCCACCGGACACGGCCTCAACGCCGCGACCGGCGAGTACGTCGACATGCTGGCCGCCGGCATCAGCGACCCGGTGAAGGTGACGCGCTCCGCGCTCGTCAACGCCGCGTCCATCGCCGGTCTGTTCCTCACGACCTCCGTCGTGGTCGCGGACAAGCCCGAGAAGAACCCGGCCCCGGCCGGCGACCCGACGGGTGGCATGGACTTCTAAGTCCGGCGCGTAGGCACCTACGCACGCACGACAGTGGGCGGTTCCCCTCGGGGAGCCGCCCACTGTCGCGTTCGGGATGGGGTCGAACCGGCCGCGGCGTCAGCGACCCGAGAAGAGCCGCGCGTTCGCCACCTCGACCTCGGCGTACTGCTGTCCGGCGGCGGCCAGGCCCTGGTTGACCACGGCGATGCCCTCCGCGATGCGCTGCTGGGTCGCCCGCCAGTCGGCGAGCACGGTCTGGAACGCCGCGGCCGCCGGCCCCGACCACGAGTTCTGCAGATCGACCAGCAGGGCGTAGAGCCCCGCGGCCTCCGCCTCGATGCGTCCGATGTAGCCGTGGGCGGATGCGGTCGCCGAGGCGACGACGTCGCTGTCCACCTGGTATCTCGTCATGACAAGCCTCCTTCGTTGACAAACGGTGAGGCTCACAGGTTAGGAGCGGGGCGCTGTTCCGCCGTCCGCCGGCGTCGCGCTGGTGACAGCGAGGCCGGGCTCGCTCCTCTGGAGGAGGGGAAACACCAGGCGGAACGTGGCCCCGCCGCCCGGGGTGTCGAGCACCTCGACGCGCCCGTGGTGGGCGGAGATGATCGCCGCGACGATGGCCAGGCCGAGGCCGCTGCCACCGGTCTCCCGGGTGCGGGAGGTGTCCGCACGCCAGAACCGCTGGAAGATCTTCTCCCGGATCTGCGGCGGGATGCCCTCGCCGTGGTCGATCACCGCGATGCTCGTCTCCCCGGCCGCCGGGTCGACGGTGACGGCGAGCTCGATGGGAGTGCCCTCGGGCGTGTACCGCACGGCGTTGCCGAGGATGTTCGTGACCGCCTGGCGGATCTTGTTCTCCTCCGCGAGCACGAGCGCGGGGATCGCCACGTCCGTCGTCTCCGCGTCGACGAGCAGCGGCGCGTCGGCGGCGACGCCGTCCGGGGCGGCACCGGCCGGGTCGGAGCGGCGCGGTCGCCGCGCCCGCAGTCGAGCGAGCCGCGCACCGGCGAGAGCGATGGCTCCCGTCGTGGTGGCCGACGCGGCCGAGTTCGGGTCGTCGAGGACCGGCAGCGGCGCCGTGGTGTTCTCGGTGTCGTCATCGACCGCCGGTGCTGAGGAGGAGAGGACGACGGGAGGCAGTGCCGTCACCACGCGGTCGGGCGACGACGCCATCGTGTCGAGCGCCGCGTCCCGGGCGATCGGATAGAGGTCGACCGGCTGCACCTCGAGCGGCCGCGTCTCGTCGAGCCGGGCCAGCGCGAGCAGGTTCTCGACGAGGCCGCCCATGCGGATGGCCTCCTTCTCGATGCGGTCCATGGCCTTCGCCACGTCCTCCGGCGTCTGCAGCGCGCCCATCCGGTACAGCTCGGCGTAGCCGCGCACCGAGACCAGCGGCGTGCGCAGTTCGTGGCTCGCGTCGCCGACGAAGCGCCGCATCTGCTCGATGGTGGCCGCCCGGTCGGAGAGCGCGCTGTCGATGTGGTTCAGCATCGTGTTCAGCGAGCGGTTGAGGCGGCCGACCTCGGTGTTCGGCGTCGCCCCGCCGAGGCGCTGGCTGAAGTCGCCGTCCGCGAAGGCGGCTGCGGTGCGCTCCACCTCGCGCAGCGGCGCGAACGTCGTCGTGACGAGCAGGCGGGTGAGCGCGGCGCCGAGCACGACGACGGCGACGCCGAAGCCGAAGAAGACCGCGAGGTAGGTCGCCATGAACGTCTCGATCGGCCGCATCGGGGAGGCGACGACGAGCGTGTAGAAGACGGGGCTGCCCGAGAGGGTGCTCTGCCGCACGGCGGCGTGCCACTCGTTGCGGCCCGAGGTGTCGGTGAGCGGCACGATCGAGGTGCCGATCTCCTTGGCCTCCGCCACGGTGAGGTCGGGCAGCACGGGGCGCAGGCGCGTGTCCCGGTCGGGGCGCCAGTTGTCGGCGATGACGTCGCCCTCGGGATCCACGAGCGCCACGTAGTAGTTCTCGTTCGCCCCCTCGACGTGCGCCTGACGGAACGTCGTGCCCGCGAAGTCCTGGCCGAAGATGGTTTTCATGTCGCTGAGCGAGGAGACGAGCTGATCGTCGACGTTCCGCACCAGCTGAGGCTTCAGGAACGCGGTCGTGCCGAGGCCGGAGATGAGCAGGCCGAGCGTGAGGAGGAGCACGGTGACGCCCGTGATCTTCGTCCTGAGGGAGATCGACGCCCAACGCTCGGCAAGCTTCTCGTGCACGATGCGGTGGCCTCCTCGGGTTCGGGTCGTTTCGGACTAGCCGACCTTAGGCGACGGAAGCTGGGGGAGAGCTAGACCTTCGCCGCCTTCAGCATGTACCCGAAGCCGCGCTTCGTCTGAATGACCGGCTCGCTCGAGAACTGATCGAGCTTGCGACGGAGGTACGAGATGTACGACTCGACGATGCCAGCATCGCCGTTGAAGTCGTACTCCCAGACGTGATCAAGGATCTGCGCCTTCGACAGCACGCGGTTCGGGTTCAGCATGAGGTAGCGCAGAAGCTTGAACTCGGTGGGGCTCAGCTCGATCGGCTGGTTGCCCACGAGCACCTCATGCGTGTCCTGATCCATCGTCAGCTCGCCGGCCCGGATGATCGCATCCTCGTCGGCGTGCATCGTGCGGCGCAGGATGGCCTTGATGCGGGCGACGATCTCGTCGAGGCTGAACGGCTTCGTGACGTAGTCGTCGCCGCCGACGGTGAGGCCGGTGATCTTGTCCTCGGTGTCGTCCTTCGCCGTGAGGAACAGGATGGGCGCGGTGTATCCGGCCGCGCGGAGGCGCTTGGTGACGCCGAACCCGTTCATGTCGGGCAGCATGACGTCGAGGATGATCAGGTCCGGCTCCTCCTCGAGCACTGCGGAGATGGCCTGGGCGCCGTTCGCGACCGCGCGCACGGCGAAGCCGGCGAAGCGGAGGCTGGTGGTCAGCAGGTCGCGGATGTTCGGCTCGTCGTCGACGATGAGGATCTTCGGTCCGTCAGTCATGCGAACATTATCTGCGGGTTCGCTGAACACCGTCTGGGAGTCGAATGGGCGCGGCGGGAGTACGCGCAGAACGGCTAGGCGGCGCGCTCCAGACTGTGCGAGTCGAGGATCGTGTAGCTGTAGCCCTGCTCCGCGAGGAAGCGCTGCCGGTTCTGGGCGAAGTCCTGGTCCACGGTGTCACGCGAGACGAGCGTGTAGAAGTTCGCGGACAGCCCGGACTCCTTCGGCCGCAGCAGCCGGCCGAGGCGCTGCGCCTCCTCCTGGCGCGAGCCGAACGAGCCGGAGACCTGGATGGCGACCGTCGCCTCCGGGAGGTCGACGGAGAAGTTCGCGACCTTGCTGACCACGAGCACCTTCTCGTCGCCGTCGCGGAACGCCTGGTACAGCCGCTCGCGCTCGTCGACCGGCGTTGCGCCGGTGAGCTGCGGCGCGTTCAGCTCGTCGGCCAGCTCCTCGATCTGGTCGAGGTACTGCCCGATCACGAGGATGCGCTCGCCGCTGTGCTTGGCGACCAGCTGCTTCACGACCTCGAGCTTCGCGGGGGCGGACGCGGCGAGCCGGTAGCGCTCCTCGTCCGCGGCCGCCGCGTACTGCAGCCGCTCCTGCTGCGGCAGGTCGATCCGGACCTCGAAGCACTCGGCCGGCGAGATGAAGCCCTGCGCCTCGATCTCGCGCCACGGCGCGTCGAAGCGCTTGGGGCCGATCAGGCTGAACACGTCGCTCTCCCGCCCGTCCTCGCGCACGAGCGTCGCCGTGAGGCCCAACCGGCGGCGCGCCTGGAGGTCGGCGGTGAGCTTGAACACCGGGGCGGGGAGCAGGTGCACCTCGTCGTAGACGATGAGGCCCCAGTCGAGGGCGTCGAGCAGCGCCAGGTGTGCGTACTCGCCCTTCCGCTTCGCGGTGAGGATCTGGTACGTCGCGATGGTGACGGGCTTGACCTCCTTGGTCTGGCCCGAGTACTCGCCGATCTCGTCCTCGGTCAGGGTGGTGCGCTTCAGCAGCTCCGAGCGCCACTGCCGCGCGGACACCGTGTTCGTCACCAGGATCAGCGTGTTCGTCTTCGCCGCGGCCATCGCGCCCGCGCCGACCAGGGTCTTGCCCGCGCCGCAGGGGAGCACCACGACGCCGGAACCGCCGCCGAGGAAGTTGTCGACCGCGCGGTGCTGGTAGTCGCGGAGTGCCCAGCCCTCCTCCAAGAGCTCGATGTCGTGCGGCGTGCCGGGCGTGTAGCCCGCGAAGTCCTCGGCCGGCCAGCCGATCTTGACCAGCTCCTGCTTGAGCTGGCCGCGGGCCCACGGCTGGACGGTGAACGCATCGTCGTCGCGGCGCCCGGTCAGCAGCGGCGTGATGCGGCGCGCCCCGGCGACCTCGGTGAGCACGGCGATGTCGGAGCTGCGGATCACCAGCTCGTCCTCGTCGTCACGCTCGATGCGCAGCCTGCCGTAACGGCCGACGGTCTCCGTGATGTCGACCGTGACGGTCTGCGGCACGGGGAACTTCGCGTAGCGCTCGAGCGTCCCCAGCATGTCCTCCGCGGTGTGCCCGGCCGCCCGGGCGTTCCACAGGCCGAGCCGCGTGATGCGATAGGTGTGCACGTGCTCCGGCGCCCGCTCCAGCTCGGCGAAGACCGCGAGGTCGTGCCGCGCGTCCTCCGCCTGGGGGTGCGCGACTTCGAGCAGAACCGTGCGATCGCTCTGGATGATGAGGGGGCCGTCTGACACGGCGGTCAGTGTAATCGGGCTTACTGCGCGCTGTCCGACGGGCCGAGGCCGGTGATGTGCGACACGGGCAGCGTGCGCTCGATGTCCGCCCAGCGGTCCCGGGCGCGGAGCCGGCCGCCGGAGAGCCCCGTCGGCTCCAGCTCGTACTGCACCTCGGCGCCGTTGGGCATCGCGACCCGCACGATCAGGGTCAGGCGGCCGCGGATGGCGATGTCGAGCTGGCGCGCGAGCCAGTCCGCGCCCATCGAGCCGGGGTCGGAGGACTCCGCCAGGCGGAGGCGGTCGAGGATCGTGCGGGCGGGATCCGGCCGGTCCTCGATCGGGCGGCTGCCGACCCGCGTCCTTCGCAGGGGCACGACGCGGTGCTCGCGGTCCTCTGCCGCCGCGGGGTAGCGCGCGTCGACCAGCGCCCAGAACACGGCGTCGCGGTCCGCGGGGGAGAGGAGGCGTCCGCCGGCGCTGCGGGTCAGGCGCAGGGCGCCGATGGCCTGGTCGACCGCGAGCGTGGTCAGCAGGTGCTCGTCGTCGGAGCGCACGTAGCTGCGGTAGACGTCGTCCCCGGTGTCGACCCTGCCCACCCGGAGCAGGCCGAAGCGCGAGGCCACGTCGTGCACGAGGTAGTCGAGCGGCTGCGGGATGCCGGTGAGCGAGATGCCGCGCAGGAAGGCGAGGATGCTGTCCGCGCTCTCGCCGGACGCGAGGGCTCGGTTCACGCTGTCCGCGGCGATGCGGTAGGTGGACGCCTGGGCGCGGCTCTCGACGTGGGCCATGGTGCGCAGCCGGGCGTCGAGGGCGGGCGCCAGGGGACCGGGCGAGACGATGGAGAGGTCCTGCTGCACGTAGACGCGGTCCACCTCCGGGGGGAACAGCGTGCCGAGCACGTCGGCCGCGGCCTCGGCGCCGTGCTCGAGCAGCACCGATCCGGGCAGGCTCGGCGAGCCCTGGGCGGTGATGCCGAGGAGCTCGGCCTCGGTCACGATCGCGTCGATGCGGGTGCTCAGCCAGGCCTGACCGGCGGGGTAGGACCAGGCGACGAACGCGAGCAGCCCCTCGCCCCACATGGCGCGGGAGCGCAGCCGGAGGATGCCGCGCACGTCCTCGGACAGGCCGTCCAGCCAGGACCGCGCGAGCGAGCACCAGCGATCGGCGGAGGACTCGAGCGACCACGCCGCGGCGGAGCCGGTCGGCAGCCACAGGTTGCCCTCGCGGGCCGCGAGGTCGACGCGCTCGGCCATGGCGAGGACCGACGGCACGGCGGAGAGCTCCACCGCGAGGGCCGAGGACAGCCGCTTCGTGTCGGGCAGCGCGAGCCCGCCCCGGCTCAGCTCCCGGGCCGGCTCCTCCGCGAGGGCGGCGACGAGCTCGGTGACCGCCGTGACGGTGGCGAACGCCCGCTCGGCGGCGAGGCGGTCCGTTCCGCCCTCACGCGAGAGGTCGACGGCGTCGAGGAACGGCGGCGGTGCCGCGGCCAGGTCGGCCTCCGAGGGCAGACCGAGCTCGGGCCAGCGCTCCAGCTGGGCGCGCACGCCCTCGTACGGGCGCACCTCGTTCTCCGTCGCCTCGGCGAGCAGGAGGCGGTCCAGCGCGATGGCGCGCTCGTCGGCATCGGCCGGGACGGCGTCGTCGCGGCCGGAGAGGGCGAGGATGCGCTCCCGCACGGCGGTCATCGTCGGCGGGGTCCCCTCGGCGGCGACCGCCCCCGCGGACGCGAGGATGCACAGCGTCGGCCGGTCGAGTCGCTCGAGCGCGCGCTGCACGCTGTCCGGGGAGAGCAGCGAGTCGGCGAGGTCGAAGACGTCGGAGATGCCGTTGGCAGGGACGGCCCGGGCGTGCAGGACGGCCAGGAGCGCGTCGTCGGACATGGCGCGCAGCCGCGTGGCGAGCGCGAGGACGGTGCTCATCGCGGCAGCCCGCCGGTCCTCAGTGTGAAGCCCGCTTGTTCTCGCGTGCGCGGCGGCTCCACGACACCACGAGGAGCGCGAGAAGGAGCACGAGGCCCAGGGTGAGGCCGGGGGCGGGGAGCACGATGACGAACGGCCAGATGCCGCGGCTGAACCCGTCGTCGTTCCCGGCGCCGAAGCCGGTGCCGATGATCACGGCCAGGATCGCGAGCACGGAGACCGCGACAAGCGTCAGCGACATGAACGCGAGGATGCGTTCGACTCGGGAGACGGGACGCTCGGCTTCGGTGGGCATCCACCCAGGATAGGGCGGACCTCGCCGGGCGCGGACGGTTAAACTAGGCTGGCAGGTTCCTGCACGCATCCGAAAGAGGTCTCCATGCCCACCGGCAAGGTCAAGTTCTACGACGACGAGAAGGGCTTCGGCTTCATCAGCTCAGATGACGGCCAAGAGGTCTTCCTCCACGCGTCCGCCCTGCCCGCAGGCGTGTCAGGCGTCAAGCCGGGCACCCGCCTCGAGTTCGGCGTCGTCGCCGGGAAGCGCGGCGTGCAGGCCCTGTCCGTGCGCGTGCTCGACGCCCCGCCCAGCCTCGCGAAGATGGCGCGGAAGCCCGCGGACGACATGGCGATCATCGTGGAGGACCTGGTCAAGCTCCTCGACGGCATCGGCACGAACCTGAAGCGTGGCCGCTACCCCGACAGCACCCACGGCCGCAAGATCGCCGCCGTGCTGCGCCGGGTCGCGGACGACCTGGATGTCTGACCCCGCGTCCGTCGGCGAGGCGGAGCCCGTCGGCGAGAGCGCGAACGACACGGCATCCCGGGATGAGGCCGCGCCCGTCGAGAACGCTGTGCCCGTCGAGGACGCGTCACCTCTGAATGCGGCTGCGCCGATCGATGATGCTGCGCCTGCTGGAGAGCCTGCGCCGATCGATGATGCTGCGCCGCTCGACGAGCCTGGGCCCGTCGACGATGGTGCACCGGTCGACGAGACGGCGGAAGCCGAGCCCGAATCTGACGACGACCCGGCGGACCCGGACGTGGTGACCGACGAGGCGCTGCCGGCGTTCCAGGCCGTGCCCGTCGACGTTCCGCCGGCTACCGTGCAGATCGCCCGCACGGCGCTGCTGGACGTGACCCCGGCGTCGACCGTCGGCCCGGAGTGGAGCGGCCTGCTGATCGCCGAGAACGCGGTCTCCGTGCTCTTCCCGTGCACCATGGCGGGCTATCCCGGCTGGAACTGGACCGTCACCCTGTCCGTGCTCGGCGGGGACGAGCCGCCCTCGGTGCTCGAGATGGAGCTTCTCCCCGGCGAGGGCGCCCTGCTCGCTCCCGAGTGGGTGCCCTGGTCGGACCGTCTCGCGGAGTACAACACCGCGCAGGAGCTCGCCGAGGAGGAGGCCGCCCGCGCGGCCCTGGCCGACGACGACGACTCCGACGATGACGAGGACGCCGAGGAGACGCTCGAGGAGACGGACCTCACGGACGACCTCGACGACGTGCTCGACGGCGTCGAGTTCGAGGAGACGGACGACGACGAGGACGACGCCGACGACGACGACGCCGAGGAATCCGACGACGAGGACGACGACTCCGAGGACGAGGACGACGACGAGGACGAGGACGACGACTACGACTCGCCGCGCACCGACGAGGACGACGAGGGCAACGTCTACTAGCCGGGCCGACGGCTCGTGTAGACGAGGCCGATCAGCCCCAGGGCGACCCCGACCCCGCACGTCACGATGACGGCGGGGTCGCCGTCGGCCCCGGTCACACCGGGGAACGCGAGCACCGCGACCGTGGCCGCGGCCCACGCCGCGGTGCCGATCACCACGGCCCTGCGCCCGGTCGCGTCCGCGGGCGCAGGATCCGGCCGCCGGTCGCGGTCCCGGATCCACAGGCGTAGGGGCATCGCGGTCAGCCGAGCCGGTCGACCACGTACTCGATCGAGGCGATGAGGGCGCGCACGTCCGCGGGGTCGATGCCCGCGTAGGTCGCCACCCGCAGCTGGTTGCGGCCGAGCTTGCGGTACGGCTCCGTGTCGACGACGCCGTTGGCCCGCAGGGCGGACGAGATGGCCTTCGCGTCGACACCGTCGGCGAAGTCGATCGTCACGACCACCTGCGAGCGGTCGGCCGGGTCGGCGACGAACGGCGACGCGTAGTCCACCCTCTCGGCCCAGTCGTACAGCGCCGCGGAGGACTCCCCCGTGCGCCCCGCGGCGAAGGAGAGCCCGCCGGACGCGTTCATCCAGTCGAGCTGGGCCTCGAGCAGCACGAGCGTCGCGAGGGCCGGCGTGTTCAGGGTCTGGTTGAGGCGCGAGTTGTCGAGCGCGTTCTTCAGGCTGAGGAACTCGGGGATGTAGCGGTCGCCGCCGGCGATCCGCTCGACGCGCTCGACGGCGGCGGGCGACAGCAGGGCCAGCCAGATCCCGCCGTCGGACGCGAAGTTCTTCTGCGGGGCGAAGTAGTAGACGTCGGACTCCGCCGCGTCGACCTCGACCCCGCCCGCCGCGCTCGTGGCGTCGATGACCGTGAGGGCGCCGGGGTCGCCGTGGACACGCGTCACCGGCGCCATGACGCCGGTCGAGGTCTCGTTCTGCGGCCAGGCGTACACGTCGACGCCCTCGACCGGCTCCGCGGTGCTGCGGGTGCCGGGCTCCGCCGTGCGCACGTCCGGCTTCTCCAGCCATGGCGCTGCCGCGGCGGAGGCGAACTTCTGCCCGAACTCGCCGAACACGAGGTTCTGGCTGCGCCGCTCGATGAGCGAGAACGTCGCGGCATCCCAGAAGGCCGTCGAGCCGCCGTTGCCGAGGACGACCTCGTAGCCCTCCGGCAGGCGGAACAGGTCCGCGATGCCGGACCGCACGCGGCCGACGAGGTCCTTCACGGGCGCCTGCCGGTGCGAGGTGCCGAGTATCTCGCGGGAGGCCATCAGGTGGTCGAGCTGCTCCTGACGCACCTTGGTCGGACCGCTGCCGAAGCGCCCGTCCGCGGGCAGGAGCGAGGTCGGGATGGTGATCTCAGGCATGGCGGCATCCTATCGACAGGCCCGTCCGGACCCGTCCGGCGGGCAAGAGGTCAGACAGTAGGCTTGACGGGGTCGGGCATCGTGAGGGAGAGGCAGCTGTGACAGATCTTGTCGACACGACGGAGATGTACCTGCGCACGATCCTCGACCTCGAGGAGGAGAACATCGTCCCCCTCCGCGCCCGCATCTCCGAGCGCCTCGGCCACTCCGGCCCGACCGTGTCGCAGACCGTCGCCCGCATGGAGCGCGACGGCCTCGTTGTCGTCTCCGGCGACCGCCACCTGGAGCTGACCGCCGAGGGCCGCAACAAGGCCGTGCACGTGATGCGCAAGCACCGCCTGGCGGAGCGGCTGCTGCACGACGTCATCGGACTCGAGTGGGAGTTCGTGCACGAGGAGGCGTGCCGCTGGGAGCACGTGATGAGCGAGCAGGTCGAGCGGAAGATCCTCGACCTCCTCGGCCACCCGACGGAGTCGCCCTACGGCAACCCGATTCCCGGCCTCGACGAGCTCGGCGATTCGCCCGCCGTCGCGTTCATGTCCGGGGTCGCCAACGTCGTGCCGGTCGTCGCGGCGGCCACGGGCGCCGTGACGGGCGAGATCCGTCGGCTGGGCGAGCCGGTGCAGTTCGATCCCGAACTGCTCGCGCAGCTCAAGCACGCTGGCGTCGTGCCCGGCGCGACGGCGACGTTCGCCCAGTCGGGGCGGTACGTGCTCGTGCAGGTGGAGGGCTTCGGCGACGGGCTGGAACTGCCCACCGAGGTCGCCAGCCACATCTTCATCACAGCCTGAGTGTTATCGATTTGTTAGCGCAGGCTCTTGCCAGCGTGACAAAACCGTTATCTTCCCTTACCCTCGAACGAGCCCACTGACCGACACCCCGGTCCGAGGGCCCGAGTCAAGACGTCTCCATCTCCCGTCTCTTGAGCTCGATGATCAAGGACTACTTGTTCTGGACGGGACAACGCCGTTTGCGCGTTGAGGCGCTGGAGGCCGAGTAATTGACCCTGACTGATGCCCCCGGTTCGCTCACGAACCGTCGCAACCCGAATGCAGAACCCCCGATGACGCACCCCGCCAACACCGGCGAACTCCGCATCATCCGCCCCATACCCGCCGTCTCTCCCGCACTCCGTGCCGAGCAGCACGCGCTGACCCAGCGCCTGAACACCGCATCGATCTCAGTGGTCAAGCCTGTTCGGCCTACGTACCGCAAGCGCGGTGTCGTCAACGTCGTCGTGATGACCTTCGTCTCCGGCCTCATCGGCGTTCTGGCCCTCCCGGCCTACGCCGTCGGTCCCGATGACGCCGCCGCGGCAACCGCGTCGGCCCCGGCGTCGCTGCAGACGCTGAGCGCCGTGAACGCTCAGACTGTCTCCGTCCCGGCCGCGGCTCCCGTGCTCGCCCGCGACACCTTCACCGCGACGAGCCTCGCCGAGATCCAGGCCGCCGAGGCGGCCGCCGCTGCGGCAGCCGCCGCAGCCGCGGCTCAGGCGGCAGCCGAGGCTCAGGCCGCTGCGGCCGCGGCCGCTGCCGCGGCAGCCCCGGCGGCTCGATCCACCGGCTCCGCGTCCGCGAGCAGCAGCAGGAGCACCGCCCCCGCGGCGGACTCCAGCAGCACCTACACGGGACCCACCGCCGACCAGCTCGTCGAGGCCGCACCGTACGCCAGCTCCAGCCTCAGCCAGGTCGTGTCCGTGGCCCGCCAGTACATCGGCGTGCCCTACCGCCTCGGCGGCGCGACGCCGGCCGGGTTCGACTGCTCGGGCCTCGTGAAGTACGTCTTCGCCCAGTTCGGCGTGAACCTCGCCCACGGCGTGAGCGCCCAGGGCGCGGCCGGCACCCGGATCTCACGGTCCGAGGCCGTCCCCGGCGACCTCGTGGTGTGGAACAACCACAGCCACATCGGCATCTACACGGGCAACGGCAACTTCATCGACGCCCCCCGCCCGGGCAAGAGCGTCAGCGAGCGGCCCATCTGGTCCGGAAGCGTCTACTTCGTGCGGATCGGCCTCTAGGACTCCGCCGACTCCTCTCTGCAGCGCCACGACGGGTGCGCCTCCCACGCGGGGGTGCACCCGTCGCCGTTTTTCTGGTTGCCATGGGTTACCCTGTTTGCCGACACCACTACGGATCCTGTAGGAGCACTGATGGACTCGGTACGGATCATCCCCACCAGGGATGGACGCGGCCAACGGGTACCTCGGTGCTGCCTGGGGGAGCATTGCGTGCACACGTGTCCGGGCAGCGAGCTGCTCGGGTTAGGCACTGTCGTTTACGACAGTGCCTTTTTTGTTGCCCGGAAAGCACCCGCAGCGGCGTGAGCTCGACAGCCTGGAAGCCGTCCAGGCCGGTCCGAAAGGAAGAACATGCGCACACTGGTCCTCAACGCCGGATACGAACCGCTCTCCATCGTCTCGTTCAAGCGGGCGCTGGTGCTCGTGCTCGAGGGCAAGGCGACGGTGCTGGCCAGCGACGACGAGCACCCGATCTGGAGTTCGGCCGGCGCCTGGGAGCGCCCGTCGGTGATCCTGCTGCGCCGCTACGTGCGCATTCCCGGGGCCCGGGCGGTACCCGTGTCACGGCGCGGGGTGCTGCGGCGCGACGGATCCCGCTGCGCCTACTGCGCGGCGTCCGCGACGACGATCGACCACATCATCCCGCGCTCCCGCGGCGGCGAGGACACCTGGGAGAACCTGGTGGCCTGCTGCCTGCGCTGCAACAACGTCAAGGGCGACCGCACCCCCATGGAGATGGGCTGGATGATGCGGACGGTGCCGAAGGCGCCCTGCGGCACGACCTGGATCGTGAAGGGGATGGAGCGGTCCCTCCCCGAGTGGGACGAGTTCCTGCAGGCCGCCGCCTGATCGCCTACCGGCGCCGGCGGCGCTCACCGCGGGTCAGACCCGTGGTCTCGGGCGGCCCGGCGGGTCGGGCTCCCGGAGCACCTGCATACCGGTCGGGCCGTTCGCCGACTCCATCAGGACGGAGATCCAGTCCCGGTTGACCTCCGGCGTGCGACCGCCGAAGTAGCGGAAGTAGAGCGGGATCGCCGAGTCGAGCCAGATGCTGCTCCGCCCGAACCCCGTCGCGTCGGAGTCGTCCCGCCAGGACAGGAAGAAGCTCTCGTGCCGGCGCAGCTTCGCGCCGATGGCGATCTGGAGATGCACGAGCACCCGATCGTCGAAGACGATCTCCGCACCCGACTCCCCGTACATCAGCCTGCCCACGTCGTTCCCTGCCTCTCCGCTCTGCACACCGCGGTCCGGGCCGATCCCGGTGGGCGACGGTGCCTCCTCCGGAGGGCGAGAACGGACAGGACCGGAAGGGAGCACTGCGCGCCCGGCGGACGTGGTATCACTGTAGTGAGGCGCAGCGGCGCTCGCCGCTTCCGGTGCAAAACGCCCCTCGACGATGAGCCGGCGAGCGTACCGGGACGTGTTCGATGGGCACTCTGATCTACGGGCACGGTGACCTCACCATCGACTTCGACGATCGCACGCTCGCCCACCTCCAGGTCGTCATCGGCACCAAGCTGCGCAGGCGCGAGTCCTTCCTCCTGTCCTGGAACGACGACGGGCAGGACGGCGAGCGGCGCTCGTCCATCTGGCTCGACACGTCGGTGCCGCTGTACTTCCGCTATCTCGGCACCCGGATGCCGGACCTCAACCACGACTGGATCGCGCAGCTCATGGCCGGCGCGAACAGCGGGCCGGGGCTCGTGCTCATGTCAGAGCCGGCCGGCCGGGCCGAGGGATCCCGGTTCCCGCGCTCCTGACGGGACGCAGCGCTCCCCACCTGACCGCGGAGCGTCGGTGCTCAGGGAGCCTCGGTGACGTTCAAGGCTCAGTGATGTTGGAGGCTCAGTAGCCGCGGAGCCGGTCGAGGTCGCGACGGTCGCGCTTCGTGGGGCGCCCCGCGCCCCGGTCGCGCACGCCGGCGATCGCCACGTGCTCGCGAGGCGGGGGAGGTGGCGTGTGGTCGACGACGCACTCCGCGGCGACGGAGGCGCCGACCCTCTTGGCGACGATGCGTGCGACCTCGACGATCCGCTCCCGCTCGCCCAGGCGCACGCGCACGGTGTCGCCGACCTTCAGCGTCTGCGCCGGCTTCACGCGGTCGCCGTTGACCCGCACGTGGCCGGCTTTGCACGCCGCGGTGGCGAGCGAGCGCGTCTTCGTCAGCCGGACTGCCCAGATCCAGGCATCGACCCGCACCGAGGAAAGCTGCTCCATGACTCGATGCTATGTCTCCCCGGTGTGCCCGGCCGGACCGGGCGCCGCACATCCGTAGGTCCGCCGACGGCGCCGTCCTCACGCCCCCGCGCGGGCGAGAGGGGCGGCGGCGTGTCGCACCGTCCCGCAATCCCTACTACCGTTGGGCGAACCGGGGACCCGCACCATGCGTGTGCGGGTGCCGAGAACGAAACCTGTCGATGGCGGAGGAACAGCGTGACCGGAACACCCCACCTCGGACTGAACGGCCCCCTCGGGCGGGACAGCTGGCCCATCGCCGCGGCGATGATCAACTTCGCCGGCTCCACCATGAACGGTGTCGCCGTGCAGGACCAGAGCGTCGAGCAGTGGGCGAAGACCCTCGGCCAGGTGCGGGACGCCGGCTTCCGGCACGTCGACCCGACGGACTCGTGGCTCCGCGTCGCCGACCTCTCGCCGGAGCGCCGCACCGACTTCGCGGCCGTGGTCGAGGACCTCGACCTCGCGATGGTGTCCCTGTCCACGGCCAGGCGCAGCGTCGTCGACCCGGACCACGGCGACGAGTACCTCGAGTACAGCCACCGCGTGCTCGACGTCGCCGCCGAGCTCGGCATCGGGACCGTGTCGTTCGGCCTGTTCCGGGCGCTCACGCCCGAGCAGCAGCGGGCGCTGTGGTTCTGGACCGTGCAGGGCGCGGAGGACCCCGACGACGACGACGTACGCCGCACCGCGGTAGAGCGCATCCGCGAGCTCGGCGTGCACGCGGAGTCGATCGGCGTGCACGTGTCGCTCGAGATGTACGAGGACACCTACATCGGCACGGCGGACGGGGCCGTGAGCTTCGTGCGCGATGTGGACCACCCGCACGTGGGGCTCAACCCCGACCTCGGCAACATCGTGCGCCTGCACCGCCCTGTCGAGTCCTGGCAGGACATGGTGGCCAAGACCGTGCCGTACGCGAACTACTGGCACGTCAAGAACTACTACCGAGCGGAGGACGCCACCACGGGCGCGGTGATGACCATACCGTCGCCCATGGAGTTCGGAGTCATCAACTACCGGGACGCCGTCGCGTTCGCCATCGAGTCCGGCTACCGCGGGGCGTTCTGCGTCGAGCACTACGGCGGCGACGGGCTCAGCGTGAGCGCGACCAACCGGGACTACCTGCGCCGGATCCTTCCGGCCGAGGTGCCGGCCTGATCGGTCGGCACCCGCACCACTCGTCACAACGAAAAGGAACCGAAAGCATGATCGAACGCATCGAGAGCGTCGCCGTGATCGGCGCCGGGTACATGGGCGGCGGCATCGCCCAGTCGCTCGCCATGACGGGCATGCCCGTCGTGATCGCCGACGTGTCGGCGGAGGTGGCCGAGCAGCAGCTCGCGCGCCTGCTGCGGGAGGCGGAGCAGTTCGAGCTGCAGGGGCTCTTCCCCGCGGGCAGCACGGACGCCGTGCGGGCCAACCTCCGCGCCGCGGCGAGCATCGAGGAGGCGGTGGCGGGCGTCGACTTCATCGAGGAGGCCGTGCTCGAGATCGTCGAGGTGAAGCACGACGTGCTCCGCCGCATCAGCGCGGCCGCGCGCCCCGACGCCATCATCGGCAGCAACACGTCCACCATCCCGGTCAGCGTGCTCGCCGTCGCGGTCGACCGCCCCGAGCGCTTCCTCACGGTGCACTGGAGCAACCCTGCCCCGTTCATCCCGGGCGTCGAGCTGGTCGCGGGGGAGGCGACGGACCGGTCGCTCGTGCCCGTCGTCAAGGAGATGCTCGCGCGTGCCGGCCGGCAGAGCGCGCTCGTCGCCGACGTGCCCGGCTTCGTGCTCAACCGGCTGCAGTACGTCCTGCTCAAGGAGGCCATGTCCATCGTCGAGGAGGGCATCGCGACCCCCGAGGACGTCGACACGATCGTCAGCTCGACGTTCGGCTTCCGGCTCGCGTTCTTCGGCCCGTTCAAGATCGCGGACATGGCCGGGCTCGACGTCTACGCCAACTGCTTCCGCACGTTCGAGGAGGCCTTCGGGCCGCGTCTCGGGACGCCGCGCATGCTCAAGGAGGCCGTCGACGCCGGCCGCTTCGGCACGAAGAACGGCCAGGGCCTCACCACCGACTACACGCCGGAGCAGGTCGACGGCGTCGTGGCGTACCGGAGCGAGGCGTACAGCAAGCTGTCCCAGCTGCTGCGCGAGCTCGGTCCGTCACCCATCCACTAGTCCTACACCGGCGCCTGTTCTCGAAGGCCCGTTCCACCGACGTCCGTTCCACGAACGCTTGATGCACCGACGCATAGGAGGTCCGGCATGACCCGGCTGTTCAACGATCCGACCGCTTTCGCCGACGAACTGGTGGAGGGATTCGTCGCCGCCAACCGGCGCTGGGTACGCAGGGTCGAGGGCGGCGTCGCGCGCCGGTACCGGACCCCTAAGGGGCAGGTCGCCGTCGTGATCGGCGGCGGGTCGGGCCACTACCCGGCGTTCGGCGGTCTCGTCGGACCCGGGCTCGCGCACGGCGCCGCCATGGGCAACCTCTTCGCCTCGCCCTCCGCCCAGCAGGTGTACGCCGTCTCGAAGGCGGCCGAGAACGGCGGGGGAGTGTTCCTCAGCTACGGCAACTACGCGGGGGACGTGCTCAACTTCGACAGCGCCCAGCAGCGGCTGAACGACGAGGGCATCCCCTGCCGCACCGTGACCGTGACGGACGACATCTCGAGCGCGCCCATGGATCAGATCGCGCGCCGACGCGGCATCGCCGGGGACCTCACGGTGTTCAAGGTCGCCGGCGCGGCGGCGGAGGAGGGGGCGGACCTCGACGAGGTCGTGCGCGTCGCGGCCCTCGCGAACGACCGCACCCGGAGCATCGGCGTCGCGTTCTCCGGCTGCACGCTTCCCGGCGCGGACGCTCCGCTGTTCGAGGTGCCCGAGGGTCGCATGGCGGTCGGCCTCGGCATCCACGGCGAGCCCGGCATCAGCGAGACGGACGTGCCGACGGCCGACGGCCTCGCCGAGCTCTTCGTCTCCAGCCTGCTGGGCGAGCTGCCCCCGGGCGTCGAGGACGCGAACGGGCAGCGGGCGGCCGTGATCCTGAACGGGCTCGGCACCGTCAAGTACGAGGAGCTCTTCGTGGTCTACCGCAGCGTCGCCCGGCTGCTCGAGGAGGCCGGGGTCACGGTGGTGGAGCCCGAGGTCGGCGAGCTCGTGACCAGCTTCGACATGGCGGGCGCATCGCTGACGATCCTGTGGCTCGACGACGAGCTCGAGCGGCTCTGGTCCGCTGCCGCGGACACGCCCGCCTACCGCAAGGGCAGCATCGGCGCGGCACAGGACGAGCCGACGGACGACGAGGCCGACGCGCTCGAGGACGAGGGCGACTCCGCGAGCGAGGCGGTGCCGGAGGCCAGCCCGGCGTCACGCGCCGCCGCCACCGTCGTGACCGCGCTCCTCGAGACCCTCGCGCACGAGATGGACGAGCACGCCGACGAGCTCGGCCGCATCGACTCCGTCGCCGGTGACGGCGACCACGGCATCGGCATGCAGCGCGGCGCCTCGGCGGCCCTCACGGCGGCGAAGGACGCTCAGCAGCGCGAGGCCGGCGCGGGCACGGTCCTCGCCCGCGCGGGGGACGCCTGGTCGAACCGGGCCGGCGGCACGTCCGGCGCGCTGTGGGGACTCGCCCTGACGACCCTCGGCACGCGCATCGGCGACGACAGCGATCCCGCCGCGTCGGATATCGCGGAGGCCGTCCAGGCCGCCGTCGACGCCATCCGCGGCGTGGGCAAGGCCGAGGTGGGTGACAAGACGATGGTCGACGCGATCGTGCCCTTCGCCGACCGGTTCCGCGAGGAGCTCGACCGCGGGTCCGCGCCTGGCGACGCCCTGGCCGCCGCCGCGCTCGCCGCAACCGAGGCGGCCGCGGCGACCTCGGACCTGATGCCGCGCATGGGTCGCGCCCGCCCGCACGCCGAGAAGAGCCTCGGTTCGCCCGACCCCGGGGCGCACTCGTTCGCCCTCATCGTCACCGCGATCGCGGCGGCCCTGCCCACCGTCGCGGCTCAGCCCGAGCAGGGAACGTCGTGACGGAAGCCGCGTCGCCCATCCGCTTCGGCATCGTCGGCAGCGGCTGGCGGAGCGAGTTCTTCCAGCGGATCGCCCGCGCGCTGCCGGAGCGCTTCGAGATCACCGGCGTCGTCACCCGTTCCGCCGACCGCGGTCGCGAGGTGGAGCACGCGTGGGGCGTTCCGACGTTCCGCACGGTCGAGCAGCTGGTCGCGACGCGGCCGACGTTCGTCGTCGTCTCGGTACCGCGGGAGCAGGCCCCGGCCACCATGATCCGGCTCACCGAGCTCGGGGTGCCCGCGCTCACCGAAACGCCGCCGTCGTTGGATGCGGAGTCGTCCGAGCCGCTGCACCGGCTGGTGGCCGACGGCGCCATCCTCCAGGTGGCCGAGCAGTACCACCTGTCGCCGCTGCTGCGGGCGCAGCTGGCCGTTGCGGCGTCGGGCCGGCTGGGCGCCGTCAGTCAGGTGCTCGTGGGTCAGTGCCACGACTATCACGGCGTCAGCATCATGCGCCGCGCGCTCGGGGTGACCTTCGAGGACGCGACGATCACCGCGTCGGTCTTCCGGTCACCGCTCGCCCAGGGACCGGACCGCACGGGCGACCCGACGGAGGAGAGGAGCGTCACCGCGGAGCAGGTGACCGCCCGCTTCGCCTTCGGCGACGACCGCCTCGGCGTCTACGACTTCGCCGGCGAGCAGTACTTCTCCTGGATCCGCCGCAACCGGCTGCTCATCCGGGGCGAGCGGGGCGAGGTGAGCGACCTCGAGGTCAGCTATCTCAAGGACTTCCGCACGCCCATGTTCGGCACGATCCACCGGGTCGAGGCCGGCCAGGGCGGCAATCTCGAGGGTCAGTTCCTGCGCGGCCTGATCCTGGGCGACGAGTGGATCTTCACGAATCCCTTCCTCCCCGCTCGGCTCAGCGACGACGAGATCGCCATCGCCGAGTGCCTCGTGCGGATGAGCGACCACGTCGACGGGGGCCCGCCGTTCTACAGCCTGGCCGAGGCGTGCCAGGACAACTACCTGGCGCTGCTCATGCAGGAGTCCGCGCGCACCGGGCAGCCGGTGCACTCCCGCCCGCAAATCTGGGCGAGCGCATAGTCACGCGCGAACGACGGAACCCGCGGTGGCGTCGCGCTTCCGCTGAGCATTTCCTCCACACCCCCCGTAGTGGGGTCCCCCAAGTGGAGGACAACGCGCTATGTTAACTCCTGGCGGTACGCGCGATCCGATGCGAACCCCGGCCCCCGGCCGAACGGATACCCCCCTACCCGTTCCCGAGTGCGAGCCGGTTTTCGTGGGTCGCCGTGCTCCGAGGCCCGGCTCCACGACCCCCCTTGTTGGAGCCGGGCCTCAGCCCTTTTCCCGCTCCGATCCGGGCTTCTTCTTCTCTTCCATGCCCCCGGTCGCGCGGCTTTCCCGCGCGCCACGCCGTGCGCCGCCCCATATTGGGGGCAAGACGCCGCGGACCCCGGCCCCCAGAATGGACGAGGACACCGCGGCGGACGCCGCCGCTGGTGAGGATGGCGACAGCGCTCCGCCCGGTCTTCCAACCGGGGTGCGGGGTCGCTGATCGGGCCCGTGGGGACGGTGCTCGACGCCGTCGGGGGATCACGAGATGGGCCGAGGGGGACGGGTGTGCCCGCGCTGACGCGCGCGGTCGCCCGCATTTCCTCTCGCTCACCGAACGAGGGAAGAAAACACAGTGCACAAGTCCAACAAGCAGTCTGCCTTCCGACGGAATGGACGCGGCGCCGCACTCGTCACCGCAGCGGTGATGAGCGGATGCCTCCTGTTCCCGACCGCGGCGCAGGCGGCGACCGGCGCTCCGGTGCCGGCGACCGACGCGGTGAGCACGGTCACCACCGAGGGCGCGACGCCGTCGGCGACGACCCCGCCCGCGGCACGCACCGGAACGGGGGCGCCGGCCGCCGCCACGACGCCCGCGCCGACCGCGAGCGCGACCGCGACGCCGAAGCCCGCCACGCCCGCCGCGACCGCGACGCCGAAGCCCGCGCCGACCACGTCGGCGACACCGGCCCCGGCTGCGACGACCGCTCCCGCTCCGGTGAAGACGCCCGTGAGCGCGCCGGTGGCCACCGCCACCCCGAAGCCCGCCGCGACCGCGGAGGCGAGCGCCAGCGGGCCGGCCCCGGTGGACGCGACCGCGACCGCGACGACCTGGAGCATCTACAAGACGCCCTACTCGTCCACCATCTACGAGCTCGTCAACGGCACGACGCCCACGCCGCTCACGTACAAGCGCTGGTCGACCGTGTACGGCAGTGCGACCCCGGGCCGCACCGCGACGGACTACGTGCGCTACCCCTGGTCGCCGACCATCTACGCCGTCACCTACTGGCCCGGCGGTGAGAGCGCGTGGCAGTGGGAGGCGCTCAGCTTCGAGCAGTGGCGGACCGCCGGATCGCCGACGGCCCGCGCCGCCGGCTGGATCAAGGGCAGCTACTTCTACCAGTGGGCGACGTCGAAGGACATCCTCGTCGAGGGCCCTGACGGCATCAACCACGCTCTGACGAACAAGGAGTGGGCCGACTCGGGCTACCGGTCCTTCGACGTCCGCAAGAACGAGGGCTTCCGCAAGCTCTCCTGGGCTCCCGAGATCGTCCGCTACTCCGACATCGCCGGTGGGCGCGGACGGGCCATCACCGGCTCCGAGTGGTCGGCCGAGGGCTTCCCGCGTCCCGAGACCCTGACGGCGGCTCCCGGCGGACACTTCCACAAGACCGCCGACGACACGACGATCTGGTACACGGGTCTCGCCCTCGACCGGCCCATCAGCTACGCCGAGTGGGTGGCAGCGGGCAAGCCGGAGCCCACGGTGACCCAGCCGATCAAGGCCACCAGCCTGTCCGGTGGGAGCCCCATCGGCGCCGTCGAGCAGTTCATCGGGCAGGTCGGCACGCTGTCCGTCCGCGGGTGGGCGCTCGACCCGAGCGCCACGGGCCCGATCCTGGTCGACGTCTACGTCGACGGGAAGTACGCGGCGACCACCAAGGCCGATCGTCTGCGCCCCGACGTTGCCGCGGTCTACCCCAAGTACGGGGCTGCCCACGGCTTCACCGTCGACGTCGTCACGAGCTCGGGCAAGCACGACGTGTGCGTCTACGGCATCAACACCGGCTCCGGCAGCAACGTGAAGCTCTCCTGCTCCGCCGTGACCGTTGCCGCGCCCGTGTTCCCGAAGGCCAACGTCTCGACGTACAGCCGGACCGCCAACACCTTCACGAACAACCGGTACGCCGCCGTCCAGTGGCCGTTCCTGACGGGCGTGCCGATCACGGATCGCTTCGGCCCGCGCCCGTACGTCTGCTCGGTGTGCCAGCCCATCCACAACGGCCTCGACTTCACGCCGGGCAGCGGATCCGACATCGCCGCGATCGCCGACGGCCGGGTCAGCAAGGTCGTCCGCAGCTCCGCGACGAGCGGCTTCGGGACCTACGTGGTGATCGACCACACGATCGACGGCAGGAAGGTGCAGTCGCTGTACGCGCACATGCTGGTCAACTCGCCGGTGTTCTCGGTCGGTGACTGGGTGCAGCAGGGCGACCGCGTCGGCCGCGTCGGCAACACCGGCTCGTCGACCGGGGCGCACCTCCACTTCGAGACCATCGTCGAGGGCGTGAAGGTCGACCCCTACGGCTGGCTGACCGAGCACAACCGCTGATCCCCTCAGGGGGTCCCCCGTACGGGGAACCCCCTAAGGGGGACTATGGCGAATCCCCACCGTCGCCTAGATTTCTAGATGTGGGAGCCGGGGGGCTCGCACACAGGGGGGTAACGGTCGCTACCGGGGGGTATGCGACTACGGAGAATGCCGCGGACCGGGGGGTCCGCGGCACTCCTATTTAACGACCGGGCTGCGCACTCGGATCCGGCCGACTCCGCCGTGGCCGACGCCAACCCGTCCCTGAGGTGCCCGACTCGGTCCTTTCCTGCCCCGAAACGGAGCCGAGTCGTGCACCTCACGGGTCGGGCCGGGGCGTAGGGTCGGACCATGGTGGTTCTGCTGATCGTGCTTCTCGTCCTGTGGGCGATCCTCGCCGTGATCGGCTTCGTCGTGGAGGGCCTCGTCTGGCTCTCGATCATCGCGATCATCCTGATCGCCGGCACGATCGCCATCGGGTTCGTGCGCCGGTCCATCACCACCAAGCGCAACCGCGTCTGACCCCGCGCACCCCCTCGCGTCAGGGGTGCGGGTCGGCCGTGTAGATCGCTCCCGTCGGGCTGACGGGCGGCCGCCTGCTTCGGCGCGCGCAACGCAGGGACCCAGGCGTCGAGCTTCCCGGTGGGGACCGGGGAAACGTAACGGAGGCGTAACGGCGCGGAAACAGCCGGCCGCCATGCTCACGGAATACCCCTTTCCCCCACTGAAGGAACTCCATGACAGAACCGGCACGCGCATTCCGCCGTGTGACCCGCGCCTCCGCCGCGCTCGCCCTGTGCTCCGGCATCGCCCTCGCGGCCACGGTGACCGCCCCCGCCGCCCTCGCCGCGACGACAGCGGCCGCGCGCCCGTCGGTCGTCGACCTCGGCGTCGCCGACGTGCTCGACCTCCTCGAGTCGGGGGAGCAGACGTCCGTCGCGCTCGTGACGGAGTACCTCGACCGCATCGCGGTCTACGACGACCCGTACGGCGACCAGCCCGGCCTCGCGGCGGTCATCCGCACCAACCCGGAGGCCCTGGCCACCGCGGCCGAGCGCGACGAGGAGCGGGCGGCGGGGAACATCCGGGGTCCGCTGCACGGCGTGCCGGTGCTCGTGAAGGACAACTACGCCACGTTCGACCTGCCCACCACCGCGGGCAGCGCATCCCTGCACACCTACCAGACGGCGGCCGACTCGACGGCGGTCGCCCGGCTGCGGGACGCCGGGGCGATCATCCTCGCGAAGACCAACATGTCCGAGTTCGCGTGGCACGGCCGGTTCACCCTCAGCTCGGAGCGTGGACGCACGAACAACCCGTACGACCAGGCCCTGAGCGCCAGCGGCTCGAGCGGCGGCACAGGCGCCGGCGTCGCGGCGAGCTTCGGCCCGGCCGGACTCGGCACCGATTCGTGCGGGTCGATCATCGGCCCGAGCGCGCACGGCAGCCTCGTCGGCTACCGGCCCACGATGGGGCTCACCAGCGTGAACGGGATCGTGCCGCTGTCCGCACGCCAGGACGTCTCCGGCCCCATGACCAAGACCGTCACCGACGCCGCGCTGCTGATGGAGGTGCTGGCCGGGTACGACCCCGCCGACCCGCTCACCGAGATCGCGGTCGGCCAGACGACCGACGAGTACGTCGAGGGCCTCAGCGACACCGCACTCGAGGGCAAGCGCATCGGCTACTTCCACTGGGAGTTCGAGGAGCAGCCCGAGTACCCCGGGCTCGCCGAGACGACGGCCATCATCGACCAGGCGGTGCTCGACCTCGAGGCCCAGGGCGCCGAGATCGTGGACGTCCCCTTCACCCGGGAGTTCGTGCAGACCGTGCTCGCGAGCGGCGGCTGGATCGACATCCGCCCGAGCATCGACGCCTTCTTCGCCGCGACGGAGGCGGAGTGGCCGGAGGGGCTCGCCGAGCTGACCGCCCCGGCCGACGCGCTCACCTTCTCCGACGTCGTGGCCGACGGTACGACGTCCCTCACCCAGGACACGGTCGACTACTTCCTCAGCAACGAGGACATCCCGAACCCGGCGTACGACGCCGCCGTAGCGGCGCAGGACGCGGGCAAGCTGGCCATCGACGCGTTCTTCGAGGAGCACGACCTCGACGCCATGGCCATGCCCACCTCCGAGGTGCCCGCGGCGCCCGACGGCGCGGGCACGGCGTTCTGCGACCTGGGCGCGAACACCGGCATCCCGACGATGTCCGTGCCCGCCGGGTTCACCGGGTCCGGCCTGCCCATCGGGCTCGAGCTGGCGGCGCCCCGCAACCACGACGCCGAGCTGCTGGCCATGGCGTACGACTACGAGCAGGCGACGCTGCACCGGGTCGCCCCCGCGAGCACGCCCGAGCTGCCCCGACAGGGCGGGGAGCCCCCGGTGGAGGAGCCGCCCGTCACCGCGCCCGACCCCACCGAGCCTCCGGTCGTGGAGCCCCCGGTGGTCGAGCCGCCGATCATGGAGCCGCCGGTTGTGGAGCCGCCGGTCACCGAGCCGGGGGTCGAGGAGCCGGGCACGGAGGATCCCGCGCCGTCCGTGCCGGCGGGGGAGACCCCCGTGGCGCTTCCCAGTGGCACGGACGACGACACCGATCCGGCCGGTTCGGACGACGCGCCTGACGCGCTCGCCGCCACCGGCGCGAAGGATGCGGTTCCGAGCGGCCTCGCCGCCTTCGGCCTGATGGTCGCGGGCGCGACGGCCCTCGTGCTCGGCAGGCTGCGCGACCGTCGACGCGGGACCGCGGCCCACCTGACGGAGCGCTAGCGCCGAACGCGGGGAAGGGCCCGAGCCGCCGGTGCGGCTCGGGCCCTTCCTCGTTCCCCGTCTCGTGGCGGAGCACAGGGCGTCAGGCATCGCCCATCATCAGGCCCTCGATGGTGTGCTTCTGGTAGATCGGCTCCAGCTCGTCCACGACGGGGCAGACCAGGTGGTCCCGCACGCTCCGCGGCAGCGAGTCCCAGAACCCGTGCGTGACGGCCATGTCGTGGCGCTCGGCATTGCCGGCCCCCGGCGCGTCGACGCCCAGCACGAGCACGGGCCGCGCGGTCTGCGAGAAGTTCTGCGTTCCGCGGTGGATGGTGAGCGCCGACCGGGCGGAGATGTCGCCCATCTGCGGGAACTTCCGCACGGCGCGCTCCTGGTAGCGGGGGTACCAGGACTTGGGCGGGAACATCCCGTGCTCGAACTCCTCCGACAGGTCCCACTGGGTGCCCGGGGCGATCTCGAACGGGCCCATGTCCTCCTTGGTGTCCACGGCGGTCGCGTTGAAGGCCAGGGAGTTGAGCCGCTTGTTCACCCGGGTCTCCTCCGGCATCGGGAAGTCGCGGTGCCAGGGCTGGTTCACGGCGCCGGCCTGGGGCACGTCGAAGCCGAGCTCGATGATCTGGTACTGGGGTCCGAGGATCGCCTCGCACACCGCACGCACCCAGGGGTGGTCGACGAGTTCCACGAATCCGCGGATCTGCTCGGGATGGATCTCGACGTAGTGCCGGTTGGGCCCGCGGCCCACCGCGCCGTTCTTGCGCGTCAGAGCTTCTCTGAAGGCGACATCGATGTCCTCCGCCAGCTCCTCGGCCCAGCGCCGGGGGAGCGCGCCCTTGCAGGCGATGATCCCGTCGCCGTAGATGCCCTCGATGATCTCCCGGGTCTGCTGGTCGGCGCCCTCCGGGATGGGGAGGCTCTCCGGCCGGTTGTCCGTGACGTGCGTCATTGCTCGTTCTCCGCTCTTCGTTGTGCGGGTGGATCCCGTACAGCCACGCTAGGCCGGTGCCCCCGCCCGCGTCACGCCCGAACCGGCATCGATCTGCAGGCGGAAGGGAAGCAGAAGGCCCCAGATGTTTCCATCCGGGGCCTTCGTGGTGATCGTCAGCCCTCGAGGGGCTCGTTCAACCGCTCGATGTAGCGGGCGAACTGGCGCAGATCCTCCGTCGACCAACTCGCCAGCGTGCGGAAGAGCGGGGTCCGGTCGCCCCAGCCGACCTCCGCCATGCGCTCGGTGGCGCGCGGCGTGAGCGCGAGGAACCGGGCGCGCCCGTCGTTCTCGTCGGTGCGGAACTCGAGCAGGCCCAGCTCCTCGAGCTGCTTCGCCTGGCGGCTGATGATGCTGCGGTCCACGTCGAGCTGGTCCGCGACCGCGCTCGCGTGCGTCGGACCGTTGCGGCTGAGCAGGCGCAGCACCTTGAGGCCGAACGGGGGGAGCGCCGGGTCGATCTTCAGCGCCGCCTCCCGTGTGACGGCCCGGATGCGCTGGCCGAGCACGCTCATCTGCGCCTCGACCGCGGCCAGGGCCTCGGCGGCCTCGTCCTCGGGCTCGAGTGCGCCGCCGGTGCTGGTGCTGTTCACCGTCTCGATCATCGGCGTACCCGGGCGGCGCCGGAGTCCGCGTTCGCGCCCGCGTCCCCGTCCGCATCCGTGTCGATGACCCGGACGGACCCGGTCGGGTGCGCCTGACCGACGGCGCTCAGGGCGGCCGTCGCGGTGGAGGCCGTGATGGCCGCATCCCCGGCATCCTCGCGCTCGCGCTTGCGCTGGTCGTCGACCGCGGCCACGTCCACCGCACCCGTGCGGGCGCCGCGCAGCTGCACGGCGTTCTTGGTGCCGAGCTTGGCGTTCGGCAGGAAGATGACGGCGAGAAGCGTTACGACGGCGAGCGGGACGCTGTAGGAGAAGACGCTTCCGACGCCGGAGCCGTACGCGCTCTCGACCAGGATGCGGATCGCGTCGGGAAGGTCCGCGACGTGCGGGATGGTGCCGTCGCCGAGCGTCTGCGCGGCCTGGGCCTGCTCGGCGGGGCTGAGCCTCACGATGCCGGTCGCGATGTGGTCCGCGATGAGCGTGCCGAGCACCGAGCCGAGCACCGAGACGCCGATCGTGCCGCCGAGGCTGCGGAAGAAGGTGACCGCGCTCGTGGCGACGCCCAGATTCTTCACCTCGATGGAGTTCTGCACGACGAGCACCAGGTTCTGCATGAGCATGCCGAGGCCGGCGCCGAGGATGAACATGAAGACGCCCACGAAGACCAGGCTGGTGTCGTACTGCAGGGTGCCGAGCAGGATCGTGCCGGCGACCACGAGCACGGAGCCGGAGACCATGATGGCCTTCCAGGTGCCGCGGCGGCTGATGATGCCGCCGAAGATCGTCGACGCGATGAGCAGGCCGGCCATCATCGGGATGGTGAGCAGGCCGGACTGGGTCGGGGTGGCGCCGCGGGCCAGCTGCATGTACTGCGCGAGGAACACGGACGTACCGAACATCGAGACGCCGACCGAGATGCTGGCGATGACCGCGAGGGTGAAGGTGCGGTTCTTGAACATCGAGAGCGGGATGATCGGCTCGGGGGCCTTCAGCTCCACGACGACCGCGGCGATCAGGAGCAGGGCCGCGCCGCCGACCATGACGAAGGAGGGCAGGGAGGCCCACTCGAAGTCCTTGCCCGCGAGGGAGACCCAGATCAGCAGGAGGGACACGCCCGCCGCGATCAGCACGGCGCCGAAGTAGTCGATGTGCACGGTGCGCTTGGGGTGCTTCGGCAGGTGCAGGGTGCGCTGCAGCAGGATGATGGCGACCACGGCCACGGGCAGCGCGATGAAGAAGTTCCAGCGCCAGCCGAACCCGTCGGTGATCAGGCCACCGAGCAGCGGGCCGCCGACGGTGCCGATGGCCATGACGCCGCCGAAGAGTCCGGCGTACTTGCCGCGGTCACGCGGGCTGATGATGTCGGCCATGATGATCTGGCTCAGCGAGGCGAGGCCGCCGGCGCCGAGACCCTGCAGCACGCGGAACACGATGAGCATGTCGGTGTTCTGCGAGAAGCCGGCGAGCGCCGAGCCCAGGACGAAGATCGTGAGCGCGAGCTGGATGAGCAGCTTGCGGTTGAAGAGGTCGGCGAACTTGCCCCAGAGCGGGGTGCTGACGGTGGTGGCGAGCAGCGTCGCGGTGACGACCCAGGTGTAGGCGGACTGGTCGCCCTCGAGGTCCGAGATGATGATCGGCAGCGACGTGGCGACGACGGTGCCCGCCAGGATCGACACGAACATGCCGAGCAGCAGGCCCGACAGCGACTCGAGCACCTGCCTCTGGCTCATGCTGCCGTCAGCCGATACGGGCTGGCGTGCTTCCTTTTCCTTGCGGTGCTTGGCGGTGGTGGTGCGCGACATCGATCTCCTGCTGTTGGTTGACTGCAGTCAACTATACGCCGATAGTGGACCACGGTCAACTATCGGCGGTGTGTGGGCACGGTCCTCGCGCCGGCCCACGGTCCCTGAGCCTGCCGAAGGGGCGCGACGAGTCCTCACGCGCCGGCCACGGCCCCTGAGCTTGTCGAAGGGACGGGCCCTTCTCTCGGGTGCTCGATTTCAGGGCGAGAGCGCCCGTTCTTTCGATCACCGCGATTTCCCCATTGCGGTCGCGTGCCCCGCTTCGGTACCGTGTTCCTCACGTGATGTGAACAGTGTCCACATCGCCGGTTCCGTCGAAGCAGCTCCATCACGAGTCTCCGCAGGAGGAGCACGTATGTCGCATCCGCTCGCCACCTCGGACAACGCGTCGAACGGGGGTAAGGACCCGATCAGTACACGCCCGGGCCGCGGACCGTTCGTGCCTTCTACCAGGTGTTGGCGAACACCGCGGTGGCCAACGTCACCTCGAGCTACCTCTGGTGGGCGCTGACCTTCTGGGCCTACCTCGAGACCCGATCGGTGCTCGCCACGGCCATCATCGGCGGCTCGTACATGCTGCTGGTCGCGGCGCTCGGTGTGGTCTTCGGAGTTATCGTCGACCACAACAAGAAGAAGGCGGTCATGGTGCTCGCGAGCGCCGTGACGCTCGTCACCTACCTGCTCGCCGGCGGGCTGTACCTGTCGTTCCCCGAGTCCGTGCTCGTGGACTGGGGCGGACCCTGGTTCTGGGTGTTCGCGGGCGTGATCCTCGTCGGCGGGGTGGTCGAGAACATGCGCAACATCGCGCTGTCGACCACCGTTACGCTGCTGGTCCCCAGTGACCGCCGCGACAAGGCGAACGGCCTCGTCGGCGCCGTGCAGGGTCTCGCGTTCATGGTGACCAGCGTGTTCTCCGGCCTCTCCATCGGGCTGCTCGGGATGGGGTGGACCGTCGTCATCGCGATCGTCGCCACGGCGCTGGCCCTCGTCCACCTGTTCTTCGTGCCGATCCCCGAGCGGGGCGTCGTGCACGTCGAGGGGGCGGCGCCGAAGGGCTACGGGTTCCGCGGCGTCATCCCGGCCGTCGTCGCGGTGCCGGGGCTCCTCGCGCTCATCCTGTTCTCCACCTTCAACAACCTCGTGGGCGGCGTGTTCATGGCGCTCATGGATCCCTACGGCCTGACCCTGTTCTCGGTCGAGATCTGGGGAATCGTCCTCGGCGTCACGAGCATCGGCTTCATCGTCGGTGGCGGGCTCGTCGCCCGGTTCGGGCTCGGCAAGAATCCCGTGCGCACGATGCTCCTCATCAACATCGGCGTCGCCCTGCTGGGGATGACCTTCGCAATCCGCGAGGTGTGGTGGGTGTACGCGATCGGCATCCTGCTCTTCATGTGCCTGATGCCGATCGCCGAGGCGTCGGAGCAGACCATCGTGCAGCGGGTCGTGCCCTTCGAGAAGCAGGGACGCGTTTTCGGCTTCGCGGCGAGCCTGGAGTCCGCGGCGGCGCCGGTGTCGTCGTTCATCATCGGTCCGCTCGCGCAGTTCTGGCTCATCCCGTACATGAACACCCAGGCAGGCCGCGACTCGCTGGGCTGGCTCCTCGGCCCCGGTGAGGCACGCGGAATCGCGCTGGCCTTCTTCGGTGCCAGCGCGGTGCTGCTTGTGGTGGTGCTGCTCGCCTTCGTGTCGGCGCCGTACCGCCGCCTCTCCGCCGCCTACGCGTCCGCTCCGCCGCCCCTGCAGGGGGAGGGCGCGGATGCGGAAGATGTGGATGCGGATGCGGATGCGGAGGATGCGGACGCTGATGCGTCCTCGTCGGAAGCAGGGGCGGATGCGCCGGCCCCGAGCTACGTGGAAGCGACGACTCACGCCGCCACCGGGAGCGAGAACGCGGCGGTAGTGCAGAATTCGGACGCTGCCCGAAGTGGCGCGGACGCCGAAAGTACGGTCCGCTCGACCGCGCGCTGAGGATCAGGAACCGGGGAGGCCTTGCCCGTCAGCGGCGATCTGCCTCGATCATTCGCCGATCCCGAGTCGCCGGTTGTGGGCCGTGATGATGGCGGCCCAACGGTCAGCGCGCTCGAGAGCATCCTCTCGCCGCTGACGTCCATGAGGTTGCTGGGCTGGTAGGCGCGAAGGAACTCGCTGGCCGTAGGTGCGTCGGGCTGCGACCACGGACTCCTGCTGGAAAGTCGGCCGACAAAGGCGCGGAGGCGGTAGCTCTCGCCCTGCCGATGGAAATGCAAGAGATGCGTGGGATTGCAGAAACCGGTGTGCCCCTGGAGGGACTCGAACCCCCAACCCTTTCCTTAGGACGGAACTGCTCTTCCATTGAGCTACAGAGGCTGACCCGGCCATGATACCCGGGGTCGCGGGGGAGGCGGTGCGACCTCGGTGACCCCGGTGTCTGAGGTGCAGGCGCGGGTGACACGAGGTGGCCGCGTCCCTTCGACAGGCTCTGGAACCGTGATGGACCGTCGGCCTCCCTGGGACCGTTGCGTCCCTTCGACGAGCTCAGGGACCGTACTCCGCACCTTCGCAACATCCGCACCACACGTAACACGGGGGACGGGCCGGGGTACAAATGGAGGACATCGATACCGTGACACCCGGGCGTGGTGGGGGAGCGGAGTCCTCATTGGCGCTTAGTCTGGGTGCCGTGTGGCGCGCCAATAACCGAACCGACGACGAGGACCTGCTGTCCGGAATCGTCGATGAGCATGCAGAGGATCCGTTGACGAACGCTTCGCACAACGACACTGCACCCCACGCCCTGAGCGTGGGCGACCCGCGTTTTCAGGCGACCAACGTCGCCGAGCCGTCGTGGCAGCGCTGGCGTGCCCAGCTCGCCCAGGTCGGCGGGCCGTCGCCGCTGCTGCACTTCTCCGACACCCCGCGCTCGCGCATCGAGCTGTCCACGACGCACCCGGGCGGGCTCGCGCAGTTCATCACCGGCAAGACGACGCTGCTGTCGAGCCTGATCCGGGACGAGATCGCGCTGCGCACGGCCCGCGTCGCGGCCGGCGAGCTCACCCAGAAGGGGATCGAGCTGCTGTCGTCGCGTGGCATCGAGTCGATCCACCTGGCCATCGGCCTCGCCGAGTGGACGAACGGCGAGAACTCCTACCGTGCACCGGTGCTGCTGCGCCCGTTGGCCATCCGCCGCCACGGCCGCGACTTCGAGATCAAGCTCAAGGGCCAGCCCTTCCTCAACCCGTCGCTGGCGCGCGCCCTGCACGAGCAGTTCGGCATCACCCTCGACGTGCGGTCCTTCGTCGCCCTCGCCCTGTCGGACGGATCCTTCAAGCCGCAGCCCGTGATCGACCGCCTGCGCGGCCTCACCACTCATCTGCCGAACTTCACGGTGCACCCGCGCCTCGTCGTCTCGTCCTTCGCCGAGGTGGGGCTCGCCATGGCGCGCGACGCGCAGAACCTCGACCACCTGGTGATCGACGCCATCGCCGGCAACCCCACTGCCCGCTGGGGCGTGGGGGAGGCCTACGCGCCCGTCGAGCCCATCGCCCAGGACGACCGCCCGCCGGTCACCGACACCCTGCTGCTCGATGCGGACTCCGAGCAGGAGTACGTCATCGCGCAGATCAACGCGGGCAACTCGCTCGTCGTGAAGACCCTGCCCGGCACGGGCGGCACGCAGACCATCGTCAACGCGATCGGCTGCCTCGTCTCCCAGCACAAGCGCGTGCTCGTCGTCAGCCCGCGGCACTCGACCCTCGCCGGCATCGCCCAGCGGCTCTCCGCCATCGACCTGCCCGGCCTCGCCGTGTCGCCGCGCAACCTGCGCCGCGACGTCGTCGCCGCCATCTCGCGCAACGAGAAGGCCCGCAAGCCCTCGATGAACGAGGTCGACGACGCGCTCGTGCGCCTGCGCCACGTGCTTCTCGACTACCGGCACGCGCTCAGTCGCCAGGATCCCGTGCTGCACGTCTCGGTGCTGGATGCCCTGAGCGAGCTCGCGCGCCTCGCGCTGCTGCCCGCCCCGCCGTCCACCACGGCCCGCCTGACCCGCCGGTCCATCGAGGCGCTCGCGGACGATCGCGCCGGCGCGGCGGAGACGCTCGTCCGCGCCGCGGCCCTCGGCCAGTTCCGCTACGGGCCGGACGACTCGCCCTGGTACGGCGCGAGCTTCCCGACCACCGCCGCCGCGTCGAGCGCGCACCAGCTCGCCAAGACCCTGCACGACACCGGTCTGCCGAACCTGCTCGAGCGCGCGACGGACCTCGTCGCCAAGACGCACATGCGCATGTTCGAGTCGATCGCCGAGCTCGGCCTCTACCTGCGCCTCCTGCTCGATCTGCGCGAGACGCTCGACAAGTTCCAGCCCGTCGTCTTCGACCGGCCGCTCACCGAGCTCATCATCGCGACCGGATCCCGCAAGGACTCGGCGGAGATGTCCGGCGCGAACCGCCGCCGTCTCCGCAAGCTCGCGAAGGAGTACGTGCGCCCCGGCGTGCACATCGCGGATATGCACGAGGCCCTCGTGCGCGTGCAGCACCAGCGCGAGTTGTGGCACCGCTTCGCACCGGGCGGCGTCACGCCCGAGGTGCCGACCGGCATCGGCGACGTGCACGGGGCGTACCAGCGCGTGGCGGAGGACCTGGCCGTGCTCGACGAGCCGCTGAGCCAGCTCACCAAGCGCGAGCCGCTCGCCGAGCTGTCGATCCCGGACCTGCTCTCCACGGTCGAGGGCCTCGCCGCGGAGTCCGAGGTGCTCAACAACCTTCAGGAGCGCACCGCCCTGCTCGCGGAGCTGCGCTCGCTCGACCTCGACCCGCTGCTCACCGACCTGTCGCAGCGGCACATGCCCGCCGAGAGCGTCGGCGCCGAGCTCGAGCTGGCCTGGTGGCAGTCGGTGCTCGAGCACCTGCTCGCCAGCGACAAGCGGCTGCTCAACGCCAACACGGACATCCTCGACCGGCTGGAGGCGGACTTCCGCCTCGTCGACGAGGCGCACGCGGCCGGCAGCTCCCAGCTGCTCGCCTGGCAGCTCGCGGAGGCCTGGAAGATGGGCCTCGTCGACTGGCAGGAGGAGTCGCACGCGCTCAAGGAGCTGCTGCGCGGCGACGACGTGAACTCGTTCACCCTGCAGCGGACGGCGCCGCACCTGTCCCGCTCGGTCGCCCCGGTCTGGCTCGCCTCGCCGTACGAGGTGTCCGACATCACCGACACCATGCCGTTCGACGCGCTGTTCCTGGTGGATGCGGGGGCCATCACCCTGGCCGAGAGCCTCGGCGCGATCCGCCGGGCGAAGCAGACCGTCGTGTTCGGCGATCCGGTCACGCAGACGCCGTCCCCGTTCTCGATCGCCGTGACGGAGCCCGTCCCGCCGGTCGACAGCACCTCGCGTCAGAACGACACGACGCTCGACGACCTGCACGCCGATTCCGCCCTTGCGCGGCTCGGCGAGCTGCTGCCGACCCTGTCGCTCACTCGCAGCTACCGTGCCGGTGGCGAGGACCTCGCCGAGCTGGTGAACCGTCGCTTCTACGGCGGCCGCATCCAGTCCCTGCCGTGGGCCGGCACGTTCCTCGGCCACAGCAGCCTCTCGCTCGACTTCGTCGAGAACGGGCACGGCATGGCAGACGAGGACACCGGCGCCGTCGAGAGCGTGGACGCCGAGGTCACGCGCGTCGTGCAGCTCGTGCTCGACCACGCCAAGTGGCGACCCCGCGAGTCCCTCATGGTCATCACCGCCAGCGCGAAGCACGCCGTCCGCGTGCAGCAGGCCGTGCTCGCCGCCGCGGCGAAGCGATCCGACGTCACCGAGTTCTTCCTCGGCGAGCGGGCCGAGCCGTTCATGGTCGCGACCCTCGAGCAGTGCGTCGCGCAGAGCCGCGACCGGGTCATCTTCTCCATCGGCTACGGCCGCACCCCGCACGGGCGCGTGCTCTCCAACTTCGGCGCCCTCGCGGCTCCGGGTGGCGAGCGTCTGCTCGCGGTCGGCATGACCCGCGCCCGCCGCTCCATGGTCGTCGTCTCCTGCTTCCAGCCGGAGGACATCGATGAGGACCGGATGCGGCACGGCATCGTCGCGCTCGCGCAGATCCTTGGCGAGGCCAAGGCCCGCACGGTCGAGGAGCACCTCCCCGACGACAGCGACGCCATGCTCGTGGACCTCGCCCGCCGCCTCGAGGTGCTCGGCCTCACCGTGTCCCTCGGGCACCGCGGCAAGCTCGCGCTCGTCGCGTCCTACGAGGGCCGCGCCATCGCGATCGAGACGGACAGCACCGTCAACCGTTACAGCCTGCGCGAGTCGCTGCGCCTGCGCCCCGAGATGCTGAAGCGCCTCGGCTGGCACTACCTGCGCGTGCACAGCTTCGAGCTGTTCGCCGACCCGGACGCCGTCGCTGCGAAGATCGCCCGCGCGCTCGGCGCGGTGGGCGCCTCCGCGCCGCACACGGAGCCGATCCCGGTGCAGTCCGCCGAGGCGGTCGACGCCGAGGGCGGATCGACGCTGGATGCGGATGCCGCAGCCTCAGGAAGCGCCCCGGCCGATGCCGGGAACGCTCCGGTCGCTGGTGCCTCCGCCGATGCGACTCCGGTCGTTGCGACTTCGGTCGATGACGGCGAGCACGGCGTGGCACAGCGCGGCGAGCCCGACGCGGTGACCGGCCCCATCCCCGTTGCGGACGACACGCGGCACGCGGAGTCCACGGCGTCGCCCTACCGGCCTGACGCGGAGTGACCGCGGCTCGTCCGGTGACCGAGGCGACCCCATGACCGAGCGCCCCGAGTCGGAGCAGTTCGGTACGACGCCGCGGAAGCGCGGCCCGCGGCGTGCGCGCACGGAGCCGGTGCCCGGGTCCGACCCGACCCCCCAGCGCGAGGTACCCGGAGCAGCGCCCGTGCGTGCGAGCGAGGACACCGACCAGGCCTGGGGCGACCGGCCCGCATCCGGCGGCGGAAGCGGCGAGAACGACGAGCGCCTGCGCCTCGACGTCCCGCCCCACTGGGGCTAGCCCCGTCACGCCCTGCACGGTCCCGCCGTTCACGATTCAGGCTGTGCTGCGACACGCCGCGTTTCGGGAGTGCCTAAGCGCGGCGTGTCGCAGTGGAGCCTGAATTCGGAACAGTGTGCCGGAGGCGGCCCTACCCCAGGGAGAGCTCCAGGGTGACGAAGGAGTGCGGCGGCAGGGTCACCCGGAGCCCGGTGTCCGTGGCCTCCGCGCCGTCGAAGTCGCGCGGCGCCACCGAGTCCAGGTGCTCCGGCGCGTTGTGGTCCTGCAGCGTGTCCGCGGTGAGGATGCGGCCCCGCACGGCGGTGACATCGCGGCCCCGAAGGTCGAACGACACCTCGCGCGGGCTCCCGGCATCGAGGTTGCTGACCGAGACGAGCGCGGTGTCGCCCTTCACGCTCGCGGAGGCGGAGAGCGTCCGCAGCTCCCCGCCCTCGACCTGGCGCTCCGCCACGCCCTGCAGGTGCACGTCGAGGGACGCCGCATCCTGATGCCCCTTGTTCATCTCGAACACGTGGTACGTGGGCGTGAGGACCAGGCTCTCGCCGTCCGTGAGGAGCATGGCCTGCAGCACGTTGACCGTCTGCGCGATGTTCGCCATGATCAACCGTTCCGCGTGGCGGTGGAAGATGTCGAAGTGCAGGCTCGCGACGAGGGCGTCACGCAGCGTGTTCTGCTGGAACAGGAAGCCCGGGTTCGTGCCCGGCTCGACGTTCCACCAGGTGCCCCACTCGTCGAGCACGAGGCCGACGCGCTTCTTCGGGTCGTAGCAGTCCATGACCCGAGAGTGGCCCGCGATGATCTCGTCCACGCGCTGCGCGTTGAGCATCGTCAGGTAGTACTCGTCGTCGGTGAACACGAGCGCGTTGCCCTTGTCCTCCCACGGTCCGGGGATCGTGTAGTAGTGGAACGACACCGCCTGGAAGTAGCTCTTCGGCTCGCGCTGGCAGCCGAGGCAGTTCATGGACTCCATGAGCGTCCTCGTCCAGGAGTAGTCGTCGTCCTGGGCGCCGGCGGCGATGCGGTACAGCGTGTTGTCGCCGTGGTCGCGGCAGTACGTCGAGTAGCGGCGGGCCTCGTCCGTGTATGCCTGCGCGCTCATGTTGCCGCCGCAGCCCCACGCCTCGTTTCCGATGCCCCAGAACGGCACGCGCCACGCCTTCTCGCGTCCGTTCTGCTTGCGCAGCCGCACCATGGGGCTGTCCCCGTCGCGGGTCAGGTACTCCACCCACTCGCTCATCTCGCGCACGGTGCCGCTGCCCACGTTGCCGCTGATGTAGGGGTCCGCGCCGAGGAGCTCGCACAGGGCCATGAACTCGTGCGTGCCGAAGTGGTTGTTCTCCTCCACGTTGCCCCAGTGCGTGTTGACCATGCTCGGCCGCTCCTCCTTGGGGCCGATGCCGTCCATCCAGTGGTACTCGTCGGCGAAGCAGCCTCCCGGCCAGCGGAGGTTGGGGATGTTCAGCGCACGCAGCGCCTCGACGACGTCGAGCCGGATGCCGCCCTCGTTCGGGATGTCGCTGTCCTCGCCGACGTAGAACCCGTCGTAGATGCACCGGCCGAGGTGCTCCGCGAAGTGGCCGTAAACGTGCCGGCTGATCCGCGGCCCCTCGAGGTCGAGATTGATTACGGCGCGGACCGGGGTGTCGGTCACCGTCGATTCGGCGGCTGCTGCGGGGGCGGTGGTGTCCTGGGGCATGCGCGGATCCTGATCGTCGAGTGCGTGGCGTGTGCGACCCGGCCGGATGACGGGCGACAGTGCGCAATAGTAACGACGGGACCACGCGGTGGCGCGGGCAGGCGGAAACGGTCGAGCCGCGGGTTCCTACGGCGATGTGGACGACGCCGCTACAGCCCAACCGCTCCGATAACCGCGGGCGATCGGCGCCGCTATGCCCCCGCGGGCTACTTCGAGGAGGAGGAGCCGCTCGAGCTCGACGATCCGCCGCCGGACGAGGATCCGGCGCTCGAGGACGAGGATCCGCCGCTGGATCCCGACGAGCCGGAGCCGGAGGATCCCGACGAGGAGGACGACGAGTCGCCGCCGGAGGACTTCGAGGACTCGGACGACCCGGACGACGAGGACGAACCGGTCGAGGACGACTTCGAGCCCGACAACTTCGTGCCCGAGGTGCGGGAGTCGGTGCGGTAGAAGCCGGAGCCGTTGAAAGTGACGCCGATGGGCGAGAAGACCTTGCGCAGCACGCCGCCGCACACGGGGCACTCGGTGAGCGAGGCGTCGGTCATGGACTGCTGGATGTCGAAGGCGTTGCCGCACTCGGTGCAGCGGTAGGAATAGGTGGGCACGGTGTCCTAGAAGGTGAGGATGCGAGTCGGGGTGACGATCCCGTTGACGGGCTGGTCGTGCACCTCGCGCGGCACGGAGTCCACGAATTCGGAATCGAACACTACAGCGTAGACCGGCGGACAGGCCTCCATGGACCCGAGGGTCTTGTCGAAGTAGCCGCGGCCCCAGCCCATCCGCATGCCCTGCTCGTCCACGGCGGCGGCGGGCACGATGATGAGGTCCACCTGGTTGATCGCGATGGGCCCGAGAACCTCGCCGATCGGCTCCGGCATGCCGAAGAGCCCCTCGGTCTCCTCCTCGGCTCGGCTCACGGTCCAGTCGAGCAGGCCGTCCTCCCGGGAGATCGGGAACAGCACCCGCAGACTGTTGCGGTTCGCCCACTCGAGGAACGGCCTCGTGCTCGGTTCGTCCGTCGCGGAGAGGTAGCACGCTATGGACTTGGCCCGGTGTGTCGAGGCGAGGTCGATGAGGTTGCGCGTGAGGCCGTCGGTGGCCGCATCGCGCTCCGAAGAGGTGAGATTGCGGCGGCGCTCGCGCAGTTCCATGCGCAGCGCCCGCTTGCGATGACTCGCCTCGGTAACCATGGCGACGATTTTAGTTAACAAATCTCGATAGCCTGTCCCTCATGGCTTCTCACATCACCAAGGCCGTTATTCCTGCCGCAGGCCTCGGCACTCGCTTCCTGCCCGCGACGAAAGCGATGCCGAAGGAGATGCTGCCCGTCGTGGATCGCCCGGCGATCCAGTACGTGGTGGAGGAGGCGGTGACGGCCGGCCTCAACGACGTGCTCATGATCACGGGCCGCAACAAGAACGCGCTGGAGAACCACTTCGACCGCAACACCGAGCTCGAGGCGACCCTGCTGCAGAAGGGCGACAGCGAGCGCCTGCGCAAGGTGAACGAGTCCACCGACCTCGCCGACATGCACTACGTGCGCCAGGGCGACCCCAAGGGCCTCGGCCACGCCGTGCTCCGCGCCGCCATGCACGTCGGCCGCGAGCCCTTCGCCGTGCTGCTCGGCGATGACATCATCGACGCCCGCGACCCGCTGCTGACGAAGATGATCGCGGAGCAGATCGGCCGTAACGCCAGCATCATCGCGTTGATGGAGGTCGACCCCGCCCAGACCCACCTGTACGGCGTCGCCACCGTCGAGGAGACGGACGACCCCGACGTGGTTCGCGTGACCGGGCTCGTGGAGAAGCCCGCCCCGGGCACCTCTCCGTCGAACCTCGCGATCATCGGCCGCTACGTGCTGCGCCCCGAGGTCTTCGACGTGCTCGAGAAGACCCCTCCGGGCAAGGGCGGGGAGATCCAGCTGACGGACGCGCTCGAGAAGCTCGCCGGCGCGCCGGAGTGGACTGGCGGCGTGTACGGCGTCGTCTTCCGCGGACGCCGCTACGACACCGGCGACCGGCTCGACTACCTGAAGGCCATCGTGCAGCTCGCGTCGGACCACGAGGACCTGGGCGACGACTTCCGCCCGTGGCTGCAGGAGTTCTCACAGAAGCTGGACGGCTAACCGCGCGGTCCGCGTGGTGCGGGGTTCAGAAGACGTGCCGGCAACGATTCCGACGCTCCGGGAGGGGCACATCTCGATCCGCCCTGTGCGGGTGCGGGATGCGCGCGCCCTCGAGCGCGAGCTCGTGCAGAACCGGTCCTGGCTGCGGCAGTGGGAGGCGACGAGCCCCCACGCGCCGCTGTCCTTCGACGCCCGCGCCAGCATCCGCTCGCTCCAGGCCAACGCGCGGGCCGGCCTCGGCCTGCCGTTCATCATCGAGTACGACGGCGAGCTGGCCGGGCAGCTGAACGTGTCCGGCATCAGTTATGGGTCGCTGTCCTCCGCCACGATCGGCTACTGGGTCGCGGAGCGCTTCGCGGGCAAGAACGCGACGCCCATCTCGGTCGCGCTGGCCACGGACTACTGCTTCTACCAGCTCGGGCTGCACCGGATGGAGATCTGCATCCGGCCCGAGAACGCCCCGTCGCTGCGGGTGGTGGAGAAGCTCGGCTTCCGGTACGAGGGCCTCCGACGCCGGTACATCCACATCAACGGGGAGTGGCGCGACCACTTCTGCTTCGCGCTCGTGACCGAGGAGCTCGACACGGGCGTGCTGCGCCGCTGGCTCGATCGCGACGTGCCCACGGAGGCCGCCGCCATCCCGCAGGCCGACCGCGACGCCGCCGCGAACCCGCTCCCGATCGCCCGCCGCCGCTGACGCGAGCCCGGGTTCCGGTCGCCCCTCCCCGTGAGGTGCCCGACTCGGTCCCGAATCCGGCGCGGGAAGCGCCGAATTCGGCACCTCGACGGCGTTTCCGGGACAACACACCCCGGCCGCTTCGGCCGCCCGCAGCCGCCTGACTCCTAACGTGGGGAGCATGGAGTTCGGCGGCATCATCATCGCGCTTTCGGCGCTGCTTTGGCTGGCATATCTGCTGCCGACGTGGCTGCGCAGGCGGCAGTACCTGGCGACGGAACGGAACGCGGTGCGCCTGCAGCAGACGCTGCGCATTCTCGCGGAGACGGCGGAGGTTCCGGACGAGGTCCGGGCCGAGACGTCCGCCCGGAGCGTCGCCGAGCAGCAGCGCGCCCTGCGCCGGGCCGCCGAGGAGGCTGAGGCCGCCGCCCGGGCCCGGGACGCCGCCGCCGCGCGGGCCCTGCCGAAGGTTGCCCCGCAGACCGTCGCGTCGCCCACCGCAGCCGTGCGACTGCGCCGCACCCGCCTCACCGCGACGGGCGTGCTCGCGCTCGCCCTGATCGGGATCGTCGTCGGGCTCGGCCAGGTCGCATCCGCCGGCGCCTGGGGTCTGCTCGTGGTCAGCTCGATCGCCGCCATGCTCGCCCTCGCCGGGCTGCAGCGGATGTCGCGGATCGCCCAGGCCCGCAGGGTGGCCCAGACGCCCGTGCGTCGCGTCGTGCAGACCGCGTTCCCCGACTTCGGCGACCAGCAGGCCCCGCAGGCCGCGGAGCCCGCCGCCGAGGCGCAGCCGTGGACGCCGGTCCCCGTGCCGAAGCCCCTCTACCTCTCCCGCTCCGCCGCCCCCGCCGCGACCGCATCGGATGCCGGATCCGCCGAGCGCGAGCTGGCCGCCGCCCTCGCCGCCGCGGACCGCGCCCTGCGTCAGGCGCACCAGGAGCCCGAGATCGCTCAGCTTCCCGCCGCCGAGCAGCAGAGAGTCGAGCAGCAGCCCAACCAGCCCGCCGCCGAGCGCCAGCCGGCCGTCCAGGCCGTTCCGGTGGCCGTGGAGGCCCCGGCCGCGCCGCCCAGCCGCTTCGCCCGCATGGGCATCGTGGAGGAGGCCCAGCCGGGCATGGCCGACCTCGACGCGGTGCTCCGCCGCCGCCGCCGGGCGAGCTAGGCGGCAGCCGGCCTCGTCGGCCGTCGCAGCCCGGGTGTCATTCGCACCTGCCGGGTCGTGATAATCTCGACAGGCAGTTTGGGGCTATGGCGCAGTTGGTAGCGCGTCTCGTTCGCAATGAGAAGGTCAGGGGTTCGAATCCCCTTAGCTCCACCACAGAAGGGCCGGTCCGCGAGGACCGGCCCTTCGTCGTTACCCCGGACGAGCCGGGTGCGGTGCGCGTCACCAGCCGAGGGTGCCGGGGCTCCCCTTGAACGGTCCGACGACGCGGGACGTGATCCAGCCGCCATAGAACGTGCCCTCCTGCGGCACGACCCGCTCGCCGTTCACCTCGCAGGAGTCCATCGCCGCCGGGTAGAGGGAGACGTGGTCCGCGAGCGCCTCGTAGCCGGCCAGGGGGCTGCGGTAGATCCAGGCGGCGCGCTCGGCCACGGCGCCGCCCGCCCGCACGTCGAAGTAGGCCGCGCGGCCCTTGTACTCGCACATCGACGAGCCGGCGGCCGAGACGAGCGCGCCGGGCGCGAAGGCGGAGATCGGCAGGTAGTAGGCCGGCGGGTGGCTCGTCTCGAGCACGCGGAGCGCGCTGCGGGTGTCGACGACGACCTCGCCGCCGAGCCGCACCACGACGCGCTCGGTGGTCTCCTCGACGCGCGGCGGGCGGGGGTAGTCCCACACCGACTCCTGGTCGGGGCCGGGCTGGATGCGTGTGATGGTCATGCGGCCCAACCTAGGCAGCCGCGCTGAGCGCACGCCGACCGCGGACGGGGGGCCGACGGCGAGGACCGCCGACCGCCGACCGCCGACCGCCGGCGAGGAGGCGTAGGTTCGCTGAGGACCGCGTACCTGTACACGCACGGACACGGAACCTACAGACGCACGGACCTACGGAGGGCGGAGCATGGCGATCGACGACATCCTCATCGACGGATTCGACCGGGTGCGCCAGACGGTGCACTCCACGCTGAAGCGCGTGACCGAGGATCAGCTCGTCTACCGTGCAGACCCCGAGTCCAACACGGTGGCGTGGCTCGTCTGGCACCTGACCCGCGTGCAGGACGACCACATCGCCGAGGCGTTCGGACGCGAGCAGGTGTGGACGGCCAGCGGCTGGGTCGAGCGGTTCCAGCTGCCGTTCACCCCGGACGAGACCGGCTACGGCCAGAGCGCCGAGGAGGTCGGCGCCGTGCGCGCCTCCGCCGAGAACCTCGCGGGTTACCTCGACGCCGTGCACGCGCGGACGGTGGAGTGCCTGCGCGGCATCGACGAGTCCGACCTCGAGCGGGTCGTCGACGACTCCTACGACCCGCCGGTCACGCTCGCCGTGCGCCTCATGAGCGTGCTCTCCGACGACCTGCAGCACGCCGGACAGGCCGCATACGTGCTCGGAATCTCACGCCGCGCCGGATCGTGACGCTGCACTAGAGTGTGGGCACGCGCCCTCACTCCGGGCGCCCCAGCATCGACGCACAGGGGCAGCGATATGGGCACGCTGATGTACGGGGCCAACATCGAGGTCACTATCGACGACCGCACGCTCACGCACCTCCAGATCGTGATCACGGGCAAGCTGCGCCGCGGCGAGTGCTTCTTCTTCAGCTGGCACGACTCCGCGGCCGTCGGCGGGGGCCGCAGCGCGATCTGGCTGAGCCGCAGCACGCCGGTCCAGTTCCACATGCAGGAGCAGGAGAAGGTGGCGGTCAACCGCGAGTGGCTGGAGCTGCTCATGACGAGCGCGAACTCGTCGTCCGGGCTGCAGTACCTGCCCGAGCCGGGCCAGGAGCCGCATCAGCCGGGAGCGCACCTGCATCATCGCCCTGTCACTACTGAAGCGCCCGCCCAGGCCAAGTAACGTCGGTGGTCACCCAGTAGCATCGATCCCGCAGTGGCCGGACTGCTCCCCGAACGACCGTGAGGAGCACTGGTGAGCTGGCAACCCCCGTGGCCCCCCATCCGCATCGGACCGGGGGAGTGGATCCTGATGCGGGACAGCCGGCGCGAGCCCGCCGCCGTCGTGCGGCACCTGCAGCTGGGCCCGCGGCGCGAGTGGTACTTCCGGGTCGTCACCTGGGCGGAGACGTCGGGGGGACGCGAGCTCGTGGGCTACTACCGCACGCTCGAGGAGGCGGACCAGTCGGTCAAGTTCCGGCCCCCGGTGCTCTCCGCCCGCTCCGGACCGCCCAACGGCGGCGGCTCCACGCACGCCGGACTGTCGGGTCAACCGGGTGCGCCGCGGACGCGCCCGACCGGACCCGCGGGCGGTGGCGGAACGAGCGCCGGCCGATCGGGGCCGCCGAACGGCGGCGCCGGTGCCGCGGGGTCGCCGCGGCAGGGTCCATCCAGCGGCCCCGCGGGACAGCAGCAACGCCCCGCTCCCCGAACGACGGCGACCCCGTCCGGCGATGCCGGACGGGGTCAGGGTCGTGCGGAGCCGGTCAGGCCGCGGCGCGAGCCGGGCCGCGGGGGCTGACCGCGTACGGGGCAGGCCGCTCGGAAGGCGTGCGTCGACTAACGGGCGCCGGGGCTCGCCGCGTCGGCCCCGGTCCGGGCGGTGCGGAGGATCCGCACCCCGGCCGCGGGAACGACCGCGGATCCGACCGTCTCGCCCGTGACCAGGTCCGTGCCGGCGACCTCATAGGAGGCCTCCTGCTCCGAGTGGTTCAACAGGAAGGTGTAGGTGGCGTCCGGCGCCTCGCGTCGCACGACCTCCAGGCCTGCCGCCGGAACGGGTCCCGTCGCGACACCGGAGCGCTCGAGAACGGTGTCGAGGAATGCGCCGAGGTCGGCGCCGTCGAGCTTCGTGGCGACGTACCAGGCCGTCCCGGCCCCGTGCGCGTTGCGCGTGATGGCCGCCCGGCCCTCCGCGCGTCCGTCGAGGTGGGTGGCCTCGGCCTCGGCGGTGCCGAGGACGATGTCGTCGGCCCACGACCGAGCGGTGGCACCCGAGCTGAGGCGTGCCGTCTCGTTCTCGCGGAAGGGAAGGAACTCCTCGATGCTGAGGCCGAGCACCGTGCGCAGGGCGCCCGGGAAGGGCCCGGCCGGCACGGCGTCGTTCTCGTTCACGATGCCCGAGAAGTAGGACACGACGAGGTTGCCGCCCGCCGCGACGTAGCCCTCGAGGTTCGCCGAGGACGTGCCGTCGACGAGGTACAGCGCGGGGGCGACGACGAGGTCGTAGCCCGACAGGTCGGCGGACGGGTGGGCGAAGTCCACGGTCACGCCCCTGCGCCACAGCGCCGAGTAGTACGCCTCGATGCGCTCGCGGTGGTCGAGCTCGATCGAGGGCCGCCACTCGAGGTCTTGTGCCCAGAAGGACTCGACGTCCCAGAGCAGGGCGACGCGGGCCTCGACGCGGGAGCCGCACACCTCCTCGATGCCCTGCAGCACGGATCCGAGCGCCTCGACCTCGCGCCAGACGCGCGACGTCTCGCCGGCGTGCGGCAGCATCGCGGAGTGGAACTTCTCGGCGCCGTACCGTGAGGCGCGGAACTGGAAGAACAGGACGGCGTCCGACCCACGGGCGACGCTGCTGAGGCTGTTGCGGGCGAGCTCGCCGGGCCGCTTGGCGATGTTCCGGGGCTGCCAGTTCACCGCGGACGTCGAGTGCTCCATGAGCATCCAGGGCCGGTTCCCCGCGAGGGAGCGCGTGAAGTCGGAGTCCATGGCGGCGAGGATGTGGTTGTCCTCCCGCTCGGCGACCAGGTAGTAGTCGTTGGCCACGACGTCGACCTCGCGCGCCCACTTCCAGTAGTCGACGGACGGGCAGTTGGTTGCCATGAAGTTCGTGGTGACCGGCAGGTGCGGGGTGGCCGCGCGCAGGATGTCGCGCTCCATCACGAAGCACTCGAGCAGGGCGTCGGAGGAGAAGCGCTTGAAGTCGAGGCGCTGGGCGGGGTTCACGATGCTCGCCGAGAGACGCGGGGCGTCGACCTCGTCCCACTCGCGGTACTGCTGGCTCCAGAACGTGGTGCCCCAGGCGGCGTTGAGCCCGTCGAGCGACACGTACCGGCGCTGCAGCCACTCGCGGAAGGCCAGCACCGATTGCTCCGAGTAGCACTCGCTCACCGGGGCGCCGTACTCGTTGTGCACGTGCCACATCACGACGGCGGGGTGATCCGCGTACCGCTTCGCGAGGGCCGACGTGATTCCCGCGGCAGCGCGGCGGTACTCCGGGGAGCTGGGGCTGCCCATGCCCCGGGAGCCGTGGCCGAGGGTGACGCCCTCGCGCGTCACGACCCGGGCGTGCGGGTACTTCTTCCAGAACCAGGCTGGCGGGGCCGCGGTGGGGGTGCCGAGGTCGACGTCGATGCCGGCCTCGTGCAGCAGGCCGAGGATCTCGTCGAGGAACGAGAAGTCGTACTCGCCCTCGCGCGGCTCGAGCAGGCCCCAGGAGAAGATGCCGACGCTCACGAGGTTGATGCCCGCGCGGCGCATGAGCTCGATGTCGTGCAGCGAGGTGGCGCGATCCCACTGCTCGGGGTTGTAGTCGCCGCCGTAGCGGAGCTTCGTGCTCCCCGGCATCCAGGTGGGCCGGTCGACCTGCATCGGCAGGGCTTGAGTGATGTCCTCGGTCACAACTACTCCATCGTCTCGAACTGTGTGCGGTCACAGTTCTAACACACAGGTGGAGCGACAAGGGTTCTCAGCAGCGCGGTGCTCCGCTTGAATACGCCGGATTGACATTGCGGAAACGGTGTGGATTACTAATACCGCTCCCAGCCGTCTGCGAATCCGGTGCCCTTCCGGACGGGCGGTGACGAGCCAAGCACTTACTGCTTTCGACAAGGAGGACGAATGCGCAAGCTTCTTCGCGCCGGGACCGTTGCGGTTCTCGCGACGACCGCGCTCATCACCAGCGGTTGCTCGACGGACGCCGGTTCCGGTGGCGGCTCGGGCCCCGTCGAGCTCACCTACTGGGCCTGGGCGCCTAATCTGGAGAAGGTCGTCGACATCTGGAACGAGAAGAACCCGGACATCCAGGTGACGGTGAACAAGCAGGACGGCGGCGACCCCGCGGTCACCAAGCTGCTCACCGCCATCAAGGCGGGCAGCGGCGCCCCGGACCTCATGCAGGCCGAGTACCAGAAGATCCCGACGCTCGTGTCGGCCGACGCGCTCGCCGACATCTCGGACGGCGCCGCGGACCTCGAGAACCACTTCGCCGAGGGCGTCTGGTCGTCCGTGACCCTGGGCGGCGACGCGCTCTACGCCGTGCCGCAGGACACCGGCCCGATGATGTTCTACTACCGCGAGGACATCCTGAACCAGTTCGGCCTCTCCGTGCCCACCACCTGGGAGGAGTACGCGGACGTGGCGCGCAAGCTGCACGCCGCCGACCCGACCAAGTACCTCGGCACGTTCTCCGCGAACGACGCCGGCTGGTTCACCGGCCTCGCCCAGCAGGCCGGTGCGTCCTGGTGGTCCATCGACGGTGATGCCTGGGGCGTCGAGATCGAGGGTGATGCCACGACCACGGTCGCCGACTACTGGGGCGGCCTCGTGGAGGAGGGCGTCATCGACAACAAGCCGATGTACACGCCGGAGTGGAACTCCGCGCTGAACGACGGCGGTCAGGTCGGCTGGCTCTCCGCCGTCTGGGCGCCCGGCGTGCTCGCGGGCAACGCCGCAGACACCGCCGGTCTCTGGAAGGCCGCGCCCATGCCGCAGTGGGGCTCCGAGCAGGCCACCGGCAACTGGGGCGGATCCTCGACCGGTGTGACGACGCAGTCCGAGCACAAGGAGGAGGCCACCGAGTTCGCGACGTGGCTGAACACCGACCCCGAGGCCATCGAGGCCCTGGTGAAGACCGCCAACATCTACCCCGCCGACCAGGCGGGCGCGGACGAGGCTCTGACCGAGCCGCCGGCGTTTTTCAGTAACCAGCCCGACTTCTACGAGGTCGCCGCGGGCGTCGCCGACACGGTGTCGCCGTTCACCTACGGACCGAACGTCAACGTCGCCTTCAGCGCGTACAACGACGAGTTCGCCAAGGCCGCCGAGGCCCGCACGCGCACCGCGTTCACCGACGCGGTCGCGGCCATGCAGGACATCACCGTCGCCGATCTCAAGAAGAGCGGCTTCACGGTCAAGTGAGCGAACGCCGGCGCGGGACCATCCGGTCCCGCGCCGGCCCGCTCGCCCGAGAGGCAAGGATCCGCAGTGACCATTCCCCGTTCCCGCACCGCAGCGGCGACGCCCGTTCCGGCCCGCCGCCGCAGCGGCGGAGGCGCCAGCTCGTTCCGCAGCCGAGTGCTCACCCCGTACGCGATGCTCGCCCCGGGCATCGTGCTCTTCCTCGCCTTCATGGCGGCCCCCATCGTCTACGCGGTCTACCTCAGCTTCCAGAAGACGCAGGTGACCGGCCTCGGCCTGGGCTCCGGTGCTCGGAAGCAGGTCTTCGTCGGCTTCGAGAACTACGTCGCGGCCCTCGCCGACCCCGAGTTCGCCGCCAGCATCGGCCGCGTGCTGCTCTACGGGCTCGTGCTCGTTCCCGCCATGCTCGGCCTCGCCCTGCTGTTCGCGCTCCTGCTCGATGCGCGCGGCACGCGCGCCGCCGGCTTCTCCCGCGTCGCGATCTTCCTGCCCTACGCGGTGCCCGCCGTCATCAGCTCGCTGCTCTGGGGCTTCCTCTACCTCCCCGGCGTCAGCCCCTTCTACTTCGTCTTCGACGCGCTCGGCTGGGACGCCCCGGAGATCCTGTCGTCCGACCTCGTGCTGTTCGGCATCGCCAACATCGCTCTCTGGGGCGGCGTCGGCTTCAACATGATCGTGATGTACACGTCGCTCAAGGCCGTGCCCACCGAGATCTACGAGGCTGCGAAGCTCGACGGCGCGAGTGAGGTGGACATCGCGCTGCGCATCAAGGTGCCGATCATCGCGCCGTCCATCGTGATGACGTCGCTGTTCTCGCTCATCGCGACCCTGCAGGTGTTCGCCGAGCCGACCACGCTGCGCCCGCTCAGCAACTCGCTCTCCACGAGCTGGACCCCGCTCATGAAGGTGTACCGCGACGCCTTCACCCGCGACGACATCTACTCCGCGGCCGCCACCTCGGTGGTCATCGCGCTCGCGACCCTTCTTCTCTCGTTCCTGTTCCTGCGCATAGTGCAGAAGCGCGCCTTCGGCCAGGAGGACTGACCATGACCGCCACCGCAACCGCCCCCGTCGACCTCCCGCGCGTCGCCGAGCCCCGTCCCGGCAAGAGCCGCGGGGACCGGGGCAAGCCGAACTGGATCGCGACCGTCATCCTGCTGCTGGGCGCGCTCTACTGCCTGCTGCCCGTCTTCTGGGTGCTCACCGCCTCCACGAAGGACGGCTCCGAGCTGTTCTCGACGTTCACGTTCGCGCCGAGCTCGCACCTCTGGGACAACATCGTCGAGCTCACCGCGTACCGCGACGGCGTCTTCTGGCGCTGGATGCTGAACACGGCGCTGTATGCCGGCGTCGGTGCTCTGCTCTCCACCTACGTGTCGGCGCTGTCCGGCTACGTGCTCGCGAAGTTCACGTTCCCGGGCAAGAGCACGGTCTTCAGCGTGCTGCTGATGGGCGTGCTCGTCCCCGGCGTCATCCTCGCGATCCCGCAGTACTTCCTCTTCGCCCAGTTCGGCCTCACCAACACCTACTGGTCGGTGCTGCTACCGCAGATCATCAGCCCGTACGGCATCTACCTCGCCCGGATCTATGCGGCGGCATCGGTACCCACCGACGTCATCGAGGCCGCCCGTACCGAGGGGGCGGGGGAGATGCGCATCTTCTCCACCATCGCGACGTCGATGATGCTGCCCGGCCTGGTGACGATCTTCCTGTTCCAGTTCGTGGCCATCTGGAACAACTTCCTGCTCCCGTACATCATGCTCGGCGACGACGGGCTGTTCCCCATCACGGTCGGTCTCAACGGCCTGCTGAACCAGGGAGCGACGGTGCCCGCGCTGTACACGCTCGTCATCACCGGCGCGCTGCTGTCCGTGCTGCCGTTGATCGCGATGTTCCTGCTGCTGCAGCGCTTCTGGCGGGTTGACCTCGCCGCGGGCGCCGTCAAGGCGTGAGCCGGGCGGGAGGTCGCGCCGCAGGTCCTAGGCTGGAACGGTGACCGCCGCCAAGGCCCGACGCCGGCCGACCATCGACGACGTCGCGTCGGCAGCAGGGGTGTCCCGGGGCACGGTGTCGCGCGTTCTGAACGGTGGCCACTGGGTCAGCCCGGATGCGCTCGCCGCGGTGCAGGGCGCGATCAAGAAGACCGGGTACCGCCCCAATCCGCACGCCCGCAGCCTCGCGACCAGCCGGGCGAACTCCGTCGCGTTCCTGCTCACGGAGACGCACGACCGGCTTTTCGAGGACCCGAACTTCGCGGTGCTCATGCGCGGGGCGGCCGCGGCACTCGCCGAGCACGACATCTCGCTCGTGCTGATCATGGCCGGCACCGAGGATGAGCGGCGCCGCGCGACCGAGTTCATCACCGCGGGCCACGTGGACGGCGTGCTCCTCGTCTCCGCGCACGCCGGGCGCGGCGGCGTGGTGAGCGACATCGTCGACGCCGGTGTGCCCGCGATCGCGTGCGGCGCCCCGCTCGGCTTCGAGAAGCGGATGGGCTGGGTCGCCGCGGACGACGGCGACGGCGCCCGCGAGATGGTCGCCTACCTGAAGGGCCGCGGCCACCGCCGGATCGCCACCATTACCGGCGCGATGGACACCGCGGGCGGCCGGGACCGCTTCGACGCCTACCGGCAGGAGCTGGGGGATGCGTTCGACGAGGCCCTCGTGGCCGAGGGCGACTACAGCCGGGCCAGCGGTGCCCGTGCCCTGGGCGAGCTGCTCGAGGCCGCCCCGGACATCGACGCCGTCTTCGCGGCCAACGACCTGATGGCTGCGGGCGCGATCGACGCGCTGCACGCCCTCGGCAGGCGGGTGCCCGACGATGTGGCCGTGGCCGGCTTCGACGACGCGCCCCTCGCAGTGACCGTGTCGCCACCGCTGACCACCATGCGCCAGCCGTTCGAGCGCATCAGCGCCGAGATGGTGCGGCTGCTGCTGCAGGTCATCGACGGGCAGCGTCCTGCCGCCATCACGCTGCAGACGGAGCTTGTTGTCCGCGAATCCGCCTAGGATCCAGCCTCCTGAGCGCCCGAGGGCACGACCGGATCCGGCGCCTGAGGGTGCCGCCGCACGCATCCCGCGTTCCGAATTCAGGCCGTACTGCGACACGCCGCATCCGGCGGCCACGAACTGCGGCGTGTCGCAGCTGAGCCTGAATCGTGAACGTAGGAGGTGGGATCCGGGCGCGCGATCCGGAAGACGCGCGGGGTGAGACGCCCGAGGGCCCGGCCTAGGCTTGAGGGGTGGCAACGCTCTCTCCCTCCGCCCGCGCCGCGCGCGCCGCGGTGTTCGATCTCGTGTCGGTAATCCTGTTCGTGCTGATCGGCCGCGGCAGTCACGGCGAGGGCGTCGACGCCGGCGGCGTGCTGTCGACGGCGTGGCCGTTCCTGGTCGGGCTCGCGATCGGCTGGATCGCGTCGGTCGCCTGGCGCCGGCCCTACGGGCTGGTGCGGCCCGGCCTCATCCTGTGGGTGTCGACCGTCGGCATCGGCGTGCTGCTGCGCTTCGTCACAGGCGTCGGCGCCGAGACGAGCTTCATCATCGTGACCGCCGTCGTGCTCGGCGTGCTCCTGGTGGGCTGGCGCGCCATCGCCACGCTGCTGACGCGCCGCCGCGTCGCCGCCTGACGGGGTCCTGATGAACGGCGCCGGCGAACTCGGGGATCCCGGAGCGGATCGGGCGCCGGCACGCGCGTACATCGGCATCTCGGGGTGGCGCTACGCGGGCTGGCGTGGCGGCTTCTATCCGAAGGGCCTGCAGCAGCGCCGGGAGCTCGAGTACGCGGCGGAGCGCTTCGACTCGGTGGAGATCAACGGCTCCTTCTACTCGCTCCAGCGCCCGGAGAGCTACGAGCGCTGGCGGGACGAGACGCCGGAGGGCTTCGTCTTCGCGGTCAAGGGCGGCCGGTACATCACGCACATGCTGCGGATGCAGAACGCCCGGTCGGCCCTCGCGAACTTCTTCGCGTCCGGCGTGCTCGCGCTCGGCGACAAGCTCGGTCCGGTGCTGTGGCAGCTGCCGGAGCGCGTGCGGTTCGACGCCGAGGTGCTCGACGCCTTCTTCACGCTGATGCCGCGCACCACGGGGGAGGCCCTCGCCCTCGCCCGGGAGCACGACGCGAAGCTGGAGGGCCGTGCCTGGCTGGGCGAGGTCGCCGACCGGCCGCTGCGGCATGTGCTCGAGCCGCGGCACACGACCTTCGACAGCGACGAGTGCGCGGAGGTGCTGGCCCGGCACGGCGTCGGCATGGTCATCGCCGACTCGGCGGGGAAGTGGCCGATGATCTCCCGCGTCACGACCGACCTCGTCTACGTGCGGCTGCACGGTTCGGAGGAGCTGTACGTGAGCGGCTACTCGCCCGAGGAGTTGGCGACCTGGGCCGGGCGCTGCCGGGTCTGGCTGAGCGAGGGCCGCGCCGTGTACGTCTACTTCGACAACGACGCGAAGGTGCACGCCCCCTTCGACGCGATGAACCTCCGCGCCCTCCTCGACGCGTAGAACCCACGGTCGCTGAGCTCGCCCCTCAGGGACCGTGTGGGGACCGCATCCGGCGGCACCTCTACTTCTTGTCGAGCTCCGCCTCCATCGCGTCGTAGCCCTCCAGCTGCGGGTCCCCGTGCAGGCCGCCGCTCATCGCGTACTCCTCCTCGGGGGAGAGCACGAGGCGGTGGCGGCCGAAGAGCGCGAAGCCCACGAGCATGATCACGTAGACGATCGCGATCGCGACGATGGCGGGCAGGTACGGCGGGTTCAGCAGGAAGCCCACGAAGATCGCGGCCGCGATCACGCCGGCGAGCACCGCGCCCCAGACACCGGTCGGGCTGACGTAGGGGCGCTTGGCCGTCGGGAACTTGCGGCGCAGGATCACGAATGACGCCATCTGCAGGATGTACGCCAGCACGGCTCCCCAGACGGCGATGTTCAGCACGATCGCGCCGCCGGAGCCGGCCGCGCCGCCCGTGAGCTCCACGATCACGAGGGCGACGTAGCCGATGATCGCGCCGAAGATGAGCGCGAGCCACGGCGTCTGACGCTTGCCGGTGAGGGAGAGGATCTTGGGGTAGTAGCCCGCGCGGGAGAGCGAGTACATGTTGCGCCCGTAGGCGAACATGATGCCCTGCAGGGAGGCGAGCAGCCCGATGAGCGCGAACGCCGACAGCACGGCCGCGAGGCCCTCGGGCAGGATCGCGCGGAACCCGTCGAGCAGCGGCTCGCCGGACGCGGCCAGCGCGCTCGACCCGTTCACGCCGGGGTTGAGCACGAGCACCACGGCACCGCAGATCACGAGGGTGATCATGCCGAGGATGCCCGCACGGGGGATGTCCTTCGCCGGGTTGTGCGCCTCCTCGGCCGCGAGCGGCAGCTCCTCGATGCCGAGGAAGAACCACATCGCGAACGGCAGCACGAGCAGGATCGGCAGGATGCCGTGCGGCAGGAACGTGCTGTGACCGGGGTCGGGCGCGACGTCGAAGAGGTTCGCCGTGCTCCAGGCGCCGGAGAGGACGGCGGTGACGGCGAAGATCGCGAGGATGGCGATGGACATGATGGCGACGACCGTGGCGAACCGGAACGAGATGGCGGCCCCCGCGGTGTTCAGGGCGATGAAGACGACGTAGAGCACGATCCACCAGAGCCAGGCGGGCAGCGTCCAGTTGAACAGGGCCTCGGTGATGCCGTTCGCGTAGTCGGCGGAGAAGAAGACGATGACCGCGGTGGTGGCGACGTACTCGATCGTCTCCGCGAGCCCGGTGACGAAGCCGCCCCACGGCCCCATGGCCGCCCGCGCGAAGGAGTAGGCGCCGCCGGTGTGCGGCATGGCGGCGGACATCTCGCCGATGCTGAACAGCATCGTGAAGTACATGACGACGACGATGACGAAGGCGATGGCCATGCCGCCCCAGCCCGCCGTCTCGAGGCCGAAGTTCCAGCCGGAGAAGTCGCCGGAGATGACGGCGGCGATCCCGAGCCCCCAGAGGCCGGCGACGCCCGCCGTGCGCTTCAGGCTGCGCTTCTCGAAGTAGCCCTCCTCGGCGCGGCTGTAACTGACTCCGGACGCGCTGCGATTGCCTGAGTTCGTCATTCTTCCTCCGGTTCGGGTGGAGCGGCGGCGAGGTGCGCACGCGCCATTGCGTGCAAGCTGAGGGCAGCGTATCGACCTATTGGTACCCGTTGTCTACCTTTGCGTGTAACCAGCGCGTTACAAGATCGGCCGGGCGCAGCGCCCGCTGTGCTCTAATGGTCGGGCGCTGCCACAATGAGAGCCGTCGTCGCCTGTGACGGCAGGCGAGTCGGGGCCGCACTCGACGAGGAGGCAATCGATGCCCGCACGGACCGGAATGCTCAGCACCGCTCAGCTCGGCGACCTCATCGACGCGGGCGAGATCGACACCGTCATCGTCGCCTTCACCGACATGCAGGGCCGGCTCGTGGGCAAGCGCGTCGCGGCCCGCTTCTTCCGCGAGGAGGTCGCGCCGCACGGCGCGGAGTGCTGCAACTACCTGCTCGCCGTCGACGTCGAGATGAACACCGTCGCCGGCTACAGCATGTCGTCGTGGGAGAAGGGCTACGGCGACATGGCCATGATCCCCGACCTCGGCACCCTGCGTCTCGTCCCGTGGATCCCGGGTACCGCGCTTGTGATGGCCGACCTCACCTGGCTCGACGAGAAGCCCGTGAGCCCGTCGCCCCGCGAGATCCTGAAGGCGCAGCTCGGCCGCCTCGCCGACCGCGGCCTCGCCGCCTTCGTGGGCACGGAGCTCGAGTTCCTCGTGTTCGAGGACAGCTACCGCGACGCCTGGCGCCGCGGCTACACGGGTCTCACCCCGGCCAGCGACTACAACATCGACTACGCCCTGCTCGCGTCGACCCGGATGGAGCCGCTGCTGCGCGACATCCGTCTCGGCATGGACGGCGCCGGCATGTACTGCGAGGGCGTGAAGGGGGAGTGCAACCTCGGCCAGCAGGAGATCGCGTTCCGCTACGACGAGGCGCTCGTCACCTGCGACAACCACTCCATCTACAAGAACGGCGCGAAGGAGATCGCGGACAGGCACGGCAAGTCGCTCACGTTCATGGCGAAGTTCAACGAGCGCGAGGGCAACAGCTGCCACATCCACATCAGCCTGCGGTCGACGGACGGCGGGGCGGTGTTCGCGGACGACAGCGCCGAGCACGGCATGTCGCCGATGTTCCGGTCCTTCGTGGCCGGGCAGCTGGCCGCCATGCGCGAGCTGACCCTGTTCTTCGCGCCCAACATCAACTCCTACAAGCGCTACGTCGACGGCTCCTTCGCGCCCACGGCCGTGGCCTGGGGTCTGGACAACCGCACCTGCGCCCTGCGCGTCGTCGGCCACGGCAGCGGGATGCGCGTCGAGAACCGCGTGCCGGGCGGCGACGTGAACCAGTACCTCGCGGTGTCGGCCCTCGTGGCCGCCGGCCTGCACGGGATCGAGAACGAGCTGGAGCTCGAGCCGCTGACCCCGGGCAACGCCTACGAGAGCGCGGCCGCGCGCGTGCCGACGACGCTGCGCGAGGCCGCCGACCTGTTCGAGCACTCCGCCCTGGCGAGGGAGGCCTTCGGCGACGAGGTCGTCGACCACTACGTCAACAACGCGCGGATCGAGATCGCCGCCTACGACGCGGCCATCACCGACTGGGAGCGCGTGCGTGGCTTCGAGCGCTTCTGACACGCTGTACGAGGGGGAGATCATGACCGACACGGATGTGGGCGCGGCGGCGAGCGCGGACACCGATCGGACGGGCGTTGCGCCGGCGACCCGTGCGGCGGCCGCGGCGATCGTCGGGATCACGACGTACCTCGAGCAGGCCCGCACGGGCGTGTGGGACGTGCGCTCCGCTGTCCTGCCGCAGGTGTACCTCGACTCGGTGACGAACGCCGGCGGGGTCGCCGTGCTGCTTCCCCCGCAGGCGCCCACGCCCGAGGCGGTCGACCGCGTGCTCGGGTCCCTCGACGCGCTCGTGCTGAGCGGCGGCGCGGACGTCGACCCCGCGCTCTACGGGCAGGACAGGCACCAGCACACGAGCGAGCCGCGCGTCGATCGGGACTCCTGGGAGCTCGCGCTGCTCCGCGGCGCCATCGAGCGCGACCTGCCCTTCCTCGCGATCTGCCGCGGGGCCCAGCTGCTGAACGTCGCGCTCGGTGGCACGCTGCACCAGCACCTCCCCGAGGTGGTCGGCACCGAGCGGTACCAGCCGGGCGGCGGCGTGTTCGGCGCGGTCGACGTCACGGTGACGGGACCGAGCCTGCTTGCCGACGTGCTCGGCGGCGAGGCGGCCGGCCTCACCGTGCAGTGCTACCACCACCAGGCACTCGACCGCGTGGCCCGCGGGCTCACGGTCACGGCGACGAGCGAGGACGGCGTCATCGAGGCCGTGGAGATGCCGTCCGCCCGGTTCGGCGTCGGCGTGCAGTGGCATCCGGAGGAGGACGCGGCCGACGGCCGGCTGTTCGCGGCTCTCGTGGCGGCGACGCGATGAGCGACGTCACGACGCTCATCAACCCTGCGGACGAGACGGTCCTCGGCACCGTCGCGCACTCCACCGTCGAGGAGGTGGACGAGGCGGTCGCCCGCGCGGCCGAGGCCCAGCGGGCCTGGTCCGCCCTCGCGCCCGCCGAGCGCGCCGCGGCGCTGCGCCGGTTCGCGCTGGCCGTGGAGGGCGCCATCGAGGAGCTCGCCGCCCTCGAGGTCGCCAACTCCGGGCATCCCATCGGGCAGGCGCGCTGGGAGGCGGGCCACGTGCGCGACGTGCTCACGTACTACGCGGCCGCGCCCGAGCGGATGATCGGCAAGCAGATCCCCGTCGCCGGCGGCATCGACATCACGTTCCTCGAGCCCATCGGTGTGGTCGGCGTCATCGTGCCCTGGAACTTCCCGATGACCATCGCGAGCTGGGCCTTCGCGCCTGCGCTCGCCGCGGGCAACGCCGTCGTGCTGAAGCCCGCCGAGTGGACGCCGCTGACGGCCCTCCGGCTCGCCGGGCTCGGCCTCGAGGCGGGCCTGCCGCCCGGCCTGTTCCAGGTGCTGCCCGGCCGCGGCGACGTCGTCGGCGAGCGCTTCGTGAGCCACCCGGGCATCGGCAAGATCGTGTTCACCGGTTCCACCGCCGTGGGCAAGCGCGTGATGGCCGGCTGCGCCGAGAACGTGAAGGCCGTGACGCTCGAGCTCGGCGGCAAGAGCGCGAACGTCGTGTTCGCGGACGCCGACCTCGAGCTCGCCGCGGCCACGGCTCCCTACGCGGTGTTCGAGAACGCCGGCCAGGACTGCTGCGCCCGCAGCCGCATCCTCGTGCAGCGCAGCGCCCTCGACCGCTTCCTCGAGCTGCTGGAGCCCGCGGTGAAGGGCGTGCGCGTCGGCGACCCGGGCGACGCCGCCACCGAGATGGGGCCGCTCGTGGCGAGGGCCCACCTCGACCGGGTGAGCGCCTACGTGCCGGACGACGCGCCCGTCGCGTTCCGCGGCAGCGCCCCGACCAGTCCGGGGTTCTGGTTCCCGCCGACGGTGCTCCTGCCCACCTCCCGGTCGCACAGGACGGTGACGGACGAGATCTTCGGTCCGGTCGTCGCCGTGCTGCCGTTCGAGGACGAGGCGGACGCGATCGCTCTCGCCAACGCCGGCGACTACGGCCTCTCCGGATCCATCTGGACGAGGGACCTCGGCCGCGCCTTCCGGGTGTCCCGCGGCATCGCGAGCGGCAACCTGTCGGTCAACTCGAACTCGTCGGTGCGCTACTCGACGCCGTTCGGCGGCTTCAAGCAGAGCGGCCTCGGCCGGGAGCTGGGTCCGGATGCCGCGGAGGCATTCACCGAGACGAAGAACGTCTTCCTGAGCATCCCGGATGCCCCGGCCGGCGCCCCGAGTCCACCCGTGCAGCCGACCGCGTCGGCCGCCGTTCCGCCCGCCCAGCCCACCACCCCCGGGCCCACGGGCCCGGAGCAGGGAGCACGCCCGTGACCGTAGCAAGCATCGACCTCACCCAGCGCCTCGCCGGCCGCGTCGCCGTGATCACCGGCGGCGGAAGCGGCATAGGCCTCGCGACGGCCCGGCGCTTCGCCGCCGAGGGTGCCCGCGTGGTCATCGGCGACGTCGACCGCGCGGCGGGTGAGGCGGCGGCGGCCGAGGTCGACGGCATGTTCGTCGCCGTGGACGTTACGGACGAGGCCCAGGTCGATGCCCTGTTCGACGCCGCGGCCGAGCGGTACGGCTCGGTGGACATCGCCTTCAACAACGCGGGCATCTCCCCGCCGGACGACGACTCCATCGAGACCACCGAGCTGCCCGCGTGGCAGCGGGTGCAGGACGTCAACCTGAAGTCGGTCTACCTGTGCTCGCGGGCGGCGCTCCGGCACATGGTGCCCAAGGGTCGCGGCTCGATCATCAACACGGCCTCCTTCGTGGCCGTGCTCGGCTCCGCCACCAGCCAGATCTCCTACACGGCGTCGAAGGGCGGAGTGCTCGCGATGAGCCGCGAGCTCGGGGTGCAGTTTGCCCGCCAGGGCATCCGGGTGAACGCGCTGTGCCCCGGCCCGGTCGACACGCCGCTGCTGCAGGAGCTGTTCGCGGCCGACCAGGAGCGCGCCCAGCGGCGACTCGTGCACGTGCCCGTCGGCCGGTTCGCCAAGCCGGAGGAGCTCGCGGCCGCCGTGGCCTTCCTCGCGAGCGACGACGCCTCGTTCATCACCGGCTCGACGTTCCTCGTCGACGGCGGCATCAGCGCGGCCTACGTCACCCCGCTGTGAGGCGGTGGGCGATCGTGAGCGCGCGGCCGTGAGGGTCCGGTCATGATGGACGGCGCCGCGTCGGACCCGGCGGAGCCCGAGCGGCCGAGCATCGCGAGCGACGCGCTGCTGCGCCCCGTGCGCGCGGGCAACGCCTTCGAGGACACGGTCGGCCGGCTGCTGCAGACCATCCGGCTGGGCGTCGTCGCGCCGGGGGAGGCGCTGCCGCCGGAGCGGGATCTGGCCGTGCGGTTCGCGGTCAGCCGCGACACGGTGCGGGATGCGCTCCGCTCGCTCGCGGACGCCGGGTACGTGGTGTCCCGCAGGGGCCGGTACGGCGGCACCTTCGTCTCCGACGTCCTGCCGCCCGCCGGGTCGGGCGCGGCGGCCGGGGCGGCGGAGCCGCCGCGCGAGCTCTCCGCGGCCGAGATCGACGACGTGCTCGGGCTGCGCGAGCTGCTCGAGACGGGCGCGGCCCGCGCGGCCGCGGCGCGCAGCCTGAGCGCCGCGGATCGCGAGGCGCTGTGGGAGAGCCTGCGCGAGTGCCGCGGGGCGCCCGCCGAGGACTACCGGCGCCTGGACTCCCGGCTGCACCTCGCCATCGGCGAGCTCGCCGGCATCCCCTCCCTCGTACCCCTGCTGGCCGACAGCCGCACGCGCGTCAACGATTTCCTCGACCGGATCCCCCTCCTCGAGCCGAACATCGCCCACTCCGACCAGCAGCACGAGGCCATCGTGCTCGCCATCCTCACCGGTGACGCCGAGGGCGCGGCGTCCGCGGTGCGGGAGCACCTCGCCGGCACGGCGGCGCTGCTGCGCGGCTTTCTCGCCTGACCACGACCCGCGCCGCCCGGCCCGGCAATCCGGGAGCGTGCGAGCGGATGCCGAGCCAAGGTTCGCGGCGCATAATGACCGCATGATCTCCTCGGACCTCGCTTTCGCCCTCAACGCGTCCGGTCTGGCCTGGCGCCCGACGGCCGGTGACCGCTTCCTCATCCACCGGAACGACTTCGAGAGCGAGGTCTTCACGGTCAGTGACATGACCATCGAGGCGCACGAGTACTCCACCGGCACCGTCCTGGGCTTCAACGGAACGACCGAGTGGGCGCTGGACTCCGTGGCCCTGGAGGACTCGCTCTGGCTGCCCCGCGAGGACCAGCTGCGCGAGCTCATCGGCGACGGCTTCCGCTCCCTGCGGCGCACGGACGAGGGCTTCGCCGTCGAGATCGACCAGCACGGGGAGACGACGGTGTTCACCGAGGCGGACCCCGCCGACGCGTACGCGCGCGCCCTGCTCGCGGTGATCAGCGCCTCGGCCCTGGCCTGACCCCGCCCCGGCCCGCGGAACAAGGGGGCTTTCGGGCGCGCCCCCTGCGCTAGATTGCTCGCATGCGAGCAACCGTCAAAGACGTCGCCCGGCGCGCCGGGGTGTCGCCGAAGACGGTCTCGAACGTGGTCAACGGTCTCGTTCCCGTGAGTCCGGCCACCCGGAAGCGGGTGGAGCTCGCGCTGCAGGAGCTCGAGTACGTGCCCAACCTCTCGGCACGTGGGCTGCGGAACGGCCGGTCCGGCCTGATCGCCCTCGCCCTGCCGAAGCTCGAGACCGCGTACTCCGCGGAGATCGCCCACCACGTCGTCGAGTTCGCGCACGAGGCCGGCTGGAGCGTGCAGCTGGAGGAGACCGGATCCGAGCCGGTGCGCGAGCACGAGCTGTTCGTCAAGGCGCGGGCGCACCAGATCGACGGCCTCATCCTGAACCCGGTCGTTCTCGAGGCGAGCGCGCTCGAGCGCGGAATGACCCTTCCGCCCGTCGTGCTGATCGGCGAGGTCGAGCAGGAGATCGCCGACCGGGTCGCCGTGGACAGCGTCGCGGCGGCGCGGGACATGACCCGGTTCCTGCTGGAGCGGGGGCACCGGGAGATCGTGAGCGTCGGCGGGGGAGAGCGGTCGGTCTCGGCCGCGGGCCACCTGCGCAGCATCGGCTACCGCGAGGCCATGGCCGAGGCGGGCCTGCCGACGCGGGAGATCGAGGAGGCCGACTGGGCGCCCGCGGCCGCCGCGCGGGCCATCGGCGCCTTTCTGGATGCGCATCCGCTGCCCGACGCGTTCTTCTGCTTCACCGACGGCATGGCCATGGGCGCCCTCAGCGCGATCACCTCCCGCGGGTACCGCGTGCCGCAGGACGTCGCGCTCGCCGGCTTCGACGACATCGACGCCGCGCAGTTCCTCGGCCCCGGCCTCACGACGGTCTCGTTCGACAAGCGCGACTTCGCCGGGCGGGCGTTCACGATGCTCGTGGAGCGCATGCAGGATCGCGATCTGGAGCCCCGGCTGGTCATCGTGGGACACCGGATCGTGGAGCGCGGAAGCACCCGCGCGACGGTCCGTGCATAACGGACGGGACACGCATTTGCGCGCGCCTATCGCCGTTTGCAGGACGTGGGAGCAGAATGCGACCACAGAGCCACCCGAACTGGGCTCGACCCTTCGTATTGCGAACTGCTTTACAACGATGTAATTTGAACGACACGCGAGCCCGCCCGGGGCCCGCGACACAGCACAGTGACGCGTCTCAAAGGAGTGACGGGTGAAACACACGAACTCAGCGTTCGAAAAGTCCACCACCGGTTTGTCTCGACGAACGGTTCTGACGGGAGGGGCCGCCCTGCTGGGCGGCGTTCTGCTCCCGTCCACCCTGTCCGGCTGCTCGGCCATCGCGGCCGGCGGAGTCGAGCAGCTGAAGTTCTGGCACCTCCTCAGCGGCGGTGACGGAATCAAGATGAACGCCCTCGTCCAGCAGGCGAACGACGAGTTCTCCGACGAGTTCAACGCGACTCAGACGGTGCTCACCTGGGGGACGCCGTACTACACGAAGCTCGCGATGGCGTCGGTCGGCGGTCGTGCCCCGGAGCTCGCGGTCATGCACGCCACGCGCGTCGCCGGCTACGCGCCGGGCGGACTGCTCGACGAGTGGGACCTCGACATCCTGGCCGAGGAGGGCGTCACGGAGGAGACGTTCCTGCCCCGCGTGTGGGAGAAGGGCGTCATGGACGGCAAGCTCTACTCCGTCGCGCTCGACACGCACCCCTTCATCATGATGTTCAACACCGAGCACGCGGAGGCCGCGGGGCTGCTCGACAGCAGCGGCAAGCTGCCGGCGATGTCCTCGCCCGACGAGTTCCTCGAGGTCGCCCGCGCGATGCAGGGGGTGACCGGCGTCCACGGCCTGTCCTACGGCTTCCTCAACGACGGTGCCCAGATGTGGCGCCTCTTCTACACGCTGTACGCACAGCACGGCGCGGAGATGAAGCTCGAGGTCGGCAAGGAGGTCGAGTACGACATGGACGCGGCGGTCGACTCGCTCACGTTCATCCAGTCGCTGCTCGACGGCACGATCACGGCCCAGACCGGTGACTACGGCACGGCCGTCAGCGAGTTCGTGAGCGGCGACAGCGGGCTCTTCTTCACCGGCGTCTGGGAGCTCCCGACCATGGTGAACGCCGAGCTGCCCGTCGACGCCCAGGTGATCCCGACGCTGTACGGCACGCCGGCCACCTACGCCGACTCGCACGCATTCGTGCTGCCGCACCAGAACAACCCGGACGAGGCGAAGCGGCGGGACACCTACCGCTTCGTCGCGAGCATCCTGAAGAACTCGATCAGCTGGGCCGAGGCGGGGCACATCCCCTCCTACCAGCCGATCGTGGAGAGCCCGGCGTACGGCGAGCTCATTCCTCAGATCCACTACGCCGAGGCCGCTCAGCAGGTCGTGTTCGACCCCGCCGCGTGGTTCAGCGGATCCGGCTCGGACTTCCAGGCGTACTTCGCGGAGAACGTGCAGAACGTGTTCCTCGGCCGTGAGGACCCGCAGCAGGGCATGGAAGGTTTTATCCGGCGTCTGAACATCATGCTCAACCGGCCCAACCCGCTCGAGTCCGCGTAGTACGCGACGAAACTGACGAAGGAGTCGATTCGTGACGACAACACCTCAACTCAACCGGGCGCAGGGCATCGGCCCCAGTGCCCTCAACAGGCGGGACGGCCGGGTACCGAACCAGGCGCGCCGCCGCGACACGCTGCACGGCTGGGCCTTCGCCGCCCCGTTCGTGATCGCGTTCCTGCTGTTCCTCGTCTGGCCCATCATCTACGGCTTCTACCTGAGCCTCACGGGTCAGTCGATCACCGGCGCCAACAGCGAGCTGGTGGGCTTCGAGAACTACGGCGAGGCGTTCCGTGACGGGGACGTCTGGCGCTCGCTCGGCAACACCCTCTGGTTCACGGTCCTCAGCACCGTTCCGCTCGTGCTGGTGGCGCTCATCCTCGCGCTGCTCGTGAACCTGGGTCTGCCGGGCCAGTGGCTCTGGCGCCTGGCGTTCTTCGCGCCGTTCCTGCTGGCGTCCACGGTCGTGTCGCTCTTCTGGATCTGGATGTACAACCCGCAGCTGGGTCTCGTGAACTCGATCCTCGGCGGCCAGACGGCCTGGTTGACCGACTCGAACACGGCGATGATCTCGGTGGTCATCACGACGGTGTGGTGGACGGTCGGCTTCAACTTCCTGCTCTACCTGGCCGCCCTGCAGAACATTCCGGAGCAGCAGTACGAGGCCGCGTCGCTCGACGGCGCGGGCAAGTGGCGTCAGCTGTTCTCGATCACGATCCCGCAGCTCGCGCCGACCACGCTGGTCATCGTGATCCTGCAGATCCTGGCCTCGCTGAAGGTGTTCGACCAGATCTACATCATGACCGGCGGCGGACCCGGCGGTGCCACCCGGCCCATCGTCCAGTACATCTACGAGACCGGCTTCACCGCGTACCGACTGGGTTACGCATCCGCCGTCGCGTACGTGTTCTTCGCCATCATCGTCATCGCGTCCGTCGCCCAGATGGTCATCACGTCTCGAAGGGGAGCAAAGTAATGACTACGACCGAAGTTCTGAATCGTACTGAAGCCTCCACCGACCGCCGGGTACCGAGCGCCAGGCAGGGGCGGGACAAGCGCAAGCCGCTGCGGCCGTCGAGCATCATCGCGTTCGTCATCCTCGCGGTCCTCGCGATCCTGTGGCTGCTGCCGTTCGCCTGGGCGATCGTCACCTCGCTGAAGAGCGAGGCCGACGCCGGCGCCACTCCGGTCACCTGGATCCCCGAGGGCGGCTTCACGCTCGACGCGTACACGTCGGTGCTCTCCGAGGGCAACATCCCGCAGTGGGCGTTCAACAGCGTGTTCACCTCGATCGTCATCACGGCGGTCTCGGTCGCCATCTCGGCGCTCGCGGCGTACGCGTTCTCGCGGATCAACTTCGCGGGCAAGAAGTGGCTGTTCTACCTGACCATCGCGTCGATCATCGTGCCGCCGCAGATGCTGATCGTGCCGCTCTTCTATCAGATGCTCGCCTTCGACATGGTGGACACCTACGCGGGAATCATCCTGCCGCAGCTGATCCACCCGGCGATCGTGTTCATCCTGAAGCAGTTCTTCGACCAGGTGCCGATCGAGCTGGAGGAGGCGGCCCGCGTCGACGGCGCGAGCCGGATGCGCGTCTTCCTGCAGATCGTCATGCCGCTCTCGCGGCCGATCCTCGCCGCCGTGTCGATCTTCGTGTTCGTCGGCGCGTGGAACAACTTCCTCTGGCCGTTCATCGTCACCAACGACGCGTCGCTGATGACCCTCCCCGTCGGCCTGCAGACCGTGCAGAGCGCGTTCGGTGTGCAGTACGCGCAGGACATGGCCAGCGCCGTGCTCGCCGCACTGCCGCTGATCATCGTGTTCCTGTTCTTCCAGCGGCAGATCATCAAGGGCTTCGCGACCACCGGTTTCGGCGGACAGTAAGCCAGTACGGCGAAGGCGGGCCCCGCGGGGCCCGCCTTCGTTCGTTTCCCCCCTCTCTCACCTCTACGCAAAAGGAGAACTGCTTCATGACGCGTGCGCGCATCACCATCGACCGCGACTTCACCATCGGCGAGGTCCCCCGCCGCATCTTCGGCTCGTTCGTCGAGCACATGGGCCGCTGCGTGTACACCGGCATTTACGAGCCGGGACACGAGACGGCCACCGAGGACGGCTTCCGTCAGGACGTGCTCGACCTCACCAAGGAGATGGGCGTCTCCGTCGTGCGGTACCCCGGCGGCAACTTCGTCTCCGGCTACAACTGGGAGGACGGCGTCGGGCCGGTCGACCAGCGTCCGCGCCGCCTCGACGGCGCCTGGCACACCCTCGAGACCAACGCCTTCGGCCTGCACGAGTTCGCGAAGTGGTCGACGCTCGCGGACGTCGAGATCATGGAGGCCATCAACCTGGGCACCCGCGGCGTCGACGCAGCCCGTGAGCTCGTCGAGTACGCGAACCACCCCGGCGGCACCTACCTGTCCGACCTGCGCCGCAAGAACGGAGCCGAGGAGCCCTTCGACATCAAGCTCTGGTGCCTCGGCAACGAGCTCGACGGCCCGTGGCAGATCGGCCACAAGACGCCGGACGAGTACGGCCGCCTCGCCATGGAGGCGGCGAAGGCCATGCGCTACGTCGACCCGAGCATCGAGCTCGTCGCCGTCGGCAGCTCGAACTCCCGGATGCCCACCTTCGGCGAGTGGGAGTACTCCGTGCTGACCCACGCCTACGACGAGGTCGACTACATGTCGATGCACGCCTACTACTACGAGCAGGACGGGGACGCGAAGAGCTTCCTCGCCAGCGCAGTGGACATGGACTACTTCATCGAGTCCGTCGTCGCCACCGCGGACGCGGTGCGGGCGCGCGGCAAGCACAAGAAGTTCATCGACCTCTCCTTCGACGAGTGGAACGTCTGGTACCAGCGCGGACTCGACGGCGAGGACCAGCCGCACAACATCACGAAGTCCGGCGTCTGGCGCGAGCACCCGCGGGTGATCGAGGACGAGTACAACGTGACGGACGCGGTCGTGGTGGGCACGCTGCTCAACTCGCTGCTCCGCCACGGCGACCGGGTGAAGATCGCGAACCAGGCGCAGCTCGTGAACGTCATCGCCCCGATCCGCAGCGAGGAGAACGGGCCGGCCTGGCGGCAGAGCATCTTCTGGCCGTTCGCCCGCATGGCGGAGCTCGCCAAGGGCCAGATCCTGCGCACGAGCACGGTCTCCGACCGCATCGACACCGCGCAGTTCGGCGACGCCGACCTCGTGGACGTCAGCGCGACCTGGGACGAGGAGAGCGGCCGCACGGCCTTCTTCCTCGCCAACCGCGGTCTCGACGACTCCGCGGAGGTCGAGGTCGCGCTCCGCGGGTTCGCCGCGTCGAAGGTCACCCGCGCGGAGGTGCTGGTCGCGCCCGAGGGCACGGACCGCTTCGCGACGAACAACCTGGACACCGGCGAGCAGGTCGGCCTGAAGCCCCTCGAGAACGTGCAGATCGACGGCGGACGCATGACCCTCACCCTGCCGCCCCTGTCCTGGGCGGTCGTCGAGGTGGCGGTATCCACCGCATAAGCGGTAGCGTTCGACCGACTTCCGAGGAGGTCCTATGGCGACCAGAGGGTCCGCCGGCCACGGCGGCTCCGCCGGGACGGCCGGGTCGGGTGGGGAGTACGATCCCCGCTACGACCCGGCCTTCCAGCGCGGGTTCGACGGCGTCGGCCGGGGAACGGTCGGGCGCGCCGCCCGGTCGCGGGCGCGGCCGATGGGCCCGGGATCCGAGACCGCCGAGCAGAGCGCGGGCGCGAACCCGGACCCGGGGACCCGGCAGCCGCCGGGCCCGGGGGAGTCCTCCTGGTTCGTCGGGACGGGCGCGGTGACGGCGGAGGTCGACGCCGCGCCGGGCCCCCCGCCGGGTGCCGGGCGGGGTACCGAGCCAGGCGCCGCAGCGGGTGCCGCCGACCCCGAGGCGGAGGAGCGGGCCGCGGCGGCGCGCGCGCACGCCCACCGCATGTGGACCGCGTATACGGTCGGACTCAGCGCCCTCTCCGCCGCGTGCATGGCGTTCGGGGTCGTGCTGGTGACGCGGGCGTACGGCGTGTTCAACTCCACGACCGTGGACTCCCGCGACGACATCTACTGGGCGCAGCTCGGCGGCCAGTTCGGCCCCTGGGTGTTCGTGGTCGGCCTGGCGACGGGCATCGGCGTGCTCTTCCTGCACGCCGCGCAGTGGCGGCCGCCGAAGGAGTGAGCCCCTCGGGCGGCTAGACCGCGTCGCCGTCGGCGGCCGGCCCGGCGGGCGCCGTCGTCGCGCCCCGCCGCGCCCGGGCGCGGCGCAGGATCGGCCGCAGCACGAGGACCACGACCGCGGCCATCGCGGCGAGGAAGAGCAGCCAGGGAAGCGCGACGCCGAGGCCGACCGCGGCGACCCCGAGCGCGGCCAGCAGGCCGGAGAATCCGGTGAGGACGCCGGCCCAGAAGTCGTCCGGCTCAGGGTCCGGGGCGATGCCGGCGGACAACAGTTGAACGGTGACCGTGGTGAGGGCCACGGCGTCCGCGAGCGAGTCCCGCTCCGACTGCAGGCTCTCGAGCTCCGTCTGCCGCTCCGCGAGCGCGCCCTCGACCTTGAGCAGGGCGTCGGTGTCCGCGGACGTGCCGAGCAGCCCGAGGAGGCGGTCGACCGAGGTCTGCAGGCCGCGGATGCGCGCCTCGAGGTCCTGGGTGCGAGCCGTCACGTCGGTCGCGGTCAGGTTCACGCTCTCCACCCGGCCGAGGTCCTTCAGGTCCTCGAGCGCCACGGAGAACGCGGCCGACGGCACGCGGACCGTGAGCGTCGCCCGGCCGCCGTCCGATGGGGTGGGCGCCTGCTCGACGCGCGCCTCCACCCGTCCGCCCGCGGCTTCGACGACGTCGGTCACCTCCTCGGCCGCCGCGGCGGGCCTCCGGACGGTGAGGGTGATCGTTCCGGTCGTGACCACGTCGCGGTCGGCACCGTCCTCCGCGGACTCGCCGCCACCCGAGACGTCCGGAGCATCGGGTGCGGCACCCGGCTCGCCGCCGGAGACGCCGCCCGCGGTGCCCCCGTCCACCGAGCCCTCGCCGACCGCACCACCCTCGGCGGGAAGGGGTACCCCGATGTCGGGGGAGGACTCGCTGGTCCCGGATCCCGCCGTGCACCCGGCGAGGGATGCGGCGAGCAGGGCGGCGATGGCGATGGCGTGGAGTCGTCGGGTCATGGGGCCATGCAACCGCCGCCGCGGGCCCGCCGTCGAGGGTGCGGGCGGCATCGTGACGGGCCTGTTGCACCCGCGGATCGTTGGGGTCGGCGGGCAACGATGATGCCTCGAATCGCCAGGAGCGTAGGGTCGGACGCATGGATAACCGCACTCTCGGCCGTACCGGCAGAACCATTTCCGTCATCGGCCTCGGCACCTGGCAGCTCGGCGCCGACTGGGGCGAGGTGGACCCGGCGGACGCCCGGGCCGTGCTCGACGCCTCGGTAGACGCGGGCGTCACCTTCTTCGACACCGCCGACGTCTACGGCGACGGCCGGAGCGAGCGCTTCATCGGTGAGTACCTCGCCTCGAATCCGGGTCACGGCATCACGGTCGCCACCAAGATGGGCCGCCGCGAGGAGCAGGACCCGGCCAACTTCACGCTCGAGAAGTTCCGGACCTGGACGGACCGGTCCCGCGAGAACCTCGGCGTGGACCGGCTCGACCTCGTGCAGCTGCACTGCCCGCCCACGCCGGTCTACTCCACGGACGAGGTCTACGACGCGCTGGACACGCTGGTACAGGAGGGCGCGATCGCGAACTACGGCGTGAGCGTCGAGACCACGGACGAAGCCCTCGCCGCCATCGCCCGGCCCGGCACCGCCAGCGTGCAGATCATCCTCAACGCGTTCCGTCTGAAGCCGCTCGACGCGGTGCTCCCGGCCGCGCGCGAGGCGGGCGTCGGCATCATCGCCCGCGTTCCGTTGGCGTCCGGCCTGCTGAGCGGCAAGTACACGGCCGAGACGACGTTCGCCGAGAACGACCATCGCACCTACAACCGCGACGGCAGCGCATTCGACGTGGGCGAGACCTTCTCGGGCGTCGACTTCGAACAGGGCGTCGCCGCGGCGCAGGAGTTCGCGCGGGCCGCCAAGGAGGCCAACCCGGACCTGACCCCGGCCCAGGCTGCGCTCGCCTGGATCGCCCAGCTCGACGGCGTCTCCACGGTCATCCCGGGTGCCCGCAACGTCGACCAGGCCCGCTCGAACGCGGTCGCGGGATCGGTGCCGCCGCTCGGCGATACGTTCGACGCCGCCGTGCGCGACATCTACGACCGCTACTTCCGCGCCGCCATCCACGGCCGCTGGTGAGCACGGGCCCGGGCGATCGCGGCACGCCGCGGCCGCTCGGGCCTGCGTTCACCAACCTCTTCACGGCGAACCTCGCCTCCAGCCTGGGTGACGGGATCGCCCGCACCGCCATGCCGCTGCTCGCGGCCCGGCTCACTCACGACCCGCTCGCCATCGCGATCCTCTCGGCGATGGCCCTGCTGCCGTGGCTCCTGTTCGCCATCCCCGCCGGCATCGTCGTCGACAGCGTCGACCGGCGGCGTGCGCTCGCGGTGGCGGACGGCGTGCGCGCGCTCCTCGCGCTCGCGCTGTGCGCGCTGACCCTGACCGGGTCGCTCACGATCGGCTGGCTGTTTGCGGTCATCTTCGTCTACGGGGCGCTCGAGACCGTGTACGACGGCGCCGCCCGCGCGGTCGTGCCGAGCGTCGTGGGCAGGGAGAACCTGTCGAGGGCCAACTCCCGCATCGAGGCCGGCGAGCTCGTGGTGCAGACGTTCCTCTCCGGCCCGTTCACCTCCGTGCTGTTCGCGGTGTCCGTGCTCATCCCGCTCGGGGTCAACGCCGCCGCGTTCGCCCTCGCCGCGGTGCTGGCCGTGCTGCTGCCGCGCGTCGCGTCGGGGAGGCAGTTCGCCCGCCCGGAGAGCGAGGAGACGGTGCCCTGGCGGCGCCAGTTCCTGGACGGGCTGCGATTCATCTGGGCGAACCGGATGCTGCGGACGCTGTGGCTGTTCAGCACCTTCACCGGCTTCTGGATCTCCGCCGCGACGGCGACCCTCGTGCTGTTCGCGCTCGACCGCCTGAACGTGCCGGAGGCGCTGTTCGGCGTGTTCATGCTCACCGGCGCCGTCGGCGGCCTCCTCGGTACGGCCGTGACCGCGCCCCTGGCGAAGCGCCTGGGCTCGGGGCGCGCCATCGCGCTCGGCAACGTCCTCCTGCTCGCCGGCCTGCTCGTCATGGGCCTCGTGCCCAACGTCTGGGTGGCGAGCGCGATGTGGGTGGTCGTCACGATCGGCGTGACGGTGTGGAACATCCTGGTGATGTCGCTGCGCCAGGCCATCATCCCGGGCCGTCTGCTCGGGCGCGTGCACGGAACGTGGCGCACGCTGCTCTGGGGCGCGACGCCGTTCGGCTACTTCGTCGGCGGCCTGCTCGCCCGCATCGACCTGGGCGCGCCGTTCGTGATCGGCGGGGCGATCGGTCTCCTCGCGACCGTGCCGCTGTGGCGCTTCCTGGTCAGCCTGCCGAACCCCGAGGACGTCGACAACGGGGACGAAGCCGCCGCCTGATGCGGCGGCGCAGGGCGCGAGCTCAGCCGTGGGCGTCGGGGTGCAGTCCCGTGCGCTCGCCGGACTCCAGGCCGGCGATCGCGGCCAGGTCGTCCGCGTCGAGGGAGAAGCCGAACACGTCGAGGTTCTCCCGGATGCGCTCGGGCGTGACCGACTTGGGAATCACGACGTTGCCCAGCTCGAGGTGCCAACGGAGCACGATCTGCGCCGGGGTCCTGCCGTGCTTCGCCGCGAGCGCGTCCAGCACGGGAGTGCCGAGGACCCGGCCGCGGGCGAGCGGCGACCACGCCTCGGTGACGATGCCGTGCGCCGCGTCGTAGGCGCGCAGCTCGGCCTGCGGCAGCCACGGGTGCAGCTCCACCTGGTTCACGGCGGGGGTCACGCCGGACTCGGCGAGCAACCGGTCGATGTGGTGCGGCTCGAAGTTAGACACGCCGATCGAGGTGGCCCTGCCGTCCGCGGCGATGCGCTCGAGCGCGCGCCAGGTCTCGACGTAGCGATCCTGCGTGGGCGCCGGCCAGTGGATGAGGTAGAGGTCCACCCGGTCGAGGCCGAGCAGGCCGAGGCTCTCGTCGAACGCACGCAGGGTCTCGTCGTAGCCGTGGCGGTCGTTCCACACCTTGGTGGTGACGAAGAGCTCGCCGCGGGGGATGCCGGCCTGCCGGATGCCCTCGCCCACCTCGGCCTCGTTCCGGTAGAGCGCCGCCGTGTCGACGTGCCGGTAGCCGGCCTCGAGCGCGACGCGGACGGTCTCCGCCGTGCGGTCGCCCGCGACCTTGTAGACGCCGAGGCCGAGCTGCGGGATGGTGCGGCCGTCGTTCAGCGGGACGGCCGGCGACAGGGGGAGGGAGGGCATCTACCGATTATGCGGTGCGGATCAGGTGATGACCGGCACGGGTTCCGTGTCCGGAATGGGCCCCGCCTCGCGGTGGCGGAGGTCAGGGGAGTGCCGGCGGAACACGGCGGGGATGAGGACGCCGGCCACGAGGATCGCCGCCGCGCCCACGAAGGCGCCCTGCGGCCCGATGCCGTCGATGAGGAACCCGGCGCCCGCCGAGCCGAGGGCGGCACCGATGAGCTGCCCGGTGCCGATCCAGCCGTAGGCCTCGGCGGTGTCGCTGAACTTCACGGTCGACGACACGACCGCGAACAGCACGGCGAGGGCGGGCGCGATGCCGACGCCCGCGACGAACAGGAACGCGCTGAGCCACCAGAAGTTCATCCACACCGCGGCGAGGGCCGTGCCCACGAACACGATGAAGATGCGGCGCGCCATGGCCCAGGGGCCGATCGGAATGTGGCCGAGCGCGAGGCCGCCCGCGAGGGAACCGATCGCGAACATCGCGAGCACGATGCCCGCCTCCGCCCCGTCGTGACCGTAGACGGCGACGACGCCCGCCTCGATGGCCGAGCAGGCGGCGATGAGGAGGAAGCCGACCACCGTGCTGAGCAGGACGGACGGGCGGCGCAGCACGACGCCGAACTTGCGCTTGCTGCGCGGGATGCGCACGAGGCCGAGCTCGGGGGAGGAGATGAACCAGAGCCCACCGCCGACCATGAAGGCCGCGGCGACCAGGATGCCCGCGGTGGTGCTCACCTGGATGGCGAGGAACGTCGCGATGACGGGTCCGAAGACCCAGATGATCTCCTGGGCCGACGCGTCGAGGGAGAACAGCGGCGTGAGCTGCTTCGAGTTGACCATCTTCGGATAGATGGTGCGCACGGCGGGCTGCACCGGCGGGTTCGCGAGGCCGGCGAGCAGCCCGAACGCCATGTAGATCGGAACCGGGGTGGGCTCGGGGGTGTCGAGCAGCGCGATCACCACGACGGCGATGGTGCACACCGCGGTGGTCAACGCGAGGACCGGGCGCATGCCCCAGCGGCCCATCCACCGGCTGGTGAGGGGTCCGGCGACCGCCTGGCCGATGCTGGTCGCGGCGAGCACGAGGCCGGCCGCGCCGTAGGAGCCGTGGATGCGTTCGACGTGCATCAGGAAGGCGAGGGACAGCATGCCGCCAGGGAACCGGGCGAGGAGCTGCGCCGAGATGATGCGGGCGACTCCACGGGTCTTCAGAAGGTCCGAGTAGCTGCTCACAAGAGATCAATGGTATCAAGCGCGAACGGGGGCCCTCGGAATCCCGCATACGCTGGAATGGTGACGGAAAGCGGTGTGCGGGCCAGGCGGGTCGACTGGGAGGACGAGCGGGCGGCACGGCTGCGGGCCGCGATGGACCAGGAGATGACCGAGCGGTACGCAGGCCGGCACGATGACGACCCCGACTTCCCCGCCAAGGCCGCCCGCGCGTTCGCGGTGGACCCCGCCGACGTCGTGGCGACCGTCCTGCTGGAGGACGAGGCGGGTGACGCGCTCGCGCATCTCGCCGTGCGGCGCCTGGGGCAGCGGCTCGAGGTCAAGCGCGTCTTCGTGGCGCCGGACGCCCGCGGCCGCGGGCTGAGCAGGGTGCTCATGGCCGAGGCGGAGGCGATCGCGCGGGAGCACCGGGCAACGAGCCTCGTGCTGCAGACCGGCGACCGCCAGCCGGACGCCGTGTCGCTCTACCGGAGCATCGGCTACCGCACGGTCGACGTGTTCCCGCCGTACGACATCATCCACAACAGCATCTGCTTCGAGAAGGCGCTGTAGCGGCTGCCGCCGCTGGTCTCCCGGGGTCTGCTTGCCGCCGGTCCGGCTACGGGGTGGTCTGCCTGCGGACCATCTCCGCGATCCAGACGGGGGCGAACGGGGACGTGCAGTTCGGCGGCGTGGGGTAGTCCATCAGAACCTCGAGCCGCTCGCCGATGTCGACGGCGTGCGCGCGGTGCTCGGGGAAGCGGATGCCGATGGTGGCGAGACACTCGTTCATCGCCCACTGCAGTCGATCCGGCGCGTCCGTCATGCGCGCCTCGATGACGGCCAGCAGGTCCGTCAGGTCGAGGCCCTGCGGCGCCTTGGCGACGCGGTCGCTGGTCAGAGCCCAGCCCGCGCTCGCGACGACCGGGTCGGGGTCGGCGAACCATTGGACGCGGAGCTCCTCGACGTGCGGGTTCTTCTTCACGACGTAGTTGACGAGCCAGTCGTGCACCTTCGGCACGCCGGCCTGCCGCAGCATCGCGTCCAGCTCGGCGGCGGAGTAGGCCTTCGGTCGGCTGATCAGGATCGCGACGAGGCGGGCCGCGGTGTCCCCGGTCTCCCAGAGCCGGCGGGCGAGATCGGGTTGGCTGCCGAGACTCTTCGCCAGGCCGCGCAACCGGGTCAGGTTGACCCCGTGATCGTCGCCGTGCCGCTCGTTGACCGCCCGGACCTTCGGATCCTCGAGGGCCGCCAGCTCGGCCAGCACGTCCTCGACCGTTGCGGGTGCCGCCGACAGTGCCGCCATGGGATCGCCTCCGTGTGTGCGTTTGGTCGTCTCTTCACGTCCCGCTCGATCTCCGGTGGGCTCCGGGCATCCCGGCGAGCGTGGCCTCCAGGGTAGGGGAAGGTGGCGCTTCGGCGCTTCGGCCCGGAGCCTCGGCGCCTCGGCCCGGAGGAGAATGGCCGGACCGCCGGATGCGAGGAGGCCTGTTATGACGGACACGCGATCGAGGGAAGGCTCCGTGACCGTCGTCGGGCGGCTCCGGGCCGCGCACGGGACGGGGATCACGCGCCCGCTGTCCTGGCGGCTCGCACAGCTCGAGGCGATGGGGAGGCTGCTCGACGAGAACGGCGCCGAGCTCGAGGAGGCGCTGCGGGCCGACATGGGCCGCCCCGGCATCGAGTCGTTCATCGCGGAGATCTCGTTCGTGCGGGCCGAGCTGTCGCACACGCGGCGCCACCTCGCGCGGTGGCTGCGCCCGCGGCGCGTGCCGGTGCCGGCCGTCGCGCTGCCCGGCACCGCGCGCACGGTGCTCGAGCCGCTCGGCGTCGTGCTGGTGATGGCACCGTGGAACTACCCGCTGCTGCTCTGCCTCTCGCCGATGCTCGGCGCGCTCGCCGCGGGCAATTGCGTCGTGCTCAAGCCGAGCGAGCTCGCGCCGAACACGTCCGCGGCCCTGGCCCGGCTCATCCCGCGCTACCTCGACGAGCGGGCCGTCGCCGTCGTGGAGGGCGGCTCCTCGGTCGCGGCGGAGTTGCTCGAGCAGCGCTTCGACTCCATCTTCTACACCGGTAGCGGCCGGGTCGGGCGGCTCGTGCTCGAGGCGGCGGCGCGCCACCTGACGCCGGTCACGCTGGAGCTGGGCGGCAAGTCGCCGGCCTACGTCGACGACACCGTGGACCTGCGGGCCGTTGCCCGGCGCCTCGCCTGGAGCAAGTACATCAACGCGGGCCAGACCTGCGTCGCGCCGGACTACGTGCTCGCGACGCCGGCGGTCGCCGACCGGCTCGTCGAGCGGCTGGCGGAGGCAGTGCGGGACCTGTACGGGCCGGATCCCGCCAGCAGCGCGGACTACGGGCGCATCATCAACGACCAGCACTTCGACCGCCTCGTCGGCCTGCTCGGGGAGGAGTCGCCCGCGGCCGTGGGTGGCGAGTCCGACCGCGGCAGCCGGTACATCGCGCCGACCGTGCTCGCGGACGTGGCCCGGGACTCCGCGGTGATGCGGGAGGAGATCTTCGGGCCGATCCTGCCCGTGGTGCGCGTGACCGGCCTGGAGGACGCGATCGAGTTCGTCGCCGCCCGGGACAAGCCGCTCGCGCTGTACGTCTACACCGAGGACACGGCGGCGCGGCGGCAGTGGCTCCGCCGGACCAGTTCCGGCGGGATCGTGTTCGACGCGTCCATCGTGCACCTCGCGGTGCCGGGGCTTCCCTTCGGCGGCGTCGGGGCGAGCGGCACCGGCAGCTACCACGGCGAACGCTCGGTGACCGTGTTCAGCCACCGCAAGGCCGTGCTGGTGAAGCCGCTGCGACCCGAGACCCTCGCCCTGCTGATGCCGCCGTTCACCCCGCGGCGCACGGCCCTCATCCGCCGCCTCCTCCGCCGCTAGGCGTGGCGAGAGCAGCGGCCGTTCCGCGCACGGTCGAAGCGACGGGAGGTGACGTCGCGTCCCTTCGACAGGCTCAGGGACCGGGATGGTGCCGTCGGTCCGCGGTGGCCGTTCCGAGAGCTTCGCGAGCAGCGACGGAATGCGGATGGTGCCGCCGTGAGGTCTGTGCCCGTTCCGCACGTGGTCACCGCGGTCGCTGTGCTTGTCGAGGCGACGTGAGGTGACGTCGCGTCCCTTCAACAGGCTCAGGGACCGGGAGGGTGCCGTCGGTCCGTGATGGCCGTTCTGGAGAGCTTCGCGAGCAGCGACGGAATGCGGATGGTGCCGCCGCGAAGTCTGTGGCCGTTCCGCACAGGGTCCCCATACGGTCGCTGAGCTTACCGAAGCGACGCGAGCCGACCCTCCGTCCCTTCGACAGGCTCAGGGACCTTGGGGCCGGCCCCTCGCTGAAGGGTCTCGTGAAAGGCGGCACCAGCACGGTCAGCCGCCCGGACTAGCGGGCTCGGGTGGATGAAGCGGGTGTCGGTCTCGGAGGCGGTGTCGGCGGGCGTTCCAGTCCTGGACCGCTCGGCTCTTCGTCACCAGGTGCCGGCCCTCTCGGGTTGGGCTGATCGACCTCGGTGGCACCAACGTGTACATGCCGCCGCTTCTCGTGATGTCCCAGCCCCTGTTGTGCAGAAGCAGGTGGTGGTGTTTGCACAGCAGGACACCGTCGGCGATGTCCGTCTTGCCGTGGTCCCGTTTCCACTGGTTGATGTGGTGTGCCTCGCACCAGGAGGGTGGTCGGTCGCAGCCCGGCCACATGCAGCCGCCGTCCCTCACCGCGAGCCCGATCCGCTGCCGTTGCGTGAACAGCCGCTGTTCGCGTCCGACGTTGACGCATTGGCCGTCGTCATCGAGGACCACCGCGATCGTGCCGGTGGCGCAGATCTCGCGGCGGATGGTGTCGATGCTCACGGCCTCGCCGGTGTCCTGGATGCACCCGTGACCCTCACCCGTCTGGAGCGACTCTTTAGTCACGATCACCCGCACCGCCGGCCGCCTCGACCCGTAGACCTGTCCGGGGTCGGCGTCCGCGCCGATGCGGAGGAGTTCGAGGAAGCCGTCGGCTGCGAGGCGGTCGGTGGAGCGCGGGTCCTTGGCGATCGCGTCGATCCGTGCCCGGTCCTCCTCCTTGACGAACCGAGGCCCGCCTCGGCGGGGGTTGGTCAGCTCGTCCAGGACCGAGAGGAGGAAGGCTCCCGGCTCGGGCGCGTAGAGGAACTTGCCCTCGACCATCCCGTCTTGCCGCTTCCACGCCTTGAGGTGCTGCTGCTCGAGCTGGGCCTTCTCGCGGTCGGTTACTTCGGTATCGTTCAGGTCGTCGCGGAGTTGCCGTGCCCGGCGGTTGAGTTGGCCGGCGGTGAGGGCCGTGGCGTCGTCGAGGAGTTGTGACGCCGCCTCGCGCAGCGCTTCCGGGGACACCGCATCGGTAGGGATGCCTAGCCCGGCGCGGATGGCGTCCGCTTGGGCGATCGAGATCCGGCCGTCTGTGACGGCGTGGGCGATCGGTGCCTGCCACGGTGTCGGTGGCGCGGGAAGGTCCGGGTGCTCGCGCTGTAGAGTCTCGACGGCATCCGTCTCGGCAAGCATCTTGCCCACCTCCACGATCGACACCGCGCCGCCCTTGGTCACGCCCGTGACTGCCTCGACCATCGCCTGCGGGGTTCGGTAGCCCTCCTGCTGTGCCAGTCCTTCCGAGCCGAGGTCGGTCGATGAACGCCGGTCGAGTTCGCCCGCGATCCAGGCGGTGAAGGTGTCGCAGCACTGTCTGAGGTCGGCGATAGCGTGCAGCGCCTCGACGAGGTCCTGTTTCGGGAGCGGGGCGAATGCTGCGGGTGAGGAGCCCAGGCGTGCGACGGTATCCGCTGTGCGGAGGAGTGTCGTCGCCGGATTTCTCATAGCACACATTCTACCAGGTAGAAAGTTTCTTCGATGAAGAACTTTCGTTCTGTGGAAAACTTCCCGATGCTTGGAGCCGGGTAGGCGCGTGCGTCCCTTCGACAGGCTCAGGGACCGTGGGACACCGCTCCGCACCCCGCGCTCCGCACCCCGCAGCCCGCACCGCTCCCCATCCCGGGGTCAGCGCGGGGGCATGCGGATCGCGCCGTCGAGGCGGATCGTCTCCCCGTTCAGCATTGGGTTCTCGATGATGTGGCGCACGAGCGCCGCGTACTCCTCCGGGCGGCCGAGGCGGGCCGGGTGCGGCACCTCGCGAGCGAGGGAGGCCTGCGCCTCCGCGGGCAGGCCCGCCATCATGGGCGTCTCGAAGACGCCCGGCGCGATGGTGACGACGCGCAGCAGCGCCGACGCGAACTCGCGCGCGAGCGGGAGGGTCATGCCCGCGACCCCGGCCTTCGATGCCGCGTAGGCGGGCTGCCCGATCTGGCCGTCGAATGCGGCGACGGATGCGGTGCTGATGATCACGCCGCGCTCCTCGCCCTGCGGCGGCACCTCGCGCATCCGGGCGGCGGCGAGGCGGATCACGTTGAACGTGCCCACCAGGTTGACGCGGATCACGCGCTCGAAGTCGGCGAGGGGGAGGGGGCCGCCGCGGCTGACCGCCCGGCCCGGCGTCGCGATGCCCGCGCAATTGACGACGATCCGCAGGTCGCCCAGCCCCGACGCGAGGTCGACGGCGGCCGCGACGGAGGCCTCGTCCGCCACGTCGGCGGGCGCGAACGTGGCGCCCTCACCGAGGGATGCCGCAGCATCCGCGCCCGCGGACGATGGGAGGTCGAGCAGCACGACGCGGGCTCCTGCGGCAACGAGGTCGGCGGCGGTGGCGAGGCCGAGCCCGGAGGCCCCGCCGGTGATCAGCGCGACCGACCCGTCGATGCGCACGGCTCAGATCCGCTCGATAATCGTGGCGTTGGCCATCCCCGCGCCTTCGCACATGAGCTGCAGCCCGTACCGGCCCCGCGAGTCCTCGAGCTCGGACACGAGCGTGGTCAGCAGCCGCGTGCCGGAGGAGCCGAGCGCGTGCCCCAGGGCGATCGCGCCGCCGCGTGGGTTGATGCGCTCGGGGTCCGCGTCGAACTCGCGCTGCCAGGCGAGCGGAACGGGCGCGAACGCCTCATTCACCTCCACGGCGTCGAAGTCGTCGATGCCCAGCCGGCTGCGGTCGAGGATCTTGCGGGTGGCGGGCAGGATGCCGGTGAGCATCTCGATGGGGTCGGAGCCGACGACGGCGAAGTCCACGAACCGCGCCCGCGGTGTGAGGCCCAGCCGCTCCGCCGCGGCCTCGCTCGCGATCAGCACGGCGGACGCCCCGTCCGTGTAGGGCGAGGAGTTGCCCGCGGTGATGCGCCAGTCGATCTCCGGGAACCGGCGGCCCAGCTCCTCGTCCCGGAAGGCGGGGTGCAGGGCGCCCAGCTTCTCGGCCGTCGTGCCCGGCCGCATCGTCTCGTCGACGTCGTGCACGCGGGTCTTCCCCTCCGCGTCCGTCACCTCGATCGGCAGGATCTCGCGTGCGAAGTCGCCGCGGGTCGTCGCCTCGCAGGCAAGCCGGTGCGAGCGCGCCGAGAACTCGTCGAGCGCCTCCCGGTCGAGGTCCCAGCGCGCCGCGATGAGCTCCGCCGAGATGCCCTGGTGCACCAGGCCCTCGGGGAAGCGCGCGCGCACCCTCGGTCCCCACTGGTCGCGACCGAGGGTCGCGGCGTTGATCGGGTTCCTGCTCATCTGCTCGACCCCGCACGCGATGACGACGTCGTACACGCCCGCGAGCACGCCCTGCGCCGCGAACGCCACGGCCTGCTGGCTCGACCCGCACTGCCGGTCGACCGTCGTGCCGGGAACGGAGACCGGAAAGCCCGCGGCCAGCACGGCGTTCCGGGTGATGTTCACGGCCTGCTCGCCGACCTGGGAGAGGCAGCCGCCGATCACGTCGTCGAGGAGGGCCGGATCGAGGCCCACGCGATCCACGAGCGATCGCAGCACCGTGCCCAGCAGGTCGACCGGGTGCATCGCGGCCAGCGCGCCCCCGTGCTTGCCCCGTCCGGATGCGGTGCGCACCGCATCCACGATAACCGCGTTCTGCATGGCGCAGCCCCTTCCTCATCGACCGGGATGCACCCATTCTCCCTCCTTCCGGGAGGGAGCGGTCAGCGGGCGAGGACCTTCTGGATGCGCTGCAGGGACACCGGGACCGACGTGCCGAGCTGCTGCGCGAACAGGCTGATCCGCAGCTCCTCGAGCATCCACCTGGCCTGGACGATGTGCGGGGGCGCGTGCGCGGCGAGCGGGATGGTGCCGCCCGCGTCCGTGTACCTGGCGGTGGCGGTCTGCACCTCGGTGAGCCAGGCGCGGTCGCGGGCGGGGTTGTCCGCGAGCTTCTGCATGCGCGCGGTCACGCCCGCGAGGTAGCGGGGAAGGTCGCGCAGGTGGGCGAGGCCGGCGCGCGAGACGAAACCCGGGTGCACGAGCCCGGCGATCTGCTCGCGGGCGTCCGTGAGCGCGGGCAGCAGCGACATGTTGGTCGCGGCCTTCACCGCCTTCTCCGCCGTGCGGGCGGCGGCGAGGACGCGGGTGACGGTCGCCACGGTCTCGAACATGCTGTCCATCACCACGCCGGACACGCGGTCGCGTGCGGTCTCGAACTGCACGCGCTGGAAGATCTGCCCGTCGGGCTGCACCCGCTCGAGCACGGAGTCCACGACGGCGACGAGGCAGTCCTCGAACAGCGCCTGGGTGTTCTGGTACGGGCTCTGGGTGAGGGTCAGCTTCTCGGCCGACGTCAGGTGCTGCTGCACGTAGGCGACGGGGGAGGGCACCGCGAGCAGGAGCAGCCGGCGCACCCCGCCGGGCAGCGCCCGCGCCTGGTCGGCGGGCGTGCTCATCAGCCGGATCGCGACGCTCGAGCCCTCGTCGACGAGGGTCGGATAGGCGCGGATGACGGCGTCGCCCTGGCGGGTGTCGAGGAACCGGGGGAGTTCGTCGAAGTCCCAGGTCGTGATACCCGAGCGTTCGATCGCGTGGTGCGTGCGCGACGACGCCTCGGCGACGCTCTCCCGGGCGCGGCTCGCGAGTCGGCGCTGCAGGTCGGGGAGGTCCTTGCCCTGCGCGACCGGGCGGCCGCGCTCATCGACGACCGAGAAAGTCATCCGGAGGTGCGCGGGCACCCGCTCGAGGTCGAAGTCCTCCGGGGCCACCCGCACGCCGGTCTGCCGGGTCATCAGGGCCGAGAGGGTGGGAAGGAAGCCGCCGGTGCCCGTGCCCTCCACCGGGTCGGGCACGGTCGCGGGCAGCGCGGCGAGCAGCCGGTCCGACCACTCGGCCGCGGGCACGAAGTTGCGGCGGATCGCCTTGGGCAGGCTGCGCAGCAGGGCGGTGATCAGCTCCGCCCGCATCCCGGGCACCTGCCAATCGAAGCCCTCGGGCGAGAGCCGGGCGAGCAGCGCGAGCGGCACGGTCACCGTCACGCCGTCGTCCTCGGCGCCGGGCTCGAACCGGTAGCGGAGCTTCAGCCGCTGGTCGCCCTGACGCCAGGCGGCGGGGAACGCGTTCTCGTCGACGTCGACCGCGTCGTCGTCCTCGACGAGCGCCTCGGCCGTCATGGTGAGCAGGTCCGGCTGCTCCTCGCGGGCCTTCCGCCACCAGGAGGTGAAGCCGCGGACGCTGTTCACGTCCTGCGGGATGCGCCGGTTGTAGAACTCGAACACGGCCTCGTCGTCGAGCAGGATGTCGCGGCGGCGGGTGCGCTCCTCGACCTCGGCGAGCTCCTTGCGCAGGCGGCGGTTCTCGCGGTCGAAGTCGAAGAGCCGGTCACGGCCGGTCTCGTTGGGCCACTCGCCCTCGACCAGGGCGTGCCGGAGGAACAGCTCCCGGGCGTAGGCGGGGTCGATCCGGGCGAACTGCGCGCGCCGGCGGGCGATGATCGGCACGCCGAACAGCGTCACCCGCTCCCACGCCACCGCGGCGCCCTGCTTCTTCTCCCAGTGCGGCTCGCTGTAGGCGCGCTTCACCAGCTCGCCGGCGATGGGCTCCGCCCAGGCGGGGTCGATGGCGGCGTTCATGCGCGCGAACAGGCGCGAGGTCTCGACGAGCTCGGCGCTCATCACGGCCGCGGGCTGCCGCTTCGCGAGGGCGGAGCCGGGGAAGATGAGGAACCGGGACTGGCGCGCGCCGACGTAGTCCTTCTTCGCCGCGTCCTTCAGGCCGATGTGGCTGAGCAGCCCGGCGAGCAGCGACTTGTGGATGCCGTCGGGGTTCACGCTCGGGTCGCCGATGGTGAGCCCGAGCGGCTTGGCCAGCTGGCGCAGCTGCCGCAGCACGTCCTGCCACTCCCGCACGCGCAGGTAGTTGAGGTACTCGGCCTTGCAGAGCCGCCGGAACGCGCTCGAGCCGAGCTCGCGCTGCTTCTCCTCCAGGTAGTTCCAGAGGTTGAGCAGCGTCAGGAAGTCGCTGGTCGGGTCGGTGAACCGCGCGTGCATCTCGTCCGCCTGCTGCCGGCGCTCGAGCGGGCGCTCGCGCACGTCCTGGATGGTCAGGGCCGCGACGATGATCATCACCTCGCGGCTCGTGCCGTGCCGCTTCGACTCGACGACCATGCGGGCGAACCGCGGGTCGATCGGCAGCCGGGCCAGGTCGCGGCCGACGCGGGTGAGGGCGGGCTGGCCCTCCTTCGTGCGCACGACGGCGCCGAGCTCCGCGAGCAGGTCGATGCCGTCCTTGATGCCGCGGGGGTCCGGCGGCTGCAGGAAGGGGAACGCCGCGATGTCGCCGAGGCTGAGCGACACCATCTGCAGGATGACGGCCGCGAGGTTCGTGCGCAGGATCTCGGGCTCGGTGTACTCGGGGCGGCGGGTGAAGTCCTCCTCGGAGTAGAGGCGGATGGCGATGCCGGGGCTCGTGCGGCCGGATCGGCCGGAGCGCTGGTTGGCCGACGCCTGGGAGATGGCCTCGATGGGCAGGCGCTGCACCTTCGCGCGCACGCTGTACCGGGAGATGCGGGCGGTGCCGGCGTCGATGACGTACTTGATGCCGGGCACGGTGAGGCTCGTCTCGGCCACGTTCGTGGCGAGCACGACCCGGCGCCGGATGCCGGCCTGCGCGGACGGGCGGAACACGCGGTGCTGGTCGGCGGCGGAGAGCCGGCCGTAGAGCGGCAGCACCTCGGTGGCGCGGTCGAGCGCCGAGCCGGAGGAGAGCCGCCCGCGGATGGACTCCTCGGCGTCGCGGATCTCGTTCTCGCCGGAGAGGAACACGAGCACGTCACCGGGCGCCTCGCCCGCGAGCTCGTCGAGGGCGGCGTTGATGCCCTCGAGGTAGTCCCGGTCGTCGGCCGTGATGCCGTCGTCCGCATCCGCGTCGGGGTCGTCGTCGTCCAGCTGCTCGGCGACCAGCGGGCGGTACCGGACGTCGACGGGGTAGGTGCGCCCGGACACCTCGACCACCGGCGCGCCGTCGAAGTGCCGGGAGAAGCTCTCCGGGTCGATGGTCGCGGAGGTGATGACGAGCTTCAGGTCGGGCCGCGTCGGCAGCAGCTGCTTGAGGTAGCCCAGCAGGAAGTCGATGTTGAGGCTGCGCTCGTGCGCCTCGTCGATGATGATCGCGTCGTACTTGGCGAGCGTGCGGTCCCGGTGGATCTCGTTCAGCAGGATGCCGTCGGTCATCAGCTTGATGCGGGTCTCGGCGGAGACGCGGTCGGTGAAGCGCACCTGGTAGCCGACGAGGCGTCCGACCTCCGAGCCGAGTTCCTCCGCGATGCGCTCGGAGATGGTGCGGGCGGCGATCCGGCGGGGCTGGGTGTGACCGATGCTCGTGCAGCCGAGCTCGAGCAGGATCTTGGGCAGCTGCGTCGTCTTGCCCGAGCCCGTGGCGCCCGCGACGATGACGACCTGGTTCTCCCGGATCGCGGCCGCGATGTCGTCGCGCTTCTGGCTGACCGGCAGCTCGGCCGGGTAGGAGATGACGAGGGTCTCGGCCCGGGCAGGAGCGGCGTTGGCGGGTGCGGCATTCGCGGGTGCGGCGCTCTCGGGGGCGGCGGCTTCCGGCGACGAGGGTGACATGGCCTTCCATCGTACGTCCTCGCGTCCGGGTGGGCGGGGGAGCGGGCGGGGGCGGGCCCGGGGCGACGACAGCCCGGCGCGAGTAGACCTGAGGTATGACGGATACTCGATCGATCCCCGCACTCCCGCTCTCCGACGGCACGACCATCCCCCAGTTCGGCTTCGGGGTCTTCAAGGTCGACCCCGATCGCGCGTACGAGATCGTGAGCGACGCGCTCGCCGTGGGGTACCGCCACATCGACACCGCTGCCATCTACGGCAACGAGGAGGGCGTGGGCCGCGCGATCGCCGAGTCCGGCATCCCGCGCGACGAGCTCTACGTCACGACGAAGCTGTTCAACACCGACCAGGGCTACGACTCGGCGTTCCGCGCCTTCGACACGAGCATCGAGAAGCTCGGCCTCGACTACGTGAACCTGTACCTCATCCACTGGCCGTGCCCCGCGAAGGACCTCTACGTCGACAGCTGGCGCGCGCTCGAGAAGATCCGCGAGAACGGCGGCACCCGCTCCATCGGCGTCTCCAACTTCATGGTGCCGCACCTCGAGCGGCTCGCGGCCGAGACGGACACGGTGCCGGTCGTGAACCAGATCGAGCTGCACCCCTACCACCAGCAGCCCGAGGTGACCGCGTACGGGCGCGAGCACGGCATCGTGACCGAGGCCTGGAGCCCGTTGGCCGCCGGTGCGATCCCCGAGGATGCACCCATCGTCGACGCCGCCGCAGCGCACGGGAAGTCGAACGCCCAGGTGATCCTGCGCTGGCACATCCAGACCGGCAACGTCGTCTTCCCCAAGTCCAACCGCCGCGAGCGCATGGTCGAGAACCTCGACATCTTCGACTTCGAGCTGAGCGAGGACGAGGTCCAGGCCATCAGTGCGCTCGAGCGCGAGGGCCGCGTGGGCGGGAACCCGTTCGAGGTGAACTGACATGACCAACCGCCTCGGCGACGCCGTCAGCCCCTATCTGCGCAGCCACGCCGACAACCCCGTCGACTGGTGGCCGTGGGGGGCGGAGGCGTTCGCCGAGGCGGAGCGCCGCGACGTGCCCGTGCTCGTCTCGATCGGCTACGCGACGTGCCACTGGTGCCACGTCATGGCGCGGGAGAGCTTCAGTGACCCGGAGCTCGCCGCCGTGCTGAACGAGGGCTTCGTGTCCATCAAGGTGGACCGCGAGGAGCACCCGGACGTCGACGCGAGCTACATCGCGGCGGCCGGCGCGTTCACGAGGAACCTCGGCTGGCCGCTGAACGTCTTCGTCACGCCGCGGGGCCGGGTCTTCCACGCCGGCACGTACTCACCGCCGCGGCCGATCGTGGGGCACCCGTCGTTCCAGCAGATCCTCGACGCGGTCACCGAGGCGTGGCGGGAGCGCCGGCTCGACGTCGAGGAGAACGCCGACCGGCTCGCGCAGGCGCTCGCCGCAGCGGCTGAGCGCCTGGCCGCGGCGGGCGACGAGCTGCCGGACGCGGCGGCCTTCGACCGCATCGCCGCGGAGCTGGCCGGGCACGAGGACCGCGAGTTCGGCGGCTTCGGCAGCGCGCCGAAGTTCCCCATGGTGCCCGTACTGCTGCTCCTGCAGACGCTCGGCTCGGGCGGCACCCTGTCGCCCGAGCGGTCGGCGCAGCTGCGCGCCCTGGTCGCCCGCACGCTGCGGACGATGGCCGCATCCGATCTGCGGGACGCCGTCGAGGGCGGCTTCTTCCGCTACTCGACGAAGCGCGACTGGTCCGACCCGCACTACGAGCGGATGCTGTACGACAACGCGTTGCTGCTCGACGCGTATACCCGGCTCGCCCAGGATCGCGGCTCGGACGGCGACGTGGACGGGGAGGCCGCGCAGACAGCGGCAGAGGCCGCCGAGATCGCGGCGGGCATCGCCTCCTTCCTCACCACGGTCCTGCAGCGCCCCGAGGGCGGCTTCGGGTCGGCGCAGGACTCGGAGAGCATCGTCGACGGCAAGCGCGTCGAGGGCGTCTACTACTCCCTCGACGCCGAGGCCCGGCGCTCCCAGCAGCCGCCCGCCGTGGACGGCAAGGTGCTCACCGGCTGGAACGGACTCGCCATCGGCGCGCTGTCCCGGGCCGGGGTCGCGCTCGACCGGCCCGACTGGATCGACGCAGCCACGCGGGCCGCCGACTTCCTCCTCGACACCCACCTCGGCGAGGACGGGACGCTGCTGCGCGCCTCCCTCGACGGCAGGCCGTCCCCCGCGACCGCGACGCTCGAGGATCACGGCATGCTTGCGGGCGGCCTGCTCGAGCTCGCGCTGGCCCGCGGCGACGCCCGCTACGCGACGACCGCGCGGCGGCTCGTCGACGCCCTGATCGTGCCCGGCCGGGGGTTCGCGGTGCCCGGCGGCGCCGATCCCACCCTCAGCGGGTTCGGGCTCGCGCTCACGGTCGACCTGAGCGAGGGTGCGTACCCCTCCGGCCTCAGCGCCGCCGCATCCGCCGCGCACCGGCTGTTCCTGCTCACCGCCGACACCCGGTACCTCGAGGCGGCGCGGGCCGCGCTCGGCACGGTTGCGCCGTCAGCCGTGCAGGCGTCCGTGTCCTTCGGCGCGGCGCTCGAGGCGATGGTGCACGTGTCGGCCGAGCCCACCCAGCTCGTGGTCGTCACCGGGGAGCCCGGCGGATCCGGTGCGTCGGGTGAGACGGCGGCGCCGGCGGCCTCGGGGTCGGAGTCGGTGGGGATCCTCCGCCTGGCGCGGGCGGCGTTCGGCTCCGGCCTCGGACCGGGCTCGATCTGCGCGATCGCAAGCCCCGCCGCGACCGAGGCCCTCGCCGCGGCGGGCTTCGAGCTGTTCGAGGGGCGACGCCCGATGCGCGGCGAGACGACGGCGTACTACTGCACGGACTTCGTGTGCCGGCTGCCCGTCACCGAACCGGACGCCCTCGGCGCACTCCTCCACCCCGCAGCCGCGACGCCCTGACCCGTCCCCGCCCCGTCCCCAACCTGTGAGGTGCCGGATTCGGTCCCGTTGGGGCCCGAAAAAGGACCGAGCCGGGCACCTCAGCGGTGCTTGGCCCGGGCGCGACGGGCGGAAGCGGACGACGACGCGGTGACCGGCTCGGCCGGGGCGGCCGGCGGCTTGCCGAAGACGAGCGGGGCGTCCGGATCCGCCGCCCACTCGTTGAGGGAGCCGTCGTAGATCGCGACGTCGCGGTGCCCCAGCAGCGTGAGGGCGAGGGCGTCGGATGCGGCGGCGATCCCGGCGCCGCAGTACGCCACGACGCGGGGCGCCTTCAGCACCGGCGCGAGCGTGGCGCGGAGCCGCGCGCCGTCCAGCAGCCGGGACGACGCGTCGCGCAGCTGAGCGGCGGGCACGCTGACGCTGCCCGGGATCACGCCGGGCCGGGGCCTCGTCGTCGCGGCCTCGCCGGTGAACTCGCCCGCGGGCACGGCGCACAGCAGCACCGCATCCTCGTCCCCGCGCAGCACGGCCTCGACGAACGCCCGGTCCACCCAGAGGTCCTCCCGCGGCTCGGCGGCGAAGCGGGCGGGGGCCGGCTCGTTGTGCCCGGTCTCTATGTCGCGCTCGTCGCTCCGCCATCGAGCGAGCCCGCCGTCGACGATCGCGACGTCGTCGTGGCCGAAGGCCCGGAAGAGCCACCAGAGGCGCGGCGCCCAGTTGCCGCCCTGGCCGTCGTAGACGATCACCGTCGTGTCGCGGTCGATGCCGAGTGCACCCGCCGCGGCCTCGAAGCGCTCCCGGGTCGGCCGGGTGAAGGGGTGCGGCGCGCCCGGCTCGCTGAACTCCTCGATCAGGTCGGCGAAGAAGGCGCCGGGCACGTGGCCGTCGAAGAGGTAGGAGTCGTACCCGCTGAGCCAGGCCCGGCCGCCGCCCGGCGTCGTGTAGGGGAGCACGCTCGCGTCGAGCACCACCATCCGCTCCGCGCCCAGGTGGTCGGCGAGCCACTGGGTGGAGACGACGGGGGAGGAGAGGCGACCGCTCATGCCGACACGCTAGGCGGCATTCCGCATTTCCGCACCTGATGGAGTCACGCGCGGTAACCCGTGAGGTGCCGCACTCGGTCCCTCGCGCGGCCCGGGAAGGACCGGATCCGGCACCTCACTGGTTCGAGAGAAGCTTCGAGAAAGGGGGAAGACGAAAGGGGGAAGACGGGGATCAGCACTCGATGACGTTGACGGCGAGGCCGCCCGTCGAGGTCTCCTTGTACTTCGTGGACATGTCCAGCCCCGTCTGGCGCATCGTCTCGATGACCGTGTCGAGCGACACGAGGTGCACGCCGTCGCCGTTCAGCGCCATCCGCGCGGCGTTCACGGCGGTCGAGGATGCGATGGCGTTGCGCTCGATGCAGGGGATCTGCACGAGGCCGCCGACCGGGTCGCACGTGAGGCCGAGGTGGTGCTCCATGGCGATCTCGGCCGCGTTCTCAACCTGCGCCGGCGTGCCGCCGAGCACGGCGCAGAGGGCGCCGGCCGCCATGGCGCACGCGGAGCCGACCTCGCCCTGGCAGCCCGCCTCGGCCCCGGAGATCGAGGCGTTGGCCTTGAACAGCGAGCCGATCACGGTCGCGGTCAGCAGGTAGTCGCGGATGCCGTCGAGCGAGGCCCCCGGCACGAAGCGCAGGTAGTAGGAGGCGACGGCGGGGAGGATGCCGGCCGCGCCGTTGGTGGGCGCGGTCACCACCCGTCCGCCGGACGCGTTCTCCTCGTTCACGGCGAGGGCGAAGGCCTGCAGCCACTCGTGGGTCGTGTCTCGCTCGCGGGTGGCGTCGACCGCCTCGAGCCGCTCGCGCATCCGCTCGGCGCGGCGGCGCACGCCGAGTCCGCCCGGCAGCGAGCCTGTCGCGTACAGCCCGGCGGAGACGCACGCGGCCATGGCGGACCAGATCGCGTCGAGCCCGGTGACCGTGTCGGCCCTGGCGCGGATCGCGTCCTCGTTCTCGAGCGCCACCTGCGCGAACGACATGCCCGCCCGGGCGCACAGCTCGACGAGCTCGGCCGCGGTGTCGAACGCGTGCGGCAGTCCCTGGGGCAGCGGCCGGTCGTCGTCCTCGCCGTCGCGCAGGATGAAGCCGCCGCCGACGGAGTAGTAGGTGCGCTCCAGCACGACGATGCCGTCCGCATCGAACGCGGCGAGAGTGAGCGCGTTCGGATGCCCGGGGAGCCGCACGAAGGGCTCGAAGGTGAGGTCGCCCCCGGACACCCGGAGGGGCAGCCGTCCGGCGAGCAGGAGCTCGCGCTCGCCCTGGCCGGGCCAGAGGCCCCGCACCGCGGCGGGGTCGCAGGTCTCCGGGGACATGCCGGCCAGGCCCGCGAGCACGGCGTCGGGCGTGCCGTGACCGAGGCCCGTCGCCCCGAGCGAGCCGAAGAGGCGGCAGGTGACGCGCGCGATCGTCGTGCCAGACGGGGCGGCGACGCACTCCGCGCCGAAGTCGCGTGCGGCCCGCATCGGGCCGACGGTGTGCGAACTGGATGGCCCGATGCCGACGGAGAAGAGGTCGAGGGCCGAGACGTACGCAGTCACCCTCCGAGCATACGTCGCGCCCGCGACGCGCTCACCCGGTTCGGCCGCGCGGCCGTCGGCGCCCGGAGACGACGAAGACCCCGGAAGCCAGTGGCTTCCGGGGTCCTCGTCTGTTCGAGCGGGTGTTACGCGCGCGAGCGGCCGCGGTTGGTGACCGCGCCGTAGATCAGGAGCACGATGATCGAGCCGAGGATGGCAAGAACCCACGTCCAGATGTCGAAGAAATCGCCCAGCGGGCGGTTGAGGATGAGGCCGCCGAGGAACCCACCGAGAAGAGCTCCCACCACGCCGAGAACGAGGGTGATGAGCCAGCCACCACCCTGCCTACCCGGGAGGATCAGCTTCGCGATGGCGCCGGCGATCAGACCCAGAATCAGAAAACCGATGATGCCCATGACTTACTCCTAAACGTTGTTCATGACCCCCGAACGCGGGGGTTACTGATGTCAACACTGGCACGAAGAAGTTCAGCAGCAAAGTGGAAGATTCCTCTCAGGCGGGAAAAGAATAACAATCGTTATTTATGAATCCCGCCGTGACCGGGCGTATTGGCTCCAGGTCCTGGTTCCGAAAATTAATGTGCCAATGACCAGCCACGGCACCAGAACGGTGATGTGCAGGAGCATCGCGAGGAGAGTGAGTACGCTCCCGCAGACGACCACGAGGGCGAACGGCAGGAGCAGTGATCGGCGTCGGTTCACGCGGCGCGCCCCCGTTCCGGGGGCGCATCGGTGGACTGCAGTCTCGGCTGGACGGACAGCACGATGCGGCGCAGATCGAGGGCCACGGATGCGCCCGTGCCGTCCGGGTCGCGGTTCGCCACGCGCTCGTCGTTGAGCCGGGCGAACAGGGCGTCGAGCGCGTGACGGGCGGCCGTCAGTCGCTCGTCCTGGTCCTCGCCGGTCTTCCACGCCCGCACGAGGTCGGCGGAGGCGTGCAGCGCGGCGCTCATCGGCTGAAGGGCCTCGTCGGGGAGGCTCACGTCGAACGGCGATTTCCAGACCACGCTCGCCAGCGTGTCACTGATGTTGCGCACGTGGAAGCCGACCCGCTCCATCGTCTCGAGGTCGCGCTCGTCCCGCCCGGCGTCCCGCTGGTGCAGCCGGGCGCGCGGATTGGCCCGACGGCTGTCCGCCGCCTCCTGCACGGCGGCGCGCACGTCGGCCGCCGTGTCCGCCAGCCCCTCCGTCGACGCCGCCCAGTCCTCGTGCGCCGGCGGCCAGTCCTCGGTGAGCGCCGACCCCATGTCGTCGAGGTACGTCGCGATCGACGCGCGGAAGCCGGACATCTTCGTGACCGCGGCATCGATGCGGAGCGGCGGGAGCACGAGCACGTTCACGAGGAGCCCGACCACCGCCCCCATGCCCGTCTGCAGCAGATAGGAGAGCGAGAAGGGCTCGGGGTCGGTGCCACCGATCACCAGCACGAAGAGGGCGGCGACGGCCACGTAGTCCCGGCCGGCACCCAGCCGGCGGATGCCGCCGAGGGAGACGCCGATCGCGACGACGATGGCGATCTCGACCACCGCGGGCGCATCGAATGGGAGCATCGCGAGGGCGAGGAGGATGCCGAGGCCGAGCCCCAGCAGGGTCTGCAGGCCGAAGCGGAGCGTGCCGATGACGGTCGCGCTCATGCTGATCACCGCGCCGAAGGCCGCGTAGTAGGTGTAGTCGCGGAGCGGTTCCGGTAGAAGACCGCCGAGCCACCACGCGATCGCGGCGGCGAACGCGGTCTTCGCCGCGAAGACGAGCCGGGTGGGCGGGAACGCGGAGCGGAGCCGCGAGGGCACGGCGCGGGGGTCGAACGCGGAGGAGGGGAGGCGCATCCGCCCCATCCTCTCGTCTCCGCCTGGGACCGGCATCCTCGACGGGCGGCGTCCAGTGCCCGATCAGGACCAGCGCATCGCGAACGCGGACGCGACGGCCCCGCGCACGGGCGTGCGGACGAGCGCACGAATGGTGGCGTTGCGCAGGGCGAGCGTCACGCCGCGGCTGGGGCGCCCGAGGGCCATGTTGGCCTCGGACAGCACCGCGGCGCGGCGGGCGGCCCGCAGCCGGTCCCGCTCGTAACGCGCGAACGCGGCCGGGTCGATGCCGCCGCCGTGGCGCGACGCGGCGCCGTCCCGGAGCGCGGCGAGCACGAGCGGCGCGAGGGCGGCGGCGTCCAGCCAGCCGAGGTTCATCCCCTGCCCGCCGATGGGGCTCACCTCGTGCGCGGCGTCCCCGGCGAGCAGCAGCCGCCCCCGGCCGAGTCGCTCCGCGATTCCGCGCTGCACCGAGAAGGCGCTCAGCATGGTGTTGCCCGCCACGTCCAGGCGCTCGCCCGTGCGGTCCCGTACCAGGTCGGCGAGGTGCTCGACGGCGGGCTCCGCCAGGAGCTCCGGCGTCCGCGCGACCCACCGGCGGACGCCGCCGGGCAGGGGGAACGACTCTACGACGCCGGCGGGCTCCAGGTACAGCACCGCGAGGTCGCCGTCGGCGGTGTCGTCCGGGAAGTCGCCCATCAGGTAGGTGTCGGGATGCGCGCGGCGGCGGACCGGGATCCCCGCGGCGTCCCGCAGCGCGCTGCGGCCGCCGTCCGCGGCGACGACGAAGCGGGCGGGCAGCTCCTCGCCCTCCTCCGTGCGCACGCACAGGCCCGCATCGAGCTCGGACACCGAGCGCACGCCAACCCCGCGGCGGAGGGCGCCGGGGGCGAGCTCCGCGAGACGCGCCGCGAGCAGCTCCTCCGTGCGGTTCTGCGGCAGGGTGACGACGAACGGGTGGCTGCGCGAGACCCGGGTGAGCGGGAGGGTACCGAGGTCGCGCCCGGCGCACCGCCCGACCCCCGCCGTGATGCGGCGGCCCTCCGCGACCACGGCGTTACGCACTCCGACGCCGGCCAGGGCGTCGAGCGACGGCGGATGGATGCCGATGGCCCGCGAGTGCGCCGACCGCTCCGTGCGCTTCTCGAGCACGCGTACGTCGGCGCCGCCCTGGGCGAGCAGGGCGGCCAGCATCAGGCCGACCGGGCCCGCCCCGACGACGACGACGTCATGCACCGCGGCCGCCCCGGGGGCGGTGGATGAGGAGGTTGCGGAAGGGGATGCGGGTCTGCACGCTCCAGCCGGCGGGCGCCACGGCCCGCAGCTCGGCGCCGGTGAAGCTGCGCCGGATGGACGTCAGGCCGTCGGCGCGGATGAAGGAGTCGCGGAAGAACGGCCAGGTGCCCAGAGAGAACGCCGCGTACGCGATCGGGCTGCGCTCGATGTCGCTGTGCACGGCGAGCCTGCCGGCCAGCCGCTCGGAGTCGGCGAGCAACGCCGCGAGCTCACCCGGGGAGAGGTGGTGCAGCACATGGTTGGAAGTCACGATGTCGAAACGGGCGCCCTCGGCCACGAGGTCACCGCTCAGCGCGGCCCGGAAGGACAGGCCGGGCACCGGACGCTGCACGGACGCGTACGCCTGGGCCCGCCGGTCGGGGTCGATCGCGGTGATGCGGAGCCGGAAACCGTCGCGGGCCGCCCAGACGGCGAGCAGGCGCGGCACATCGCCGCCGCCCGAGCCGATGTCGAGCAGGGTGTTCTCGCGTCCGGCGACCAGCGCGGGACGCAGCAGCCCGCGGTAGGTCGCCCGCCAGCCGGCGACGACCCGGTTCACCACCCGGAAGTGGTGGTAGGTGCGCTCGAGCGCGCGCGGGTCGCAGCCCGGGTCGTCCATGATCTCGCGGGCGTCGGTCGCCCGCGTGGAGAGGGGGAGGGGGGACCGGCTCACAGCGCGGCGGGAACGAGCGCCTCCACGACCGGCGCGGCCGGCTCGGCCGTGTCGTCGGCATCGGCTGCGCGGGTCGCCGAGTCGACGCCCTCCGAGGAGTCCGCATCCGCGGAGGACACGGTGGCGGGAACGCGGGTGAGCAGGCCGGCCTCGACCGTCAGCCCGGGACCGAACGCCATCGCGCAGACGCGCTCGTCGCCGCCTTCGACGGGGCCCTCGAGGATCTGCTTGAGGACGAAGAGGATCGTCGCGCTCGACATGTTGCCGTAGTCGCGCAGCGTGTCTCGCGAGGGGGCGAGCTGCTTCTCGCTGAGCCCCAGCTTGCCCTCGACCTTGTCCAGGATGCTGCGGCCGCCCGGGTGGATCGCCCAGTGCTCGATGTCGCGGTAGGGCGCCTCGGCGAGGTGCGGCTCGTGGGCGAGCAGGGGGGACAGGGCGCCCTCGATGTGCTCGTCGATAATCTTCGGCACGTAGCTGCTCAGCACCATCTCGAAGCCCTCGTCACCGATCTTCCAGGCCATGTCGGCCTCGCCGACGGGGGTGAGCTCGGTGGTCAGGTGGTCGATGCGCAGCGTCGTCGCATCCGGCGGGGGCGTGCGGCCGGTCACGACGGCGGCGGAGGCGCCGTCCGCGAAGACCGAGGCGGCCACGATCTGGTCCGGGTCGTTGGAGCTGCGCACGTGCAGGGAGCACAGCTCGGCGCTGATCACGAGCACGACGGCGTCGGGGTCCGCCTCGCAGAACGCCTTCGCGGCCCGCAGGGCGGGGAAGGCGGCGTAGCAGCCCATGAAGCCGATGTGGAAGCGCTGCGTCGTCGTCGCGAGGCCGAGCTCGCGCACGACCTGGTAGTCCGGTCCGGGCGCGTAGAAGCCGGTGCAGGACACCGTGATGACGTGCGTCACGTCCTCGGGGCGCAGCTCCGGGCAGGCCTCGAGCGCCTTCCGGCCGGCCTCGAGGAACAGCGGCGCGGCCTGGGCGATGTAGAGCTCGTTGCGCACCCGGGTGCCCGGCGAGAGCATCCGCCCGGAGGCGGAGTCGTAGAAGACGGAGTCGCCCGGACGGTCGGCGAAGTCGAGCTCCTCGATCACCGTGTGCCTGCGTTCGATGCCGGACGCGTCGAACGCGGCACCGATCAGGCGCTTGGCCAGCCGGCCGAGGTCGGGCTGCTGTGCGAACACGTCCCGCACGACGGGCTGGGAGAACGTGGTCTTCGGGACGGCGGTGGCGATCGACCTCATTGTGACGGGCATCCTTCATTCTAGGAACGAAGGCCTGATCGAGAACCCCGAGCGGGGAAATTCCGACCGTGCTACCGTGCGCCCGAGCTCCGCGCGCCCCGGACCATCACGCCGACCGTGCTAGCGCGCGCCCGCCTTGCGCGCCGAGATGACGCCAGTGTCGAAGCCCAGCAGGTGCAGTCCGCCGTGGAAGCGGGCGTGCTCCACCTTGATGCAGCGGTCCATGACCGTCGTCAGGCCCTTGCTCTCCGCGTACTCGGCCGCCTCCTGGTTCCAGATGCCGAGCTGCACCCAGATGGTCTTCGCGCCGGAGGCGAGCACGTCGTCCACGACGCTCGGGATGTCGCCCGCCCTGCGGAAGACGTCGACGATGTCGGGCACCTCGGGCAGCGACGCGAGGTCCGGGTAGGCCTTCTGGCCGAGGATGGTGTCGGCGTTGGGGTTCACGAAGTAGACCCGGTAGTCGCTCGACTGCAACAGGTAGGTGCCGACGAAGTAGCTCGAGCGCGTCGTGTTGGGCGAGGCGCCCACGATGGCGACGGACTGTGCGCGGCGCAGGATCGCCTGCCGCTCCCGGGCGCTCGGTCCCACCCAGGTGCGCTGCGACTTCAACAGCTTGGCGAGCGGGCTCGAGCGCGGGATCTCGCAGGTGAGGCCGTTGGAGAGCACCGCCGTGGTCGTGCCGGGGGTGTCGTCGACGGGCGCCGTGGGGCCGGAGTCCGGCGTGGCGGCGGGGTGGGCGTTGGTCTGGGCGGCGGGCAGCCCGCCGGTGTCGAAGCTCATGCTCAGGCCTCCTTCGTGGCGGCGTCCAGCGCCTGGTCGAGATCGTAGATGATGTCCTCCACGTCCTCGATGCCGACGCTGAGCCGCACGATGCCGGGCAGCACGCCGGCGTCGAGCAGCTGCGACTCGCTGAGCTGGGCATGCGTCGTGGAAGCGGGGTGGATGACGAGGGTCTTGGCGTCGCCGATGTTCGCCAGGTGGCTGGCGAGCTCGACGGACTCGATGAAGCGCTGGCCGACCGCGCGACCGCCCTTCACCTCGAAGCTGAACACGGATCCCGGGCCCTTCGGCAGGTACTTCAGCGCCCGCTCGTGGTGCGGATGGGCGGGAAGGCCCGCCCAGTTCACCGAGGCGATGCGCGGGTCGGCGTCCAGCCACTCGGCGACGGCGCGCGCGTTGTCGACGTGCGCCTGCAGGCGGTAAGGGAGCGTCTCGACGCCCTGGGCCAGCAGGAAGGCCGAGTGCGGCGCGAGCACCGGCCCGATGTCGCGCAGCTGCTCGGCGCGGAGTCGGGTGAGGAACGCGTACTCGCCGAAGTTGCCCGACCAGTTGAGGCCGCCGTAGCTCGCCACCGGCTCGTCGAACAGCGGGAACCGCGGGCCGTCCCAGTCGAACAGGCCGGACTCGACGACGACGCCGCCGAGCGTCGAGCCGTGACCGCCCAGGAACTTCGTCGCCGAGTGGATGACGATGTCGGCGCCCCACTCGATGGGCCGGTTCAGGTAGGGGGTGGCGATGGTCGAGTCGATGATGAGCGGGATGCCCGCCGCGTGCGCCACCCCGGCGAGACCCTCGATGTCGGCGATCTCGCCCGACGGGTTGGCCACGGTCTCCGCGAACAGCACCTTGGTGCGGTCGGTGATGGCCGCGGCGTAGTCCTCGGCGTGGCTGGACTGCACGAACGTTGTCTCGACCCCGAAGCGGCGCAGGGTCACGTCGAGCTGTGTGATGGAGCCGCCGTAGAGGTTGGCGGAGGCGACGATGTGGTCGCCGGCGCCCACGAGCGACGCGAAGGTGATGTACTGCGCGCTCAGCCCGCTCGCGGTCGCCACCGCCCCGAGCCCGCCCTCGAGGCTCGCGATGCGCTCCTCGAAGGACGCGACGGTCGGATTCGAGAGCCGGGAGTACACGTTGCCGTACTTCTGCAGGGCGAAGCGCGCCGCCGCATCCGCTGTGTCGTCGAACACGAACGCGCTGGACTGGTAGATGGGCAGGGCCCTCGCGCCGGTCGTCGCATCCGGGATGTTGCCCGCGTGGATGGACCGGGTCTTGAAGCCGTACTCACGATCTGCCATGCGCGCCACGCTACCCGAGGGTCCGAAGCGGACCGGGACTGCGTCGTAACACGGCGCCATGCTCGCGATGCGGCATGGGCGCCACGCTACCCGAGGGTCCGAAGCGGACCGGGACTGCGTCGTAACACGGCGCCATGCTCGCGATGCGGCATGGGCGCCACGCTACCCGAGGGTCCGAAGCGGACCGGGACTGCGTCGTAACACGGCGCCATGCTCGCGGTGCGGCATGCGCGCCACGCTACCCGAGGGTCCGAAGCGGACCGGGACTGCGTCGTAACACGGCGCCATGCTCGCGGTGCGGCATGGGAAAACTCGCTAGCGGTAGGACGGAACGGTGGCGGAGGAGCCGCGCCATCGGCTGTCCGCGGTGATCCAGGGCATCGCGATCCCGGCGAGCAGCGCGCCGAGCCCGCCGACCATGAGGTCGCCGATGGTGTCGTCGTAGCCGACGAAGATGGAGGGGTCGATGAAGCGGTTGCCCGCCCACTCGCCCAGCTCCCAGAGCACCCCGGCCATGAAGCCGATCGCGACGGTGACGAGGATGAGAGCCCGGGGCGGAAGCGCGGGCAGAACGTCGAGGCGCTGGAACAGCACGACGGCCAGCGCGGCGATCAGGCCGTTGAGCAGTAGATGCACCGGGATGTCGATCACCGGCGTCAGCACGTACAGGCCGAGCGCGTTGGCCCACGCGGCGACGAGCAGCACGATCGAGGTCGCGATGTCGAGCGCCGGCCGCACACCGAGGAAGCGCGTCATCACCAGTCCGATGGCGACGAGGCCGAACACGCCGAACTGGATGAAGCCCAGGGTCACGCCGGCGAGAACGCCGCTGATCAGCCCGAGCAGGCGGAGGGCGTCCGCGACGACCTCACCGGTGTCGCGTGGAGCCCGGAGGAACGTCTCGACCATGGCAAAAGGCTATCCACCAACCCTGATGGGAAGGCGAAGGAGCGCCTGAACCGGCTCGTGGTCCGAGGGTGCAATGCCGCCCGGGCGTGCGGCGTTGACGGCGGCGACGTCGACCGCGATATCGGGTGACACGAGCAACCAGTCGATGCGGTCGCCCGGCCGCGGCGACCGGAAGCCGGAGTAGGTGCGCCAGGCGGGGGAGGACCGGGTGGTGGCGGCGTCCCACGTGTCGGCCAGCCCGTCGGTCAGGGTCCGGTGGGCGGCGGAGCCGACCCCGGCGTTGGCGTCCCCCATGAGGACGGTCGGCCGTGCGTCGGCGAGCGGGGCCCACGCGCCCCACCCGACGTCGCGCAGCAGCTCGGCCGAGCGTCTGCGCGAGCGCGGCGACAGCGGGTCGAGGTGGGTGTTCACGACGCGGAAGGCCGCGCCGGTGGCGGCGTCGGTGAAATCGGCGACGACGAAGACCCGCGGCCAGAGGTTGCCCCAGGAGCGGGATCCCGGCACCGTGGGCGTGTCGCTCAGCGCGTACTGCTGCCACCGCTCCAGCCGCAGCCGGGCCGGGTCGTAGAAAAGCGCGCAGTGCTCGCCGCCGCCGTTCGCGTCGCGCCCGCGTCCCAGCCACTCGGCACCGAGGCTCGCGGCGATCCACTCGACCTGCTCGGCGAGCGCCTCCTGCACCCCGAGCACCGTCGGGCGCTCGCGCTCGAGCACCGCGCGGACGCCCTCGCGGCGGCGGTCCCAGCGGTCCGGGCTCGCCCCCCGCCCGAACGGCAGCAGCCGGCGCACGTTCCACGACATGACGGAGAGCGCGGGCGGGGCTGCCGGGCCGAGCAGCGCGGTGTCCGTCATGCGCCGAGGCTACCCGGCGTCCCGGACGCCCATGGCCGCCGGCGGCGCGCGGCGGGGCCCGCCGGCGCTCCCCGCTCACGCGGTCGAAAATCCCCGAAACTTCGGCCTCGCGTGCCCGATCACGGCCCTCGACCGTGTTAACTGGAAACGTCACCAAATTCTGCGGAAGACGTCCCCAATGACGAGGAGAGCCATGGGTTTCACGATCGGTTTCATCGGCGCAGGCCAGTTCGCCGGCCATTTCATCAACCTGTTCACCCTGCACCCCGACGTGGACGCGGTCTACGTCACGGACGTGCACGAGGACCGCGCCCAGGAGCACATGGAGCGGTACGGCCTCGCGGGGACGTTCCCCGACGCCGACTCGATGCTCGCGTCGCCCGACGTCGACGCCGTCGCGATCTTCACCCAGCGCTGGACCCACGGGCCCATCGTCGTCAAGGCCCTCGAGGCGGGCAAGCACGTCTACTCCGCCGTGCCGATGGCCATCTCGGCCGAGGAGATCGAGGCGATCATCCGCACGGTCGAGCGCACGGGCCTCACCTACATGATGGGCGAGACCAGCTTCTATAATCCCGCTGTCGTCTACGCCCGCGAGCGCATCGCCGCGGGGGCCTGGGGCCGCGTCTTCTACTCCGAGGGCGACTACGTGCACGACATGGACAACGGCTTCTACGCCGCGTACCAGTTCAGCGGCGGCGACGCGTGGAAGTCCACCGCCAGCTACCCGCCCATGCTGTACCCGACGCACGCCATCGGCGGCGTTCTCGGCGCCCTGCCCACGTACGCGACGAGCGTCAGCTGCATCGGCATCCAGGACGACCGAGGCGACGGAGTGTTCGACGCGAGTGTCTCGATGTTTGGCAACGACTTCTCCAACATGTCGGCCCTCTTCCACCTGGCCGACGGCGGCGTGATGCGCACGAACGAGTTCCGCCGCGTCGGCCACCCCGCGGACGTGCACGAGTCCCGCTTCCGCTTCTACGGGACGGACGGCGTGATGGAGCAGACCTCCACGTCCGCTGCGGAGAGCGACCGCAAGACCATCCGCGACATCGGCGATCTCTTCCGCACGAAGATCGAGATCGACGAGTCGTCGGAGGAGTTCAAGAACATCGACCCGGCGCTGCTCAACAGCTTCCTGAGCGGTACCGCGAAGGTGCACGACCGCAGCCGGCTGCCGCGCTCCTTCGACGGCGCGCGCAACGGCCACGAGGGGTCGCACCACTTCCTCGCCGACGACTTCGTGCGCGCCGTGCGGGACCGCACGCTTCCCCCGGTGAACGCCTGGGTGGCCGCGCGGTTCACGCTTCCCGGCGTCGTGGCGCTCGAATCCGCCCGCCAGGGCGGCGAGCGGCTCCCGATCCCCGACTTCGGGGACGCGCCGGACTCCCTGCCCAAGGCATCCGCGTGACGGACGCCCGCAGCGGGGCGGAGGCGACGCTCGCCGGCACGCCGCCCATGGGCTGGAACAGCTGGGACAGCTTCGGCACCGCCGTGACGGAGGAGGAGGTGCTCGCGAACGCGCGATTCATGGCCGAGCACCTCCTGCCCTACGGCTGGGACACGGTCGTCGTCGACATCCAGTGGTACGAGCCGACCGCGCGGGCCGGGGGCTACAACGAGGAGCCTCCGGTCGAGCTCGACGCCCACGGCCGCCAGATGCCGGCGGCCAACCGGTTCCCGTCGGCGGCCGACGGAAAGGGCTTCGGCCCGCTCGCGGCAGCCGTGCACGACCTCGGGCTGAAGTTCGGTCTGCACATCATGCGCGGGATCCCGCGGCGTGCCGTGCGGGAGGACCTGCCCGTGCTGGGCACGGGGTTCACGGCCGCCGAGGTCGCCGACACCTCGTCGACGTGCGCCTGGAATCCCGACAACTACGGGCTGAACCACGACCACCCGGGCGCGCAGGCCTACTACGACGCGCAGCTCGCCCAGTTCGCGGAGTGGGGTGTCGACTTCGTGAAGGCGGACGACATGCTCGCCCCGTACCACTCCCGCGAGATCGAGGCGTATGCCGAGGCGATCCGCAGGAGCGGCAGGCCCATCGCGCTCAGCCTGTCGCCCGGCACGAGCCTGTCGACCGAGCACCTGGACCACCTGCGCGCCAACGCGCAGATGTGGCGGGTGTCCGACGACCTGTGGGACCGCTGGCCCGACGTGTTCGAGCAGTTCGGCCGCATGTCGCGCTGGGCGCCGTTCCAGACGAGCGGAGCCTGGGCGGACGCGGACATGCTGCCGCTCGGTCACATCGGCATCCGCGCGGAGCGGGGCAGCGACCGCCAGAGCCTGCTGACCCAGGAGGAGCAGCGCACGCTGATGACCCTCTGGGTCATGGCACGGTCGCCGCTCATGTTCGGCGGCGATCTGCCGAGCAGCTCGCCGGAGACGATCGCGCTGCTCACGAACGCCGACCTGCTGCGGGTGCTCACGCACTCGGAGCGCAATCGCGAGGTGTTCCGCGAGGGCGACATCGTGGCCTGGACGGCCGTCGCGACCGACGCACCGGCCCGGTACGCGGCCGTGTTCTGGACGGCGGAGTCGCCGGAGTCCGTCTCCGTGCCGCTGACCTCTCTGGGCCTGGACCCCGCGGCGGTCGGCCGGGCGACGGACGTGTGGTCCGGCGAGGTGGTGCCGATCTCGGGCACCTCGCTCGACGTCGAGGTACCGGCCCACGGCGCGCGCCTGGTGCGCTTCGACCGCGGGGAGGAACCGGGGCGCGGTTAGTCTCGACGTCATGGCCCAGGGGACGAGCGGTAAGCAACCGGGGATCACCGACGTCGCCCGCCTGGCGGGCGTGTCGGTGACCACGGTGTCCCGCGTGCTGAACGGGGCGAGCCAGGTGAGCGAGCGCCGCCGGACGAGCGTGCTCGCGGCCATCGCCGAGCTCGGCTACCGACCCAACGAGGCCGCCCGCGCCCTGGTACGCGGGCGGCAGCGCATGGTCGGGGTGCTGGCCGCCAACACGGACCGGTACGGCTTCGCGAGCTCCATCCGGGGCATCGAGGAGGCGGCGCGGCGACGGAACATGCTCGTGAGCATCACCGTGGTGGAGAGCGAGGACCCGGACGACATCACCTCGGCCCTGGACCTCGTGCTGAGCCAGCCGCTCACGGGCATCATCGGCGTGGCCTTCGAGCGCAGCGTCACGGTGGCGCTCGACCGCCTGCCGCCCACCATGCCCGTCGTGGCCGTGACCCTCGCCGAGGACGGCCACCCGGACCTGCCGCGCACCTGGATCGACGACGAGCAGGGCGGCTTCATCGCGACGTCCCACCTCCTCGACGCGGGGCACGAGACCGTGCACCACCTCGGCTTCCCCGACATCGCCCACCGCGGCCGGACCGCCGGCTACCGTCGCGCGCTCGAGTCGCGCGGCGCCCGCGTGCCCGAGATGGTGCCCTGCGGCTGGACCCCGCAGGACGGCCGCCGCGCCGTGCTCGACAACCTCCGCGGCGACGACGTGACGGCCGTGTTCTGCTTCAACGACGACATGGCCATGGGCGCCATGCGCGCCTTCCACGAGCTGGGTCGGCGGGTGCCCGAGGACGTCAGCGTCGTCGGCTTCGATGACACCCCGCTGTCCGCCGTGTGGACGCCGTCGCTTTCGAGCGTGCGCATCGACTTCCAGGAGCTCGGGCGCAGCGCCTTCGAACTGCTCACCGGCACGCACAACGGCCGGGGGGATCCCCGCGCCGTCGTGCAGCTGCCACCCCTGTTCGTGCAGCGCGAGAGCTCGGCGCCGCCCCGCCGCTGAGCCGGTCCCGCCCCCGATCGGCGGCGGGACCGGACGACCCGACTACGCGGACCGCGTCAGCCGGTACATCCGCGCGCTCGCGACCGCGTCGGGCGTCGTGATCCGCAGGCCGCCGTCGACGGCCTCGGTGTCCCACGCGGCTCCGACGCCCTCGGGCGGGTACACCTGCTGCACCGAGACCCCGCCGCCCGCGAGGTGAGGCAGGGCGAGCTGCACGGACGCATCGGCGTGGGCCTGCCGCCAGGCCAGCACGATGGTCTCGTCCGGCGCATCGAACGCCACGGTCGTCCAGGCGTCCTCCCACGTGGGCAGGCCGGTCGGGAAGCGCGGCGTCGACCGGGCGAGGGTCTGCCGGGTGTCCCTGTGCGCGGCGACACCGGCCGAGACGAGGCCGAGGCGGTGCTCGTCCATCCCGCTCAGCACGCCCGCCTGGTAGAGCCGGCCGGCGAGGCCCGTGCACATCGTGAAGACGATCTGCTCGTCGTCCATGTCCGGCTGCGGGTACGCCCAGTTGCCCGCCTGCTCGGGCAGCACGTGGGCGAGGGCGCCCACGGCGATGAGCGGGTAGAGCAGGGGGTCCTGCTGGTCGGACGTCGACTGCAGCTGCAGCCGAGAGAGCATGGCGAAGTCGCTGCGCATGGCGCCGGAGCCGCAGTTCTCCAGCACGAGGTCCGGGTGCCGGTCCAGCACGCTTTCGAGCCAGGTGAGCAGGGCGAGGTTGTGCTCGAGCAGACCCGAGCCCACGGACTCGGCGTCCCGGTCGGTGCCCGGGCCGGGCGTCACGTTGTAGTCGAGCTTGAAGTAGCCGACGCCGAGGTCACCGACGAGGCGATCCACGGCCTCGTCGAGGTGCGCCCGCGCGGCGGGGGAGCGGAGGTCGAGCAGGTAGCGGTTGTGCTCGCGCACGCGCACGCCGCCGCGCTGCAGGAAGGCGTCCTCCGGCAGGCTCGTCGCGGCCTCGCTCGTGACGCCGACGACCTCGGGTTCGAGCCAGAGCCCGGGCACCATCCCGCGCTCCCGAATGTGGTCGAGGATGGAGGAGAGGCCGGACGGGAAGCGCGCGGTCGACGGCTTCCAGTCGCCGACGCTCGCCCACCAGCCCGCGGTGTCGTCGTACCAGCCGGCGTCGATGCAGAAGTACTCCGCGCCGACCTGGGCCGCGGCGTCGATGAGCGGCAGCAGCTTGTCCTCGGTCGGGTCGCCCTCGAGGGTGTTCATGTAGTCGTTGAAGATCACCGGCAGCGTCGCGTCCTGCGGGTGGGAGCGGCGGGCGGCGCGGCGGTGGCCGGCGAGGTTGCCGAGGGCGTCCTCGAGTCCGCCGGCGACCGTGAACGTCACGGGCACGGTGGTGAAGTCACGCTCGCCGTCCAGCACCGTCGACCACTGGTGCAGCGTGTCCGTCGGCCCGAGCACCGCGACGTAGGCGCCGTCCCGGGACCGGTCGCCGCGCGGCGGGCCGGCGGGCTCGGGGGAGCGCAGGCGCTGCTCGATCGGCACGGCGCCGTGCGCCCAGTCGGGGTTCTCGCCGACCTCGAAGTGCCAGGCGCCGTTGTGCTCGATCTGCCACGCCAGGGTCGCGCCGCTCTCGCGGTTCCGTGCCGCGCCGAGCGGGTTGTAGAGCCCGGACGACCAGGTGCTGAGGCTCGAAAAGCCCAGCCGGTTGCGGCTCGTCTCGCCCCAGGCGTGCGGGTCGATGGCGACGAGCCCGGGGGAGCGGAGCGGCTCCGACCGCCAGCGGTTCTCCTGGCACCAGGACGAGGCGGCGCGCCAGACGTCGACGTCGTTCGGCGCGTCCGACACGACGGCGCCGGTCGCGAAGGACGTGACGGCCCAGACGGGCAGCGGCGCTGAGCCCGCGTCGACCGCGACGGTGGTCGTGGTGCGCACCGCGGCGACGCCGTCGTGGGCCTCGAACACGCTCGTCGCGCGCAGGCCGGACTCGGCGTGGCGCTGGGTGATCGCGAGGCGGGCGATGCCGCCGGTCGCGGAGGCATCGGAGGCGTCGTGCGATTCGTAGCGGAGGCCGGCGCCGAGGGCGGTGCCGTCGTAGCGGTAGCTGTTGTTGTTCCGGCCGTAGGCGGGCGAGAGCACCTCGACGAGCGGCTGAGCCGGGGCCGGCCGCCCCTCGGCGGGTCCGACGCCCGCGGACGGGTCCTCGATGGCGACGAGCCGCACGGGTCCGTCCTCGCCGTGTTCGAAGCGAAGAGTGATGCGGCCGGTGTTCCAGTCGAAAGTGCTCACGAAAGACATCCCCTGTGATCGCGGCGAACGGGTGCGTCCGCCATTGGCGCAGTTCCTCCGGTGACCCTAGCCGTTCTGCGGCGCCATTTGGAAGCGTTACCAATTCTTTGCCTTCTTTTGCCTGTCGCGCTTGACTGCGGGGCACCGGGTGCGGCAAGAATGTCCCAGACGACGCCGTCATCTGCGGCGCGCCACGTTCGATTCGCACGAGATGCTGCGCCGGAACCCACCCGCACGAAGACGTGGAGGGGGAGCGGCCCGGCCCTTGACCGAGAGGGGTCCACGGTGGCTGTAACAACCCGGAGCGAGGCGCGGAGGGTGCCCTCCCGGCCCTCGGCTGGCGCGGGAAGGGGGCAGCGGCGACCCGACGACACGAAGCTCGCGCTGCTCTTCATCTTCCCCGCCGTGATCGGCCTCGTGCTGTTCTACTTCTGGCCCCTGGTGCGCGGCATCTGGCTGAGCTTCACCTCGTGGGACCTGCTGTCGCCGGAGCGCTTCGTCGGCTTCGACAACTACACGCGGATGTTCGCCGACCCGGTGTTCTGGAACGCGATCTGGGTGACCCTCGAGTACGTGGTGCTGAACATCGGCATCCAGACGGTGGTCGCGCTCGTGATCGCGCTGCTCATGCAGCGGCTCACCCAGTCGACGCTGGTGCGCGGGCTCATCCTCGCGCCCTACCTGGTGTCCAACGTCGTGGCCGCACTCGTCTTCTTCTGGATCCTCGACTTCCAGCTCGGCATCGGCAACCAGCTCCTCGAGTGGGTGGGCCTCGACCGCATCGGCTTCTTCACCACCGAGGAGTGGGCCATCCCCACCATCGCCGCGGTCAACGTGTGGCGGCACATGGGCTACACGGCCCTCCTGATCTTCGCAGGGCTGCAGGCGATCCCGCAGAACCTCTACGAGGTGGCGCGCGTCGACGGGGCGAGCGAGCTCCGCCAGTTCACCGGCATCACGCTGCCCCTGCTGCGGCCGATCCTCGGGCTCGTGCTGATCATCTCGGTGATCGGCTCGTTCCAGGTCTTCGACACCGTCTCGGTGACCACGAGCGGCGGCCCGGTCAACGCCAGCCGCGTGCTGCAGGTCTACATCTACGAGAACGCGTTCGCGCAGTTCAACTTCGGCTACGCGTCGGCGCTCAGCGTCGCGATGCTGGCCATCCTCGTCGTCGTCACGTTCTTCCAGTACCGCATCACGCGGGCCGGTCAGACCGACCTGAACTAGGGGCTCACGCACATGACTCAGCTAGACGGACCCTCCACCATCGCCGCGCCGGTCGCGGCCGACCCCGACGGCGGCCGGCGCACCCCGCCGGTCCAGCAGCGCACGGGCCGCAAGGTCAGCATCGGCCGGATCGTCGCGTGGGTCGCGATGGGCATCCTGCTGCTCATCACGATCTTCCCCTTCTACTGGATGCTGCGCACGGCGCTCTCGAGCAACGGCGCGCTGTACGCCAACTCGAGCTCGCTGCTGCCGGCGGACTTCAGCTGGGGCGGGTTCGAGCGCGTGTTCGGTCTGCAGACCGTCGACGAGGCGATCGAGCAGGGCGGCTCGGGCGCGAAGATCGACTTCTGGCGCTACCTCATCAACTCGGCGATCGTCGCCACCGTGATCACGGTGTTCCAGGTGTTCTTCTCCGCCCTGGCGGCCTACGCCTTCGCCCGCCTCCGCTGGCGCGGCCGTGACCTCGTGTTCGGCGTGTTCCTGCTCTCGCTGATGGTGCCGGTCATCTTCACGCTGCTGCCGAACTTCCTGCTGGTGAAGCAGCTCGGGCTCATCGACACGCTGCTCGGCATCATCCTGCCGTCGATGTTCATGGCCCCCTTCGCGATCTTCTTCCTGCGCCAGTTCTTCCTGAACGTGCCGCTCGAGGTCGAGGAGGCCGCGCTCGTGGACGGCGCGAGCAAGATCCGGGTGTTCTTCAACCTGATCATCCCGATGTCGGCCGCTCCCATCGCGACGATCTCGATCCTCACCTACATGACGGCCTGGAACGACTACTTCTGGCCGCTCATGGTGTCGTACACGGACGACTCGCGCGTGCTCACCGTGGCGCTCGGATCGTTCCGGGCGCAGAGCCCGCAGGGCGGTCCCGACTGGGCCGGCCTCATGGCGGCGACCCTCATCGCGGCGCTCCCGATGATCCTGCTGTTCGCCGTCTTCGCGAAGCGGATCGTCAACTCCATCGGCTTCAGCGGGATCAAGTAAGGCTTAGGGACCCACCATGACAAGAGCACACCGCACCCGGACCGCCCGTACCTCGTCGGGCAAGCGCAGCACCTGGCGCCGCATCACCAGTTCGGCCATCGCGGTCGGCTTCCTCGGCCTCGCGGGCTGCGCGGGCACCGGCGGCGCGGCCGCGACGACGAGCATCGACTACTGGCTGTGGGAGTCCCTTCAGCTGCCCGGGTACCAGAAGTGCGCCGAGGCGTTCGAGAAGGAGAACCCGGACATCGACGTCCGCATCACGCAGTACGGCTGGGGCGACTACTGGCAGAAGCTGTCGGCAGGCCTCGTCGCGGGCGCCGGGCCGGACGTGTTCACCGATCACCTCACGAAGTACCCCGAGTTCGTCAGCCGCGACGTGCTGCTGCCGCTCGACTCGCTCGAGGCGACGAAGGACATCGACGAGAGCGGCTTCCAGGAGGGCCTGCTCGACCTGTGGACCGGCCTCGACGGCAAGCGCTACGGCATGCCGAAGGACTTCGACACCATCGCGCTGTTCTACGACAACGCGATGCTCGAGGAGGCCGGCATGACGGCGGCGGACCTCGAGGGGCTCCAGTGGAACCCCGAGGACGGCGGAACGTTCGAGCAGGTCATCGCGCACCTCTCGATCGACGCGAACGGCGTGCGCGGCGACGAGCCGGGCTTCGACCCGGCCAACGTCGAGACCTACGGGCTCGCGTCCGGCGGCTCCGGCGGTGGCGGCCACGGCCAGACGCAGTGGTCCTGGCTGGCCGGCGCGACCGGCTGGAAGTACACGAACGCCGACGTGTGGGGCACCGAGTACAACTACGACGACCCGCGCGTGCAGGCCTCGCTCGAGTGGCTGTTCGGGCTCGTCGACAAGGGCTTCATGCCGTCGTTCGAGCGCGTCGGCACCGCGCCCAACCCCCAGCAGCAGCTGGGCTCCGGCCAGGCGGCGCTGTCGCCCGACGGCTCCTGGACGATCGCCAGCTACGGCCGGCTCGAGGGCATCGACCTCGGCATCGCGTCGGTCCCCGCCGGACCGATCGGTCACCCGGTCTCCATGTACAACGGCCTCGGTGACTCCATCAGCGCCCAGACGGACACCCCGGAGGAGGCCGCCCGCTTCGTGGCCTTCCTCGGCACGGACGCCTGCCAGACGATCATCGGCGAGGAGGGCGTGGTCTTCCCGGCCCGCCCGGCCGGCACGGAGGCGGCGATCGCGGCCTTCAAGGAGAAGCGCGGCGTCGACGTCTCGCCCTTCACCGACCTCGTGGAGAACAACTACACGGTGCTCTTCCCGGTCACCACGCACGGCGCGGAGATCCTCTCGATCCTCAACCCGGTAATGGACGGCCTCTACATCGGCAACGAGGAGGTGTCCACCCTCACGGACGTGGACGCCCGCATCGACGCCCTGATCGCGGAGTAGCGCCCACCCGCTCCACCCCTTTCCGCTCCACCCCTTTCCGCTCCACCCTTGATGCCCCTGCCCAGGCAGGAGGATCCTGCCCAGCTAAGAGCTGGGCACGATCCTTCTGCCTGGGCAGGGGCGAGGTGTTTCCGGGGTGAGGTGTTCCGGGGGCGCGGGCGGCGGCGGGGCGGTCAGCTGAGGCGGACGGCCGCGAGGGCGAGCCCCGCGACGAGCAACCAGCTCAGCAGGCCGACCGCGATCGCACGGCCGCCCGTGCCGAACAGGTCGCGCAGCCGCACGGCGGCGCCCAGGGCGAACAGCGCCATGGCGAGCAGCGCGGTCTGCAGCGCGTCCGCGGCGGCGAGCACGGGTGCCGGGATGTCGAGCAGCGTGCGGGCCAGGATCGCCGCGACGAAGCCCGCCACGAAGAGCGGCACGAGCGGCGGCAGGGACGCGGCGGAGGTCGCGGCCGCGCCGGCATCGCCCGCCGGGTCCCCGTGGGCCTCGGGACCGGAAGACGCGGCGGCGGAGGACGCCGCGGCGGCCAGGCGGACCCGCTCGCGTCGCCGGGTGACCCCGGCGGCACCGGCGACGAGCGGCGCCAGCATCAACACCCGGGTGAGCTTCATGGCGATCGCGACCGTGAGTGCGGCGGACCCGGCGACCTGCGCCGTCGCCACGACCTGACCGACGTCGTGCACGCCCGCGCCGACCCAGTGCCCGAACTCCTCGGCGGACAGCCCGAGCGGCCCGGACAACAGCGGCAGGACCGCGATGGCCAGCGTCCCGCAGAGCGTCACGAGCGCGGCGGGCACGGCGGCGTCGGCGGCGCGCGAGCGGGTCGCCGCGCTCATCGCCCCGATCGCGGAGACGCCGCAAATGGAGAACCCCGCGGCGAGCAGCAGCGGCTGCGAGCCGGGCATCCGGAACAGGCGCGCGAGCAGGTAGGTGCCGGCGAAGGCGAGCAGCACGACGGCGACCACCAGCAGCACGGCGCGCCAGCCGAGGGCGGCGACGTCGACCAGGCTGAGCTTGAGGCCGAGGAGCACGACGCCGATGCGCATCAGCCGGCGCGACGCGAGCGCGAGGCCGGCCTTGGGTGCGCCGGCGAGCCACGCCCGCACCTTGGGGATCTGCGCCGCGCCGATCCCGAGCGCGACGGCGGCCGTGAGCAGCGGCACGGCCGGCAGGGCCGCGGAGACGGCAAGCGCCACGAGCGCGGCCGCGGCGGCGACGGCGATCCCCGGCAGCCACGCGGGGCGGACGCCGCCGGACGGCCGGTCCGGTCCGGGCGGCCGCGCGCCGGTCAGATCCACGAGCGCAGCCAGTTGTGGGCGCTCCAGAACCAGGAGGGGATCTGCATTCCCGTCCAGACCGGGTAGAAGAACGCGCTGACCGCGAGGATCACGAGCCCGAACGCGCCTACGGCGGCGATCCCCAGCGTCCGCCGCCTCGGCGCCGCGTCCCGGCGACCGAGGACGAGCCCGATGCAGAACGTCAGGGCGAGGATCAGGTACGGCTCGAACGCGATCGAGTAGAACTGGAAGACCGTGCGGTTCAGGTACAGGAGCCAGGGCAGGTAGCCGGCGGCGAGGCCGGTGAGCAGCAGGCCCACCTGCCACTCCCGCCACCGCACGAGGCGGTAGACGAGGTACAGCGCCGCGGCGCTCGCGGCCCACCACAGGATCGGGTTCGCGATGGACGTGATCGCCTCCGTGCAGGCGGAGAAGTCGCAGCCGTTCTCGCCCTGCACGGAGGAGCGGTAGTACATGGCGAAGGGGCGGATGAGCAGCAGCCAGGTGAGCGGGTTCGCCTTGTAGCTGTGCTCGGCGTTGACGCCCACGTGGTACGAGTACTGGCTCAGGTGGTAGTGCCACAGGCTCTGCAGGGGCAGCGGCACCCAGGCCAGCGGCCCCGTCCAGGCGTTGCCCTCGGTCTCCGCGAAGCCGCGGTCCCAGCCGCCCGAGGTGACGAGCCAGCCGGAGTAGCTCGCGACGTAGACGGCGAGCGCGACCGGCACCAGCAGCACGAACGTCACCGGCGCCTGCTTCAGCACGGCGCCGCTGAACCAGAACGGGACGCCGAGCCGCCTGCGGGCCACCATGTCGACGACGACGCAGTACACGCCGAACGCCGCGAGGAAGTACAGACCCGACCACTTCACGGCAGCGGTGGCGCCGAAGGCGAGGCCCGCCGCGAGCAGCCAGGGCCGCCACCAGAGCGCCGGGCCCCACCCGGGATCCACCCCGCGCGCCCGGGCTGCGGCGATCGCGGACGCCAGTCGCGCGTGATGCCGGCGCCGGTCGAGGAGGACGGCGCCGAAGCCGAGCAGCGCGAAGAACATGACGAACGTGTCGAGGAACGCGACCCTGCTCATCACGATGGCGTGGCCGTCGACGGCAAGCAGACCGCCCGCCACGACGCCGAGGAGCGGCGAAGCGAACAGGGTGCGGGCCACGAGGGTGAGCACGAGCACGGCGAGGATGCCGACGATCGCGGTGCCGATGCGCCAGCCGAAGCTGCTGTCGGCCCCGAAGACCGCGAGGCCGAGCGCGATGATCCACTTGCCGAGCGGCGGATGCACGACGAAGGAGGGGTCCCGCTCGAAGATGTCGGTCTCCCCGGCGTTGAAGCGCGCGTCCGCCCTGTCGGGCCAGTCCGCCTCGTAGCCGAGGTTCAGGAGGGTGTACGCATCCTTGACGTAGAACGTCTCGTCCGTCTGCAGCGTGTGGGGATGACCGAGGTTCCAGAGCCGGAGCACCGCGGCGAGGAGGGTGACGGCGATCGGGCCGCCCCACTCCCAGGCCCGCCTGCGCCCCGGCGTGGACAGCATCCGGCCCCACCAGTCGTCGACGCGGGACACCGCGCGCGCGCCCGCCGGGGACGCGGGGGCGATGGAGACGGACACCGGGCAATTGTTCCACGGGCCCGGCTGGCAGAATCGGGGGCATGCTCCTCCTTGCGGCCACGCCCATCGGCAACCTGGGCGACGCGTCCCCGCGACTCGTCGAGGCCCTGCGCACGGCGACGACCGTGGCCGCGGAGGACACCCGCGTCACGATCAAGCTGATGAACGCGCTCGGCGTGGAGAACCGCCCCCGGCTGCTCTCGCTCAACGATCACAACGAGGGCGCCCGCGCCGCCGAGCTCGTCGCGCTCGCCGCGGAGGAGGACGTGCTCGTGCTGAGCGACGCGGGCATGCCCGTCGTCTCCGACCCCGGCTTCCACCTCGTCGAGGCGGCGGCCGCCGCGGGCGTGCGGGTGAGCGTCATCCCCGGGCCGTCCGCCGTGCTCGCCGCGCTTGCGGTGTCCGGCCTGCCCACCGACCGCTTCACCTTCGAGGGGTTCCTGCCGCGCAAGGGCGGCGACCGGACGGCCGCGCTGCGGGCGCTCGTGCGGGAGCGCCGCACCATGGTCTTCTTCGAGTCGCCCAATCGGCTCGCCGCATCCCTCGCCGATCTCGCCGCGGAGTTCGGGGCGGACCGCCGCGTCGTGGTCTGCCGCGAGCTCACGAAGATGTACGAGGAGGTGCGGCGGGGCACCGCCGCCGAACTGGCCGCCTGGGCCGCGGAGGGCGTGCGCGGGGAGATCTGCGTCGTCGTCGAGGGCGCCGCGGCGCTCGCGATCGACCTGGAGACCGGCGTGGAGCAGGTGCTCGAGTTGGTGTCCGACGGCGTGCGGCTGAAGGATGCGTCGGCGGCGATCGCCGCGGAGACGGGCCTCGGCCGCCGGGACCTCTACGAGTCGGCCCTCCGCCGCCGCTAGCCGCGCAGCTCGCATACGGTCCCTGAGCCCGTCGGAGGGACGATCGGTACCGTCCCTTCGACGAGCTCAGGAACCGAGCGGTCGGCCGATGTACGACAGAGTGGGGCACCTCAGCGGGGTTTCCCTGGCGCATACGCTGGGGGGCATGCAGCTTCACCCGGTGACCGTGCACCCCAGCTCCGACGCCCTGGCCCGCGAGGACCAGCTGGCCTGGAAGATCGCGAGCGTCGCGACCGACCCCGTCGAGGTCGAGGACGCGGTGACCGACATGGTGATCAACCGGGTCATCGACAACGCCGCGGTGGCCGCCGCCTCCCTCTTGCGCGACCCCGTCGCGGCCGCGCGGGCGCAGGCGCTCGCGCATCCCGTGTCACGGGGAGGCGCGGGCGCGACGGTGTTCGGCGAGTCTCCGGAGACCCGGGCTAGCGTCGAGTGGGCGGCCTGGGCGAACGGCGTAGCCGTGCGCGAGCTCGACTTCCACGACACCTTCCTCGCCGCCGAGTACTCGCATCCCGGGGACAACATCCCCGCGCTGATCGCCGTCGCGCAGCACGCGGGGCAGAAGCGCGGGCTCACCGGGCGCGACCTCGTGCGCGGCATCGCGACCGGCTACGAGATCCAGGTCGACCTGGTGAAGGCCATCAGCCTGCACAGGCACAAGATCGACCACGTCGCGCACCTCGGGCCCGCCGCCGCCGCGGGCATCGGCACCCTCCTCGGTCTCGACACCGGCACCGTGTTCCAGGCGGTCGGTCAGGCGCTGCACACGACGACCGCGACCAGGCAGTCCCGCAAGGGCGAGATCTCGAGCTGGAAGGCGTACGCGCCGGCCTTCGCGGGCAAGATGGCCGTCGAGGCGGTGGACCGGGCGATGCGCGGGCAGACGAGCCCCACCCCGATCTACGAGGGCGAGGACGGCGTGATCGCCTGGCTGCTTGACGGGCCCGGCGCGGCGTACTCGGTGCCCCTGCCGGCGCCGGGGGAGGCGAAGCGCGGCATCCTCGACACCTACACGAAGGAGCACTCGGCCGAGTACCAGGCGCAGGCCTGGATCGACCTCGCCCGGCGGCTGCACGCCGCTCACCCCGAGCTCGCCGACGCGGACCGGGTCGAGTCCGTGCTCATCTCCACGTCGCACCACACCCACACGGTGATCGGCTCCGGCGCGAACGACCCGCAGAAGTACGACCCGCGCGCGTCCCGCGAGACGCTCGACCACTCCATCCCGTACATCTTCACCGTCGCCCTGCAGGACGGTGCGTGGCACCACGCCGACTCGTACGCGCCCGAGCGCGCGGCCCGACCGGACACGGTGGCGCTGTGGCGCAGGACCACGACCGAGGAGGACCCGGAGTGGACGCGGCGGTACCACTCGCTCGACCCCGCGGAGAAGGCGTTCGGCGGCCGCGTGACGATCACGCTCACCGACGGCACGCGCATCGTCGACGAGATCGCGGTGGCGGACGCGCATCCGCTCGGCGCCCGGCCGTTCGCCCGCGAGCAGTACGTGCGCAAGTTCCGCACCCTCGCCGAGGGCGTGCTGGAGCCGACCGAGATCGACCGCTTCCTCGCCGCGGCCGAGCGGCTGCCCGACCTCTCCGCCGGGGAGTTCTCGGCGCTCACCATCACCGCCCGGCCGGGCCTCCTCGACCCGGTCGCCGTCCCGAAGGGCCTGTTCTGATGCTGCACACCACCGTGACCGCCGCCGACAAGCGCCGGACCCTCCGCGACGGCCTCGCCAGCGGGCAGCTGCTGCGCTTCCCGGGGGCCTTCAACCCGCTGTCCGCACGGCTGATCCAGGAGAAGGGGATGGACGGGGTCTACATCTCGGGCGCCGTGCTCTCCGCGGACATGGGGCTGCCCGACATCGGGCTCACGACGATCAGCGAGGTCGCCGACCGGTCGCGGCAGATCTCCCGCATGACGGACCTCCCGGCCATCGTCGACGCGGACACGGGGTTCGGCGAGCCGATGAACGTCGCGCGGAGCGTGCAGCTGCTCGAGGACGCGGGGCTGGCGGGCCTGCACATCGAGGACCAGGTCAACCCCAAGCGCTGCGGCCACCTCGACGGCAAGCAGGTCGTGGACGAGGACACGGCGCTCAAGCGGGTGCGCGCGGCGGTGGATGCGCGGCGCGACCCGAACTTCCTCGTCATGGCCCGCACGGACATCCGCGCCGTCGAGGGGCTGTCCGCCGCCCTCGACCGGGCGAAGGCACTCGTCGACGCCGGGGCGGACGCGATCTTCCCGGAGGCCATGGCCGACCTCGGCGAGTTCGAGGCGATGCGGGCCGCCGTGGACGTGCCGCTGCTGGCCAACATGACGGAGTTCGGCAAGAGCGACCTGTTCACCTTCGCGCAGCTCGCCGACGTGGGCATGAACATCGTGATCTATCCGGTGTCTTTGCTGCGGATGGCGATGGGCGCGGCCGAGCGGGCCCTCGACGTGCTCAACGAGCACGGGTCGCTGAAGCCGGTCGTGCCGCAGATGCAGACCCGGGCGCGGCTGTACGAGCTGCTCGACTACGAGGCGTACAACCGCTTCGATTCCTCGGTGTTCAACTTCAGCCTCGACGGGCACCGCTAGGCCGCTACGCTGCTCCTGCCGCCTCTCGCGGCGTGTGCAAAGGAGCCTCATGACCGACATCCACAAGGGCCTCGCCGGCGTCGTGGTCGACGAGACGACGATCTCGAAGGTGAACCCGGAGACGAACTCCCTGCTCTACCGGGGCTATCCCGTGCAGGAGCTCGCCGCCGAGTGCTCGTTCGAGCAGGTGGCCTACCTGCTGTGGCACGGCGAGCTGCCCACGGACGAGCAGCTGGAGCACTTCGAGGCGGAGGAGCGCTCGCAGCGGGCGCTCGCCGACAATGTGCGCGCGGTGGTGGACGGGCTGCCGACGTCCGCGCATCCGATGGACGTGCTGCGGACCGCCGTCAGCGTGATCGGCGCGAACGACGAGGACCTCGACGACGCGTCCCCGGAGGCGAACCTCGAGCGGGCCGTGCGGCTGCTCGCCCAGGTGCCGGCGATCGTCGCGTACGACCAGCGGCGGCGGCGCGGACAGGATCCGGTCGAGCCGCGCGAGGACCTGACCTACGCGCAGAACTTCCTCTTCATGACGTTCGGCGAGGTGCCCGCCCCGGTCGTCGTCCGCGCGTTCGAGGTGTCGATGGTGCTCTACGCGGAGCACTCGTTCAACGCGTCGACGTTCACCGCGCGGGTCATCACGTCGACGCTCGCCGACCTGTACTCCGCCGTGACGGGCGCGATCGGCGCGCTGAAGGGCCCGCTGCACGGCGGCGCGAACGAGGCCGTGATGCACGTGTTCGACGAGATCGGCACCGCCGACCGCGTGGAAGCCTGGCTCGACGAGGCCCTGGCGAGCAAGCGCAAGATCATGGGCTTCGGGCACCGCGTGTACAAGAACGGCGACTCCCGGGTGCCGACGATGCGCGCCGCGCTGCAGACGCTCGTCGAGGAATACGACGCCGGCGACATGCTCGCCCTCTACGAGGCGCTCGAGGCGGCGATGGGGGAGCGGAAGAACATCAAGCCGAACCTCGACTTCCCGTCCGGGCCCGCCTACGCGCTGATGGGGTTCGACACGCTCACGTTCACGCCGCTCTTCGTGGCGTCCCGCGTCGTCGGCTGGACCGCCCACATCATGGAGCAGCTCGCGTCGAACGCCCTCATCCGCCCGCTCTCGAAGTACACGGGCCCGGCGGAGCGCCACCTGTCGTAGGTGCCCCGGGGTGCGGGGTGCGGGGTGCGGTGCCGGGGTGCGGTGCGCGGGGTGCGGTGCAGGGGTCCGAGTCGCGGGGTGCGGTGCGGTGCGCGGTCCGGTGCAGGGGTCCGAGTCGCGGGGTGCGGTGCGGTTCGAGGGTCCGAGTCGCGGGGTGCGGTGCGGTCCGCGGTTTCCCTCCCGTCCCTGCCCAGGCAGAGGGCTCTGCCCCAGTTAGCCCGCTGTCCTTGCCCAGGCAGAGGACTCCGCCCCAGTTAGCCCGCTGTCCTTGCCCAGGCAGAGGACTCTGCCCCAGTTAGCCCGGTGTTCCTGCCCAGGCAGAGGACTCCGCCCCAGTTGGCCCGCTGTCCTTGCCTAGGCAGAGGACTCCGCCGCGGTTAGCCCGCTGTCCCTGCCCAGGCAGAGGCATCCTGCCCAGGTTCACCCTGGGCACGCGGCCTCTGCCTGGGCAGAGGCAGAGGTAGAAGCAGGGGCAGAGGGGCAGAGGCAGAGGCAGGAGCAGAGGCAGTGGGGGCGGCGGGGAGGAGCGGCCGACTGAGCGGATGAGGCGGCGAGCTATCGGGCGCGGGGGACGCCCGCGTCGCGGAGATGCGCCGCGAAGCGTTCGGGGGAGAGCAGCAGTTCCCAGGTCCAGCGCGTCACGCGTTCGCCGAGGCCGCGGAGCTCGTCCTCGCGCCGCTTTTCGCGCCACACTGTCTGCCCAGGCGTAAGACCGCGGGTGAACTCCTCGCGCTCGTACTTGCCGCGACCGTCGAACTCGCCGATCAGCCGTCGCGAACGCCAGTAGAAGTCCGCGATCGCGATCCGGCCTCGCACACGAAACTCGACCTGCAACTCCGGCGCCTCGAATCCGAGCTCGTGGATCAGCACTCGGCTGAGCGACTCGCCCGGGCTGTCCGCGAGTGAGGTCGCGAATGCCACGGCCGACACGGCGCGTTGCGCTCCTCGTCCGGGCAGCACCTCGCGCAGCACGTCCTCCAGTTGGGTCCTGGTCGTTCTTCCGTGACGCAGGGCGTGGTCGATCATCGGCACCGCGATGGTCGCCGGAGCCGTTGCCGCCACATCCACGAGAGTGCGTTCGAGTGCGGTCACGAACACGTCGTCCATCAGCACGGGAGCTGCCGGAGCGACCCGGCTGTGCGTCACGATGCCGTGCTTCGAGCTGCCCCCGGGCGCACCAGGGGTCAGGGCATGTACGACGGTCGGCCAGGTGCCGACCATGGGCAGCCGATGCATCGCCGCGGCGGACAGATGCGACACCTGCAGCGGTACCAGGCGGGTGAGCGCGGCGGCCCGCACCCGCATGCGGTACCGCTTGTCGGCATCTGCGTCGGCCCAACGCTCGGCATCGACGTAGACGCCGCGGCGGATCCGCACGAGCTCGCCCCGCGCGACCGCGCGAGGGAGGACGCGACTGCTGCCATTGAGTGCGGCCACGTCCCTCGCCAGGATGAGGCCGTCGAGCCGCGCGGAAGCCGTCGTCAGGGTAATCACCGATTCAGCGTGGCGGACGGTGCCGCCGCCATCCGGGCTCGGCGATGACGTGTGCACTCACTGCTGCGTTGCGTCCCGGTGAGGGAGCCGATGCCCCTCGTGCGCCTGCCCAGGCAGAGGCATCCTGCCCAGCTTTTACCTGGGCACGATGCCTCTGCCTGGGCAGGGACGGAATGGATGGCGGGGTAAGCGCGCCGAAGGGGCGAGGGCGAGGGCGAGGGGCAGGGAAGCCGCGGGGCAGGGAAGGCGCGAGGCAGGGAAGGCGCGAGGCAGGGAAGGCGCGAGGCAGGGAAAGCGACGCCCGGTTCAGGCGCGGGGCAGACGGCTCAGGGGCGGGGTGGAACCGCCGTTAACGTGAGGAACTCACCGTCCTGCTGCGGGGCAGTGCCGCCGACAAGGCTACGGACGATGAGTTCAACAGTCCTAGGATGCACCCCGATCCTTTGGACGCGCAAGGGTCGGAGCCGGGGACGAACCGAGAGTGTCTAGACGGTCGCCGCGGCCTGGGCAGGACCCGCGGCACCCACCCCACCAGCTCCCGCACTACCTCCCGCACTACCAGCACCAGCACCAGCACCCGCACCAGCACCAGCACCTGAAGCACCCGGGACGGGGACCCCGGCCTCGCGGATGATGCGCTGCACCGCGTCGTGGTCGAGCATCAGCACGGTCTCGCCGTCGCCCGGTCCGTGCACGTGCACGGCGGTCGCACGCACGGATCCGTCGTCCGTGAGGTCGATGATCGTCGCGCTCGATCCCCGGGTCGCGTGCTCGACCCCGACAGGGGCGAGCACGTCCGCGGTGTTCGCGACGCCGCCGCTCACGATCACCGGGATACCCGCCGCGACCGTGCAGAGCGGGTGGTGGTAGTGCCCGGCGAGCACGGCGCGCACGTCCGTGCCGGCGCACGCGGCGAGCAGCTCCTCCGGGTGCTGCAGCGCGAGGCCCTGCAGCAGCACGGTCGCGGCGGGCACGGGCGGGTGATGCACGACGACCAGGGAGCCGCGCTCCGCCGGCTGCTCGAGGGTGCGGCGCAGGAAGTCGAGCTGGGCGGGCCGGAGCCGGCCGTAGCCCGCGCCGGGCACGGCGGTGTCGAGCACGATCACCCGGACCCCGCCGACCGTCGTGGCGCTGTCGATCGGCCCGGACGGTTCCCCGCCGAGCACCGCCGCGAACCCCTCGCGCTGGTCATGGTTGCCCATGGCGTACACGACCCGGGCGTTCCGGGACGCCGCCCAGGGCTCGATCGCGTCCCGCAGCAGCTCGTAGGAGCGCACGCTGCCGTCGTCGGAGAGGTCACCGGACGCGACCACGAGGTCGATCCGGTCGTCGGCGTCGAAGTGGGCGAGCACGCGGAGCAGGGCCTCGTGCGTGTCGACGGCCGCGTTGTGGAGTCGCCCACCCTCCAGGAGGTGGGTGTCGGAAAGATGCAGGATCCGCATGTCGATCACACTATTCGGCACCTCCGACCGTCGGGCCAGGCACGACGGGAGCGGGCACGGACTCGCATCGGACGCACACGGGCTGCCCACCCAACATCACGCCCACTGCGGGCCCGAGGGCGCCTCTGGCCGCAACACCCACCCGCGGGGCGCGTTCACAGCCGCCGGAGCCCCGCGCTCGGATAGACTTGCAGGCCGGTTTTCCGAACCGGGATTCCGGATGCGAAGAGGGGTGGTGTTCCGTGGCCGACGCCGAACTCGCCCGCGAGCGTACGTACGTGGCGGGGCTGTACGCCCGACTGGATGCCCTGCGCCAGGAGGCCGCCGACCAGCTCGCCGCCGTGCGGGCCGCGAACCAGGGCGGCACCCACCAGAACCGCTCCGAGCGGGACGCCTTCGCGCGCATCTACGAGGACCGCATCCGCGCGCTCAACGAGGTCGACGACCGGCTCGCGTTCGGGCGTCTCGAGTTCGCGCCCGGCCACCTGCCCGGCGCTGACGCGAGCGACGGCGAGGGTGAGGACGCGACGCTGCGCTACATCGGCCGCATCGGCCTGCGCGACGAGGACCAGCGCCCGCTGCTCCTCGACTGGCGCGTGCCGCAGGCCAGCGCCTTCTACCAGGCCACGGCGGCGACCCCGCTCGGTGCCCGCGCCCGCCGGCACCTCACGACCAAAGGCCGCCAGGTGGTGCGCATCGAGGACGAGGTCTTCGACGCTGACCTGCTCACCGGCTCGGATGCCCAGCTGCAGGGCGAGGGCGCCCTGCTCGCCGCCCTGACCGCGCAGCGCACCGGCCGGATGCACGACATCGTCGCCACCATCCAGGCGGAGCAGGACCGCATCATCCGCTCGGACCTGAAGGGCGTGCTCGTCGTGCAGGGCGGGCCGGGCACCGGCAAGACCGCGGTCGCGCTGCACCGCGCGGCCTACCTGCTCTACTCGTACCGCGATCGGCTGCAGTCCTCGGGCGTGCTCGTCGTCGGCCCCAGCCGATCCTTTCTGCAGTACATCGAGGCCGTGCTGCCGAGCCTCGGCGAGACCGGCGTCGTGCTCGCGAGCGTCGGACAGCTCTTCCCCGGCGTGGATGCGGTGCGCGACGACGTGCCGGACGTCGCCGCGGTCAAGGGCTCCGCGCGCATGGCCGGGGTGCTCAGCCGCGCCGTCCGCTCGCGCCAGCGGGTGCCCGACGCGCCCCAGACCATCGAGGTCAACGGCGAGCGCCTCGTCGTCGAGCCGGCCCTCATCTCGAACGCCCTGCACCGGGCGCGGGACACCCGCAAGCCGCACAACGAGGCCAGGGTCACCTTCGTCAAGAGCGCCCTGAACCAGCTCACCAAGCAGCTCGCCGACCAGATGCGCCGCTCGGGCTCCACGGTCGACGACGCGGACGTCGCCGTGCTGCGCGAGGACCTGCGCACCGCGTACGACGTGAAGGTGCTGCTCAACACGGCGTGGATGCCGCTCACGCCGCAGAAGCTCATCGCCGACCTGTACGCCCGCCCGGCCTGGCTCGCCACGATCACCCGCGACTGGAGCGAGCGCGAGCGCGCCCTGCTCCGCCGTGACCGGGACCAGCCGTTCACGGTGTCGGACGTGCCCCTGCTCGACGAGGCGGCGGAGCTGCTCGGCGAGTTCGACCAGCGCGTCGACGCCGAGAAGCGCGAGCGCAAGCAGCAGCGCAAGCGCGACATCGAGAACGCCGAGAACGCGATCCGCAACATGGGTGTGGAAGGTCTGGTCAACGCCGAGGACCTCGCCGCCGGGTTCGCGGAGACGGTGGCGCGGGGAACGACCGCCGAGCGCGCCGCCGCCGACCGCACCTGGACGTACGGGCACATCGTCGTAGACGAGGCGCAGGAGCTCTCGCCCATGCAGTGGCGCCTGCTCGTGCGTCGCTGCCCGCTCCGGTCCTTCACGATCGTCGGTGACGTCGCCCAGGCGAGCGCCGCGGCGGGCGCGACCGACTGGAGCAGGGCGCTGGACCCCGTCTTCACGGGCGGCTGGCGCCTCGAGGAGCTGACCGTCAACTACCGCACGCCCGCGCAGATCGCGGAGGCCGCGGAGCGGGTGGCCATCGCCCAGGGCCTGCCCATCACGGCGTCCCGCGCCGTGCGCGGCACCGAGTGGCCCGTCGACGCGATCCGCGTCGACGCGTCCGACCTCGCCGATGCCGTGGCGGACGTCGTGGACGAGGACCGGGAGCTGCACCCGGGCGGCAGCGTCGCCGTGATCGCGCCCGAGGACCGGATGGACGCCATTGGCGACTCCCTCTCCCGCGTGTTCGGTCAGGACGTCGGGCGGGGCCCCGCGGGCCTCACCCGGCCCATCGCCCTGCTGTCCGCCCAGGACGCCAAGGGCCTCGAGTTCGACGTCGTGGTGCTGGCGGAGCCCGCCGGGCTGCTCGCGGAGTCGCCGCGCGGCGCCGGGGCGCTCTACGTCGCGATGACCCGGCCGACGCAGCGCCTGCACCTCGTGACGACCGTGGACCTGCCCGAGGGCTTCGATGCCGACCTGCTCGACGGGGCCCCGCTGGCCGGCGGCCGCGGCGACCTGGCCGATGCATCGAGCGTGGACGCATGACCGCCGACACAGAGACCGCGGACGTCGTCCGCACCCTGCTGGACAGCTACCCCGACTTCCCGACCGAGGGCGTGGTCTTCCGCGACCTGACCCCGGTGTTCGCGTCCGGGCCGGCGTTCCGGGCCGTGATCGAGGATCTGCTCGCGCCGTTCATCGGCCGGTTCGACGTCGTGGCCGGCGTGGAGGCTCGCGGCTTCCTGCTGGCCTCCGCGGTGGCGTTCGCCACCGGCACCGGCGTGCTTGCCGTGCGCAAGGCGGGGAAGCTGCCCGGCACCGTGCTCACCGAGCACTACGGCCTCGAGTACGCGCAGGACTCCCTGCAGCTGGCGCCCGGGCGACTGCCCGCCGGCACCCGCGTGCTGCTGCTCGACGACGTGCTCGCGACCGGTGGCAGCCTCACGGCGGCGTCCCGCCTGATCGCCGGGGCCGGCTACACCCTCACCGGCATCGGGGTGGTGCTGGAGCTCGGCGCCCTCCCCGGCCGCTCCGTGCTCGGTGCCCTCGGCGTCGACGTGCACGCCACCCTCACCCTCTGACGATCCCCCGTGGGGAACCGGCCCGGGGATCGCCCGGAACTCCGGGCCGGGGTGCCGATTCCTGAGGGTCGGCTGGGAGAACTCCGACGCCTGCATCCGCCCCGCCTCATCCGGCGGAAGTGGTGGTCAAAGGCGGAACGGTCCGGAACCCCGGACCCGAACAAGGGAGTTTTCATGCGCACTCGAACTCGAATTCTGAGCGGCGCGGCCGTGGGCATCGTTGCCTTCGCCGTGGTCGCGACGCCGGCTGCGGCGGCCACGGACGGGGCCAAGCTCTCCGTCCTGCACGGCGTCCCCGGCCTCACGGTCGACGTCTACGTCAACAACGAGCTGACGATCGACAACTTCGAGCCCGGCGACCTGGCCGGACCGCTCGACCTCCCGGCCGGCACGTACTCGGTCGCCATCACGGCGTCGGATGCGCCGGACGCCAGCGCCCCGGCCATCGGCCCGGTCGACCTGTCGCTCTCGGCGGGTGGGAACTACACCGCGGTGGCGCACCTGAACGAGGCGGGCCAGCCCGGCGCGACCCTCTTCACGAACGACGTCACCCCGACCGCCGCCGGTGAAGGCCGGCTGACGGTGCGCCACGTGGCATCCGCACCCGCCGTCGACGTGCTCGCGGGCGGCAGCGCCGTGATCAGCGGCCTGACCAATCCCAACGAGAAGGTCCTCAACCTCCCCGCGGGAACGGTCTCCGCATCGGTCGCCGCCGCGGGGACCACGGACCCGGTGATCGGCCCGGCGGACGTGAACGTCGCCGAGGGCACGAGCACCATCGTCTACGCCTGGGGCAGCCTGCAGAACTCCAACCTCGCGCTCGCCGTGCAGACGATCGAGGGGCTGCACTCCGCACCCGGTGGCATCCCCGCCGGTAGCGCCGGGCTCGCCGCCGAGGGTGACTCCGGCACCCTCTGGCTGGGCATCGCCGGCGTGCTCGGCCTGCTCGGAGCCGCGACCCTCGTGGCCCGCCGCCAGGTGGCACCCGTCCGCAAGTAACCAAAGGAACCGGCGGCCGGGAGGCGGTATCACCCCCCTCCCGGCCGTCTTTCCTGGGCGGTCCGCCCTCCAGCACGGTTGCCGCCCACGATGACACCCACACCCACACCCACACCCACACTTGGTGCAGAAGGGAGCGAGACCATGCCGACGCCCGCTGCCCTGGATGCCGACCCGACCGCAGGTCCCGTCGTCCCCCGCTCTCCCCGAACCTCCCGCCGCGCGCCCGGCCTGCGCGCGACCCGTGCCCTCCGCGGCGCCGTCCTGCTCGGATCCCTGGTCCTCAGCGGATGCGCGCCGGCGCCGGCCGGCACCGATGGGCCCCGCGCCCCTGCGCCCGCCGCCTCGGCGACGGCGACGCCTCAGCCGGACGCCGCGGCCACACCCGCCACGGAGCCCACGCCGACCGCCGAGGCCCCCGCTCCGGCGCCGGCCGCGGTTCCGCGGCGGGACGCCAGCCCCGAGGCCCAGCCCGCGGCCGCGGTGCTGCCCCCACCCGTGCGGCTCCGGGTGCCGGACGTGCAGCTCGACATGCCCGTGCTCGCCATGGGCGTCGACGACGATGGCGCTATGGCCCTGCCCTCGGACACCGCCGACGCCGGCTGGTACCGGTTCGGACCCGCGCCGGGGGCCGCGGGCACGACCGTGGTCGCCGCCCACGTCGACTCCCTCGTGCACGGCCTCGGTGCGTTCGCGCGGCTCCGCGACGTGCCGGCGGGCGCGTCCGTGACGGTCACGACCGCGGACGGCACGGACCACGAGTACCGCGTCGACCGCGTGGAGCGCATCTCGAAGACCGAGGTGCCCCTGGATCTCCTGTTCGACCGCAGCGGTCCCGAACGGCTCGTGCTCGTCACGTGCGGCGGGGAGTTCGACCGCGGCACCGGTCACTATCTCGACAACGTCGTCGTCACCGTTCTCCCGGTCCCATGACGATCACCGTGGCGGCGCTAGCATGGAGCGACGCCCAACTACGGAAGTTGCCGCCCATCGTGACAGACGCCCGCCCCGACGACGCGCTCGCGCCGCTTGCGGCGTCGTTCGCGGCCGGAGACGAGAAAGCGCTCGCCGAGATGTACACGCGGTGGTCCTCGCTCGTCTACACCCTGGCTCTGCGGAATCTGGGCGACGTGAGCGAGGCCGAGGACGTGACGCAGCGCGTGTTCGTCTCCGCCTGGCAGGGCCGCGGTCGCTACGACCCCGAGCGGCCCCTCCCGGGCTGGCTCGTCGGCATCACCCGGCACAAGATCGCGGATGCGCTCGCGGCACGGTCGCGCGAGCGCACGGTCGAGGCCGCGCTGATCGCGACGGCCGAGGTGGACGAGGGCGCGCAGCAGCCCGACCTCGCCGAGCGCCTGCTCGTCGCGGACGAGCTCGCCCGGCTCGAACCGGTGCCGCAGCAGGTGATGCGACTCGCGTTCTTCGAAGACATGACGCACGCGCAGATCGCCGAGCGGCTCACCCTGCCGCTCGGTACGGTGAAGAGTCATATCCGCCGCAGCCTGGACCGGCTCAGATCGCGGATGGAGGTGACCTATGACGCACACTGATCCCGACGTGCTCGCCCTGCTCGCGCTCGGCGAGTCCGCGGGCATGGCCGACGACGTCGACCACGTCGCCCGCTGCGGCGAGTGCGCGGACCGCCTCGACGAGTTCGCCGCCGTGGTTGCGGCCGGGCGCACCCTTGCCGCGGCCGGCCGGCTCGACCGGCCGGGCGACCACGTCTGGGCGGGAATCTCGTCGGAGCTGGGGCTGGCGCCCGAGGTCGTGCCGGAGGTCGTCGCCACGCGCCCCGGAGGCACCGCCGCCCCGTCTGCGACCGCGGCGCCCGCCTCTCCCGCGGCAGCACCCGTCACCCCGCTCGGCCCCCGGCGGGCCGCCCGCGGCCGCCGCACCGCCTGGCTCGCCGTGGCCGCGGGCGTGCTCGTGGTCGGCGGCGTCGGCACGACGCTCGTCCTCGGCTCCCTCGGCTCGGGGCAGGGGGACGTGCTCGCCGAGGCGACGCTCGACGCCCTGCCCGCCTGGCCGGACGCGACCGGCAGCGCCGAGGTGCGGGAGGTGGACGGCGAGCGCGTGCTGAGCGTGAACGTGACCCGCGACTCCCCGCCCGACACGGTGCGGGAGGTGTGGCTGATCAGCAGCGACCTCACGAAGCTGGTCAGCGTCGGCCTGCTCGCCACCGACGAGGGCACCTTCCCCCTGCCGGAGGACATCGACCTCGCCGAGTACAGCGTCGTGGACGTGTCCGCGGAGCCGCTCGACGGCGACCCGGGCCACTCGGCGGACTCCATCGTGCGCGGCGGCCTGCGCTCCGCCTGATCCCGGACCGCTCCGGTGACCCGCTCCGAGGGTCGCCGTCTTCGTGTCGCCGTCTTACGCGGGTGCTGCGGGCGCCGACGGCCCGGGGCCATCATGGCAACCATCGCAGCGCATCTCACGCGAAGCCTCGCCGGCCCGATCGGGCCCCGCCTGCGACCCCACGGATCGGGCCGGCCATCGGTCCCATCCCCCCCAGTGCCGCATCGCGCGGCCGACAGGACGGAGTCGCCATGACCGGAAACAGGATCGACACGAGTCACGCGGGCAGCCTTCCCCGCACCCCCGAGCTCATCGCGGCGAACGACGCCCGCCGCCTCGCGGACGACGGGTTCACGCTGGAGCGGACCGCCGAGTTCGACGAGCTGCTCACGGCCGCCGTGGTCGACCTCGTCGAGCGCCAGCGCGCCCTCGGCATCACGATCGTCAACGACGGCGAGTACGGCAAGGCCATGACGAGCGCCGTCGACTACGGGGCCTGGTGGTCGTACTCGTTCCAGCGGGTCGGCGGCCTCTCGCTCACCGGATCGGACATCTTCAGCCAGCAGCCCGTGCGGTCCGAGCCGGGCGCCGTGCGGCTCACCTCGTTCCCGGACCGCCGGGACTGGACCCTCTTCCGCGACGCCTACAGCGACCCGACCTCTGGCATCTCGACCGGCAAGACCGCCACCGCGTTCCCCTCCACGACCGGGCCGCTCGAGTACGTGGGCCAGGAGGCGATCGCCAACGACATCGCGAACCTGAAGGCGGGACTCGGCGAGGACACCTCCCGCGGCTTCCTCACGGCGCTCTCCCCGGGCAGCGGCGCCCGCATCGCGAACGACTACTACGCGACGGAGGAGGAGCACATCTGGGCCTGGGCCGAGGTGCTGCGCGAGGAGTACACGGCGATCGTCGAGGCGGGGCTCACGGTGCAGATCGACGACCCCTCGATCGCCGAGAACTGGGACCAGATCAATCCCGAGCCCAGCGTGGAGGACTACCGGGCGTTCACCCGCATCCGCGTCGAGGCGCTGAACCACGCCCTCCGCGGCCTGCCCGAGGACCAGGTCCGCTTCCACCTGTGTTGGGGCAGCTGGCACGGGCCGCACACCACCGACATCGAGTTCCGCCACATCGCCGACCTCATGCTCGAGATCACCGCGGGGTCGTACTCCTTCGAGGCGGCCAACGTGCGGCACGAGCACGAGTGGAAGGTCTGGCGCGACCTCGAGCTGCCCGCGGGCAAGCGGATCGTGCCGGGCGTCGTGAGCCACGCCACGAACGTCGTGGAGCACCCCGAGCTCGTCGCCGATCGCATCGAGGCGTTCGCCTCCGTCGTCGGCCCGGAGAACGTCGTCGCGTCGACGGACTGCGGGCTCGGCGGCCGGATCCACCCCCAGATCGCCGTCGCCAAGCTGGCGGCTCTCGGTGAGGGCGCCCGGATCGCGAGCGAGAGGCTCTTCGGCCCTGCTTGACTTGAGCGCATGACCCTACTCAGCGACGGTGCCGCGATCCTGCCCGACCTCGTGGCACTCCGCCGCCGCCTGCACGCCCATCCGGAGCTCGGCCTCGACCTGCCCCGCACGCAGGCCGCCGTGCTCGAGGCGCTCGCCGGACTCGACCTCGAGATCACCCTCGGCACGGCGACGACCTCCGTCGTCGCCGTGCTGCGCGGGGGGCGACCGGGACCGACCGTGCTGCTGCGCGGCGACATGGACGCGCTGCCGCTCGAGGAGAAGACCGGACTGCCCTTCGCCGCGACGAACGGCGCCATGCACGCGTGCGGGCACGACCTCCACGTCGCCGGGCTCGTCGGCGCCGCCCGGCTGCTGCACGCCCGCAGGGATGAGCTGGCCGGCGACGTGCTCTTCATGTTCCAGCCCGGCGAGGAGGGGCAGGCCGGAGCCCGGGTGATGATCGAGGAGGGGTTGCTCGACGCGTCGGGCACGCTGCCGATCGCCGCGTACGGCATCCACGTCGTCCCCGGCCCGCGCGGTGTCTTCGCGACCCGGCCGGGCACCCTCATGGCGGGCGCGAACCACATCACGATCGACGTGCACGGCGAGGGCGGGCACGGCTCGGAGCCGCACCGCGCCCACGACCCGGTGCCCGCGGTCGCGGAGATCGTGACCGCCCTGAACGTGATGGTGACCCGGCGGTTCAGCGTGTTCGACCCCGTGGTGGTCAGCGTGACGAAACTGTCCGCGGGCGCGGCGTTCAACATCATCCCCGACACCGCATCCCTCGGCGCGACCGTGCGCACGCTCTCCCGCGAGTCGCTCGCGGTGCTGCAGACCGAGATCCCGCGGCTCGCGTCGTCCATCGCGGAGGCGCACGGCTGCCGGGCTGAGGTGGACTTCGACGTCGTCTACCCGGTCACGGTCAACGACCGGGATCGGACCGCGGAGACGGTGGAGCGGCTCGGGGAGCTGTTCGGCCCGCACCGGATCGCCGAGCTCCCGGACCCGCTGATGGGCTCGGAGGACTTCTCCTTCGTGCTCGAGCGCGTGCCCGGCACGTTCGTCTTCCTCTCGGCGAGCCCGGAGGGCGTCGACCACGCCACGGCGGCCGCGAACCACTCGCCCCGCGTGCTGTTCGACGACGGCCTGCTCGCGGACCAGGCGGCGGCCCTGGCGCACCTCGCGATCCGCGCGCTGGATGCCGGCGCAGTGTCCGGGACCCGGTCGTGATCGACGGGGCGGGCGTCGCGTTCGCCGCCGTCGGACTCGCCACCCTCGCCGCGGCGCTGCTGCCGCGTCTCCTCGGCCGGGTGCCGATGTCGATGCCCATGGTCTTCCTCGGCGCGGGCGTCGTGGCCTTCGCACTCATCCCGAACCTGCCGACGCCGAGCCCGATCGAGTACGGCGAGCTGACGCTGCACATCACCGAGATCTGCGTGATCATCTCGCTGATGGGCGCCGGCCTCGCGATCAATCGCCGGCTCGGCAGGCGCGCCTGGTCGTCGACCTGGCGGCTGCTGGCCATCACCATGCCGCTGTCGATCCTCGGCGTCGCGCTGCTCGGCTGGGGCGCGCTCGGGCTCGGGGTCGCCGGCGCGCTGCTGCTCGGCGCGGTGCTCGCGCCGACGGATCCCGTGCTCGCCACGGAGGTGCAGGTCGGCGAGCCCACCGAGGATCCGGACGAGCCCGAGGACGAGGCGCGGTTCGCGCTGACCTCGGAGGCCGGGCTGAACGACGCGCTCGCCTTCCCGTTCGTCTACGCCGCCATCGCCATCAGCGCGGTGGGCGTCGCGCCGCAGGAGTGGCTCGGCGAGTGGGTGCTTCTCGACGTGCTGTGGCGTCTGGTCGCCGGCTGCGCCGTGGGGCTCGGCACGGGCTGGCTGCTCGGCAAGCTCTTCTTCTCGATCTCCTCGGACCGGCTGCGACTCGCCGAGCACGCGGAGGGATTCGTCGCGCTCGCGGCGACGTTCCTCGCCTACGGCGTCGCGGAGGTCATCGAGGGTTACGGATTCGTCGCGGTCTTCGTCTGCGCCGTGGCCATCCGCGGGTCCGAGCGCTCGCACGGCTACCACCGCATCCTGCACCGCTTCGTCGAGCAGATCGAGCGGCTGCTGACGGCCCTGATCCTCATCCTGCTCGGCGGCGCCGTCGCTCGCGGGTTGTTCGCCGAGCTCACCCTGCCCGACGTGCTCGTCGCGCTCGCGGCACTGCTCGTGGTCCGCCCCCTTGCGGGCTGGATCGGCCTCGCCTTCGGGCGCACCGGCCTCCGCGAGCGCGGCGTCATCTCCTTCTTCGGCGTGCGCGGCATCGGGTCGCTGTACTACGTGGCCTACGCGCTCGCCAACGGCGCGTTCGAGGGCGGCGAGCGGATCTGGGGCATCACCGGACTCGTGGTCGTCGCGTCGATCGTCATCCACGGCATCTCGGCGACGCCGATCATGACCCTGCTCGACCGCAAGCGCGAGCGTGTCGCGAAGCAGCAGACGGGCGACCCGGACGCCGCGCCCGCGACCCCCGTGTAGCCCCAGCGCGGCGGCCCAGTGCAATACCGCCGCGCGCATCCCGGTACCCCTTCCGCCCTGCCCAGGCAGGAGGTTCCTGCCCAGCTTGTAGCTGCGCAGGATCCTCGTGCCCAGGCAGGGGACACCGGGTGGCCGGCCCACGACGGGCGAGCGGCGGCGGCTTCGGGTAAGGCTCGCCCCGATAATGGGCAGATGCGCGCGGGCGACCAGAGGGAGGATCGGCCGCGCTCGTTGTCGGTCCGCGTGCGGATCCTCGCCGCCATCCTCGTGGTGGCCGCGCTCGGGATGCTCGTCGCCGGCGGCACCGCGTCCCTTGTGCAGCGGGAGCGGGCGCTCGCCGCGGTGGACGAGCGGCTGATCGCGACGGCCGCCGAGGTGTCGGACGTCGCGGCGGAGAGCGCCGCGACCGACCTGACCGGCCTGCTGCGGGACCTCGTCCGCGCCGTGCGGCCGGATGCCGACCAGGGCACCCTCGCGGTGATCGACGGGCAGCCCGCCTTCGCGCCCGAGGGCGCCGACCTCGCCCTGGACGCCCAGCCCGGACTCGTCGCACGCGTCGCGGCCGAGGCAGCGGACGGCGCCGCCGTGCGGGGCACGAGCGACTCCCTGCGCTACATCGCCGTGCCCGTCTCCGTGCAGGGCGACGCCCGCACGGGGCTCTTTCTCGCGGCGTACGACCTCGACGCGCGGCTGCGGCCCATCGGGGACGCCTTTCTCACCTTCGCGGCAGTGGCGGCCGTCGCGCTGCTCGTGATCGGTGGCGTCGGCTGGGTGGTCGCAGGGCGGCTGCTGCGCCCCATCCGCGACCTGCGCCTCGCCGCGGCACGCATCACGGCGTCCGACGTGAGCGAGCGCATCCCGCTGCGCGGACGGGACGACGTGTCGGACCTGACCCGCACGGTGAATGAGATGCTCGACCGGCTGGACGGCGCGCTCCGCGGCCAGCGCCGGCTCCTCGACGACGTGGGGCACGAGCTGAAGACGCCGATCACGATCGTGCGCGGGCACCTCGAGGTGATGGACGAAGCCGATCCCGCCGACGTCGCCTCGACGAGGGCGCTCGCCATCGACGAGCTCGACCGGATGAGCGGCCTGGTGCGGGACATCGCCGCCCTCGCCGGCGCCAGCGGCCCCGCGGCACTCGCCCCGAGGGCGACCGACGTGGCCGCCCTCACCGAGGCCGTGCTGCGAAAGGCCTCCGCCCTGTCCGGCCACCGCTGGGTGCCCGGGGAGAGCGCTGAGGTGGTCGCGTTGGTGGATCCCGACCGGATCACCCAGGCGCTCCTGCAGCTGGCGTCCAACGCCGTTCGGCACGGGACGCCCGACGGCAGCATCGAGATCGGGAGCGGGCTGGCCCGCGACCCGTCCGGCGGGGACCGCCTGCGGCTGTGGGTGCGCAACGACGGCCGGCCGATCAGCGACGACACCCGGCAGCACATGTTCGAGCGCTTCCGCCGCGGCTCGGCGGGCAGGGGTAGCGAGGGCTCCGGCCTCGGCCTGGCGATCGTCGAGGCCATCGCGACCGCCCACGGTGGCGCGGTCCTGGTCACCTCGGCGCCGGGGGAGGGCACCGTTCTGACCCTCGACCTGCCCCTCCGGCGCGCCGGACAGCACAACACGACGGTGCGCACGGGCGCGGCCGGGGAGGAGACCGACGCGTGAGCAGGATCCTGATCGCCGAGGACGAGGACCGGATCTCCTCGTTCGTGAGGAAGGGCCTCACGGCGGCCGGCTTCTCGGCCCACGTCGTGGGCACCGGGGCCGCGGCCCTCGAGGAGTCCGCCGGTGGCGCGTTCGACCTGCTCGTGCTCGACATCGGCCTGCCCGACATCGACGGCTACGAGGTGCTGCGCCGGCTGCGGGGGAGCGGATCCACCCTGCCCGTGATCGTGCTGACCGCGCGGGACTCCGCGGAGGACACGCTCGCGAGCCTCGAGGGCGGCGCCAACGACTACATGAGCAAGCCGTTCCGCTTCGACGAGCTGCTCGCCCGGGTGCGCCTGCGCATCGCGGACGGGCGCGCGCCCTCCGCGACGGTGCTGGGCGGCGGCCCGGTGCAGCTGGACCTCCGCACCCGCCGGGCGATCGTGGACGGGGCACCCGTCGACCTGTCCGCGCGGGAGTTCGCCCTCGCCGAGGAGTTCCTGCGGCACCCGGACCAGGTGCTGAGCCGCGAGCAGCTGCTCAGCCGGGTGTGGGGCTACGACTTCGACCCGGGCTCGAACATCGTGGACGTCTACGTCGGGTACCTACGGGGCAAGCTGGGGGCGCAGCGCATCGAGACCGTGCGCGGCATGGGGTACCGCTACCGCTGATCCGCCGCCCCGGTGTCCTTCTTGGGGCTGGTGCTGGGGCTGGTGCTGGTGCTGGTGCTGGTGCTGGTGCTGGTGCTGGTGCTGGTGCTTATTCGTTTGTTGCCGTCCGTGTTCGCAATTCAGGCCCTACGGGCGACACGCCGCAGGAGGGCCTGAATCCCGTGCGTTCGAAGCACTGAGCCTGATTCGTGGACGCGGGTAGGTGCGTTCCGGGCCGACGGCGGGGCGACCACCTCTCGTGGATGCCCCGCCGCGCGAAGTGCGATCAGTCGTCGTCCGAGGAGCGACCGCCGTGGTGACCGTCGTCGTCGGAGTCATCGTCGTGATCGTCGTCGCCGCCCGAGTGGTGCCCGGAGTCGTCGTCGTCGTCGTGGTGGTCGTCGTTCCCGTGGTGCGCGTGGTCGTCGGATCCGTCGTGCGACGAGTCGTCGTCACGCGAGTCGTCGCCGCCGTGCCGGTGGTGCCCGCCGTCGCCGTCCGTGGCGTCGTCGCTCACGCCGGGCGCGCGCAGCCCGCCCTTGTCGTCGACGACGCCCATGGGGTCATCGCTGACGCCGGGGGCACGCTGTCCGCCCTTGTCGTCGACGCCCACCGGGTCGTCGCTGACGCCGGGTGCGCGGAGCCCGCCGTTGTCGTCCGTACCGGGGGTCGGCTCGGGCGTCCAGCTCGGGGTAGGCGACGGCGCGTCGTCGAAGCGGAAGCCGCCCTCGGCGGGCGGGGCGACAGGGGCGACCGTAGGCAGGTCGGTCGGCGTGGGGAAGGGGGAGGGGGACAGCGACGGGGTCGGCGTGGGCGTCGCGACCGCGTCATCGCTGACGCCGGGTGCACGGGTGCCGCCGTTGTCGTCGACGCTCTCGCCGGTGCGGATCGTGGGGGTGTCGTCGGTGCCCTCGGCTGCCTGGGCGGTGAGCGTCGCGCCGATGCCGAGGGCGGTGATCAGGGCGGCGCCGGCCGCGATCGGTACTGCTCGCTTCGGGGAGATTCGCATGGGAGTGGGACCTTTCTCGAGCCCGGGAGGGGCATGGCGTCCATCGCCACGGGTCCAGCCTGTGCGCCGACCATGAGCCGCCCGACAGACGAACATGAGACGTCTCTCATGAACCCGAGGATCTGCCCGCCGCCCTTCCCGGCCCTGCCCAGGCAGAGGCATCCCGCCCGCGTGCCCTTCCTGCCGCTGCCCAGGCAGGGGCGTCTCGTCCCGCTGCCCTGCCCCTGCCGCTGCCGAGGCAGGGGCGTCCCGTCCCGCTGCCCTGCCCCTGCCCCTGCCCAGGCAGGAGAATCGTGCCCAGCTTTTACCTGGGCAGGAATCTTCTGCCTGGGCAGGAGCGCGAGAAGGCGGGAGGACGGGAGGAGCGAGAGCGGGCACGAGAGCGGCAGACACGCAGGAGTAGGCGAGCGCACACACAAGCCAGCCCGCGCGCGGCGCGCAGCGCAAGCAGATCCGAGTTAGTCGTCCTCGGGGTGGTCGCGCCCTGACCCACCGTCGTCATCCCCGTCATCGCCCCCGTTGTCGTCGCCGACCTCGACGGGCTCCGGGCCCGGAACGACGGTCGCGCCGTCGTCATCATCGTCCGGCGACTCCGGCGACTCCGGCGACTCGGACGGCGATGGCGTGGGCGCGGGGGCCGGCGGCTGACCCGGCGTGGGGGCCGGATCCGCGGGCGGCGCCGCGGGCGCGGGCGTCACGACGACCGGGGCCACGTCCACCCTGCGGCCGGCCTCGTCCGGGATGGCGAGCCGCGGACCCAGGGCGAGCAGTGCCCCGCCGAGCACGGCCACGAGCACGACGGCGAGCGCGGCCAGGAGCATCCGCCTCGCTGTGCTGCTCATCTCGGTCCTCCCGGTACGCGTCCCGCCATTGTGCAGGATGCGCATCCATGGGTGGTAGCGCTGCCACGTCACGCGGGCGACCGGCATACGCTCGGACACGGGGCGCCACCCGTCCCGTCGAACCTCGAGGAGTCCGCCCCCGCATGACTACGACGCAACTGCTGCTGATCCGCCACGGCGAGAGCGAGGGCAACGTCGCGGCCGCGACGGCGACCCGGGACCGGCTGGACGTCGTGCCGGTGACGGCCCGCGACGCCGACGTGCCGCTGTCCGCCACCGGGGTGGAGCAGGCCACGTCGTTGAACCTGTGGCTGAACGGGGACGGCAGCGCCCTCTGGCCCGGCGCGGTCTTCTCCTCGCCGTACCTCCGCGCCCAGCAGACCGCCGAGCTCGCGTTCGGCGCGAGCGGCGCGGACGGCCACGCCGCGGGGGAGGGCGGCGGCCCGGGCGAGATCATCCGCCCGATGCTCGACGAGCGCCTGCGGGACCGCGAGCTCGGCGTGCTCGACACGCTGACCGGCCGCGGCATCGTCGCCCGCTTCCCGCAGGAGGCCGAGCGCCGCCGCTGGCTGGGCAAGTTCTACTATCGTCCGCCGGGCGGGGAGTCCTGGGCGGACCTCGCCCTGCGGGTGCGCTCCTTCCTGCTCGACCTCGAGGTGTACGGCGGGCCGGAGCGCGTCGCGGTCGTCTGCCACGACGCCGTCGTGCTCGTGTTCCGCTACGTCTGTGAGGGCTACACGGAGGAGGAGGTGCTGGAGATCGGCGCCACCACCCCGGTGATGAACACCGGCGTCACCCTGCTCACCCGCGACCCGGGGGCCCGCCGCTGGGCGCCCACCCTCTTCAACTCGACCGAGCACCTCGAGCAGCACGGCGCCCCGGTGACGCAGCACGGGGGTGACCGCGATGTCTTCTCACGCTGAGCTGATCACGCCCGCCTTCCTCCGCGAGTGGCGCCTCCCCGCCCCCGGGACCTCGAAGTACGACCGCGGGCAGGTGCTCGTCGTGGGCGGCGCCCGCAAGACGCCCGGGGCCGCCCTGCTCGCCGGGGTCAGCGCTCTCCGCGTCGGCGCGGGCCGCCTCACCCTCGCGGTCGCCGAGTCGACGGCGGCCGCGCTCGCCGTGGCCGTGCCGGAGTCCGGCGTGATCGGCCTGCCCGAGACGCCGGCCGGCGCCGTGCGCGGCGACGCGGCGGACCGGCTCGGCAGCGAGGCGGACACGGATGCGGTGCTCGTCGGGGCGGGCCTCGACGACCCGGACGAGGCCGCGGAGCTCCTGCGGAACCTCGTGCCCCTGCTCGGGGACGACGTGCGCGTGCACCTCGACGCCCTCGCGCTCGGCGTGCTGCCCGGTCTCCCCGACGTGCAGAAGGCCCTCGCGGGGCGCCTCCTGCTGACTCCCAACCAGTCGGAGGCCGAGCGCCTGCTCGATCGGGAGGTGGGGGACCTCGACGACGACGTGGCGGAGATCGCCGAGCGCTACGGCGCCGTCGTCACGTGCATGAACTCCATCGCGGCGCCGGACGGCTCGCTCTGGAACTCGACGAGCGGCTTCGGCGGTCTCGCGACCTCCGGCAGCGGCGACGTGCTCGCGGGGACGATCCTCGGCGTCAGCGCCCGCGGCGCGACCCTCGCCCAGGCCGCCTGCTGGGGCACCTACCTGCACGCGGCGGCCGGCGACCGGCTCGCCGCCCGGGTGGGGCCGCTCGGCTTCCTCGCCCGCGAGCTCGCCGACGAACTGCCCGCGCTGCTCGTGGAGCTCAGCGTCTAGCCGCCCCGCCCACCACCTCGGGGGACCGCCGATCGGCACGCTCCCGTTCCCCCGCCCGTTCTCGTACCTCACCCCGTCCCATCCTGTTTCGTTTCGTCAAAGGAGACCCCTGTGAAGCATCGTTCCCTCGGCTCGCTCACCGTCAGTGCCATCGGCCTCGGTGGCATGCCCATGTCCGTGCAGGGTCGCAAGGATCGGGAGACCTCGATCGCGACCATCCACGCCGCCCTGGACGCCGGCGTCACGCTCATCGACACCGCGAACTCGTACCACCTCGACTCCGACGGCATCGGCCACAACGAGCTGCTCATCGCGGAGGCGCTGCGGTCCTATGGCGGCGACACCTCCGGCGTCGTCGTCGCGACAAAGGGCGGGACCATCCACCGCGACGAGGGCCCGTGGGGCCTCGAGGGGTCCCCGGAGGCCCTGCACCGGGCGGCGCGCGCGTCGGCCGAGCGCCTCGGGGTGCAGGTCATCGACCTGTATCAGCACCACCGGCCCGACCCCGAGGTGCCCTACGAGGAGACCATGGGCGGCCTGCGCGAGCTGATCGAGCAGGGGGTCATCCGCTTCGCCGGCATCTCGAACGCGAACCCCGACCAGATCCGCACCGCCCACGAGGTCCTCGGCGACAGCCTCGTGTCCGTGCAGAACCAGTTCTCGCCCGAGTTCCGCTCGAGCGAGCCGGAGCTCGAGCTGTGCGACTCGCTGGGGATCGCGTTCCTGCCCTGGAGCCCGCTCGGCGGCATCCGTCGCGCGCCCGGCCTGGGGGAGGAGCGCTCCGCGTTCCGCGAGATCGCCGACGACAGGGGCGTCAGCCCGCAGCAGGTCGCGCTCGCGTGGGAGCTCGCGCTCTCGGAGCAGGTCATCCCCATCCCGGGCGCGAGCCGCCCGGAGAGCATCGTCGACTCCGCCCGCGCGGCGGACCTCGAGCTGTCCGCCGACGAGATCAGCCGCCTGAGCGCGGCATAGGGAGCACACCATGACGAACCTGAAGGTCCTCTTCCTCGGCGGCACCGGAATCATCAGCTCGGCCTGCGGCGCGCTCGCCGTCGAGCGCGGCATCGACCTCACGATGCTGAACCGCGGTCGCACGGACACGCGGCAGCCCCCGGAGGGCGCCGAGGTGATCACCGCCGACGTCTCCGACCCCGCCGCCGTCCGGTCCGCCCTCGGCGACCGCGAGTTCGACGTCGTCGTCGATTTCGTCGCCTTCGTGCCGGATCACGTGCGTCGCGACATCGACCTGTTCTCCGGCCGCACCGGGCAGTACGTGTACATCAGCTCGGCGTCGGCCTACCAGAAGCCGCCGGCCCGGCTGCCGATCCTCGAGTCGACGCCGCTGCGGAACCCGTTCTGGCAGTACTCGCGCGACAAGATCGCGAGCGAGGACGTGCTGGTGGCGGCGTACCGCGACAGCGGCTTCCCGGTCACCATCGTCCGGCCCTCCCACACCTACGACCGCACGTCGATCCCGTTGAGCGGCGGCTGGACCATGATCGACCGGATGCGGCGCGGCAAGCCCGTCGTGCTGCACGGGGACGGCACCTCGCTCTGGACGCTCACCCACAACACGGACTTCGCGAAGGCGTTCGTCGGACTGCTCGGAAACCCGCAGGCCGTGGGCGACAGCTTCACCATCACGTCGGACGAGGTGCTCACCTGGAACCAGATCACCGAGCAGCTGGCCCGCGCGGCGGGGGTCGAGGCGGACATCGTGCACGTCAGCTCCGACGCGCTGGCCGCGGCGCTGCCCGACCTCGGCCCCGGCATCCTCGGCGACAAGTCGCACTCCGTGATCTTCGACAACAGCAAGGTGAAGTCGCTCGTGCCGGATTACGTGGCGACGGTCCCCTTCGCGGCCGGCGCGCGCGAGATCGTGGCGTGGCACGACGAGGACGAGTCCCGCCGCGAGGTCGACGCGCAGCTCGACGAGGCCCTCGACGCCCTCATCTCCCGTCATGCCTGAGCAGTGGTAGACTCTTGCGGTTGCCGTCAGAACGGCCGCGGATCAAGAGAGCTCACACATCCTGTGCAGGGCACCGCGCAACGAGAGGGAAGAGGTCCTATCTATGCCACTAGCACCCGACGCCAAGAAGGCGATCATCGAAGAGTACGCCACCCACCCCGGTGACACGGGATCTCCTGAGGTGCAGGTCGCAATGCTGACCCAGCGCATCAAGGACCTCACCGAGCACCTGAAGGAGCACAAGCACGACCACCACTCGCGTCGTGGCCTCCTTCTCCTCGTGGGACAGCGCCGCCGCCTGCTCGGTTACCTGTCGGACATCGACATCGACCGTTACCGTGCACTGATCGGACGCCTCGGCCTTCGTCGCTAGTTCTTGTCGCCAGGCGGCCGCTCCCTTCGGGGGAGCGGCCGTTTCGCCGTTAACCCGGTCCCCGCGCGACCGCCCCCACGGTCCCGGAGCCTGTCGAAGGGACGCGAGCCCTCCTGCAGTCCGCACCTGTGCGCAACAGGCCGCACGAATCGCAATACAGGCTTGGATGCAGCTCGACGGCCGGCAACCCGCGGAGGTAGGGGCCGACGACACCGGCCGGGCCTGCATGAGGAAGCGACGAGCCTGCATCCGGTCCGCGCGGTACCGCGGCTCCGCACGGCACACACGATCGCCACGCCACCGCGCCGAAGTTCCCCACGACGGCGGCCTCACGCGGGTGGGGCGGGAGCCGCCAGAATGGGGACATGCGACTTCCGTTCCAGCGCCCAGCCGACCCCGACCCCGACGCGCCGCCGAAGAGCGACGCGGGCTCGGGCAAGCTGAGCGACTACGACTACAACCTCCAGCCGCGCAACGGACGGGTGACCATCCGCCTCGCCAAGAGCGACGGCGCGCAGGACGTGATCGCCGGCATCGTCGGTCGCTCGAGCCCCGAGGCGTTCATCCCGCGGCGCACCCAGGAGGACGAGCGCGTCGACGCGCCCATGCCGGTGCGCCTGTTCGCGGACGGCCGCCCCACCGCCGTCGTCGGCGAGGTCCCGCGCGGCCTCGAGGGCGCGGTCGAGGCCGCCCTGGTGCGCTGGCAGGAGCGGGAGAACAAGACCCGCCTGCCCGTGGCGATCGTGAAGACCAAGGCCGGGCTCCGCGTCGACCTGCTGATCGGCGAGACCCGCTAGCGCCGCGAGACACCGAGACACCGACACCCGGCAGCCCCGGAAGCAACCCGGAGGCGAGCCGGAGCGGGCGGAGCCCCCGCCCGCCGCAGCCCGCCGCCGGCAGCGAACAGGCCCGGAACGCGGCCGTTCCTCCGGGGCGGAAACAGGGCCGCGTGCTAGAGTCGGCACCGTACGCCCGTGAACCGGTGCGCCGACCAGTCCCGTGTCACGGGCTCTGCTCGGCACGACGCACCGCCCAGCGGGAAGCGGGTTCGCCCGTTCGATGGGTTCGCACGATCCGCCTCGGCGGTCCGGACCGCATCGCCAAACTGAACACGCAACAACGGAGCAGGCCGGCAGGAGGCTGGTCGTTGGTGGTGGTTTTCCGAGTCGCTCGGAGGATTTCTACTAATGGCCAGACATGCGCCCGCGGTGCACTGAAAGCACCCGCCAAGCCGCACGTTTCCCGGCAGACCCCGCAGTTAGCGGGGCGCGCCCGGATCGCCTTGCCCGCTCCTGCTCCTGGACGACTGTCGCTGCCCACACGGGGTCGCGACACTAAACAAAGGAGATAACCCCCGCATGGAGGGTCCAGAGATCAAGTTCGCCGAAGCCGTCATCGACAACGGCAAGTTCGGCACGCGCACGGTCCGCTTCGAGGCCGGTCGCCTGGCGCAGCAGGCGCAGGGCGCCGTCGCCGCCTACCTCGACGAGGACACGATGCTGCTGAGCGCCACGAGCGTCGGCAAGCACCCGAAGGACAACTTCGACTTCTTCCCGCTCACGATCGACGTCGAGGAGCGCATGTACGCCGCGGGTCGCATCCCCGGCAGCTTCTTCCGTCGCGAGGGACGCCCGTCCACGGACGCCATCCTCACCTGCCGTCTCATCGACCGGCCCCTGCGCCCGTCGTTCGTCGACGGCCTCCGCAACGAGGTCCAGGTCGTCGTCACGGTGCTCTCGATCGCGCCGGACGAGTTCTACGACGTCCTCGCCATCAACGCGGCGTCCGCGTCGACGCAGCTGTCCGGCCTTCCGTTCTCCGGCCCCGTCGCCGGCGTGCGCGTCGCCCTCATCGGTGACCAGTGGGTCGCCTTCCCCAAGCACTCGCAGCTCGAGGACGCCGTGTTTAACATGGTCGTCGCCGGCCGCGTCGTCACGGACGAGAACGGCGAGCAGGACGTCGCCATCATGATGGTCGAGGCCGAGGCCACCGACGGTGCCTGGGCGCTCATCCAGGGCGGTGCGACCAAGCCGAACGAGGCCGTCGTCGCCCAGGGCCTCGAGGCCGCCAAGCCGTTCCTCAAGGCGCTCGTCGAGGCGCAGGCCGACCTGGCCCGCCAGGCCGCCAAGCCCACGGCGGACTACCCGGTCTTCCCGCCCTACTCGCAGGAGGCCTACGACGTCGTCGCGGAGCTCGCCTACGACGAGCTCGTGCGGGTCTACCAGATCGCCGACAAGCAGGAGCGCCAGGCCGCTGACGACCAGGTCAAGGACCGCGTCCGTCAGACCATCACCGAGCGCGTGGAGGCGGGTTCGGTCGACGCGTCCGTGCTCGTGCAGCTGTCCGCCGCGTACAAGTCGGTCACCAAGGTGGTCGTGCGCGGTCGCATCCTCAGCGAGGGCGTCCGCATCGACGGCCGCGGGCTGGCGGACATCCGCCCGCTCGACGCCGAGGTCGCGGTCATCCCCCGCGTGCACGGTTCGGCCATCTTCCAGCGCGGTGAGACCCAGATCCTGGGCGTCACCACGCTGAACATGCTGAAGCTCGAGCAGCAGATCGACTCGCTGAGCCCGGTCACGCGCAAGCGCTACATGCACAACTACAACTTCCCGCCCTACTCCACCGGTGAGACGGGACGCGTCGGCACCCCGAAGCGTCGCGAGATCGGCCACGGCGCGCTCGCCGAGCGTGCGCTCGTGCCCGTGCTGCCGTCGCGCGAGGAGTTCCCCTACGCGATCCGCCAGGTGTCCGAGGCTCTCGGCTCCAACGGCTCCACCTCGATGGGCTCCGTCTGCGCGTCGACCCTGTCGCTGCTGAACGCTGGTGTGCCGCTGCGCGCCCCGGTCGCCGGCATCGCCATGGGCCTCGTGTCGGACAAGGTCGACGGCCAGATGCGCTACGCCGCGCTGACCGACATCCTGGGCGCCGAGGACGCGCTCGGCGACATGGACTTCAAGGTCGCCGGCACGAGCGAGTTCGTCACGGCGATCCAGCTCGACACCAAGCTCGACGGCCTGCCCTCGCAGGTGCTCGACGGCGCGCTCAAGCAGGCGAAGGAGGCTCGCACCGCGATCCTCAACGTCATGACGTCCGCCATCGACGCCCCCGACGAGATGGCCCCGACCGCGCCCCGCGTGATCTCGGTGCAGATCCCCGTCGACAAGATCGGCGAGCTCATCGGCCCGAAGGGCAAGACGATCAACGCGATCCAGGACGAGACCGGTGCGGACATCAGCATCGAGGAGGACGGCACCGTGTACATCGGCGCCGTCGACGGCCCCTCGGCCGAGGCCGCTCGCGCCCAGGTGAACGCGATCGCCAACCCGCTCAACCCCGAGGTCGGCGAGCGGTTCCTCGGAACCGTCGTCAAGCTCGCGTCGTTCGGCGCCTTCGTGTCGCTCACCCCCGGCAAGGACGGACTGCTGCACATCAGCGAGGTTCGCAAGCTCGCCGGTGGCAAGCGCGTGGAGAACGTCGAGGACGTGCTGTCCGTCGGCCAGAAGATCCAGGTGGAGATCACCAAGACGGACGACCGCGGAAAGCTGTCGCTCGCCCCGGTGATCGACGAGGCCGAGGGCGCCGAGGCGACCGCGGACACCGCCGAGGTCGGCGCGGAGTAATCCCGCCCGGGGTGTTTCCACCCCGGCACACGAAGCCCGTCCGCGATCCGTCGCGGGCGGGCTTCGTCGTCCCCTCCGCCTGCGTAGCATGAGCGGATGAAGCCTTTCCTGCTGCTCGCGACGCGCGCCGAGGACGAGGCCGCAGACAACGAGTACGCCGCCTTCCTCGAAGCCGGCGGGCTCGAGCCCGCCGAGCTCCGCCGCGTCCGCCTCGAGGCGGCGCCGATGCCGGACCTCGATCTCCACGACTACTCCGGCATTCTCGTCGGCGGCAGCCCGTTCACGGTGAGCGACCCGGAGGAGGGCAAGAGCGAGTCGCAGCGCCGCGTCGAGCGCGAGCTCGGACCGCTGCTCGACGAGGTCCTCGCCCGCGACCTGCCGTTCCTCGGCGCCTGCTACGGAATCGGGCTGCTCGGCACGCACCTGCGCGGCGTCGTGGACCGGCGGTGGTCCGAGCCCATCGGCCGCATCCGGGTGTCGCTCACTCCCGAGGGGGCCGAGGACCCGCTGTTCGCGGCGCTACCGGAGTCGTTCGACGCCTTCGTGGGGCACAAGGAGGCGTGCACCGAGCTGCCGCCGGGAGCCGTGCTCCTCGCCACGGGCGAGAGCTGCCCCGTGCAGGCGTTCCGCATCGGCCGCAACGTCTACGCGACCCAGTTCCACCCCGAGCTCACAGTGGACGGCATCGTGACCCGCATCCACGTCTACCGCAACTACGGCTACTTCCAGCCGGACCAGATGCACTCCCTCATCGAGTCGGTCGAGGGGGTGAGCGTTCCCGAGCCGGGCAAGGTCCTGGCCGCATTCGTGCGGCAATACGCCCGCCCGTAGGGGTGGCGCGCATATGCTCGAAGCGTGAACACAGCCGATGGGGGCGGCGCGTCGCGGCCGCTCGGGCGTACGGGACTCGTCTCGTACCCCCTCGCCCTCGACGGCAGCATCTTCGGCTGGGCGTCGGGGCCGGAGGAGACCTCCGCCGTGCTCGACGCGTTCCACGCGGCGGGCGGGCGGCTCGTCGCCACGGCCGACCACTATGCGGGCGGGCGCAGCGAGGTGATGCTCGGCGCCTGGATGCGCGAGCGCGGGCGCCGCGACGACATGCTCGTCGCCACGAAGGTGGGGCGGCATCCGGATGCGGCAGGGCTGTCCCCGAGCGCCATAGCCCGCGGCGTCGAGGCGTCCCTCCGCCGGCTGGGCACGGACCGCATCGACTTCCTCGCGTTCGACGGCGATCACCCCGAGACCCCGTTCGAGGAGAGCCTCGCCGCGGTGGAGCGGCTGCGCAGCGAGGGCAAGGTCCGCTTCCTCTCGGTGGCGGGCTACGACGCCCCGCGCATCCTCGAGCTGGCCGACACGGCGAAGCGGCTCGGCCTCCCCGCCCCGTGCGGACTCCTGACCGAGTACAACCTCGTGCACCGGTCCGGCTTCGAGGGCGGGCTCGCGCCCGTCGCGGAGCGGGTCGGCCTCGCCGTCTTCGCCCGGCTGCCGCTGGCGAGCGGATACCTCGCCGGGGTCCTGCGCTCGCGCGACCAGGTGCCGACCTCGGTCATGTTCGCGGCCGCCCGCGAACACATCGGGGCCCGCGGCGAGCGCATCCTCGCCGCCGTCGAGCGCGTCGCGCGCGAGGTGGACGCGCCGCTCGCCGCGGTGAGCCTGGCCTGGCTCCTCGCCGCGCGCGGCGGGGTGCTGCCCGTCGTCCGGGCCGCGGCGGTGGAGCAGATCGGGGAGCAGATCCGGGCTGTCGGGCTGCGCCTGTCCCGAGAGCAGCTCGCGGCGCTCGACCGCGCCTCGGAGTAGCGGCCGCCTCACCGGCGCGCCGGGGCGCACGCGCGTCGGGTGCGGCATGAGCGCTCCCGCACCGGAATACTGGACGGTGCCTATCGTGCGGCCGGCGAGCCCGGGCCGCAGTCGAGACCCCCATCGAAGGAGATCCGTGTTCACCGACATTCCCGAGGCGGACCTGTGGACGTACCGCAGCGACGTGCCCAACCCCGACGACTTCGACGAGTTCTGGAGCACCACCCTCGCCGAGGCGGCCGAGCACCCGCTCGACGTGCAGGCGGAGCCCTGGGACAGCGGGCTCGCCACGGTCGACGTCTGGGACGTCACCTTCTCCGGCTTCGGCGGGCACCGCATCAAGGCGTGGCTCCTGATGCCGGCCGGCGCGTCCGGACCGCTGCCGGGCGTCGTCGAGTACATCGGCTACGGGGGAGGCCGGGGCAACCCGCTCGAGAGCCTCGTCTGGTCGTCCGCCGGCTACGCGCACCTCATCATGGATTCCCGCGGCCAGGGCGCCGGGCACCGGAAGGGCTCCACCCCCGACCCCGGCGGTTCGGGCCCGGCGTACTCCGGCGTGATGACGCGCGGCATCGAGGATCCCCGGGACTACTACTACCGCCGCCTGTTCACGGACGCGGTGCGCGCGGTCGACGCACTCAAGTCCTTCCCGCAGGTGGACCAGGACCGGGTCGCCGTCGTCGGCGGCAGCCAGGGCGGGGCGATCACGATCGCCGTGGCGGGACTTCGTGACGACCTGACCGCGGCGGTGGCGTTCGTGCCGTTCCTCAGCGACATGCGCCGCGCATCCACGATCACCGACCACTACCCCTACCGCGAGCTCGGCCAGTACCTCGCCGTGCAGCGGGACAGGACGGACATGGTGTTCCGCACCCTGTCCTACTTCGACGGCGTCAACTTCGCCCGCCGGGCGACCGTGCCGATCTCGTACTCGGTCGCGCTCATGGACGGAATCTGCCCGCCGTCCACCGTCTTCGCGTCCTACCACGAGTACGCGGGGCCGAAGGAGATCACCATCTGGCCGTACAACGGGCACGAGGGCGGAGCGATCGAGGACTCGGTGATGGGGCTGGCCGCCCTGCGGAAGGCGTTCGCCTAGCCGGGAGCGCATGAGGAGGAGTACCGCGCCCGGGGAAGGGGGCACGGCTCGGTCAAGGAGTTTTCCTCGCCCCCGAAAAGGGGTCTGGTCGCTCGCTCGGCACCGTTGCTAGATTCGTTCCTGCGAGCCGGGGGGCTCGCCGGGGGGTAAGCGCCGGGGGGCGCCATTCCCGTTGTGAGGGCCGGGGGGCCACTACTCACGCAAGGGATCACGTTTTCCGGGGGGATTACGGTCGATCACACAAGATGCCGCGGGCCGGGGGGCCCGCGGCATCTTTGCGTTGAGGCCGGTGCGACGCCTCACGGCGTGCGCCGAAGGTCAGCGGGTCGCGGCCGCCACCTGGGCGAAGATGCGCTCCGCGCCGCGCTCGTACGCGGTCTGCGCGGCCACCGGGTCGCCGGCGTAGGCGCAGGACAGGGCGCCGTCACGCAGCAGGTACAGCTCATCCGCGCCATCGCCGGGGTACGGGTGGCCCATCAGCTTCAGCTGGTCGGTGAGGAAGTCCTGGTACCACTCGCGGTGCTCGGCGATCGCGCGGCGCACGGGGTGGTCCCGGTCCGGGAACTCGGACGCCGCATTGAGGAACGGGCAGCCGCGGAAGCCGGGGCGCGACATGTTCTCGAGCACGGTCGTCACGGTCCAGCGCAGCACCTCGGACGGCGCCTGGCCCTCCTCGACGACGGAGAGCAGCAGGCGGCGCACGCCGGCGGAGCGCCCCACGACGTAGTCCAGGATGAGGTTGTCCTTCGACCCGTAGTGCTTGTAGAAGGTCGCCTTGGTCACGCCGGCGGTGGCGATGATGCGGTCGATGCCGACCGTGTGCACGCCCTCACTGTAGAACAGCTCGTCGGCCACCTCGAGCAGTCGCGCCTTCGCCGCAGACAGCGGCCGGGCGGTCTCCTGCTGTGCGTTGATCACCGCGATCGTCTCCTCGGGGTGCCGCTCCGTGCGCGGCGCTCGGGCGCAGCGCGTGACGGTCATGTTCGGGTGGATGGGCGCCACGGCCGTCACTGAGGCGGCGCCTGAAGTCTGGGGTGAAGCAGTTTCGGGTCCTGCTTCACCTTCCGAGATCGACAGTAGCAGAGGGGCAGACAGACTTGTCTGTTTGCCCTCCATTCCACCCACCCCCAGAACGGGGGACACCGGGTGCGGCCGGGCCGGTGCCGTAGTGTAGGCCGGATATGAACGACGCCGTTGCCTTCCCGCTCGACGAGCCCGAGCTCTCGTTCACCGCATCCGGCGACTCGCTCGTCCGACGCACGATCCTGCCGAGCGGGGTGCGCATCCTCAGCGAGAGCGTGCCGGGCAGCCGCAGCGCGACGATCGGCTACTGGGTCGCCGTCGGCTCGCGCGACGAGCTGCCGGCGAACTACGGGTCGACCCACTTTCTCGAGCACCTGCTCTTCAAGGGCACCGCCGCCCGGTCCGCCCTCGACATCGCGATCTCCTTCGACGCCGTGGGCGGCGAGCACAACGCGATGACGGCCAAGGAGTACACCTGCTACTACGCCAAGGTGCAGGATCGCGATCTGCCCATGGCGGTGGACGTGCTCACCGACATGCTGACGTCCTCGCGCCTCGACCCCGTCGAGTTCGAGAACGAGCGCGGCGTCATCCTCGAGGAACTCGCCATGGCCGACGACGATCCGTCCGATGTGGCGGGGGAGCGGTTCTTCGAGGCCGTCTTCGGCGCCCATCCACTCGGCCGCCCGATCGGCGGCAACCCCGAGACCATCGAGGCGGCCACCCGCCAGGCCGTGTGGGACCACTACCGCGCGAACTACCGGCCCCAGGACCTCGTCATCTCCGTCGCGGGCGCCGTCGACCACGACCTCCTCGTCGTGCGGGTGACCGCGGCCCTCGAGGCCGCCGGCTGGGACCTCGGCGTCCCGGGAACGCCCGTGGGTCGGCGCTCCGGCGAGGGCGTCGAGATCGCGCGGGGCAGCGCCCTCACCACCGTGCACCGGCCCATCGAGCAGGCGAACATCATGCTCGGCGTGCCCGGCATCGTCGCGGCCGACGATCGTCGCGCCCACCTCAGCGTCCTCAACTCGGTCCTCGGCGGCGGCATGTCGTCGCGCCTGTTCCAGGAGGTGCGGGAGCGCCGCGGCCTCGCCTACTCCGTCTACTCGTTCGGCTCGTCGTACTCGGACGCCGGCGTCTTCGGCCTCTACGCGGGGTGCTCGCCGCAGAAGGCCGGGCAGGTCGCCGAGCTGATGCTCGCCGAGTTCCGCCGCCTGGCGGAGGAGGACGTGACCGAGGACGAGCTGCGCCGCGCCGTCGGTCAGCTCTCCGGGGCGTCCGCGCTCGCGCTCGAGGACTCGGACACCCGCATGTCCCGGCTCGGCCGCGCCGAGATCACCATGGGTGAGTTCATCGACCTCGACGAGACGCTGCGGCGGCTCGCGCTCGTGACGGTGGGGGACATCCGCTCGCTCGCCGCGGAGCTCGCCTCCCGCCCGCTGTCCATCGCCGCCGTCGGCACGGTGGACGAGTCCGCATTCAGCGCGATCGTCTAGGGGGACCGATGTCGCACTACCTGTACCTCGTCCGGCACGGAGAACAGCTCGACGCCGAGCACGGCCTGCCGGACGGCCCGCTGTCGCCGCGCGGCAAGCGGCAGGCGCAGCTCCTCGCCGACCGGCTGAGCGGCGTGCCGTTCACCGGCGCGTGGCACTCGCCCCTCAAGCGCGCGACCGAGACCGCGGACATCATCGCCGAGCGCATGCCCGCCCTGGAGCCGCAGCCCAACGCCCTCCTGTTCGACTGCATCCCGTCCGGGCCGTCGAAGGACATGCCGCACGCGTTCGAGTCGTTCTTCGGCGGCATCACCCCCGAGCAGATCGACGCCGGCTCCGCCCAGATGGCCGACGCCGTGAGCGAGTTCTTCTCGCCGAGCCGCCAGGACAGGCACGACCTGCTGATCACCCACAACTTCGTGATCGCGTGGTTCGTGCGGCACGTCTTCGACGCCGCGGACTGGCGCTGGATGGGCCTCAACCAGGCGAACTGCGGGCTCACCATCATCCGCGTGCGGTCGGCCAAGCCGCCGGTGCTCGTGGTGCACAACGACCTCGGCCACCTCCCGGTCGAGCTGCGCACGGGCCTCCCGGATCCCCAGCCGGTCTGACCCGCGCCCGGCCCCGCCACGGTCCCTGAGGCCACTAAGGTCCCTGAGCCTGTCGAAGGGACGCACCCTACGGTCCCAGAGTCAGCCGAAGGGACGCACCCCACGCCTTGAGCCTGTCGAAGGGACGCGACCGGCCCGGAACAACTCGCGTCCCCACCCTCCCGCGCCCAGCACGCCCGGAAAGCCGCTCGGTAGCATGGCGGGATGACTACGAAGGTCGCTGTCGTCGGCGCTACGGGCAAGATGGGCCAACTGATCCTGCACATCCTGGAGGGCAGTGAGGACTTCGAGGTGGTCGCCGCCATCGACTCCAAGGGCGAGCTCAGCGAGATGCTCGGCGCGGACATCGCGGTCGACGTCACGCTGCCGTCGGTCAGCCAGGGCGTCGTCGAGTTCGCGATCGCCCACGGCATCAACGTGCTCGTCGGCACGAGCGGATGGTCGGGCGAGCGCATCGCGGACCTCGAGCGCCGCATCACGGGCAACCTCGCCGTCGGCGTCATCATCGTGCCGAACTTCTCGGTCGGCTCCGTGCTCGCCACGACCTTCGCCACCATGGCCGCGCGGTTCTTCGACTCGATCGAGATCGTGGAGGCCCACTCCGCCTCGAAGGTGGACTCGCCGTCCGGCACCGCCGTACGGACCGCGGAGCTGATCGGCTCGGCGCGCTCGGCCATGGGGCCCGTCGTCGCGCCGCACGTCGACCAGCGCGCCCGCGGCCAGCAGGTCGCGAGCGTGCCCATCCACAGCCTGCGCATGCAGGGGGTCGTGGCGAAGCAGGACGTGCACTTCGGCGGGAACGGCGAGGTGCTCACCCTGAGCCACGAGACGCTCGCCCCGAGCGCATACGAATCGGGGATCCTCATCGCCCTCCGTGCTGTGAAGTCGGCGCGTGGCGTGATCGTGGGCCTCGACAAGCTCATCGACCTGACCCCGGAGAACGGCGGCGGCTCCGCCGTGCTGGCCGCGTCGGCGGTGGCGTCCGCCTCGGCGTCCGCGTCCGTTCCGGCGCCCGCGGATCGCGCGTGAACGCTCGCATCGGCGTCGCCGTCATGGCGGCGCTCCTCGTGCTGTACTTCGTGCTCCTGGGGCAGCGGGCCGTCGTGCTGCTCGCCTCCGGGGTCGGCATCGGCATCGCGATGGGCGTGGCGCTGCTCGTGTTCCCCCTGGTCGGGGCGTGGGCCATCTGGCGCGAGCTCCAGTTCGGCTTCCGCACCCAGCAGCTCGTCGGCATCCTCGACGCGGAGGGCGGCCTCCCCGTCGACGACCTGCCGAAGCTCGCCAGCGGCCGTCCGGTGCGCGCCGCGGCCGACGAGCAGTTCCCGCGTTACCGTGCCGAGGTGGACGCCGAGCCGGAGAGCTGGCGCGCGTGGTTCCGGCTCGGGCTCGCCTACGACGCGAGCGGCGACCGTAGGCGGGCGCGGAGAGCCATCCGCACGGCCATCGGCCTGCAGCGCGCCGAGAACGCCCGCTAGCGACGCGACCGGCCTCCGCCTCGGCGGCGCTGCAGGGTGGAGGCGCTACGCGCCGTGCTCGGACCGGTCGACGGCCCAGTCCACCGCCTCGTTGACGCGCGGGTGGGCGAACGTGAACCCGTCCTCCTGCAGGCGCGCCGCGGAGATCCGCCTGCTGGCCAGCAGCAGCTCGCGTCCGGCGTCGCCGAGCGCGAGCGTGAGCGCGAAGCGCGGGGCGGGCAGCAGGTACGGCCGGTGCGATCGCCGCGCCAGGTAGCGCATGAGGCGCTCCGCCGTCGCAGGGGTCGGCCCGACGAGGTTGACCGGGCCCGACAGCGACGACGAGGCGATCAGGTGCACGATCGCGGCGGCCTCGTCGTAGAGGCTGATCCAGGGCCAGTGCTGCTGGCCGCCGCCGAGCGGCCCGGAGACGCCGAGAGTGGTGAGCAGCCGGATCGGCTGAAGGGCGCCCTTCTCGGCCAGCACGATGCCCGTGCGCAGCAGCACGACGCGCGTGCCGGCCGGCGCCTGGCGCGCCGCGCTCTCCCACGCGTCCACGACCTCCGGCAGGAAGCCGAGACCCCGCGGAGAGTCCTCGGTCAGCGTCTCGCCCGGCCGGTCGCCGTAGAAGCCCTCGGCCGACCCGCTGAGGAAGGCTTCCGGCGGGGTCGCGGCGGCGGCCATGGCCTGGGTCAGCGTGCGGGTCGCGGTGATGCGCGAATCGAGGATCTGTCGCCGGTAGCCGGGCGTCCAGGGCACCCGGCTGATCGTGGCGCCGGAGAGGTTGACGACGGCGTCGATGCCGTCGAGCGCCCCGGGATCCAGCCGGCCCTCGGCCGGCGACCACTCGACCTCCCGGGGGCCGGTCGCCTCGCGCCGAACCAGGCGGATCGGCGTGTGCCCGGCCGCCTCGAGCTGGCGGACGACCTCCGTGCCGATCGTCCCGGAGGCACCCGCGAGAAGGACGCGGAGCGCCCGGCGGGGCTCGGACGCGGCCGGCCTCGCAAGGGAGGCGAGGGTCGCCTTGACAGGCGAGACCGCGTGGAGCACCGACTCCGCGGGCCCGTCGTCCTCGGGCTCCGCCGCGTCCGCGGCGTCCGGTGCCGCCGCGCCCGGTGCGGTCGCCTCCGATGCTGCCACGCCAGGTCCCGTGGCGGTCAAGCCGGTGTCGGTCACGCCGGCCGGGGTCTCGCTTCCCGCGTCGACCATGTCCGCCTGAGCGGGGGACACCGCGTCGGGCACGGGGGCGCCCTCGGGATCCATCTGGTGCTCGTTCGTCATGCCGCCACCTTCCGTCGGGGAGACCCAGCGTAATCACGCGGGCTGTGCCCCCGGCAGGAGTCGGAGGCCCGCTCCTGCCCTAGGGTGAAGGGCGTGTCTGAGAGCATCCTCTTCCGTTCCGATATGATCGTCGAGCTCGTCCGCTCGAGCGCCCACGACTCCGACGTGCTGTTCGCCGCGCGGGTCTCGACGCAGGGCGAGCAGACCCTCGAGGCCGCCCAGGACGTGGATGCGGACGTGCAGAACAAGCGCGACCGCGGGCTCATCAACTACCTGATGCGCGACCGCCACGGGTCGCCGTTCGAGCACAACTCCATGACCTTCTACGTGCAGGCGCCGATCTTCGTGTTCCGCGAGTTCATGCGGCACCGCATCGCGTCCTACAACGAGGAGTCGGGCCGCTACCGCGAGCTGAATCCGGTGTTCTACGTGCCCGGTCCGGAGCGCAACCTCGTCCAGATCGGCAAGCCCGGCGCGTACGACTTCACCCCCGGCACGCCGGAGCAGACGGCGCTCGTCGGCGAGCAGGCGCGTGCGGTCTCGACCGCCGCCTTCGAGGCCTACCAGCGCATGCTCGACGCCGGGGTCGCCCGTGAGGTCGCCCGCATCGTTCTGCCGCTGAACATCTACTCGTCCATGTACGTAACCCTGAACGCCCGGTCGCTGATGAACTTCCTGTCGCTGCGCACGAAGCGCGAGGGCACGCAGTTCCCGTCGTTCCCGCAGCGCGAGATCGAGATGTGCGCGGAGCAGATGGAGGACATCTTCGCGGAGCTCATGCCGCTCACCTACGCCGCCTTCAACGGCAACGGCCGCGTCGCCCCCTAGGGACGCCATGGCGGTGGGGCGGGCGGGGGCATCATCACGGTCGCTAGGCACACATCCCGGTCGCTGAGCGCCCCTTCGGTCGCTGAGCTTGTCGAAGCGACGTAACGGAACCCGCGTCCCTTCGACAGGCTCAGGCACCGTAACGCCGGTCGTCGTGGTCGCCACCACGGTCGCTGAGCACGCCCCCCGGTCGCTGAGCCTGTCGAAGCGACGTAACGGAACCCGGGTCGCGTCCACGCGCCCACGCGAACGCGGCAACGGCGCGCTCTTCTGGCGAGTGGCCGGTCCTGGCTAGCATGAGAGCGAACGGCGATGGCGCCGGCACGCGACCATCCGCGAACCCGCGGGGCGGGCCGGCTGGTTCGGCGTCGCCGGCAACGCTGGGAGGCGCCATGGTTGAGAAGATCGTCGTTGCGGTCAACGGGGGAGCGGAGAGCGACGCCGCCCTCAGCTGGGCCATCGCGCGGGCGAAGTCCTCGCACGCCGCGCTGGACATCACGACGGTGATCGAGATGTCGAACCAGGCGCCGCCGGACGCGGAGCAGACCCTCCGGCCGCTGTACGAGCGCGTGCTGCAGGAGGCCGTGCAGCGCGCAGAGGCGGAGGCGCCCGCCGCGACGACGAGCGGATCGATCCGGCGGGGCACCCCGCGCCAGGAGCTGCTGTACGCATCCGCGCGCGCCGACCTCCTGGTCGTCGGCACGCACGAGGCCACGGGCGTGTTCCACGGGATCCTCCCGCACCAGCTGGCCGCGGCCGCGCGCTGCGCCGTCGTGGTGGTGCCGGCGAAGTGGACCTCGACGGCGGGGCCCGTCGTGGTCGGGGCGAACGACGACGACACGTCCCAGGTCGCGCTCGACGTCGCCGCCCGCGAGGCCGAGCGCCTGGGCCGCGAGCTGCTCGTCGTGCACACCTGGCACATCCCGGCGTCCAACCTGCTGGGCCGGATCGGGATCGGCCCGGACCCGCACTCGACGGTCGGCGTGAAGCACCAGGAGATCCTCGACCGCTGCGTGGCGCGCATCACCGAGAAGCACCCGGACCTGCCCGTCCGCGCACAGCTGCTGGAGGGTCCCGCCGCCTTGGAGCTGGTGAACGCCGCGGAATCCGCGGACCTCATCGTGGTCGGCACCCACCGCCGCGGTGCCGTGCCGGGCCTCCTGCTCGGCTCGGTGACCCACGACGTGCTCGTCAACATGCCCTGCCCGGTGATGGTGGTTCCGCACCCCGACGAGGAGCCCCTCCGCGTGCGCCTCGAGCGGGCCTCGGAGAAGGCGACCGCGGAGGGCCGAGAGCCCGACCTCGACCTCTACTGACCCGCCCGCCCGCTCCGGCCGCTCTTGGGGGACTCCATCGACGCAATTCAGCAGATTCCGGCCGACACGCCGTTCTGAGCATGGGACACGCCGACACCGGCTCGGGATCTGCTGAATTGCGTCGCTAGAAGGGGACGGAACTCGCCCCTCACTACCGGGCGGTGAGGTGCACTGTGCACCGGACGACGGTGACCCACCGCCACCCGACCGGGGCGCGCCACGCTGTGCGGATGCAGACCGTGCGCGGTGTCCTGGCCGGGGCGGGTGGCGCAGCCACCCGGCAGGTGCTGTTGCGTTCCGGTTTCTCGCCCGGACTGCTCGCCCGCCTCGTCGCTACCGGTGAGATCGTGCGCCCGATGCGCGGTTGGTACGCGATACCGGAGTCCCACCCGGACCTGATCCGCTCCATCCGCGTGGGCGGCTGCGTGGCATGCGTCTCCGCCGCTCGGCTCCACGGACTCGCCGCAGCGCCAGGCGACGCCCTGCATGTGTGGGTCAAGCCGGGCTCGGGTCGCCTGCGGGACCCGGACGACCGGTACCAGCGGCTCGACCCGACGGAGGACGCCCGGGTCGTCCTGCATTGGGATGCGCATGACATTCATCGTTCCCGGCTCGTCGTGCCGCTCGAGGTGTGCCTCGCTCAGGTCGTCGCCTGTCAGCAGGGTGACCTGGCCATCGCGACGCTCGACTCGGCCGTCCATTTCCGCAGACTCACCCTGACGTCCCTTCGGATGATGGCCACCACTTGGCCCAGCACCTCCGCGTCGCTGTTGTCGGAGGTGGACGGTCGGGCGGAGAGCTTCATCGAGAGCGTCTTGAGAGTGCGCCTGCGCCGAGCGGGCATCCCATGCGAAGCACAGGTTCCCGTCGCGGGGAGATTCCGGCTCGACCTCCTCGTCGGGAATCGCCTCGCGATCGAGGTCGACGGCTACGAGACCCATCACGAGCGCGAGCAGATCGAGAGCGACCGTGCCCGCGAAGGAGCGCTGGTCTCCCTCGGGTTCCGCATCCTCCGGTTCACCTACCGCCAGGTGATGTACGACTGGCAGACGGTACTCGACACGATCCGCGCCTGCGTCGAGCGCGGCGAACACCTTTAGCCCGGTCCGACGCCTATTACCGGTCCGACGCCTATTACCGGTCCGACGCTTAGCCCGGTCCGACGCTTATCCCGGCCTCGCAATTCAGCAGGTGCCGTCCGCACACTTCGTAATTCAGCAGATCGCGTCCTGTAGCCAACGCAATTCAGCAGATGGCAACCAGATGTCGATGCAACTCAGCAGATGTGGCGCCCATGACGGCGTGTCTGTGCGGCTGAACGGCGTGTCGGCCGGAATCTGCTGAATTGCGTCGGGAGGGGGTGGGAACTGCGAGACCCGCACCACCCACACCGCCCCCCCGCACCCCCGCACCACCCACACCGCACCCCCGCACCCCGCACCCCGCACCCCGCACCCCGCACCCCGCACCCCGCTCCCGCACCCGCACCGCACCCGGCACCGGCACCCCCGCACCACACACGCGGCACCGCGGTGGCGACCCCACCCGATACCCTGTAGAGCGTGTCCACTCTCGAGAATCCGTTCGGCCAGGTACTCGTGGCCCTCGTCACGCCGTTCACGGCGGACGGGGAGGTCGACTGGCCCGGCGTGGAGAAGCACATCGACGACGTCATCCGCGCCGGCGCCGACGGCATCGTCGTCACCGGCACCACGGGCGAGACGAGCACCCTGACCGACCCCGAGAAGATCCGGCTCGTGGAGGTCGGCAAGTCCGTCGCCGACGGCCGCGCCAGGATCATCACCGGCGGCGGCTCCAACGAGACCGCGCACGCCATGCAGCTCGCGAAGCAGAGCGAGAAGGCCGGCGCCGACGGCAACATGATCGTCACGCCGTACTACAACAAGCCGACGCAGGCCGGCGTGCTCACCCACTTCCGGATGATCGCCGACGCCACCGACCTGCCCGTCATCCTCTACGACATCCCGGGCCGCACCGGCATCCCCATCACGTACGACACCCTGCTCCGCGCCGCCAAGCACCCGAACATCCTCGCGGTGAAGGATGCGAAGGGCGACCTCAGCGAGGTCAGCCGCGTGCTCAACCAGACCGACCTGCTCTACTTCGCGGGCGACGACGCCAACGCGCTGCCCACGCTCGCCATCGGCGGCACGGGCCTCATCGGCGTCACCGCGAACATCGCCCCCACGCCGTACCGCACCATGGTGGACGCCGTGAACGCGGGCGACCTCAAGGCGGCCACCACGGCGCACCAGCAGCTCGAGCCCCTCGTCCGCGCCGTGATGACCCACGTGCCCGGCACGGTCGCCGCGAAGTACATCCTGCACGGCCTCGGCCGCATCAGCAGCCCCCGCGTGCGCCTGCCGCTCGTCGGCCCCGAGGAGTGGGAGGCCGCTCAGATCGAGGACGAGATCGACCTCGTGAAGAACGTCCCCGGCGCCGATTTCCGCAACTTCCGCCCGGACCGCAACGCCGCCGCGGGCGGCGCGCTCCCGAAGGTCGCCGGCACCACCCGCTGACCTCCCCGGCGCCTCGGCGCCCCCACGACGTCCCCCGCCCGTGAGGCGGCAGCACGACCCCCATCCCCACGTAGGAACGAGACCACATGCCCAACGCCGTATTCGATCCGCCCGTCCTCGAACCGGGAACCCTCCGGGTCATCCCGATCGGCGGCCTCGGCGAGATCGGCCGCAACATGACCGTCTACGAGATCGACGGCAAGATCCTCATCGTCGACTGCGGCGTGCTCTTCCCCGAGGAGCAGCACCCGGGCGTCGACCTGATCCTCCCCGACATCTCGCCGATCCGCGACCGCCTCGACGACGTCGTCGGCGTCGTGCTCACCCACGGCCACGAGGACCACATCGGCGCGGTGCCCTACCTCCTGCGTCTGAAGCAGGACATCCCGCTGATCGGCTCCGGCCTCACGCTCGCGCTCATCGAGGCGAAGCTCAAGGAGCACCGCATCAAGCCCTACACGCTGCAGGTGCGCGAGGGTCAGCACGAGGACCTCGGACCGTTCTCTCTCGAGTTCGTCGCCGTGAACCACTCGATCCCGGATGCGCTCGCGGTGTCCATCGTCACGAAGGCCGGCCGCGTGCTGCACACGGGCGACTTCAAGATGGACCAGCTCCCGCTCGACGACCGGATCACCGACCTCCGCGCGTTCGCCCGCCTGGGCGAGGAGGGTGTCGACCTCTTCCTGCCCGACTCCACCAACGCGGACGTCCCCGGCTTCACCCCCACCGAGCGCTCCATCGGCCCGGTGCTGGACGCCGTCATCGGCAAGGCGCCCCGCCGCGTCATCGTCGCGAGCTTCTCAAGCCACGTGCACCGCGTACAGCAGGTGCTCGACGCCGCGCACGCCCACGGCCGCCGCGTCGCCTTCATCGGCCGCTCCATGGTGCGCAACATGGGCATCGCCGCGGACCTCGGCTACCTGAAGGTGCCCGAGGGCGTGCTCATCGACAGCAAGCAGGCCGCGAACCTGCCCGACAACCGCATCGTCTACATGAGCACCGGATCCCAGGGCGAGCCGATGGCCGTGCTCAGCCGCATGGCGAACATGGAGCACCAGATCGAGATCGGCAAAGACGACACGGTCATCCTCGCCTCGAGCCTCATCCCGGGCAACGAGAACGCCGTCTACCGCGTCATCAACGGGCTCACCAAGCTCGGCGCGAACGTGGTGCACAAGAGCAACGCCAAGGTGCACGTCTCCGGCCACGCGTCCGCGGGCGAGCTGCTCTACGTCTACAACATCCTGAAGCCCAAGAACGTGCTGCCCGTGCACGGCGAGTACCGGCACCTGCAGGCCAACCGCGACCTCGCCGTGCAGACCGGCGTGCGTGAGGAGAACACCTTCATCGCCGAGGACGGCACCGTGCTCGACATGCGCGCGGGACACGTGTCCGTGGTGGGCCAGCTCGACCTGGGCTACATCTACGTCGACGGGTCGACCGTGGGCGGTATTACGGATGCCGACCTCAAGGACCGCCGCATCCTCAGCGAGGAGGGCTTCATCTCGATCTTCGTCGTGGTCGAGGCCCAGACCGGCAAGGTCATCGTGGGGCCGGAGATCCAGGCCCGCGGGTTCGCCGAGGAGGAATCGGTCTTCGACGCCGTGAAGCCGCAGGTCATCCGTGCGCTCGCCGAGGCGGCCGCCAACGGCACCCGGGATTCGCACGCCTTCTCGCAGGTCGTGCGTCGCACGGTCGGCCGCTGGGTGAACTCCTCGCACCGTCGCCGTCCCATGATCATCCCGGTGGTCATCGAGGCCTGAGTCACGGAGAAAGCGGGGGCGTGGGGGATGCAGGAGTTCGTTCGGCGGAGGCGATGAGCCGTGCGGACAGGGGCCGTGAGCATGCGCGGTCCGGACGTCGGCGTGGGTGCGCGCCGCGCGTGCGCGGCTGGGCAGTGCTGGTGGTCGTGACCCTCGCCCTGACCGGCTGCGTCGGCGGCTCGGACGACGACCCGACGCCGACGCCGACCGCCAGCGCCCCGCCGACCGAGATCCCGGCCAAGCCGGACTTCGACGACCTCGTCGTGTCTCCCGCGGGTCTCGGCTCGCTGCGGGTCGGCGAGCCGGTCGAGGATTCGGAGATGGTCTCGTTCGTCCCCGACTACTGCTCGACCGTCGAGGGCGAGGGGCGCTCGGGGGAGGGGCGCTGGCAGAACACCTACGTGCCGCGCGAGGACCCGCGTCCGTTCGGGGTCGACGTCGGGAAGGACGGGAAGGTCGTCCGCATCGACATCCTGGACGAGTCGCTCCGCACCGCGGACGACATCGGCCTCGGCACCGCGGTGGAGGAGCTCCTCTCCACCTATGCCGACGTGGAGGGCGGGACCGCGAACACGCTCGCCGACCTCTACTACCTCCGCACCAGCGACGGCACCCTCGTCTTCGAGGTGGCGAACAATCTCGTCGAGGACTACTACGAGGAGGACGTCGTCGGCACCGTGGTCTTCCTACGGGTCGTCGCGCCGACCGTCGACCCGGACCAGTCGCTCGCGGGTACCGATTTCTACGCGGGGCGATGCCTCTGACCGCTCGCGGCAGCGCCCGTCCGCCGCGTGTGCCGCTACGCTGGCGTACCCGCGTCCCCCCGCATGCCGATTGGTGCAGCCATGAGCGATCCGACGTTCACGATCCGGCCCGCCACGATGGAGGACGCCCGGCTGCTCACCGACATGCTCGTCGAGGCGGCGAACTGGCACCCGACGCGGAAGCGATCGCGCGACGCGACCCTGGCCGACCCCGCCGTGTCGCACTACGTCGCCGGCTGGCCGCGGCCGGGGGACCTCGGCTCCGTCGCCGTCACGGCGAACGGGACGACGATCGGAGCGTGCTGGCTGCGGCTGCTCACCGCGGCGGACCCGGGTTATGGCTACGTCGCGCCGGGAGTGCCCGAGCTGACCCTGGGGGTGAACCCGGCCTGGCGGAGCCGCGGCGTCGGCCGTGCGCTGCTCCAGGCCGTCGTCGCGCAGGCCAGGGAGGCCGGCTTCGCCCGGATCAGCCTCAGCTGCGAGCGAGCCAACTTCGCCATGGGCCTGTACCGCGGGGAGGGCTTCGTCACGGTCGAGTCCGGTCAGGATGCCGACACGATGGTGCGCACCCTCAACTGATGGGCCGACCCGTCCGGCGCCCGACCGCGGGTGCCCGCCGATCTCCGCCCCCGGGCGGGAGCGCAATCATCCTTCCGGCTGAGGCGCATTTCCCCACCTCCTGGATAGTGTGACCGACATACCGATCCGCGGGGCAGCGGAAGAAAGGCGGTCCCCGATGGGTGTCACGCGCAAGTGGATCTTCCCGATCCTTCGGCTGATCATTTTCGGCGCCATCGCGGCGGCACTGGTCAAGCTCGCATTCTTCGGCGGCGCGACCGCGACCACGGACCCGGCGGTGCCGACCGGGGAGATCACCCAGGCCGAGGTAGCGGTCACCACCGGCACGATCGTGAACGACATCGTCGTGGAGGGCACCATCGCGGCGGACCCGACGGTGCCGGTCCGCGCGACGCTCGCCGGCCAGGTCTCCGAGCTCCTCCTCGGCCAGGGCGCGACGGTCGCCGAAGGCGACCCGATCCTGCGGATCAGGCAGGAGACGCCGGTCGATCCGGTTGTCGCGGAGGACGGGACGGTCACCCAGCCGAAGCCCAAGGTGCGGGTCGAGACCGTCTACGCGCCGATCGCCGGCGTCGTGGGTTCGCTCCCCGTGCTGGAGGACCAGGAGGTGTCGGTCGGCGACAGCCTCGGCTCCGTCGCCCCCTCCACGTTCTCGGCCACCGGCACGCTGACGGCCGAGCAGCAGTACCGGCTGGTCAGCCAGCCCGCGGACGCCACCGTCACCATCCCCGGCGGTCCCGCGCCGTTCACCTGCCCCGGCCTCACTGTGTCGAACGGCGGCCCGGCCGAAGGGGAGGAGGACCCGTTCGCGGGAGCGGAGGGCGGAGGCGCTCCTGCTGCGGGCGGCACCACGGTCGCGTGCGCTATCCCGGCGGAGGTCCGGGTGTTCAACGGCCTTGCCGCGAGCATCACCATCGCCGCGGGCGAGGCGGCGGACGTGCTCACCCTTCCCACGACCGCCGTGGAGGGGCTCTCCGAGAACGGCAACGTCTGGCTCGTCTCGCCCGAGGGCGGCGAGCCGGAGAAGCGCCCGGTCCGCATCGGGCTCAACGACGGCGTGTCCGTGCAGATCGTCGACGGGCTCGCCGAGGGCGACATGGTGCTCCAGTTCGTGCCGGGAGCGCCGGCGCCCGTCGAGGGCGAGGACGGCTTCGTCGGGTTCAGCGGATGAGCCTCGTCCGCCTCGAGGGCGTGACCCGCACCATCCCGCTCCCGGACGCGCCCCCGCTCACCATCCTCACCGGCGTCGACCTCGAGGTGAACGCCGGGGACCACATCTCCATCGTCGGTCGCTCCGGCTCCGGCAAGTCCACCCTGCTCAACATCCTCGGCCTGCTCGACGCCCCCACGACCGGACGCATCCTGCTCGGCGACACGGACGTGTCGACGCTGTCGTCGGCGGCCCGCGACCGCGCCCGCGGACGCGACATCGGGTTCATCTTCCAGCAGTTCAACCTGCTCTCCGGCCGCAGCGCGCTGGAGAACGTGATGACCCCGCTGCTGTACGCGAGCGGACGGCAGTTCTGGCGCCGTTCGGCGATCGCGGCAGAGATGCTCGACCGCGTCGGGCTCGGCCACCGGCTCAGCACCATGCCGGAGAAGCTCTCGGGCGGCGAGCAGCAGCGCGTCGCCATCGCGCGCGCCCTCGTGCGCTCGCCGCGGATCATCCTCGCCGACGAGCCGACCGGCGCGCTCGACGTCGAGACGGGCGAGACCGTCATGGGACTGCTCGACGAGGTGGCGAGGACCGCGGGGTCCGCCCTGGTCACGATCACCCACGACCCGCACGTCGCGGCGCTGGCCGAGCGGCACTACCGGCTCGACCGCGGCGTGCTCATCACGACCGGCGCGGGCGCGGAGGTCTCGGCATGAGGAACGCGGCGACGGGCTTCGTCGGGGCCGTCGTCGAGGCCTGGGCGGAGCTGCGCATCCATCGCACGCGCGTGCTGCTCTCCCTCGTCGGCGTCGCGGTCGCCGTCTGCGCCATCACCTCCGTCGTCGGCCTTGGCGCCGTGGCCGAGCAGGCGCAGCGGGAGTTCTCCGAGCGCGGGGGAGGCCGTCCGGCGACGCTGACCATCTCGTCGTTCGCCCCCGACACCGGCATGCCCGCGCCCTACGCGGAGACGAGGGACGCCTACGCCGAGGCGCTCGATCGGTACGGGGTCACCTACTCGAGCACCGTGCTCTACACCGGGATCCGTGCGCAGTTCCCCGACGGGGTGCGCGACGTCAGCCTGACGGTGGTGGACGCCGACTACGGCACCATGCACCGCGTCCCCGTGGAGCAGGGGCGCTGGTTCGCGGATGCCGACGCGGCACGACTGGCGCCCGCGCTCGTGGTGAACGAGGCGTTCCTCGTCGCGCTCGGCGGGGTGGAGCTCGCCGCCAACCCCACGGTCTCGCTCGTCGGCGCGCAGGACACCACCGCCGTCGTCACGGGCGTGGTGCCCGACAACTATCCGGAGGAGGGCCCGACGGCCTACATTCTCCTCGACGCATACGAGCGTGTCGCCGGTCCGGAGGAGGTCGCCCTGGGGCAGCCGTCCCTGGAGGCGTGGGTGCCGCCGGAGATCTCCGACGAGCTGTCCGAGCGGCTGCGCACCGACATCGCGTCCGCGCTCGGCGACGGGGTCGAGGTCTCCGTCAACCGCAACGACTTCGCCGCCTTCGGGGAGGACCCGTTCCTCCCGATCAAGCTGCTCGTGGGCGGCGTCGCCGCTCTCGTCCTGCTGCTCGGCGCCCTCGGACTCGTGAACATCTCGCTCGTCACCGTGCGCCAGCGCATCCGCGAGATCGGGGTGCGCCGCAGCTTCGGGGCGACGACCGGCCGCGTCTTCTTCGCCGTGCTCATGGAGAGTGTCGTCGCGACCATGGCCGCCGGTGTCGTCGGCGTGCTCGCGGCGGTGGCCATCGTGAAGAGCCCCTTCGTCACGGATGCGCTCGGCCAGGGTGTCGTGGACCTGCCGCCGTTCCCGCTCGACGCGGCCATCCTCGGCCTCGCCGCGTCGCTCTTCGTCGGCGCGCTCGCCGGGCTGCTGCCCGCCATCGTCGCGGTGCGGGTGAAGGTCATCGATGCCATCCGGTACTGACCGGCTGAAACAGACACCCGAGCCCCCTTGCCGGCCCGCGGCGGAGCGGGAAGGTACCGTAAGGGAATGGCCACGAGCACCAAGTCGACCGGCCGCGCCCGGGCGTCGCAGGGGCGCGGCACCGCGTCGCCCGTCGCGAAGTCCTCGCGCGGCACCACAGAGACGACCGGACGCGGGTCATCCTCCGGCGCCCCGCAGAAGACCGTGAAGTACCCGGCGGCGGAGGAGCCCCAGGAGGGCGGCCTGCTGTCCCGCGGCTGGATGGGCCTCGCCCACCTCACCGGCGGGGCCGCGCGCGCGCTCGGCCCGGAGAAGCTGAGCAAGGAGGACAGGCGGGACGGCTTCCCGTTCTTCCTCATCGTGCTCGCCGTGATCGGCGCCGTCGTCGAGTGGTTCAACCCGACCGATGCCGTGGCGATCGCGCTCGACGCCTACACGTTCGGCGGGCTGTTCGGCCGGGTGGCCTTCGCCCTGCCGGTCATCCTGTTCCTCTTCGCGCTCTGGCTATTCCGGCACCCCTCGACGACCGACGACAACGGCCGCATCGGCATCGGCCTCGGCCTGCTGCTCGTGACCGTCTCGGGCCTCTGCCACCTCACCGGCGGGCAGCCCGACCCGAGCGAGGGCATGATCGTGCTGGCCACCGCGGGCGGCGTGCTCGGCTGGATCCTCGCCGCGCCCCTCACCGTCCTGCTGACCCAGTACGGCGCGGGCGTCGTGATCGCGATCCTGCTCGTGCTCTCCCTGTTCATCGTCACGAAGACCCCGCCGAACCGCGTGGGCCCGCGCCTGCGCGAGCTCTACGGCTACCTCTTCGGCACGACGGACGCCGAGACGGACCGGGGCGGCAAGGATTCCCGCAGGGACGCGGGCAAGGACGGCGACGACGACGACGACGAGGACTCCGAGGGTCAGCTGCCCTGGTGGCGCCGCAACAAGTCGCAGCGCGAGGACGACCCGGCCTACGACAGCCCGGTGCTGGCGCCGTCGGCGACCAGCCCGACCGAGATCCTCGACCGGACGCCGGACCCGGAGGAGGCCACGAAGCCGCTCCCCGGCCAGTTCGACACGGAGGTGCTCGGCGACCTGCTGCACCCCGATCAGATGCCGCCGGCCTCCTCGAGGAGGAAGAGCGCGTCCCCGGTGCCCGGCCCCGTCACCGCGCCGAGCCCGACGAGCATCCTGGACGACGACAGCATGTCGGCCACGGACGAGCTGCCCGGCTTCGAGGGTGGCGACTTCGACGAGGACGTGGCCACGCCCACGTCGGACGCGCCCGTCGCGCCCTACCGCCTGCCGTCGCCCGCCGCCCTTTCCGCGGGCACTCCGGCGAAGGCGCGCTCCGCCGTGAACGACGAGGTCGTGCGGGCGATCACCGAGGTGCTCACCAACTTCTCGGTCGACGCGACGGTCACCGGCTTCTCCCGCGGCCCGACCGTCACCCGGTACGAGCTCGAGGTCGGACCGGGCACGAAGGTCGAGCGCGTCACCGCGCTCGCCAAGAACATCAGCTACGCCGTCGCGAGCAACGAGGTGCGCATCCTCTCGCCCATCCCGGGCAAGAGCGCCATCGGCATCGAGATCCCCAACACGGACCGCGAGATCGTCTCCCTCGGCGACGTGCTGCGCTCCTCGGTCGCGACGAGCAGCTCGCACCCCATGACCATCGGCGTGGGCAAGGACGTCGAGGGCGGCTTCGTCGTCGCGAACCTCGCCAAGATGCCGCACCTCCTGGTCGCCGGTTCCACCGGCTCCGGAAAGTCCAGCTTCGTCAACTCGATGATCACGAGCCTGCTCATGCGGGCCAAGCCGTCCGACGTGCGCATGGTGCTCATCGACCCGAAGCGCGTGGAGCTCACCATCTACGCGGGCGTCCCGCACCTGATCACGCCCATCATCACGAACCCCAAGAAGGCGGCGGAAGCGCTGCAGTGGGTCGTGAAGGAGATGGACATGCGGTACGACGACCTGGCCAGCTTCGGCTTCCGGCACATCGACGACTTCAACAAGGCCGTGGTCAACGACGAGATCGTGCTGCCCGCCGGCAGCCAGCGCAAGCTGAAGCCGTACCCCTACCTCCTCGTCGTGGTCGACGAGCTCGCCGACCTCATGATGGTCGCGCCGCGCGACGTAGAGGACTCGATCGTGCGCATCACGCAGCTCGCCCGCGCGTCCGGCATCCACCTCGTGCTCGCCACTCAGCGGCCCTCCGTCGACGTCGTGACCGGCCTCATCAAGGCCAACGTGCCGAGCCGCCTCGCCTTCGCGGTGAGCAGCATGACCGACTCGCGGGTCATCCTCGACCAGCCCGGCGCGGACAAGCTCATCGGCCAGGGCGATGCCCTGTTCCTGCCCATGGGCGCCTCGAAGGCCATCCGGGTGCAGGGCGCGTGGGTGAACGAGAGCGAGGTCGTCAAGGTCGTCGAGCACGTCACCCGGCAGGCGCAGCCGGAATACCGGCCCGACGTCGCGGCGACCGTGGAGCGCAAGGAGATCGACGCCGACATCGGCGACGACCTCGACCTGCTGCTGCAGGCCACGGAGCTCGTCGTCAGCACCCAGTTCGGGTCGACCTCCATGCTGCAGCGGAAGCTCCGCGTCGGCTTCGCGAAGGCGGGCCGCCTGATGGACCTGCTCGAGTCGCGCGAGGTCGTCGGTCCGTCCGAGGGCTCGAAGGCGCGCGACGTGCTCGTCGCCGCCGAGCAGCTGCCCGCGGTCCTGGCCCGGATGCGGGGCGAGGAGCCCGCGGCGTCCGCCCCCCGGACCGCGTCTCCCGTGACCGCGCAGCCGGACGCGGACGAGGACGACCGGTACTCCGCCGACCCGCTCGAGAAGGACTACTCCGGATACGATGAGGAGGAGGGCTCCTCGGACGAGGACGCCTGGGGGCTGACCGGCAGGGAGTGATCGGCGTGCCGAAGAGCACCGTGCAGAGGGATGGCGCACCGGCGCGCACCCCGTCCGCTCTCGGCGGTTCGCTGCGAGGGCGTTTCATCAGCAGGGGCGACACCCCCGCGAGCAACGCGAACCTCGCCAACGTCATCACGGTGGTCCGCATCCTGCTGGCGCCGCTGTTCATCGCCCTCCTGCTCGCGGACGACTCCGCGGACGGCGCTCTGCGCTACATCGCCGCCGCCCTGTTCATCGTGGCCATCGCCACGGACGGGGTCGACGGCGCGATCGCCCGGGGCCGGAACCTGGTGACCGACGCGGGCAAGCTGCTCGACCCGATCGCCGACAAGGTGCTGATCGGCAGTGCCCTCGTCTCGCTCTCCCTGCTGGGCGAGCTGCCCTGGTGGGTCACCATCGTCATCATGGTGCGCGAGATCGGCATCACGGTGTACCGCTTCGCCGTGCTGAGCGACCGGGTCATCCCGGCCTCGCGCGGCGGCAAGCTCAAGACCATCGCCCAGTCGGTCGCGATCTCCCTCGCCCTCGTGCCGCTGTGGTCCCTCCTCGGCCCCTGGGTGCACGTGCTCAACACCGGCGTCATGTCGGTCGCCGTCCTGCTCACCGTGGTCACCGGCATCGACTACGTCGTGCAGGCGGTGCGGCACAACAGGACCCCGCGATGACGGCCGAGGAGGAGGTCGTGCGCGACGCGGCCGGCACGGACCGGTCGGAGGAGACGGGCGGCCCGAGCGTCCACGGCGTCTCCGTCGACGGCCTCGCGATCGAGCTGATCGCCGAGCTGACCGCGCGCGGCCTCAGCGTCGCCGTGGCGGAGTCCCTGACCGGTGGGCTGCTGACGGCGAAGCTCATCGACCCGCCCGGCGCCTCCGCCGTGGTCTGGGGCGGCGTCGTCGCCTACAACACGGAGCTGAAGCACAGCCTCCTCGGCGTCGACTCGTACGTGCTCGCCGCCCACGGGGCGGTCCACCCCGACGTCGCCGGGCGCATGGCGGTGGGGGTGCGCGAGCACTGCAGGGTGTCGGGCCGACCCGCCGACATCGGCATCGCGACCACGGGCGCGGCCGGTCCGGACCCGCAGGACGGCCAGCCCGCGGGAACGGTGTTCGTGGGTATCTCGACGCCCGCGGGCACGAGGGTCACGCGCCTGGCGCTCTCCGGCGACCGCAGCGAGATCCGCAACACCACCGTCTACGAGGCCCTCCTCCTTCTCAAGAACGCGGTGGACGTCCTCGGGAACAAATGACCGCGACGCGCAGTTGTTACAAGCGGGTTCACAAGCAAACCCCCAGTGTGAATGGTTAGATTGGCGCAATCGGTGGTTGTAACGTTGTCCATCCGTATCCGCCGGCTTTCGCAGGCGCACAGGCATTGAAGGAGGGTCCAGTGGTACTAGTTCGTCAGGAAATTGGCGATGTTCTCCGGGACTTCCGCCTGCAGAAGGGACGCACGCTCCGCCAGGTCGCAAGCAAGGCGAGCGTTGCACTCGGTTACCTCAGCGAGGTGGAGCGCGGCCAGAAAGAGGCCTCGTCGGAGATCCTCGCCTCGGTCGCCGATGCTCTCGACACCCCGATCTCCGTGATCATGCGCGAGGTCGGAGATCGACTTGCAGTGATCGAGGGTCTCAACCCCATCCCGGACACCATCCCGGATGAGTTCGTCGCAGACCTGGATGCAGATCTCGTCACCCGGTGACGGATAACCGCCGAACGCCCCGCTGATGCGGGGCGTTTCGTCGTTAAGCGCATCCCCGGGCTACCGTGGACGGATGCGATTGAGCGAGTTCCGGCGGGCCGTGGCCGACGAGTTCGGCCAGGGGTACGGGCAGGTGCTGCTGCACGACCTCGTCCTCGCCGAGCTCGGCGGGCGCACGCCCGAGGCGGCCCTCGCGGCCGGCGTGCGGGCGAAGGACGTGTGGCTCGCGCTGTGCCGCGCCATGGACGTCCCGGAGTCGCGCCGGCACGGCGCCGGCCTGGCCGACCCCAAGAAGTAGGACGTCCGCGGCCGGGACCCGGACGCGAATCCGCCCGCGACACGCCCGCGGGCCTCTCGAATACACCTTCGAGGCTTGATACCCTCGTACTCAGGTCCAATCGAAGACGAGTTGTACACAGATGGCGCCCCGCCGGGAGGAATGTCGGTGGCTCTGCCTAGCGTGCTCTTCATCAGGCGTTGAGCCAGCAACAGCCTTGTCGAACGGTTCGGTCCCGCTACAGGCGGTCCGGATTTTGAGCGTCGACAGCCTATAGGCGCGACACGTTCCATCGAAGGAGAATCCCATGCCATCACCCGCTGATCGCGAGAAGTCGCTCGAGACCGCCCTCGCCCAGATCGACCGCCAGTTCGGCAAAGGCTCGGTCATGCGCCTCGGCAGCGAGGATCGCGCGCCCGTCGCCGTGATCCCCACGGGCTCCGTCGCGCTGGACGTCGCCCTCGGCATCGGGGGTCTGCCCCGGGGCCGCATCGTCGAGATCTACGGCCCGGAGTCGTCGGGTAAGACCACGCTCACGTTGCACGCCATCGCCAACGCCCAGCGCGCGGGCGGCATCGCAGCCTTCATCGACGCGGAGCACGCGCTCGACCCGGAGTACGCCAAGAAGCTCGGCGTCGACATCGACGCCCTGCTCGTCTCGCAGCCCGACACGGGTGAGCAGGCCCTGGAGATCGCCGACATGCTCGTGCGCTCCGGCTCCATCGACCTCATCGTCATCGACTCCGTCGCGGCGCTCGTGCCCCGTGCGGAGATCGAGGGCGAGATGGGCGACTCGCACGTCGGTCTGCAGGCCCGCCTCATGTCGCAGGCCCTGCGCAAGCTGACCGGTGGGCTCAACCAGACGAACACCACCATGATCTTCATCAACCAGCTGCGCGAGAAGATCGGCGTGTTCTTCGGCAGCCCGGAGACCACGGCCGGCGGTAAGGCGCTCAAGTTCTACGCGTCCGTCCGCCTCGACATCCGCCGCATCGAGACGCTGAAGGACGGTACCGACGCAGTGGGCAACCGCACGCGCGTGAAGGTCGTGAAGAACAAGATGGCGCCGCCCTTCAAGCAGGCGGAGTTCGACATCCTGTACGGCGTCGGCATCTCCCGCGAGGGCAGCCTCATCGACTTCGGCGTCGAGCACGGCATCGTGCGCAAGTCCGGTGCCTGGTACACGTACGACGGCGACCAGCTGGGGCAGGGCAAGGAGAACTCCCGCAACTTCCTCATCAAGAACCCGGACATCGCCGAGGTCATCGAGAGCAAGATCAAGATGAAGATGGGCCTCATCGTCGACCCGGACGCCGTCGCCGAGGTGACGCCGATCGAGGAGTCGAAGGTCAACTCCATCGAGCCGAAGATCGCCGCCCGCAAGGGCGCGTGAGCCGGATCGACGGACACGGAACGGATAGGTCACGGGACATGGTGCGTTTTCCTCCCGCCAGCGACCGGGAGGACGGCGGCCTCGCTCCCGTGACCTATCTCCGTGGCGCGAACCGCGGCGGTGCCGACGACCCGGCGGCGCCGAACGGCGCGGCGGCCCAGTCCGGCTGGGCCCCGTCCGACCAGGACGGGTCCGAGCAGGCTGAGCCTGGGCAGGGTGGGCTTGGGCAGGACAGCTCCGATCAGGAGCGGCGGCGGAGCGAGGGTCTCGCGCGCATCACCGCCCATGTCGCGACCGACGATCGGACGGGCGACCGGAAGGCCGGCGCGCCCGCGGCCCACTCGGAGCCCGAGGCCGAGGCTGAGGCTCCGCTGCAGGACATCGAGACGGTGTCCATGCGCGCCCTCACCCGCCGCGGCATGTCACGGTGGGAGCTCGGTGATCTCCTCGCCCGGCGTGAGTACGACATCGAGGCCATCGAGGCCGAGCTCGACCGGCTGCAGCGCGTCGACCTGCTCGATGACGCGGCGCTGGCCGAGACCGTCGTACGCACCAAGCACGAGCGCAAGGGCCTGGGTCGCAACGCCCTCGCCCGTGAGTTGGCTCAGCGGCACATCGACCCCGCCGTGATCGACGAGGCGGTCTCCGCCATCGACGACGAGGACGAGCAGGCGATGGCCACCGAGATGGCCGTCAAGCGCGCCCGCCAGTTCTCGTCGCTCGACGCGGCCACCGCCGAGCGGCGGCTCACCGGATACCTGATGCGGCGCGGGTACTCCTCGTCGATCGTGCGCGAGGCCACCCGGGTCGCGCTCGCCGGTCACGGCCGGGGCTCGGGAGTGCGCTTCCGCTGATCCCGCGGCCTGATCTCGTGGCTTGGCCTCGGGCACAGCGGCCGACACCGCCGGAACGCCGACCTAAACTAGACGCACCATGAGCCAGACCGCCTCCCTGACGCCGCCGACGCCCATCCTCGCGTCGCCGGCCGCCCTCGACGCCGCAGGGCGTCCGCGCACCTACGAGGTGCGCACCTACGGCTGCCAGATGAACGTGCACGACTCGGAGCGTCTGAGCGGCTCGCTCGAGGCCGCCGGGTACGTGCCGGCCGACGGCGCCGAGGCCGACATCGTCGTCATCAACACCTGCGCGGTCCGCGAGAACGCCGACAACAAGCTGTACGGCAACCTCGGTCACCTCGCCGCCGTGAAGAAGCGCCACGAGGGGATGCAGATCGCGGTCGGCGGCTGCCTGGCGCAGAAGGACAAGAACGTCATCCTCGAGCGCGCGCCGTGGGTCGACGTCGTGTTCGGCACGCACAACGTGGGCTCGCTCCCGCGCCTGCTCGAACGTGCCCGGCACAACGCCGAGGCCGAGATCGAGATCCTCGAGTCGCTCGAGACCTTCCCCTCGACCCTGCCGACGAAGCGCGACTCCGTGCACAGCGGCTGGGTCTCCATCTCCGTCGGCTGCAACAACACCTGCACCTTCTGCATCGTCCCGGCCCTCCGCGGCAAGGAGAAGGACCGCCGACCGGGCGACGTGCTCGCCGAGATCCAGGCGCTCGTCGACGACGGCGCGATCGAGGTGACGCTGCTCGGGCAGAACGTCAACTCCTACGGAGTCGAGTTCGGCGACCGGCAGGCGTTCAGCAAGCTGCTGCGCGCGGCCGGCCGCATCGAGGGTCTCGAGCGCGTGCGGTTCACCAGCCCCCACCCCGCGGCGTTCACCGACGACGTGATCGACGCCATGGCGGAGACGCCGAACGTGATGCCGCAGCTGCACATGCCGCTGCAGTCCGGTTCCGATCGTGTGCTGAAGGCCATGCGCCGGTCCTACCGTTCGGCCAAGTTCCTCGGGATCCTGGACCGCGTGCGCGAGAAGATCCCGAACGCCGCCATCAGCACGGACATCATCGTGGGCTTCCCCGGCGAGACCGAGGAGGACTTCGAGGACACGCTGCGCGTCGTCGAGCTGGCCCGGTTCGCCTCGGCCTTCACCTTCCAGTACTCGATCCGGCCCGGCACCCCTGCCGCGACCATGCCCGACCAGATCCCGAAGGCCGTCGTGCAGGAGCGCTACGAGCGCCTCGTCGCCCTCCAGGACCGCATCTCCGCGGAGGAGAACGCGAAGCTCGTCGGCACGAGCGTGAACCTGCTCGTCACGACGGAGGGGCGCAAAGACGCCGAGCGGCACCGCCTGAGCGGCCGCGCGGAGGACTCCCGGCTCGTGCACTTCGACGTGCCCGCGGGCTCGCCGGAGCCCCGCCCCGGTGACGTCGTGACCGTGACCGTCAGCCAGGCGGCTCCGTTCCACCTGATCGCCGACTCGTCGAACGGGGCGCCACTGACGGTGCGCCGCACCCGGGCGGGCGACGCCTGGGACCGCGCCCAGGCGGAGTCGTGCGCCGTGCCGGCACACGGCGGCGGGGCGTCCGACGCCGGGCCGTCCGTGAACCTCGGCCTGCCCACCCTGCGCGTCGGAGCGCGGCCCGTCATCACGGTGCCGATCTACGACTCCGCCGACGGCCGGCGCTGACGCCCGCGAGGCTCCCGTGACCCCGATCGTCGCCGTGGTCGGGGCCACCGGCACGGGCAAGAGCGCCCTGTCGCTCGACGTCGCCGAGCGGCTCCGCGACCGGGGGATCGCGGCGGAGGTGGTCAACGCCGACGCCATGCAGCTCTACCGGGGCATGGACATCGGCACCGCGAAGCTGCCCGCCGAGGAGCGCAGGGGCGTCCCGCACCACCTGCTCGGCGTCCTCGACGTCACGGACGACGCCGCCGTGGCCCGGTACCAGGGGGAGGCCCGGGCGGTCATCGCCGGCATCCAGGACCGCGGTGCCGTCCCCCTCCTCGTCGGCGGGTCCGGGCTCTACGTGTCCTCGGTGCTGTTCGACTTCGACTTCCCCGGCACCGACCCGGAAATACGCCGAGCGCTCGAGGAGCGGCTCGAGCGCGAGGGACCGGGGATGCTGCACCGGCACCTCCGCGAGATCGACCCCGCGGCGGCCACGGCGATCGGCCCGTCCAACGGCAGGCGCCTCGTGCGGGCCCTGGAGGTCATCGAGCTCACGGGCCGCCCGCACAGTGCCTCGCTGCCGGAGCAGCCCGTGCGCTGGCGCGAGAGCGTGATCCTCGGCCTCGGCATGCCGCGGGACGAGCTGGTGCCCCGCCTCGATGCCCGGGTGAGCCGGATGTGGGAGGACGGGATCGTGGAGGAGGTACGCGCCCTGCTGCCCCTCGGACTCGAACGCGGCGTCACCGCGAGCCGGGCGATCGGCTACGCCCAGGCCATCGGGCAGCTGCGCGGGGAACTCACGCAGGAGGAGGCGGTGGCGCAGACCGCCCTGCTCACCCGGAAGTACGCGAGACGCCAGGTCAGCTGGTTCCGCCGGTACTCGGACGCGGTACCCCTCGACGCCCGGGACCCGAAGCGCGTCGACGAGGCCATGGCCGCCGTCGACGGCGCCCTCGCCGCAGCGGACGGCGGCGGCCGATCGGGCCCCGCCGCCGACAACTAGCATGGTCGGATGGCCATCGATCTCCAGTTCACCAAGGGACAGGGCACGGGCAACGACTTCGTGCTCTTCGCCGACCCCGATGGCGACATCGACCTGATCGCCAGCCAGATCGCGGCGATCTGCGACCGCAACTTCGGCGTCGGCGCGAACGGCACCATCCGCGCCGTGCGGTCGGCCCGGGTTCCGGAGGGCGCGGCCAGCCTGGCCGAGGACCCCGCGGCCGAGTGGTTCATGGACTACTTCAACGCCGACGGGTCGCCGGCGGAGATGTGCGGCAACGGCATCCGTGTGTACACCCGCTTCCTGCTGGAGAACGGGCTGATCGACCTCGCGCCCGGCGACACGGTCGCGATCGGCACCCGCGCGGGCGTGCGCGACGTGCAGCTCAGCGGGTCGGGATTCTCCGTCGACCTCGGCCGCTGGCGACTCGCGGGCGGCGAGCCGCTCGTGCGTGCCAAGAACCTGCAGGTCGCGCGCCCCGGCCTCGGCATCGATGTGGGCAACCCGCACGTGGTCGTGGCGCTGTCCAGCGAGGACGAGCTGGACGAGGCGGATCTGTCCTACGTGCCGCACGTCGAGCCCGAGGTGATCGGCGGCGTGAACGTGGAGTTCGTCGTGCCCGAGGACCCCCTGGTGCGCGACGGCGTCGGCCGCATCCGGATGCGCGTGCACGAGCGCGGAAGCGGCGAGACGCTGTCCTGCGGCACGGGCGCCGCGGCGGCCGCCCTCGCGACCCGGCACTGGGCCGGCCAGGGTGCGCCGCACCAGTGGCGTGTGCAGGTGCCGGGCGGCGTCGTGGGCGTGCGGATGTTCCCGGCCGAGGACGGCGAGCACGTCGCGCTCTCCGGGCCCGCGGAGCTCGTCTTCGACGGGGTGCTCGCCCTCCCGTAGCCCGTTCCCGTCACGGTCCATTACGGTCCCTGAGCCCGCCGAAGGGCGGGGGCCCAGCCGTTTCACGGTCCCTGAGCTTGTCGAAGGGACGGGCCTCAATTCGCTACTGAACCGCCGCGGCGGCCTCGGCGCTTCCGATGCGCCGGGCCCGCAGCACGCGGTACCCCTTGCTCGATGTCGCGCGCTGCACGGAGATCCGGTCGCCCAGAGTCGCCTGCATCCACGCCTGCAGCGAGTCGGAGCCGAGGTTCCGCTGCACGACGAGCCAGGCGTCCGAGCCGGGCGCGAGCCGGGGCAGCCAGTGCTCGAGCATGCCGTGCAGCTCGTTCTTGCCGACGCGGATGGGCGGGTTGCTCCAGATGGTGGAGAAGCGCACGTCGTCGGGAACATCCGAGGGCAGCACGGCGTTGACGTTGGTGAGTCCCAAGCGCTCGGCGTTGAGCCGGACGAGCTGAAGCGCCCGTTCGTTCACGTCGACCGCCCACACGGTCGCGTCCGGTGACTCGAGCGCGAGCGTGAGGCTGATGGGGCCCCATCCACAACCGAGATCGAGCAGATGACCGGCCGCCGGAGGCGCGGGCGTGGAACTCAGGAGCACCTGGGTTCCGAGATCGACGCGGTCGGGGGAGAACACCCCGTTCGCCGTCGTCAGCTCGTAGGACCGACCACTCAGACGCGCAGAGAAGGTGCGCAGCCTCAGCTCGCTCTCCGGAGACGAGGTGAAGTAGTGGTCGCCTGACATAGAGGGAAGATATCGAAATCCAAGAGACTAGGGTTAACCAACACATGACGAACCAGCACCAGGAACACGGAGACGACGTCGTCGACCGCGTGCTCGCACACGCAGAGACCCGTTCGTCGGGATACGCACTGTTCGGCGCAGGCGCCGCCCAGGCGCTGCAGGCGGACGGGGACGCGCGCCCTGATGCGGCGGGCGCGGATGGTGAGCAGTTCGATCGCGAGGAGCGCCAGGCGCTCCGCCGCGTCGGTGGCCTCTCGACCGAGCTCCAGGACGTCACCGAGGTCGAGTACCGCCAGCTGCGGCTGGAGAACGTCGTGCTCATCGGCATCTACCCGCAGAACGGCCTGGAGGACGCGGAGAACTCGCTGCGCGAGCTCGCCGCCCTCGCCGAGACCGCGGGCGCCAAGGTGCTCGATGGGCTGCTGCAGAAGCGTGCGACGCCGGACCCCGGCACCTTCCTCGGCAGCGGCAAGGCCCACGAGCTGCGCGACGTCGTCGCCGCGCTCGGTGCCGACACCGTCATCGCCGACACCGAGCTCGCGCCCAGCCAGCGGCGCGCGCTCGAGGACGTGGTGAAGGTCAAGGTCATCGACCGCACCGCCGTGATCCTCGACATCTTCAGCCAGCACGCCAAGAGCCGAGAGGGCAAGGCTCAGGTCGAGCTCGCTCAGCTGCAGTACCTGCTCCCGCGTCTGCGCGGCTGGGGCGAGTCGATGTCCCGCCAGGCCGGTGGCCAGGTGGGCGGCGCGGGCGCCGGTATGGGCTCCCGCGGACCCGGTGAGACGAAGATCGAGCTCGACCGCAGGCGCATCCACACCCGCATGGCGCGGCTGCGCAAGCAGATCAAGGGCATGGAGCCCGCGCGCAAGGCGAAGCGGGCGAACCGCAACCGCAACGCGGTGCCGTCCGTCGCCATCGCCGGCTACACCAACGCCGGCAAGTCGTCGCTGCTCAACCGCATCACGCGCGCCGGCGTGCTCGTGGAGAACGCCCTGTTCGCCACGCTCGACGCGACCGTTCGCAAGTCCGAGACGCCGGACGGCCAGCTGTACACGCTGACCGACACGGTCGGCTTCGTGCGGAACCTCCCGCACCAGCTCGTCGAAGCCTTCCGGTCGACGCTGGAGGAGGTCGCGGACGCCGACGTCATCGTGCACGTGGTAGACGCGTCGCACCCGGACCCGGGAAGCCAGATCGCCACCGTGCACGACGTGATCGGCGAGGTCGACGCCCGGGACGTGCCCGAGCTGATCGTGTTCAACAAGAGCGACCTCGTGTCCGAGGACGACCTCATGGCGCTGCGCGGCCTCGTGCCGAACGCGGTGTTCGTGTCGGCGCGGACCGGAGCCGGCATCGACGAACTGCGCGAGCGCATCTCGGCCCTGCTGCCCCGCCCGTCGGTCGAGGTCAACGCCCTCATCCCGTTCGATCGCGGCGACCTCGTCACCCTGGTGCACGACCGTCAGCGCGTGCTGTCCGTCGACTACGAGGAGGGCGGCACCCGCCTGCACGCCCTCGTGTCGCCCGAGTTCGCCGCCCAGCTGGCGGAGTTCGCCGTGGACGCCCCGGCGCCCGCGGTGCTCGCCGACTGACACCCAGCGCACACACGACAGCGCCGCCCGACCTGATGGTCGGGCGGCGCTGTCGTCGTTCGCGGGGAGCCGCGGGGGAATCCGCTGCCGGCTAGACGGACCGCATGACGGCCACGACCTTGCCGAGCACGTCGGCGAAGTCACCCAGGATGGGCTCGAAGCTCGAGTTGCGGGGAAGCAGCCAGGTGTGGCCGTCGCGCTGACGGAAGACCTTGACCGTCGCCTCGCTGTCCAGCATGGCGGCCACGATGTCGCCGTTCTCCGCGGTGTTCTGACGGCGCACGACGACCCAGTCGCCGTCGCAGATCGCGGCGTCGATCATCGAGTCGCCCGAGACGCGCAGGATGAAGAGCTCACCCTTGCCCACCAGCTGGCGGGGGAGCGGGAAGACCTCCTCGATCTGCTGGTCCGCCGTGATCGGCACGCCGGCCGCGATCCTGCCGACCAGGGGCACCATGGCCACGTCGCCCACGGGCGTCACGTTGTCGAGATCCGCGTCGGCGGGGTTCGCGGGCAGCTCGATGAGGATCTCGAGCGCGCGGGGCCGGTTGGGGTCGCGGCGGAGGTAGCCGCTCAGCTCCAGCTGGTTCAGCTGGTGCGTCACGCTCGAGAGCGAGGCGAGCCCGACGGCGTCGCCGATCTCGCGCATGCTCGGCGGGTAACCCCGCGACGCCACGGACTTCGAGATGACCTCGAGGATCGCGACCTGCTTCTCGCTGAGGTTCTTGCGGCGCCTGGTGCCGCGGTCGCCCTGGGCTCGCTCCGTGCTCACGTGATCCCCTGTCTCTCTGGCCGCTTCCGGCGGCAATGTCGGTGGCTCCTGATTGAGTGCCAACCAGACACTCGAACCATATCGGCAGGGATTCAGGAAGCAAACATCCGTTCGAGTGTTTCGCGAAATTGCTCCTGAAATTCCTGCCGGTAGTTGTAGCTTCGTTCGATCGAAGATATATTCGGAACAGATCTTCGCACCCGGCGCCCGGGCCTCCCGGCCGAGGACCGAGTGCCGGGTGCGGGATCGACCCGGGCAGCCCCCGGAACACCTCACAGAGAGGCACGACCATGAGCGCAGTTCTCATCACCGATGCATTCCCCACCTCTTTCGCGCCCCGACGCCACCTCGTGGCGGTCGAGTCGCTCGCCCCGGCCGCACCCGCACAGCCCCTCGCGTCGGCGCCCCGTACGCGCCTGCGCCTCACCCGCCGCGGCCGCGCGGCGCTGACGACCCTCGCCGGCATCCCCATCGTCGCCGGTTCCCTGTTCCTCGCGCTCACCGGAGAGCCCGCGGTCGCGTCCGCCGAGATCTCGCGGGTTCCGCTGCAGTCCGTCACTGTCGAGAGCGGCGAGTCGCTCTGGGCCATCGCCCAGGCGGTCGCGCCGGCAGCCGACCCGCGCGACGTCATCGAGTCCATCGTGCGGCTCAACCAGCTCTCGTCCTACGACGTGGTGCCGGGTCAGGAACTGGCCATCCCGCGCGACCTGCGCTGATACCGGCAGAGCTGATACCGGCAGAGCTGACACGCACCGAGCTGATACAGACCGAACTGACACGGGCGGGACGGCCACGGGCGGGGCCGATACGGACCGGGCTGACACGTGCGGAGCTGACACGGGTGGCTGGCACGGGCGGAGCGGAGCGGATACGGGTGCAGCAGGAACGGGCGTGGCATTCGTCCCGTCCTACACTCGATCAGTGACCACCCTCGACGACCTCCCCATCCGCGCCGATCTCCGCGGCCGCACCCCGTACGGTGCCCCGCAGAAGCAGGTTCCCGTCGCGCTCAACGTGAACGAGAACACGCATCCCGTGCCGGAGGACGTCGCGCACGACATCGTGGCCCGCCTCGCCGCGGCGATCCTCACCATCAACCGCTATCCCGACCGCGAGTTCGTGGAGCTGCGCGATCGGCTCGCCGGCTACCTCGGGCACGGCCTGACCCGCGACCAGATCTGGGCGGCCAACGGGTCGAACGAGGTGCTCCAGCAGATCCTGCAGGCGTTCGGCGGCCCCGGCCGCTCCGTGCTCGGGTTCCCGCCCACCTACTCCATGCACGCGATCATCGCGTCCGGCACCGGAACCGGCTGGATCGACGGCACGCGTGACGCCGGCTACGACATCTCCCCGGAGACCGCGGTGCGGGAGATCGAGCGCGCGCGCCCCGACCTCGTGTTCTTCTGCTCGCCCAACAACCCGACGGGCACGCCGGTGTCGCTGGAGACCATCGCCGCCGCGTACGACGCGACGGACGGCATCGTCGTGGTGGACGAGGCCTACGCCGAGTTCATCCCCTCCGACCAGCCGACGGCGCTCACCCTGCTCGAGGGCCGCGAGCGGCTGCTCGTGTCCCGGACCATGAGCAAGGCCTTCGCCTTCGCCGGCGCCCGCCTCGGCTACCTCGCCGCGCACTCCGCCGTCACCGACGCGCTCCGCCTGGTCCGGCTGCCCTACCACCTGTCAGCGCTGACCCAGGCCGCCGCGATCGCCGCCCTCGCGCACGCAGACGAGATGCTCGCCATGGTGGACGACATCAAGGGCCAGCGCGATCGCATCATCGTCGAGCTGGAGCGGCTCGGCTACGCGCCCGTGCCCAGCTGGTCGAACTTCGTGCTGTTCGGCGGGGTGGACGACCCGCACGCGCTGTTCGAGGCCCTGCTCGAGCGCGGGGTCATCATCCGCGACATCGGCATCGAGGGCCACCTCCGGGTGAGCGCAGGCACCGAGGCCGAGACGACGGCCTTCCTCGAGGCCATCGCGGCCGTGGGTCGCCCGCACGCCGCGGCTAAACTGAACGGATGAGCACCGGCGAACGTCCTGCCCGCACCGCATCCCTGAGACGCGAGACGAGCGAGTCGAGCATCGAGCTGTCGCTCGACCTCGACGGCACCGGTCAGTCGACCATCAGCACGTCCGTGCCGTTCTTCGACCACCTCCTGACCGCGTTCGCAAAGCACTCCCTCACGGACCTCACCGTGCGCGCATCCGGTGACATCGAGATCGACGTGCACCACACCGTCGAGGACATCGGCATCGTGCTCGGTACGGCCATCCGGCAGGCGCTCGGCGACAAGTCGGGCATCTCCCGGTACGGTGACGCGCTCGTGCCCCTCGACGAGGCGCTCGTGCAGAGCGTCGTCGACATCTCCGGGCGCCCGTACCTCGTGCACACGGGGGAGCCGGCCGGCTTCGAGTTCCACCTCATCGGCGGGCACTTCACCGGATCGATGGTGCGCCACGTCTTCGAGGCCATCGCCTTCAACGCGGCCCTCACGATGCACGTCACCGTGCTCGGCGGCCGCGACCCGCACCACATCGCCGAGGCCGAGTTCAAGTCCTTCGCACGCGCGTTCCGCGCCGCCAAGGAGTACGACGCCCGGGTCACCGGAATCCCCTCAACGAAGGGAGCGCTGTGAGCGCCCCATCCGTCGCAGTCCTCGACTACGGCAGCGGCAACATCCACTCCGCCGTCAAAGCGCTCGAGCTCGCCGGCGCCGACGTGTTCCTGACGCGCGACGCCAAGAAGGCGCAGGAGGCCGACGGGCTACTGCTGCCGGGCGTCGGGGCGTTCTCCGCCGTCATGGACGCGCTCACGAGCGTGCGCGGCGACGCGATCGTCGACAAGCGGCTGGCCGGCGGCCGGCCGGTGCTCGGCATCTGCGTCGGCATGCAGGTGCTGTTCTCGCGCGGCGTCGAGCGTGGCGTCGAGACCGAGGGCCTCGGCGAGTGGCCCGGCCTCGTCGAGGAGCTGCGCTCGCCCATCGTCCCGCACATGGGCTGGAACACCGTCGATGCCGCAGCCGGCACCGCGCTGTTCGACGGCATCGAGGACGAGCGATTCTACTTCGTGCACTCGTACGCCGTGCAGAACTGGACGCTGTTCCCCGAGCCACCCTTCCCGTCGCCCAAGGTGACCTGGGCCGACCACGGCGGCCGCTTCGTCGCGGCGGTCGAGAACGGCCCCCTCACCGCGACCCAGTTCCACCCCGAGAAGTCCGGTCCCGCGGGCATCCGCCTGCTCACCAATTGGCTCCGGACGCTCCGCTAGGTCTAATATCGCCACCGGCCGTGCACCACTAACGAAGGCGACAATGAGCGAGTTCAACAGGACCCCCGGACTGACGCTGCTTCCGGCGGTCGACGTCGCAGGCGGGAAGGCCGTGCGCCTGACCCAGGGCGAGGCCGGCACGGAGACCAACTACGGCGACCCCGTCGACGCGGCGAGCGACTGGGCGAGCCAGGGCGCGAAGTGGATCCACCTCGTGGACCTCGACGCGGCGTTCGGGCGCGGCAACAACCTCGGCATCATCAAGAAGGTCATCCGCGCGACCCGCGGCGTGAACATCGAGCTGTCCGGCGGCATCCGCGACGACCGCTCCCTCGACACCGCGCTCGAGTCCGGCGCCAAACGCATCAACCTCGGCACCGCCGCCCTGGAGAACCCCGAGTGGGCGGCGCACGTCATCGCCCAGTACGGCGAGGCGATCGCCGTGGGCCTCGACGTGCGCGGCACGACCCTCGCCGCGCGCGGCTGGACTCGCGAGGGCGGCGACCTGTGGCAGGTCATGGACCGCCTCGAGGACGCCGGCTGCGCCCGCTACGTCGTGACCGACGTCACAAAGGACGGGACCCTGAGGGGCCCGAACGTCGAGCTGCTCCAGCAGGTCATGGCCCGCACGCACCGCCCGGTCATCGCCTCCGGCGGCATCTCATCCCTCGACGACCTCGCCACCCTGCGCGAGCTCGTGCCCAACGGCCTCGAGGGCGCGATCGTGGGCAAGGCCCTCTACGCGGGCGCGTTCACGCTCGCGGAGGCGCTGGACGTCGCCTCCGACTGATGTCGGCACCCCACGGCGCCGGCGGCGCCACGGACTCCGCCGGACGCCCCTGGGCCGGCCGGTCGTTCGAGCACACCCCGGCGTCCACGGATGACGGATCCGCGCCGCCGCTGCTCGCCGACGCCCTCCGCCGCTTCCGAGCGGGCGAGGCCGACGCGGCCGCCGTGGTCGACGCGGTGCGGGAGTCGCGGCTGCTGATCCCGCTCGTGGCCGCCCTCGGCGAGACGGGGGAGGGGGCGCACGGGCTCGCCGTGGACAAGAGCGCGGAGCTCTCCATCGTCACGGTCGCGGGTCCGGACGGGCGCAGCGTGATGCCCGTGTTCACCTCGGTCGACACCATGCGCGCCTGGAACCCGAAGGCGCGGCCCGTGCCGGCCGACGGCGTGCGGGTCGCCCTGGCCGCCGCGAGCGAGCAGACCGACCTCGTGGTGCTCGATCCCACGTCGGAGTCGGAGTTCGTGCTGCGGCGCCCGGCCCTCTGGGCCATCGCCCAGTCGCTGCCGTGGTCGCCGAGCGCCGCGGATCCGGCCGTCGCGGCCGCGTTCGCCGTCACCGCGGCCGAGGAGCCGGCCATTGGCGGCATCGACGTGACGGCGGGGGATCCCGACGCCCGGCTCGCGGGTCCCGAGCTCGTGGTCCGCCTCGCGCTGCTGCCGGGGCTGGACCGCGCGGCGCTCGACGCGCTGCTCGCCCGCCTGCAGTCGCGCTGGGCCGCGGACGAGACGATCGCCGCCCGCGTCGACAGCATGCGCGTGGCCCTCACCACCCACACCCTTTAGTCCCGGACTCCCCGAGCGTCGTCGTCGTCGCAATTCAGCAGATCCGCCGCGACGCGCCGGATGCCGAGTCGCCAGAGCGGCGTGTCGGTCGGGATCTGCTGAATTGCGTCGACCGGGGAGCTGAGCCGGGGCAGGGAACGGGACGGACACGGTCGCTGAGCTTGTCGAAGCGACGGAACGGGCCTCGAGAGTGGGTTGCGTCCCTTCGACAGGCTCAGGGACCGGATGGTGCGGACCCAACGCAGGCTCCCTCACAGCCGCGATGCAGACACTCCGCGGGCTGCCGCCCGCTCGAGGGGCGGCTGAGCCTGTGTTGCGCACTGGGAACGCAAGCCGGGGCGCGATCAGGACGGACACGGTCGCTGAGCTTGTCGAAGCGACGGAACGGGCCTCGAGAGTGGGTCGCGCCCCTTCGACAGGCTCAGGGACCGGATGGTGCGGACCCGGCGTCGACTGAGGAACCGTAGGGTGCCGTCCCTTCGACAGGCTCAGGGACCGGACGGTGCCGTGCCTTCGACGGGCGCAGGGAGCGTGCCGGGGGCGGTCAGCTGACCGGGCCGGTCCACTTCTCGCCCGGGCCCTTGCCGATCGGGTCGGGGATCGCCGACGCCTCGCGGAACGCCAGCTGCAGGGAGCGCAGCCCGTCTCGAAGACTGCGGGCGTGGTGGTCGCCGATCTCGGGGGACGCGGCCGTCACGAGCCCGGCGAGGGAGGTGATGATCTTGCGCGCCTCGTCGAGGTCGGTCTGCGACTCGGGGTCGTCGGCGAGGCCGCACTTCACGGCTGCGGCGCTCATCAGGTGCACGGCCGTCGTGGTGATGACCTCGACCGCCGACACCTCGGCGATGTCGCGGACGTAGTCGTCCTCGCCCTCAGCGCCGGCAGCCGCGCCGTTGTCGAAGCCCGTCGGACCCTCGTAGTCGCTCATGCGTTCCTCCTACTGGCCCTGGGTGCCGTTCTTCGCGTGACCTGCTATAGTTCTCATGGCTTCCGGCGTTTTGTAGCGCCGGTACGAAAGTGGAAATTTCCCACCCGCGCTTGACCGCTTCATAAGGTTACCGGGTCGATGCCGCTCCCTTTGACGGGGGTTCGTGTGCGCGTGAGTGCATACCGGCGAAGCCCGTTGTGCCGGTTCGCCGGCCCAGCTCGGTGAAATCTCCTCTTCCGGCCCGTGGACGGCATCCGTCGCCATGGGAGCAGGCATCGCAATCCAGAGGAGTTATTCATCAGCGATCCCCGTACCAACGACCGTATCCGCGTTCCTGAGGTTCGCCTCGTTGGCCCAGCAGGCGAGCAGATCGGCGTCGTCTCCATCGATGTCGCTCTCCGGCTCGCGCAGGAAGCAGATCTCGACCTCGTCGAGGTAGCACCGAATTCGAAGCCCCCCGTGGCCAAGATCATGGACTACGGGAAGTTCAAGTACGAAGCCGCTCAGAAGGCCAAGGAAGCTCGCCGCAACCAGGCGAACACCATCCTCAAGGAGGTGCGCTTCCGCCTGAAGATCGACAGCCACGACTACGAGACCAAGCGCAAGCGCGCCGAGGGCTTCCTCAAGCAGGGCGACAAGGTCAAGGCCATGATCCTGTTCCGCGGTCGTGAGCAGTCGCGCCCCGAGCAGGGCGTGCGCCTGCTGCAGAGATTTGCCGAGGATGTGTCGGAGTTCGGCTCCGTGGAGTCCACCCCGACCATCGACGGCCGAAACATGGTCATGGTCATCGGCCCGGCGAAGAACAAGTCGGAGGCCAAGGCGGAGGCCAACGCAAAGCGCGACGCCAACAAGGCGAGTGCACGAGAAGCGAAAGAAGAAAACAATGCCTAAGCAGAAGACCCACTCCGGGACGAAGAAGCGTTTCAAGGTCACCGGTTCCGGCAAGATCATGAAGCAGCAGGCCGGCATGCGACACAACCTCGAGGTCAAGTCGAGCCAGCGCAAGCGCCGCCTCAACGAGGACCAGGTCCTCTCGGCCGCCGACAGCAAGATCGTCAAGAAGCTCCTCGGCAAGTAGGCCGCGTGGGCGCCACCGCGCTCATCCGCCTCACCGACCGGACACGTTCAGAAGGAAATAGGAAATGGCAAGAGTAAAGAGGGCCGTAAACGCCCACAAGAAGCGTCGGATCATTCTCGAGCGCGCCGCCGGATACCGCGGTCAGCGGTCCCGTCTGTACCGCAAGGCCAAGGAGCAGGTCACTCACTCCCTCGTCTACTCGTACCGTGACCGCCGTGCCCGCAAGGGTGAGTTCCGCCGCCTGTGGATCCAGCGCATCAACGCCGCGTCGCGTGCGAACGGCCTCACCTACAACCGCCTCATCCAGGGTCTGAACCTGGCCGGCGTGCAGGTCGACCGTCGCATCCTCGCCGACCTCGCGGTCAACGAGCCCGCCACGTTCGCCGCCCTCGTCGAGACCGCGCGTCAGGCCCTCCCGGCCGACACGTCGGCTCCGAAGGTCTCCGCGGCCTGAGGCAGCGCACTACCCGTACGAAGGGGCGGCACCGGTTCCGGTGCCGCCCCTTCGTCATGTCCCGGGCGCCGGCCGCCGTCCTGGGAGGCCCCGGCCGCGGAACGTGCCGTCGGTAGACTGGCGCGATGCTCGACAACCCCCGCGCCCCCCGTGTCCGCTCCGTCGCGAGGCTGTCGACGAAGGACGAGCGGGCCGAGACCGGGGCGTTCCTGCTCGAGGGGCCGCAGGCCGTGCGGGAGGCGCTGAACTTCCGGCCGGAACTGCTCGTCGAGGTGTTCGCGACACCCACGGCGCTCGAGCGCCACCCCGAGCTCCGCGAGGCGGCGGACGACGCCGACGTCGAGATCGAGTACGTCACCGAGCAGGTGCTCGAGGCCATGGCCGATACCGTGACCCCCCAGGGTGTGGTCGCCGTGTGCCGCCAGTTCCCGACCTCGGTGCGCCGGATCTTCGCCGACGGGCCGAGGCTCGTCGCCATCCTCGAGGAGGTGCGGGATCCGGGGAACGCCGGCACCATCATCCGGGCCGCGGATGCCGCGGGCGCCGACGCCGTGATCCTCACCGGGCGCGCCGTCGACCCCTACAACCCCAAGGTCGTCCGGGCGACGACGGGCTCGCTGTTCCACCTCCCCGTCGCGCTCGCCCCGGAGCTCTCCGCGGTGCTCGACCGCGCACGGGAGGCCGGCCTCACCGTGCTCGCCGCGGACATCAAGGGGTCCGACCTGCTCGCGGCCCGGGAGGCGGGCACGCTCGCCCGGCCCACGGCATGGCTCTTCGGCAACGAGGCGCGCGGTCTCACGGACGAGAACCTCGCCTCCGCGGACGAGGCGGTCTCGGTGCCGATCTACGGCCAGGCGGAGTCGATGAACCTCGCCACGGCGGCGTCGGTGTGCCTGTACGAGAGCGCATTCGCGCAGCGATCGGCCGGTTCCCCCAGTGATTCAAGCGACACAAATACGTAACATGCCGTGCAATAGGGTGAAGGCATGGAGCCTAGCCACACGGCGCACCCCGCCCCCGGCACCGCAGCCGCAGGGCGCGAGCCCTTGGTCGTCGTCACGAACGTCAACAAGCACTACGGGGATCTGCACGTCCTGAAGAACATCTCGACCACGATCAACCGTGGCGAGGTCGTCGTCGTCATCGGGCCCAGCGGGTCCGGCAAGTCGACCTTCTGCCGCGCGCTGAACCGCCTCGAGACGATCGACGACGGCACGATCCTCATCGACGGCAAGGAGCTGCCGAAGGAGGGCAAGGGCCTCGCCAAGCTGCGCGCGGACGTCGGCATGGTGTTCCAGTCGTTCAACCTCTTCGCGCACAAGACGATCCTCGAGAACGTGACGCTCGGCCCGATCAAGGTGCGCAAGCAGTCGTCCGCCGAAGCCAAGAAGCGCGCCATGGACCTGCTCCAGCGCGTCGGCGTCGCCAACCAGGCCAGCAAGTCTCCCGCCCAGCTCTCCGGCGGTCAGCAGCAGCGCGTGGCCATCGCCCGCGCCCTGGCCATGGATCCGAAGGTCATCCTGCTCGACGAGCCCACCTCGGCGCTCGACCCCGAGATGATCAACGAGGTGCTCGACGTCATGGTGCAGCTCGCGCACGACGGCATGACGATGGTCGTCGTCACCCACGAGATGGGCTTCGCCCGCAAGGCCGCGGACCGCGTGCTGTTCATGGCCGACGGAGAGATCCTTGAGGACTCCACGCCCGCCGAGTTCTTCGACAACCCGAAGAGCGAGCGCGCGAAGGACTTCCTCTCGAAGATCCTCACCCACTAGCTCGCCCGTCTTTCGCCCCGGGGCTGGGGCGCGACGCCGATCCCCCTCCCGAACACAGCAGCAGCACCCAAGAGAAAAGGGAAACCCCATGAAGAGAAGATTCCTGACGGTCGGCGCGGCGGCGGTCGCCGTGGCCTTCGGCCTCACCGGATGCGGCGCGCCCGGCAGCGCAACGAGCCCCGGCGCGGACGCGTCCGACGCCCCCGCCGAGGGCGAGGGCCCCTACTCGCTCGTCGTCGAGGAGAGCCCCGAGTTCGAAGAGGGCACGACCATGGCGAAGCTCGCCGCGGCCGGCTCGATGACCATCGGCACCAAGTTCGACCAGCCGCTGTTCGGCCTGCGCGCCCCGAGCGGCAAGCCGGAGGGCTTCGACGTCGCCATCGGCGCGCTCGTCGCCTCGAAGCTCGGCATCCCCTTCGACAGCATCGAGTGGACCGAGACCGTGTCGGCCAACCGCGAGCCCTTCATCCAGAACGGCTCCGTCGACGCCGTGGTCGCGACCTACACGATCAACGACAAGCGCAAGGAGGTCGTCGACTTCGCGGGCCCGTACTACGTCGCCGGTCAGGCGCTCATGGTCCTCGCCGACGATGAGACCATCACGGGTCCCGACGACGTCCGCGGCCAGCAGGTCTGCTCCGTCGCCGGGTCCACGCCCGCCGCGACCATCGAGGCCGAGTACGGCGCGGTCGTCGTGCCCACCGACGTCTACAGCAAGTGCCTCGACCCGCTGCGCAACAAGCAGGTCGTCGCCGTGACCACGGACAACGTCATCCTCGCCGGCTTCGTCGACCAGAACGAGGGCGAGTTCAAGCTCGTCGACGGCGGCGCGACGTTCACCGAGGAGCCCTACGGCATCGGCATCGCCAAGGGCGACCAGGCGTTCCGCGACTTCATCAACGACACCCTCGAGGAGGCGTACGACGACGGCACCTGGGCGCGCCTGTTCGAGGCCACCGCGGGCACCGTGATCGAGAACACGCCGGAGCCCCCGGCGGTCGACCGCTACTAGCAGTACCGACGGGAGAGGTGCGGATCCGCGCTGCGGGTCCGCACCTCTCCCTGGGACCGCCCGGTCCCGAACCGCTCATCCCCGCGCAACCCGCGGGCGCACCACCCCCGAGGACCGACCGGTCCCGTTTTCCCCCTCATGACTTCCCGAAGGAGGTGCCATGAACGTCATCTTCGACAACATCGACACGTTCCTCCGCGGATTCGGCGGAACCCTCACGCTCCTCGGGCTCACGACCCTCTTCGCGCTGCCGTTCGGGCTCCTGCTCGCGGCGATGCGCGTCTCGCCCGTCGCGAGCCTGCGCGCCACGTCGACCGTGTACGTCGAGGTGCTGCGGAACACCCCGCTGCTGCTCGTCTTCACCTTCTTCAGCGTGATCATCACGTACATCTCCGGGGCCCTGCCGTTCCAGGTGGCCGCGGTGCTCGCGCTCACCGTCTACACGGCCCCGTTCTTCGCCGAGGCGATCCGGTCCGGCATCAATGGCGTGCCGGTCGGCCAGGCCGAGGCGGCCCGCAGCATCGGCATGACGTTCGGGCAGACGCTCGGGCTCGTCATCCTGCCGCAGGCGGTGCGCAGCGTCGTGCCGCCCCTGATCAACGTGATCATCGCGCTCACCAAGAACACGTCCGTCGCCGGGGCGTTCTTCATCTTCGAGCTCTTCAACGTCGGCCGCGAGGTGGCGAACGCGAACGGCAACGCCGTCGTCGCCGTCTTCCTCGGCGTCGCGTTCTTCTACCTGATCATCACGGTGCCGCTCGGCCAGCTGGCCGACCACATCGAACGACGAGTGGCGGTGCGCCGATGACGAGTGTCCTCTACGACGTCCCGGGCCCCCGCGCCCGTCGGCGCTCGCGCATCCTCTCCGTGGTCACCGGCCTGGTCGTCGCGGGTGTCCTGGCGTTCGCGATCGTGCAGCTCGCCCAGGCCGGCCAGCTGGACGCCGAGCGATGGCTCATCTTCAACGACCCGCTGATCTGGCAGGCGTTGCTCCGCGGGCTCTGGATCGTCGTGCAGTCCGCCATCACCGCCGCGGTGCTCGCCATCCTGCTCGGCGTCGTGTTCGCGCTGCTGCGGCAGTCGGAGCTGCGCGTCGTGCGGATCCCCACGACCGTCGTGCTCGAGTTCTTCCGCGGCATGCCCGTGTTGCTGATGATGCTGTTCATCTACCTGATGTTCCCGATCGGCGCGTACTGGTCGGTCGTGGCGGCGCTCACGGTCTACAACGGCGCGATCATCGGCGAGGCGCTGCGCTCCGGCATGCTCGCGCTGCCCAAGGGCCAGCGCGAGGCGGGCCTCGCGATCGGGCTGCGTCCGCTGCAGAACCGCCTGCTCATCGAGTTCCCGCAGGCGTTCCGCAACATGCTGCCGATCATCGTCGCCCAGCTCGTCGTGCTCATCAAGGACACCGCGCTCGGCACGGTCGTCGGGCAGGTCGGCCTCGTGAAGGAGGGCGAGCTCCTCGCCGAGTACCTGGGCCGCTCCACGTACTATTTCCCGCTGTTCGTGGTCATGGTCACCATGTACCTGCTGCTGAACCTCGCCGTCTCCACGCTGGCCCGGTTCCTCGCCCGCCGACGCAACCAGTCCGGCTCCGCAACCGCGGCGCCGACGGGCGGGCCCGGCGGGGGAGCGGCGGTCGCGCCGCTCGAGGGCGGCGCCGCCGTCGCGGGCGCCTCCACCTAGCCCGCCCGCGCATCCTCCCGCCTCCACCGCATCCTCCCCGGCCCTGTTCCGGATTCAGGCTGTACGGCGACACGCCGCGTTTCGAACCCTCGAAACGCGGCGTGTCTCTCGTGGGGCCTGAATTCGGAACGGCGGCAGGCCAGGACGGGCCGGACGGAGGGGCGGGTTAGATGCCGTAGACGCGCTCCGCGTTGTCGCGCCCGATCATGCGGCTGACCCGGATCGCGTCCGCCTCGCTCCAGTCGCCCTCGCGCACCCAGGTGCCGAGCACCTGCGCCATCGACCGGCGCCAGAGGATCGAGCCGAGCACGTGCAGCTCGGACAACCCGAACGCGTCGGACGAGAACAGCTGCTTCGCGAAGGGGCCGGCCTCGAGCGACTCCGCCACGATCTGCCTGCTCTGCGTGCCCAGGTAGTTGAGCGTCAGGCCGACGTCGAAGTACACGTCGTCGAACGCCTGGGACAGGTAGCCCGCCTCCCGGTGGTACGGGTAGCAGTGCAGGAGCATTACGGGGGTGCCCGCCAGCGCCGGCTGGCGCAGCAGGTCGAGCAGGTGCATGGGGTTGGAGCGATGCAGGTCCATGTCCCGGTCGCCGAAGCCCACGTGGAACTGCACGGGACGGCGCAGGTCCGCCGCCTCGTGGATGCCGAACGCGATGATCCTCGGGTCGACGAGCCGCGCGAGCCCGTCCGTGGCTGCCGCCCACCCCTCGACCGCGCGAGCGACCTCCGCGTCGGAGGGGCGCGACCAGTCGATGTCGAAGCCCGTGCGGTACGCGGCGATCGTCTTGTAGCCGACCACGTGATCCTCGTCGCTGAGCGCCGTGCGGAACGCGTCCGCGAACCCGGCGGGGGACACGCCGTCGTTCAACAGGCCCTCGGCGAGCACCTCGAGCCGCAGGATCTCGGAACCCGGCACCCCGGAGTCCTCCGTCATCTCGGCGGCCGAGCTGATCGAGCCGCCCTTGAAACCGGTGTCGAGGTACCAGCGGGACGCCCCGGCGGGCGTGAGCATCGCCCGGTTCACCTCGCGCCGCGGGAGCGAGGCGCGGCGCGCCCAGTAGTCGTCGGCGCTCGCGTGCGGCCCGAGCCCGAGCAGGGGGGAGCACCAGCGGCGGATCGCGAAGCCCAGCTGGGAGTCGAACTGCGTCATGAACGCGGGGATGGGATCGGGCGACCCCTCGTTGATCGACTCCTCGAACTCGGCCCGCGTGATGTCGGCGGTGTAGCAGCCGTGCACGTGGTGGTCGGCGAGCCGCATGCCGCGGAGCGCCTCGGCCAGGTCGCCGGGCACCGGGTCCGCGAGTCCCGCGAGCACGTCGACGTCCTCGATCGACCGGTAAGACAGCTCGCCGTCCGACAGGTCGCCAACCGGCAGGTCACCATCCGACATAGGGTGCCACCTCCTCCTTCGTCACGACGCCGGCGATGGCGTCGCTGATCGCCTGATCGAGGATCCCGACCGCGCGGTCGACCTCGTCGTCCGTGATCACGAGCGGCGGCGTGATCTCCAGCACGTTGCCGCCCACGTAGTACAGCACCGCGCCGAGCTGCCAGGCCCGGTAGACGACGCGTTGGGCCAGCTCGCGGTCGGGCTCCAGCCCGTCCCGCCCGGTCACGAGCTCGAGACCGATCGCCAGGCCGCGACCGCGCACGTCGCCGATGCGCTCGGCTGCGCGGCCGCCGTCCGTCCCGCGCCCGTCCTGCACCTCGCGCAGTCCCGCCGCCAGCCGCTCGCCGGCGACCCGGGCGCGCTCCGGCAGGCCGTCCTCGATGATCGTGCGCAGCACCGCGCGGCCGACGGCGGTGCAGATCGGGTTGCCCGCCGTGGTCAGCAGAGCGGATGCGGGCGGATTGTCGAGGATCGCGGCCGGCCCGACGGCCGCCGACAGCGGCAGCCCGCCGCCGATGGCCTTGCCGAAGGTCACGATGTCCGGCTCGATCCCGTCGTGCGCGAAGGCGTGCAGCAGGCCCGGCCGCCCGAGGCCGACCTTCACCTCGTCGCAGACCAGCGGCACGCCGTGCTCGCGGCAGAGGGCGTGCAGCCGGGCGAGGAACCCGTCCGGCGGCACCACGAGGCCCCCGTCGGAGAGGATCGGCTCGACGATGAGGCACGCGATGGTGTCCGTCGCGAGCACCTCCCGGGCCCGGGCGAGGATCTCGTCGACGGTCGCGTCTATGTCGCCGGCCCTCGGCCGTAGCGGGTTCGGATAGGGCAGGAACACCACGTCCGGGTCGGGCTCGTGCCCCGCGTCGACCTGCTGTCCGGAGACGGCCATCGCGAGGCCGACGCCACCGTGGTAGCTGTGCTCGAACGCGAGCACCGTCCTCCGCCCGCCGGCGTTCCGGCAGGCACGCAGCACCACGTCGTTGGCGTCCGAACCGGCGTGCCCGAAGTAGACCCGGCGCTCGCCGGAGCCGGGCACCAGCGCGAGCAGCTCCTCGGCGAGGCCGACGGAATCCGGATGCACGGCGGAGAGCCCGCCGGACCCCGGCGCGGTGCGGGCCGCGCGGGTGACGGCCTCGACGACCGCCGGATGCCCGTGGCCGAGGCCGAACGCGGTCCAGGTCGCGGACAGGTCGAGGAGCTCGCGTCCGTCGGGGTCGTAGAGGAGCGACCCGCGGCCCTCCACGACCTCGAGCGGGAAGAACCGCAGCTTCTCGACGCCCGCGATCACCGCGGCGTCGCGCTCGTAGAGCGTCGTCACTTGGCGACCGGCTCGCGCGGGTCGAGCTCCCTGCCCAGGGCGGGGAGGTCGAGCTCGGCGCTCAGGGCGCGGCCCACGCGGGCGGCGATCTTCGACGCCGCGACCGCGAGCACGAGGCCGAGCGCGCACCAGTACAGGCCGAGGAGCGGGGCCGCAGCCGGGTCCGTGGCGTCCTTGACGTTGAACCACAGCACGACCGCGATCACGATGGCGCCGATCGCGGGGAGCGCGATGCCGAGGAACCGGCCCTGCCCCCCGTGCACGACGTCGAAGCGGCGGCTGCCGGTGAACACGACGGCGGCGATCTCGACCATGAAGTACGCGACCATGAGGCAGACGGCGCCCGCGACCGCGAACAGGAAGTACGCGTCGAGCGGCGCGTTGCCCGTGCCCATGACCGGCCAGCCGACCAGCGCGCAGATGATGTTCGCCACCAGGGCGAGCACGATCACGAGCCAGGTCGCCCGGCGGGGTCCCTGCGTCTTGGCGTGCAGCACGGCGAGCGAGGAGGGCCCGAAGCCGTCGCGGGCGAAGGCGTAGATCATGCGGCCGGAGGTCGCGGCCGTCGCGAGGTGGCAGCCGAAGGCCGCGCAGATCGCGGTGAAGATGATGATCAGGCTGAACCAGGTGCCGATGTAGTCGTTGCCGAGGTCGCCGAGCGTGTTGCCCGAGGTCTGGAAGCGCTCGAGCCCGGCCGCGTCGGTGCCGAAGCCGACGGTCTGCACGAACATCACGACGATGAAGAGCACGCCGGTGAGCACGAGCGTTCCGCCGAGGGCGCGGGGGATGTTGCGCTTCGGGTCGTTGGTCTCCTCGCCGAGCGACGCGCAGGCCTCGAAGCCCGCCCAGGACAGGAACGCCGCGACGACACCCGACATCACCTGCGACACGTCCACGCCCTCGAAGCTGAAGACGCTCAGGTCGAGGCCCGTGGTCGGGGCGCCGCCGTTGGCGAAGATCACGACGACGAGCACGACCATGGCGACGATGCCGATGCCCTCGATCGCGAGGAGGACCTTCGCGATCAGGGCGACGTCGCGGCCCGCGAGGGCGAACGAGACGACCGCGCCGACGAGCGCGATGACGATCCAGGGGATCTGGAACGGGTCGTCCGAGCCATTCTGCAGTTGCGCGAGGAACGCGTTCACGAACGTCGCGGTGAGCGCGAGCGTGCCGATGGAGAACCCGACGTAGGCGCCGAGCATCGCGAACCCGGAGAAGAAGCCGGACCGCGGACCGATGGTGCCGCCGACCAGGGCGTAGGCGGATCCCGCGTGGTTGAGGTGGCGGGTGAGGCGGACGAAGCCATAGGCGACGAGTCCGACGCCGACGAGTCCGATGACGAACACGAGGGGGACGGACTTGCCGACGATGCCGACGAGGCCCTGCCCGTTGCCGGACATGGCGAGCGTCGGGCCCACCGTTGCGAGGGACAGGGCCAGGGCGGCCCACAGGGGAAGGCGCCGCCGGATGACGGTCTGGTCGTGCTGTTCTACTGCCATGGCTCTCTCCGTTCGGGTGGGGGGCGGGATGGGGAAGGTTAGGGGCGCGGCTCGGACGGGTGGGAAGTGGGCGGGTCAGGACGACCAGGCGAAGCGCAACGCCTCGGCGATCTGCTCGCCGGTGCGGGAGGCGAGCACCTCGGCCTCGTGCCGGCGCACCGCGACGACTCCCTCGAGGATCTCCGGGCCGAGGAGCTCCACCGCGAGCGCCGAGCCCTCGAGCGCGGCGAGCACCGCCGCGTGGTCGGACTCGAGCGCGAGGGACGCATCGGCTGCGCCGGCGGGATCCGTCGCGACCTCCTCCGGCAGGGGGAGCCCCGCCTCGATGCCGTGCAGCGCCGAGCCGAGCAGGGCGGCGGCGGCGAGGTAGATGTTCGCGGTCGGGTCGATGATCTTCAGCTCGACGTTCGCGCCGTGCGGGTTGCCCTTGGTCGCGGCGAGGAAGCGCACGGCCGCCTCCCGGTTCTCGAGGCCCCAGCACACGGCGGCACCGGACCAGTGCCCCGGCTGCAGCCGGTGCGAGGACAGGTAGGAGCCGGCGTAGACGCCGAGGAGCTCCGGCAGGCCCGCGAGGATGCCGCCGATGGCGGATCCGCCGGCCTCGGTGATGCCGTGCGGTCCCTCGCCGCCCGCGAACAGCGGCTCGCCGTCGCGGCTCAGGGAGAGGTGGAGATGGGCGCCGTTGCCCGTGCCGTCGATCCACGGCAGCGGGGAGAAGGACGCGGCCATGCCGTGGCGCGAGGCGACGATGCCGATCAGGGCGCGGGTGAGCACCTGCGCGTCCGCCATGGCGACGGGGGATGCGGGGGCGAGCGAGACCTCGAACTGGTCGATGCCGTACTCGGCGTGCACCTGCTCCGGGCCGACGCCCGCGGACTCGAGCGTTGCGGTGAGGTCGACGAGGAAGGCCCGGTTGGTCACGACGGACTGCATGCCGTAGGCGGCCCACGCCGGGCGGGGCAGGCGCTCGCCGCCTGCGGTGGTGAGGGTGAACTCGAGCTCCGTGCCCATGGTGGGCGCGAGCCCCGCGGCCTCGGCCCGCCGGACCATGGCCGCGAGCCGGCTGCGGGAGCAGAGCGGGGAGGGGGTGCCGTCCTGCTCGTAGAAATCGGTGGGTCCCCAGGCGAGGCCGTCGTCGATGCGCCGCACGCGGGCCGGGTCGAGCCGGAGCCGGAGGTCGCCGGTCACCCCGATGGTGGACGTGAAGGCGATGGCATTGTCGACGCAGAACACGTTCCAGGACGGCGACGCCCCCATGCCGGACTGGACGAACGCGGGCAGCCTGCGCACGGGCACGCCCTTGCTGCGGGTGACGCCGCCGAAGTCGACTGCCGTCCCGACGAGCAGATCGACGCCCGCCCCCTCGAGGGCGCCGGCGAGCGCTTCGAGCTCGGTACTCGACGTTCCGTCCGTCGTTTCGTCCACGTGGGTCCACTCTCCGCATCGGTTCACTTCGTCGTGGCATCATCATGGGGCAGATTTGTTTCAAAGTCATTACAAAGAAGCGGGCTGTTACATTCGTTTCATTCGATCCGTCCCGTCCCCTGCCAGGAGGGTTACCCCGACATGTGCCGTCTCTTCGCCTACGTCGCGCCGACCACCTCCGCCGCGGATGCCGAGCTCGGCCCCGCCGGCATCGAGAGCTTCGTCTCGCTCGCCCAGGTGCACGGCGACGGCTGGGGATGGTCGGGCATCGCCGATCCCGGCACCACCCCCGAGGTGCAGAAGTCGGTGCGCTCGGCCGCGGAGGACGAGGCGTTCGGCTCCGCGATCGCCGCACGGGCCCGGGCGGCGATGGTGCACCTGCGCTGGGCGACCCTCGGCCTCGGGGTGCAGGACCACAACACCCACCCCTTCCTCGCGGAGGGCATCTCCTTCGAGCACAACGGGTCCCTGAAGCCGCTCGACCGCGTGCGCTCCCTGCTCTCGGCGGAGAGCGTGGAGCGCCTGCACGGCCAGACCGACAGCGAGATGTACTTCGCGCTCATCCGCGAGGGGGTCGCGGACGGCCTGCCGCTCCCGTCGGCGGCGCTGGAGGCGGCGAGCCGGCTGCGAGCCGAGTTCCCGGTGAGCAGCCTGAACGCGATCCTCCTCGACGCGGAGCAGCTCATCGTGGTGCACGCGTCCGCGGGCAGCTCGCTCGACGAGGAGGACATCGCCGAGATCCTCGCCTACGACCTGCCGGACGAGCACGCGGAGGACTACTTCGCGCTGCGCTGGCGTCGCAAGGACGACGGCACGGTGCTGATCGGCTCGACCGGCGTCGCCGGCACCGACTGGGAGGCGCTCCCGCCCGAGTCCGTCACCACCATCCGGCTGTCGGACGGGCGCGCCACGACGGAGTCGCTGTTCGCGGTCGAGGCCCCGGTAGCCTGACGGACGTGACCGAGGGGAAGCGCACCGTCGCCGATCTGACGAGCGCGGCGTTGGGCACGCTGAGCCGCGCCGAGCGTCAGGTGGGGCGCGTGCTGCTCGGCGACTACCCGAGCGCGGGCCTCTCGACGGCGGCGGGGCTCGCCCAGGAGGCGCGGGTCAGCCCGCCCACGGTGCTCCGCTTCGCTCAGAGCCTCGGCTTCAGCGGCTTCCCGGACCTGCAGCGCGCCCTGCGCGAGGAGCTCCGGCTGCGCTCGTCCGGGCCGATCAACCGCAGGGACGACGAGGCGGCCGGCGGGGGATCGGCGCGGGACACCGTACTGCACTTCGCCCGGGCGCAGTCGGAGCGGGCGGTCGACTCGCTCGCCCGCATCCCCGAGTCGTCCTACGATGCCGCGGTCACCGCGCTCTCGGATCCCGGCAAGCGCATCGTGCTCGCGGGCGGCCGCTTCTCCTACCTCCTCGCCTACCATCTCGGGCTGCACCTCGAGCAGCTGCGGCCCGGGGTGCGGATGATCAACGACCCCGACGGTCGGGACCTCGGCACCGTGCTCGACCTGGGCAGGCGTGACGTGCTCGTGCTGTTCGACTTCCATCGCTACCAGCGCAGCGCTCAGGACCTGGCCATCGCCGCGCAGCGGCGCGGGGTGACGCTCGTGCTCGTCACCGACAGCCTCGCCTGCCCCATCGCGCCGCGGGCCGACGTGGTGCTCGATGTCACGAGCGACGCCGGGCAGACCTTCCAGAGCATGTCCGCCGCCTTCCTCCTCACCGAGCAACTCCTGACGCTCGTGGTCGACCGCATCGGGGAGCCGGCCCTCACCCGCCTCGCGCTGTGGGACCGGTCCCGCGACGCCGAGGTCCTCCCGTAGCGTCCCGAGCCCTGTCCCGAATTCAGGCTGTGCTGCGACACGCCGCAATTCGAGGGTCACAAAACGCGGCGTGTCGCACCTGAGCCTGAATCCGGAACACGAGCGAGGTCCTCCCTTAGCGTTCCCGGCCCCGGCAGGATCCGCGACGGCGGGGGTGCACCCGGGACGCCGTAAACTCCTTACTCGTGTCTGACCCCACCAACATCTCCGGATCCGACGTCGACCAGGCGGTGGACGCCGCGCTGACGGACATCGCCGCCGCCGCCGACTCCGCCGCCCTGCGCGCCGCGCGCAACGCCCACGTGGGGGAGGCATCCGCGCTCGCCACGTTCAACGCCGGCCTGCGGAACGTGCCCAAGGACCAGAAGGCCGCGGCGGGCAAGCTCGTCGGCCAGGCCCGCGCCCGGGTGAACCAAGCGCTCGCTGCCCGCGAGGCTGAGATCGCCGAGGCCGAGGCGGCCGCGCAGCTGGCCGCGGAGGCCATCGACGTCACCGCGCTGCCGACCCGCTGGACGCCCGGCGCCCGTCACCCGCTGCTCACCCTCGAGGAGCGCATCGTCGACATCTTCGTCGGCATGGGCTGGGAGCAGGGCGAGGGACCGGAGCTCGAGAGCGAGTGGTTCAACTTCGACGCCCTCAACTTCGACGCCGACCATCCGGCCCGGGCGATGCAGGACACCTTCTTCATCGACCCGCCGGAGTCGCACCTCGTGCTGCGCACGCACACGTCGCCCGTGCAGATCCGCTCGCTGCTCGCGAGCGAGCTCCCGGTCTACCGCATCTCGCCCGGCCGCGTGTACCGCACCGACGAGCTCGACGCGACCCACACCCCGGTCTTCCGCCAGGTGGAGGGCATCGCCGTGGACCGCGGCCTTACCATGGCGCACCTGCGCGGCACGCTCGAGCACTTCGCCCGCGCGATGTTCGGCGAGGAGGCGCGCATCCGGCTGCGCCCCAACTACTTCCCCTTCACCGAGCCGAGCGCCGAGATGGACGTCTGGCACCCCGGCGCCAAGGGCGGCCCGCGCTGGATCGAGTGGGGCGGCTGCGGCATGGTGAACCCGAACGTGCTGAAGTCCGCGGGCATCGACCCCGACGAGTACACCGGCTTCGCCTTCGGCATGGGGGTCGAGCGCACCCTCATGTTCCGCAACGACCTGAGTGACATGCGCGACATGGTCGAGGGCGACATCCGCTTCTCGCAGCAGTTCGGAATGGTGGTCTAGAGGCATGCGTATTCCCATCAGCTGGCTCGGCGAGTACGTCGAGCTGCCCGAGGACGTCAGCGCCGACCAGATTCACGCCGCCCTCGTGCGCGTCGGCCTCGAGGAGGAGGACGTGCACCGCTTCGAGGTGACCGGCCCCGTCGTGGTCGGCCAGGTCCTCGAGGCGACGCCCGAGCCGCAGAGCAACGGCAAGACGATCAACTGGTGCCAGGTGCGGGTCGCGCCCGAGGGGCAGCTCGCGGCCGACGGTGGAGCCGACGTGCGCGGTATCGTCTGCGGCGCCCACAACTTCGTCGCGGGCGACAAGGTCGTCGTGACCCTGCCGGGCGCCGTGCTGCCCGGCCCGTTCCCGATCGCCGCGCGCAAGACGTACGGCCACGTGTCGGACGGCATGATCGCCTCGACGAAGGAGCTCGGCCTCGGCGACGACCACGCCGGCATCCTCGTGCTGTCCTCCATCGGCCTCGACCCCGAGGTCGGCACGAATGCGGTGCGCCTGCTGCACCTGGACGACGAGGCGGTCGAGGTGAACGTCACGCCCGACCGCGGATACGCGTTCTCGATCCGTGGCATCGCCCGGGAGTACGCGCACTCCACCGGCGCCGCCTTCACGGACCCGGTCGAGCGCGTCGCCGCCGACCTGTCGGCCGCGCGGCCGAGCGGGTTCTCGGTGACCGTCGAGGACGAGGCGCCGATCCGCGGCCGCGTCGGCTGCGGCGTCTTCGTCACCCGCACGGTGCGCGGCATCGACGCCACCCGGCCCACGCCGCCCTGGATGGTGGCGCGCCTGAAGCTCGCGGGCATCCGCTCCATCTCGCTCGCCGTCGACATCACGAACTACGTGATGCTCGAGCTCGGCCAGCCGATCCACGGCTACGACCTCGATCGGCTGACGGGCGGCATCACCGTGCGGCGCGCCCGTGCCGGCGAGACGCTCGTCACGCTGGACGACCAGACCCAGACGCTCGACCCCGAGGACCTGCTCATCACGGACGGCTCCGGCGCGATCGGCCTCGCCGGCGTCATGGGCGGCGCCACGACCGAGATCTCGGGCGGCACGACGAACGTGCTGATCGAGTCCGCCAACTTCGACCCCGTGTCGATCGCCCGCACCGCCCGGAGGCACAAGCTGCCGAGCGAGGCGTCCAAGCGCTTCGAGCGCGGCGTCGACCCGGCCGTCGCCGCCGCCGCCGCCGCGCGCGTCGTGCAGCTGCTCGTGGAGCACGCGGGCGGCACCCCGGACGAGCTGGGCTCGGTGCTCGACGACTCGGAGGCGCCGGCCGCCATCGCGCTGCCCGCCGACTACGTGACCCGCCTCATCGGCGTGGACTTCACCCCGGACGAGGTGAGCGGAACCCTCGAGGCCATCGGCGCGTCTGTCGAGAGCACCGACGACGGGTACTCCGTGACGCCGCCGACCTGGCGCCCCGACCTCGTCGACGCCGCGAGCCTCGCCGAGGAGGTCGCCCGCATCGTCGGCTACGACCGCATCCCCTCGGTGCTGCCCGTCGCCCCGCCCGGCCGCGGCATCACCCGGGAGCAGCGGCTGCGCCGTAAGGCCGCCGATGCCCTGGCCGCGGCGGGCGCGGTCGAGGTGCTCAGCTACCCCTTCCTGTCCCGCACCGCGAACGACACCTTCGGCAGCGCGACGGACGACGCGGTCGCGTCGGTGCGGCTCGCGAACCCGCTCGACGTGGAGGCGCCGTTCCTGCGGACCTCGATGCTGCCCGGGCTGATCGAGGTCGCCCGCCGCAACCTGTCCCGCGGGCTCACCGACCTGTCGCTGTTCGAGGTCGGCCTCGTGTTCCGGCCCGAGCCCGGCGTGACGTACGGCCACGCGACCGACCTGCCGCTCGGCGGCGCGCTGCCGAGCGACGAGACCCTTGCCCAGTTGAACGCGGGCATCCCGCCGCAGCCGCGACATGTCGGTGTCCTGGTCACGGGCAACACCGTCGCGAAGCAGCCGGGCCAGCCCGCGCTTCCCGCGGGCGTGGCCGACGCGCTGACCGCCGTGCACCAGCTCGCCGCATCCGTGGGCGCGGAGGTGCGCGTGACGCAGGGCAGGCACAAGGCCCTGCACCCCGGTCGCACCGCCGAGCTCGTCCTGGACACTCCGGCCGGCGCGGTGCCGGTCGGCTTCGCGGGTGAGCTGCTGCCCGCGCTCGCGCGGGAGCTCGACCTGCCGCGGGTCGTGGGCGTCGCCGAGGTGGACCTCGACGCGCTGCTCGAGCACGCCCGCCGCGAGGTCGTCGTGTCCCCGATCGTCTCGATGCCCGCCGCGACGCAGGACCTGAGCCTCGTCGTGCCGGTCGAGGTGCCGGCCGCCGAGCTGCTGGCGACCGTCGTCGAGGGTGCGGGCGAGCTCCTGGAGCAGGCCCGGCTCGTGGACGACTATCGCGGCACGGGTGTGGGGGAGGGCGAGAAGTCGCTCACCTTCGCGCTGCGCTTCCGCGCCACGGACCGCACGCTCACGGCCGCCGAGGCAACCCAAGCGAAGAACGGGGCCGTCGCGCTCGCGGCCACCCGCTTCGGGGCGACCCTCCGCGACTGACCCCCTCTACCCGCGCACCCGCCCGTGAGGTGCCCGCTTCGGTCCTGAATCCCGCCCGGGAAGGACCGGGCGGGCACCTCGGCCGTGCGGCGCGCGGGCCCCTCCCGGCGGAAAGAGGCGGGTGCCGGGCGGCAGTAGGTTGGATGCATGACTTTTTCGGTGGCGGTCGCGGGCGGAAGCGGATACGCGGGCGGCGAGCTCCTCCGCCTGCTGGCCGACCACCCCGAGTTCGAGGTGCGCACCGTCACCGCGTACTCGAACGCGGGATCGCACCTCCTCAGCGTCCACCCGCACCTGCGCAGCTACGGTGACCTCGAGATGGTCGAGACGACGGCGGAGAACCTCGCGGGGCACGACATCGTGTTCCTCGCCCTTCCCCACGGCAAGTCGGGTGCGATCACGGCGGAGCTGGATCCCGACACCCTCGTCGTCGACTGCGGCGCGGACCACCGCCTCACCAGCGAGGCGGCGTGGGAGAAGTTCTACGGTGGCGAGTTCTACGGCGCGTGGCCGTACGGGCTGCCCGAGCTCGTTCACCTCGACGCGCCGGAGGCGCAGCGCGAGCACCTCAGGGGCGTGAAGCGCATCGCCGTGCCCGGCTGCAACGTCACCGCGATCACGCTCGCCCTCGCGCCGGGGCTGAAGGCCGGCGTCATCCGCCCCGACGACATCGTGTCCGTCCTCTCGGTCGGACCGTCCGGCGCCGGCCGGGCTCTGAAGACGAACCTCCTCGCGAGCGAGATCCTCGGCTCCGCGAGCGCCTACGGGGTCGGCGGCATCCACCGGCACACCCCGGAGATCCAGCAGAACCTCGAGCTCGCCGGCGGGTCGCCGGTGACCGTGTCCTTCACGCCCGTGCTCGTGCCGATGGCCCGCGGCATCCTCGCGACGTCCACCGCCCGGCTCGAGCCCGGCTTCAGTGCGTCCGACGTGCGCGCCGCGTGGGAGCTCGCGTACCGGGACGAGCCCTTCGTGCACCTGACCCCGCCCGGCGTCTTCCCCGGCACAGCGGATGTGCTCGGGTCGAACACAGCGCTCGTGGGGCTCGCGATCGACGAGGCCGCGCAGCGGGTCGTGGTCGTGTCCGTGATCGACAACCTGGGCAAGGGCACCGCGGGAGCGGCGATCCAGTCCGCCAACATCGCGCTCGGCCTGCCCGAGACGACGGGACTGCAGAGGAACGGGGTGGCGCCGTGAGCGTGACAGCAGCACGGGGATTCGTGGCGGCGGGAGCCGTCGCGGGCCTGAAGTCGACGGGGGCGAGGGACCTCGCGCTCGTGCAGAACCACGGCCCGAGCCAGGCGGCGGCCGCGGTGTTCACGAGCAACCGCTGCAAGGCGAACCCGATCCTGTGGTCGCAGCAGGTGATCGCCGACGGCACCGTCGCGGCCATCGTGCTGAACTCCGGCGGGGCCAACTGCTACACCGGCGCGCGCGGCTTCCAGGTCACCCACTCCACGGCCGAGACGGTCGCCGAGTACCTGGGCATCTCGGCGGGCGACGTGCTCGTCTGCTCGACCGGACTCATCGGCGAGCAGTTGCCGCTGGACAAGCTCCAGAACGGCGTCGGCGCCGCGGCCGGCTCGCTCACGGAGTCCGGCGGGCCGGATGCGGCCGAGGCGATCATGACCACGGACACCAAGCCCAAGCAGGCGGTCTTCCGCTCGCCCGACGGCTGGACGATCGGCGGCATGGCCAAGGGCGCGGGCATGCTCGCGCCCGGTCTCGCAACCATGCTCGTCGTCCTCACGACCGACGCCGACCTGCCCTCCCCGGTGCTCGACGCATCGCTCCGCGCCGCGACCCGGGTCACCTTCGACCGACTCGACTCCGACGGTTGCATGTCGACGAACGACCAGGTCACCCTGCTCGCCTCCGGGGCGTCGGCCGTGGTGCCCGCGGTCGACGACTTCACGGACGCGCTCACCGACGTGTGCCGCGACCTCGCGCTCCAGCTGCAGGCCGACGCCGAGGGTGCGAGCCACGACATCGCCATCGAGGTGGTGAACGCGGCGTCGGAGGACGACGCCGTGACGGTCGGCCGCGCCGTGTCCCGCAGCAACCTCTTCAAGGCGGCCGTCTTCGGCAACGACCCCAACTGGGGGCGCGTCCTCGCCGCCGTCGGCACCACGGAGGCGGCCTTCGACCCCTACGGCATCGACGTCGCGATCAACGGCGTACAGGTGTGCCGGGCGGGCGAGCCGCACGAGAGCCGGGACCTCGTGGATCTCGCGCCGCGGGCCGTGCACGTGCTCATCGACCTGCACGCGGGTGGCGAGACGGCCACGATCTGGACGAACGACCTCACGCACGACTACGTGCACGAGAACAGCGCGTACGCGAGCTGAGGATGGCGGACCCGACGATCGACCCGACGGAGAGCGGCCGGCAGGCAGCCGGTCAGCCCAGCATTGATCAGGCGACGACGAGCCAGCCCAGCACCGGCCCGGGGAGCACGGACCAGGATCAGGCGCGGGAGAAGGCGGCGACCCTCATCGAGGCGCTGCCCTGGCTCATGCACTTCCACGACCGCATCATCGTGGTGAAGTTCGGCGGCAACGCCATGGTGAGCGAAGAGCTCACCCGGGCGTTCGCCGAGGACATCGTCTTCCTCCGCTACGCCGGCATCCGCCCGGTCGTGGTGCACGGGGGTGGGCCCCAGATCTCGTCCATGCTGAAGCGCCTGGGCATCGAGTCGGAGTTCCGCGGGGGCTATCGCGTGACGACTCCCGAGGCGATGGACGTCGTGCGCATGGTGCTGACCGGCCAGGTGAGCCGCAGCATCGTGGGCCGCATCAATGAGCACGGTCCGCTCGCGGCCGGAATCTCGGGGGAGGACGCCGGGCTGTTCCGCGGCCGGCGCCGGTCGGCGGTCGTGGACGGCGAGCAGGTCGACCTCGGTCTCGTGGGCGACGTCGTCGAGGTGGATCCCGCCGCGGTGCTCGCCCAGCTCGACGCGGGCCGTATCCCGGTGGTGTCCTCGATCGCGCCGGACGTCGACGATCCGACGCAGTCGCTCAATGTGAACGCCGACTCCGCCGCGGCCTCGCTCGCGGTGGCCCTCGGCGCCGAGAAGCTCGTGGTCCTGACCGACGTCGCCGGGCTCTACAGCGACTGGCCGAACCGGGACTCCCTGGTCTCGGTCATCGGGGCGGATGCGCTGCGCGAGCTCCTGCCCAGCCTGGAGTCGGGCATGATCCCCAAGATGGCGGCGTGCCTCGAGGCCGTCGACGGGGGAGTGGCGAAGGCGGCGATCATCGACGGCCGCATCCCGCACTCGATCCTTCTCGAGATCTTCACCCAGAGCGGCATCGGCACGGAGGTCGTACCCCATGTCTGATTCCCCGACCTGGCACCATGCGCCCCCGCCCGACGCGGTCACCCCGTGGGCGGACCGCTTCAGCTCCGCCATGATGCGCTCGTCCCCGCCGCCGCTCGCGATGCTGGTCCGCGGTGAGGGCGCCTGGGTGGAGGACAGTACGGGCAAACGCTACCTCGACTTCCTCGCCGGCATCGCGGTCAATTCGCTCGGCCACGCGCATCCCGCCCTCGTCGAGGCGGTGAGCAGGCAGATCGCGACCCTCGCCCACGTGTCGAACTACTTCGCGACGCCCTCCCAGATCGAGCTCGCCGAGCGGCTCCGCAGGCTGAGCGGCGCGGGCGACGCCGGCCGCGTCTACTTCGGCAACTCCGGCGCCGAGGCGAACGAGGCCGCGTTCAAGCTGGCCCGCCGCAACAACGAGTCCGGGCGGCGCACGCGCATCCTCACCGTGAAGGGCTCCTTCCACGGCCGCACGATGGGCGCCCTCGCGCTCACCGGGCAGCCGGAGATGCAGGCGCCGTTCCTCCCGCTGCCCGGCGGGGTCGAGCACATCGACGCCACGATCGAGGGCCTCGAGGCGGCCATCGACGACACGGTCGCGGCCGTGCTCGTCGAGCCGATCAAGGGCGAGGCCGGTGTGGTCGAACACCCGGAGGGTTTCCTCCGGCGCGCCCGCGAGCTGACGCGGGAGCACGGTGCGCTACTGATCCTCGATGAGATCCAGACGGGCGTGGGTCGCACCGGCAAGTGGTTCGCCTTCCAGCACTACGGCATCGAGCCGGACGCGATCACCGTGGCCAAGGGCATCGCCGGCGGAGTGCCGATCGGCACCATGGTCACCTTCCAGCGCGCATCGGACCTCCTCCAGAAGGGGCAGCACGGCAGCACCTTCGGCGGCAACCCGCTGGCCACGACGGCCGCGAACGCGGTGCTCGAGGAGATCGAGACGGCCGGCCTCGTGGAGAACGCGGAACTCCGGGGCGAGCAGCTGCGCGCCATGGTCCGCGATCTGCAGTCGCCGCTCATCCGCGAGGTGCGCGGGCGCGGTCTTCTGCTCGGGCTCGGCCTGGCCGAGCCGGTCGCGGCTCGCGTCGCGTCCGCCGCCATGCAGGAGGGGCTGATCATCAACGCGCCCAACCCGTCGAGCATCCGCATCGCGCCGCCGCTGATCATCGGCGACAACGAGGTGGCGGAGTTCGGCGCCCGGTTCGAGCGTGCACTCGGCCACATCGACCAGGGGCAGCCGTAGGGCTTGCTCCCCGTACTTCCGGGAGAGCGGGGTGCGACACGCCCGGGCTGCAGTGCCGAGTTGCGGGCCCTGGAGGGGCTGCGTAAAGTACTTACTTGTCACCCCAAAGGTGCGGGAAAGCCGCTGAGCTTCCCGGCCTCAAGTGGGGGCCACCTCCTCCACTCAATCCAGACGCTCTTGCAAGTAGTCGGATCGGATGCGTAGGATGGGACGTCGCTCCGACAGTTTCCCTCACCCGAACCGGGCTTGGATCTTCACGATCCGAACCGCCTGGCCGAGTTGACGGGGACGAGGAAGTGATGTAAGCTAAGGAAGTTGCCTCGGAGGAAGTCCTGATAGGGATGGATCCGGGTGCGTCCGATCCTTGAGAACTCAACAGCGTGCACAATGTCAAATGCCAAATATCCTCGGCAATCACCTGTATTGGTGGTTGGTGAGATTCCTTTGGATTAGATAAAGAATGTCAGTTGATATTCGAATTTAGTCAGAACAAACTCGCGTGCATGGTTACCGATTCCCGGTGCTGTGTGCGCATCTAGATGTGCCGGCTGCCTTTTGGGGTGGTTTGGCGATCAAGCATTTACGGAGAGTTTGATCCTGGCTCAGGACGAACGCTGGCGGCGTGCTTAACACATGCAAGTCGAACGATGAACTCCAGCTTGCTGGGGGGATTAGTGGCGAACGGGTGAGTAACACGTGAGTAACCTGCCCCTGACTCTGGGATAAGCGCTGGAAACGGCGTCTAATACCGGATATGACAATCGACGGCATCGTCTGGTTGTGGAAAGAATTTCGGTTGGGGATGGACTCGCGGCCTATCAGGTTGTTGGTGAG
>CANKXX010000008.1 GCA_947487835.1 uncultured Microbacteriaceae bacterium
CCTACGCCTACCGGGTGGTCGCGGTCGGTTCGACCGGGCTGACCTCGGCGCCGAGCGCCGTGGTCACGGGGTCGAAGCTGCGCCCGACCATCCGCATCAACGCGGGCGGGCCCGCCGTGACGACGGGCGGCGTGACGTGGGCGGCCGACACCGGCTTCGCCGGCGGCAAGACCTACACGAACCCGGCCGTCACCGCCATCGCCGGCACCACCGACGACGTGCTCTACCGCACGGAGCGGAGCGCGACGACGAACCTCGGACCGTTCGGTTACGACATCGCGCTGGCTCCCGGCACGTACACGGTGCGCCTGCACTTCGCCGAGATCTACCACGGGGCGACCGGTGGCGGAGCCGGCGGCACGGGCAAGCGCGTGTTCTCGGCCAACCTCGAGGGCGGCGCGACGGAGATCTCCGGTCTCGACCTGAACGCGGTCGTCGCCCCGATGACCGCCCACGTCCGCAGCAACACCCTGCAGGTGACCGACGGCAACCTCGACATCGACTTCTCGTCGACCGTCAACCAGGCGAAGGTCTCCGCGATCGAGATCGTGCACGTCGGGTAGCGGAAGCCGCACGAACGACGAGGGACCCCCGGATACTCCGGGGGTCCCTTCTCGTTGTGCCTAGGGCGCGGGCGACTTCCGGATCCCGGCCGACGCGCAGGCTCGTCGCCGCCTAGCGTCCGACGGTGTAGTGCCGGGCGATCTGCTCGCCGCTGAGCGCGACGGTGTACGCGGCGGCGAAGCGCATGCTGCCCGTTCCGTCGCTTCAGCCGGCGCCGGGCGCGACGCTGCTCAGGACTGGCAGCGCGGGCACCAGTAGACGACGCGGTCCTGGCTGCCCTGGCCGGGGCGCACGGGATCGCCGAGGTCGGCGCGCTGGATCGGGGTGCCGCAGCGCAGGCAGGGCTTCCGCATCCGCCCGTAGACGTACCGCATCCGGCCCGTCCGCAGGTCGCCCGTGAAGGTGCGCTCGGACCGGTCACGGTTGGCCAGGATCGTGCGCCGGGACAGGTCGATGAGGCCCGGCAGGTCCGGCACGTCGCGCACCGGACGGGTCGGCAGGATGCCGCGGAGGAAGCAGAGTTCGGCGCGGTACACGTTGCCGAGTCCCGCCATGATCCGCTGGTCGAGCAGGACCAGGCCGATGGCGCGGTCCGGGTCGGCGGTCGCCCGCCGCAGTGCCTCGTCGGCGTCCCAGCCGGGGCCCAGGAGGTCCGGGCCGAGGTACCCCACCGCCTCGTCCTCCTCCGCGCGCGGCAGCACCTCGAGCACCCCGAGGGAGAAGCCCACGGTGGACCAGTCGGCGTTGTCGAGGATGATCCGCGCCTCGAACGCCGGCCGTCGCCACCGGGAGCCCAGCGCGTAGATGTGCCACGACCCCTCCATCTTCAGGTGGGAGTGGATGCTGTAGTCGCCGACGCGGGTGAGCAGGTGCTTGCCGACGCTCACGACCTCGTGCACGGTCTCGCCGGTGAGGTCGACGGTGGCGTACTTCGGCACCCGCACGTCGCACCGGGTCAGCACGGTGCCGGCCATCACCTCGTTCAGGTGCTTGGCCGTGCGGTAGACGGTATCGCCCTCAGGCACGGAGCCTCAGTCCACGCGGCGTCGCGAGGAACCCCGCGTCCTCGAGGGCGCGCCCGACCGGCGTCCCGAGCACGAAGGCGCCGTTGGCCTTCTCGACCGCGAGCTTGTCCACGCCGCCGGATCGCACGAGGGCGGCGAGCCCGCCCGCCGCCAGCCGCAGCGTCGCCTCGTCCTCGTCGAACGCGAGCACGGTCTTGCCCCCGCGCTCGACGTAGAGCACGAGCGCGCCGTCCACGAGCGCCACGAGGGCGCCCGCCTTGCGGCCGGGGCGATGGCCCGTGCCCGTGCCCGTGCCCGTGCCGGTGCCCGTGCCGGCACCCGCGGTCGTGCCCGCCGTCGCCGGGGCCGCGGCGCCGTCGCCCGGTGCTCCCGCTACGGATCCGGAGGGCTCGGCCGCGTCCTCGCCGCCGGACGACGGCCACGGCAGGGCGGCGCCGTACGGGTTCGCGGGGTCCGTCGCCGCGAGCGCGAGGGCGGCCGGCGCCGGCGCGGGCAGGCTCGGGTCGCGGGAGAACGAGCGCAACCGGTCGACCGTGCCGCCGGTGGAGAACTGGGCCGCGCCGAGCGTCTCGATGAAGTAGCCGCGCCTGGCCCGCCCGGACTCCTCGAAGCCGCTCAGCACCTTGTACGCGAGGGCGAATCCGCCGGGAACCCTCTCGGTCGCGACGGATCCGCGCGTGACGACGCCGTAGCGCTCCAGCAGGGTCTCCGCCGACGCTGCGGCCCGCACTGTCGCGTCCGTCTCGGCGAGCGGCACGATGGACCACCGGCCGCCGGCCGTCGGCGGGCCTCCGCGGGAGGGCATGCTCGGTCGGGCATACGCCCGGCCGCGGTACATCCGGGAGCGGGGCGCCCGGCTCGGCGCGCTGTGCGTCGTCTTCCCCCCGCCGATGAGCGCGCGGAGCGGCGAGAACGTGTCGTTCGTCACCAGCCCGGCCCAGACGAGGTCCCACAGGGCGGTGACGAGGGCCGCGTCGTCGGTCGAGCCGACCGCGTCGGAGAGCTGGCGGAAGAAGTACGCGCCGCCGCTGCCGAGGGTGGTCAGCACCTCGCGCTCGAGCTCGTTCGTCTCGTGGTCGGCGGGCTCGGGCAGGGTAAGGGGCACGGTGTCGGCGAGGTGCAGGCTGATCCAGCCGTCGTTGCCGGGCAGGGAGCCCGCGCCGGTCCACAGCACCTCGCCCGTCGAGGTGAGCTCGTCGAGCATGCTGGGCAGGTAGTCGCGCACCCGCGCCCGCAGCACGAGCGACTCCCACGCCGACGCCGGGATGGGCACGCCGGCCAGCTGGTCGATCACGGTGAGCACGCCGTCGACGCCGCGGAGGGTGCCGCCGACGTGCTGCCAGGCCGGCAGGAAGCGCCCGAACGTCGCGGTGTCGACGGGCTCGACCTCGTGCCGGAGCGCTGCGAGGGAACGGCTGCGCAGGCGGCGCAGCACCTCGGCGTCGCACCACTCGCTGCCGGTGGCGCCGGGCCGGAACTCGCCCTCGGTCACCCGGCGCTCCGCGGAGAGGCGGCGCAGCGTGTCGAGCACGACGGCCGTGCCGAGCCCGAAGCGCTCGGCGACAATGGTCACGGTGAACGGGGAGTGCGTGCGGGCGAAGCGGGCCACGAGATCGCCGAGCGGGTTCGCGACCGGCTCGATGAAGGCGAGCGGGGTGCCGATGGGCAGCGGGACGCCGAGGGCGTCGCGCAGCCGGCTCGCGTCCTCGATGGCGGTCCACCAGTCACGCCCGGCGAAGCTCACCCGCAGCGCGCGCCGCGACCCGACGAGGTCCTCGAGCCACTGCTCCACCGGCGAGTCGGGCACCACCCGGGCGCGCACCTCGTCCGTCGTGAGCGGGCCGAGCATCCGCAGGAGGTCGGCGATGCCCTCGAGGTCCTTGGCGTTGCGGTCGGGGGCGAGCCGCTGCAGCTCGAGCTCGGTGCGGTCGAGCACGGCGGGGTCGAGCAGCTCCCGCAGCTCGGCGCGGCCGAGGAGCTCGGACAGCAGCGACGTGTCGAGGGAGAGGGCGGCCGCGCGCCGCTCGGCAAGCGGGCTGTCGCCCTCGTACATGAACGCGCCGACGTAGCTGAACAGCAGGCTCCGCGCGAAGGGCGAGGCGATCGTGGTGGTGGTCTCCACGATCCGGATCTTGCGGGACTCGAGCTGCCGGGCGAGGTCGGTGAGTGCGGGCAGGTCGTAGACGTCCTGCAGCACCTCCCGGATGGTCTCGAGCACGATCGGGAACGTCGGGTACTTCCGCGCGACGTCGAGCAGCTGGGCGGCGCGCTGGCGCTGCTGCCAGAGCGGGGAGCGCCTGCCGGGGTTGTACCGGGGCAGGAGCAGCGCCCGCGCGGCGCACTCGCGGAACCGGGACGCGAACAGCGCGGACCCGCCGACCTCCTCGGTGACGATGGCCGCGATGTCCTCGGGATCGAACACGAACAGGTCCGCGCTCGGCGGCTCGCTCTCGGTGTCCGGGATCCGCACGACGATGCCGTCGTCGCTCGCCATGGTGGCCCCGTCGATGCCGTACCGCTCGCTCACCCTCGCTCCGATGGCGAGGGCCCAGGGCGCGTGCACCTGCATGCCGTACGGGGAATGCAGCACGACGCGCCAGTCGCCGAGCTCGTCGCGGAAGCGCTCCACCACGAGCGTGCGGTCCGTCGGCAGGTGGTTGGTCGCCTTCTTCTGGTCGTCGAGGAACGCGATGAGGTTGTTCGTGGCGCGGTCGTCGAGGCCCACCGTGGCCGCGCGCTGCCGGGCCGCGTCCGGCGCGGCGCCGGCCAGCTCGCGCACGAACGCGCCGATCGCGCGCCCGAGCTCGACGGGGCGGCCGAGGCCGTCGCCCTTCCAGAACGGCAGCTTGCCCGGCTCGCCGAACGCGGGCGTGACGAGCACCCGGTCGTGCGTGATCTCCTGGATGCGCCAGCTCGTCGAGCCGAGCGCGAAGACGTCGCCGACGCGGGACTCGTACACCATCTCCTCGTCGAGCTCGCCGACCCGGTTGCCCGCGCCGCCGGGCTTGCCGGGGTCCCCGCCGACCATGAACACGCCGAACAGGCCGCGGTCGGGGATGGTGCCGCCCGAGGTGACGGCGAGGCGCTGGGCACCCGGGCGCCCGGTGATCGTGTTGGCGTCCCGGTCCCAGACGATGCGCGGGCGGAGCTCGGCGAACTCGTCGCTCGGGTAGCGGCCCGCGAGCAGGTCGAGCGTCGCGTCGTAGGCGGAGCGGGGCAGCGTGGCGAAGGGCGCGCAGCGGCGCACCGTGTCGAACCACTCGTCCACGTCGAGCGTGTCGAGGGCGACGGCCGCGACCGTCTGCTGAGCGAGCACGTCGAGGGGATTGGCGGGCACCCGCATGGACTCGATGCTGCCCGCCGCCATCCGCTCGGCCGTGACGGCGGAGTGGATGAGGTCGGCGCGGTGCTTCGGGAAGATGACGCCACGGGAGACCTCGCCGACCTGGTGGCCGGCGCGCCCCACGCGCTGCAGCCCGCTCGCGACGGAGGGCGGCGCCTCGACCTGCACGACGAGATCGACGTCGCCCATGTCGATGCCGAGCTCGAGGCTCGACGTGGCGACGACGCAGCGCAGGCGGCCGGACTTCAGGTCGTCCTCGATGATGGCCCGCTGCTCCTTCGACACCGAGCCGTGGTGCGACCGGGCGAGGATCGGGTCGGCGCCCGCGGACAGCCCGGCCTGGGCCATGAGCGCCGCGGGCGTGCGCCCGCCGGCCCCCCTCGAGCCTCGGGACTGTTCGCGGGCCGGTGCCTGAGCCGATCCGACGGCGGCGGTTCCGGACGCGACGAGGGCCGGTTCCTGACCCTGCCGGAGAGCGACCGCCGGTTCCTGACCCGGAATCGACTCCTGGGCCTCGAGAAGCTCCAGCCGCTCGGCGTAGATCTCGTTCAGCCGGGCCGTGAGCCGCTCGCTCAGCCGGCGGGAGTTCGCGAAGACGATGGACGAGCGATGCTCGAGCACGAGGTCGACGATGCGCTCCTCGACGTGCGGCCAGATCGAGCCCTGCTTCTCGGCGGCCGACGCCGATCCCTCGACGGGGCCGGTGGTGCCGAGGTCCGTCATGTCGTCGACGGGCACGACCACCCGCAGGTCGAACCGCTTCGTGGACTTGGGCGCCACGATCGTGACGGGGGAGCGGCCGCCGAGGAAGCGCGCCACCTCCTCGTGCGGGCGCACCGTGGCCGACAGGCCGATGCGTTGGGCGGGCTTCGGCAGCAGCGCGTCGAGCCGCTCGAGCGACAGGGCGAGGTGCGATCCGCGCTTCGTGTTGGCGACCGCGTGCACCTCGTCGATGATGATCGTCTCGACGCCGACCAGCGTCTCCCGGGCGGCGGACGTCAGCATGAGGAACAGCGACTCCGGCGTCGTGATGAGGATGTCGGGCGGCGTCTTCTGCAGCGTGCGGCGATCGGCGGCGGGCGTGTCGCCGGAGCGCACGCCCACGGTGACGACGGGCGGCTGCGCCCCCATGCGCTTGGCGGTCTGGGTGATGCCCACGAGCGGGGACCGCAGGTTCCGCTCGACGTCGACGGCCAGCGCCTTGAGCGGGGAGATGTAGAGCACGCGCGTGCGGTGCGCGGGATCCTCGGGCGCGGGCGACGAGGCCAGCCGGTCGAGCGACCAGAGGAAGGCCGCGAGCGTCTTGCCCGACCCGGTCGGGGCGACGACGAGGGCGTGGGCACCCTTCGAGGTCGCCTTCCAGGCGCCGATCTGGGCTTCGGTGGGCGCGCTGAACGCCCCCCTGAACCACTCGCGAGTCGCGGGGGAGAACCGTTCGAGCACGTCGCTCACGCAGCCATTCTTCTCCCCACCACCGACATTTCTGCTGGGACCACCGCCCGCGGCCCTCCCGCGCGTGGTCGCCGGCTGGCGGGGCGGCGCTACAGCGGCGGCGTGTTCGCGCGGATGAACGCCCCGATGTCCCGGAGCTCCGGCTGGGAGACGCCGTGTGCGACGTCCTCGTAGATGCGCTCGGTGAGCGTCGCGTGCCGCGGCAGCCACTCCTGCGTGCGGTCGATCGCGTCGTCCGGGATCACGCGGTCCGCGGTGCCGCGGCCCCAGAACACCGGCGGTCGCAGCCGCTCGAGCTCGGCGTCCGCCCCCGCGTCCTCGCCGGCGGACACCACGAAGCCCGAGAGCGCCACCGCGTAGGCGAACCGCCGCGGGGCCCTGCGGAGCAGCTGCAGCGCGACGGCGCCGCCCTGGGAGAACCCGAGCAGGCCGACGGACGGGGGCGCGGGGAGGACGTCGAGCCAGGCCAGCACGGCGTCGGCCGCCGCGTCCGCGAGGGAGGGGGCGGTGTCCCCGTGCCGCTCCCCGGGCGCCGGGAACCAGGCGTGCCCGGCGCCGTGCCGGAGGGGCGCGCGCACCGAGGCGATGATCGGCTGCAGCGGGAGGAGCGGCGACAGGCCGAAGAGGTCGCCCTCGTGCGAGCCGAAGCCGTGCAGCAGCACGAGGAGGGGCCGGGCGGGCAGGTCGCGCAGCGGCGCCGACCACAGCACCGCGGCGGGGTCGAGCAGCGGCGGATCCGCTGGGGTGTCGGGCATCGGTGTTCCGTCCTGCTGTCCGTCGGGGGCGGTGCCCATACTTCCACCGCGACGCGACCGGCGACCCGGGAGCGGACCGGCTGCACGCACTCGGCACTCGCACTCGGCGCCCGCCCGCCCGCCCGCCGTGGCCGTTGTCCACGTCGCTCGTATAAGAATGGGGGCATGGCCGTGCGCACCCCCGATCCCGATCCCGACTGGACTCCGGATTCGGACGGCGCCCCGCCCGCGTCGACCAACCCGGGCTGGCTGACCGACATCGAGCTGCTCGAGGTGCGCAGGCGCCTGCCGCTGCTCTACGTCGAGGCCGTGCCGGTGCGGGTCGACGGCCTGGGCCAGGTGACCGAGGTCGGCGTGCTGCTGCGGGCCACCGCGACGGGGCAGATGACCCGGACGCTCGTCTCCGGCCGGGTGCTGTACGGCGAGACGCTCCGCGACGCGCTGTTCCGCCACCTCGAGAAGGACCTCGGACCGATGGCCTTCCCGATGCTCCCCGCGAACCCGACGCCGTTCTCCGTCGCGGAGTACTTCCCCATGCCCGGCATCGGGAAGTACCACGACGACCGGCAGCACGCGGTGGCCCTCGCCTACGTCGTCCCCGTGACGGGCACGTGCGACCCCCGGCAGGACGCGCTCGAGCTGACCTGGATGACGCCCGCCGAGGCGGCGTCGCCCGCCGTGTCGGACGACATGGAGGGTGGTCGCGGCGCGCTGCTGCGTGCCGCGCTGGCATCGGTGGGCGTGCTTCCCTGACCTCCGTCCCTGAGTCCGCGCGCGTGCGCCGGGACCGGCCTACGGTGGGCAGGGAGGGCGCGGCTTCTTCGCATCTTCGCGCCGAATCACCGACGGAAGGGATGCAGCATGAGCGACACCAACCTGACCCCGAGTTTCGATGAGAGCTCCGCCGCGGACGGCGCTTCCGTGGACGGGATGTTCCCGGACACGACGCCGGCCGACGGCGTTCCCGGCCCGGGCGACCTGCCCGAGAGCAGCGACGACCTCCCGGGGTACGACGCCCTGACGGACGACGAGGCCTCCGGCGACGACGACAGGGTCGACATCACCGAGCCCACGAGCCCGAACATGGAGGCCGGCGACGACCTCGACACCGGGGCGGCCGGCCCCTCCCGGGACGCGTAGCGCCCGACCCGGGCAGCTGAGCACTCGGACCGGCCCCGAACGACGACAGGAGACAGCATGAGCACCGAACTTCCCTCCAGCACCAGCGAGGACTCGACTCCCGAGACCCTCTTCTCGGCACCGGAACCGGTGGACGAGGAGTCGGACACCGAGTCCGTGCGCAGCGCCCTCGACCAGAACGACGCGCTCGGCGGCGACGAGGACGGCACGCTGACCGACGACGACGCGCTCTCCGACAACGGCGCCGTCACCACGGGCGACAGCGCCTCCGGCACGCTGGACACCGGCGCGATCTTCCGCGACGAGTAGCACGGCACCCGCCGCTACGCTCGACGGATGCGCAACGGAACCGCGGGGCTGCTCGGCGGCATCCTCGTCCTCCTGCTCGTGGCCATCGCGGCCTGGTGGATCCTCACCCTGGTCTTCGGCTTCGTGTTCTTCCTCGTGAAGGTGATTCTGCTGATCGTCGTCGTGGGGATCGCCGCGCTGTTCCTGCGCGGCCTGCTCCTCGGGTCGCGGGACGGCTCGTGACGGGGCAGGATCGCATCCGGCGCCGGGCCGTGGTGCGTGGCGTCGTGCAGGGCGTCGGCTTCCGCGCGACCACCCGCGAGCAGGCCCGCGCCCTCGGAGTTTCCGGGGTCGCCCGCAATCTGCTCGACGGCACCGTGGAGGTCGAGGCGGAAGGTGCCGGTCCGGACGTCGAGGCGCTGCTCGCCTGGCTGCACACCGGGCCTCCCTGGTCCCGGGTCGAGGGCGTCGAGGTGAGCGAGCTCCCCGTCACCGGGGACGACGCGCCCTTCGGCACCGGCTGAGCCGCGCCGCCCAGGGCCACTGCCTCGGGTCGCCCTCCGGACTGTCAACGGCCGCCACCTGCGCGCCGCAGTCAGTCGCGAGGCCGGTCAGAGCAGGACGCGCCAGCGGGCCCCGACGCGCTCGGTGAGCCGCCAGGACCGGACCTCCGCCGCCGTGCCGGTGCCCTCGACCGTGCGCTGCGCGACCGCGGCCGCCGCGTTCCGGTCGTCCGCCGTGAATCGCACCGTGATGCGCGCCTCGCCCGCGACCACGTCCACTCCCGACGCCTCGACGACGGCGAGGGCGGCGGCGGACCGTGCGGCGGTGGGCACGACCTCCTGCGGCGGAGTGCCGGGCCGGAGCGCGCCCACGGTCAGGATCACGCGGTAGGAGGGCACCGTCCGAGGGTAGCCGCCGGGGCCCGGGCCGCGGGGCGTCGGTCGCTGGGCGTCAGGCCGCCGCTGCCTCCGCGGGTGCCCGCCGGTGCGGGCGGGGCCGCGTCGAGCGGTACCAGGAGGCTCCGAGCGCGACGATGAGGCCGAGCTCGACCGCATCCCCGCCGTAGTACATGAGCTGCGACCCCAGGGAGGCGTCCGCGGCGCTCACGCCGAGCGGCGGATGCGCGTAGAGGTACTTCGCGAGCACGGCGTGCGCGGCGACGGCGGCGAGCAGCACGGCCGCGCGCGCCGCGTGGGACGGGCGGTGCGGCGCCGGGTCCGGCCCCGCGATGGAGAACGCGAAGAGGTACCCCGCGGCGAAGACGTGCGCGTGCACGGCGGCCAGGAGCAGCGGGTTCGCGTGCATCGCCCCGTAGAGCGGCGTCGCGTAGAGCAGCCAGAGCCCGCCCCCGTTCAGGAGTGCGGCCGGGACGGGGTGGGTCAGCACGCGGACCGGGCCGCTGCGCAGCAGGCCGCTGAGCCGCCGCGCGGGCACGACGGAGAGCGAGCGCAGGGCGAGGGTGCCGGGCGCGGCGAGGACGAGCAGCAGCGGGGCGAGCATCCCGAGCATCAGGTGACCCGCCATGTGGGCGACGAAGCCCGCGCCCGCGGGGGAGAGGGCGAGGTGCGCTGCTGCGGCGGCGGCGAGCACACCGGCGAGCCACGACGCCGTTCGCGCGGCCGGCCACGGGCCGCGGCGCCGGCTGCTGCGCACGGCACCCACGTAGACGGCCACGGCGAGAAGGGCCGCGAGCCAGACGGCGGGGATCAGGGCGAACGGGGCTGCCGCCGCGTGGTCATGCACCGGCAGACCCGCTCTCTTCGGGCTACTCCGTCGCGCCCTGGGCGGACTCGGCACCCTCGGCGGGCTCTGCGCCCTCCGCGTCCTCCTCCGGCTCGAAGTGCGAGGACTCGGTGTGTCCCACGGACACGCCCTCGTCCGACTTCGGGATCGTGTTGTCCGATCCGACGGTCTCGGCTGGTTCGCGTTCCTCGGCCATGATGGTCCTCCTTCGTTGCCCTTCCACCCTACGGTCGCCGCCCCCGCGGTGTTCCGGATTCAGGAGAGGCACGGGAACCGCCACCACACGCCCGCGGCGCCCGCGTTCCGCCCGCGTTCCCGTGCCCGTACCCGTGTTCCCGTGCCGTGCCCGCGTTCCCGTGCCGTGCCCGTGTTCCGGATTCAGGCTCTGCTGCTGATCCGTGTTCCGGATTCAGGCTCTGCTGCTGATCCGTGTTCCGTATTCAGGCTCTGCTGCTGATCCGTGTTCCGAATTCAGGCTCTGCTGCTGATCCGTGTTCCGGATTCAGGCTCTGCTGCTGATCCGTGTTCCGTATTCAGGCTCTGCTGCTGATCCGTGTTCCGAATTCAGGCTGAGCTGCGACACGCCGCCTTTCGGACCCCTCAGATGCGGCGTGTCGCAGGAGGGCCTGAATTGTGAACGGTGCCGGACGGGGGGCGGGGAGCGCGGGAGGAGCCGGAGGGGAGAAGAGGAGCGGGAAGTGCGGGGGGAGCGGGAAGTGCGGGGAGAGCGGGGAGAGCGGGAAGTGCAGGGGGAGGGGGGGAGCGGAGGGGGGAGAGGTCGCACGGGAGGGGACGAGGGAACACGGCACGCTCGACAACGGAAAACGGGGCCAGCCCTCGAAAGGACCGGCCCCGTCTTACCGGGATCCGAGGATCAGCGGCCGGAGCTGCGTCCGCCGCGACCGCGACCGCCGCCGCCCTGCGACATGGCGACGAGGCCACCGCCGTTCGAGGACTTGGCCGGTGCTGCCGCCGCCGGGCGACCCGAGCGGTCGCGACGGGGGCGACCGGCGCCCACGTCGGAGCCGCCGCGGGGCGCGATGCCCTCGGAGGACGTGCTGTAGGTGCGGGCGCCGCCCCGCGAGCCCGAGCCGGCCGCCGGGGCGCCGTCACGACGGGCGCGCTTGCGCTGGGCGTTGGCGCCCTGCGACTGGCCGCCGCCACGACCGCCGCCACCCGAGGGGCGGTTGCCCTGGGGAGCGGTCGCGGCGCGGGGAGCGGGCTTCACGTAGGGGGCGACCTCGCCGACGAGCGCCTTGACGGGCGCGGCGTCGGGGGTGACCGACTGCGGGGTGACCGAGATCTGCGCCTTGCGCATCATCGCGGCCACGTCCTTGCGCTGGGCCGGGATGACGATCGTCACGACGTCGCCCTCGCTGCCGGCGCGGGCCGTGCGGCCCGAGCGGTGCAGATACGCCTTGTGCTCGGTGGGCGGGTCGACGTGGATGACGAGCTCGACGTTGTCCACGTGCACGCCGCGGGCGGCGACGTCGGTGGCGACGAGGACCTTCACCTCGCCGGCGCCGAACGCCGCGAGGTTGCGGTCACGGGCCACCTGCGAGAGGTTGCCGTGCAGGTCGACGGAGGGGATGCCCGCGTCGGTGAGCTGCTTGGCGAGCTTCTTCGCGTGGTGCTTGGTCCGCATGAAGAGGATGCGGCGGCCGGTGCCGCTCGCGAGGGTCTGCACGAGGTCGCGCTTGGCGTCGACGGAGTCGACCTCGAACACGTGGTGCGTCATGGCGGCGACGGGAGAGTTCGCCTCGTCGACGGAGTGCAGCACCTCGTTGCGGAGGAAGCGGCTCACGAGCTTGTCCACTCCGTTGTCGAGCGTCGCGGAGAACAGCAGGCGCTGTCCGCCCTGCGGCGTCTTGTCGAGGATGCGGGTGACGACGGGCAGGAAGCCGAGGTCGGCCATGTGGTCGGCCTCGTCGAGCACGGTGATCTCCACGGCGTCGAGGTGCACGAAGCCCTGCTTCATGAGGTCCTCGAGGCGGCCGGGGCAGGCCACGACGATGTCGACACCGGCCTTGAGCGCGGCGACCTGACGCTGCTGCGAGACGCCACCGAAGATGGTGGTCGTCTTCAATCCGTACGCGTCAGCGAGGGGCTGCATGGCGGCGGAGATCTGGGTGGCGAGCTCGCGCGTCGGGGCCAGCACGAGGCCGAGGGGGCGACCCGGGCGGCGCTTGCCACCGGCGAGCACGCCGCCGAGGCGGGCGACCATGGGGATCGAGAACGCGAGGGTCTTGCCGGAGCCGGTCTTCCCGCGGCCGAGCACGTCCCTGCCGGAGAGCGTGTCCGGGAGGGTGTCGACCTGGATGGGGAACGGCGAGTCGATGCCCGTCGCGGTGAGGGCGGAAACGAGGGGAGCCGGCACGCCGAGCGCGCCGAAGCTGGTTTCAGTCATGAAGGAGGGGTTTGCCTTTCGGGCAGCTGTCCCGACGCGTGGCATGCGGCCGACGCGGATAGCGGGAGGATGGCGAAGGTGCCGATGGGCACATCCGTTCGCCGTGAAAAAACTCAAGAATCGAGCCGGACCGTGCCGACGCGAGGGAACTTGGCGTTCTACGACGCTGGGAGCGCAGTTTCCGCTCACCAGAAACAATCCTACCGGACGATGTCAATCCCGCACCTCCACCGTCCCCATCACGGCACCCGCCACGGTCCCCGGCACGGTCCCTGAGACCGTCGAGGGGATACGAGGAACTCCCGAGACGACGCAATTCAGCAGATCCACCTCGACACGCCGCGGCGGATGCACCGCGAGCGGCGTGTCGAACGACATCTGCTGAATTGCGCGAGGGGCTCAGTAACCACAAAGACCGAGACCGCCGCCCTAAGCGGAGGGGGCGGGCATCCGCTCGCCCACGGGGATGGCGAAGGGCAGCACGTTGCCGGGCGGCGCGAGCGGGCACGCCCAGGCCGGGTCGTACGCGCAGGAGGGGTTGTAGGCGAAGTTGAAGTCGAGCACGATCGCCGGACCGGCCGAGTCAGGATCCCCGGCTTCCGCGCGCCCACCCGCCCCGGGGCCGCCGAGCAGGCCGCCCGGGCGCTCGCCGAGGTGGGCGCCTTTTACGGTGTCGAGCAGGTAGCGCCCGCCGCCGTAGGTGCCGCCGGGGACGCGGGACAGCGCGTCCTTGACCGGCAGGAAGATGCCGCCGCCGTAGGACGCGAGGCGCCACACGTCGAGCTCGCCCCCGGGCCGGTCCTCGGTGACGGCGGGCAGGTGCACGGAGCCCAGCCGCTCGAACGGCACGATGCCGTCCGTGCCGGTGTCGACCTCGAGCCGCTCCGGCGGCCGGTCGGCGTGCACCTCGAGCGCGAAGCGCCAGGTCGGGTCGTACGGGGTCACGGGAAGCCCGGCGAATCCCGCGCGGTCCTCGGGCAGTAGCGGCGAGGCGGGATGCGTGGCGAACAGCTCGTCCCGCTCACTCACCCACCGGGCGTGCGCCGCGGCGGGATCGTCGGCCGAGACGCGCCGCACCTCGGCGTACAGCGCGAACACGCGCCGCCGCCAGTCCGCGGTCTGGAGGGCCGTGCGCGCGTCTGCCATGCATCCACCCTAGGTCGGGGGATCCCTCGGACTGGGGGATCCGCGGCACTGCCGCCCGCTCTCGTCCGCTGGCTACCCTGGCGAGGCGCCACAGGGGCGCCCGCACGCAGAAGGAACGACCATGGCCGTAGAACCGGGATCCGCACCGTTCGGAACCGGCGACGTCCGGTTCCGGCGCCACGGGAAGCGCAGGGTGCTGGGCTTCGCCTTCGTGATCGTGTCGCTGGTCCTCGCGGTCCGGCGTACCGCCCGGGAGTGGGGGGAGGACGGATTCGGCCAGGAGGACATGACCATCATCGTGGGGATCCTCCTCCTGGTCGTGGTCCTCGCCCTCGTCGTCACGTTCGGGATGGGCGGCGTGAGCGGAGCGCGGACGGCCCGGCTGCGTGCCTCCGCCCCGTTCGCCGCCACCATGGCGCCCCTCGGGGACTTCTGGCCGGACCTCGCGGAGGCGTTCGACCGCCCCGACGAGAAGCCGCACCGGAGGCGCAGGCTGCGCACGGCGCTGACGTTCACGCTCACCGCCGATCCGAGCGGGCTGACGCTGTGGAGGGGCTTCGCACAGGAGCCGGACCGCATCGCGTGGATCGACTGGCGCGACGTCGTGAGCGTCGAGGCCGCGCACATCGCGGACCGCATCTACCGCCAGCGGGGACTGGTCCTCAGCGTGGGCTCGCCGGAGGCGCCGACCCAACTGGCCATGACCGTCTACCGTGACGGAGCGATGCTGCGCCGGGTGCGCGACCGCGCCGCCATCGCGTCGACGGTCCGGACGCTGGAGGACCTGCGCCTCCGCGCGCTCGCGGACCTCCGGAGCCGGCGCTAGCTCCGCCCCTCCGACACCGCCTCCGAGTCCGTGCCCGCGTCGCCCGGGCGCGGGGGCTCGCCGATGTCGGACGCCCAGGTCGGGGCCATGCGCTTCATCTGCGCGCCGCGCCACTGCCAGAACGACCACAGCGACGGCCAGAGCGCAGCCGTGTAGGGCCCGGCCTCGAAGATGAGCTGGTCGCGGAAGAGCGTCTTGCCGGTGCCCCTGGGGTCGGCGGCGATAGCCATGCGATGGTCCCAGCGGGTGACGAGCGACAGCATGCCGCTGCGCCCGTGGCCCGCGTCACGGAGGATGCGCACGCCGGGCACCCGGGTCTCGGGGAAGCTGATGTCCAGCACCTGCTCGCCCATGGGCACGGCGCCGCCCGCGCGGGCGCGCAGCGGGTGCTCGCCCGGGCTCCACGTCGTCGGGAAGTCGTCCGGCTCCAGCGAGTCGAAGCGGAGGAGGGGACCGGACACCTCCCGCAGCACGGCGGGCGACTGGATGGCCCGCCAGGCGGCGTAGGGGTCGCAGTCGAGGATGAGCTTCAGCAGTACGCGCATCCACCCAGTCTCGCCCGGCCACGGTGCCCGTGCCAGGCGTTCCAGCGTCCTCACGGTTCCCCCGGCCGACGCGTGGAGGCGCGGAGGGAACGCGAGACCACTCCAGGGGGCCGTGCCCCAGCCCGTCCCGCCGGCCGTGCCGGTGTCATGCGCTACAACTGGACGCATGGCGATTCGGTACTGGCTGGGCGTCGTGCACCGCGACCACGTGCGGCGCGCGGTCTCCCTCGGCGTCGCCCAGCTGAACCACGGGTCGCGCGACGCCCTCCGGCGCATGGGCGAGTCGGACGGCCTCGTCTACTACTCGCCGCGCGAGTACTCCCCGGACGGCCCGCTGCTGCGCGAGCTCACGGCGATCGGCCGGATCGCGGACGACTCCGTCTATCAGGCGCAGGACGGCGACACCGGCTGGCGGCCGTGGCGCCGCCGGGTGGACTACGACCTCCTCGCGACCGACGCCCCCATCCGTCCGCTCGTGCCGGTACTCGACCTCTCCCGCAACGACCCGAACTGGGGCTACCAGCTGCGCAAGGGGCTCGTGGAGCTGTCCCGGCACGACTTCGAGGCCATGGTCGCGCAGATGCGCGCGACGCCGCCCGAGCCGTCACGCCGCGTCATCTCCGGCGGGGATGCGGCCGCCGGCGATCTACCATCGTCGGGTGACCGCGCCTGACCTGACGACCGAGCCCGCCGCCGCGCCCGCCCCGGGCCTCGCTTCCGCACCCGCCCCTGCGTCCGCGCCTGCCCCTGCCCCCGCGTCCGCCCCCGTGCAGACCGCCGGATCCGCGGGGCCGCACCCGCACGCGCAGTCCGGGTTCCAGGTTCGGCTGGACTGGGGCCTCGACGGGGCGCTGCTGCTGCAGGACGCCCATGTCCTGGTCGTCGTCGACGTGCTCTCGTTCTCCACGACCGTCGAGCTCGCCGTCAGCGCCGGGCTCGACGTGCTGCCCTGGGGCGGCGAGGACGGCGCCGACGCGCTGGCCCGCACCGAGGGCGCAGCGCTCGCCGCCCCGCGCGACTCCGCCGACGGCCGGCTGTCCCTCGCGCCGAGCAGCGTGACCGCCGAGGCTGTCTCGGCCCTGGGCGACCGCGGTCGGGTCGTGCTCCCGTCGCCGAACGGCGGCGCGATCGCGCGGGCACTCGGGGAGCGCGGGCGCACCGTCCTCGCGGGCAGCCTTCGCAACGCCGCCGCGGTGGCGGACGAGGTGCTCGCGCTGCAGGAGCGGCTGGGCGATCGGGCGACCGTCGCCGTGATCGCGGCGGGCGAGCGTCACGAGTCCGGGGCGCTGCGCCCCGCCGTCGAGGATCTGCTCGGCGCGGGCGCCATCGTCGACGCCCTCACCGCGGTCGGCATCGACCACTGCTCGCCCGAGGCGGCGACCGCGTCGTCCGCCTACCACGCCCTGCGCCGGGGCATCGGGCACCTCATCTCGGCCTCGGCGTCCGCCGAGGAACTACGGGGCCGGGACTCCGCGGCCGACGTCGAGCTCGCCCGCCAGGTGAACGCGTCCCGCACGGTTCCCGTGCTCCGGGAATGCGTCTTCGGCGCCCGGCGTTCCTCCTGACAGGCCGTCCATGGCGGGCGGCGCATCAGTGAAGGACATGCGATGAAAGCCGTACTCGGTGACACGATCCTTGCGGAGGCTCCTCGCGAGGACCTCATCCGTATCGAGGGCAACTGGTACTTCCCGCCCGCGAGCGTGAACTCGGACCTCCTCGAGAAGAGCGCCACCCCCTACCGCTGCCCGTGGAAGGGCGACTGCCAGTACTTCAGCCTGCGCGACGGCGACGCGCTGCTGCAGGACCGTGCCTGGTCCTACCCGAACCCGCTGCCGTCGTCCTTCGACCGCGTGGGCAAGGACTACAGCAACTACGTCGCGTTCTGGAAAGAGGCGCAGATCGTCGAGTAGCTGAGGCGGATCCCGTCCGCGCGCTGACGCTCCGGCCTCAGCGCGCGGCCGACGCCGCGCTGCGCCTCGCGGCGGCGGGGATGTCGCGCTTGCGCCAGTCGATGAGGTGCGCCGCGGCGAAGCGGCGCGAGCACCTGCCGCAGGACATCGGGCGGGCCGGCCTGCGGTAGCGGTAGTGCCGGTGCCCCGCGGGGCACGTGCCCACCCAGGGCGCGAGGTCATCGGCGATGGCGCCGTCGTGCAGCCGCTTGCCCTCGTAGCCGATGGCGGCGGCGATGGCGCGCCAACGCGGCCCGTGCCCGGCCGCGTTTCCGGCCATGGCGTGGGCGACCTCGTGCAGCAGCACCTGGTGGATCTCGTCGTCCTCGTACCGGGACGCGAGGTAGCGCGACACGGTGATGCGCCGGCGCGTGTAGTTGCAGAGCCCCGCCCGCGTCTTGGCGTTGTCGAACGCGAACGTCCACTCGCCCGCGTCCAGGTGCAGCGCGATGAGGGCGTTCGCCCATCTCCGCACGCGTTCGAGGTCAGCCACCCGACGAGGATAACCGCGGCCGCCGACCCTTCCCGCGCGCGCCGCCGGCCTGGGGAGGGCCGCCGTTCCTCCCTCTACGGTGAGGGAGCAGAGCCGGCGAATTGCAGGGGCGGTGAAAGCCGGAGCCGGGGGAGGGCCTGAACCGTGAGCGACTAGAGCCGCGAGGGGGCGGGGCCGTCTGCGAGCAGCTCGCGGGTCACCGCGACGGCGACCGCCGTCTCGTCGAAGGGCTCCGCGGGAAGGTTGTTCCGCTCCCGGATGCCCTTCGCGTCCTCGAAGTCGACGAGGGCGCGCCGGTAGTCGCGCCGGTCGAAGTACGCGCGCCCCCGCGCCTGCAGGGCCAGCACCTCGAGCTCGATCCAGTCGTGGGCGTGCGCCTCGTTGACGCAGCCGCTCAGCTCCATGAGCGCGACCTCGAACTTCTCCTGGTGGTGCTGCACCTGGGCGCGGCGGATGCGTGCGGCGAGCAGGGTTTCGCGGTCGCCGGTGAATCGCGCGAGCCGCACGGCCTCGTTCGCCATCGTCCACGCGTCGTCGATGCGGCCGACCACGCGCAGCAGGGTCACCTTCTCGGTGATGGCGGCGAGGCTGCGCTGGTTCTGCAGGTCGTCCAGGCGGTCTCCTGCGGCCCGGAGGTCCACCTTCTCCCGAAGGGTCTCGCGGTCAATTCCCTGGATGATCGAGCCTGTCACCCTAGTAACCTAGCCGCCCGCCAGGGGTACGAGGTCGACCTGGATCAGCCTGTCGTCGCCGTTCCGCGGCGATCCGCGCCCGTCCGTGTTGTTCGTGATCATCCACAGGCTGCCGTCGGGACCGGCGGTGACGTCGCGGATGCGGCCGTATTCGTCGCGGAAGTACTCGACCACGTCGCCGGCGCCGCCCTCGGCCGTGGGCTGGATCACCCAGAGCCGCTCGCCGCCGAGTCCGGCGAGGAATAGGGTGCCGCGCACCGCGGCGAGGCCGCTCGGGCTCGCGTCCCGCGTCGCCCACTGCATGACCGGGTCCACGTACTCGCCGCCGCCCCCCGTGCCCTCGACCTCCGGCCAGCCGTAGTTCCCGCCCGGCTGGATGAGGTTCAGCTCGTCCCAGGTGTTCTGGCCGAACTCCGCCGCCCACATGCGGCCGGTCTCGTCCCACGCGATGCCCTGCGGGTTGCGGTGCCCCAGGGAGTAGACGGGGGAGCCGGGCGTCGGGTTGTCCGCGGGTACGGAGCCGTCCGGTTCGAGCCGGAGGATCTTCCCGCCGAGGGACGCCGGGTCCTGCGAGTTCCCGCCCTGTGCGGCGTCGCCCGCGGTGGCGTAGAGCTTGCCGTCCGGGCCGAAGGCGATGCGACCGCCGTTGTGGTTGCCGGCCTTCGGGATCCGGGACAGCACCTCCTCGCGGGCCCCGAGCGCGTACGACCCGGGCGCGCCGTCGAGCCGCACCCGCACGATGCGGTTGTCCGTCTCCGCGGTGAAGTAGACGTACAGCCACCCGGCGTCCGCCGGGTCCTGCCCCTCGACGGCGACGGTGTCGGCGGCCGCCCCGCCGGGCACGGCGATGCCGAGCAGTCCGCCCTCGCCGCGCGGCACGACGCCCTCCACGACGCCGACGTCCCGCAGGGCGCCGTCGGGCGTGAGCTCGCGGATCCGCGCGGTGTCCCGCTCGCTGATCAGCGTCGATCCGGACGCGAGCCGGACGACGGACCACGGCGCCTCGAGCCCGGTCGCGACGTCCCGGGGCGTTCCCGCGGGCTGCACCGGGCCGGGCAGGGCGGCGGGTGTCGGCGACGTGCTGGGGGCCGGCATCTCGGGCGTCGTCTGAGGCGTCGTCTGGGGCGAGGCGGTGGGGGACGGCGCGGGCGTCCCCTGCCGCGTGCCCGCGGTCCCGGACGAGCCGTCAGCGGCGCAGGCCGCGAGGGTCAGGGTCACCGCGATCGCGAGTGCCGCGGGGAGCGCGCGGGCGGGCCGGCGGTGCGGGCGCGGATGCGGACGGGGGATCGAGCGGGCCACGGGTCCTCCTCGGCGTCGGTGCGCCCATTCTTCGCCGCGGACCTCGGAGTTCCCCGGGGGAGCGGGGCACCCGCCCGCGGCGCCGGCGCGCACGCACGACGCCCGACGTCGGCTACCAGGTGCCGCCTACCAGGTGCCGGCTACCAGGTGGAGGGCTTGCGTCCCGTCTGGAAGACGCTCCGGGCGGGCGGCGGCGACGGCACCGCGGTCGCATCCGTCACCACGGGTGCGCCGGCGATGAAGTCGCGCAGCTCGGGGCCGTCCACGAGCTTCGCGGGGGCGGGGTCACCGGCCAGCAGCCGGGGGAGCGCCCCGGTCGGCAGCTCCGAGCGCGACGCGGCGAGCACGATGTTGCCGAACCGCCGGCCCTTCAGCATCGACGTGTCGGCCATCGCCGCGACGTGCGGCAGCAGCGAGGCGACCGTGGCCACCTGTCCGCGCGCGAACGCCAGCCCCGCGCCGTCGGCGACGTTGACGGCGAGGATGCCCCGGGGCGAGAGCAGTCGCACGGCCTCGGCGTAGAACTCGACGCTCGTAACGTGCGCGGGCGTCCGCGCCCCTCCGAAGATGTCGACGACGAGGATGTCGACGGTGCCGCGCAGGCCGTCCGGCAGCTTGCCCAGCACCTCGCGGGCGTCGCCGTAGCGCAGGCGGATCTGCGCGCCGCGGGGGAACGGCACGTGCTCGCGGACGAAGTCGACGAGGCCGCGGTCGAGCTCGACGACCTGCTGCCGGGAGTCCGGGCGGGTGGCGGCCACGTAGCGCGGCAGCGTGAGCGCGCCGGCCCCGAGGTGGACGGCCGTGATGGCGTCGCCGTCGGGGGCGACGAGGTCGATCAGGTGGCCGATGCGGCGCACGTACTCGAAGGAGAGGTGGCTCGGGTCCTCCGTGTCCACGTGCGACTGGGGCGTGCCGTCGACGATGAGCGTCACGGAACCGGGGTCGTGCCGGTCGTTCTCGAGCCGGGCCGTGCCCGCGCCCACCTGCACCTCGGGTGTCGAATCGCTCACGGGTCCGAGTACATCACGCTGCGCGGGCAACCGGAGAATCGCGGCCCGACCGGCGCAATCCTGCGTCGGGCGAGGGGGAATAGGGCCACCGTGCGCGGGGTTATACCTGACAATCCACCCGAACGCAAGAATCGGCTTTACACCCGGACCGATCCATCGTATAGTGGACCTTTGCGCTCCCTCCCCCGTGCCTTCATATTGCGGTCGGCCGTGTCGTTGTCCGGATGTACGCATCCGGACACCAATCTTCTTCCCGGGGGATGGCGAGTACTTTCCGCACCAATCTCACACTGGCAGACGACAGTAAATATGGAGCCCCTGAGTGGGGCCCACGGAGGTTATTTCCTTGGCTGCTGCGCCTAACGCAACCACCACCACCCCCCGAAACGGCCGCAATGCATCTCGGCTGTCTTTCGCGAAAATCACCGACACGCTGACGGTTCCGGATCTGCTCGCACTGCAGACCGAGAGCTTCGACTGGCTCGTCGGCTCGGACGCCTGGAAGCAGCGCGTCGCCGAGGCGACCGCGGCCGGCCGCGAGGACGTGCCGACCACGACCGGTCTCGAGGAGATCTTCGAGGAGATCTCGCCGATCGAGGACCTGAGCGAGACCATGCAGCTCTCGTTCACCAACCCGTTCCTCGAGGAGAAGAAGTACTCCATCGACGAGTGCAAGGAGAAGGGCAAGACCTACTCCGCGCCGCTCTACGTCGAGGCCGAGTTCATGAACCACCTCACGGGCGAGATCAAGACCCAGACGGTCTTCATGGGCGACTTCCCGCTCATGACCGAGAAGGGCACCTTCGTCATCAACGGCACCGAGCGCGTCGTCGTGTCGCAGCTCGTCCGCAGCCCCGGCGTGTACTTCGACCGCGCCCAGGAGAAGACGTCCGACAAGGACATCTACTCCGCCCGCATCATCCCCAGCCGCGGCGCCTGGCTCGAGTTCGAGATCGACAAGCGCGACCAGGTGGGCGTGCGCATCGACCGCAAGCGCAAGCAGTCCGTCACCGTGTTCCTGAAGGCCCTCGGCCTCACGAGCGAGGAGATCCTGCAGGAGTTCAAGGGCGTCTCGTCCATCGAGCTCACCCTCGAGAAGGACTCCATCCTCACCAAGGAGGAGGCGCTCAAGGACATCTACCGCAAGCTGCGTCCGGGCGAGCAGGTCGCCGCCGAGGCCGCCCGCGCGCTCCTCGACAACTTCTACTTCAACCCGAAGCGCTACGACCTGGCCAAGGTGGGTCGCTACAAGATCAACCGCAAGCTCGGGATCGATGCCGCGCTGTCCGAGTCGGTGCTCACCGTCCAGGACATCATCGCCACCATCAAGTACCTCGTCTCGCTGCACGCGAACGAGACCACGATGGGCGGCGTCCGCGACGGCAAGCCGGTCGAGCTCCGCCTCGACGTGGACGACATCGACCACTTCGGCAACCGCCGCATCCGCGCGGTCGGCGAGCTCATCCAGAACCAGGTGCGCACCGGCCTCTCCCGCATGGAGCGCGTCGTGCGCGAGCGCATGACGACGCAGGACATCGAGGCGATCACGCCGCAGACCCTGATCAACGTGCGCCCCGTCGTCGCCGCGATCAAGGAGTTCTTCGGGACCAGCCAGCTGTCGCAGTTCATGGACCAGAACAACCCGCTCGCGGGTCTCACCCACAAGCGCCGCCTCTCGGCGCTCGGCCCGGGTGGTCTGTCCCGTGAGCGCGCCGGTGTCGAGGTCCGCGACGTCCACCCGTCGCACTACGGCCGCATGTGCCCCATCGAGACCCCGGAAGGCCCGAACATCGGCCTCATCGGCTCGCTGGCGTCGTTCGCCCGGATCAACTCCTTCGGCTTCATCGAGACGCCGTACCGCCGCGTCACCGATGGCGTCGTCACCGACACGATCGACTACCTGACCGCGAGCGAGGAGGACGAGTTCCTCGTCGCCCAGGCCAACGCTCCGCTGACGGCCGACTTCCGCTTCGCCGAGGACCGCGTCCTCGTCCGCCCCAAGGGCGGTGAGGTGGAGCTCGTCCCCGCCGAGAACGTCCACTACATGGATGTCTCCCCGCGCCAGATGGTGTCCGTCGCCACCTCGCTCATCCCGTTCCTCGAGCACGACGATGCGAACCGCGCCCTCATGGGTGCGAACATGCAGCGTCAGGCCGTCCCGCTGCTGCGCAGCGAGAGCCCGCTTGTCGGAACCGGCATGGAGGGCTACGCGGCCATCGACGCCGGCGACGTGCTGACCGCTGACGCGGCCGGTGTCGTGGCCGAGGTCTCGGCCGACGCCGTGACCGTGCAGCTCGACGAGGGCGGAACGCAGACCTACTACCTGCGCAAGTTCGACCGCTCGAACCAGGGCACGTCGTACAACCACCGCGTCATCGTCAACGCGGGCGACCGCGTCGAGGTCGGCGAGGTCATCGCGGACGGTCCCGCAACAGAGAACGGCGAGCTCGCGCTCGGCAAGAACCTCCTCGTGGCGTTCATGCCGTGGGAGGGTCACAACTTCGAGGACGCGATCATCCTCAGCCAGAACCTGGTGAAGGACGACGTCCTCTCCTCGATCCACATCGAGGAGTACGAGGTCGACGCCCGCGACACGAAGCTCGGCAAGGAGGAGATCACCCGTGACCTCCCCAACGTCAGCCCCGAGCTGCTCGCCGACCTCGACGAGCGCGGCATCATCCGCATCGGCGCCGAGGTCCGCCCCGGCGACATCCTCGTCGGCAAGGTGACGCCGAAGGGCGAGACCGAGCTGTCGGCGGAGGAGCGCCTGCTCCGCGCGATCTTCAACGAGAAGAGCCGCGAGGTGCGTGACACGTCGCTCAAGGTCCCCCACGGCGAGCAGGGCACCATCATCGGTGTCAAGGTGTTCGACGCGCAGGACGGCGACGACGAGCTCGGCTCCGGCGTCAACCAGCGCGTGGTCGTCTACATCGCCCAAAAGCGCAAGATCACCGAGGGCGACAAGCTCGCCGGTCGCCACGGCAACAAGGGCGTCATCTCGAAGATCCTGCCCGTCGAGGACATGCCGTTCCTCGCGGACGGCACGCCGGTCGACATCATCCTCAACCCGCTCGGCATCCCCGGCCGCATGAACTTCGGCCAGGTGCTCGAGACCCACCTCGGGTGGATCGCGAAGCAGGGCTGGCAGGTCGAGGGTGAGCCCGAGTGGGCGGCGCGTCTGCCCGAGCAGGCCCGCAGCGCGGCCCCGAACACCAAGGTCGCCACCCCGGTGTTCGACGGTGCGTTCGAGGACGAGATCGCCGGTCTCCTCGACTCCACCACGGTCACCCGTGACGGGGAGCGCCTCATCGGCTCCACCGGCAAGACCCGCCTGTTCGACGGCCGCTCCGGCGAGCCGTTCCCGGCCCCGGTCTCCGTCGGCTACATGTACATCCTGAAGCTGCACCACCTCGTCGACGACAAGATCCACGCTCGCTCGACGGGCCCGTACTCGATGATCACCCAGCAGCCGCTCGGTGGTAAGGCGCAGTTCGGTGGTCAGCGCTTCGGTGAGATGGAGGTGTGGGCCCTCGAGGCCTACGGCGCCGCGTACGCCCTGCAGGAGCTCCTCACCATCAAGTCCGACGACATCCTCGGCCGCGTGAAGGTGTACGAGGCCATCGTCAAGGGCGAGAACATCCAGGAGCCGGGCATCCCGGAGTCCTTCAAGGTCCTGATCAAGGAGATGCAATCGCTCTGCCTGAACGTCGAGGTGCTCTCGGCGGACGGCACGGCGGTCAGCCTGCGCGACACGGACGACGAGGTCTTCCGTGCCGCCGAGGAGCTGGGCATCAACATCTCCACCCGCTTCGAGTCGTCCTCGATCGACGACATCTAAGCCCGACCAGAACACGACTCGAAGCTTTCCAAGGAGAGAAGGAAAATTGCTCGACGTAACAACTTTTGACGAGCTGCGCATTGGGCTCGCCACTGCCGACGACATCCGTCGGTGGTCGCACGGTGAGGTCAAGAAGCCCGAGACGATCAACTACCGCACGCTGAAGCCGGAGAAGGACGGCCTCTTCGGCGAGCAGATCTTCGGCCCCTCGCGGGACTGGGAGTGCTCGTGCGGCAAGTACAAGCGCGTCCGCTTCAAGGGCATCGTCTGCGAGCGGTGCGGTGTCGAGGTCACGAAGTCGTCCGTGCGCCGTGAGCGCATGGGCCACATCGAGCTCGCCGCCCCCGTCACGCACATCTGGTACTTCAAGGGTGTGCCGAGCCGCCTCGGCTACCTCCTCGACATGGCGCCGAAGGACCTCGAGAAGGTCATCTACTTCGCCGCGTACATGGTCATCTCGGTCGACGAGGAGGGCCGTCACGCCGACATGCCCGGCCTCGAGAACGAGCTGCGCCTCGAGATCAAGAACCTCGAGGACCAGCGCGACTCCCGCATCGCGGACCGCCTCTCGAAGCTCGAGTCCGACCTCGCCGCCCTCGAGGCGGAGGGCGCCAAGAGCGACCAGAAGCGCCGCGTGAAGGATGGCGCCGAGAAGGAGATGTCCCAGACCCGCAAGGCGTTCGACGAGGACATCACCCGCCTCGAGCGCGTGTGGGAGGACTTCCGCAACCTCAAGGTGGGCGACCTCAAGCCCGAGGACGCGGTGTTCCACGAGCTGCAGGACCGCTTCGGCATCTACTTCGACGCCTACATGGGCGCCGAGGCCATCCAGAAGCGCCTCGAGGCCTTCGACCTGGCCACCGAGAGCGACGTCCTGCACGACCAGATCGCGAACGGCAAGGGTCAGAAGAAGATCCGCGCCATCAAGCGTCTGCGCGTGGTGAACTCCTTCCTGCAGACCGGCAACTCGCCGGCCGCGATGGTGCTCCAGGTCGTCCCGGTGATCCCGCCGGAGCTGCGCCCGATGGTGCAGCTCGACGGTGGCCGCTTCGCGACCTCCGACCTGAACGACCTGTACCGCCGCGTCATCAACCGCAACAACCGCCTGCGTCGCCTGCTCGACCTCGGTGCCCCCGAGATCATCGTGAACAACGAGAAGCGCATGCTGCAGGAGGCCGTCGACGCCCTGTTCGACAACGGCCGCCGCGGTCGTCCCGTCACCGGTACCGGCAACCGCGCCCTGAAGTCCCTGAGCGACATGCTCAAGGGAAAGCAGGGTCGCTTCCGCCAGAACCTGCTGGGCAAGCGCGTCGACTACTCGGGCCGTTCGGTCATCATCGTCGGCCCGCAGCTCAAGCTGCACCAGTGCGGTCTGCCCAAGCAGATGGCCCTGGAGCTGTTCAAGCCGTTCGTGATCAAGCGCCTGATCGACCTGAGCCACGCTCAGAACATCAAGGCCGCGAAGCGCATGGTCGAGCGCAGCCGTCCCCAGGTGTGGGACGTGCTCGAGGAGATCATCCGCGAGCGCCCCGTGCTGCTGAACCGCGCACCGACGCTGCACCGCCTCGGCATCCAGGCCTTCGAGCCTCAGCTCGTCGAGGGCAAGGCGATCCAGCTGCACCCGCTCGTCTGCGCCGCGTTCAACGCGGACTTCGACGGTGACCAGATGGCCGTCCACCTGCCGCTGTCGGTCGAGGCCCAGGCCGAGGCCCGCATCCTGATGCTCGCCTCGAACAACATCCTGAAGCCGTCCGACGGTCGTCCGGTGACCCTGCCCACGCAGGACATGATCATCGGTCTGCACCACCTGACGACGCTCAAGCAGGGTGTCGCCGGTGAGGGCCGTGCGTTCTCGTCCATCGCCGAGGCGATCCTCGCGAAGGACCAGGGCACGCTCGACCTGAACGCCACGGTGCGCATCCGCCTGGAGAACCTGCACTTCGCCGAGGGCACCGAGCCCGAGGGCTTCGCCGAGGGCCGCCCCGTGCTGCTCGAGACGACCCTGGGTCGCGCGCTCTTCAACGAGGCGCTGCCGGCGGACTACCCGTACGTCGAGGCCGTCGCCGACAAGGGCCAGCTCTCCGCGATCGTCAACGACCTCGCGGAGCGCTACCCCAAGGTGGAGGTCGCCGCGACGCTCGACCGCATCAAGGACGCCGGCTTCTACTGGGCCACGCGCTCCGGTGTGACGGTGTCGCTGTCCGACATCCTGACCCCGCCGAACAAGGCCGAGATCCTCTCGGGCTACGAGGCGCAGGCCCGCAAGGTGCAGGGCCAGTTCGAGAAGGGCCTCACGACCGACGCCGAGCGTCGCCAGGAGCTCATCGAGATCTGGAACAAGGCCACGGCCGAGGTTGCCAAGGCGATGGAGGACAACCTCCCCGCCGACAACAACATCAACCGCATGGTCTCGTCCGGCGCCCGTGGTAACTGGATGCAGGTCCGTCAGATCGCCGGTATGCGTGGTCTGGTGTCGAACCCGAAGGGTGAGATCATCCCTCGCCCGATCGTCCACTCCTACCGCGAGGGCCTCACCGTGGCCGAGTACTTCATCTCGACCCACGGTGCCCGCAAGGGTCTGGCCGACACCGCCCTCCGCACCGCGGACTCCGGTTACCTCACGCGTCGTCTCGTGGACGTCTCGCAGGATGTCATCATCCGCGAGGACGACTGCGGCACGACGAGGGGTCTCGAGCTGCCGATCGCCGCGGCCAACGCGGCGGGCGAGCTGGTCCAGGACGCCAACGTCGAGAACTCCGTCTACGCCCGTAGCCTGGCCGCCCCGGCGGTCAACGCCGAGGGCACCGTGGTCGCCGAGGCCGGTGAGGACGTCGGTGACGTGCTCATCGACAAGCTCGTCGCGGCCGGCGTGATGAACATCAAGGTGCGCTCCGTGCTCACCTGCGAGTCCGCCGTCGGCGTCTGCGCGGCCTGCTACGGCCGTTCGCTCGCCACCGGAATGCTCGTCGACATCGGCGAGGCCGTCGGCATCATCGCGGCCCAGTCGATCGGTGAGCCCGGCACGCAGCTGACCATGCGTACCTTCCACACCGGTGGTGTGGCGTCCGCGGACGACATCACGCAGGGTCTTCCCCGCGTGCAGGAGCTCTTCGAGGCCCGTACCCCCAAGGGTGCGTCGCCCATCGCGGAGGCCGCCGGCCGCATCACCATCGAGGACACGGATCGCAGCCGCAAGGTGATCCTGACCCCCGACAACGGTGAGGAGCCCATCGCGTACCCGGTGCTCAAGCGTGCGACCCTCCTCGTCGAGGACGGCCAGCACGTCGAGCTCGGCCAGCAGCTGCACGTCGGTGCCGTCGACCCCAAGGAGGTCCTGCGAGTCAAGGGCGTCCGCGAGGTGCAGCGTCACCTGGTCGGTGGCGTCCAGGGCGTGTACCGCTCGCAGGGTGTCCCGATCCACGACAAGCACATCGAGGTCATCGTGCGGCAGATGCTGCGCAAGGTCACGGTCGTCGACCACGGCGACACGGACCTGCTGCCCGGTGAGCTCGTCGACCGGTCGCGCTACAACGAGCTCAACCGTGCCGCCCTCGCCGAGGGCAAGCGCACGGCGTCCGCTCGCCAGGAGGTCATGGGCATCACCAAGGCGTCCCTCGCGACCGAGTCGTGGCTGTCGGCCGCGTCCTTCCAGGAGACGACCCGCGTGCTCACGCAGGCCGCCATGGAGGGCAAGTCCGACCCGCTGATGGGCCTCAAGGAGAACGTCATCATCGGAAAGCTCATCCCGGCCGGAACGGGTCTCGCGAAGTACCGCGACGTCACCGTCACCGCGACGGAGGAGGCGAAGGCCGAGCGCTACCCGAACCGCATCTTCACGGATGAGTCGGTGTTCAGCGAGAACGACCTGAGCTTCGTCGACTTCGACAGCTTCAGCTCGGACGACTACACGCCGGGTACGTACAACTAACCCGGATCACGACGAGAGGGCCCCGCTTCGGCGGGGCCCTTTCTCGTTAACCGTCCGCCGGTGCTTCCCGCCGCGGTTCCTGCGATTCCTGCACCCGCTGCGATTCCTGCTCCCCATTCCGCATCTGCCCAGGCAGAGGCATCGTGCCCAGGGTGAAGCCGGGCAGGATGCCGGTGCCTGGGCAGAAGCGGAACGCGCCCGGCGGGATCTGGCGAGAATGGGACCTCGGGCGCGGGAACGGGCGTCGAAGCAGGCGCCCCACACGGGCCGCGAAACAGGCGTCGCACACGAGCGCCGGCAACGGCGCCGCGAACAGACGTCACGAACGGGACGGTCCACGGGGAGGTGAGGGCGGGCATGACGGGACTGCAGGTCGCCGCGCTCGCGCTCGTCGCCCTCCTCGGGCTCGGCGTCGGCTCGTTCCTGACCGTCGTCGTCCACCGGGTGCCCCGGGGGGAGCGGCTCGCCGGGCTGCCCGGCGCGTGCCCGGCCTGCGGGCACGCGATCCGCGCCCGCGACGCCGTGCCGGTGCTGTCCTGGCTGCTCCTTGGCGGCCACTGCCGCGACTGCGCCGCGCCCGTCTCCCCGCGCTACCCGGCGATCGAGCTCGCGACGGGCGCGCTCTTCGTGCTCGTGGCCGTCGTGCTCGGCGGCGGCCGTTCGCCCTGGGCCGTGCCCGCCTTCCTCTCCCTCGCCGCCGTGTCCGTGGCCCTCGCCGTTCTCGACGCGGACACCCGCACGCTGCCGAACCGCATCGTGCTGCCCGCCTACCCGGTGTCACTGATGCTGCTGGCCTTCGCGAGCGCGGGCACCACCGACGGGGCCGCGCTCGTCCGGGCCCTCGCCGGCGGCGCCCTCCTGTTCCTCTTCTACCTCGCCCTCGCGGCGATCGCCCCGTCCGGCATGGGTCTCGGCGACGTGAAGCTGTCGGGCGTGCTCGGCCTCCACCTGGGCTGGCTCGGCTGGGCACCGCTCGTCCTCGGCGCCTTCGCGGCGTTCCTGCTCGGCGGGATCGTCGCCGTCGTCCTGCTCGCCACCGGCCGGGCCCGGCGCTCCTCGAGCATCCCGTTCGGGCCCTGCATGCTCGCCGGGGCGTGGGTGGCGGTGCTGCTCGCGGAGCCGCTCTCGACGGGGAGCCCCGTCCTCGTCGGCGTTGCCTGAAATCCCGCCCGGCCGGGGGAAAAGGGGTGCCGCGAGCCCCCCGCACGGGGGCGTTCGGAGCATGCCCGCCGGGCCATATGATGATCCTCGGCGCGCGTCGCGCCACACCCCACACACACCGGCACGGGAGGCTCCCGTGCCCTGTCGCGCGCCCGCGCGACGAGTACCGAAGAGGAGAAATGGGCGTCGTCATTGAGGCTGCCGGCTGGTTCGGCTCCATCGTCACGCTGGTCGGATTCGGCCTGTTCTCCTCCGGGCGCATCGGCAACGGCCGCCTCTACCAGCTGTTAAACCTCGTCGGCGGCGCCGCCGTCTCGGTGAACGTCGCCTCGCACGGCGCCCTGCCGTCCACCATCGTCAACACCGTGTGGGCCCTCATCGCCGCCATCACGTTGGTGCGCATGTCCCGCCGTCGGCGCGCCCCCGTGCTCACGCTTGTGCCGGATACGGCGCCGTCGAACCTCGTGCCGCTGCTCACCGGTCCCGTCCCGGTGCTCGCGCCGTCGCGGCACGCGGCCCCCGTGTCGATCTCGGGGCACACCACGCCGATCGGCATCGTCGGCGCAAGCGCGGCCGCAACGGCGGTTTAGCCCGGGATTCCGGAGCCCGCCGCAGTAGGGTGGCAGCGTCCGCGTCGGCCGGCGCGGGCGGGGCCGACCGAGGACGGGCATGCTTCAGGACGTCATCCGGGTGTGGGCGGAGTTCTCCCTCGCCAGCGTCGTGGAGACGAACGTGCCGCCCGAGCGGGACGACTGCCGGCTGTGCCTCGAGTCGCCCTTCGCCGCGCACCCCGCGATCCCCGCCGCCGCGCCGCACGCGGCCGTGCACCCGCTGCTCGTGCACCTCGGCCAGGCCAGGGAGGAGGCGCTCTGCTCGGCGCGGCTCCAGCTGCACGACAATCTCTACCGCCCGCGGTTCGGCAGCAGCCCGTTCGGCGTGCCGGGCTTCGTCGACTACGGCGAGCGGGAGGACGACATCATCGTGGCCGTCGACCTCGCTCTGTGGAAGGACCTGGCCGGGCAGGACCGTGCCATCGCCCGAGCGGTCAACCGCTTCGTCAGCAACCGGCTGCTCGAGCTGGAGGTCGAGGTCGGCATGGCGGTCGACCGTCCGGACCCGAATCAGCAGACGTTGTGGTGAAACACGGGCCCTCCGAGGAATAATCGGTGGCCATTCAGGGCTTGACTGGTAGGTGCCGCGGCTTCGCCCGGCCGTTCTCCGTTCCCCTGCCTGAAGGACCACATGACTCGCGCACTCTCCCTCGGTCTCCGCGGTTCCGCCCTGCTCGCCGCGGCGGCCCTGTCCCTGACCGCCTGCTCGTCGAGCGGCGCCGACGCCCCGGACGCGGAGGAGACGCCCGCTGCGGCGGCGGGCACGACGCTGCAGGAGATCCAGGATGCGGGCGTCCTCACCATCGGCACCGAGGGCACGTACTCGCCGTTCAGCTTCCACGAGGGCGGCAACGGCGACCTGACCGGCTACGACGTCGAGATCGCCGAGGCTGTGGCCGCTGAGCTCGGCGTCGAGGCCGAGTTCGAGGAGACCCAGTTCGACGGCATCTTCGCCGGGCTCGAGGCCGGGCGCTTCGACATGATCGCGAACCAGATCTCGATCAACCCCACGCGCCTCGAGAAGTACGAGATGTCCGAGCCGTACACGGTCTCGCCCGGCGTACTGATCGTGACCGAGGACACCACGGACATCGCGTCGTTCGAGGACCTGGCCGGGAAGACCAGCGCGCAGTCGCTCACCAGCAACTGGTACGAGCTCGCCGAGGAGAACGGCGCCGAGGTCGAGGCCGTCGAGGGCTTCGCCCAGGCCGTGCAGCTGCTGCAGCAGGGCCGCGTCGACGCGACCATCAACGACTCGCTCACCCTGCTCGACTACCAGAAGCAGCAGGGCCCGTCCGGCCTGAAGATCGCGGCCGAGACGGATGACCCGTCCGAGAACGCCTTCGCGATGCGCAAGGGCAGCACCGAGCTGCTCGAGGCCGTGAACGGCGCGCTCGCCACGCTGCGCGAGGAGGGCACCATCGCCTCGATCTCCGAGAAGTACTTCGGCGAGGACGTCTCCCAGTAACGATGGAGAGCAACGGGGACCTGTTCTGGAGCTCGCTCGGCCCGATCGTGTTGGGCGGCATCACCGGGACGATCCCGCTCGCCGTCGTGTCGTTCGTGATCGGCCTGGCCATCGCCCTCGGCATCGCGCTCATGCGGCTGTCGAAGGTGCGGGTGGTCTCGGCGATCGCGCGCTTCTACATCTCGGTGATCCGCGGCACGCCGCTGCTGGTGCAGCTCTTCGTGATCTTCTACGGGCTGCCCTCCATCGGCGTGGTGCTCCCGGCGTGGCCATGCGCGGTGATCGCGTTCTCGCTCAACGTCGGTGGCTATGCGGCCGAGGTCATCCGGGCCGCCATCCTGTCGGTGCCGCGGGGGCAGTGGGAGGCCGGCTACACGGTGGGGATGTCGTCCACGACGACCCTGCGGCGCATCATCCTGCCGCAAGCCGCGCGGGTCAGCGTCCCGCCGCTGTCCAACACCTTCATCAGCCTGGTGAAGGACACGTCCCTCGCGTCGCTCATCACCGTGACGGAGCTGTTCCGCGTCGCGCAGGAGGTGGCCGCGTTCAGCCAGGAGTTCATGCTGCTGTACCTGGAGGCCGCCGCCGTGTACTGGGTCATCTGCCTCGTGCTGTCGACCGCGCAGACCCGGATCGAGCAACGATTGGACCGCTATGTCGCCCACTGAGCCCGGCACGCCCGACGCGGGTGGGGCGACCGACGCCGTGCTCACGCTGCGCGACCTGCACAAGAGCTTCGGTGACACCGAGGTCCTGAGGTCGATCGACCTGACGGTGTGGCGCGGAACCGTCGTCGCGCTGATCGGGCCGAGCGGGTCCGGCAAGACGACGGTGCTCCGCTGCCTCAACGGGCTCGAGGTGCCGGACGGCGGCTCCGTGGACGTTGCCGGCGAGCTGCGGATCGACTTCTCGACGCCCGTGGGCAAGCGCGAGCGCGCGGCGCTGCGCGACCGCTCGGCCATGGTGTTCCAGCACTACAACCTCTTCCCGCACATGACCGTGCTCGAGAACGTCATCGAGGGCCCGGTGCAGGTGCAGCGGCGGCCGCGCGCCGAGGCGATCGCGGACGCCGAGCAGCTGCTCGAGAGGGTCGGCCTGCGCGAGAAGCGGGACTCCTACCCCTTCGAGCTGTCCGGCGGCCAGCAGCAGCGCGTCGGCATCGTCCGCGCGCTCGCCCTGCGCCCGCAGCTGCTGCTCTTCGACGAGCCGACGTCGGCGCTCGACCCCGAGCTCGTGGGCGACGTGCTCTCCGTCATCAAGGAGCTCGCGGACGAGGGCTGGACGATGGTCATCGTCACGCACGAGCTCGAGTTCGCCCGGCAGGTCGCCGACGAGGTGGTGTTCATGGCGGACGGCGTCGTCGTCGAGCACGGCCACCCCGCGGACGTGCTGAAGCGGCCCCGGCACGAGCGCACCCGCCAGTTCCTGCACCGCCTGCTCAACCCCTTCTAGGAGTTCCGTCGGCGGGTCCCGCGGTGCCCGGCCTGTTGCCGCGGGGCGCCTGTCGCCCGTTGCTAGGGTGACGACCATGACCGACGACAGCCGCCACGCCGGCGACCCCCGGAACGAGAACGCCCCGCACACCGCCGTTCCGGTGAACCCCGACAGCCGTGACACCGATCGGTTCGACACGGAGCAGTTCCCCCGGAACGAGAGCGCCGAGCAGGAGTACCTGCGCGACGACACCGCGGACCCCGTGTTCCGCCACGACGGCGAGCAGCGCATCGACGACCAGCCGGACTTCCTGCGCGACGACGAGCACGTCGCCGCCGCCCCCGCCGTGCCCGTGTCCCCGCGGCGGACCGAGGACGACGGCTCCGCCGGCCAGGACGTCCACGGGCACGAGCTCGACGGTGTGGAGTACGACGAGGCCCAGCAGCCCGTGGCGACGCCCGCCAACTGGCCCCTGCCCACGGCGGAGCCCGCCTGGCCCGCCGACGACGACGTCGTCACGTCGTCCGACCTCGCCGCGGCCGAGGTTCCCCGCGACTCCCACGCCGACACCGACACCGACCGTGGCGCGGATGACCGCGACCGCGACCGCGACCTGCACGCCGGCACCGGCGCCGCCACCGCCGTGACGCCGCAGCGCGACAGCCTCGACGAGCTCGCCGAGGCCGAGGGGCCCTACGTGCCCGGCTCGTACTCGAGCGACACCAGCGGCCGCGACACCACCGACAGCGACCGCGAGCGGGGCAGCGACCAGGGCGCCGCCGTCCCGGTCTCCGCCGACACCACGCAGTACGAGCGACCGAGTGCCGGCCACGGCGGGCCCTCCGGCGTCGGCGCTGCCGTCGCCGCCGCGGGTGCCGCCGGTGCCGCGGGCGCGGGAGCCGCCGGAGCGGGTTCCGCCGGGGCCGCGCCGTCGGTGCCGACCGTGGCACACGCTCCCGCACCGCAGGCCGAGCCCTCGCAGCCCGTCTACCTCCAGGCTCCGGTGCCGCCCAAGAAGAAGGGCAACCGCGGCTTCGGCATCGGCATGGTGCTCGCCTCGACCCTCGTCTTCGCGGTGCTCTACGCGCTCGGGGTCGGCCTCCTGCTGTCGGTCAGGACCGCGGACGCGTTCGGCACGCCCCTGCTGACCTACCTCGCGACCCCGATGTTCTGGCTCCCGGTCGTCGTCTTCTTCGTGGCGTTCGCCCTGCTCGTCGTCCTGATCCACCGCGCCAACTGGTGGGGCTTCGTCCTCGGCGGCATCCCGGTCGCGATCGTCGTGTACGGCTCGTACCTGCTCGCCCGGGTGATGCAGGAGAACATCTTCGAGCTCACGCCCAGCCAGGCGGTCGAGGTCGTCGAGCGCTCGAGCACGTTCCCCGACGGCATCCTCGCCGGGCTCCTGGCCCGCGAGCTCGTGATCTGGGCCGGCGCGGCGATCAGCGCGCGCGCCCGCAAGGTGCGCGCCCGCAACGCGGAGGCGCGTGCGGACTACGAGCGCGAGCTGGCGGAGACCCCCGGCTTCGGACCGAAGGCCTGACCCGGCTCGTTTCGCAAACTTCCACCGGCTTCCCGCCGGCTCGGCGGTCCAGCGTCCGTCCCGCCCCGATCGCTCAGGGCGTAGGGGAGGGGGCGCCCGAACCCCTGCGAACATTTGACCGGGGGCAGAGGGTGAACTATTCTCGTACGGGTGTGCGCCTTGTCGTGCGCTTGAACCGTGCCCTCGGAATATCGATCCGTGCGGACTTCGGTTCACGCAACTGGCACCTCACACACTCCAGGGTTCGGCCGTTCGGCTGCGCCCCCACGGCATACTCACCCCCTCACCACGCCGGATCGCTCCGGTCGGTGGGAGGTGGGTCCAGATGAACTCGATGCGGTCTCGACCGAGAGTGCATCGAATGCTAACCATCACACCGCTGTCACCGTGCAGCTTTCGAGGAGTCAATCAGTGCCAACCATTCAGCAGTTGGTCCGAAAGGGACGCAGCCCCAAGGTCGTCAAGACCAAGGCGCCGGCCCTGAAGGCCAACCCCCAGCAGCGCGGCGTGTGCACGCGTGTGTACACGACCACCCCCAAGAAGCCGAACTCCGCCCTGCGCAAGGTCGCTCGCGTCAAGTTGAGCAACGGCCAGGAGGTCACCGCCTACATCCCCGGTGAGGGCCACAACCTGCAGGAGCACTCGATGGTGCTCGTGCGCGGCGGTCGTGTGAAGGACCTCCCCGGCGTTCGCTACAAGATCGTCCGCGGCGCCCTGGACACCCAGGCCGTGAAGAACCGCAAGCAGGCCCGCAGCCGTTACGGCGCGAGAATGGACAAGAAGTAATGCCTCGCAAGGGTCCCGCTCCTAAGCGTCCCGTCGTCGCCGATCCGGTCTACGGCGCCCCCATCGTCAGCCAGCTGGTCAACAAGATCCTGCTGGACGGCAAGAAGGGTCTCGCCGAGAAGATCGTGTACGACGCCCTCGAGGGTGTCGCGGCGAAGAACGGCCAGGATGCCGTCGTCACGCTGAAGAAGGCGCTCGACAACGTCCGCCCCGCCCTCGAGGTGCGTTCGCGCCGCGTCGGTGGTTCCACCTACCAGGTGCCGATCGAGGTCAAGCCTCACCGCGCCAACACGCTCGCGCTTCGCTGGCTCACCACCTACGCCAAGTCGCGCCGCGAGAAGACCATGACCGAGCGACTCACCAACGAGATCCTCGACGCGTCCAACGGCCTCGGTGCCGCGGTGAAGCGTCGCGAGGACACTCACAAGATGGCGGAGTCGAACAAGGCGTTCGCGCACTACCGCTGGTAGCGCGTTCGGGGTCCGCCTCACAAGGGCGGGCCTCGAAGCCTGTCATCCCCTCAACTACCTTTCGGAGGAACATCCGTGGCACAGGACGTGCTCACCGACCTGAACAAGGTCCGCAACATCGGCATCATGGCTCACATCGATGCCGGCAAGACCACCACAACCGAGCGCATCCTGTTCTACACGGGTATCACTCACAAGATCGGTGAGGTCCACGACGGGGCCGCCACGATGGACTGGATGGCGCAGGAGCAGGAGCGCGGCATCACGATCACGTCGGCCGCAACCACGTGCTTCTGGAACAAGAACCAGATCAACATCATCGACACCCCGGGTCACGTCGACTTCACGGTCGAGGTGGAGCGCTCGCTCCGCGTGCTCGACGGTGCGGTCGCCGTCTTCGACGGCAAGGAGGGCGTCGAGCCCCAGTCCGAGACGGTGTGGCGCCAGGCCGACAAGTACGACGTCCCGCGCATCTGCTTCGTCAACAAGATGGACAAGCTCGGTGCCGACTTCTACTTCACGGTCGACACCATCATCAACCGCCTCGGCGCGAAGCCGCTGGTCCTCCAGCTGCCGATCGGTGCGGAGAGCTCCTTCGAGGGCGTCGTCGACCTGGTCGAGATGCGCGCGCTCACCTGGCGCGGAGACGCCAAGGGTGACGTGGAGATGGGCGCCAAGTACGCGATCGAGGAGATCCCCGCGGACCTCCAGGAGCGTGCCGAGGAGTACCGCGCGAAGCTGCTCGAGACCGTCGCCGAGTCCGACGACGTCCTGCTCGAGAAGTACTTCAGCGGCGAGGAGCTCACGGTCGCCGAGATCAAGGGCGCCATCCGCAAGATGACGGTCAACAGCGAGCTCTACCCCGTGCTCTGCGGTTCCGCGTTCAAGAACCGCGGCGTGCAGCCGATGCTCGACGCCGTGATCGACTACCTCCCCAGCCCGCTCGACGTGCCGCCCATGGAGGGCCACGACGTGCGCGACGAGGAGAAGATCATCATCCGCAAGCCCGACGCGACGGAGCCGTTCTCGGCCCTGGCGTTCAAGGTCGCGGTGCACCCGTTCTTCGGTCGCCTCACCTACGTGCGCGTCTACTCCGGCACCATCGAGAGCGGCTCGCAGGTCATCAACTCCACCAAGGGCAAGAAGGAGCGCATCGGCAAGATCTTCCAGATGCACTCCAACAAGGAGAACCCGGTGGACTCGGTCACGGCCGGCCACATCTACGCGGTGATCGGCCTCAAGGACACGACGACCGGCGACACGCTGTGCGACCCGAACAACCAGATCGTGCTCGAGTCCATGACGTTCCCCGAGCCCGTCATCGAGGTCGCCATCGAGCCGAAGACCAAGGCCGACCAGGAGAAGCTCGGCACGGCCATCCAGAAGCTGGCCGAGGAGGACCCGACCTTCCGCACGGAGCAGAACCAGGAGACCGGTCAGACGGTCATCAAGGGAATGGGCGAGCTCCACCTCGACATCCTGGTCGACCGCATGAAGCGCGAGTTCAACGTCGAGGCCAACGTGGGCAAGCCCCAGGTGGCCTACCGCGAGACCATCCGCGGCACCGTCGAGAAGCACGACTTCACGCACAAGAAGCAGACCGGTGGTTCCGGCCAGTTCGCGAAGATCCAGATCAAGATCGAGCCGCTGGAGATCACGGCCGAGACGACCTACGAGTTCGACAACAAGGTGACCGGTGGTCGCGTTCCCCGGGAGTACATCCCGTCGGTGGACGCGGGCATCCAGGACGCCCTGCAGGTCGGTGTTCTCGCGGGCTACCCCATGGTGGGCGTCAAGGCGACCCTGCTCGACGGCGCATCGCACGATGTCGACTCCTCGGAGATGGCGTTCAAGATCGCCGGATCGATGGCCTTCAAGGAGGCCGCTCGCAAGGCGAAGCCGGTTCTGCTCGAGCCGTTGATGGCCGTCGAGGTGCGCACCCCTGAGGAATACATGGGCGACGTCATCGGTGACCTCAACTCGCGTCGTGGTCAGATCCAGTCCATGGAGGACGCCAGCGGTGTCAAGGTGATCACCGCGAACGTGCCGCTTTCGGAGATGTTCGGTTACGTCGGTGACCTGAGGTCTCGTACCTCCGGCCGCGCCGTGTATTCGATGTCCTTCGCGAGCTATGCGGAGGTCCCGAAGGCTGTTGCCGAGGAGATCATCCAGAAGAACAAGGGCGAGTAGCACCACCACCCGCCCGATTACTCGGCGCCTTCCGGCCCGGGTAACATATGTACACACTCCAATTCGCAGGGCACCCGGCGTGCAAACCGGGTGCCCCGCACCAGAGTCCTGAGGAGGACCCACAGTGGCGAAGGCCAAGTTCGAGCGGACCAAGCCGCACGTAAACATCGGAACGATCGGTCACGTTGACCACGGAAAGACCACCCTCACGGCGGCGATTTCCAAGGTTCTGGCCGACACGTACCCGTCCGCGACCAACGTTCAGCGCGACTTCGCGTCGATCGACTCCGCTCCCGAGGAGCGCCAGCGCGGTATCACGATCAACATCTCGCACGTCGAGTACGAGACCCCCACGCGTCACTACGCTCACGTCGACGCCCCGGGCCACGCCGACTACATCAAGAACATGATCACGGGTGCCGCCCAGATGGACGGCGCGATCCTGGTCGTGGCCGCCACCGACGGCCCGATGGCTCAGACCCGCGAGCACGTGCTGCTCGCCAAGCAGGTCGGCGTGCCCTACCTGCTCGTCGCCCTGAACAAGGCCGACATGGTCGACGACGAGGAGATCCTGGAGCTCGTCGAGCTCGAGGTCCGCGAGCTGCTCGCCAGCCAGGGCTTCGACGGCGACAACGCGCCGGTCGTGCGCGTCTCCGGCCTCAAGGCCCTCGAGGGCGACGAGAAGTGGACCAAGTCCATCCTCGAGCTCATGGAGGCCGTCGACAGCTCCATCCCCGACCCGGTGCGTGACAAGGACAAGCCGTTCCTCATGCCCGTCGAGGACGTCTTCACCATCACCGGCCGTGGAACGGTCGTCACGGGTCGCGCCGAGCGCGGCACGCTGGCCATCAACTCCGAGGTCGAGATCGTCGGCATCCGCCCGACGCAGAAGACCACGGTCACGGGTATCGAGATGTTCCACAAGCAGCTCGACGAGGCCTGGGCCGGCGAGAACTGTGGTCTGCTCCTCCGCGGCACCAAGCGCGAGGACGTGGAGCGCGGCCAGGTCGTCGTGAAGCCGGGTTCGGTCACGCCGCACACCGGGTTCGAGGGCACCGCCTACATCCTGTCGAAGGATGAGGGTGGCCGTCACAACCCGTTCTACGCGAACTACCGCCCGCAGTTCTACTTCCGCACCACCGACGTCACCGGCGTCATCACGCTGCCCGAGGGCACCGAGATGGTCATGCCCGGCGACACCACCGACATGTCGGTCGAGCTGATCCAGCCGATCGCCATGGAGGAGGGCCTCGGCTTCGCCATCCGTGAGGGTGGCCGCACCGTCGGCGCCGGAACGGTGACGAAGATCACCAAGTAGTCTCTGCTGCACACGTGAACAGGGTCGGACCTTCGGGTCCGGCCCTGTTCGCCGTTAACCGCCCAGCAACCCCGGCGGCACGCCCGCTACCCTGAGGCCAGCAATCAACCCGAGGAGGACGGCATGGCAGGCATCGGTGACCTGGGCAAGAAGGCCCAGCGGCTCCTGAACGACCCGAAGGTGCAGGACGCCCTGAAGAGCGAGAAGGCTGAGGGCGTGAGCGACCGTGTGCTCGGCGGCCTCGCCGGCGCGGCCGACAAGGCGACCGGCGGCAAGCACGCCGACAAGATCGAGAAGGCGCGCGACGCGGCCGATCGGAAGCTCGGCAACCAGTAGCGGCTCCGCTCGCGCGCTCCCACGCGCCCTCGTCCGGACACGGGCGGGGGCGCGTCGCCGTGCAACGGGGGCGCCGCCCTAGGATGAAGACCGCACGTCGCGACAGCCAAAGGAGACTGACGGTGACCTCGAGAAACACTCTTGTCCTGGGTGACCCCCAGCCCGAGCGCGGCGGCGCGGTCGAACTGCGCACCGACCCCGCACTGCCGCCCGTCGGACTGCGCGAGCGCGGCCGCTGGACCCCGCTCAAGGTCGTGCTGTGGGTCGCCGTCGCCGTCCTCGGCGGCATCGGCTGGAGCATCATCGGCCTGGTCCGCGGCGACGAGGTCAACGCGCTCTGGTTCGTGGTCGCGGCGGTCTGCACCTACCTGATCGCGTACCGCTTCTACTCGAAGTTCATCGAGCGCACCGTGGTCCGGCCCGACGACCGACGGGCGACCCCCGCCGAGGTGCAGAACAACGGCAAGGACTTCGAGCCCACCGACCGCCGGGTGCTCTTCGGCCACCACTTCGCCGCGATCGCCGGTGCGGGCCCGCTCGTGGGTCCCGTGCTCGCGGCGCAGATGGGCTACCTGCCCGGCACCCTGTGGATCGTCGTGGGCGTCGTGATCGCCGGCGCCGTGCAGGACTACCTCGTGCTGTTCTTCAGCATGCGCCGCGGCGGCCGCTCGCTCGGCCAGATGGCGCGCGAGGAGCTCGGCGTCATCGGCGGCACGGCCGCCCTCGTGGCGACCATGGTCATCATGGTGATCATCATCGCCGTGCTGGCCCTCATCGTCGTGAACGCGCTGGCGGAGAGCCCCTGGGGCATCTTCTCCATCGCCCTGACGATCCCCATCGCCCTGTTCATGGGCGTCTACCTGCGCTTCCTCCGCCCGGGCAAGGTCACCGAGGTGTCGCTCATCGGCATGGTGCTGCTGATCCTCGCGATCGTCGCCGGTGGCTGGGTGTCCGAGACCGAGTGGGGCGCGGCCGCCTTCACGCTCGACAAGGTGACGATCGCGTGGGCGCTCATCGCCTACGGCTTCCTCGCTTCGGTGCTCCCGGTCTGGCTGTTGCTCGCGCCCCGCGACTACCTCTCGACCTTCATGAAGATCGGCACCATCCTCCTCCTCGCGGTCGGCATCGTCATCGTGCAGCCGGTCGTGCAGATGCCCGCGTTCACCGAGTTCGCCTTCACGGGGCAGGGGCCGGTGTTCGCCGGCGCGCTGTTCCCGTTCCTGTTCATCACCATTGCCTGCGGCGCGCTGAGCGGCTTCCACGCGCTGATCTCGTCCGGGACGACTCCGAAGCTCATCCAGAAGGAGTCGCAGACCCGCATCATCGGCTATGGCGGCATGCTGATGGAGTCGTTCGTGGCCGTGATGGCGCTGGTCGCGGCGATCACGCTCGACAAGAGCCTCTACTTCGCCATGAACGCCTCCGCGGCCCTCACGGGCGGCAGCGCCGAGACGGCGGCGCAGTACGTCACCAGCCTCGGCGCGACCGGCGGGGACGGCGTGACGGCCGACGCGCTCAATCAGGCCGCGGCCGACGTGGGGGAGGAGAGCCTCGTCTCCCGCACGGGCGGCGCGCCCACCCTCGCGGTCGGCATGGCGAACATCCTCGACCAGATCTGGGCCGGATCCGGCCTCAAGGCCTTCTGGTACCACTTCGCCATCATGTTCGAGGCGCTCTTCATCCTCACCACGGTCGACGCGGGCACCCGCGTCGCGCGCTTCATGCTGAGCGACACGCTCGGCAACGTGGACAGGCGCTTCCGCAACCCGTCCTGGCGCCCGGGCGCGTGGATCGCCTCGGTCATCGTGGTGGCCGCCTGGGGCGGCGTGCTGCTCATGGGCGTCACCGACCCCCTCGGCGGCATCAACACGCTGTTCCCGCTCTTCGGCATCGCGAACCAGCTGCTGGCCGCCGTCGCGCTCTCCGTGTGCGTCGCGATCTTGTGCAAGAAGGGGCTCGCGCGCTGGGCGTGGATCCCCGGCGTCCCGCTCGCCATCGACGCCGTCGTGACGCTCACCGCGTCGGCGCAGAAGATCTTCTCCCCGGTGCCCGCCCTCGGCTACTGGGCGCAGAACGCGACCTACAGCCAGGCCCTGGCCGCGGGGGAGACGTCCCTGGGGGCGGCGACCACGGTGACCGCCATGGAGGCCGTGGTGCGCAACACGGCCATCCAGGGCACGCTCTCCATTCTCTTCGCCGGGCTCGTGATCATCGTCATCGCGACCGCCGTCGTGGTGAGCATCAAGTCCATCCGGTCGGGATCGGCGAGCGACAACGAGGAGGAGGCGGTGCCGAGCCGCATCTTCGCCCCGCGCAGCCTCGTCGCGTCCAAGCGCGAGCGCGAGCTCGAGGCGCAGTGGGCCTCGACGCCCGGCGCCCCGGCCGCGACCGGCAACACGCACGGGGACGGACGCTGACATGACGGCCGCAGCGGTCGTGGCACGGTCGGCCCGGGCCGTGCGCTGGTACGTGCGCGAGGTCATGGGCGACGCGAAGTACGAGCGGTACGTGCGGCACCTGCAGGCGGCCCACCCGGGTGCGCCGGTGCCCACGGAGCGCGAGTTCTGGCGCCAGCACTACGCCGAGCAGGAGGCCTCGCCCGGCACGCGCTGCTGCTGACCCGGCGCTCTCTTCTGCGAACGTGCTCCTGCCCAGGCAGCGGCTCGCTGCCCAGGGTGAAGCTGGGCAGGATTCCTCTGCCTGGGCAGGAGCAGGAGCAGGAGCAGGGGCAGGAGCAGGGGCAGGAGGCAGGGGACGGAGGAGGTGCGTCCCCGGGCGCTGCTAGCGTTGTCGGCGATGAACACCCGGAGAAGAGCGCCCCTGCAGCCCGCGTCTATCGACCGCAGGTACCTCGTGTCGCTCCTGCTGCTCACGGTCTCGACCGGCGTCATCGACGCGGTCAGCTACCTCGCTCTCGACCGGGTCTTCACCGGCAACATGACCGGGAACGTCCTCTTCATAGGCTTCGGCCTCGTGGGGGTCGCCGACATCCCGCTGCTCAACAACACGGTCGCCCTCGTCGCGTTCGTGCTCGGCGCGGTCATCTGCTCCCGCGTCGTGCGCGGGCACTCGCACGAGAGCCGGCTGCCCACGGCGAACCTCGTGATGCTGGTCGTCGTCGCCGTGCTGTCGACCGCACTCGCGCTGGTCTGGTGGGCCGTCGGTGAGCTGTCCGAGCCCGCCCTGCTCGTGGTGACGGCCCTGCTCGCCATCGTGATGGGCGCCCAGGCCATCGCCGTGCGGTCCGCCGGCGTCGCCGACGTGACGACCATCGTGGTCACGAGCACCCTTGCCAATCTCGCCGCGGACTCGCATCTCGCCGGCGGCACGGGCGACCGGGCGTGGCGCCGCCTCGGCGCGGTCGTCGCGATGGGGCTCGGTGCGGTCATCGGCGCCCTGCTCATCCGCTTCGCCGTCGGCCCCGTCGCCCTGCTGGCCGCCGCGGTGATCATGCTCGTCGCGGTGCTGCTGCTCGCCCTCGCGAGGCGTGCGGAGCGCACCGCGAAGCGCGAGGCCGGGGCCGCCGCCGCATCGGTCGGGTCGTCCGCGTAACCTTCGACCCATGGTTCGACTTCGGCGCAGCGACTCGACGCGACCGGGGTACAAGCGCGTACGGTCCGGCACCGGGTTCAGCTATCGCGACCCCAAGGGCGGATCGGTGGCCGACGCCGAGATGCGCGAGCGCATCGAGAAGCTCGCCATCCCGCCGGCCTGGACCGACGTGTGGATCGCCCCGTACGCGAACGGCCACATCCAGGCCACGGGCATCGACTCCGCGGGCCGACGGCAGTACATCTACCATCCGACCTGGCGCGAGCAGAAGGACCGGATCAAGTTCGACCGCGCGCTGAAGCTCGCGGAGTCGCTGCCCAGCGCCCGCCGCTTCGTCACCATGGACCTGCGCGACCCGGAGCCGAGCAAGCAGCGCGCTCTCGCCACGGCGTTCCGGATGCTGGACACCGGGTCACTCCGGGTCGGCTCCGAGCGGTACGCGGAGGCCAACGGCAGCCATGGCCTGACGACGCTGCTGTGCTCCCACGCGAAGGTGAGCGGCAACACCGTGCAGCTCAACTTCCCGGCCAAGAGCGGCCAGGAGTGGGAGTCGGCGATCACCGATCCCGACCTCGCGTCGGTCGTGCGCAGCCTGAAGCGCCGAGGCGGCAACTCCCGGTTGCTCGCCTACCGTGAGGGCAAGCGCTGGCGCACCATCGACGCGTCGGACGTCAACGGCTACGTGCGGGAGCGGACCGGTGGCGAGTTCACCGCGAAGGACTTCCGCACGCTGCACGGCACGATCGCGGCGGCCATCAGCCTCGCCAAGCACGGGCCGGAGTCCACCAAGTCCGGCCGCACCCGGGCCCTCGCCCAGGCGATGCGGGACGCCGCGGAGGTGCTGGGGAACACCCCGACGATCGCGAAGACGAGCTACGTCGACCCCCGGGTCGTCGACGAGTACATCCACGGCCGCACCATCGACCCCCGCCGGCTGAACTCCGCGGAGTCCGAGCTGCGCTCCCTGCTCTACGCCGCCGACGCGGCCTGAGCGCCCCCTATGCGGCCGGCGCACGCGCTCCGTTGCGGGGCCGCCGGCGAGCCGGCAGAACGCGTCCGGACGGATTCGGAATAGCTCCCGAGAGGGGGCGGTTGGCATGGGGGAGAGGCCCGGAATTCCGGGCCTCCGAGCGCGACACGCCCGGGTTGCACGCAGCCGGTGGATGTGGCAAACTCGTCTAGTTCAACATTTCGGCCCGGGGTGGAGTGCGCGTGCGCGCGTATCGCCCGCTGCGGCCGGATCACTGCCAGGCAGTGCATAGACGCGATTCGACTCGCAGTCTAGGCCGCGGGCAGCAGGACACAGCTTAATTCGACTCCCCAGTAGACATGGGTGAACCATGTCCTACGGTCCGGCCCCGAGCCGGACGGGGAGGTCGGGGGAGGTGCGCGGCGGGCGGATGCCCGTGCGGGCCGGCCCGGCCTCGACAGAGGCAACGCTTGACAGAAGAACAGTGGTGCAACAGAAGTCGTGCTACTAGACGCGTCCAATACGGCGGCAGCCGCAAGACGCTTGAAAGAGAGAGAGTCGCAACATGGCGGGACAGAAGATCCGCATCCGACTTAAGTCATACGACCACGAGGTCATCGACACCTCGGCACGCAAGATCGTCGACACGGTCACCCGCGCGGGTGCTCAGGTCGTCGGCCCCGTGCCGCTGCCGACGGAGAAGAACGTGGTGGTCGTCATCCGTTCTCCCCACAAGTACAAGGACAGCCGCGAGCACTTCGAGATGCGTACCCACAAGCGTCTGATCGACATCGTCGACCCGACGCCGAAGGCCGTCGACTCGCTCATGCGACTCGACCTTCCGGCCGACGTCAACATCGAGATCAAGCTCTAAGGGAACCATGTCTACCGCTACCAAGACTTTCAACGGTCTGCTGGGCACGAAGCTTGGCATGACCCAGGTGTGGGACGAGAACAACAAGCTCATCCCGGTCACCGTCGTGCAGATCACGCCGAACGTCGTCACCCAGGTGCGTACGCCCGAGGTCGACGGCTACTCCGCGATCCAGATCGCGTACGGCCAGATCGACCCCCGCAAGGCCAACAAGCCCGCGACCGGTCACTTCGACAAGGCCGGCGTCACGCCGCGCCGTCACCTCACCGAGGTGCGCACCGCCAACGCCGCCGAGTACACGCTCGGCCAGGAGATCGGCGTCGACGTGTTCGAGGCCGGCTCCAAGGTCGACGTCGTCGGCACCAGCAAGGGCAAGGGCTTCGCCGGTGTCATGAAGCGTCACAACTTCAAGGGTGTCTCGGCGTCGCACGGTTCGCACCGCAACCACCGCAAGCCCGGCTCGATCGGCGCGTCCTCGACGCCCAGCCGCGTGTTCAAGGGCATGCGCATGGCCGGTCGCATGGGTGGCGAGCGCGTCACCGTGCTGAACCTCGCCGTGCACTCCGTGGATGCCGAGAACGGCCTCCTGCTGGTCAAGGGTGCCGTCCCCGGCGCTCGCGGCCGCATCGTATTCGTCCGCAACGCAGTGAAGGGGAAGTAGTTCATGGCTACCGCAACCCAGATCGACGTCCTGAACGCCTCGGGTGAGAAGGCCGGTTCGGTCGAGCTCCCCGCGGAGATCTTCGACGTCCAGACCAACATCCCGCTGATCCACCAGGTCGTCGTCGCCCAGCTCGCCGCGGCGCGCCAGGGTACGCACAAGACCAAGAACCGTGGCGAGGTGTCCGGCGCCGGCCGCAAGCCGTTCAAGCAGAAGGGAACCGGTCGCGCCCGTCAGGGATCGATCCGCGCTCCCCAGATGACCGGTGGTGGCATCGTCCACGGACCGACGCCGCGCAACTACTCGCAGCGCACCCCCAAGAAGATGATCGCCGCCGCGCTGCTCGGATCGCTGTCCGACCGCGCCCGCGGTGGACGCGTCCACGTCGTCGAGAGCCTGTTCGCGGGCGAGACGCCGTCGACGAAGGCCGCTCTCGCGCTGCTGACGAACATCGCCATCTCGAAGCACATCCTCATCGTGCTCGAGCGCGACGACGACGCCAGCCACCTGAGCGTCCGCAACATCCCGACCGTGCACGTGATCTCGTACGACCAGCTCAACGCGTACGACGTCCTCGTGAGCGACGACATCGTCTTCACCCGCGCCGCGTTCGACGCGTTCGTCGGCAGCAAGACGCGCAGCAAGGAAGAGGTCAGCGCATGAGCGCCGTCAACAAGGACCCCCGCGACGTCATCATCGCGCCGGTCGTCTCCGAGAAGAGCTACGGCCTGATCGATGCCGGCAAGTACACCTTCGAGGTGGACCCCCGCTCGAACAAGACCGAGATCAAGCTCGCCATCGAGAAGATCTTCAACGTGCAGGTCGCGTCGATCAACACCCTCAACAAGAAGGGCAAGACGCGTCGCACCCGCTTCGGCATCGGCAAGCGCAAGGACACGAAGCGTGCCATCGTCACGCTGAAGTCCGGATCCATCGACATCTTCACGGCAGTCGGCTAAGCGACCCCGGGACAAGAGGACTTTCACACACATGGCTATTCGTAACTACAAGCCCACGACGCCGGGCCGCCGCGGCTCGTCCGTCGCGGACTTCGCGGAGATCACCCGCTCAACGCCCGAGAAGTCGCTGCTCCGTCCGCTCTCCAAGACCGGTGGACGCAACAACCAGGGCCGCATCACCACCCGCCACATCGGTGGTGGCCACAAGCGCCAGTACCGCGTCATCGACTTCCGTCGCAACGACAAGGACGGCGTCGACGCCAAGGTCGCGCACATCGAGTACGACCCCAACCGCACCGCGCGCATCGCGCTGCTGCACTACGTCGACGGCACCAAGCGCTACATCATCGCTCCGGACCGTCTCCGTCAGGGCGACACCGTCGAGTCGGGCCCCGGCGCCGACATCAAGCCCGGCAACAACCTGCCGCTGCGCAACATCCCGACCGGTACCGTCATCCACGCGATCGAGCTGAAGCCGGGCGGCGGTGCCAAGATGGCCCGCTCCGCCGGTGCCTCCGTCCGCCTCGTGGCGAAGGACGGCCCCTACGCGCAGCTGCGTCTGCCCTCCGGCGAGGTCCGGAACGTCGACGCCCGCTGCCGCGCGACGATCGGCGAGGTCGGTAACTCCGAGCAGTCGAACATCAACTGGGGCAAGGCCGGCCGCAAGCGCTGGAAGGGCGTCCGCCCGACCGTGCGTGGTGTCGCCATGAACCCCGTCGACCACCCGCACGGTGGTGGTGAGGGCAAGACCTCCGGTGGACGCCACCCGGTCAGCCCGTGGGGCCAGAAGGAAGGCCGCACCCGCCACCCCAACAAGGAAAGCGACAAGCTCATCGTTCGTCGCCGCACCGCCGGCAAGAAGCGCAAGTAGGAGTTGTAGAAGATGCCACGCAGTCTCAAGAAGGGCCCCTTCGTTGACGACCACCTGCTCCGCAAGGTGGTAACGGCGAACGAGGCCAAGAACAAGAACGTGATCAAGACCTGGTCGCGCCGCTCGATGATCGTTCCCGCGATGCTGGGTCACACCATCGCCGTGCACGACGGTCGCAAGCACATCCCGGTGTTCGTCACCGAGACCATGGTCGGTCACAAGCTCGGCGAGTTCGCGCCGACGCGCACCTTCCGTGGACACGTGAAGGACGACAAGAAGGGTCGTCGCCGCTAACGCGGTGACGAATGAGGAGGAGAGAAATGGTGGAGTCGATCGCACGCGTGCGACACATCCGCGTCACCCCCATGAAGGCCCGGCGCGTCGTTGACATGATCCGCGGCAAGCAGGCGCTCGAGGCGCTCGCGATCCTGAAGTTCGCGCCCCAGGGTGCCAGCGAGCCCGTCTACAAGCTCGTCGCGTCGGCCATGGCCAACGCCCGGGTGAAGGCGGACGCCTCGAACAGCTACCTCGACGAGCAGGACCTCGTCGTGACCCGCGCGTTCGTCGACGAGGGCACGACGCTCAAGCGTTTCCAGCCCCGTGCCCAGGGCCGCGCGTTCCAGATCCTGAAGCGCACGAGCCACATCACGATCGTGCTTGCCACCCCGGAGGACGCCCCTGAGGCTCCCGTCCGCGGTGCAGGCAAGAAGAAGGCGAGGACCAACTAATGGGCCAGAAAGTAAACCCGTACGGTTTCCGTCTCGGTATCACGACCGACCACGTGTCGCGTTGGTTCTCGGACAGCACCAAGAAGGGCCAGCGTTACAGCGACTTCGTCGCCGAGGACGTGAAGATCCGCAGCATGCTGAAGACCTCGCTCGACCGCGCCGGCGTGGCGCGCATCGAGATCGAGCGCACCCGTGACCGCGTCCGCGTCGACATCCACACCGCCCGTCCGGGCATCGTGATCGGTCGCCGTGGCGCCGAGGCCGAGCGCATCCGCGCCGACCTCGAGAAGCTCACCGGCAAGCAGATCCAGCTGAACATCCTCGAGGTCAAGAACCCCGAGGCCGAGGCCCAGCTCGTGGCCCAGGGCATCGCCGAGCAGCTGAGCGCCCGCGTGGCGTTCCGCCGTGCGATGCGCAAGGGCCTGCAGGGCGCGCAGCGCGCCGGCGCCAAGGGTGTCCGCATCCAGGTGTCCGGCCGTCTCGGCGGCGCCGAGATGAGCCGTTCCGAGTTCTACCGCGAGGGTCGGGTTCCGCTGCACACGCTGCGCGCGAACATCGACTACGGCTTCTACGAGGCTCGCACCACCTTCGGCCGCATCGGCGTGAAGGTGTGGATCTACAAGGGCGACATCACCAACAAGGAGCTTGCTCGCGAGCAGGCCAACCAGAAGTCATCGCGCCCCGAGCGTCGTGACGGCCGCGATGGCGACCGCTCGCGTCGTGACCGTGGGCCGCGCACCGAGGCCGCTCCCGCGGCTGCCGCAGGAGTTGAGGCGTAACCATGTTGATCCCACGCAGAGTCAAGCACCGCAAGCAGCACCACCCGGGCCGCAGCGGCCAGGCGACCGGAGGCACCGAGGTCAGCTTCGGTGAGTACGGCATCCAGGCGCTCACGCCCGCCTACGTCACGAACCGTCAGATCGAGTCCGCTCGTATCGCCATGACGCGTCACATCAAGCGTGGTGGAAAGGTGTGGATCAACATCTACCCCGATCGCCCGCTCACCAAGAAGCCCGCCGAGACCCGCATGGGTTCCGGTAAGGGTTCCCCCGAGTGGTGGGTCGCGAACGTCAAGCCGGGTCGCGTGCTCTTCGAGCTCAGCGGCGTCGACGAGACGATCGCGCGCGAAGCCCTCACCCGGGCCATCCACAAGCTGCCGCTCAAGGCACGCATCATCAAGCGCGAGGAGGGCGACGCGTAATGGCGATCGGATCCAAGGAGCTCGCTCCCACCGAGCTCGACACTTTTGAGGACGAGCGACTCGTCGAAGAGCTGAAGAAGGCCAAGGAGGAGCTGTTCAACCTGCGCTTCCAGGCCGCAACCGGTCAGCTCGAGGGCCACGGGCGCATCCGCTCCGTGAAGCGCGACATCGCCCGTCTGTACACGGTCATCCGCGAGCGCGAGCTCGGCATCCGGGCGACCCCCGCTCCGGTCGAGGCTGCGGCCCCGGTCGAGAAGAAGAAGTCCAAGAAGGCCAAGGACTCGGACCAGGTGAGCACTGAGGCCGTGGCCCCGGCCGCGACTGCCGAGGCGCCGACCGCCGAGACCGCCGAGGAGAGCAAGTAATGGCACAGGTAGAAAACGCCGGCCACGAGTCGGCCGTCCACGACGTCAAGGAGGCGGGCGCTCGCGGTTACCGCAAGACCCGTCGTGGCTACGTGACCAGCGACAAGATGGAGAAGACCATCGTCGTCGAGGTCGAGGACCGCGTGAAGCACCCGCTGTACGGCAAGGTCATCCGCCGCACCTCCAAAGTCAAGGCGCACGACGAGGCGAACACCGCCGGCGTCGGCGACCTCGTCCTGATCAGCGAGACCCGTCCGCTCAGCGCCTCCAAGCGCTGGAGGCTCGTCGAGATCCTAGAGAAGGCCAAGTAAGCCCCCGGGCTTGCTTGAAGGAGGAATAGACAGTGATTCAGCAGGAATCCCGCCTGAAGATCGCCGACAACACCGGTGCCAAGGAGATCCTCACCATCCGCGTTCTCGGTGGCTCCGGCCGTCGTTACGCCGGCCTCGGTGACGTCATCGTCGCCACGGTGAAGGACGCGATCCCGGGCGGCAACGTCAAGAAGGGTGACGTCGTCAAGGCGGTCATCGTTCGCACCAAGAAGGAGACCCGTCGTGACGACGGCTCCTACATCAAGTTCGACGAGAACGCCGCGGTGATCTTGAAGAATGACGGGGAGCCCCGCGGCACCCGCATCTTCGGGCCGGTCGGTCGCGAGCTCCGCGACAAGAAGTTCATGAAGATCATCTCGCTGGCGCCGGAGGTTATCTAGTCATGGCAAACATCAAGAAGGGTGACCTCGTCCAGGTCATCAGCGGTCGCACCCAGGCCCGCGGCGGAGACCGCGGCAAGCAGGGGCGCGTGATCGATGTCCTGGTCGAGAAGAACCGCGTCGTCGTCGAGGGCGTCAACTTCGTCACCAAGCACGTGCGCGTCGGACAGACGCAGCGCGGCAGCAAGACCGGTGGCATCGAGACGCACGAGGCTCCCATCCACGTCTCCAACGTGGCCCTGGTCGACCCCGAGTCGAAGAAGCCGACCCGCGTCGGTTTCCGCACGGAGACGATCGAGAAGGACGGCAAGCGCAAGACCATCCGCGTGCGCTACGCCAAGAAGTCAGGTAAGGACCTGTAATGACCGACACCACTACTGCCGCGTCGGCTGTCAAGGTGCAGCCGCGCCTGAAGCAGAAGTACCAGACCGAGATCTCGGACAAGCTGAAGGCCGACCTCGGCTTCACGAACGTCCACCAGGTGCCGAACCTGGTGAAGATCGTCGTGAACATGGGCGTCGGTGAGGCTGCCCGCGACGGCAAGATCATCGAGGGTGCGGTCGCCGACCTCACCAAGATCACCGGCCAGAAGCCCCAGGTCACCAAGGCCCGCAAGTCCATCGCGCAGTTCAAGCTGCGCGAGGGCCAGCCGATCGGCGCGCACGTCACGCTGCGCGGCGACCGCATGTGGGAGTTCCTGGACCGCCTGCTCTCGCTCTCGCTTCCCCGTATCCGCGACTTCCGCGGACTCAGCCCGAAGCAGTTCGACGGCAGCGGCAACTACACGTTCGGTCTCACGGAGCAGTCGATGTTCCACGAGATCGACCAGGACCGCATCGACCGCGTCCGCGGTATGGACATCACGGTCGTGACCACCGCCAAGACGGACGAGGAGGGTCGCGCGCTGCTCCGCCAGCTCGGCTTCCCGTTCCAGTCCGAGACGGCCGGCAACTAGGTCCACCCCGCTCCACCAGCACCACCCAGCACCACCTGACGGTGTCCGGCAATTCGGCCGGGCACCATGACGACCACAGGTCGGCATTCGTGTAACGGATGACGAAACCAGGCCAGAAAGGCAAGACCCATCATGACGATGACAGATCCGGTCGCAGACATGCTGACCAGACTGCGCAACGCTAACTCGGCGTTCCACGACTCCGTGTCGCTGCCGAACAGCAAGCTCAAGACCAACATCGCAGAGATCCTGAAGACCGAGGGCTACATCTCGGACTGGAAGGTCGACGACGCGCGCGTCGGAACCACCCTGACGATGAACCTCAAGTACGGCCCCAACCGTGAGCGCTCCATCTCCGGGATCAAGCGGGTCTCCAAGCCCGGCCTCCGCGTCTACGCGAAGTCGACCGAGATCCCCAGCGTCCTCGGCGGCCTCGGCGTCGCGATCCTGTCCACCTCCTCCGGTCTGCTGACCGACCGGCAGGCTGCGAAGAAGGGCGTGGGTGGGGAAGTCCTCGCCTACGTGTGGTAACTCGTCATGTCACGTATCGGAAGACTTCCCATCGACATCCCCGCCGGTGTCGACATCACGGTGAACGGCTCTGACGTCACCGTCAAGGGCCCGAAGGGCGAGCTCTCGCTCACCGTCAAGGAGCCCATCACCGTCGAGATCGCGGAGAACCAGGTCGTGGTCTCGCGCCCGAACGACGAGCGCGAGTCGCGTTCGCTGCACGGTCTCACCCGCACGCTCATCGCCAACCAGGTGCTCGGCGTCACCCAGGGCTACTCCAAGGGCCTCGAGGTCGTCGGAACCGGTTACCGCGTGACCGCTCGCGGCACCGCCGTCGAGTTCGCGCTCGGCTTCTCGCACCCCGTCGTGGTGGAGCCGCCGGCCGGCATCTCGTTCACGGTCGAGGGCAACAACCGCATGACGGTCTCCGGCATCGACAAGCAGGCCGTCGGTGAGGTCGCCGCAAACATTCGCAAGATTCGTAAGCCCGAGCCCTACAAGGGCAAGGGTGTGCGCTACGCAGGCGAGGTCGTTCGCCGCAAGGCCGGAAAGAGTGGTAAGTAATGGCTCTCGGAGTTAGAGGCAAGAGCAAGTCCGCCGCCCGCGGTCGCAGGCACCTGCGTCTTCGCAAGAAGGTCGTCGGCAGCGCCGAGCGTCCCCGTCTCGTTGTCACCCGCTCGGCCCGCCACGTCTTCGTGCAGGTCGTCGACGACAGCAAGGGCCACACCGTCGCGTCCGCATCGACCCTCGAGGCCGACATGCGCACGTTCGACGGTGACAAGACCGCCAAGGCCCACCGTGTGGGCGAGCTGGTCGCCGAGCGCGCCAAGCAGGCCGGTATCGAGGCCGTCGTATTTGACCGTGGTGGTAACCGTTACGCAGGACGCGTCGCGGCTATCGCCGAGGGAGCTCGAGAGGGCGGATTGAAGCTGTGAGCACTGAGAACGTAGTACCCGAGACGGAGCCCGTCGTGGCTGCCGTGACCGAAACGCGGGAGCCCGACGTGGCCGCCGTGTCCGAGACGCCGGTCGAGACCGCCGCGTCGAGCTCCGCCGGATCGGGTGAGCCCCGCGAGGGCCGCCGCGGCGGGCGCGAGCGCAACCCCAACCGCGACCGCGGTGCGCGTGATGCCGACAAGAGCCAGTTCCTGGAGCGCGTCGTCACCATCAACCGCGTGTCCAAGGTGGTCAAGGGTGGTCGTCGCTTCAGCTTCACCGCCCTCGTGGTCGTCGGAGACGGCAACGGACTGGTGGGTGTCGGCTACGGCAAGGCCCGCGAGGTCCCGACCGCCATCTCAAAGGGCGTCGAGGAGGCGAAGAAGAACTTCTTCCGCGTCCCGCGCTCCGGCAACACCATCCCGCACCCCGTGCAGGGTGAGGCCGCTGCCGGTGTCGTCCTCCTGCGCCCCGCGTCGGGTGGTACCGGTGTTATCGCCGGTGGCCCCGTCCGCGCCGTGCTCGAGTGCGCCGGCATCCACGACGTCCTCAGCAAGTCGCTCGGTTCGTCGAACACGATCAACATCGTGCACGCGACCGTCGCCGCCCTGAAGCGGCTCGAGGAGCCCCGCGCGGTCGCCGCGCGTCGTGGCCTCGAGGCCGACCACGTCATCCCGGCCCGCCTCCTGCGCGCCGAGACCGAAGCGAAGGCAGGTGCCTGATGGCCCAGCTCAAGGTGACCCAGATCAAGTCCAGGATCAGCGAGAAGCAGAACCAGCGCGATACGCTGCGCAGCCTGGGCCTCAGGCGGATCGGCCAGACGGTCGTCCGTGAGGACAACAAGCAGAACCGTGGCTACGTGAAGACTGTCGCTCACCTGGTCAAGGTCGAGGAGATTGACTAATGGCTGAGATCAACGAGACAGCCTCCACCGAGGCGAAGACGGGTGCGGCCTCCGCTCCCGCGACCACCGCTCGCGAGCAGGTGCTGAAGGTCCACCACCTCCGCCCCGCCAAGGGTGCCAAGACCGCACGCACGCGTGTCGGTCGCGGTGAGGGCTCCAAGGGTAAGACCGCGGGCCGTGGCACCAAGGGCTCGAAGGCCCGCTACCAGGTGCGCATCGGCTTCGAGGGTGGCCAGATGCCGCTGCACATGCGTACGCCGAAGCTGCGCGGGTTCAAGAACCCGTTCCGCGTCGAGTACCAGGTGGTCAACCTGGCCAAGCTCGCCGAGCTCTACCCGCAGGGCGGCGACGTGACCATCACCGACCTCGTGGCCAAGGGCGCAGTTCGCAAGAACGAGAAGGTCAAGGTTCTCGGAGACGGCGACATTGCGGTTAAGCTGAGCGTTGCGGTCGACAAGGTCTCGGCTTCCGCTGAGCAGAAGATCGTGGCCGCAGGCGGCTCCGTCAACTAGGGTTCATCGGATGGTCGGCACCGCCGGCCATCCGATGGTCTGTTAAAGCACTGGGACGCCCCGGGCTCACGGTTCGCCGTAGCCCGGGGCTCCTTCCCGAATGGAAAGCAGGACGCATTTGTTTAGCGCCATTGCGAGGATCTTCCGAACGCCCGACCTTCGCAGGAAGATCGGATTCACGCTCGGGATCATCGCGCTGTTCCGGCTGGGCTCGTTCATCCCCGCTCCGTTCGTCGACTTCGGCAACGTGCAGAGCTGCCTGGCGGCGAACCAGGGGACGAGCGGCCTGTACGAGCTGGTGAACCTCTTCAGCGGCGGAGCCCTGCTCCAGCTGTCGGTCTTCGCGCTCGGCATCATGCCGTACATCACGGCGTCGATCATCGTGCAGCTCCTGCGCGTCGTCATCCCCCGGTTCGAGACCCTGCACAAGGAGGGTCAGTCCGGTCAGGCGACGCTGACGCAGTACACGCGCTACCTCACCATCGCGCTCGGCGTCCTGCAGTCCACCACGCTGATCACGGTCGCCCGCAGCGGCGCCCTGTTCGGCAACACCGGCGTCACCGAGTGCACGCAGCTCATCACCAACGACGCCTGGTACGCCATCCTGCTCATGGTCATCACCATGACCGCGGGCACCGGCCTCATCATGTGGCTCGGCGAGCTCGTGACCGAGCGCGGCATCGGCAACGGCATGTCCCTGCTGATCTTCACGTCCATCGCCGCGACGTTCCCCACCTCCCTCTGGGCCATCGCCCAGAGCCAGGGCTTCGACATCTTCCTGCTCGTCCTCGCGGTCGGCCTCGTCATCGTGGCCCTCGTCGTGTTCGTCGAGCAGTCCCAGCGCCGCATCCCCGTGCAGTACGCCAAGCGCATGGTCGGACGCCGCACCTACGGCGGCAACAACACGTACATCCCGATCAAGGTGAACATGGCCGGCGTCGTGCCCGTCATCTTCGCCTCGTCGCTGCTGTACCTGCCCGCCCTGATCGCGCAGTTCAACCAGCCCGCCGTCGGCGAGACGCCGGCGCCGTGGGTCGAGTGGATCACCAACAACCTGACGAGCGGCGACAACCCGCTCTACATGGCGCTGTACTTCGCGCTCATCGTCGGGTTCACGTACTTCTACGTCGCCATCACCTTCAACCCGGAGGAGGTCGCGGACAACATGAAGAAGTACGGCGGCTTCATCCCGGGCATCCGCGCCGGCCGCCCGACCGCCGAGTACCTCGACTACGTGCTCACCCGCGTCACGCTGCCCGGCTCCATCTACCTCGGTCTCATCGCCCTGATCCCGCTCATCGCCCTCGCCCTCGTCGGTGCGAACGCCAACTTCCCGTTCGGCGGCGCGAGCATCCTGATCATCGTCGGTGTCGGCCTCGAGACGGTCAAGCAGATCGACTCCCAACTGCAACAGCGTCACTACGAGGGACTTCTGCGATGACCCGGCTCCTCCTCATCGGCCCGCCCGGCGCGGGCAAAGGCACCCAGGCCGTCCGCCTCTCCGAGGCCTACGGCATCCCCGCCATCTCGACCGGCGACATCTTCCGCTCGAACGTCAAGAACGAGACGGACCTCGGCAGGCTCGCCAAGAGCTACATGGACGCCGGCGACAACGTGCCGGACTCGGTGACGAACGCCCTCGTGCGGTCCCGTCTCGCCGAGGACGACGCCCAGCGCGGCTTCCTGCTCGACGGCTACCCGCGGACGGTCGACCAGGTGCGCGAGCTCGACGAGTTCCTTGCGAGCGACGACACGGCGCTCGACGCCGTCGTCGAGATCGTGGCGGACGCCGAGGAGACCGTGGCCCGCCTTCGCCTCCGCGCGACCCAGCAGGGCCGCAGCGACGACACCGACGAGGTCGTGCGTCACCGCCTCGAGGTCTACGCGCGCGAGACCGCGCCGATCATCTCGCTGTACGAGGCCCGCGGCGGCGTCGTGAAGATCGACGGGCACGGCAGCATCGACGAGGTCACCGACCGCATCATCGCGGCGCTCTCCGCCCGCGGACTGGCCGTACCCGTTCAGTGAGAACCGCCCGCGGCATCTACAAGACGCCGGACGAGATCCGACGGATGGTGGCTCCGGGGCTCGCCACGGCGGCGTCACTCGCGGCCGTGCGTGCGCTCGTCGCTCCCGGCGTGACCACCCTCGAGCTCGACGCGGCGGCCGACGACGCCATCCGCGCGGCGGGCGGCCACTCGAACTTCCAGCTCGTCCCGGGCTACCGGCACACGATCTGCTCGTCCGTCAACGAGGAGGTCGTGCACGGCATCCCCGGCTCGCGCGTGCTCGCGGCGGGTGACATCGTCTCGATCGACAGCGGCGCGGAGATCGACGGCTGGAACGGCGACTCCGCCATGACGATCGTGCTGCCGGACCCCGCCCGCCCGGACGAGGTCGCCGCGCGCCAGCGCCTGTCCGACGTCACGGAGCAGTCGCTCTGGCGCGGCATCGCCCGGCTTGCGACCGCCCGGCACCTCAACGAGGTGGGCGAGGCCGTCGAGGACTACATCGTGTCGCAGGGCGACTACGGCATCCTCACCGACTACGTGGGGCACGGCATCGGCCGCTCCATGCACGAGGACCCGCCCGTCTTCAACTACCGCGTCCGCGGCAAGGGCCCGGCCGTGCGCCCGGGCCTGGTCGTCGCGATCGAGCCCATGGTCACCGCGGGCGACTCCGAGACCGAGGTCGGCGACGACGACTGGACCGTGTCCACCGTCGACGGCAGCATGGCCGCTCACTGGGAGCACTCGGTCGCGGTGCACGAGAACGGCATCTGGGTGCTGACCGCACCCGACGGGGGAGCGGCCCAGCTGGCCCCCCTCGGCATCACCCCGGTAGCCCCGTAGGTTCTCGCTAGTCTCGGTGCGCTGAGGCGTATTCGGTCGCTGAGCTCGTCGAAGCGACCTGCGGTGCGTTGCGTCCCTTCGACGGGCTCAAGGGCCGAAGTGGTGCCGTCGGACTGCGCTGGTCGTTTCCGAGAGCTTCGCGAGCAGCGACGACGATGCGGATGGTCTCCGCGCCGAGGCGGGTGAGCGTCCCGTACACGGTCGTTCCCCTCAGGGTTGCTGAGCTACCACGGTCGCTGAGCTTGTCGAAGCGACGTTCCGCACGCGGACACCGTTGTGTCCTTCGACAGGCTCAGGGACCGTAGGGCTGGCACCTCGCCGAAGGGTCGCGTGAGCGATGGCGCAGGCATGGTCAGCCTCCCGGTGGCGCCGGCTCGGGTGGGTGGACCGGGGCTCTGTCGTGCAGGCGGTGTCGACGGGCGTTCCAGTCCTGGACCGCTCGGCTCTTCGTCGCCAGGTGCCTGCCCTCTCGTGTTGGGCTGATCGATCTCGGTGGGATCAGCGTGTACGTCCCACCGGCACGGGAGATGTCCCAGCCGCGGTTGTGGAGGAGCAGGTGATGATGCTTGCACAGCAGCACGCCGTCGGCGATGTCGGTCTTGCCGTGGTCTCGTTTCCACTGGTTGATGTGGTGTGCCTCGCACCAGGAGGGCGGCCGGTCGCAGCCCGGCCAGATGCAGCCGCCGTCCCTCACCGCGAGCCCGATCCGCTGCCGTTGCGTGAACAACCGCTGTTCGCGTCCAACGTTGACGCACTGGCCGTCGTCGTCGAGGACCACCGCGATGGTGCCGGTGGCGCACACCTCACGGCGGATCGAATTGATACTCACGGCCTCTCCGGTGTCCTGGATCGACCCGTGGCCCTCGCCGCTTTGGAGCGACTCCTTGGTGACAATCACCCGCACCGCCGGCCGCCTCGACCCGTAGACCTGTCCGGGGTCGGCGTCCGCGCCGATGCGCAGGAGCTCCAGGAAGCCGTCGGCGGCGAGGCGGTCGGTGGAGCGCGGGTCCGTCGCGATCGCGTCGATGCGTGCGCGGTCCTCTTCCTTGACGAATCGCGGTCCGCCTCGGCGGGGGTTGGTCAGCTCGTCCAGGACCGACAGGAGGAAGGCTCCCGGCTCGGGCGCGTAGAGGAACTTGCCCTCGACCATCCCGTCTTGCCGCTTCCAGGCCTTCAGGTGCTGTTGTTCGAGTTGGGCTTTCTCCCGGTCGGCGACTTCGGTGTCGTTGAGGTCGTCCCGGAGTTGGCGTGCCCGGCGGTGCAGCTGGCCGGCCGTGAGGGCGGTCGCATCTTCGACAAGCTCTCTCGCTGCCTCGCTTAGCGACTCCGGTGACACGGTGTCGGTGGGGAGGCCGAGGCCGGCTCGGATGGCGTCCGCTTGGGCGATCGAGATCCGCCCGTCCGTGACCGCGTGAGCGATGGGGGCCTGCCATGGGGCCGGCCGTGCTGGGAGTTCGGGGTGCTCGCGCTGGAGGGTTTCCACGGCGTCCGTTTCGGCGAGCATCTTGCCGACCTCGACGATCGACACCGCGCCGCCTTTGGTCACTCCCGTCACCGCTTCGACCATCGCCTGAGGTGTGCGGTAGCCCTCCTGCTGGGCGAGGCCCGCGGAGCCGAGGTCGGTGCCCGAGCGCCGGTCGAGTTCGCCCGCGATCCAGGCGGTGAAGGTGTCGCAGCACTGTCGCAGGTCGGCGATAGCGTGCAGCGCCTCGACGAGGTCCTGCTTGGGAAGCGGGGCGAATGCTGCGGGCGAGGAGCCCAGGCGTGCGACTGCATCCGCTGTGCGGAGGAGCGTCGTCGCCGGGTTTCTCATAGCACGCATTCTACCAGGTAGAAAGTTTCTTCGACGAAGAACTTTCATCCTGTGGAAAACCCCTTGTGGATCGGTGAGTGGCGAGCGCCGGCTAGCGTCCCTTCGACAGGCTCAGGGACCGTGCCCCGTGCGTCCCTTCGGCAGGCTCAGGCTCCGCACCCCGCCCCGCACCCCCGCATCCGGCGTCACTCCTCGTGGGAGGCGTACTCGTCCAGAAGCCGGTGGGCGCGGGCGCTGTCCGGCGTGCCCTCCGCATCCAGGGCGCCGCGCATCGTCTCCAGCTTCGCCGCGCCGCCCGGGAAGGGGGGCAGCAGCGGGATGAACGGGTCCGTGCGCACCTCGAGCAGCACCGGGCGGTCGGCGCCGAGGGCGCGCTCCCACGCGCCCGCCAGCTGCTCCGGATCCTCGACCCGCTCGCCGCGCATCCCGAGGAGCTCCGCGTACTCGGCGTACGGGAACTCGGGCAGGGCCTGGCTGGCGGGGAACCGCGGCTCGCCCTCCATCTCCCGCTGCTCCCAGGTAACCTCGGCGAGGTCGCCGTTGTTCAGCACGCAGACCACGAAGCGCGGGTCCGCCCACTCGCGCCAGATCCTGCTCACGGTCACGAGCTCCGCGATGCCGGTCATCTGGAACCCGCCGTCGCCGGACAGCACGATCACCGGGCGCTCCGGAGCGCCGAGCTTGGCGGCGATCCCGTACGGCACGCCGCACCCCATGCTCGCGAGGGTGCTCGACAGGTGCACGGGCACGCCCGTCGGCACCCGCACCTGTCGCGCGTACCAGTAGACGACGCTGCCCACGTCGACGGCCACCCGTGCATCGGACGGGAGCTGCCGGTCGAGCTCCCGCAGCACGCGCTCGGGATTGACAGGCTCGGCCGGCACCATCGCCCGCCGCTCCGCGATCTCGCGCCACTCGGTCACGTGCCGCTCGACCTCGTCCCGCCACGGCGTCTCGGCGCGCTCGGTGAGCAGGCCGAGCAGTGACGAGAGCGTGCGGGCCGCGTCGCCGACCAGGCCGACCTCGACCGGGTAGCGGTTGCCGAGGTACCGGCCGTCCAGGTCGATCTGCACCGCCCTCGCCTGGCCGGGCTGCGGGTAGAACTCCGTCCACGGGTCGTTCGACCCCACGATCAGCAGGGTGTCGCAGGTGCCGAGCAGGTGGGCGCTCGCGGTCGTGCCGAGGTGGCCCATGGTGCCCGCGGCGTAGGGGAGCGTCTCGTCGACGTACGGCTTGCCGAGGAGGCTGGTGGTGATGCCGGCGCCGAGTCGCTCCGCCACCGCGACGACCTCGTCCCGCGCGTGCCTGGCCCCCTGCCCCACCAGCAGCGCAACGCGCTCGCCGGAGTTCAGGATGTCCGCGGCCACCTGCAGGTCGTCGGCCTGCGGCTGCACCTCGCCAGGGCGGTAGCCGGGCGCGGTGACGACGATGCCGTGCTCGGCCTTCAGCTCCGGCGCCGCCGCCTTCTGCACGTCGTGCGGCACGATCACGACGGCGGGGGAGCGGGTCGCCAGCGCCGTGCGGAAGGCCCGGTCGAGCGCCATGGGCAGCTGCTCGGGTGCGGACACCTGCACGGCGTACTGCGCCGCGACGTCGGCGAAGAGGGTGAGCAGGTTGATCTCCTGCATGTATCCGGAGCCGAGCACGCTCCGGTTCTGCTGCCCCACGATGGCGACGACGGGCACGCCGTCGAGCTTCGCGTCGTACAGCCCGTTCAGCAGGTGCACCGCGCCGGGGCCCTGGGTCGAGGTGACGACACCGACCCCGCCGCCGTACTTCGCGTGCCCGACCGCCATGAACGCGGCGTTCTCCTCGTGCCGCGCCTGCACGAACCGCGGCCCGTCCTCAGCGCGGTTCAGCGCCTCGAGGAAGCCGTTGATGCCGTCCCCGCTGTAGCCGTAGATCCGCTCGACGCCCCACGCCCGCAGGCGCTCGACCATCAGATCCGACACGGTCCGCTCAGCCATGGCTCCTCCTCGTATTCCTCCGCCGCCCGCGGCCTCGCATCAGGCCGCCGGCCGCGCTCCCGACGAGTCTGCTCCTGACCCGCGGAACCCGAGGGTCAGGAGTCCATCACCCGCACGAGCTCCTCGATGAACGAGGCGAAGTCCGGGGAGTTGCGCAGGATGCGGCGCACGTCGTCCGGCGCCGAGAAGACCTCGACGAACTGGTCGAAGACGCGCTGGAAGCTGGCCCGCCCGCTCGCGCTGAACGCGATCAGGGCGACGACGTGCACGCGGCTGCCGCCCCAGGGGATGGGCGCGTCGTTGATGGCGATGGCGATGGAGGTCCGCGCGGCCGTCATCTCCAGCGCGTGCGGCACGGCGAGATCGTCGGTGAACGCGGTGGACGACATCCGCTCCCGCAGCACGGCCCCCTCGACGTAGGACCGGTCGATGACGCCGCGCCCGATCATGCGCTCGCCGAGCGATCGGATCGCGTCCTCCTCCGACTCGGCCGCGAGGTTGCGCACGAACAGCGCCTCGTCGAAGTAGGTGAGCAGCTCGCTCTTCAACTCGTCACGCCTGCGGTGCCTGCGCACCCGGGCGATCGCCCGGCGCACGGCCTCGAGGTCGTCCGCGGTGGGCAGCGGGGACACGGTCACGACGTTGTCCGCGCTCGCCGGCGCGCCGGTCGCGCTGATGACCAGGTCGACGGACAGCGTCGCCGGGTCGACGTCGGTGCGCGTGATCACGTTCTCCACCTGCAGCTCGTCGCCCAGGGCCGACTCGATGCGGGCCCGCAGCAGGGTGTGCAGGTCGTAGTAGTTGGCGCAGACGATGGCGCAGGTCAGCCGGTCCTCGCGCCTGGCCTGGCGCTCGAGGTGCGATCCGACGTGCAGCGCGATGTAGCCGATCTCGTCGTCGTTGATGGGCACCTCGAGGCGCCGGTTGATCTCGTTGGCGATGAAGACCGCGAGCTCGAACGTCATGGGGTACGACGTCTTGATGGAGCGGGCGAGCGGGTTGGGCGCGTAGCTGCGCCCCTTGGCCCGCGCGATGAGGTTGGCGAGGTGCAGCGAGAAGCGGACCATGAACGCGTCGTCCTCGAGGTCGACGAGGTACTCCTGGTGCACCCGGCGCACGATGGCGCGGACCACCTCGAGGTTCGTCTGCTCGACGTGGTTCTCCAGGACCGTGGCGAGCGACTCGTTCTGCCCGGGCGTGACGACCCGGGTGGTGAGCAGCAGGGTGAGGTAGTCGACGTTCGCCAGGCTGAGCCGGACGCCGAAGTGCCGTTCCAGCAGTCCCGCGAGGTCGTCGGACAGGCGGGCCGCCTGGCCGGTCACCGAGCGCTCGCCGTCGCCGGCGGGGTCGCCGTCCTCCCGCGACACCCGGTCCACGGCGATCGCGACGTGCAGCAGCACGTCGTTGATGCCGTACTCGTTCACGTAGTAGCCGTGCTCGGCGACCATGGCGAGCAGCTCGGTCTTGAAGCTCCCGAGGTCGTGCGCGGCGAACTCGCGCTGCACGCTCTCCAGCTCGAAGAAGTCCTGCGCGTGCTCCTCCCGGAACATCCGGCTGAGCAGCAGGCGCACGTCCCGCTCCGAGCCGCTCAGCCGCACCGAGCTGCCCTCCCGGCGAAGGGCGAGCCCCGCCTCCTGCAGGAGAGGTCGCATGCGGCGCAGGTCGGACTCGATGGTCGACTCGCTGACGAAGAGCGACCCGGCGAGGTCGTACACGTCGAGCGGGGCGGACGCATCGCCGAGCCGGCGCACCAGGTGGTACAGCCGGTCGCGCGGCGTCTCCGGCTCCGAGCCCCTGCTGCGGTTCGCCCGCAGGTACGCGGCGTAGCTCGCCGGGTCGAGGCGGTAGCCGTCCCCGGACGACTCGATGGTCACGCTCGGCAGAGTACGGTCGCGGATCGCCGTGACGTAGTTGCGGACGCTGCGCGGGGTGACGCCGAGCCGGTCGGCGATCTCGCTCGCGGCGACCCACCTCGATGTGCTGGACAGGTAGTCCAGCACCCTCTCGTGGCGGTCGCTCAGCACGCAGGTAGTCAACCATCCCGGGCCGTGAACCGGGGCACAGAATCGGCCGCGTCCGCGACCGGCTTTCCTGGGGGGCGGAACGGGGACTGCTGGCGGGCCGGGTGCGCCGCGGGCAGCATGGGCAGGTACTGGCAACGGAGCGAGGAGGAGGTGCACCCATGGCGCGCATCCTCGTCGTCTGTGGAGCCGGTGCCTCAAGCACGTTCCTGGCCCACCGGATGCGGGCGCTCGCGGCAGAGCGCGGCATCCCGGTCGTGGTCGAGGCGGCGGCGGAGAGCGACCTCGCGGTCCTCTCGGCCGGTGTCGACGTCGTGCTTGTGGGCCACCATCTCCACGACCGGTTCGACCAGCTCTCCCGGACGATCACGTCCGAGGGGGCGGCGGCCGTCCTCCTTCCTCCCGCGGTGTTCACGCCGGCCGGTGCGACGGCGGCTCTCGACGCCGCGCTCACCGAAATGGGCGGGCGCGTAGATTGAAAAGCACCGCGACCGATCGGGCCGGCACGGACCGTCCCCGACGACCAGCATTCGAAGGAGACCCCATGGCAGAACGCACCGTCAGCATCGGATCCTCGCACGGCCTGCACGCCCGCCCCGCGGCGCTGTTCACGCAGGCGGCGTCCCAGGCCGGCATGCCCGTGCAGATCACGAAGGGTGCGAAGAAGGCGAACGCCGCGAGCATCCTCGGCGTGATCTCCCTCGGGATCGACCACGGTGACGAGGTGGTCCTCTCCGCGGACGGTGAGAACGCCGAGATCGTGCTCGAGGAGCTCGCCGGCATGCTCGAGGCAGACATGGACCAGGCGTGAGCACCCGGCTGACCGGCGTCGGCATCGGCCGCGGATCCGCGGTCGGCGACGTCGTGCGGATGCCCGACCCGCTGCCCGAGCCCGCGGACACTCCCAGCACCCTCTCCCCGGACGAGGAGGGCGGCCGAGCCGCCGCTTCGCTCGCCGCGGTGGCGGCCGACATCCGGGCGCGCGGCGAGCGTGCCGGCGGACCGGCCAAGGACGTGCTGGAGGCCCAGGCCTTCATGGCGGAGGACCCCACGCTCAGCGAGGACGTGACCGCCCGCCTGGCCACCGGCAAGACCGCCGAGCGCGCCGTCTTCGAGGCGTTCGCCGGCTTCCGCGACATGCTCCTCGGCATGGGCGGATACATGGGGGAGCGCGCGACGGACCTCGACGACGTCTCCCAGCGCGTCGTCGCCCACCTGCTCGGCGTCCCCGCGCCCGGCGTGCCCTCGCCCGACAGCCCCTTCGTGCTCGTCGCCCGCGACCTCGCCCCCGCGGACACCGCCCTGCTCGACCTCGACAAGGTGCTCGCGCTCATCACGAGCGAGGGTGGACCCACGTCGCACACCGCGATCCTCGCTCGCGACAAGGGCATCGTCGCCGTCGTCGGCGTCGAGCCGGCCGTGGACCTGAAGAACGGCGACTCCGTCATCGTGGACGCCGCCACCGGCACCGTCACGCTCGCTCCCTCGGACGAGGAGCTCGCCGCCGCGCACGCCGCAATCGAGGCCCGGGGATCGGCCATCGCCGCTCCCACGGGACCCGGTGCGCTCGCCGACGGCACCATGGTGCCGCTGCTCGCCAACCTCGGCTCCGCTGCCGCGGCCGCCGGTGCGGTGGAGAAGGGCGCGGAGGGCGTCGGCCTGTTCCGCACCGAGTTCCTCTTCCTGGACGCGAAGAGCGCGCCCACGGTGGAGGAGCAGAAGGCGCACTACGTTGCCGTGCTCCAGGCGTTCCCGGGCAAGAAGGTCGTCGTGCGCGTGCTCGACGCCGGAGCGGACAAGCCGCTCACCTTCCTGAACGACGCGCCCGAGGAGAACCCCGCCCTGGGGCTGCGCGGCCTGCGCGCCCTGCGTGCGCACGAGCAGATCCTGCGGGACCAGCTCACCGCGCTCGCCCAGGCGGACGCCGAGACCGAGAGCGACCTGTGGGTCATGGCTCCCATGGTCTCCACGGTGGAGGAGTCCCGCTACTTCACGAACCTCGCGCACGAGCTCGGGCTGAAGACGGCCGGCGTCATGGTCGAGGTTCCCTCGTCCGCGCTGCTGGCCGACCGCATCCTCGCGGACGCCGACTTCGCGAGCATCGGCACGAACGACCTCACGCAGTACACGCTCGCCGCGGACCGCCTCCTCGGCTCCGTCGCGCCGTTCCAGGACCCGTGGCACCCCTCGGTGCTGCGGCTGGTCGGCGAGGTCGGTGCCGCGGGCGCCGCGCTCGGCAAGCCGGTCGGCATCTGCGGCGAGGCCGCCGCCGACCCCCAGCTCGCCGTGGTGCTCGTGGGACTGGGCGCGACCACGCTGTCCATGTCGCCGGCCGCGCTCGCCGACGTGCGGGCCGAGCTGCTGAAGTTCACCCTCGACCAGGCGCGCGCGTTCGCCACCGTCGCGCTCGCCGCGAGCAGCGCCGCCGAGGCCCGTGCCGCCGTGCACGCCGCGAGCGACGCGATCCTCACCGCACCATCCCTTCCCGAACCCGAATCGAACGGAGCACGATCATGACGACGGCGTCACCCGCCACCAGGACGCAGAAGGGCGGCGCCCGCGTCCGCATTCAGCGGTTCGGTGCATTCCTCTCCGGCATGGTCATGCCGAACATCCCCGCGTTCATCGCCTGGGGCCTCATCACCGCGCTGTTCATCGAGACCGGCTGGATCCCCGTGCCGCAGCTCGGCGGCTTCGGCGAGGCGCCCGACGGCACGCCCTACGGCGGCATCGTCGGCCCGATGATCACCTACCTCCTCCCGCTGCTCATCGCCTACACGGGTGGCCGCATGGTCTACGACGTGCGCGGTGGCGTGGTGGGAGCGGCGGCGACCATGGGCGTAATCGCCGGCTCGAGCGCCCCGATGTTCCTCGGCGCCCTCATCGTCGGCCCGCTCGCGGCCCTCATCATGAAGAAGATCGACAAGATCTGGGACGGCAAGATCCGCGCCGGCTTCGAGATGCTCGTCAACAACTTCTCCGCCGGCATCGTGGCCATGCTCCTCGCGCTGGTCGCCTTCTTCGGCCTCGCGCCGCTGCTCTCGGCCTTCAGCAACGCCCTGGGTGGCGCGGTCGGCTGGCTCACCGAGAACGGCCTGCTGCCGCTCGCGAGCATCGTGATCGAGCCCGCGAAGGTGCTGTTCCTCAACAACGCGATCAACCAGGGCGTGCTCACGCCGCTCGGCGCGGCCCAGTCGGCCGACACGGGCAAGTCGATCCTGTTCCTGCTCGAGGCCAATCCCGGCCCGGGCCTCGGCCTGCTGCTCGCCTTCACCGTCTTCGGCGTCGGCGTCTCCCGTGCAACCGCCCCTGGCGCCATCATCATCCAGTTCCTGGGCGGCATCCACGAGATCTACTTCCCCTACGTGCTGTCGAAGCCGATCCTGCTGCTCTCCGTCATCGCCGGTGGTGCGACGGGTGTGTTCACCAACGTGCTCTTCGGCTCCGGCCTCGTGAGCGTGGCCTCGCCGGGCAGCATCTTCGCAATCCTCGCGGTCACCGCTCGCGACAGCTACGTCGGCGTCATCCTGTCCGTGCTGCTGTCCGCGGTCGTGTCGTTCGTGGTGGCCTCCGTCATCCTGCGGGCCAGCCGCAAGCGCGACCTCGAGGCCGAGGCGGCGGGCACCAACGCCCTCGCCGACGCCGCGGCCCGCATGGACGACCTCAAGGGCAAGAAGAGCTCGGTCACCGCCGCCCTCCGCCAGGAGTCGGGCGCGAACACCGCGACCGAGGTGCGCATCGACAACATCGTGTTCGCCTGCGATGCCGGCATGGGCTCGAGCGCCATGGGTGCGAGCGTCCTGCGCAACAAGCTCAAGAAGGCGGGCGTCGAGGGCGTCACGGTGGTCAACAAGTCCATCGCGAACCTCGACGGTCACGAGGACCTGATCATCACGCACAAGGACCTCACCGACCGGGCCCGCCAGAAGAACGACCACGCCACGCACGTGTCGGTCGACAACTTCATGAACAGCCCCAAGTACGACGAGGTCGTCGGCCTCGTCCAGTCCCAGAAGGGCGAGTGACGGCGCGGGGAACCGCACCGTTACTCGCGAGCAACAGGAAGAGGAATCGATGACCGACAAGGTGCTTGAACTCGACCGGGTGCGCGTCGGCGCGCACGCCAGCGGCATGGAGGACGCCATCGCCCAGGCGGCGGAGCTCCTCGTCTCCGCCGGCGCCGTGACGCCGGAGTACCTCGGCTACATGCTCGAGCGGGAGAAGTCGGTCTCGACCTACATGGGCAACTTCCTGGCCATTCCGCACGGCACGAACGAGGGCAAGGACACGATCCTCGAGTCCGCGCTCTCGTTCGTGCGGTACGACTCGCCGATCGACTGGGGCGGCAACGAGGTGCGCTTCGTCGTCGGCATCGCGGGCAAGGAGAACGGCCACCTCGAGATTCTGACCAAGATCGCGATCATCTTCAGCGACGAGGACCAGGTGCAGCAGCTGCTCGACGCCCCGTCCGCCGAGGCCGTGTACGAGATCCTGTCCGAGGTCAACGAGGGATGAGGGCCGTCCACTTCGGCGCCGGCAACATCGGCCGAGGCTTCGTCGGGCTCATCCTGCACAACGCCGGCTACGAGGTCCTCTTCTCCGACGTCAACGGCGAGCTGATCTCCCAGCTCGCCGCGGCGGACGAGTACCGCGTGCGCGAGGTCGGCCCGGACGCCCGTGAGTGGACCGTGAACGGCTTCCGCGCCATCAACAGCGCGGAGGATCCGGACGGCCTCGTCGCCGAGCTGGCGTCCGCCGACGTCGTCACCACCGCAGTCGGACCCACGGTGCTGCGTTTCGTCGCGCCGAGCATCGCCGCCGGCCTGCTCGCCCGCCCCGAGGGCGCGGCCCCGCTGCAGGTCATGGCGTGCGAGAACGCGATCAACGCCACGGACCTGCTGCGCGCGGAGGTGGAGAAGGCGCTCGGCGACCGCGCGGACGCGCTCGACCGCGCGGTGTTCGCGAACACCGCGGTGGACCGCATCGTGCCCAACCAGGAGCCGGGTCAGGGCCTCGACGTCACTGTCGAGGACTTCTTCGATTGGGTCATCGACCGCACGCCGTTCGGCGACGCGGTGCCGGTGATCCCCGAGGCGACCTTCGTCGACGACCTCGCCCCGTACATCGAGCGCAAGCTCTTTACGGTGAACACCGGGCACGCGACGCTCGCCTACCACGGCTTCGCCGCGGGAGCGGAGAGCCAGTCCGACGCCATGGCGCTCCCCGAGGTGGCCGAGGAGGTGCGCGCGGTGCTCGGTGAGACCAAGCAGCTGCTCGTCGCCAAGCACGGCCTGGGCGAGGACGAGCAACAGCGCTACCTCGAGAAGAACCTCAAGCGCTTCGCGAACCCCGACCTCGCCGACACGGTCGCCCGCGTCGGTCGCCAGCCGCTGCGCAAGCTGAGCCGGCACGAGCGCTTCGTCGGCCCCGCCGCCGAGCTCGCCGAACGCGGGCTGCCGCACGACGCCCTCGTGCGGGCGATGACCGCCGCCCTGCGGTTCGACGTTCCGGAGGACCCGCAGAGCGTCGAGCTCGGCGAGAAGCTGGCGTCCCTCTCGGCCGCCGACTTCGTGCGCGAGGTCACCGGGCTCGAGGACGGTCACCCGCTGACCTCGACGCTCGTCGCCGCCGTGACGGGGGAGCAGTCCCGCCGGGACGCGGTCACCCGCTAGCAGCAAGCGCAGTCCCTGAGCCTGTCGAAGGGCTGAGCCGCCACGGTCCCTGAGCCTGTCGAAGGGACGCGACCACCTCCACGGTCGCGTCCCTTCGAAGGCCCGGGGACCGTCCTCGTTCCCGTCCTCGTTCCCGTCCGCGCCCGCCGTTCGCCGCGTCCGTGCCCGCCGCGCATCGCGTGCTCGCCCCGTGTTCGCCCCGTGTTCGCCCCGGGCGCACCTATACCAGCCCGATTCGGCGTCAAGAATTGCGACACGCGCGAAGATGGCATACGCTTGATCTTTGGTGTTTTGGGCCCGTTTCGGGCGCCGATTTTCTCACCACAATCCCCCGCCGCACGACCAGCGGACAACCTTTTAGCGACAGTGAGTGTATGGCCAAAAAAGACGGTGTCATCGAGATCGAAGGCGCAGTAGTCGAAGCTCTCCCCAACGCGATGTTCCGCGTTGAGTTGACCAACGGACACAAAGTACTCGCCCACATCTCGGGCAAGATGCGTCAGCACTACATCCGCATCCTCCCCGAGGACCGCGTGATCGTGGAGCTGAGCCCTTACGACCTGACCCGTGGTCGGATCGTCTACCGCTACAAGTAAGTCCGCTGTAAGGAACGGCCCTCCCCAGCCACCGGCTGAGGATCGGGTACGAGGCCAGCGAACAAAAGGAATCAAGGACATGAAGGTCAACCCCAGCGTCAAGCGAATCTGCGACAAGTGCAAGGTCATCCGTCGCAACGGACGCGTCATGGTGATCTGCGAGAACCCGCGCCACAAGCAGCGTCAGGGTTAGTCGGTGCGGGCCCTGAGGGCCCGCAGCGCGCAGCACAACTGAAAACAGAACCAGCAGCACCAGAGCCCGGGCGCAAGAACCGCCCGGGGGACACCACCGGTTGGAGGCCGGTGCACCGGCGCTGCTTCACACCTCCACTCATCTCTAGGAGAAGCCGCAATGGCACGTCTCGCAGGCGTAGACATTCCCCGCGACAAGCGCGTGGAAGTAGCACTCACGTACATCTACGGCGTCGGCCGCACGAGGGCCCTGAAGACCCTCGTCGACACCGGCATCGACGGCAACATCCGGGTCAAGGACCTCACCGACGACCAGCTCGTCGCACTCCGCGATCACATCGAAGGCAACTTCAAGGTGGAGGGTGACCTCCGCCGCGAGGTGGCGGCCGACATCCGCCGCAAGGTCGAGATCGGCAGCTACGAGGGCATCCGCCACCGTCGCGGCCTCCCGGTCCGCGGTCAGCGCACCAAGACCAACGCTCGCACCCGCAAGGGCCCGAAGCGCACCGTGGCCGGCAAGAAGAAGGCTCGCTAGGCCTCGGCCCGCGACCTCTCGCCTTCATAGGATTTAGGAGAAATCATGGCAACACCGAAGACTGCCGCGCGCAAGCCGCGTCGCAAGGAGAAGAAGAACATCGCCGTGGGCCAGGCCCACATCAAGAGCACGTTCAACAACACGATCGTCTCGATCACCGACACCACCGGTGCGGTCATCAGCTGGGCGTCGTCGGGCGGCGTGGGCTTCAAGGGCTCGCGCAAGTCCACCCCGTTCGCCGCTCAGCTCGCCGCGGAGTCCGCTGCGCGCCAGGCGCAGGAGCACGGTATGAAGAAGGTCGACGTCTTCGTGAAGGGTCCGGGCTCGGGCCGCGAGACCGCGATCCGCTCGCTCCAGGCCGCCGGCCTCGAGGTCGGCTCGATCAACGACGTGACGCCGCAGGCCCACAACGGCTGCCGTCCGCCCAAGCGCCGCCGCGTCTAAGCACGTCGCCACTCGAATCGAGACCCCTGTCACCCGCGGGCGACGGGGGTCTCGGTCCGGCTGATCGGGACCGACGCCGGCCCGCGCCTGTCGCGTCGCACACAACTCCATACTTGCCGGGTCCTCCGCCCGGTTCATTGCCGAGTGTCATATAGCGGACACTTCGCCGAAAGGAATCAACAGTGCTCATTGCACAGCGTCCAACGCTCACCGAAGAGAACATCTCGGAGTTCCGGTCACGTTTCGTGATCGAGCCCCTGGAGCCGGGGTTCGGATACACCCTCGGCAACTCCCTGCGTCGCACCCTTCTCTCCTCGATCCCGGGCGCAGCGGTCACGAGCATCCGCATCGACGGCGTGCTGCACGAGTTCAGCACCATCCCGGGTGTGAAGGAAGACGTCACCGAGATCATCCTGAACATCAAGGGCCTCGTCGTCTCCAGCGAGCACGACGAGCCCATCACGGCGTACCTGCGCAAGACGGGTGCCGGTGAGGTCACCGCCGCCGACATCTCCGCCCCCGCCGGCGTCGAGATCCACAACCCCGAGCTCGTCATCGCCACGCTCAACGAGAAGGCGAAGTTCGAGCTCGAGCTGACGATCGAGCGTGGCCGTGGCTACGTGTCGGCGACCCAGAACCGCAGCGAGTTCAGCGAGGCCGGCCAGATCCCGGTCGACTCGATCTACTCGCCCGTGCTGAAGGTCACCTACCGCGTCGAGGCGACGCGTGCCGGTGAGCGCACCGACTTCGACCGCCTCGTCGTCGACGTCGAGTCGAAGCCGGCCATCACGCCGCGCGACGCCATCGCGTCCGCCGGTCGCACGCTGACCGAGCTGTTCGGGCTCGCCCGCGAGCTGAACAGCTCCGCCGAGGGCATCGAGATCGGCCCCGCGCCGGTCGACGCCGTCCTCAGCTCCGAGCTGTCGATGCCGATCGAGGACCTGGACCTGTCGGTCCGCTCCTACAACTGCCTCAAGCGCGAGGGCATCAACAACGTGAGCGAACTGGTCGCGCTCTCGGAGACGCAGCTCATGAACATCCGCAACTTCGGTCAGAAGTCGGTGGATGAGGTCAAGGACAAGCTCGTCGAGATGGGTCTGTCGCTGAAGGATGCCGTTCCCGGCTTCGACGGCGCCCACTTCTACAGCGGCTCCGACGACGACGAGTACAGCTAACAGCGCTCGTTCACTCGACCACCACCCTTTCTGATTCACCTGGAGACACAACACCATGCCTAAGCCAACCAAGGGCCCGCGTCTCGGCGGCGGACCGTCGCACGAGCGCCTGCTTCTCGCGAACCTCGCCGCCGCGCTGTTCACGCACCGCTCGATCAAGACCACCGAGACGAAGGCCAAGCGCCTCCGTCCCGTCGCCGAGCGCCTGATCACGTTCGCGAAGCGCGGCGACCTGCACGCGCGTCGTCGCGTGCTCGGCGTCATCTCGGACAAGACCGTCGTGCACGAGCTCTTCACGGAGATCGCGCCCCTCGTCGCCGAGCGCGACGGCGGCTACACCCGCATCACGAAGCTCGGCTTCCGCAAGGGTGACAACGCCTCGATGGTGCAGATCGAGCTCGTCCTCGAGCCCGTGACCCCGAAGGTCAAGCGCAGCGCGTCCGCCGCGACGGCGACCGCCACCGCTCCGGCCGCCGCGGCCCCCGTTGCCGATGACGCGCCTGCCGTTGCCGAGGCGCCCGTCGCGGACGCGTCCACGGCGGACGCCGTCGCCGACGCGCCCGTCGCCGACGAGTCCACCGCTGACGAGTCCGCCGCCGACCAGTCGGCTGCCGAGTCCGAGGTCCCCGTCGAGTCGACCGACACGGTCGAGCAGTCGGAGCCCACGCCCGCCGAGTCCACGGACCCGGTCGCGGCCGAGGTCGAGGCCGACGCCGCCAAGAAGTCGGACGACGCGTAACACGCACGCTCGATGAGGGCCCCGGCATCCACTCGGATGCCGGGGCCCTTGTGCGTGTCCCTATGCTGTGACGATGGGAGATCCGCAGCCGCTCCGTGTCCGGGTCGACTTCCCTGCGACCCTGCCCGTCCCCGCCGACGGCGAGGACCTGCGCTGGCGGCCCGCCACCCGCTCCGACGCCGCCGCGCTCGCCCGGCTGCACAGCGCGATGGACCCCGTCGACCACCCGCACTTCGTGGTGAACGAGGAGGAGATCGCCGAGGACTTCGCCGAGCCGCGATTCGATCCGGCCCACGACTCCCTGGTGGCGGAGGACGCTTCGGGCATCGTCGCCTACGGCATGGCCCTGCCGCTGGAGAGCCGGGAGTCGATCGTGCGCGTCGTGCTGCTCGGCGGCGTGCACCCGGACCGCCGCGGCACCGGGATCGGGCGGCGGATCGTCGCCTGGCAGGAGGCCAGGGGAACCCAGCAGCTGGCCACCGCGGAGGAGGCTCTCCCCGGCTGGCTGCTCGTCTACGCGGACACCGAGCACGGCGGCGCGACGATCCGGCTCTTCGAGCGCCGCGGCTTCGGCCGGGAGCGCTACTTCCTCGAACTGCGCCGGGACCTCGCCGAGCCCATCCCCGAGGTGGTGCCCCGCGACGGCGTGCGGATCGTCCCCTGGCACGCGGACTGGTCGGCGGGCGCTCTCGAGGCGAAGAACGCGTCCTTCCGCGACCACTGGGGCTCGCAGCCCGAGTCGGCCGAGCACTGGGAGAACCACCAGCGGCTCGGCATCTTCCGCGCCGACCTCAGCTACCTCGCGCTCGGCACGGGGGAGGACGGCACCGAACGCGTGGTCGGCCTGATCCGCACCGACGTCAACGAGCAGGACTGGGCTGCCCAGGGCTACCCGCACGCCTACGTCGGGCTCGTCGGCGTCGTCCGCGAGTGGCGGGGGCGCCGGATCGCGCAGGCCCTCCTCTCCCGGGTGCTCGCGGCGAGCAGGGAACTCGGCTACGAGCGGGTGAACCTCGACGTGGACTCGGACAACCCGTCGGGGGCGCTCGGCCTGTACACGAGCATGGGATTCCGGCGGGCGACCCAGTCGGTGGCCCTGCTCCGGGCCTTCTGACCCACTCCTCTAGACTTTCGGGGTGAGCGGGGAGAACGAGACGCCGGACGCGGGGTCGCGACGGTTCCGCCTCGACATCGCCTACGACGGCACCCGGTTCAACGGCTGGAGCCGGCAGCCGGGGCAGCGCACGGTGCAGGGCGTGCTCGAGGCGGCGCTGGCGAGCATCTTCAAGAGCACGCCCCCGGCGCCGACGCTCGCCGTCGCCGGGCGCACCGACGCCGGCGTGCACGCCGTGGGCCAGGTCGCGCACCTCGACCTCACGGGTCGGCAGGTGGCCAAGCTGACCCGGCCCTCGCGCGGCAAGCGTCCCGCTTCGTACGTGGAGCCCTCGCCGGCGGAGGCGCTCGCCCGCCGCGTCAACGGCATCCTCGGCGCATCCTCCGACGTGGTCGTCACGGCGTGCGTCGATGCGCCCGAGGGCTTCGACGCGCGGTTCGCGGCGGAGTGGCGGAGCTACGAGTACCGGATCGCGGACTCGGCGGCGCTCAAGGACCCGCTGCAGCGGCACCGCACCCTCTGGCTGCCCGGCACCCTCGACGACCGGGCGATGGACACGGCGGCCCTGGGCCTGCTCGGCCTGCACGACTTCGCGGCGTACTGCAAGCCCCGGGAGGGCGCGACGACCATCCGCACCCTGCAGGAGTTCCGCTGGTCCCGCGACGCGGACGGCGTGCTGGTCGGCCGGATCCGCGCCGACGCGTTCTGCCACAGCATGGTGCGCGCGGTCGCCGGCGGCTGCGTCGCCGTGGGGGAGGGCAAGCTCGAGCCCGGCCGGCTCGCCGAGCTGCTCGACGTCCGCGCCCGCACGAACGAGTTCGTCGTGCTGCCGGCCCGGGGCCTCACGCTGATGCGGGTCGGCTATCCGCCGGACGAGCAGCTGCTCGCCCGCACGCTCCTCACCCGGGCGAAGCGCGAGCCGGACAGCGTAGCGGGCGCGAGCGTGGTTTGACCGGACGGCGCGCCCTGGTCTAGTCTGGGGTGTTGGTGTTTGCGCCCCTGCGCGCGGCACGCGAGATTGAGCCCTCCACCGGTGAGTTCCCCGACATCGTCGGAAACCGCGCTAGGCGCGGACGGAACGCATCACGGAGCGGGATTCACGAACAACTCATTCCGAACGAGAAAGTAGCTTCCCTGTGACGCGCACGTATTCACCCAAGGCCAGCGAGATCAAGCGCGAGTGGCTCATCATCGACGCCACCGACGTCGTGCTCGGCCGTCTGGCCAGCCACGCCGCCGCTCTGCTCCGCGGCAAGCACAAGCCGACCTTCGCCCCTCACCTGGACACCGGCGACTTCGTGATCATCATCAACGCCGACAAGGTGGCGCTGACGGGATCGAAGCTCGAGCAGAAGAAGGCGTACCGCCACTCGGGCTACCCGGGCGGCCTCACCGCCACGAGCTACTCCGAGATGCTGGAGAAGCAGCCGACCCGCACCGTCGAGAAGGCCATCCGCGGCATGCTGCCGAAGAATTCCATCGGCCGCGCCCAGCTGACCAAGCTCAAGGTCTACACCGGCTCCGAGCACCCGCACGCCGCTCAGCAGCCCAAGACCTACACCCTCGACCAGGTCGCTCAGTAACGCCGCGACGGCGCTGACACCTCTTCCAGACTCAAATAGAAGGAATCACTTACATCGTGGCGAAGATCGCAGACTCCATCGACGCGGCTCCTGAGAGCTACTCGACCGAAAGCCCCACCGAGGCGACCCGCGCACCCCGCGCCGTCCTCAGCGTCCCCGGCGCCGCTGTCGGCCGCCGCAAGCAGGCGATCGCGCGCGTGCGCATCGTTCCCGGCTCCGGCACCATCACGGTCAACGGGCGCGAGCTCGCGGACTACTTCCCCAACAAGCTGCACCAGCAGCTGATCAACGACCCGTTCAAGGTGCTCGACCTGCTCGGCAGCTACGACGTGATCGCCCGCATCACCGGCGGTGGCCCCTCCGGCCAGGCCGGCGCCCTGCGTCTCGGCATCGCCCGTTCGCTGAACCAGGTGGACGAGGAGAACAACCGCGCGACGCTGAAGAAGGCGGGCTTCCTCAGCCGCGACGCGCGCGTCAAGGAGCGCAAGAAGGCCGGTCTCAAGAAGGCCCGTAAGGCTCCTCAGTTCTCGAAGCGCTAACGCGCTCGAGCACCGGGCTCCATGCCTCGCTTGTTCGGCACGGACGGCGTGCGCGGCCTCGCCAATCGCGACCTCACGGTCGAGTTGGCGCTCGGGCTCGCGCAGGCCGCCGCGCAGGTACTCGGCTCGGATGCGTGGGACGCCGGGCGACGACCGACCGCGGTCGTCGCCCGCGACCCGCGCATCTCGGGTGAATTCATTGCGGCCGCCGTTGCGGCCGGGCTGGCGAGTTCCGGCGTCGACGTACTCGACGCCGGGGTCATCCCCACGCCGGCTGCGGCGTTCCTCATCGCGGACATCGGCGCCGACTTCGGCGTGATGATCTCGGCGTCGCACAACCCGGCGCCCGACAACGGCATCAAGTTCTTCGCCGCCGGCGGCAAGAAGCTCGCGGACGACCTCGAGGACCGCATCGAGGCGCTTCTCAACGGCGAGAAGCTGACCCCGACCGGATCCGACGTCGGCCGCGTGCGCCGGTTCGCCGACGCCGAGGACCGCTACATCGTGCACCTCCTCGGCACGCTCCCGCACCGGCTCGAGGGCATCCACGTCGTACTCGACTGCGCGCACGGCGCCGCCGCGGGCATCTCGCCCGAGGTCTTCACCGACGCGGGCGCCACGGTGACCGTCATCGGCAACGACCCCAACGGCATCAACATCAACGACGGCGTCGGCTCGACGCACCTCGACCTGCTCGCGCAGGCCGTGCTCGAGCACGGCGCGGACGTCGGCATCGCCCACGACGGCGACGCCGACCGCTGCCTCGCCGTGGACCACGAGGGCACCGTCGTGGACGGCGACCAGATCATGGCCGTGCTCGCGCTGTCGATGGCGAACCGCGGCCTGCTGCACCGCCGCACGCTCGTCGCCACCGTGATGAGCAACCTCGGCCTGCGGCTCGCCATGGCCGCGAACGACATCCACGTGCTGCAGACGCGCGTGGGGGACCGGTACGTGCTCGAGGCGATGAACGAGGCGGGCTACTCCCTCGGCGGTGAGCAGTCCGGGCACCTGATCATGGCGGACCACGCCACGACCGGTGACGGCATCCTCACCGGGCTGCAGCTGCTGGCCGAGATGGCCGGCACCGGGAAATCGCTCAAGGAGCTCGTGAGCGTCATGACCGTGTTCCCGCAGATCATGTTGAACGTGCGCGGGGTCGACCAGCACCGCGTGAACGACGACGAGGTGGTCGCGGCCGCCGTGGCCGAGCTCGAGCACGAGCTGGGCGACACGGGCCGCATCCTCCTGCGGGCATCCGGCACCGAGCCGATGGTGCGCGTCATGGTCGAGGCCGCGGACCACCCCACCGCCCACCGCATGGCGCACTCCCTGGCCGACGTCGTGAAGCAGCGCCTCGCGGTCTGACCCGGTCCTACGGGTCGTGTTGCGTCCTTTCGACGAGCTCAGGGACCGTGGGTGTCCGTCGTTCCTGCGAGACGCTCCGACACGGTCGCTGAGCCTGTCGAAGCGGCGGGACGTGCCCTGGACCTGTCGCGTCCCTTCGACGAGCTCAGAGACCGCGTGAGGTCGTCGTTCCCCGCGTCCCCCCACGCAATTCAGCAGATCCGATCGCGTCCCCGCACGCAATTCCGCAGGTTCCGAGGGGCGGTCGGCGAGTCGTGACGTCGGAACGGCGTGTCACTCGGGATCTCCTGAATTGCGTCGTTCCCCGGCCCCGCCTCTTCCGCGGGTCAGGCCTTCTTCGCGGCCGCCTTCGCCGCGCGCTTGGCCTCGCGCACGCGGGTGAGCGACTCCGGGTCGACGATGTCCGCGACCGACAGGTACGTGCCCTCGGCCCCGTAGGCGCCGGCCGCCTCGCGCCAGCCCTCCGCGGTCAGCCCGTACTGCTTGCCGAGCAGGGCCAGGAAGATCTTCGCCTTCTGCTCGCCGAAGCCGGGCAGCGCCTTGAGCCGGCGCAGGACCTCCGCGCCCGTCGGGGCGTCACGGGTCCAGATCGCGGCCGCGTCCCCGCCCCAGTCCTCCTCGATCGCGGCGCACAGCGTCTGCGCCCGCGCGGCCATCGAGCCGGGGAAGCGGTGCACCGCCGGAGTCTGCTTGAAGACCTCGACGAAGGCGTCCGCGTCGTGGTTCGCGATCTCGGCGGCGTCGAGCCTCCCGAGGCGCTGGCGGATCTTCTCGGGCCCGGCGAACGCGGTCTCCATCGCGACCTGCTGGTCCAGCAGCATGCCGAGGAGCAGCGCGAGGGGATCGGTGGAGAGCAGCTCATCCGCGGCGGCGTCGCCGGTGATCGACAGTGTCGGGGCCATCCGCCCATGTTCCCACCGCGCGGGCCACCGCCGCATCCCACTGCTCACGGCACCTGTTCCGAATTCAGGCTGTACGGGCGACACGCCGATGAGAGGGCATCCGAAACTCGGCGTGTCGCAGCTGAGCCTGAATTCGGAACAGGACCGCACCGGACCGCACCGCGCCGGCGTCACGCCGGGCGACCCGGCAGCGCGCGCTAGAGCTTGCGGAGGAGCACCTTCGCGACGGAGTGGTCCGCGTCCTTGCGCAGCACGAGGGTCGCGCGGGATCGGGTCGGCCGCACGTTCTGCCGGAGGTTCGGCTCGTTGATCGCGGTCCAGATGTCCCGGGCTCGGGTGCGCGCCTCCTCCTCGGTGAGGCTCGCGAAGCGGTGGAAGTAGGACCGGGGGTTGGCGAACGCCCCGCGCTGCAGAGTGAGGAAGCGCTCCTCGTACCAGCGGGCGATGTCGCTCGTCCGGGCGTCGACGTAGATCGTGAAGTCGAACAGGTCGCTGACGGCGAGGCGGTGCCCCGGCGCGGGCGGCTGCAGCACGTTCAGGCCCTCGACGATGAGCACGTCCGGCTGGCGCACCACGATCTCGGCGCCGGGCACGATGTCGTAGCTGAGGTGCGAGTAGAACGGGGCGCGCACCTCCTCGGCGCCGCCCTTCACGTTGCTCACGAAGCGCAGCAGGGACCGACGGTCGTACGACTCCGGGAAGCCCTTGCGCTGCATCAGCCCGCGACGCTCGAGCTCGGCGTTGGGGTAGAGGAAGCCGTCGGTCGTGAGCAGCTCGACCCGCGGGGTGTCCTCCCAGCGCGCGAGCAGCTCGCGCAGCAGGCGCGCGATCGTGGACTTGCCGACCGCGACGGACCCGGCGACGCCGATCACGAAGGGCGTGCTGCGGGCGCGCTCGCCGAGGAACGCGCTCGTGCTCGCGTGCAGGTGGCGCTTGCCGGTCGCGTAGAGCATGAGCAGACGGCTGAGCGGCAGGTAGACCTCCTGCACCTCCCGCATGTCGAGCGGATCGCCGAGGCCGCGCAGCTGCACCACCTCGGTCTCCCGCAGGGGGAGCGGCGTCGTGGCGGCGAGGGCGGCCCAGTCCGCGCGGTCGATCTCGACGAACGGCGACGCGCCGTGCGACTCCCCGTTCTGGCGGGATCCGGTCGACGGTGCGGAGGACCCGGCCTGAGACATAGAGACACAGCCTAGTAGCGGGCCGGTCGCCCAGCGGCCGTGAACTAAAATCGGGCCCATGTGTGGAATCGTGGGTTATGTCGGAACGAGCAAGAGCATCGAGGTGCTCCTGGGCGGGCTGCGTCGCCTGGAGTACCGCGGATACGACTCCGCCGGGATCGCGGTGATCGACGAGAACGGAGACCTGCAGACCCGTAAGCGCGCGGGCAAGCTCGCCACGCTCCTCGACGACCTGGACGGCAACCCGCTCGCCAACGGCGCCACCGGCATCGGGCACACCCGCTGGGCCACCCACGGTGGGCCGACCGACGGGAACGCGCACCCGCACCTGGGCGACGACGGCAAGCTCGCCCTCATCCACAACGGCATCATCGAAAACTTCTCCGAGCTCAAGCAGGAGCTGCTCTCCGACGGCTACGTCTTCGACAGCGAGACCGACACCGAGGTCGCGGCGAAGCTGCTCGGCCGCGAGTACGGCCGCACCAGGAGCCTCGAGCAGGCGTTCCGCAACACCGTGCAGCGTCTCGAGGGCGCGTTCACGCTGCTCGCCGTGCACCGCGACGAGCCCGGGCTCGTCGTCGGCGCCCGCCGCAACTCGCCGCTGGTCATCGGCCTGGGCGAGGGCGAGAACTTCCTCGGCTCCGACGTCGCCGCGTTCGTCGAGTTCACCCGCCGCGCGGTCGCGATCGGGCAAGACCAGATGGTCGCCATCCGCCCCGACTCGGTGACCGTCACCGACTTCCTCGGCGCGCCGGTGACGGCCGACGAGTTCGAGGTCGCCTGGGACGCGTCCGCGTCCGAGAAGGGCGGCTGGTCGAGCTTCATGGCCAAGGAGATCACCGAGGGCCCGGATGCGGTGGCCAACACCGTGCGCGGTCGCATCGTCGACGGCCTCGTGCAGCTGCCGGACCTCGACGGCATCGGGGACGAGGCGCTCGCCGGCATCACCCGCATCGTCATCGTCGCCTGCGGTACGGCGTCGTACTCCGGCATCCTCGGCAAGTACGCGATCGAGAGCTGGTCGCGGGTGCCCGTCGAGGTGGAGCTCGCCCACGAGTTCCGCTACCGGGAGCCGGTGCTCGACTCCACGACCCTCGTCATCTCGATCAGCCAGTCCGGCGAGACCATGGACACCCGCATGGCGGTCCAGTACGCGAGCGAGCACGGTGCCCGCGTCCTCTCCATCTGCAACACGCAGGGCGCCACCATCCCCCGCGAGTCCGAGGCCGTGATCTACACGCACGCCGGGCCGGAGGTCGCCGTGGCGTCGACGAAGGCGTTCCTCGCGCAGGTCGCGGCGCTGTACCTCTTCGGCCTGCACCTCGCCCGCGTGCGCGGCACCCTGTCGGCGGAGGCGATCGCCGAGAATTGCGCCGAGCTCGTCGCGATCCCCGAGAAGCTCACCCGGGTGCTCGAGTCCACCGAGTCCATCGCCCAGCTGGCCGGCTGGATGGCCGACACGCGCGCCGTCCTGTTCCTCGGCCGGCACGTCGGCTACCCGGTCGCGCTCGAGGGCGCGCTCAAGCTCAAGGAGCTGGCGTACATCCACGCCGAAGGCTTCGCCGCGGGCGAGCTCAAGCACGGTCCGATCGCGCTCATCGAGCCGGGTCAGCCCGTGTTCGTCATCGTGCCGAGCCCCATCGGCCAGCCCGAGCTGCACAAGAAGGTCATTTCCAACATCAAGGAGATCGAGGCCCGCGGCGCCCGCGTGCTCGCGATCGCGGAGGCGGGCGACGCGTTCGTGCCGCCGCTCGCCGACGTCGTGCTGCCCATCCCGCTGGCCGCGCCGTTCTTCGAGCCGCTGCTCGCCGTGGCGCCGCTCCAGATCTTCGCCATGGAGCTCGCGACCGCCAAGGGGCTCGACGTCGACCAGCCGCGGAACCTCGCCAAGTCGGTCACGGTCGAATAGCGGCGGACGCCGCCAGGACGCGGGTACAGGATGATCGCCGGAATCGGCGTCGACGTGGTCGACCTCGCGCGCTTCGAGCGTGCGCTGGAGCGCACCCCCGCGCTGCGCGAGCGCCTCTTCGCGCCCGAGGAGCGAGCGCTGGGGGTGCACTCGCTCGCCGCGCGGTTCGCCGCGAAAGAGGCGCTCATCAAGGCGCTCGGCGACGTGCCCGGCTTCCGCTGGCTCGACGTGGAGGTGGTGCGGGACGAGCACGGCGACCCGTCGTTCGTGCTCCGCAACGCGATCGCCGGCCTCGTGGCCGCCCGCGGCATCGCGACCGTGCACCTGTCGATGAGTCATGACGGCGGGGTCGCGTTCGCGTTCGTCGTCGCGGAGAGGATCGCACCGTGACACTCGGTGATGCCGTGGCCGACGCCGAGCCGCTCGGCGACGGAGCCCCGGCCATGCTGCGACGGGAGGCCCGCATCGACCTCGCTGCTGTCAGCCGGAACGTGCGGCGGCTGCGAGAGCTCTCCGGCACCCCGGACGCGATGGTGGTGGTGAAGGCGAACGGATACGGGCACGGCGCCGTGCGCGTCGCCCGTGCCGCGCTCGCCGGCGGCGCCACCTGGCTCGGCGTCGTCGACATCGCGGAGGCGCTCGCCCTGCGGAACGCCGGCATCGACGCCCCGCTGCTCTGCTGGCTGCACGGGGCCGACGGGGACTTCGGGGTCGCCCTCGACGCGCGCGTCGACGTGGGCGTCAGCTCCGCCGGGCAGCTGCGCGCGGTGGCCGCCGCGGCCCGCGACCGCGGCGTGATCGGCGCCGTGCACATCAAGGTGGACACGGGCCTCGGCCGCAACGGCGTCGTCGAGACGGAGTGGCGCGCGGTCTTCGAGGACGCCGCCGCCTTCGAGAAGGAGGGCGTCGTGCGCGTCCGTGGCGTCTTCAGCCACCTCGCCAACGCCGGCGCCGACGAGGATGCGCGCCAGGTCGCCGCGTTCGAGCTCGCCCTGGCCACCGCCGAGGTCGCGGGGGTGCGGCCCGACCTGCGCCACCTCGCATCCACCGCCGGTGCGGTGCGGGTGCCGGAGAGCCGCTACGACATGGTGCGCCTGGGCATCGGGGTCTACGGGCTGTCGCCCTTCGATGACGCGACGAGCGCCGACCTCGGACTGACCCCGGCGCTCACGCTCGTCGGTGGCGTCGTGTCCGTCAAGCGGGTGCCCGCGGGCACCGGCGTCTCCTACGGCTACAGCTACCGCACGACCTCCGAGGCGAACCTCGCCCTCGTGTCCCTCGGCTACGCCGACGGCATCCCTCGCCTCGCCTCCAACCGCGCGCCCGTGAGCATCAACGGCCGCCGGTACACCGTGACGGGCCGCATCGCCATGGACCAGTTCGTCGTCGACATGGGCGCGGACACCTGCGAGGTCGGCGACGACGTCGTGCTGTTCGGCGACCCCGAGACCGGCGTGCCGTCCGCGGACGAGTGGGCGGACGCCGCGGAGACCATCAACTACGAGATCGTCACCCGCCTGGGCGGACGCATCGAGCGGAGGTACGTGTCGTGAGCGCGCTCACCCCGACGAGGCGCGCGGTGATCGACCTCGACGCGTTCCGGAGCAACGTGCGGACCCTCGCGGCCGCGGCGTCCCCGGCCGAGACGATGATCGCGGTGAAGGCCGACGCGTACGGGCACGGCATGGTGCCCATGGCGCGCGCCGCGCTGCAGGGTGGCGCCACCTCGCTGGCGGTGCTCGACATCCCGGCCGCGCTCACACTGCGCGACGCGGGCATCGAGGCGCCCCTCTTCGCCTGGCTGCACGGCCCCGACAGCGACTTCGCTGCGGCCGTCGCCGCGCGCGTCGACCTCGGCGTCTCCGCGCTCTGGCAGCTCGAGGCCATCCTCGCGGCGCGCGGGGGACTGCGGCCGCGGGTCCACCTCAAGGTCGACACCGGCCTCAGCCGCAACGGCGCGAGCGCGAAGGACTGGCCCGGGCTCGTGCGGCGTGCGGTCGAGGCGGATGCCGCGGGCGAGCTGCACCTGCACGCCGCGTGGTCCCACCTCGCCGACGCCTCTGCCGAGGACGACGAGGCCGCCCTCGGCAAATTCCTCGCGGCCGTGACGGTGGCCGAGGGCGAGGGCGCGCGCTTCCCGCTGCTGCACCTCGCCGCCAGCTCGGCCGGGCTGCGGATGCCCGCCGCGCGCTTCGGCATGGTGCGCTTCGGCATCGCCGCGTACGGCATCTCGCCGTTCGACGACGCCACGGGCGCCGACCTCGGGCTCGTGCCCGCCATGACGGTCGAGAGCGAGGTGGCGTCGGTCAAGCGGGTGCCCGCCGGGCACGGCGTCTCCTACGGGCTCAGCTACCGCACGGAGGGTGAGAGCACTCTCGCGCTCGTGCCCCTCGGCTACGCGGACGGCGTGCCCCGCGTCGCCGGTCCCCGCGCCTCCCTGCTGCTGAACGGACGCCGCTTCCCGATCGCGGGCCGGGTCGCCATGGACCAGGTCGTGCTCGACGTGGGCGACCACCCGGTGTCCGTCGGCGACCGCGTCGTGATGTTCGGCCCCGGAGCCGAGGGCGAGCCGACCGCCGAGGAGTGGGCCGACTGGGCGAAGACGATCGGCGACGAGATCATCGCCCGCGTGGGTCACCGCGTGGAGCGCGTGTACCGGAACGAGCTGCCGTGACCCCGCAGGGCGACCTCCGGCTCGACGTCGCCACCCCGGACGACATGGAGGACCTGGGACGCCGGCTCGCCGCGGTGCTGCGCCCCGGCGACCTCATCCTGCTGACCGGGCGGCTCGGCGCGGGCAAGACGACGCTCACCCGCGGCATCGGCGAGGGACTCGGCGTGCGCGGACCGGTGACCAGCCCGACCTTCGTGCTCGCCCGCACGCATCCGAGCACCGCGGGCGGTCCTCCGCTCGTGCACGTGGACGCGTACCGGCTCGGCAGCGCCGTCGAGCTGGACGACCTGGACATCGACTTCGCGCGATCGGTCGTGGTGATGGAGTGGGGTGCCGGGCTCGTCGAGGGCCTCGCCGACTCCTGGCTCGACATCCGGATCGAGCGGCCCGAGGGCGCCCCCGTACCCGTGGAGATCCCGATGAGCGAGGAGGCGGACGACCTCGTCGAGCCCCGCGTCGTGCGCATCGCCGCCGTGGGGGAGCGCTGGGCCGGGGTCGCGGCGGCGCTCGGTGCGAACCCGGAATCACGGCCGACCGCGCCCTGACCGCCCTCCGCGCTGCGGCCGACGACATCGCCGTCCAGGCCGGACTCGCCCTGGAGCGGACCACGCGGAGCCGGGCCGTAAACTTGTCCGGTGCTCCTCGCCATCGACACCTCCGCCGGCACGAGTGTCGCTGTCGTCGACGGTGCGACGGGCATCGCCGTCGAGCGCAGCGTCGACGACACCATGCGGCACGCCGAGGTGATCGGCGCGCTGGTGCGGGACTGCCTCGAGCAGGCGGGCGTCCGCCCCGCCGATCTGGACGGCGTTGTCGCGGGCATGGGACCCGGTCCCTTCACCGGGCTCCGGGTCGGCATCGCCGCCGCCCGCGTCTTCGCCCTGGCCCGCGGCATCCCGCTGCTGCCGGTGGTCAGCTCCGCCGCCGTCGCGTTCGAGCACTACGCGGCCGTGGCGCCCAACGCCGCGGGGAACGGTGCCGGGCGCCTGCTCGTCGTCACGGACGCGCGCCGCCGCGAGCTGTACTGGTCCCTGTTCGATGCCCCCGGGGAGTCGGGGATCCCGACCCTCGTCGACGGGCCCGGCCTCGCGACCCCGGCGGACGTGCCGCACGCCGGGGAGGGGACGCAGCGCATCGACGCGGCGCGGGTGTCCGGCGTCGCCCTCGGGCGGCTCGCGGAGCGGATGCGCGCCGCGGGGGCCGACTTCCCCGCCGACCACGCGCTCTACCTGCGCTCGCCGGACGTCACCCCGGCCGCGGGCCCCAAGCGGGTGACCGCGTGAGCCCGCGGTTCCGCCGCGCGACCGGCGCGGACCTCGACTCGATCATGGCGATCGAGCGGACCACCTTCACCACGGACGCCTGGTCCGCGGCGACCATGGCGGGCGAGCTCGACAGCCCGCACACCTACTACCTCGTGGTCGAGGACGACTCCCGTCCGGATGCCGTCGTCGCCTACGCCGGCCTGTTCGCGCCGCGGGGCGCGGCGGAGGCGGACATCCAGACGATCGCCGTCGTCGAGTCGGCCCGCGGCACGGGCCTCGGCCGCGCGCTGATGCGCGACCTCATCGCCGAGGCGGCCCGGCGTGGGGCGACCGAGCTCTTCCTCGAGGTGCGCGCCGACAACCCCGCAGCCCAGGGCCTGTACCGCTCGCTGGACTTCGAGCAGATCGCCACGCGGCCGCGCTACTACCAGCCCGACGGCGTCGACGCCTTCGTGATGCGCCGGGCACTCCCGCCGGAGGCGGAGTCCGGGCCGGACACCGGCACCGCCGCCGACACCGCAGACGCCGCGCCGCGCGATCCGCTCGTGCTCGGCATCGAGACCTCGTGCGACGAGACCGGGGTCGGCATCGTGCGCGGCACCGCGCTGCTGGCGAACGTCATCTCGTCGTCGATGGACGAGCACGCCCGGTACGGCGGGGTCGTGCCCGAGGTCGCTGCCCGGGCCCACCTCGAGGCCATCGAACCGACCATCCGCGCCGCCCTCGCCGAGGCGGACGTCAGCCTCGCGGACATCGACGCCGTCGCCGTCACGAGCGGTCCGGGCCTTGCGGGCGCGCTGATGGTCGGCGTCGGGGCCGCGAAGGCGCTCGCCCTGGCCCTCGACCGGCCGCTGTACGCCGTCAACCACCTCGTCGGCCACGTCGGCGCCGACCTGCTGCGCGCCGACGGCACCGAGGGCGCGGAGCTCGAGCTGCCGACGATCGCGCTCCTGGTCTCCGGCGGGCACACGTCCCTGCTGCTCGTGCGCGACCTCGTGTCGGACGTCGAGCTCCTGGGCGAGACCATCGACGACGCCGCCGGTGAGGCGTTCGACAAGGTGGCGCGGGTGCTCGGCCTGCCCTACCCGGGTGGCCCCGAGATCGACCGGGCGGCCGCGGAGGGCGACCCGCGCGCGATCCGTTTCCCGCGGGGCCTCACCCAGCCGAAGGACATGGCCAAGCACCGCTACAACTTCTCCTTCTCCGGCGTGAAGACGGCCGTGGCGCGCTGGGTCGAGGCCCGGCAGGATGCGGGCGAGCCCGTGCCGGTGGCGGACGTCGCCGCGAGCTTCCGCGAGTCCGTCGTCGACGTGCTCACGGCCAAGGCCGTCGCCGCCTGCATCGACCACGGCATCCCCCGCCTGCTGCTGGGCGGCGGCGTCGTGGCGAACGCCCGGCTGCGGCAGCTCGCCGAGGACCGGTGCCGCTCCGCGGGCATCGCCCTGCGGGTGCCGGCGCTGTCGCTCTGCACGGACAACGGCGCGATGATCGCGGCGCTCGGCGCCCAGCTGATCCGGGCCGGTCACGCGCCGTCCGGACTCGACTTCGGCGCCGACTCCACCCTGCCCGTCACGGACATCCAGGTCGCCTGACCGCTCGCCCGATCTCCCCGCTCGGTGGCGGGCACGGTCGCGCGCCTGTACCTGCCCGGTCGCCGTGCGGACGATCGCCGGCCCGGCGGGGCATCGTGGCCGATTGACACCCCTTTCCGGCCGGTGACACTATGGCAGCGCAACCACAGGAGGCACGTCCATGAGTCACCCCTACACCCCGCAGGACCCGCAGCAGCCGGGCCAGCCGCCGCATCAGCAGTCGCAGCCCACGGATCCGCAGCAGGACCCGTACGCGCAGCCGACGTACACGCAGCCGCAGTCGTCGCACGACTCGTACCCCCAGAATTCATATGGTCAGGACCCGTACTCCCAGAGCCCGTACTCGCAGCCGGGGTCGCAGTCGCAGGCCCCGTACTCCTCGTCGTCCTCCGACGCGCCGCAGCAGTACTCCTACGGGCAGCAGACGGCCCCCACGAACGTGCTCGCCATCGTCGCCCTCGTCAGCGCGTTCTTCATCCCGGTCGCCGGCATCGTCTGCGGCCACCTCGCCCTCGGCCAGATCAAGCGCACGGGCGAGAACGGCCGGGGTCTCGCGCTCGCCGGCCTCATCATCGGCTACGTGCTCACGGCCCTCATCGTGCTGATGATCGTGCTGGCCGTCGTTCTCCCCCTCTTCATCCTGGGCACGGTCGGCACCGTCAACGGCATCCAGGTCGACTGATCGGGGGCGCGCCCGCCGCATCGCACCGACCCGATCCCGCCGCGCGGGGTCGGGTCGCTGCCGTGAGGGCCTCGCGGCGGTAGCCTCACCGTGAGGAAAGGAACACTCATGACCGACCCCAACAACCCCAGCGGGCCGTCGCACGACCAGCCCCACATCCCGCCGGCCCCGCCCGCGCCCTCCTACTCCGCCGCGCCGGGGGCACCCGGGCAGTCGCCCTACACGACGCCCTACGGCTCCGGCCCCGCCGGCGTCCCGGACAAGAAGCCCCTGAGCATCACGTCCATGGCGCTCGGCATCGCGAGCACCGCCCTCAGCTTCCTCCTCGTCCTGTGGTTCCTCGCGATTCCGCTCGGCATCGCCGCCATCGTGCTCGCGGTGCTCGGCAAGCGGAAGGAGCGCAACGCGAAGGGCTTCTGGCTGACGGGTCTGATCACCGGCATCGTCGGCGTCGCGCTGTCGCTGCTGATCGTGATCCTCGGCGCCATCGCGATCGCCGCGTTCCAGAACAACCCGGACTTCAGCACCGTCAATCCGTAACGGCTCGGCAGTCGCCGCGAGCGGGTGGTCACCTCCGGGTGGTCACCCGCTCGTCGCATCTCGGGCGGGTTCGAGGGACAGCCCGGATCACGTCCGGGCGGGCTCGAGGCGGTCGGCGAGGATCGCGGTGTGCCGCCCGGCGACCCGGGTGGCGATGAGCGTCGCGCTCGCGGTGCCCTTGAGGGCGAGCCGCTTGCGCAGGGTCGCCGGGTCGAGGTCGATGCCGCGCTTCTTGATCTCGAGCGTCCCGATGCCGCGGTCGCGGAGCAGGCGCCGCAGCTTGGACTCGTCGAAGGGGAGCGTCTCCCGCACCCGGAACCCGCGGAGGAAGGGCGAGCGCACCGGCTGGTCCGAGGTGAGCCACGCGATGCCCTCGCTGACCATGCCGGCGCCGGTCGCGCGGGCGAGGTCGCCGATGAGGCGCGAGCGGATGACCGCGCCGTCGGGTTCGTACACGTACTCGCCGAGCGGCCGGACGTCCGCGTCCTCGCTGTCGGCCTCGGCGACGAGTTCCGCGGCGGCGCCGCCCGCGAGCACGAGCGCGGCACGGCGCACCCCGGGTCGCGCGACGGCCCCGAACCACAGCCCCATCTCGACGAGCTGACCGTCGACGGAGATCCACTGCGCCTCCGCCTCGGCGGGGATCAGGTCGCGGTCGAGGCCAGGCCCCAGCTTCACCCCGGTGGGGCGCTCGCGGGCGCGCTCGAACGCGAAGTCGAGGGACGGGCTGTAGGCGTTCGGGTCCATGAGCCGCGCCGTCTGCCCGTGGCCGCTCGTCCGCCGCGCGGGGTCGAGGTAGAGCCCGTCGACACGGGAGAGATCGACGTCCTCCGCGCGGCCGTGCTCCACGGTCGCGTCGGGGAAGGGCGCAAGGTTGTAGCTCGCGAGCACGGCGGTCACCTCGTCCGCATCCACCGCGAGCACGTCGAGGTCGAGCGCGGCCAGCGCCATGGCGTCGCCGCCGAGGCCGCAGCCCAGGTCACCGACCCGGCGCACGCCCGCGTCCCGGAACCGCCTGGCGTGCAGCGCGGCGACCGGGAGCCGGGTGGCCTGCTCCAGCCCCGCCTCGGTGAACAGCATCCGCGCGGCGAACTCGCCGAACTTGGGCACGGCCCGCGCGCGCAGCCGCGCCTGCGTGAGTACGGTGGCGACGAGGCCGGGGGAGTGCCCGAGCCCGCGCAGCCTCGTCACGGTGGAGAGGGCGTCCTTCCCGTCCCCGTAGGCGGGGAGGGAGTCGAGCAGCCGGAGCCCGTCCGGAGAGAGCAGCTCGACGAGATCACCCGTGTCCATGAGGTCACGGTAGCAAGCCCCCACCGCTGGCACTCGCGTTGCACGAGTGCAAGCACACCCCCTACACTCGTGTTAGCACTCTCCATACGAGTCTGCTAACCCAAGATTTCCGTCGTAAGAAAGAAGAGGTCAAACGTGTCGGTCTCCATCAAGCCGCTCGAGGATCGCATCGTCATCAAGCAGGTCGAGGCAGAGCAGACCACCGCGTCTGGGCTGGTCATCCCTGACACCGCCAAGGAGAAGCCCCAGGAGGGCGAGGTCGTGGCAGTCGGACCCGGCCGCATCGACGACAACGGCAACCGCGTCCCGCTCGACATCTCCGTGGGCGACAAGGTGATCTACTCGAAGTACGGCGGCACCGAGGTGAAGTACGGCGGCGAGGATCTGCTCGTGCTCTCCGCTCGCGACGTGCTCGCGGTCGTGGTGCGCTAACTCCCGCGCTTCTCGAGGAACCCGGTCGATCCGTCGGCCGGGTTCTTCGTCGTTTGCGGCTGCTTTTCCTCCCCCGGCGCGCCGCCGCCGCATTCTGGCGGTCGGCGGGTCGTCGTCGGCAGGATGTCGTCGATGCCCGCGGCTAGCATCGTGAGGTGACCCAGAACCGCACCCGCACGGGCCTCCTGTACGCGGTCTCCGCCTACACGCTCTGGGGCATCCTGCCCGTCTACTTCCTGCTGATGGCGCCGGCGACGGCCTTCGAGGTCGTGGGCTGGCGCGTGCTGTTCTCGCTCGTCTTCTGTGCCCTGCTGATGACCGTCACACGGGCCTGGCGGGCGCTCGCTGCCGTGGTGCGGCAGCCGCGCGTGCTGCTGACCATGGGCCTCGCCGGGCACCTCGTGCTCGTCAACTGGACCGTCTACGTCTACGGCACGCTGACCGGCCACGTGATCGAGACGGCGCTCGGCTACTTCATCAACCCCATCGTGACGGTGCTGCTCGGGGTCGTCCTGCTGCGCGAGAGGCTGCGCCCGATGCAGTGGGCGGCCGTGGGCCTCAGCGCCGTCGCGGTGCTCGTGCTCACCATCGGCTACGGCGCCCTGCCCTGGATCGCTCTCGTGCTGGCGGCGAGCTTCGGCCTCTACGGGCTCATCAAGAAGCAGGTGGGGGACCGCGTCGACGCCCTCACCGGCCTCACCCTGGAGACCGCCTGGCTCGTGCCGGCCGCGGTGCTCATGCTCGTCTTCGTCTCCGGCACCGCGGGCATCACGTTCGGCACGGTGAGCCCGTTGCACACGATCGCCATCCTGAGCGCGGGCGTCGTGACGGCCGTGCCGCTCCTCCTGTTCGCCTCCGGTGCCCGGCGGCTGCCGCTCACCTACATGGGCCTCACGCAGTACCTCGCCCCGGTGCTGCAGTTCCTCTTCGGCGTGTTCGTGGTGCGCGAGGAGATGCCTCCGGAGCGCTGGGTCGGCTTCGGCCTGGTCTGGCTGGCGCTGCTGCTGCTCACGGTCGACATGTTCGTCTCGGCGCAGTCGCGGCGGCGGACGGCGGCGCTGCCGTCGCCGGCCGCTTCGGTCACGGCGAGGTAACGATCCGACCGCGTTACACGCGCGTAACAACGTTGTATTGTGCCGGGTCCATTCGCTCTATACGGTGAACCACCATGTGCGGGTACTCCCGCGCCTATCTCCATCCCTTACCAGAGGAGCACCGTGAGCGTATTCCCGAAGGCCTCGCTGCCGTCCCGCTCGAAATCATCCACCATCGCGAAGATCGCCGCCGCTTCGGCCGGACTGCTGCTGCTGGCGTCCTGTTCGAGCAGCCCGGCGGCCGACGACGGCGCCGAGCCCGAGGAGTCCTCGGCCCCCTCGTCGCCGACCCGCGAGGCGGACGGCGTCCTGACCGTCGGCACGATCCTGCCCCAGACCGGAAACCTCTCGTTCCTCGGCCCGCCCGAGTTCGCGGGTGTCGACCTCGCCGCCGCGGAGATCAGCGCCACCGACTACGAGTTCGAGGTCGAGGTCGTCGACCGCGACTCCGGTGACGCGGACACGGACATCGCCACGCAGTCCGCCGGCGAGCTCATCGACCTGGGTGCTGACGTCGTCGTCGGTGCCGCGTCGTCCGGTGTGTCCTTCACCTTCGTCGACCAGCTGGTCGACGCCGGCGTCGTGCAGATCTCCCCGGCCAACACCTCGCCCGACTTCACGGACTATGACGACAACGGGTTCTACTTCCGTACCGCTCCGAGCGACGTGCTCCAGGGCCGCGTGCTCGGCAACCTGATGGTCGGTGACGGTGCGGAGAACGTCGGCATCATCTACATCAACGACCCGTACGGCATCGGTCTGCAGGAGAACGCCACCACGGCGATCGAGGACGCGGGCGGCACCGTCACCGCCGCGGTCCCCTACAACACGGGTGACACGCAGTTCGCGGCCATCGTGGACGAGGTGCTCGCGAGCGACCCCGACGCCGTCGCGGTCATCGCGTTCGCCGAGACCTCCTCGATCATTCCCGAGCTCGTCAACACCCAGGGCTTCCCGGGCAGCGGCGTCTACTTCGTGGACGGCAACCTGTCGAACACGTACGAGTTCCAGCCCGGAACGCTCGAGGGCGCGAAGGGAACCCTTCCCGGCAACTTCGCCACGGACGAGTTCCGCGCTCGCCTGCTCGAGGTCGACCCGGCGCTCACCGACTTCAGCTACTCGGCTGAGTCGTACGACGCCGTGATCCTCTCCGCGCTCGCCGCGGCGGCGGGCGGGTCCGACGACCCGACCACCATCCGCGACAACCTCAAGGACGTCTCGGCCGAGGGCACGAAGTGCGAGACCTTCGCCGACTGCCTCGAGCTGGTGAACAACGGAGAGGACATCGACTACGACGGCCCCTCCGGTCCCATCACGTTCGATGACAACGGCGACCCGACCGAGGCCTACATCGGCATCTACCAGTACGCCGCGGACAACAAGTACGCGCCGCTGAACGCCGAGTTCGGCAGCCTCTCGGAGTAACCCCGAGATACCGCTCCACGGAAGGGGCCCGGCTTCGGCCGGGCCCCTTCTGCGTGCCCGCGCGGTGCGGTCCCACACTGTCCCTGAGCCTGTCGAAGGGACGCACCGAACCCGCCCGGCGGAGTTCTCCACACCCTCCGCACCCCCCACTCCGGCGGGGAAGTGGATGTCGGTGGTGCCTGGTTCACTGTCGGCATGGAAACACCGACGTTCCCACCACAACCCGCCCCACCCAACTGAGAAACACCTCCGCTGGAGGCCTTCGCCGCGATGATCGACGCGGTTCGAATGTACGAAGGCTTCGCCCGCTGGGCGACCGCCTGCCGCGCCGAAACGATCGACCAAGCCCGACTCTGGACCGAGGCCCGAGACCTCTCCGTCCCCACCACGGGCGGACCCCGCTGGTCGCAGGAAGTGGCTGGCCACCGCGTCCTGATCACCGAGCTCGCCTCTGCCCTACGCATCTCCGAGCGCGCGGCGGAGACCCTCGTCGCCGAGAGCCAAGCGCTCGTGCACGACCTCCCCGCGACTCAGGATGCGCTCCGGCGCGGCAAGATCGGCTACCGGCACGCGCAGGTCCTGATCGACCACACCGCCACGCTTCCGCCCGCGGGCGCGGCGACGGTCGAGGAGGCTGTCCTGCCCAAGGCGGAGCAGCTCACTGTGCCCAAGCTCGACCGTGCCGCCCGTGAGTTGCGGGAGCGGCTGCACCCGGAGTCGATCGAGGAGCGGCACACGAAGTCCGTAGCGGATCGTCGTGTCGAGACGTGCCCGGCGCGGGACGGCATGGCCTGGTTGAACGCGTTCCTTCCCGCGCCCGAGGTCCTCGGGATCGAGAACCGACTCCGTGACATCGCCGAGCAGCTCACGGGCGAGCCGGGGGAGGAGAGGACGCGGACACAGCTGATCGCGGACGCGTTCACCGACCTGCTGCTGGACGGCACCACAACCGCGGCCGCCACCCCTCCCGCCGGGCTCGCGGGCGAGGACGGAGAGAAGCCGAGCCGGCGCATCGATGCGCCGATCGGTGCCGGCATCCGCCCGAGGGTCCTCGTGACTGTTCCGGTGCTGACGCTTCTGGGTCGCTCGGAGGATCCGGGCACACTCGAGGGCTACGGCCCCATCGACGCGGCCACCGCCCGTCGGATCGCGGCCCGGGCGCCGAGCTTCACCCGCATCCTCACTCACCCGGAGACGGGAGCCGTGCTCTCGGTCGGTCGAGATCGGTACGCGGTGCCGAAGGACCTGCGGACCTGGCTTCGAGTGCGCGACGAGACGTGCCGCTTCCCCGGCTGCAACCGCAACGCCGGACGAGCCGACGTGGATCACGTCACCGACTGGCAGTACGGCGGAGGCACCGACTACGGCAACCTCGTCCACCTGTGCCGGTCGCATCACCGGGTGAAGCACCACACGGCCTGGTCGTCCACCTCGGCGGGTGGCGGGAGGGTGCGCTGGCTCTCCCCGAGCGGACACGAGTACGAGACGCAACCGGCGACCCACATCCGTCCTCCGAAGCGAAAGCACCACCAGGCGCAGGGCATCACGTCCTCGCCCCCGGACGACCGGCCCTTCTAGCACGGCCGGGCCTGGAGGAACCCCACGTCGCTTCGACAGGCTCAGCGACCGTGTGGTCGGCTCCCGCGCGCCCGTCTAGAGATCGGCACCCCTACGGCCCCTGAGCTTGTCGAAGGGACGGAAGGCGCCTCGCTCCTCACCGACTCCACCGCACCACCCTTCGCCGCATCAGCGGGGGAGGGTGAGGATCTCCGCGCCGTGCTCCGTGATCGCGATCGTGTGCTCGCTATGGGCGGTGCGGCAGCCCGTCGCGCTGCGGAGGGTCCAGCCGTCAGGGTCGGTGATCAGCTCAGCGGTGTCCGCCATGACCCAGGGCTCGAGCGCGAGCAGGAGTCCCGGGCGGAGGCGGTAACCGCGGCCGGGGCGTCCGGTGTTGGTCACGTGCGGATCCTGGTGCATGGTCGAGCCGATGCCGTGGCCGCCGAACTCCGTGTTGATCGAGTAGCCGGCCTCGCTCAGCACCGATCCGATGGCGTGCGAGAGGTCGCCGACCCGGGCACCGGGACCCGCCGCGGCGATGCCCGCCGCGAGGGCGCGCTCGGTCGCGTCGATCATCGCGACGCTCTCCGCGGTCCGCGACTCGCCGACGACGAAGCTGATTGCGGAGTCCGCGGCCACCCCGCCCGTCGACACGGCGAGGTCGAGTGTCAGCAGGTCGCCGTCCGCCAGCCGGTAGTCGTTCGGTCGCCCGTGCAGCACCGCGTCGTTCACGGCCGTGCAGATGTAGTGGCCGAACGGACCGCGCCCGAAGGAGGGCGCGTAGTCGACGTAGCAGGACTCGGCGCCGGCCTCGAGGATCATGCTCCGTGCCCAGTCGTCGATCTCCAGGAGGCTCGTGCCGACCGTGCTGCGGCTCTTCAGGGTCTGCAGGATGGTCGCGACGAGCGCACCCGTCTCGCGCGCTGTGGCCACCTCTGCGGGTCCCAGGATCTCGATCATGCTGCACCTTCCTCGTGTCGACCAATAACTATACCGGTCATATCATCCCGGTACTACTATTGGTCGCATGGTCCGGTTGCCCCTCACCCCCGCGGAGGTCGAGCGCGGCCAGCGCCTCGGCGCCCTGCTGCGTCGCGCCCGGGGCGCACGCTCGATGCTCGAGATCGCGCTCGACGCCGGCGTCTCACCCGAGACGCTGCGCAAGATCGAGTCCGGCCGGGTGGCCACCCCCGCCTTCCCCACGATCGCCGCGATCGCGGACGTGCTCGGCCTCTCGCTCGACGAGGTGTGGGCGGAGATCCGGCCGTCCGGGGCCGAGGACGCGGCGACCGGCTCCGGCCGCGGCGCTCCCGGACGGCTCGCCTCCTAGCCCGCGTCGCCTCCGAGCTCACCTGGACAGCAGGCCCGCGCTCAGACACGTGCGGCCCTCAACGAGCCCGCGTCGCCGGTTGTCAGTGGTGACGCGCGGTGTCGGGCGAGCTCTCGGCCTCCGCCCACGCCTGCGCGAGCAGCCCCTGGGCCTCGGCCAGGCTGAGGCCCTCCCGGTGCGCCGTGTGAGCGAGCTCCTCGGCCGCGTCGAGGAGGGACCGCGTGGTGACCTGCCCGGGGTTGACCCGCGTTCCGGCCGCCCGCGCGGTGCGGAGGAGCCCGGCCGCCTCGAGGTCCTTGTAGGCCTTCGCGACGGATCCCGGCGCGACCCGCAGGTCCGCCGCGAGCTGCCGCACGGGAGGCAGACGGGTGTCCGCGGCCAGGCGGCCGGCCCGGATCTGCGCCGCCAGCTGGGAGCGGATCTGCTCGACCGGGGAGGCCGGGGATGCGGGGTCGACGGTGATCATCGCGCCCGCGCGAGGTCGAGCCGCTCCCGCGTCGCCCGTCCCGCCGCCCACAGCTCGCCGACGAGGGTGATCGACTTCACCAGCAGCACCACGGCGACGACCGCGAGCACCAGCGCCAGCAGGACCAGGGCGAGCGCGAGGGTGTGGCCGGGCTCGACGGGAACGGTGCCGGGCACGGCGTCCGGGTCCGCCGTCGGCACGGGGTCGAGGTGCGATGCGCGGAGCACGGTGCCGCTGATCGCCGCGAGCCCCGCGATCTGGAACGCGAGGGCGGCGCTCGACGCGGCCATGATGAACCGCGTCCGCAGGGTGCGAAGCGCGGTGTCGGCGGCGAACAGCTCCGTGCTCGCGGGCCGTGCCGCACGGGCCGCGAGGAACAGGGCCCAGTAGACCGCCGCGACGAGCACCACCGTGGCGAGAAGCACGGGTACGCCGTAGTACCAGCCGGGGAACGGGCCCGAGGACGAGAGGCCGTACTGCACGTCGACCACCCGGCCTCCCTCGGTGCTCCAGCCGGAGAGCGACCGCCGCTGGAACACGCGGTGCAGCCCGTTCTCGTCCGTGGCGGAGAAGAGGCCGGCGAGCAGGATGCCCACGACGAGCGCGCAGGCGGCCGCGGCGGGGAGGACGAAGACCCACTGGCGGGCGAAGGACGTCGGTCCGCGGGGGGACAGCTCAGCGACGATCGAGCCGTTCCCTTCGACGGGCCAGGAGGGGCGGGGAAGGAGGCTGTACGCGACGAGCCCGGCGACGGCGCCCACGCTGCCCGCGAGCGCGTAGGGAAGGCCGTAGAGGCGGCTCCACCCGGCACCGACCCCGATCAGGAGCCCGGCGACTCCGACGCCGACCAGCAGCGCCACGAGCGCGGCGCGGGCCTCGGCCCGGAATGCGCGCTGGACCGCCTTCCGACCGGAGGCGCCGCTCGGAACTCCGTCCGCGCCGATCTGGTCCGCCGGTCGCGTTCCGCCGAGCGCCCTCCGCAGCACCGCCCACAGCGCGATCGCCAGGAGCGTCACGGCTCCGATCGCCACGAGGCCGAATGCTGATCCCACGGGGTGTCCCTTCTCGACGGCTTGTACCGTGCGAGCAATACAAGCGTGGGTCATCAGCTTGTGTCAATGGGGAAGTACAAGATCCGCGGGAATATCGAGCCCCCACGCGGTCTTGGATGATGTGGTCGCGCATGCTCGGTAGCGCGTCGCGACGCCGCGCAGCGCTACGCAACGCATGGCTACGCACCGCATCGCTCCCCAGCGCATTGATGCGGCACCGCATTGCTACGCCCCGTGTCGCGGCCGACCAGCCGAGCACGGCCGCCAGGAGAGGATGAATGCCATGACGACAGAGGCACCGGACCGGGAGGACGTCTCTCTGGACGATCGGCGAACCCAGGACGCGCGGCAGACCCCGGACGCGCGGCAGGCCCTCGACGCCTGGCACGCCGACCGCCACGCCTTCGTCACGTCTCCGCTCGGCAACCTCGCGCTCGTCGAGACTGTGTGGTCCGGACCGGGCGACCCCGTGGTGCCGGACGAGGACGCCCGCGCCGGCTGGCCCGCGCACGCCGCCCTCACCCGGCTCAGCCGCACGAACATCGACTCGGGCGAGACGGAGCACGGCTACCGCATCTGGCTGCAGGACTCCCCGGCGAACGAGGCCTTCGAGCGCATCGAGTCCTACGACTACGACCCGTCCTGGGTGCTGGACGCCACCTTCGAGCACGTCGACGACGGCCGGACCATCCCGTTCGAGCACATCCGCGACGCCGGCGCCTCCCGCGACCTCCCCGTGTCCGGGGACCTCGTCTTCTCCCGCGGGGACACCACGTACCGGATGAGCGCCTTCGACACGTCCGGCCGCCTGCAGCTCGTCTTCGGCGACCCGACCAACGGCTCCGAGACCTACGGCGCGGGCCGCTTCCTCTACGTCGACCTGCCCGGCGACGCCGCCGACCGCGTGCCCGGCACGGTGATCCCGCTCCGCATCGACTTCAACCGGGCCTTCGTGCCGCCGTGCGGGTTCTCCGCGGGCATGAACTGTCCGCTGCCGCCGCGGCAGAACCGCTTCGCCGAGCCCGTCCGGGCCGGCGAGAAGCGGGTCGTGTTCCGCGACGGCTTCACCCTCTGACCATCCCCCTCCCTTTCACGAAAACAGGATCCGCCATGCCGCGCCGAATGTCCCCGAGGTCCCTCGCCCTCGCCGTCCCCTCCCTGATCGCCATCGCCGCCCTCACCGCCTGCGCCGGCGGCCAGTCCGCCGCCCCGTCCGCGGGTTCCGCGGGTGCCGGCTCCGCCGACCCGGACGCGGTCATCACGATCGGCTCCGAGAACGAGCCCACCAGCCTCGACCAGATCTTCGGCGGCAGCTCGGGCGTGACCGAGGCGTTCACCGGCAACGTCTACGAGGGCCTGTTCCGCATCACCGACGACGCCGAGGTCGAGCCGCTGCTCGCCGCGTCGACGGACGTGTCCGAGGACGGGCTGGACTACACGTTCACGCTGCAGGACGCCGAGTTCCACTCGGGCGACCCGGTCACCGCCGAGGACGTGAAGTACAGCCTCGACCGCTTCATCAGCGAGGAGTCGATCGCGGCCCGCAAGCGCCAGCTGAGCGTCATCGAGTCGGTCACCGCCGTCGACGACAGCACCGTCGCGGTGCGCCTGAAGACCCCGTCGATCAGCTTCACCTACAACCTCGGCTACGTCTGGATCGTCAATGACACCGCCGGCGACCTGACCGCGGCCGAGGACGGCTCGGGCCCGTACACGCTGACCGACTACCGCAAGGGCGACTCGATCAGCCTCGAGCCCTTCGGCGGCTACTGGGGCGACGCCCCCGCCAACGGCGGCGTGGTGTACCAGTACTACGCCGACCCGACGGCGCTCGACAACGCGCTGCTCACCGGCGCCGTCGACCTCGTCACCGGCCAGTCCACGCCGGACGCCCTGCCCCAGTTCTCGGACGAGGGCAGCTTCACCATCATCGAGGGCACCTCGACGACCAAGAACCTGCTCGCGTTCAACGACCGCGTCGCGCCGTTCGACAACGTGAGCGTGCGCAAGGCGATCTACTCGGCCATCGACCGGGAGAAGCTGCTCGACTCCATCTGGGACGGCCGCGGCGAGCTCGTCGGCTCGATGGTTCCGCCGTCGGAGCCCTGGTACCTCGACCTCGTCGACGAGAACCCCTACGACCCGGACCTGGCCGAGTCCCTGCTCGCCGAGTCGGGCTACGCCGACGGCTTCTCCTTCACCATCGACACCCCGGACAGCGGCGTGCAGTCGACCGTGGCAGAGTTCCTGAAGAGCGAGCTCGCGAAGGTCGGCATCACGGTGGACATCCGCATCATCACCGACGACGAGTGGTACCAGAAGGTCTACACGGAGCACGACTTCCAGGCGACGCTGCAGACCCACGTGAACGACCGCGACATCAACTTCTACGCCAACCCCGACTTCTACTGGGGCTACGACAACGCGGACGTCCAGACCTGGCTCGCCGAGGCGGAGGCCGCGCCCAGCACGGACGAGCAGACCGAGCTCGTGAAGAAGGCCAACCAGAAGATCGCCGAGGACGCCGCGAGCGCGTGGCTGTACCTCGAGCCGCAGTTGCGCATCAGCACGGCGCAGATCACCGGCGTGCCGCAGAACGGCCTGAACTCGCTGTTCTACGTGCGGGGCATCGAAAAGGTGGCCTCATAGCCGCATATCTGGTCCGACGAACAGGACTGCTGATCCTGAGCCTGCTGCTCGCGATCACAGTCCTGTTCGTCGTGCTGCGCGTGCTCGGCAACCCGGTCTATGCGCTCATCTCGGTGGGCGCGACGGAGGAGGACATCGCGGCCGCCGCCGCGCGGCTCGGCGTCGACCGGCCGCTCCCCGTGCAGTTCCTCGACTACGTCGGTCAGCTGCTGCGCCTCGACCTCGGCCGCTCGTTCACGAGCAACCTCTCCGTCGGCGACGAGGTGCTGCGTCGGCTGAACGTGACCCTGCCGCTGACGCTGCTGTCGTTCGCGCTGTCCGTGCTGATCGCCATCCCCGCCGGCTTCCTCGCCGCCTGGAAGGCGCGCACCTGGTACGGCACGGCGTTCTCCGCCCTCACCCAGCTCGCGGGCGCGATCCCCGTGTTCTGGGTCGGCATCCTCCTCGTGACCGTGTTCGCGCTCCGGGCGCGAATCCTCCCCGCGGGAGGCTTCCCGCGCACGGACTGGGAGGATCCGCAGGCCGCGCTCCGCGCACTCGTGCTCCCGGTGCTCACGATCGCCATCGTCTCCGGCAGCGAGCTCGCGCGCTACGTGCGCAGCGCGAGTCTCGACGTGCTCGGCCAGACCTACCTCCGCACCGCGCGGGCGACCGGGCAGAGCTTCGCGGGCGCGCTGCTGCGCCACGGGCTCCGCAACGGCATCGTGCCCGTCATTTCGGTGCTCGCCATCCAGCTCTCCACGACCTTCGTGGGGGCCGTGATCGTCGAGAACGTGTTCGCCCTGCCGGGCCTCGGCGACATGCTGCTCGTCGGCATCCGGGAGCAGGACTTCCCGAGCGTGCAGGGCGTGCTCCTGTTCTCCACCGCACTCGTGCTCCTGCTGGGCTTCGTCGCGGACGTGCTGCAGCGGATCCTCGACCCGCGCATCCGGGGCACCCTCTCCGGCAACCACCGCTCGAGGGCGGCGGCATGAGCGACCCCCGCATCCTCGGCGCCGACGCGGGCACGGCCGTCCGCGACGCCGAGCGCCCGGCGCGGCCCCGCGGCGCCCGCTCCCTCAACCTCGTCGTCGGGGGCGTGCTCTTCGGCGTCATCGTGCTCACCGCGCTGGTGTCCCTCGTCTACACGCCGTTCGACCCGGCGGAGACCACGGGCGGGCGGCTGTCCCCGCCGTCGGCCGAGCACCCCGCCGGCACGGACGTGCTCGGGCGCGACCTGCTGACGTTCCTCATGATCGGCGCCCGGCTGGCCATCGCCGTCGGCGTCGGTTCGGTCCTCATCTCGGCCGTCCTCGGCGTCACGATCGGGCTGATCGCCGCGTTCGCCTCCCGCTGGGTGGACGACGCGGTGAGCAGCCTGCTCGACATCGCGATCGCGTTCCCCACGGTGCTGCTCGCCATGCTCATCGTCGCCTGGCGCGGCGCCTCGCTCGAGTCCGCGATCCTCGCCATCGGCCTCGCGGGGTCCGCCGTCGTCGCCCGCCTCACCCGCATCGTCGGCACGCGCGTGCTGTCCGAGGCGTACATCACCGCGTCCCGGACCGCGGGGACGATCACGGCCCGGATGCTCGTCCTGCACGTCCTGCCCAACGTCTGGCCGACGCTCGTGGTGCCGTTCGCGCTGCAGTTCGGCGGTGCCGTCGTGGCGGAGGCGTCCCTCTCCTACCTGGGCCTCGGTTCCCCGCCGCCCAACGCTTCCTGGGGGCGCCTGCTGCAGGAGGCCCAGTCGACGGTGCTCGTCGCGCCCCTCGGCGCCGTGCTGCCGGGAGTGCTGCTCGTCGTCACCATCGTGGGCATCAACCTGCTGGCCGACGGCCTCCGCGACGTCGTCGACCCCTCCTCCCGGAGCGGACGATGAGCCGGGCGCGGGACGGCGCGGGCCGGGTGCAGGGCCGGGTGCAGGGCGGGGTGCCCCTGGTCGAGGTGTCCGGGTTGCGCGTGCACGACGGCGACCGGGAGCTCGTGTCCGCGGTGGACCTCCGCGTCGAGCCGGGCGACCGCGTCGGCATCATCGGCGAGTCCGGATCCGGCAAGAGCCTCACCGCGCTCAGCATGCTCGGCCTGCTGCCGCACCCCCTCCGGGCGAGCGGGACCGTGCGCGTGGGCGGCACCGACATGGTCGCCGGCGCCGGGCGCGCCGGCGACCGCGTGCGCGGATCCACGATCACGGCCGTGTTCCAGGAGCCGCTCACCTCGCTCGACCCGCTCATGAGCGTCGGCCGCCAGATCGCCTGGCCCCTGTCGCGCCACCGCGGGCTCCGCGGCCGCGAGCTGCGCACGGCCGTGCTCGACGCGCTGAGCGACGTGCGGCTGCCCGACCCCGAGCGGGTCGCGCGCTCCTACATCCACGAGATCTCCGGCGGCCAGCGGCAGCGCGTCGCCATCGCGATCGCCCTCGCCTGCCGGCCGCGCGTGCTCCTCGCCGACGAGCCGACGACCGCGCTCGACGTCACCGTCCAGGCCGGGATCCTCGACCTGCTCGACACCGCCGTGCGCGACCGCGGCATGGCCCTCGTGCTCATCAGCCACGACCTCGCCGTCGTCTCGCGGATCACCGACCGCGTGCTCGTGATGCGGAACGGCCGCGGGATCGAGCAGGGTCCGGTCGAGCGCATCCTCACCGCGCCGGCGGAGGCGTACACCGAGCAGCTGGTCGCGTCCGCGCGGGCGCTCGAGGCGCACCTGCCCGCCCCGCGGACGGGCGGAACTCCGGGGGAGGGGGACGCGTGACGTCAGCAGCATCGGAGCCCTCGACAGCTCCCGCCCTGCTCGCGGCGGAGGGCGTCTCGTACCGCTACCGCCGCGCCGCCCGCGACGTGCTGGTGGACGTCGACGTCGCCGTGGGACCGGGTGCGAGCCTCGGCCTCGTGGGGGAGTCCGGAGCGGGCAAGTCGACCCTCGCGCAGCTGCTCCTCGGGCTGCACGTGCCGACGGCGGGCCGCATCCTGTTCCGCGGCGAGCCGCTGCGGCTCGACGACCGTGCCGCGCGCCTCGCCTTCCGCCGCTCCGTGCAGACGGTGTTCCAGGACCCGTACTCCTCCCTCGACCCGCGCATGACGGTCGGCCGGTCCGTGGCCGAGCCGCTCGTCTCGCTCGGCACGGCCGAACGCACCGCCGAGGAGCGCCGCGCCCGCGTCGGCGCGCTTCTGGAGTCGGTCGGCCTCCCCGCGAACGCCGCCTCCCGCTACCCGTCCGCGTTCTCCGGCGGACAGCGGCAGCGCATCGCCATCGCCCGGGCCCTGGCGCCGGACCCCGCCGTGCTCATCGCCGACGAGCCCGTGAGCGCGCTCGACATGTCGGTGCGGATCCAGATCGTGGACCTGCTGCGCGACCTCGCCGCCCAGCGCGGGCTGAGCCTCGTGCTCGTGTCGCACGACCTCACGGTCGTCGCCGCGCTGTGCGAGAACATCGCCGTGCTGCACGACGGGCGGGTGGTGGAGCAGGGCGCGACCGACCGGGTGCTGCAGGCGCCGGCGGACCCCTACACGCGGCGCCTCATCGACGCCATCCCGCGCCTGCCCTGACGGCGGCCTGCCCTGACAGGAGCCTGCACTGCCGCGAACGACGAAGCGCCCGGGCGGCACAGGCCGCCCGGGCGCTCCCTCGTGTGCGCGGTGCGCTACTCGGTTGGGTCGATCGGCACGGCGCGGTGCGGGGTCCCGGCCGGGCCCGAGCCCGTGTCCGTGGTTCCGGTGCCCACGGTGCCCTGGGCGCCGGTGTCCGTGGAGCGGGCCTTCGTCTCGGCGTCGACGTCCGCGGCGAGGGTGCCGAGGTACAGCTCCGTCACCTTGGGGTCGTTGAGCAGCTCGCGGCCCGTGCCCGTGTACGCGTCGCGGCCCTGGTCGAGCACGTAGGCGCGGTCGCAGATCTGCAGGCACCGGCGCGCATTCTGCTCGACCATGATCACGGACACGCCCGCCCGGTTGATCTGGTGCACGCGCAGGAACGTCTCGTCCTGGCGCACGGGGGAGAGGCCGGCGGACGGCTCGTCGAGCAGCAGCACCGACGGGTCCATCATGAGCGCGCGGCCCATGGCCACCATCTGCCGCTCGCCGCCCGAGAGTGAGCCGGCGCGCTGCTTGCGGCGGCTGCCGAGCTCGGGGAACAGGGTCGTCACGAACTCGAACCGCTCCGCGAAGACCTTGGGCCGCTGGAACAGCCCCATCTCGAGGTTCTCCTCGATGGAGAGCGTCGGGAACACGTTGTTGTTCTGCGGCACCATGCCGACGCCCTTGCTCACCAGCTTGTCGGCCTTCAGCCCGGTGATCTCCTCGCCCTTCAGGTGGATCGATCCGCCTCGGATCTTCACCTGGCCGAACACGGCCTTGAGGAACGTGGACTTGCCCGCGCCGTTCGGCCCGATGATGCCGATGAGCTCACCCGGGTACGCCTCGATGTTGCAGCCGTTGAGGATGTTGACGCCGGGCAGGTAGCCGGCCACGAGGTCCGTGCTGTAGAGCACGGGCTCGACGGTGCCGGCCGCTGCCCCGCGGGAGGTGCCGGGGGAGGAGGTGGAGAAGTCGGACATCAGTGCTCGTCCTTTCGGTCGGCGTTCCCGCCGTGGTGGGCAGCGGCCGCCTCCTTGGCCTCGATGACCGGGTTCGAGCCGGTCATGTCGCCGAGGTCGGTGTCGTGGTGGGCGCCGAGGTAGGCGTCGATCACCGCGGGGTCGCTCATGACGGTCTCGGGCGGGCCCTCGGCCACGACCCTGCCCTCCGCCATCACGATCACCCAGTCGGAGATGTGGCGCACCATGTGCATGTCGTGCTCGACGAAGAGCACGGACATGCCCTCCGACTTGAGCTCCTTGATGTGGCCGAGCAGCGACTGCGTGAGCGCGGGGTTCACGCCGGCCATGGGCTCGTCGAGCATCACGAGCACGGGGTCGCTCATCAGTGCGCGGGCCATCTCGAGCAGCTTGCGCTGGCCGCCGGACAGGGAGGCGGCGTAGTCGTCGCGCTTCGCGTCCAGCTTGAAGCGGGCGAGCAGCTCCTCGGCCTTCGCCGTGATCTCCTCCTCGCGCTTACGCCACAGCGGCTTGATCAGCGCGGTGAAGATGTTCTCGCCGGGCTGCTTGGTGGCGCCGAGCAGCATGTTCTGCAGCACGCTCAGGCGACCGAGCGACTTGGTGAGCTGGAAGGTGCGGACCATGCCCTTGCGGGACACCCGGTACGCGGGGACACCGGCGAGGCTCGAGCCCTCGAAGCTCCAGCTGCCCGTGTTCGGCTTGTCGAACCCGGTGAGCAGGTTGAAGAACGTGGTCTTGCCCGCACCGTTGGGCCCGATGAGCGCCGTGATGGCGCCGCGCGGGATCTCGACGTGCTGCACGTCGACGGCGGTGAGACCGCCGAACGTGCGGGTCACGCTGTCCGCGACCACGATGGGGTCGACCTTCTTGCAGCCGGGGCCGACGGCACCGGCGACGAGAGGATGGGTTACGGCCGTGTCAGACATTGAACGACAGCTCCTTCTTGTTGCCGAAGATCCCCTGCGGCCGGAAGACGACCAGCAGCATGAGCACCGCTCCGATGATCATGAACCGGATCTGGCCGGCCTGGGTGGTGGAGATGAAGGTGATGATGTCCGCGGAGATGAGACCGCGGAGGATGCCGTCGCTGAGCGTCAGCAGCGTCGCGAAGATCATCGCGCCGATGATGGGGCCGAACAGCGTCGCGGCGCCGCCGAGGAGCAGCATCGTCCAGATGAAGAACGTGAGCGTCGTGCCGTAGTTGCCCGGCTGGACCGCACGCGGGAGCACGAACACCACGCCCGCGAGCGAGCCGAGCACGCCGCCGAGCACGAGCGCCTGCATCTTGTAGGCGTACACGTTCTTGCCGAGGCTGCGCACCGCGTCCTCGTCCTCGCGGATGCCCTTAACGACGCGGCCCCACGGGCTGCGCATGAGCAGGTAGACGAGCACGGTGGCGAGCACCACGAGGCCCCAGCCGAACACCCGGATCCACAGCTGGTTGGCCGTGTAGGTCCACGGGCCGAAGCCGTAGGAGCCGGTGGGGAACGGGTTGATGCCGACGAACGCGTCGTTGAAGCCGGACAGGCCCGCGGCACCGCCGGTGTACTCCGTGAGCCCGGTCGTCGACACGACGTAGCGCACGATCTCCGCGCTCGCGATCGTCACGATGGCGAGGTAGTCGGCCCGCAGCCGCAGCGTCGGGATGCCGAGCAGGAACGCGAACACGACGCTCGCGAGGATCGCCGCGAGGAACGCCGCCCACAGCGGGGCGTTCAGCGAGAGCGTCGCGATGACGAAGGCGTACGCGCCGACGGCCATGAAGCCCGCCTGCCCGAAGTTCAGCAGGCCGGCGTAGCCGAAGTGCACGCTGATGCCGATCGCGGCGAGGGCGTACGCGGCCGTCACCGGGCTGAGCAGCTCGCCCGCGGCGTTGTTGAGAATCTGACCCCAGTCCATGGGCTAACCCACCCTTTCCTTGCGACCGAGCACTCCCTGCGGCCGCACGAGCAGCACCACGATCAGGATCAGCAGGGCGACGGCGTAGCGGAGGTCGTTGGGGATCCACACCGTCGAGACCTCCGTGACGATGCCGATGATGAGCGAGCCGACGAGCGCGCCGAACGCGCTGCCCAGGCCGCCGAGCGTCACGGCCGCGAACAGCAGCAGCAGGATCTGGAAGCCCATGTTCCAGTTCACCTGGCGGAAGATGCCGTAGAGGATGCCGCTGAGGCCGGTGAGCGTCGCCGCCATGATCCAGACGATGCGGATGATGCGGTCGACGTTGATGCCGGAGGCCGCCGCGAGCGAGGCGTTGTCGCTGACCGCGCGGGTGGCCTTGCCGATGCGGGTGCGGGTGAGGAACAGCCCGACGAGCGCGAGCATCACGGCGCTCACGATCATGCTCACGACCGAGGCGACCGTGATGGTCACCGGACCGAACGACACCGTCTCCGTGAGCCCGGTGTCGAGGGTCTCGATGTTGCCGCCCAGGAAGAACAGCACGACGTAGCGCACCAGGATCGAGAGGCCGATGGTCACGATCATCGCCTGGACGAGACCGACGCCTCTTCGCCGTAATGGCTTGTGCAACCAGGCGTCCTGCGCGTACCCGGTGAAGGCGCTCAGCACGAGCGTCACGGCGATGGCCGCGATCAGCGGCATGTTCAGCACCGTGCCGAAGAAGAAGAAGACCACGCCGCCGAACGTCACCATCTCGCCGTGCGCGAAGTTGTTGAGCTTCGTCGTGCCGTAGATGAGCGAGATGCCGATCGCGCCGAGCGCGAGCAGCAGCCCGAAGTTCAGGCCGTAGACGAGACGGGTGAGGATCGTGTCCGCGATGTTGGTGCGCACGATCTCGCGCTCGCCGGTCGGGAACAGCACGTTCACCGTGTTCGTGGTGCCGAGCGTCACGTCACGCGTCACCTTGTCCGGGTCGCGGGGGCTCACGCCCTCGGGCAGGGTGTCGGGGAGCAGCGTCGCGGTGTAGTCGCCCGCCGACGGCACGCTGACGGCCCAGCGGCCGTCCGCGCCGGTCGTGCCGACCTCGCTGAAGCCCTGGCCCTCGACCTCGACCTCGACGCCCTCGAGGGGGTCGTCGCCGCTGCGGATGATGCCGCCGATCGTGAACGTGTTGGTGAAGTCGCTCGTGGGGGTCGGGGTTGGCGCAGGTTCCGTGGTCGCCGAGGCGGGGCCGAGGCCCACGCTCAGTACGAGCACCCCGACGGACACGATCACGCCGAGCATCGCGACGATCACCGCCAGGATGGGTCTACGTCTCACAAGTTGGGGCACTGAACCTCCATAGGGGGGCCGTCGGGTTGGCGCGCCGGTTCCCCAGGGGTACCGCCGTCGTCGCTGACGTTACTGTTCGTTTGTGTCTCTCATGTTTCGCACCGCGGCGAAAGCTTGGCCCATTATGGGCGGAGCCGAGGGTGAACCCTAACCGACGGGAATAGCGGGAAGGCTGACCGGTTAACATGGGGTACCGGATCAGTGCCGACACCGGAGTACCCGCACACCTCGCTATTCCAGGGAGACTCATGGACCAGCATGATCCTTTCGGCTTCGTCGGACTCACCTACGACGACGTCATGTTGCTTCCCGCGCACACCGATGTGATCCCGAGCGAGGCGGACACGACGTCCCGGCTCACGAAGCGCATCTCGGTGTCCGCGCCGCTCCTCTCCTCCGCGATGGATACCGTCACGGAGTCGCGCATGGCCGTCGCCATGGCGCGCCAGGGCGGCCTCGGCGTCATCCACCGCAACCTCTCCATCGAGGACCAGGCCGCGCACGTCGACAAGGTCAAGCGCAGCGAGTCCGGCATGATCACCAACCCGGTCACCACCCACCCGGACGCGACGGTCGCCGAGGTGGACGCCCTCTGCGGCCAGTTCCGCGTCTCCGGCCTGCCGGTCGTCGAGGCGGACGGCACGCTCGTCGGCATCGTGACCAACCGCGACATGCGCTTCGTCTCCCCGTTCGAGAAGGGCACCACCCTCGTCCGCGACGTGATGACGCGGTCGCCGCTCATCACGGCCCCGGTCGGCATCGACCCGGACTCCGCCGTCGCCATCTTCGCCCAGCACAAGATCGAGAAGCTGCCGCTCGTCGACGAGGCGGGCAAGCTGCGCGGGCTCATCACCGTGAAGGACTTCGACAAGTCCGAGAAGTATCCGAACGCCACGAAGGATGCGGAGGGCCGCCTGCGCGTCGGCGCGGCCATCGGCTTCTTCGGCGACGCCTGGGAGCGCGCCATGACCCTCGTCGACGCGGGCGTCGACGTGCTCGTGGTCGACACGGCCAACGGCGACAGCGCGGGCGTGCTCGAGATCATCCGCCGCCTGAAGAGCGACCCCGCGGCCGCGCACATCGACGTCATCGGCGGAAACGTCGCAACCCGCACCGGCGCCCAGGCGCTCGTCGAGGCCGGCGCCGACGCCATCAAGGTCGGCGTCGGACCCGGCTCCATCTGCACCACCCGGGTCGTCGCGGGCGTCGGCGTGCCCCAGGTCACGGCCGTCTACGAGGCGTCGCTCGCGGCGCGCGAGGCCGGCGTGCCGGTCATCGCGGACGGCGGCCTGCAGTACTCGGGCGACATCGCGAAGGCCCTCGTCGCCGGCGCCGACACCGTCATGCTCGGCTCGCTGCTCGCGGGCTGCGACGAGAGCCCCGGCGACCTCATCTTCGTCAACGGCAAGCAGTTCAAGACCTACCGCGGCATGGGTTCCCTCGGCGCCCTGCAGACCCGCGGCAAGCGCACCTCGTACTCGAAGGACCGCTACTTCCAGTCCGACGTGCCGAGCGACGACAAGCTGATCCCCGAGGGCATCGAGGGCCAGGTGCCCTACCGCGGCGCCCTGTCCAACGTCGTGTACCAGCTCACCGGGGGCCTGCGTCAGTCGATGTTCTACGTCGGCGCGCGCACCATCCCGGAGCTCAAGCAGCGGGGCCGCTTCGTGCGGATCACGCCCGCCGGGCTCAAGGAGTCGCACCCGCACGACGTGCAGATGGTCGTCGAGGCGCCCAACTACCGCCGCTGATGCTCGCGGTGACGCGCTGATGCGGTGACCCGTTGACGTGCTGACCCGTTGATGCGCTGACCCGCTGATGCACCGACCCGCCGGCCCGACCGGGCAGCGGGCGGGCCGCCCGTGCCGTCTCGACAGCCCGGTGCCGCGCCGATAGTCTGGTCGGCTCGCCGTCGGCGGGCGGATCGCGGGCGCCCGTCCCGGGAACGCGATCCTCTCGACGAGGGCGGGAGTTCTCCGTGGGCCACATCGATGTCGGCGCCGTGTCGTTCGCGCTGCCGGACGGCCGACCCCTCCTCGACGAGGTGAGCTTCACCGTGGGGAGCGGGGTGACGGCGGCGCTGATCGGCCCGAACGGTGCCGGGAAGTCGACGCTGCTGCGCATCCTGCGCGGCGAGCTGCGGCCGGGGTCGGGATCCGTCGCGATCGACGGCGGCCTCGGGGTCATGGACCAGTTCGTGGGCACGCCGGGAAGCCTTGCCACGGTCCGGGACCTGCTCGTGAGCGTCGCGCCCCCGCGCGTGCGTCAGGCGGCGCTCGCCCTCGACGCCGCCGAGGAGGCGCTGCTCGAGACCGACACCATGGATGCCCAGATGCGCTTCGCCGGCGCGCTCGCGGACTACGCGGAGGCGGGCGGCTACGAGCAGGAGACCGCCTGGGACACCTGCACGGTCGCCGCGCTCGGCGTCCCGTTCGACCGTGCGCAGTACCGCGCCCTGAGCACGCTCTCCGGCGGCGAGCAGAAGCGGCTGGTGCTCGAGGCGCTGCTGCGCGGCCCGGACGAGGTCCTGCTGCTCGACGAGCCGGACAACTACCTGGATGTGCCGACGAAGCGGTGGCTCGAGGAGTCGCTGCGCCGCAGCCGGAAGACCGTGCTCCTCGTGTCCCACGACCGCGAGCTGCTCGCCCGCGCCGCCGACCGCATCGTCACGCTCGAGGTCGGCGGGAGCGGCAACTCCACCTGGACCCACGGCGGCGGCTTCGAGGGGTACGTGCAGGCCCGGGAGGACCGCCTGGAGCGGCTGGACGAGCTGCGGCGCCGCTGGGACGAGCAGCACGAGAAGCTGCGAACCCTCGTCCGCACCCTGAAGGTCAAGGCGGCCGCGAACGACGGTTTCGCCTCGCGCTACCAGGCCGCGCTCACCCGGCTGCGGAAGTTCGAGGAGGCCGGGCCGCCCGAGGAACGGCCGCGCGACCAGCACGTGCGGATGCGGCTGCGCGGCGCGAGGACGGGCAAGCGGGCCATCGTCTGCGAGGACCTCGAGCTCACGGGGCTGATGCTGCCGTTCGACCTCGAGGTCTGGTTCGGCGAGCGCGTCGGGGTCCTCGGCTCGAACGGCTCGGGCAAGTCGCACTTCCTGCGCCTGCTCGCCCGCGGCGGCACCGACCCGGACCCTGCGCTCGGCCACGTCACCAGCGTCGGCGCGACCCTCGCGCCCGTGCCGCACGTGGGCGCCGCGCGGCTCGGCGCGCGCGTCGTGCCCGGCTGGTTCGCTCAGGTGCACGAGCATCCGGACCTCGTCGGCCGCACCCTGCTCGACATCCTGCACGTCGGCGACGCCGAGCGCCGGGGCCTGCCGCGGGAGGAGGCGAGCCGCGCCCTGGACCGGTACGGGCTCGCCGGAACGGCGGAGCAGACGTTCGAGTCGCTGTCCGGTGGCCAGCAGGCGCGCCTGCAGATCCTCCTGCTCGAGCTGTCTGGCGCCACCCTGCTGCTGCTCGACGAGCCGACCGACAACCTCGACCTCGTCTCTGCGGAGGCCCTGGAAGACGCGCTCTCGCGGTTCGAGGGCACGGTGCTCGTGGTGACCCACGACCGGTAGCTCGCCCGGAGCCTCGACCGCTTTGTGGTCTTCGGCTCGGACGGCCACGTGTCGGTGTCCTCCGAACCCGTCTGGGACGAGGGCCGGGTCGGGCGCGCCCGGTAGTCTGGGGGGGTGAGTGACGTAGAGATCGGCCGCGCGAAGCGGTCCCGCCGTGTGTACGCGTTCGACGACATCGCCATCGTCCCCTCGCGCCGCACGCGTGACCCGCAGGACGTGTCGATCAGCTGGACGATCGACGCCTACCAGTTCGACATCCCGTTCCTGGCGGCGCCCATGGACTCCGTCGTCTCGCCCGAGAGCGCCATCCGCATGGGCACGCTCGGCGGGCTCGGCGTGCTCGACCTCGAGGGCCTCTGGACCCGGTACGAGAATCCCGAGCCGCTGCTCGAGGAGATCCGCGCGCTGCCCCTGGACGGGGCGACCGAGCGGATGCAGGCGATCTACGCCGAGCCGATCAAGCCGGAGCTCATCAGCGCGCGCATCGCGGAGATCCGGGCCGCCGGCGTCACCGTGGCGGCCGCCCTGTCGCCGCAGCGGACCCAGGACCACTACGAGGCCGTCGTCGAGGCCGGCGTCGACCTGTTCCTCATCCGCGGCACGACCGTGTCGGCCGAGCACGTGTCGAAGAACCAGAAGCCGCTGAACCTCAAGAAGTTCATCTACGAGCTCGACGTGCCCGTGATCGTCGGCGGCGCCGCCACCTACACGGCCGCGCTGCACCTCATGCGCACCGGCGCCGCGGGCGTGCTCGTCGGCTTCGGCGGGGGAGCGGCGTCGACCACCCGCAGCACCCTCGGCATCCACGCCCCGATGGCCACGGCCATCTCGGACGTCGCGGGCGCCCGCCGGGACTACCTCGACGAGTCCGGCGGCCGCTACGTGCACGTCATCGCGGACGGCGGGCTCGGCCGCTCGGGCGACATCGTCAAGGCGATCGCCATGGGCGCCGACGCCGTGATGCTCGGTTCCGCGCTCGCCCGCGCCACGGACGCTCCGGGCGGCGGATACCACTGGGGCGCCGAGGCGCACCACTCCGAGCTGCCCCGCGGCAACCGCGTGCAGGTAGGGCAGGTCGCCCCCCTCGAGCAGGTGCTCTACGGGCCGTCGACCGTCGCCGACGGCACCGCCAACCTCGTCGGCGCGCTGCGCCGCGCGATGGCGACGACCGGCTACTCCGACCTCAAGGAGTTCCAGCGCTCCGAGGTCGTTGTCGCTCCATACTTCGCGTAATAGCGTAGATCGGCGGGGCGCCTGAGCGACCCGCTCTACAAGTTCGGAGGCAAGAAATGGCCGCACGAAGGACTGTGTCACGCTCGTCCAAGCTCGGACCGGAGGAGCGCGCCGCCGCGATCACCGCTCTCAAGGAGAAGGAGCTCGACATCCTCGTCGTGGGCGGCGGCATCGTCGGCACCGGCGCGGCGCTCGACGCGGTGACCCGCGGCCTCAGCGTCGGCATGCTCGAGGCGCGGGACTGGGCGAGCGGCACGTCCAGCCGCTCCTCCAAGCTCGTGCACGGCGGCATCCGCTACCTCGAGCAGCTCGACTTCCGCCTCGTCCGCGAGGCCCTCATCGAGCGCGGCCTGCTGCTGCAGCGCATCGCGCCGCACCTCGTGAAGCCCGTGCGCTTCCTCTACCCGCTGAAGACGCCGGTCATCGAGCGGCTCTACATCGGCGCCGGCATGCTGCTGTACGACATCTTCAGCTGGTCCGGTGGCCGCCCGCCCGGCGTCCCGCACCACAGGCACCTCTCCAAGCGCCAGGTGATGCGCGCCATCCCGAGCCTGTCGAAGGACGCGCTCGTCGGCGGCATCACGTACTATGACGCCCAGGTCGACGACGCCCGCTACGTCGCGTCGCTCGCCCGCACCGCGTCGTTCTACGGCGTGCACGCCGCGAGCCGGGTGCGGGTCGAGGGCTTCATCAAGGTGGGGCAGCGCGTCGTCGGTGTGCACGCCCACGACGTGGAGACGGGCGAGCGCTTCGACGTGCGTGCCCGCCAGGTCGTCAACGCGACGGGCGTCTGGACGGACGACACGCAGGCGATGGTCGGCGAGCGCGGCCAGTTCAAGGTGCGGGCCTCCAAGGGCGTGCACCTCGTCGTGCCGCGCGACCGGTTCCAGTCCAACACCGGGCTGCTGCTGCGCACCGAGAAGAGCGTGCTGTTCGTGATCCCGTGGGGCCGGCACTGGCTGCTCGGCACGACGGACACCGACTGGCGCCTCGACAAGGCGCACCCCGCGGCGACCGCCGCGGACATCGACTACATCCTCGAGCACGTGAACCAGGTGCTGCAGGTGCCGTTGACGCGCGAGGACGTCGAGGGCGTCTACGCGGGCCTGCGTCCGCTGCTGGCCGGGGAGTCCGAGCAGACCTCGAAGCTGTCCCGAGAGCACCTGGTCGCGCACTCCGTGCCCGGCCTCGTCGTGATCGCGGGCGGCAAGTGGACGACCTACCGCGTCATGGCGAAGGACGCCATCGACGAGGCCGTCGCCGCGCTCGACGGGAAGGTGCCGCAGAGCGTCACCCAGGACATCGGGCTGCTCGGCGCCGAGGGCTACCAGGCCGCGTGGAACCGGCGCGGCAAGATCGCCCGGGCCTTCGGCGTGCACCGCGCGCGCATCGAGCACCTGCTGAACCGCTACGGCACCATGACGGACGAGATCCTCGACCTGCTGCGCGAGCGCCCCGAGCTGGGCGAGCCCCTGCCCGGCGCGGACGACTACATCGGCGCCGAGGTCGTGTACGCCGCGAGCCACGAGAGCGCCCTGCACCTCGAGGACGTGCTCGCCCGCCGCACGCGCATCTCCATCGAGGCGTGGGACCGCGGCGTGTCCGCCGCCCCCGTCGCCGCCGCCCTCATGGCCGACGTGCTCGGCTGGGACGCCGAGCGCGAGCAGAGCGAGGTGGCGAACTACCTGAAGCGGGTCGCCGCCGAGGTGGAGAGCCAGACCCAGCCGGACGACGCGTCCGCCGACCGCGTGCGCCTGGAGGCACCGGACATCGCGGCCTCCGCGCTGTAGCCCGGGGGCTCACGCCAGCATCACTCCGGCGGCACCGTCGACCGTGCACGCAGGCGGCCGCGGCTAGACTGTCCTGGCCTCTTCTCACGCTAGGAGTACGAGATGGTCGACGTTCGGCGGGTCAAGCTTCCCGGGGTCGGTGTGCTGCATACCTTCCTCACGGACGACGGAGGAAAGGTCGGCGTCATCGCCCACCGCTCCGGTCACAGCGACCTCATCACCTTCGCGGACGACGAGGACGGGCCGGACGGCAGCAAGGTCTCCCTGCGGCTCAGCGAGGACGAGGCGCACACCCTCGCCGAACTCCTCGGCGGCACCCGGATCACGGAGTCGCTCGGCAAGCTCGAGCAGATCCCCGGCCTCAGCATCGACTGGTTCACGGTCGACTACGACGACCACATCGCCGGTCAGCCCCTCGGCAATCCGGCTTCCCGCGGCGTCGTGGGGCTCACGGTCGTCGCGGTCGTGCGCGGGGACTCCGCCAACCCGGCCCCGGCCGACGACTTCAAAGTCTTCCCCGGCGACACCCTCGTCGTCGCGGGATCCCCGGAGAAGGTCGCGAAGGCGTTCAACTTCTACCGGACGGGTGACCTGTCCTCGTCGGCGAAGCACGAGCGCGTAGACGCGCCGCCCGGGGGCTGAGCATGCACCTCGGCGAAGACCTCATCATCCTCGGCCTGCTTTTCGTCATCGCCTACGTGCTCGGCCGGCTCGGGACCCTCATCGGCCTCCCGGCGATCCCCGTCTACATGGTGGTCGGTCTGCTCGCGAGCCCGAACACTCACGTCTTCCCGCTGAACTTCGACTCCGCGGACGTCGAGCTCATCGCGGTGTTCGGCCTCGTGCTGCTGCTGTTCAGCCTCGGGCTCGAGTTCGACCAGGACGCGTTCTTCACGAGCGCCGGCCGATTACTGCTCTCCGGCGGCTCCTACATCCTGCTCAACACCGGCGCGGGGCTGCTGTTCGGCCTCCTCATCGGCTGGGGACCGCGGGAGGCCCTCATCATCGCCGGCATGATCGGCACGTCGTCGAGCGCCATCATCACGAAGCTGCTCATCGAGCTGCGCCGCCTCGCGAACACCGAGACCCCCGTCGTGCTCGGTGTCACCGTGGTCGGCGACATCTTCATCGCGGTCTACCTCGCCATCGTGTCGGTCGTGCTGTCGGGCGAGACCGAGGCGTGGCCGATCGTCATGCAGCTGAGCATCGCGTTCCTGTTCCTCATCGTCATGTTCGCCATCGCCCGCTGGGGCGGCCGGGTGGTCACCCGCCTGACCCGCACCCGCGACGAGGAGCTGTTCACGATCCTGTTCTTCGGCCTCGCCGTGATGTTCGCCGGCATCGGTGAGCTGATCGGCGTGACCGACGCCATCGGCGCGTTCCTCATCGGCCTCGTGCTCGGCGCGACGCGGCACCGGGCGCGCATCGAGCGGGCCAGCGTGCCGCTGCGCGACGTGTTCGCCGCGTTCTTCTTCGTGAACTTCGGCCTCGCGCTCGACGTCGCGGAGTTCGGCAGCGTCGTCACCCTCGTGCTCGCGGCGGTCCTGCTGACCTTCGCGGTGAACATCCTGTCCGGCTTCGTCATCGCGCGGCTGCACTCGCTCACCGTGCCGCAGGCCATCAACACCGCGGCGATCATGGTCAACCGCGGCGAGTTCACGCTGATCCTCGCGACGCTCTCCCTGGGCGCGGGCCTCGACGAGCGGCTGCAGCCGTTCGCGGGCCTCTACGTGCTGCTGATGGCCGTGCTCGGGCCGCTGTTCGCCTCCAACTCGGAGCGCATCGGCCAGGCCGTCGCCGGACGGAAGCGTCAGGCGGCCACCGCGCGGCCGCCGCGCGACCTCGAGCGCGAGAACGCGATCGCGCTCATGGAGGCGGCCACCGCCGACATGACCGAGGACACCCGCGAGCCGGACGACGGCGAGGGCGACCTCGACCGCAGGACCATCCAGGGCGAGCCGCGGCCCCGGCACGAGCGCGAGCGGGAGCCCGACTACTGACCATGCTCGCCATCATGCGCCGCCCGAAGTGGATCGGGCTCCTCATCGTCGCCCTCGCCGTGGCGGCCGCCTTCGCGGCGCTCGGCCAGTGGCAGCTCTCCCGCGCCGTCGAGGAGGGCGTCGTGGTCGAGCGCGCCACGGAGCAGGCGGTGCCGCTCACGAGCGTCGTGCAGCCGCAGCAGATGACGGAGCAGAAGGCCTCGGGGCAGGTCGTGAGCGTGCGGGGCGCCTGGGTGCCGGGCGACTTCGACGTCGTGGGCGACCGGGTCAACGGCGGGCGGACCGGCTACTGGGTGGTCGGTCGGCTCGACGTCGCGCTCGACGGGGCCGGCGTTGCGGCGGATGCGCCGGGGCTCGCGGTCGCGCTGGGCTGGACGGCCGAGCTTGAGGAGGCGCGCGAGCGCAGCGACGCCCTCAACGCCGGTCGGTCGACGGCTGAGCCGAGCGGCGAGCTGACCGGCATCGAGGGCCGCTTCCTGCCCACCGAGGGGCCGAACGTGCCCGACGACGACGAGGACCCCTTCGCGATCACGTCCATGTCCGTGGCCGCCCTCGTCAACACGTGGCAGGACTTCGACGACCGCGACGCGTACTCGGGCTACGTCGTGCTGACGCAGGCACCCGCCGGACTCGCCGACATCGATTCCCCGGCGCCGAGCGACGACGTGCAGCTCAACTGGCTCAACATCTTCTACGCCGCCGAGTGGGTCATCTTCGCGGGCTTCGCCGTGTTCATCTGGTACCGCCTCGTGCGCGACGAGCTCGAGCGCGAGACGGAGGAGGCCGAGGAGGCAGCAGCAGAGGCAACGGCGGCAGAGTCCGCGGCAGGTGCGGAGCCCGCGCCCGCGGAGTCCGCATCCAGGCCCGGCCGGTAGAATCGTCGCCATGCCGCTCGCCCCCAAGCCCGAAGCGTTCCCCCGCATCCGCAGCGCGCTCAGCTTCTACCGCATCACCTCGTACGTCACCGGCGTGCTGCTCCTGCTGCTGACCATCGAGATGCTGTTCAAGTACGTGGGCGGGGTGGAGATCGAGCTCGGCGGCCCCTTCGGCTTCCTCGCGCTGGTGCCCGAGGGCACCTCCACCGCCGTGAACCTCAGCACCGGCATCCTCATCGTGCACGGCTGGTTCTACGTCGTGTACCTCATCGCCGACTTCCGGCTCTGGAGCCTGATGCGCTGGCGCCTCGGCCGGCTGCTGATGCTGGCCGCGGGCGGCGTCGTGCCGTTCCTCTCGTTCTTCGTCGAGCACCGCACGAGCCGCGAGGTGAACGGCTACCTCGCCGCTCGCGAGGCGGAGCTCGCACCCCGTGCCGCGGCTTCCGCGGCGACGTCCGACCCCACCGTGGAGGCATCACATTAGCGTCGACAATCCCACCGAGCAGCGTCCCGTACTCGTCGTCGACTTCGGGGCGCAGTACGCGCAGCTGATCGCCAGACGCGTGCGCGAGGCGAACGTCTACTCCGAGATCGTGCCCCACTCGGTGACGGCGGAGGAGATCGCCCGCAAGAACCCGGTCGGCATCGTCCTGAGCGGCGGCCCGTCCAGCGTGTACGAGGAGGGCGCCCCCGCGGTCGACCCCGACATCTTCGACCTCGGCGTCCCCGTTCTCGGCATCTGCTACGGCTTCCAGGCCATGGCGAAGTCGCTCGGCGGCGAGGTCGCCCGCACCGGCCAGCGCGAGTACGGCTCCACCAACGTGACCGTCGCCGGCGGGGACAGCGTGTTCCTCAACGGTCAGTCGAGCGGCCAGACCGTGTGGATGAGCCACGGCGACTCGGTCTCCGCCGCGCCCGAGGGATTCGAAGTGCTCGCGAGCACGGAGTCCACCCCCGTCGCCGCGTTCGCCAGCGACGAGCGCAAGCTCTACGGCGTGCAGTGGCACCCCGAGGTCAACCACAGCCAGCACGGGCAGGCGATCCTGGAGAACTTCCTGCACCGAGCGGCGGGCATCCCCGCCGATTGGAACAGCGGCAACGTCATCGCGGAGCAGGTCGCGCGCATCCGCGAGCAGGTCGGCGACGCCCGGGTCATCTGCGGCCTGTCCGGCGGCGTGGACTCCGCGGTCGCGGCCGCGATCGTGCATGAGGCCGTCGGGGACCAGCTCACCTGCATCTTCGTGGACCACGGACTGTTGCGCGCGGACGAGCGCCGCCAGGTCGAGGAGGACTACGTCGCCTCGACCGGCGTCCGGCTCGTCACCGTGGACGCGGTCGACCAGTTCATGGACGCCCTCGCCGGCGTCAGCGACCCCGAGCAGAAGCGCAAGATCATCGGCCGCGAGTTCATCCGGACCTTCGAGAACGCCGCCGAGGCGCTCGTGCTCGAGGCCGCCGCGGGCGGCGAGCCCATCCGCTTCCTCGTGCAGGGCACCCTGTACCCGGACGTCGTCGAGTCGGGCGGCGGATCCGGCACCGCGAACATCAAGAGCCACCACAACGTCGGCGGTCTGCCGGAGGACCTGCAGTTCGAGCTCATCGAGCCGCTGCGCACCCTGTTCAAGGACGAGGTGCGGGCGATCGGCCGCGAGCTGGGGCTGCCCGAGGCCATCGTCGGCCGCCAGCCGTTCCCCGGCCCCGGTCTCGGCATCCGCATCGTCGGCGAGGTGACCGCGGAGCGGCTCGAGCTGCTGCGCCAGGCCGACGCCATCGTGCGTGCCGAGCTCACGGCCGCCGGCCTCGACAACGAGATCTGGCAGTGCCCGGTCGTGCTGCTCGCCGATGTCCGCTCGGTGGGCGTGCAGGGCGACGGCCGCACCTACGGCCACCCCATCGTGCTGCGCCCCGTGTCCTCCGAGGACGCGATGACGGCGGACTGGACGCGCCTGCCGTACGACCTGCTCGCGCGCATCTCCAACCGGATCACGAACGAGGTCGCCGGGGTCAACCGCGTCGTCCTCGACGTGACGTCGAAGCCGCCGGGCACCATCGAGTGGGAGTGATCCCGGCCCGTCCTTGAGACGGTCGAGAAATGACGCGGGCCGCCCGAGAGGGTGGCCCGCGTCCTTCGTCTACGCCTCGGGCCCGTTCCGGCGGCACGGTCCTCGCCGACTGCCGGCCCGGCCTATCGCATCCCGGGCACTCGGCGACGCGGCGATCACCCGGGCAAACGAAGAACGGCCGCCCCGAGGGGCGGCCGTTCCGCTGTGCTGCTGTGTCAGTCGTCGATCAGTCGCTGCCGCGAAGGATGGCGAAGATGCGCAGGAACTCGACGTAGAGCCACACGACGGTGACCATGAGCCCGAAGGCCGCCTGCCAGCCCATCTTGCGGGGCTGGCCGGTGCGGACGGCCCGCTGGATGAAGTCGAAGTCGAGCACGAGGGAGTACGACGCCATGAGCACCGCGAGGGCGCCGACGACGAGGCCGATGACGCCGCCGCGGAGACCGAACGGGCTGTCGAGCACGCCGAACATGACGAGGCCGAAGTTCACGAGCGAGAAGGCGAGGTAGCTCACCATGGCGATCATGAAGATCTTGGTCGCCTTGGCGGACGCGCGGATCTTGCCGCTGCGGAACAGCGCGAGCACGACGCCGACCACGACGAGCGTGGCGAGGACGGCCTGCACGGCGATGCCCGCGTAGGCGGGCTGGGCCTCGAAGATCGCGGAGATGCCGCCGACGAACAGGCCCTCGAACACCGCGTACGCGACGATGAGCGGGACGCTCGGCTCGCGCTTGAAGCTGTTGACCAGGCCGAGCACGAGGCCGACAATCGCGCCGACGATGGCGAGCGCGGGGAAGAGCCAGCCGACAGCCGCTCCGACAAGCAGCACGGCGAAGAGGCCGGCCGTCTTGGTGATCGTGTCTTCGTAGGTCATGCGGCCCGTGTCGACGGCGGAGGCCGACGGCGCGTTGTACATGGCCTGCAGGCTTTCGGGCGTGACCTCCTGCGTAGGGGCTCCGCCGCGGCCGCTGAAGGCCGGGTTTCGCGAGAACGTGGGGTTTGCCATGGTTCCTCTATCTATAGGGGTGACTGCACTACTCAGTGCCCCTCCAGGCTAGTGGACCGTGCTTGACGGTTGCCTTGATTTTCGCCTGAAGCGTGATGCCGCCGGATCGAGGGCGAGGGTGCGGCCCGACCACGCGGCGACGACGAGCACCACGGCGCTGACGCTCAGGGCGAGGCCCTGGTCCGGGTACCCGTGCAGCAGCGTCCCGAGCAGGAGTCCGGAGCCGAGGGGCAGCAGGGCGGCGAGCGCGGACACCGCGGGGCGGTGCCGCACCAGCAGCCAGCCGAGCAGCGGGAGCACGAGCATGACCATCTGGGTCGGTCCGGCCAGGAGCGCGCAGATCGAGATGATGCTCGGCCCGGCGACGACGACGCGGCGCCACCCCGCCGCCGGAAGCAGGATCCAGCCCGCGGCGTGCAGCAGGCTGCCGACCAGGAGCGCCACGAGGAAGTAGCTGTTGGTGAGCACGAGCAGCACGCCACCGGCGAGGATGCAGGTCAGGCCGCCGACGTATCGGCCCCGGTAGGTGCCCCACTTCAGTGGCAGCGCCATCGTCGGTTCTTGCTCGAGCACGGGGTGTCCCTCATCTCCTCGTTGGCCGAGCGCGCGCACGCGCGACCGGCCGGTTTCCACGGCGGGGGGATGGGGGGTGATCGGCAGTATAGACGGCGCGGCCGCTTCCCGCTCTGGATAGCGTTGACGGGTGACGCTTCCTCCGAATCCCCGCCCGCGCGTCATCGGCCACCGCGGCGCCAGCGGCTACCGGCCCGAGCACACCCGATCGAGCTACGAGCTCGCCCTCGCCCTCGGCGCCGACGCTGTGGAGCCCGACCTCGTGGCGACCCGGGACGGTGTACTCGTGCTCCGGCACGAGAACGAGATCTCGGGAACGACCGACGTGGCGGCGCATCCGGAGTTCGCCGACCGCCGGCTCACGAAGACCGTCGACGGCGCCGAGCTGACAGGGTGGTTCACCGAGGACTTCACCTGGGCCGAGCTGCGCACGCTGCGCGCGCGGGAGCGCCTGCCGAAGATCCGTCCGTCCAGCGCGTCCTTCGACGGGACCTTCGGCCTGCTCGCGCTGCCCGATCTGCTGCGGCTGCTCGACGACTCGGGTGACGCCGCCGGTGTGCGGCCGGGCCTCGTGCTCGAGGTGAAGCACGCCACCTACTTCGAGTCGATCGGCCTCCCGCTCGACGAGCTGATCGCCCGGGACCTCGCCGAGGGCGGCTGGCTCGGATCCGCGGACCGGATCACCGTCGAGGCGTTCGAGGAGAGCGTGCTGGCGAAGGTGCGGGCCCGCGGCGTGGGCGGGGAGTTCGTCTACCTGCTCGAGGCGTCCGGCTCGCCCTTTGACGAGATCGCCGCGAACGGCTCCGACGCGCGGCTGTACGCGGACCACCTCACCGACGCCGGGCTCGCGGCGCTCGCCGGGCGGGTGGACGGCATCAGTGTCGACAAGGGCCTCGTCCTGCCCACCGACGAGCACGGCCGCGCCGATGCACCGAGCGACCTCGTGGCCCGGGCGCACGCCGCCGGGCTGCTCGTCTTCTGCTGGACGCTGCGGTCCGAGAACCGCTTCCTGCCGAAGAACTTCCGCTACGGCGGCGGGGCCGCCGCCACCGGCGACTACGAGAGCGAGTGGCAGCGCATCCTCGGCACGGGCATCGACGGCGTCTTCGCGGACCAGCCGGACCTCGCGGTCGCGGTCCGCGACGCGGAGGCGCGCGCCTAGCCGCGCCCGCGGTCGCAGCCCACCGACGGTCGCTACGTCACCCGCGGTCGCTGCGCCACCCGCGGTCACTGCGCCTGTCGAAGCGGCGTTCCCGGTCCTCGAGAACCGGTAGGGTCCCTTCGACAAGCTCAGGGACCGAGGTGGTGATTCTTGCGGACCGGGGCAGGGACAGAGGCGGTGCTGCCCGCGGACCGGGTCAGGGGCCGCAGCGGTACGGTCCCTGCGGCTAGTCCTTCTTCAGGGCGGAGGGCTTGTGCACGGCCTCGCCGCCGCTCTTCTCGCTCTTCACGAGGTACTGCGGGTCGTCCTTCGAGGCCCGGACGGTGCGCCCGGCGGCCTCGGTGTCCGAGGTGATCTTCTTCTCGACCTCGCCGGTCGCCTCGCCGCCGTGGGACTTCCAGGAGACGTGGTCGCCCTTCGAGAACTCGTCGTCACTCTTCTTCGTCATGGCGCGACGCTACGCCGTCCGATGCGACCACGCCGGGGGAGTCCCTGAGAGTCGGCCACATGGTTCGTGCGAGCGCGCGGGTGAGTGCCACCCGATCGGCGGACACCGTGAGGCCCTGCGAGAGAGCCGTGGCCTGGATCTCCTGCGCCTCGCGGAAGAACTCGCGACGCAGTCGGTCGGCATGCTGTCCCTGCCGCCAGAACTCGCTACCGGCCCCGTAGCTCTGAAGCTGATCGAGCCGGACCACGAGATCCCACGTCTCGTCGGGCACGGCTTCGGATTCAGCGGTGAAGTCGAAGTGGGGGAACTCATCGAGCAGCGCCTCCATCGCTCGGGCGAGCTGCATTCGCGCACGGCGGCGGGCCACTTGATTACGGAAGCCGCCCCGCCACCCCAAGGGGAACCGCCACCGGGGACTGCGATCGCCTGCCATGGCACGACGCTACAGCGGCCGGTCCGCGCCGTCCGGAGCGCTCCGAGGGCCGGTGTCGGAGGGAGAACGTACAATCGTCTACCGAGATGACACCCCCTCCCGAGAACACCGTCCGCATCGTGTCCGGCGCGACGCCGGTGCTCGTCGAGCCGCACAACGCCCTGCTCGACGGGCTCAATCCCGAGCAGCGCGAGGCGGTCGAGTACCGGGGGCCGGCGCTGCTGATCGTCGCGGGCGCCGGGTCGGGCAAGACCCGCGTGCTCACCCACCGCATCGCCGGGCTGCTCGAGTCGCGGGAGGCGTGGCCGAGCCAGATCCTCGCCATCACGTTCACCAACAAGGCCGCCGCGGAGATGCGCGAGCGCGTGCACTCGCTCGTCGGCCGGGTGGCCGAGGGCATGTGGATCTCGACCTTCCACTCGGCCTGCGTGCGCATCCTGCGCCGGGAGGCGGAGAACTTCGGCTTCACGCCGAACTTCACCATCTACGACTCCGCGGACAGCCGGGTGCTGATCAAGCGCATCATCAAGCAGTACCAGGCGGATGCGTACGGCTTCACGGTCGGATCGGTCGCCGCCCGCATCTCGAAGCTCAAGAACGAGCTCGCCGACGTCGACAGCTTCGCCCGCACGGCCAACTTCAACGACCCGGCCGAGACGGCGTTCGTCGAGGTGTTCCGCGAGTACACGCGGTCGCTGAACGCGGCGCACGCGTTCGACTTCGACGACCTCATCGGCCAGACCGTGTACCTGTTCCGCGCCTTCCCGCACGTCGCCGCGAAGTACCAGCGCCGCTTCCGCCACGTGCTCGTCGACGAGTACCAGGACACGAACCACGCCCAGTACTCGCTCATCCGCGAGCTGACCCGGGCCGTCTCCCCGGAGCACGTGCCGATGGACACCCGCACGGAGCGCAACGCGATGGGCGGCATCGACGGGGCGTCCCTCACCGTCGTCGGCGACTCCGACCAGTCCATCTACGCCTTCCGCGGCGCGGACATCCGCAACATCGTGGAGTTCGAGCGGGACTTCCCGAACTCGAAGGTGGTGCTGCTCGAGCAGAACTACCGGTCGACCCAGAACATCCTCTCCGCGGCGAACGCGGTCATCTCGAACAACTTCGACCGCAAGGACAAGAAGCTGTGGACGGCCGTCGGCGACGGCGAGAAGATCACCGGCTTCACGGGATACTCCGGCCACGACGAGGCGCAGTTCGTGGCGGACGAGATCCAGAAGCTGCACGAGGACGGGATGGACTACAAGGACATCGCCGTCTTCTACCGCACCAACTCGCAGACCCGCGCGCTGGAGGAGATCTTCATCCGGTCGGCCGTGCCCTATCGCATCATGGGCGGCACGAAGTTCTACGAGCGCGCCGAGATCAAGGACGCGATGGCGTACCTGGTCGCGGTCGCGAATCCCAACGACGTGCTCGCCCTGCGGCGCATCCTGAACACCCCGAAGCGCGGCATCGGCCCGGCGACGGAGACCCAGCTCGGCGTGTACGCCGAGACGAACGGCGTGAGCTTCCGGCAGGCCATGCGGGACGCGGGCTCGATCGGCTTCGGGCCCAAGGTGACGGGATCGATCCTGCAGCTCGCCCGCCTGCTCGACGAGGTCGAGCTGATGCTCGACCCGATGACGCCCGGCGGACCCTCCCCGGTGAGCGACGTGCTCAGCGTGCTCATGGACCGCAGCGGCCTGGTCGCGACGCTGCGCAACAGCCGCGACCCGCAGGACGAGGCCCGCGCGGAGAACATCGACGAGCTCCTGGCCGTGACCAAGGAGTTCAACCGGAACAACCCGGACGGCCAGCTGATCGACTTCCTGACCGAGGTGTCGCTCGTCGCCGCGGCGGACGAGCTCGACGACAGCTCCGGCACCGTCTCGCTCATGACGTTGCACACCGCGAAGGGGCTGGAGTACCAGGCCGTGTTCCTCACCGGCGTCGAGGAGGACCTGCTCCCGCACCGCATGTCGGCGAACGAGCCGGGCGGGCCGGCGGAGGAGCGCAGGCTCTTCTACGTCGGCATCACCCGCGCCAGGCGCAAGCTCTACCTCTCGCTGGCCATGACCCGGGCGCAGTTCGGCGACACGAGCGTCGCGATGCCGAGCCGCTTCCTGCAGGAGATCCCGGCCGACCTCATCGACTGGAAGCAGTCGCCCGGCATGGCGAACTCCCGCGGCGGCACCCAGCCGCGCGCGCTGAACGCCAGGCGTGAGGGCGGCGGATACGGCTTCAACCGGTCCTCCCGCGCCACCGACGGGCCGAGCTTCGCCGACAACACCTCACGCGCGCTCGGCGAGGCGCGGCCGAAGACCGAGTGGGCGAACCGGGTCACCGGCACCGTGCGCGACAACGGCGACCTCGAGCTGGCCGCGGGCGACCGCATCCGGCACACCGACTTCGGCGAGGGGCGGGTGAACGCGGTGACCGGGGTCGGCCCCAAGCGCATCGCCGAGGTCCAGTTCGACACGGCCGGCCGCAAACGCCTCCTCATCAAGGTCGCGCCGATCGAGAAGATCTAGCCCCGACGCGCCCCACACTGGGGGCAGCGCAGCCGCAGACGAAGGCGGTCTCCGCGAATAGCATGATCTAGTCCGCCGGGGGAGGCGGGCAGGAAATCGGGGGGTTTCGTGCTGGAGACGAACGCACGTAGATCGCGTGCCGACCGCGGGGTCGGCGAGCGCGGTCCTGTGGGCTTCGCCCTGCTCCGGGTGCTCGTGGTCGCCACCATCCTGCTGGGCGTGAACTACGTGGCCTGGCGCTGGCTGTTCTCGCTGAACTGGTACGCGTGGTGGATCGCCATCCCGCTGGTGATCGCGGAGACGTACAGCCTCATCGACGTCGCGCTGTTCGGCATGACCATGTGGCGCGCCCGCACGCGGCCCCGCCCGCCGGTGCCGGAGGCCGGGCTCACCGTCGACGTCTTCATCACCACGTACAACGAGCCGATCGAGCTCGTCGCGGACACGGCCCGCGCGGCGCGGGACATCCGCTACCCGCACAGCACCTGGATCCTCGACGACGGTGCCCGTGACGACATGCGCGCGGCCGCCGCCGAGCTCGGGGTCGGCTACATCTCGCGCGGCGAGGAGTGGAAGGGTCGCCCGCTGCACGCGAAGGCCGGCAACCTGAACAACGCGCTGCTCAGTACCGAGGGCGAGTTCCTGCTCATCCTCGACGCGGACCAGGTGCCGCTGCCCCACATCCTGGACAACGCGCTCGGCTACTTCGCCGACCCGAAGGTCGCCCTCGTGCAGACCCCGCAGGAGTTCGGCAACGTCGCGACCGGCGACCCGCTCGGCAGCCAGGCGCCCCTGTTCTACGGACCGATCCAGCAGGGCAAGGACGGCTGGAACGCCGCGTTCTTCTGCGGCTCCAACGCGCTGCTGCGGCGCGAGGCCCTCATGCAGCTGGGCCTCACCCAGTACGTGCGCGAGGTGGAGCGCGCCGTGCTCGTCGCGCTGCGCGGCGCGGACCGCGTCATCTCCCGCGCCCGCCGCACCACCGACCCCAACGACGTCATGATCAACGCGGCGCTCGACGAGATCGCGCTCGCCGTGGACACCGCCCGCTCGAGCCTCAAGCAGGGCGAGCCCATCGCCCGCGTCACCTACGACCTGCAGCAGCAGATCGACGCGGTGTCGCACGCCATGGTGTCGTTCGACCTGCACCTGCTCGAGATGGACCTCGCGGCCATCCGCGAGCTCGACGCCGGCGCGGGTGACCCCATCGACGTGCTGCTCGACGTCGACTCGACCGTCGATACCCTGGCCATGCGCCAGCTCTCGCCGCTCGGCGCCCTCGAGTCCGTGCAGGCCCTGCTGCGCACCATCGACGTCGACCGGTCCGACGAGGCCGTCCCGCTCATGCCGCTGGCCACCATCTCGGTCACCGAGGACATGGCCACGTCCATGCGCCTGCACGGCCTCGGCTGGAAGACCGTCTACCACCACGAGCTGCTCGCCATCGGGCTCGCACCCGAGGACCTCGGCACGATGCTCAAGCAGCGGTTGCGCTGGGCCCAGGGCACCATGCAGGTGCTCCTGCGCGAGAACCCGCTCGTCCAGCGCGGCATGTCGTGGGCGCAGCGGCTCATGTACTTCTCCACCATGTGGAGCTACCTCAGCGGCTTCGCCGCGGTCGTCTACTTCACCGCCCCCATCGTGTTCCTGTGCTTCGGCGTGCTGCCGGTCGACTCGAACGCCGCGGAGTTCTTCCTGCGGTTCCTGCCGTTCATGGTCGTGAACCAGCTCCTGTTCGCGGTCAGCAGCCGCGGCGTGTCGACCTGGCGCGGCCAGCAGTACAGCCTCGCCCTGTTCCCGATCTGGATCCGCGCGGTCACGAGCGCGGTGGCCAACGTCTACTTCAACCGCCCGCTCGGCTTCGTCGTCACGTCGAAGACGCGCCAGGAGGGCAATCAGTGGGGTCTCGTCCGCGTGCAGTTCGTGCTCGCGTGCTTCCTCATCGTGTCGACCGTGATCGGCGTCACCCGGCTCGTGCTGGGCGTCGGCGAGCCCATCGGTACGTTCGTCAACGTGGCGTGGGTCGTGTTCGACCTCGTCGTGCTCAGTGTTCTCATCCCCGCAGCCCGATTCCGCGGCTTCGATTCCAACCCAGAGGAGGTATCCGCCTAATGGATTACACAGTCAAGGATTTGGGCGGTGGTGTCGCCGTGCTGTCCCTCGACGGCCGGCTCAACATGGTCAGCGCCGCACGCCTGCGCGAGGCCGTGACGAGCACGGTCGCGAAGGGACACGTCCGCATCGCCGTCGATCTCGCCGGGGTCGACTTCATGGACTCGTCGGGACTCGGCGCGCTGATCAGCGGACTGAAGACCGCGAGGCAGGCCGGCGGCGACCTGCGCATCGCCGCCCCGTCCGAGCAGGTGAAGCTCGTGCTTCAGCTGACCAACATGGAGCGGGTACTCCTGGCGCACGAGCGTGCCGAAACCGCCTTCAGTGGCTGACGTGGCTACGCACACGCTGCACATGGCCGTTCCGCCCGGCGACGTGGACGCCGTGCACGCCCTGCTCGAGAACGTGTGGGCCGACGTCCCCGACATCCCGATGATGGAGCGGTTCAAGTTCGAGACCGCGCTCCTCGAGCTCGCCTCCAACGTGGTCAAGCACGCGGACGGCGGGTACGGGCTCTGGTGCACGCTCGAGATCGACGCCCACCCCGGCCGGATCGAGGCGCTCGTCCTCGACGACGGCGAGCCCTCGGACGCGCAGGTGCTCGTGCCGCGGGACATGCCGGACGAGCTGTCGGAGTCCGGTCGGGGGATCGCGATGATCCAGGCCCTCGTCGACGACCTGGCGTATTCGCGGGAGGGGACGACGAACCGCTGGCGCATCTCGCGCCGCTTCGAGTCGTGACGGTGACGCGAGCCGGCGCCTCGGGCGTGGAGACGGGGGTGAGCGAGGCGCAGCGCCAGGAGGCGCTCGACGACCTCGCCGTCCTCGACACCGCGCCCGAGGAGCGCTTCGACCGCATCACCCGGATGGCGGCGCGGATGTTCGGCACCCGCTCGTCCGCCATCTCGTTCATCGACCGCGATCGGCAGTGGCTGAAGTCGGTCATCGGCGAGGTGGAGCGCGAGAAACGGCGGAGCGACGCGTTCTGCGACACGGTGGTACGCGAGCACCACACCCTCATCGTTCCCGACGCGAGCAAGGACCCGCGTTTCAAGGACAACCCGTTCGTCGAGGGCGCCCCAGGGCTCCGGTTCTACGCCGGTCACCCGCTCGAGGCGCCCGGCGGTGAACCCGTCGGCAGCTTCTGCGTCTTCGGCCCCGAGCCGCGGACGATGACGGACGAGGAGATCCGGCTCCTGCGCGATCTCGCCGGCTGGGTGCAGGACGAACTGTGGTCGACCGAGGAGTTCGAACGCGCGGCGCAGGTACAGCGTGCGCTGCTGCCCAAGGTCGCGGTGCGCCCGGCCGGGTACGACGTCGCGGCGTGCTGCGTGCCGGCGCGCTCGGTCGGCGGCGACTTCTACTCGTGGAACGAGACCGCCGATGGCGCGGCGTTCACCGTCGGTGACGTCATGGGCAAGGGCCTTCCGGCGGCCATCATCGCGGCGACCGTCCGCGGTGTCTTCCTCGCCACGGCGGTGCTCGGCGACATGGTCGGCACCATGAGGGCTGCCGCCGACGTGCTGCAACCGGACCTCGAGGAGGCGGGCAGCTTCGTGACGATGCTCCACGCCCGGCTGGAGGCGGGCACCGGCGTGCTGCGCAACCTCGACTCCGGGCACGGCCTGGGATTGATCGTGCGATCCGACGGCCAGGAGCGCCTGTGCTCCGTGAATCCACCGCTCGGCGTCGGTGCCGGCGTGGAGTGGGTGGCGCAGGAGACCCTCCTGCGCCCGGGCGACGCGTTCGTCGCCGTGAGCGACGGCGTGCTCGACCTCTTCGACGGCACCCTCTCCGGTCTCGACGAGGTCGCCACCATCGTGCGCCGGGAGCCGACCGCGCAGGCCGCTGTCGACCGCATCCTCGCCCTGACCCCGGCGCGGGCCGCCGACGACGTGACCGTCCTGATCGTCCGCCGCGCGGACTGACGCCCCCGCTTCCTCGCATCGGACCACCCATCCCGCCACACTGGGGGGATGAGTGAAGCAGGAACGTCGACGCGAACGCGGACCGCCGCCGTCGTCTACAACCCCATCAAGGTCGACATCGACGCCATCCGCGCCGTCGTCGCGTCCGAGGAGGCCGCGGCCGGCTGGGCGGAGACGCTCTGGTTCGAGACCTCGGTCGAGGACCCCGGCCAGGGGGCGGCACGGGCCGCGCTCGACGCCGGTGCAACCATGGTCATCGCCGCGGGCGGCGACGGCACGGTCCGCGCCATCGCCGAGGTCGTCTACCCGAGCGACGCGGCGCTCGCGCTGCTGCCGTCCGGCACGGGCAACCTCCTGGCGCGCAACCTCAAGCTGACGCTCAACGACCTGAGGCATTCCATCCACTCCGCCTTCTCCGGCGGCGACCGCGACATCGACATCGCCGAGATCGACATCCGGCACGAGGACGGGTCGATGACCTCGCACGCCTTCCTCGTGATGGCGGGACTCGGTCTCGACGCGAAGATGCTGGCCAACACGGACGACGAGCTCAAGAAGAAGGTCGGCTGGCTCGCCTACGTCAGCGCGTTCGGCAAGGCGCTGCTCGACAAGAACCAGCTGCGCGTGAAGTACAAGCTCGACGAGAAGCGGGTGAAGTCGATCCGCGCCCACACGATCATCGTCGGCAACACCGGCGCGCTGCAGGCGAACGTGCTGCTGCTGCCCGAGGCCGTCATCGACAACGGCGAGTTCGAGATCCTGCTGCTGCGGCCGGAGGGGCTGATCAGCTGGGTGCAGATCGCCGTGAAGATCCTGTGGGAGAACGGGGTGCTCCGCCGCCTCCGCTTCGGCGACAAGCTGATGACCAAGGAGGTCGAGGCGCTGAACTACCAGAAGGCGAAGCTCGTCACGGTCCGCCTGAGCCGCCCCGAGGAGATCCAGCTCGACGGCGACGGGTTCGGGCGCGCCGTCGCCTTCCGTGCCCGCATCGTGCCGGGCGGTCTGACCGTGCGCGTGCCCGCGGCGGACGAGTAGCGCGTAACGCGGGAATCGCCGGGCGGGCGTCACCGGACCGGGTCGCACGAGGCCGGTCGCACGAGGCCGGTCGCGCGAGGCCCTACCCCGCGGTCCGTCCCGGTCGCCGCGTGCCGCGCAGCAGGCCGAGGCAGTAGTCGCGCGGCCAGTGCCGCATGCGGCCCGGCAGCAGCGGGTACACGACCCGCGTCGCCGCGAGAAGCAGCCGGAAGCGCCGCCGACGTCGCGGCCCCCAGGGCATCCCGTATCCCGCGCGGATGCGCGGCGGCAGGAGCCCCGCCGTCGCGAGCCTGCCGAGGGGCAGCGCCGCCCGCATCCAGAGCGGCGCGACGGCCGGGTGCAGCAGGGCGTCGGCGACGGATCGCGCCTCGTCCGTGACGACGAGCCGGTCGACCGCCGCCTCCCAGTAGCGCGCGAACGCGGCCCGGTCGGGCGGCCACAGCGCGGCGGGCATCTGCAGGCTCGCGCCGACCGCGACCCACTCCGCGTAGATCCGGTCCGCGACCTCGGGCTCCAGCGGGCCGAACGTCAGCTCGTGCATCCGCACCCCGGCGTCCCACAGCGTGGCCGCGACCCACAGCTGCAGGTCGGGATCCGTGGCGTCGTAGGCGGGACGTGGGCCGTCCGCGTCGCCGCGCACGCCGCGGTGGGCGCCGTCGACGAGGGCCACCGCGCGGCGGACGTCGTCCGGCGTGCCGCAGCCGACCGCGTACGAGTAGACGAGCGTGTTGCGGAGCCGTGCCGCAGGGTCCCGCGCGAAGCCGGAGTGCGACGCGACTCCGCGGCCCACCGCCGGATCGGCGATCTGCATCAGGATGGCGAGGCCGCCGGCGCCGATGAGCACCGCCTCGCTCGCGAGGTCCGCCATCGTGCCGCGCCAGGGCCGTTTCTGCCGCATCTGCCGCATCCCCGCCTCCCGCCTCCGCACCGCGTCCGGGGACCCGACCGTTCGTCCCGCACACGGAAACGCTAGCGGTAGGCTTTTTCACGGTCTCTCGGAACACGAACTCGACGCGGATTCCCCGCGCCGGGCGGCTCCCGACCGACGAACTCAAACACCGCGACTACGCGCGCCGGGACCGGCGGGCGGATGGGATGGACAGCGTGGACCTATTCGAATACCAGGCGAGGGACCTCTTCGAGTCCTACGGAGTGCCGGTGCTGCCGGGGATCGTCGCGGACACGCCCGAGGAGGTGCGCGCCGCCGCGGAGAAGCTCGGCGGCACCGTCGTGGTGAAGGCCCAGGTCAAGACCGGCGGCCGCGGCAAGGCCGGCGGCGTGAAGGTCGTGAAGACGCCGGACGCCGCGTTCGAGGCCGGCCAGGCCATCCTCGGCCTGGACATCAAGGGCCACACCGTGCAGCGCGTGATGGTCGCCGCCGGCGCCCGCATCGCCCAGGAGTTCTACTTCTCGATCCTGCTCGACCGCGCGAACCGCTCCTACCTGTCGCTCACCAGCGTCGAGGGCGGCATGGAGATCGAGGAGCTCGCGGTCACCAAGCCCGAGGCCCTCGCCCGCGTCGAGGTCGACCCGCTGGCCGGTGTCGACGCCGACAAGGCGCGCGAGATCGCCCGCGCCGCGTCGTTCCCCGAGGAGCTGATCGAGAAGGTCGCGCCCGTGATCGAGCGCCTCTGGGCGGTCTACCGTGACGAGGACGCGACGCTGGTCGAGGTGAACCCCCTCGTGCTCACCGAGGACGGCGAGGTCATCGCGCTCGACGGCAAGGTCACGCTCGACGAGAACGCCGCGTTCCGTCACCCGGAGCACGAGGCGCTCGTGGTGGCCGGCGACACCGACCCGCTCGAGGCGAAGGCCAAGGAGTCCGACCTCAACTACGTGAAGCTCGACGGCCAGGTCGGCATCATCGGCAACGGAGCGGGTCTCGTGATGAGCACGCTCGACGTGGTCTCGTACGCGGGGGAGAAGCACGGCGGCGTCACGCCGGCCAACTTCCTCGACATCGGTGGCGGCGCGTCGGCCGAGGTCATGGCGGCCGGGCTCGACGTCATCCTCGGCGACGAGCAGGTCAAGAGCGTGTTCGTGAACGTCTTCGGCGGCATCACCGCCTGCGACGCCGTGGCGAACGGCATCGTCGGTGCGCTGGACAAGCTGGGCGACGCCGCGTCGAAGCCCCTCGTCGTGCGACTCGACGGCAACAACGTCGAGGAGGGCAGGCGCATCCTCGCCGAGGCCGCGCACCCCCTCGTGACCGTCGTCGACACCATGGACGAGGCCGCCGACCGCGCAGCAGAGCTCGCCAACGCCGCCAACTGATCCGCGTTCCGACAGAGAAAAGGAAAACACCCATGTCGATTCTTCTCGACGAGAACTCGATCATCATCGTCCAGGGCCTCACCGGATCCGAGGGGAGCAAGCACGCCGCGCGCATGCTGCGCTCCGGCTCGCGCATCGTCGGCGGCGTCAACCCCCGCAAGGCGGGCACCGAGGTGGAGATCGAGGGCACCTCGCTGCCGATCTTCGGCACGGTCGCCGACGCCATGGCCGAGACGGGCGCCACCGTGTCCGTCATCTTCGTGCCGCCGGCCTTCGCGAAGGACGCCGTCATCGAGGCCGTCGATGCGGGCATCCCGCTCGCCGTCGTCATCACCGAGGGCATCCCCGTGAAGGACTCCGCCGAGTTCTGGGCGCACGCCAACAACCACGGCAACAAGACCCGCATCATCGGCCCGAACTGCCCCGGCGTCATCAGCCCCGGCAAGTCGAACGCCGGCATCATCCCGGCGACCATCACCGACGCCGGCCCCATCGGACTCGTCTCCAAGTCGGGAACGCTGACCTACCAGATGATGTTCGAGCTCCGCGACATCGGCATCTCCACCGCCGTCGGCATCGGCGGCGACCCGATCATCGGCACGACGCACATCGACGCCCTCGCGGCGTTCGAGGCGGACCCGGAGACCAAGGCCATCGTCATGATCGGCGAGATCGGCGGCGACGCCGAGGAGCGCGCGGCGGACTTCATCCAGAAGAACGTGACGAAGCCCGTCGTTGCCTACGTCGCCGGCTTCACCGCGCCCGAGGGCAAGACCATGGGCCACGCCGGCGCCATCGTCTCGGGCGGCAGCGGAACGGCGCAGGGCAAGAAGGAGGCCCTCGAGGCCGCGGGCGTGCGCGTCGGCAAGACGCCGACCGAGACCGCGAACCTCATGCGCGAGGTCATCCGGGCGCTGTAGCCGCATCCCCATCCCGTGAGGTGCCGCCTCCGGTCCTTCCGCAGCCGCGGGAGCGACCGAAGGCGGCACCTCACGGCGTTTGAGCGAGGGCGCCCAGGCGGGCGCCGGTAGGGTCGAAGCCGCATGAACCGTCCAACCACCGCGCTCTTCGCGGCCCTCGAAGCCCTCCTGGTAGCCGCGATCGGCATCGGCATCCCGCTCGTACCGCTCACGGTGCTGTGGGCGACCCAGTACGACCTGCAGATCGACTGGTCGGTGTTCTTCCGGGCTTCGGTCGACGTCTGGCTGCTCGGCCACGGGGCCGACCTCGCGGTCGTGCTCGACCCCGCCATCGCCGCCTCGCTCGGCCTCGCCGGCGCGGAGGCGCCGTTCACCCTGACCCTCGCGCCCCTCGGCTTCGCCCTGCTCACGCTGCTGCTCGGGATGCGCGCGGGCCGCCGCCTCGGCGACACCGATCACCGCGCCCTCGGGCTCGCGTCCGCCGTCGCCGTCTTCGCCCTGATCGCCCTCGGCGTGACCCTGCTCGCGCAGAACCCGAACGCGTCGCCCGCGCAGGTGCAGGGCGTCGTGCTGCCCACCCTCGTGTTCGGCTCCGGTGTCGCGATCGGCTCGGAGCTCGGCCGCAGGCGCCGCTCCCGCGCCACCGCGGCGGGTGCGAGCCTCTCCGCTCGGGCGTCGTCCCTCGGCGCGACGCTCCAGTCCACGCGGGCCGGTCGCGTCGTGCTGGCCCCCGTGCGGTCGGTGCGCGACCGGCTCGACGCGGTACCCGGGCCCCTGCGCGCCTCCGTCGCGTCCGCCCTGTCCGGCGGCGCCGCGGCGGCCTTCGCGGTGATCGCCGCCGCATCCATCGTGGTCGCCGTGCTGCTCGCGACCGGGTACGCGCGGGTCATCACGCTGTACGAGTCCCTGCAGACCGGCGTCGCCGGCGGCATCGCCCTCACTCTCGCCCAGCTCGCGCTCGTGCCGAACGTCGTGCTCTGGGGCGCGAGCTGGCTGGTCGGGCCGGGCTTCGCCATCGGCACGGGGTCGTCCGTGTCGCCGCTCGGCACCTCGCTCGGACCCATCCCCGCCCTTCCGCTGCTCGGTCCGCTGCCGCAGGGCGACCTGACCTTCGGCCTGCTCGGCGTCCTCGTGCCCGTGCTCGCGGGCTTCCTGTCGGCCGTCGCGCTGCAGCCGCGGGTGCACCGGGCGTTCGGCGACACCGGCCCGGGACCGCGCTGGCTCGCCGCGGTGGGCGCGGGCATGGGCCTCGCCGGCGCGATCGTGCTCGCCGTTCTCACCTGGTGGTCCGCGGGGTCCGCGGGACCGGGGCGCCTCACCGACGTCGGCCCCTCGCCGTGGTGGGTGCTGCTGTTCGCGTTCCTCGAGATCGGCGCGGGCGCCGTGCTCGGCATGCTCGCGGCGGCCCGCGGGGTACGCCTGCGTCCCCGCCGCTAGGCGGAGAGGCCACCGGCCGGTCTCCGGGGGACCCGGCGTCCCCGCGCCCGCCGCTAGGCTTGGCTGGTGCTGAAGGTCGTTGTGCTCATCTCGGGCGGCGGGTCCAATCTCCGGGCGCTGCTGCAGGCGACCGAGGACCCCGGCTACCCGGCGCGCGTCATCGCCATCGGGGCCGACCGCGACGCGGACGGGCTCGGGCTGGCCGAGGAGTTCGGCATCCCCTCCTTCACCGTCGCATTCACGAACTTCGCCACGCGCGAGGAGTGGGCGGGGGAGCTCGTGCGCCAGATCCGGGTGTGGCAGCCCGACCTCGTGGTGCTGAGCGGATTCATGCGGCTGCTGCCGCCCTCGGCCGTCCAGGCGCTCACGCCGAACCTGATCAACACCCACCCCGCATACCTGCCGGAGTTCCCCGGCGCCCACGCCGTGCGCGACGCCTTCGCCGCCGGCGTGACGCAGACCGGGGCATCCATCATCGTGGTCGACAACGGCGTCGACAGCGGACCGATCATCGCCCAGCAGCGCGTGCCCGTGCTGCCCGAGGACACCGAGACGACGCTGCACGAGCGCATCAAGGTGGTGGAGCGCACGCTGCTCGTGCGGACCGTGCGCGACATCGCCGACGGAGCGCTCGCGCTCGAGACCCTGACCGAAAACCCGGAAGGCACTGCATCATGAGCGGACCCACCCACGACCCGGCCAGCTACCGCGAGCGCGATCTCGTAGCGATCGAGCGCGCGCTCATCTCGGTGAGCGACAAGACGGGGCTCGTCGAGCTCGCCGGCGCGCTCGCGGCCGCCGGGGTCGAGATCGTGTCGACCGGATCCACGGCGAAGACCATCTCCGACGCGGGATTCGCCGTGACCGAGGTCTCCGCGGTGACCGGCTTCCCCGAGTCGCTGGACGGCCGCGTCAAGACGCTGCACCCCGCCGTGCACGCCGGCCTGCTCGCCGACCTCCGCCTCGAGTCGCACGAGCGGCAGCTCGGGGAGCTCGGCATCGCGCCGTTCCAGCTGGCCGTGGTGAACCTGTACCCGTTCGTCGAGACCGTCGCGTCCGGTGCGTCCGCGGCCGACGTCGTGGAGCAGATCGACATCGGCGGCCCCGCCCTCGTGCGCGCCTCGGCGAAGAACCACGCCAACGTCGCGGTCGCGGTGTCGCCGGCCGGCTACCCGGTGATCCTCGAGGCGCTGACGTCGGGCGGCACGTCCCTCGTGCAGCGGCGCGCGCTCGCCGCCACCGCCTTCGCGCACACCGCCGCCTACGACGCGGCCGTCGCGGCCTGGTTCGAGGCGCCCGAGGGCGCGGGCGACGTACCGGCGGACGCGACGCCGGCCGACGGGGCCGACTTCGCGGACTCCCTCACCACCGAGTTCGCTCTCGCCCAGGTGCTCCGCTACGGCGAGAACTCGCACCAGAAGGCCGCCCTCTACACCAGCCCCGGCGGAGCAGGCATCGCCCAGTCCGAGCAGCTGCACGGGAAGGAGATGTCGTACAACAACTTCGTCGACGCCGATGCGGCCGTGCGCGCCGCCTTCGACTTCGCCGAGCCCGCGGTCGCGATCATCAAGCACGCCAACCCCTGCGGCATCGCCGTGGCCACCCCGACCGCGGTCGACCCCATCGCCTCCGCCCACCGGCGCGCGCACGACTGCGACCCGGTCTCCGCGTTCGGCGGCGTGATCGCCGCGAACCGCACGGTCACGCTCGGCATGGCCGAGACCGTGAAGGAGATCTTCACCGAGGTGCTCGTGGCGCCGGGCTTCGAGCCGGACGCCCTCGCCCTGCTGAAGACGAAGAAGAACCTGCGCCTGCTGCAGCTGCCCTCCGGGTACGAGCGCGAGCCGCGCGAGGTGCGCCAGATCAGCGGCGGCGCCCTCGTGCAGACCGCGGACACCTTCGACACGTTCGACCCGTCGGGCTGGACCCTCGTGTCCGGCGCCGAGGCGGACGATGCCACGCGCGCGGACCTCGAGTTCGCGTGGAAGGCGTGCCGCTCGGTGAAGTCGAACGCGATCCTGCTGGCCCACGCCGGGGCATCCGTCGGCGTCGGCATGGGACAGGTGAACCGGGTCGACTCGTGCCACCTCGCCGTCGACCGGGCGGGCGACCGCGCGAGCGGGTCCGTCGCCGCGTCGGACGCGTTCTTCCCCTTCGCGGACGGCCTCGAGGTGCTCCTCGCGGCGGGCGTGCGCGCGGTGGTGCAGCCCGGCGGCTCGGTGCGTGACGAGGAGGTCATCGCGGCGGCCCAGGCGGCCGGCGTGACCATGTACTTCACGGGCGAGCGCCACTTCTTCCACTGATCCCGCGCCCGGGCCCGCGGATGCGGGTCCGAGGGTGGGGCTGCGGGAGTGGGATGCGGGGCTGCGAGTGCGGGTGTGGGTGCCGCGTGCGGCCGGAAGCAGGAGTACGGAACACAGGCTCCCCTATTCGCAACACAGGCTCCCTCACAGGCACTCCCGCAGGAACGGGCGGGCGCGACTGTTCGGTAGAGCCGTGCAGCCTGTGTTGCGATCCGGCGAGCCTGTGTTGGGTGCACAGGGGGAGTGCCGGGGCCGGGGAGCGATGCCGGCGCAGTACCCCGGCCGCCTCCCGTACTCGCCGCGAACGCAATTCAGCAGACGAGCGCCGGTGGGCGGCGTGTCGGCACCGAGGTGCGGCGTGTCGGTCAGGATCTGCTGAGTTGCGTTATCCGGAGGCCGGGACCTGCTGAGTTGCGTCGTTGCTGGGCCGGGGTCTGCTGAGTTGCGTCGTTGCTGGGCCGGGGTCTGCTGAGTTGCGTCGTTGCTGGGCCGGGGTCTGCTGAGTTGCGTC
>CANKXX010000009.1 GCA_947487835.1 uncultured Microbacteriaceae bacterium
CACGCGTCGTCCATCAACGCCGACTCTGCTCCCGGAATCGGAACGTCTGGGTTCGCCGATAATATTGATTATGTCAATACGCCGCCGGGACGGCGCTGCTTCGGTAGCAGCGACGTAGCAAGTCTGCGATACGACGCGTGATCGTGACGGCCGTGCGGACACCTGCTCAACCACGCGGTAGACCTGGATCGTGGTGGGCGGATGTGCAGCGATGCCCGGGTTCGAGAGCTCGGGGGTGGCCGACTGGGGGCTTCCGGTGCCCCCTTTTTACCCCGTCTCTTGGGGGTGTTACGGGCGTTCTCTCGGATGTAGAAAGGACCGGGGACATGTGTCGTCGTCCGAACAGGACGACGACTACACCGCGGCTGGCGTACCGAAGGTGCCTCCTGCGATAGAGGGGACACACACCATGTACGAAGTGATGCGGCCGGTAATGCTGGCCTGGTACGCGAAGAAGATGGGTGAATCGGCGGCCGTGCCGAAGCCGCGCGACGCGCCGATCAGTCGCTCTGATGATCCGGACGCCGACAGTGTGCTGTTGTTCGGGAACGGCGCCGCGCACGGCTGGGGTGTTGTCACGCACGACCTGGCGCTGACGGGTCAACTGGCCCGGGTGCTCCAGAGCGCAACTGAACGTCCCACCTCGGTGAACTACATCGGCGACGAGACAATGAACGTCTCAGCGGCGATCGCCTGGCTCGGCGAGCATGACGTCTCACCGTACGACCTGGTGGTGTCGGTGCTCGGAATGAACGACGCGGTGCGGCTTACCTCGGTGGCGACCTGGGAATCGCAGCTGGCCGCCCTCCTCACGAAGCTTTCCGCCGGCATGAAGCTGCACGCGCGCATCGTCGTCGTTGGCATCCAACCGGTACGATCGGTGACCGCCTACGACACTCCGCTCGGCGCCATCGCCGAAATCCACGCCCGACGACTCAATCAGGTGACCCAGGAAGTGATCCGACGGTTCCCGGAGGTGACGTACTTCCGTCTTTCGGAACCGACCCTCGAAGCGGATCGGCCGCACGGATCACGCAAGGTCTATGGTGCCTGGGCGAAGACCGTTGCCGAGTGGGCCGCCCCGGCCCTTGACGCCTGCCGGGCCGAGGAAGGCAACGCCCGACGGGCACGTGGCGCCGCTGACATCGAGTGGGATTGGAGCGGCTCACCGCACCTGATCGCATCCGCATCGACGGGCGGATCGGACGAGCTCCAGCGCCTGGCAACGCTGGCGCAGGAGACCTTCGACGTGGACGTCGCGGTCGTGAGTCTTTTGAACGGTGACCGACTCTGGTATGCGATGAACACCGACAGGTTGCCCCGCTCAATCCCTCGGCAACTCGCGTACTGCGACGTGACCGTGACGCAGGATCAGCCTCTCGTCGTGCCGGATGCGCGCCGCGATGACCGCTTTCGTGGCAACCCCTTCATCGACGTCACCGGCATGAACTTCTACGCGGGACATCCTCTGCACTCGTCCACCGGTCAGGCCATCGGCACCTTCTGCCTACTCAACAGGCGGCCGCGTCCGGAAAGCTCGGTGTCCCTCGACGCTCTGCGCGACATGGCCTTGCAGGCCCAGTCGGAGCTGTGGAAGTACGAGACACCACCCGCCGATCGCATCACCCCGGCCCCGCTGGCAACCATCGCCTGAATCCAGTGCCGTTCACCGATTCCCTCACTACGACCCTGGACGGGAGTGGCCTTGTACTTTCCGGCTGATGTCATCGACGGAGGCGTTGTCGTGATCCGGGCGCACGGTCGACTGAACATGCTTACCGCTCCCCGATTGGACAGGACGATTCAGCGCACCCTAGACAGGGGCGGTACCCGGATAATCCTCGATTTCTCAGAGGTGGAGTTCCTGGACTCGACTGGTCTCAGCGTGATCATTCTGGGCATGAAGGAAGCGCGAAGTGGCGGTGGTGACCTCCGGCTCGTGGCCCCCGGCCCACAACCATCACTCGTGCTGCAGCTGACGAAGTTGGATCAGGTCTTGCTGGCATCCGACGACCTGATGGCGGCCTGGATCGCCTAGCCAGTAGCAGCGCTAGTTTTCGCTGCCGCATCGGTGATGAGGCTCACTGCCCAGCCGAACCTGCAGGACATTGCGATACCGCGCTGCAGCAGGTCTAGTCCTCGAGGTAGCCCCGGTCGGCGATACTGCGGAGGCGAGTGATGATCTTCACCTCGACTTGCCGGATGCGCTCCCGGGTCACGCCGTGGAGCAGGCCGATCTGCTCGTACGTCTTGGTCGGAGCGCCGTCGAGGCCGAACCGCATGGTGATGATCTCGCGCTCGCGCGTGGACAGAGAACATAGGAGCGACGCGACGTGCGCGTTCATCATGGTGGCGGCGACGGCATCCGAGGGTTGCTCGTTGTCGGTGTCCTCGATGAGGTCGCCGAGCTCTCCACCGTTGCTCTCGTCGTTCAGGGCGAGATGGAGCGAGATGGTGTCGCGGCCGTGGTCGCGGAGGTCCTTCACCTTGTCGGCCGGCATGCTCGCGCCGGCGGCGATCTCGTCCAAGGTGGGTTCGCGGGCGGACTCCGTACGCAGCTCCCGCTCGACCCGGGCGATCTTGTTGATGACCTCCACCGTGTGCACGGGGATGCGGATGGTGCGGGCCTGGTCGGCCAGGCCCCGGGCGATGGACTGACGGATCCACCACGACCCGTAGGTCGAGAACTTGAACCCGGTCGTGAAGTCGAACTTCTCGACTCCGCGGATGAGGCCGAGGTTGCCCTCCTGGATCAGGTCGAGGAACGGCATGCCGCGACCCGCGTAGCGCTTAGCGATGCTGACCACCAGGCGGAGGTTCGCGCTGACCAGGTTCTCCTTCGCGACGTCGCCGTCGCGGGCGAGCCACGCCAGGTCGCGGCGCAGCTCCGGGTCGGGGCCGGCTTCCGCGTCCAGCTTCTCCTGCGCCAGGACGCCCACCTCAATCCGCTTCGCGAGCCAGACCTCCTCCTCGGCCGTCAGCAACGGCACCTTCGACAGCTGCCGCAGGTAGTCCTTCACGGCGTCTGTCGAACCGCCGGCGATGCCATCGGCCCGGGACTCAATCTCGTCCTTCTCGCTGGGTCCTGCTGATGCATCCTCGGTGAGCGTCACCCGTGATCCTTCCGCATGAGCGAAGCGCAGCACAATCAGGCTTACGAAGTAAGTCCGAGGTGAGTTTACAGCGTAAGCGGACGCCCCGGTCAAGGCTCTGCAGCCCGGACTAGGTTCGAGGAGACACAAGGGAGGTTGTTAGTTGTGACAGAGCGAGGAACGAAGGGGGCGAGCAAGCCGCCCGCGCCGAAACTTAGCCGCGACCTCATCGTGGAGACCGCCCTCGCGCAGATCGATCGGTCGGGCGCCCAGGGCCTCTCCATGAGGTCTCTTGCGCAAGAGATCGGCGTGGAAGCCATGTCGCTTTACCGGTACGTGCACGGCAAGGAGGACCTCCTCGAGGGCGTGGTGGCCCTCCTGATGAGCGACCTGACCTCGAGCCTCGACGACGAGCTCAGCGAGCACTGGCAGGGCTTCCTGCAGACGGTCGCCCACGAGGTTCGGCGCATCGCGACCGACCACCCGAAGGCTTTCCCGCTGGTCGCCACCCGGCACCCGGCGGCGCCGTGGCTCCGCCCGCCGCTGCGGAGCGTCGAGGTCGTCAACACGTTCCTCAGCTCGCTCATCGACCACGGGTTCTCGGACGCGCAGGCCGTCGGCGCGTACCGCTCATTCAGCAGCTTCCTGCTCGGTCACCTGCTCCTCGAATCCGCCATCCGCGGTGCCGAGACGGGCCCGGTCGAGGAACCCCTCGACGAGGGGAACGCCGCCATCCCGGAGAAGGACGGCAGCCTGGCGCTGGACGACGCCAGCGAGATCAGCCGACTCCGCTCCCTGCTCAGCGAGGACCGCAGCGAGGAGGAGTTCGAGGTCTCCCTCGAGGTCCTCCTCGACCGCCTGAGCCGAGAGCTCTCGCAGTAGTTGCCCGGCGGCCTCGACCCAGTCCTGAAGCGCGGCTGCCGACATGATCTTGACATCACGAGGCCGATTGAGCCGCGCTTCTTCCAAGACTTCCGTCGGCAAGGTGCGATGCCTCCGCAGCGGGGGCAGACCCAGTAGGTCCGGTCTGCGGGGCCTGCCCGCTCCAGCAAGACACCGCACCTTGGGCAGACCGGGGAACCGACACGAAACCAACGGGTAGAGGGCGTCGAGACGTAGCCTCTACCAATCGGCGGCACTCGGAGATGGTTGAGCAATAGGGCGATGTCTCCGAGTTGCAGTTCCGAGGTAGGAAAGGGCCGTCCGCCGATATGAACCCAGGTGAAATTAGTTGCCACGCCCAGGTAGCCGCCTCCCGCCGTGCCCCAGATCATCGATGCCCCCAGTACGACAATGCTGAATAGCCCGCTCAAAAGCGGATTCGAGGAAACCCGGCTACCGCGTCCTGTGTTCGCATTCCATATCCAGTCCAGAGCTCCCGAGTGCGCCTCAAGAGCAGCCCCGCGCACCATCAGTGCCCCCCTCATTGCTCCACGCTGTCACTCCCCGCATGCCAGTCAGGTGGTTTTCGGGCGACGCCGTGTTCGGGCACGGCATCGCCCGTTACTTTCACTTTCTCAAGGTCGCCGAAAATCCGTCAGGGCCGAAAGACCCGAGGCCCCCTTGAAGTGGAGCCAGGCCGGAAACCGGCTCCGCGGGCTGACACGTCGCATCCTCGTCGAGGAGCTTGTGTCCGGCGTCTGCTTCATCGACAGCGTTGGCTCCCTCCCGATTGTCGGTACTTCCGCCTACATCAGGTCGGTCGGCCAGGGACTCTTCGGAAGAGTCCGACGGGTAGCCACCTCCTGGGAGCAGTAATTGCCGGGGTCCTGCGCCCGGCCCCGCATAACCGCAGCCGGGATTACGTGCCGAGATAGTTCGTGGCAGTGGTCGCAATATGGATGAGCGCGAATAGGCCTGCCGGAATGAGTGACGGATAGTTCTCCAGGTAGAGCCCCACCCCGATGAAGTAGGCGGATGGCAGGATCGCCATCATCAGCAGAAGCATCGGGGTTATGGAGGCGGTGAAGTACAGCACCCACAACAGCAGGTAACCGATCAAGCACGTGATCGCCACCACTGCGGCGAGAACGCTGCCCGTGGGGGCCTGCCGCCGCGTATTGACGAGCAGTATGAGCAGCGCGATCATGAGTGACTGGCATACCGTTCCAGCCACATCAAGAAGCGGTAAAGGAGAGCGGTTGGCAGGTAGGGTCGAAGATACAGGCGGGAGGATTACCCAAAGAACATTCGGGATGATTGGAATAAGTACAGCGACAAATCCTACGAGCGAGAATCCGAGTTTGTACTTTCTCACGGATCGGTCCGTCAGACTTGCGTTCATGCGACTCGGCATTCATCGAGTATGTCACCGCCCGTGAAGGCTTTGGTGCAACCTTCCGTTTCAGCCGACGGTCCTTAATCAAATCGGTCATGTACAGAGGGTGCAACGTGTCGCGCGGCTCACCAGGGGTCTCCACAGCACCCACCATCACCCTCGCCGACGCCACCGTCGCTCATGACAAAGCCATCAAAGCGGCCAAGAGACGAGTCATCAGCCGGATTTACGGCGACCTCTCCGCATTGGCGTCTCCGACGCGTACGTCCAGGTGTACAGAAGCGACTCATCGACAGCGGGTACGTCCACGCTGCCGGACACGGGTACGTCCAGTTCTCCCTGCCCTACCTCGGTGCCTACATCCGCCGCCGGCTCGCCGCCGAGGCTCGGGACAACGACGGTGACGGGGGCTGGGACGCCTACCCGGCGCCAGACCTGCCCTCCTGATTGCAGGCTCTTGCCACGCTGGTCGCCAGCAGCCTGAAGAGGACCGGAACCACGGGCTTGAGAGCCGCCGGGGTAGCCGACAGAACGCCGTGCACGTCGCCGATCCACTCTGCCTCCTCCTGAGGGTGGGCGCGTCGTCCGGTCGCGTCGTGATCAGCTTTTCGGCTCCTGGTTCCGTATATGACTCTGGACACCTGGTGTGAAGTCCTTCCCTCTTGTCGTTCACCGGCGTTGGCTGGAGATCACTCCGACCATGAAAAGCGATAGGAAGGACATCGGCTGTGAAAGCTGTTGTATTCAAGGGCCCGTACGACGTCTCCGTCGACGAGGTTCCCGACCCCACCATCCAGACGCCACTTGATGCGATCATCCGCATCACCTCGGCGAACATCTGCGGCTCCGACCTCCACCCCTACGAGGGTCGAGTCGACTTCGAGACCGGCATGGTTCTCGGTCACGAGAACATGGGCGTCGTCGAAGAGGTCGGCGCCGGGGTGGAACGGATCAAGGTCGGCGACCGCGTGTCCGTCCCCTTCAACCTCGCCTGCGGCACGTGCCGCAACTGCACCGACGGGTTCACCTCCGCGTGCCTGCGCGCCAACCCGTCCGGGCAGCCCGGAGCCGGGTACGGCTACCCGGCGATGGGCCCGTACTGGGGCGGCCAGGCCGAGCTGCTTCGGGTGCCGTGGGCGGACTTCAACCTGCTCGAGCTGCCCCAGGGCACCGAACACGAACTCGACTTCACGATGCTGTCGGACATCTTCCCCACCGGGTACCACGGCACTGAGCTGGCCAAGGTCGCCCCCGGCAAGACCGTCGCGATCTTCGGAGCAGGCCCGGTCGGTCTCATGGCCGCGCACAGCGCCATCCTGCGCGGCGCCTCCCAGGTCTTCGTCGTCGACCACCAGCCCGACCGCCTCGCCCTCGCCGAGAAGTTCGGCGCTTCGCCGGTGAACGCCGCGGAGGTCGACGTCGTCGAGGCCATCATGGACGGCACCGACGGTTTCGGTGTCGACAGCGGTGTGGAAGCAGTCGGGTACCAGGCGCACGACCCGAGCGGCCAGGAGCACCCTTCGCTCGTGCTCGACAACCTGGTCTCGGTCGTCCGTGCCACCGGGGCGATCGGCGTCGTCGGCGTGTACAACCCCGAGGACCCGGACGCCGCAACGGACAGCGCGAAGGAGGGCCGGGTCGCGTTCGACTTCGGTACCGCGTTCACCAAGGGAATCAGCATCGGCACGGGTCAGTGCCCGGTGAAGCGGTACAACCGCGAGCTGCGCGATCTGATCATCCGCGACGTCGCGCACCCCGGCAGCATCGTCTCGCACGAGCTTCCGCTCACCGACGCGGTGCAGGGCTACGACCAGTTCGACAAGCGCGTCGACGGCTGGACCAAAGTCGTCCTGCACCCCGCCGCCTAGCTACCACCACCGGACAGGGCCCATCCAAGACGGGGTGGGCCCTGTGCCGTTTGTGTATAGCGAAAGCCTGTTCACATCCACGCTCCGGCGTGACTCCGAACGACTACTGAATCGCACCGCGAAACGGAAGGAATCCGATGACCGAGATCACCGCCCACCACGGCCTGTTCAAGAACACCGACCTGCACGTCGACGACACCGGCGGCCCCGGCCGCCCCGTCGTCCTTATCCACGGCTGGCCCCTGTCCGGTGAGTCCTGGAAGCTGCAGGTTCCGGTTTTCGCCGCTGCCGGCTACCGGGTGATCACCTACGACCGCCGCGGCTTCGGCAGGAGCGACAAGCCCCGCACCGGTTACACCTACGACACCCTCACCGAGGACCTGCACACCCTGCTCACCGAACTCGACCTCACCGACGTCACCCTGGTCGGGTTCTCCATGGGCGGCGGTGAAGTGGCCCGCTACTTCACCAAGTACGGCGCCGAGCGGCTCCGCAGCGTCGTCTTCGCCTCCGCAGTGCCGCCGTACCTGATGAAGACCCCGGACAACCCGGATGGCCCGCTCGAAGCCGACGAGGCGGCGAAGATGACCGCCGGTCTGACCGCGGACGAGGACGCTTTCTACGACCGGTTCACCACCGACTTCTTCTCCGTCGACGGGGTGCTGAAGGTGACCGAGCAGCAGCGGCAGGAGGCCCTCGCCCTGGCGAAGCAGTCCGCCAAGACCGCTGCGCTGGCGTGCATGGCCGCGTTTGCCAACACCGACTTCCGTGACGACCTGACGAAGGTCACCGTGCCCGCCCTCGTCATCCACGGTGACGGCGACGCGACCGTTCCGTTCGAAGGCTCAGGTGCGCGCATCCATGCTGCACTTCCGTCGTCGCAGCTGCATGTGGTCGCCGGGGCGCCGCACGGGGTGAACGTGAGCCACCCCGAGGAGTGGAACCGGGTCGTCCTGGACTTCCTCGCCCACTAAGAGGCTGTAACACCCCCACCGCCGCGTCAGTGGGGTGGTGGGGGTGCCGGTCTCACAGTGCGGAGTCGGACGGCGTTCTCGACATGGGTGAGGTTGGATCGTTATTCGTGCCGCGGATCACCCGAATGGCGGGAGAATGGGCGTGGAAGGAATGGTTCCGGTGGGTCCGCTGAGCACCGTCCATGCAGCGCATGGTCAAGCAGAACGGTCGAGCGAAGTCCAGCCACGCCACTGATCACCGGGCGTGGTGTCGCACACGTGCTTGCCTTCCCATCATTGGGACGTCGGGCGCCGATCCGAAAGCCATACCGATGGGTTACCTCACGTACGACTCCGTCCGCCTCGATCTCCGCGTTGAAGACCGGGTGTTGGCACACTTGCACATCGTCATCATCAACAAGTTGCGTCGAGGAGAAAGCTTCCCGTTCTCCTGGAAAGACCCGACCGAGGTCGGCGACGGTCGCAGCAGTATCTGGCTGTACCCGACCGTTCCTTTGCATTTCAAGTTCTCGGGCAGCCGGCAGCCCCAGATCAACAAGTCCTGGCTCGAAGTGCTGTACCGGGCCGCTGAGAGCGGGCAAGGCCTGCGAGTCCTCGACGAACCTGTAGAGCAGGCGGACTCCGTTCTCTCCGACGGAGACAGCCACATCCTCGGCTGACACAGGACGGCGAGCTGCCACCCTCACTGCCGTGAACACCTATGCCTGCCTGAGTGGCTACGGGCATGCCGCGAGTACGGCGGCAGGGAGGGGACGGCCTCCAGGACCGCCGTCCGGAACGTGAATTGACCGGTCTCCGGCGATCTCCGTGCGAAGGAATAGAATAAAATAAATACGATTCGGAGGTCGAGATGGCCGACACCGCACCGAGCCCCTTCACCCCGGGCTACGGTAGGAAGCCTGCCATCTTCGGCGGGCACGGGGAAGAGCTCACCGAGCTTCGAGCTGTGTTCGACACCCTCGACTTCGGCGAGAACCACTCCGTCTTGGTCTCCGGCCTGCGTGGCGCTGGGAAAACCTCCTTCCTGACCACTCTGCAAGACGATGCCCGGGACGCCGGGTGGCTGGTCATCAGCGACGACGCCAGCGCAGGTCTCATGGGACGGGTGATGGATTCCACCATCCCCGCCCTGATCAATGAGATGACCCCGGAGAGCCGGGCCCGATTGACCTCCCTCGGGATCTGGGAGATCAGCGCCGGAATCGAGTACGTCGACCGACACCGCGGCGTCAAGCCGCAGCTCCGTTCGGACCTGGTCGCGTTGTCCTCCGCGCTTGCCGGGAGCGGGGGCATCCTCATCACCATCGACGAGGTGTCCTCCGGCAAGGTCCGCCTGCGTGAGCTGAGCCGCTTCTCCTTGCAGGTCGCACACGCACTCCAGGACGGGGCCCAGATCATGGTCGTCTTCGCCGGGGTGAAGGTCAGCCTCGACGCCCTCCTCGCCGAAGAGCACACCACCTTCCTCCGCCGTTCCCACGAGGTCGAGTTCGAGCGGCTCTCCGCACCGGAGACCCGCCGGGTGTTCACCGAGACCGCCGGGCTCGGTGGCCGCCGCATCGAGGAGGACGCGCTCACCAAGCTCGTTTCCCTCTCCCAGGGCTACCCGTATTTGGTGCAGCTCGCCGGTGACTACGCCTGGCGCAGCAACTCCACGGCACCCACCATCACCCTCTCCGACGCCACCGTCGCCCACGACAAAGCCATCAAAGCGGTCGAGAGCCGAGTCATCAGCCGCGTCTACGGTGACCTCTCGGACGTCGACCAGAAATTCCTCAACGCGATGGCCGAGGACGACGACCGCACGAAGGTCGCCGACATCGTCAAGCGGATGGGCGTCTCCGACGCGTACGTCCAGGTGTACAAGAAACGGCTGATCGACAGCGGGTACGTTCACGCTGCCGGTCACGGGTACGTACAGTTCTCGCTCCCGTACCTCGGCGCCTACATCCGCCGCCGCCTGGCCGCTGAAGCTCGCGACAATAGCGGTGACGGTGGCTGGGACGCCTACCCGGCGCCAGACCTGCCCTCCTGAAGCTGACCGACTTCGCGAAGGCATGGACAGAGCGATTCACCATCACGCATCGCCAGCGCCGTTGTGTGGCGGTTCCCGAGTCATTGCAGCATTTCGCCGCGTGGTCGCCAACAGGCTGGAGAGGACAGGAACCCTGGGTTTCCGAGCCCGGGGTGGCCAAGGGGGTTCTGGGGTCTCCCTCTCCCCCGCCGTTGAGGTGTCCCCCACGTTCCCTGGCATATCGAAGGAGCGGGGAACGACGCGGTCATTCGATTCGAGTCGCGTCGTGATGGCTTTTCGGCTCCTGGTTGTGTGTGTATGCCCGGTCACGGCATGCACCAGGTGAGGCGTCAGGAGGTGGTGGGGGCGCTTTCTCCGGGCGGCGTTCCGCTGGGACCACCGCCGGGAGGTGGCCCGCCCTGGCCGCCTCCTCCACCAAGGGACGTTCCGGCGATGGGTGTGGTGCGGGTGTCGACGCGCACGCTGAGTGCGACGGTGTAGCCGGCGGTGGCGTCACCGGTGACGGTGGCGAGCTGAGAGGAACCGCCGTCGTCGCTGAACACGTTGTCGTTGCTGAGGCTGACCTGGCTGAGGTTCGCGGTGGATCCGTCGTAACCGCTCAGGCCGTAGACGGTGCGAGAGATGCCTTCGGGCAGCGCGACCTGTGAGGTGGCGATCGCCGTGCTGGAGTCGGTGATAGACGCCGCGTCGGGGTAAACCTCGAAGTGGATGTGGGGCCAGCGGCCGGGGTAGCAGGCAGGGAACACGGACGTAAAGGTGACGGTGCCGGCGGTGTCGGCGACCTGGACGCCGCGGAGGTAGGTTTCGTTCTCGATGCTGGCTGAGTACATGGAGTACCCGCCGGAGCTGTCGCAGTGCCAGACGTACACGGCGGCGTCGGTGAAGGGCGCGTCGTTGTTTGCCATGTCGAGCACCGTGAGGGTGAGGGTCATCGGGACACCGGTCGCGGTGGTGCCGCCGTCGAGGCTGGAGCGGATGTCACTGCGGATGATCCCGGACTGCTCCAAGATGTCTGGCCCGTTCGAGCCGTCGCCGGGGTACGGGCCGGCGGTTTCGTCGGGGATCTCACCGGCAGAGGTCGACGTCCCGGTCCCGGTTGTGGTGGGGGCGCAAGCGGCGAGGGCGAGCGCACCGGCGCTAAGCCCCAGCAGGCTCAGCACGCGGCGGCGGGTGACGAGGGTTTGCAGGTCGAATGCCGCGCCCTGATCGACCACTTCCTCATCGGCGCGGTCGAGGAGCCGCCCCTCGTATACCGGGCCTTGTGGGGTGTGGTCGGGTTCGGGAATGCGTCCCATCGATGTGCCTTTCCGGGGTTGGTGATCTGCGACACCGTTAGAGTCCCCGGTGGCCCTATGGAGGAACTATGAGCAGTCCCTGCGGCCGCTATGCGTCGTACTGCCCCTCGTTTTGGATGTTGCACGATGGCGCGATGCTGTTCGCGGGGGCTCAGCGTGCCATGCCGAGGACTAGGGGTCGAGCGCACCCAGCATTGAGCTAGGGCGTTTCACTCATCGGCCGGAAGCTGTCGGTTCAGATCGTGCGTTGTTCTTTTGAGTCAGCCATGAGCAGCAGCTGAGCCCATGTGGAGTACAGCGCGGAGACGCGCGCCTCGCCGGGCTGTTTGAGGTCGATGACATGTTCCTGGTTGAGTGGGACTGTGCACACGCGCTGATGCCGGGCGGCTACGTGGCGTGTTGTTGCGTTGAGTTGGCGGGCGTGGGCGGCGGCGGTCCAGCGGATCTGGGCTGGGATGCTCGAGTAGAACTTCAGCGGTGGGATCTCGGCGATCATGATGTGTGCGGTGCCGGGTAGCCGGGAGCGCAGTGTCGTCAACATTTCGTGCATCAGTTGAGCCCAGGTGTTCACTGGCATCAGACCGATGGCATCTCGGAGACCAACGATGATGATGAACTTGTCGGTCCTGTCGACAAGCGCATCGTCGGTGATGGTTTCGGCTGCAGTTCGGATGGTCAATCGCGGAAATAGTGCGGTTGCCCATTCCACACCGCGTTCATCGCGCCGACTGAGCTGTCGTGCGAAGTGCGCGGCAACGCCCAGCTGCTGGGACATCGTCCCGTAACCGACGGCCGTGGCGTCACCGACGACCGCGATGCGGATCGGGTTCCGTCCGGGCACGCGGCCGCACGAGGCGTCCCGGGGAATGGGTACGTGCCGCAGGCTGCGCGCGCGGCCGGCTACGTAGACGGTGATTGCCGGCCGTAGGAGTAGGTGCTTAACGCGTTCCCGCGCCAGGTTGTGGTGCATCTTGGTCCCCCCGCCCGTGCATCAAACCGTGAAACTGCAGGTGCCTACCTTCCGCCTTGGAGGGTCATGCAGTCACCTGCGGAGCACTGCGCGTGCTCTTGTTAGGACAAAGTTTGGCGCATCGGGAACTCGCGATTGGACAAGCTTTCCTCAGGTCGCCGAAAGCTGCCCTTTGCCGTCACTCTTTTGTGGTCTTCGACAGGGAGGCTAGGGCGGCGCGGAGCCGGGTATCCGCGTCCTTCGAGACGTCTCGTACCTCTGCGCTGTCGCTGAGTTGCACCATGGTGCGCGGGTCGATTGCCTGGACGATCGACTGGTCGCTGTTGCTGCCTCGCCGGACGATGACGTTGCAGGGCAGGAGGGTGCCGAGTTCGGGTTCTGCGGCCAAGGCCTTGCTGGCGAGTTGTGGGTTGCAGGCGCCGAGGATGACGTAGTTACCGATGGCTTCGGCGGCTTCGGAACTCAGTTTGGCGCCGAAGGTGGCTCGGATGTCGGTCTCGGTCAGGATGCCGAAGCCCTGGTCCTGGAGCGCGTGTTTGGTCCGTTCCACGGCTTCCGGGTATGGCAAGGGGAGGGTGACGGTGTGGGTGTAGGTCACGGTGCGCGCTCCTGGTAGGTGATGACGGCCGGGCGAGTGGGCGGGGGGTCAGGCGAGGGAGAGGAACAGCTTCTCGAGTTCCTTCTTGTCCATAGTGGTGTCCTCGCGAACAATGCACTGCTCGAGGCCGCTGGCGATGATGGCGAACCCGGCCCGGTCGAGGGCTTTGGAGACGGCGGCGAGCTGGGTGACGACCTCTTTGCAGTCGCGGTCTTCTTCGAGCATCCGGGTGACGGCGGCCAGTTGGCCTTGAGCGCGCTTGAGGCGGTTGATGACGGGGGCGAGGTCCTCGGAGTCGAGCTGCACGGTGGTTCTCCTGTTCACGATCGTGCCTCCATCGTATACCCTGGGTGGTATCGCGGGTACCCCCCGGGGTATACCGCTTTGTGATCGAAAGGCTTCTATGACATCCCCCTCCGCCTCTGTCCGCACCACCGATCCGGCCACGCTGAGGGCGTGGTTGAGTGAGGGCGAGCTCCCCGTGGTGATCGACGTGCGATCCGCGGCCGAGTTCGAGTCCGTGCACATTCGCGGCTCGTACAACATTCCGCTTCCCCTGCTATCCGAGCACACCGACGAGCTCGCCGGGCGCCTCGACCGGCGGGTGGTGCTGGTGTGCCAGTCCGGGGTTCGCGCGGAGCAGGCCAGGCAGCGTCTGGCCGCCGCCGGTATTGATGACGCTTTCGTTCTCGAGGGCGGCGCCCCGGGTTACGCGAATGCCGGCGGTGATGTGGTCCGCGGCCGGGAGCGCTGGGATCTGGAGCGCCAGGTGCGTTTCGCCGCGGGCTCCCTGGTCGTTGCCGGGCTGCTTGGTGGCCGGTTCCTCTCCCCCGCCCTGCGCGGCCTGGCCGGCATCATCGGGACCGGTTTGACCTTCTCGGCAGCGACGAACACCTGCGCAATGGGTAAGGCGCTCTCGGTGATGCCGTGGAACCGCACCGGCACCGAACCGACCATCGACACCGTGATTACTCAGCTGCCCACACCTGTGGCAGCGATGTCGGACGCCGCGTGACCCCGAGCGGGGCGCAGGATCACGGGACGCATCAGCCATGGTGACGTCAGTTCTGGTCCTGGTCCTGGCGCTCTCGGTGATCGTCGGGGTCACTCTTGGGGTCCTCGGTGGCGGCGGCGCGATCCTGATGGTGCCGATCCTGACTTATGTGGCCGGCCTGGACCCTAAAGAGGCGATCGCGTCGTCCCTGTTCGTGGTGGGCGTCACCTCGGCAGTCAGCACGGTCACGCATGCCAGAGCGGGACGCGTCCAATGGCGCACCGGGCTGGTGTTCGGTGTCGCGGGAATGGTGGGGGCGTTCCTCGGCGGAATCCTGGGCGGCTTCCTTCCCAGCGAGGTCCTGCTGACCGGTTTCGCCGTGGTGATGCTCGCCGCGTCTGTCGGCATGATCCGCGGACGCCGGAACATCCTCGCCGCGCAGGACCGGGACACGCTTCCCGTGCTGCAGGTACTGGCCTACGGCGGAGGCGTGGGGCTGGTGTCCGGGCTGGTCGGAGCGGGCGGCGGTTTCCTCGTCGTCCCCGCCTTGGCGCTTCTGGGCGGCCTGCCGATGGCCGTCGCGGTGGGGACCTCGGTCCTCGTCGTCACCATGCAGACCCTCGCCGGTTTCACCGGCTACCTCACCACCGTCGACCTGGACTGGGCCGCCGTCCTGTCCATCACGGCCGCGGCCATCGCCGGAACTCTGCTCGGCTCCCGTCTGGCGGGCCGGCTCCCCGATGCGGCCCTGCGCACAGGTTTCGGCTGGTTCGTCCTGGTCATGGGCGCACTGGTCCTGGTGCAGCAGGCGCCGACCGATCTGCGTCTCCCCGGTCTCGGTCTCGTCCTGGCCGCCGCCGCCGCGGTCGCTGTGTACCGGCTCGTCCGGTCGCGCCGCTCCGGTAACCCCTCCTCACCCTGACCATCCCTTGACTCCTACGGAGAGATCATGAGCATCCGAAGCGCTATCGCTTCCCTGTTCCGCAAGCGTCACAGCACGGTGGACGTCGCCACCGCAAAGGCCCTTCTCAGCCGTGGCGCCACCCTCATTGACGTGCGCACGGCTGCGGAGTGGCGGGCCGGCCACGCGCCCCAGGCCAAGCACATCCCTCTCGACCGGATCCCGGTCAGCGGGCCCCGCATCCGGAAGGACCGGCCGGTCGTGGTGATGTGCCACTCCGGTGGGCGTTCCGCGGCCGCCGCTCGCATCATCGCCGAGCAGGGGTACGAGATCTACTCCCTCCGGGGCGGGATCACCGCGTGGGAACGCGCCGGCGAACCCGTCCACTAACCCCCCTCACGAGCACCGACGAAAGGACACCAACATGAGTGAGATCAGCATCACCGAAGCCGATGCACGCCGCAGCGAGGAACAGGTCCTCGATGTCCGGGAGGACTTCGAACTGGCCGACGGGGTCATCCCTGGTGCCATTCACATCCCGATGGGCGAGCTCGGCGACCGGCTGCCGGAACTGGACCGTACCCGCCCGGTGATCGTGGTCTGCCGCAGCGGCAACCGCAGCGCCACCGTCGCCAACGCCCTGACCGGTGCCGGCTACACCGCCGACACCATCGCCGGCGGGATGACCGCCTGGACCCGCGCCGGCCTACCCACCACCTGACGCGGAACGGTCGAAAATGGCGCCCCCATCCCGCTTGTCGGATACCCCCGGGGGTATTATCCTGGGGGTATGGCAACCATCGATATCACCGAGGCCACGTTCGTGGACACGATCACCGGCAATGACATCGTCCTCGTCGACTTCTGGGCGTCATGGTGCGCACCGTGTCGCCGGTTCGCGCCGACCTTCACGGCCGCGTCGGAGCGCAATCCCGGCATCGTCTTCGCGAAGGTGGACACCGAAGCGGAGCAAGGGCTTGCCGCCGGTGCCGGTATCCGTTCCATCCCGACCTTGATGGCGTTCCGGGAGGGCATCCTCGTCTTCTCCCAGCCCGGCGCCGTCAGCGGCACCGCCCTGGATCAGCTGATCACCTCAGTGCGCGGACTCGACATGGACGCAATCCGCAACGAGATCCAGGCCCGTCAGGCATCACCGGCCCGCTGACCGGATCAGCGACCACTCCCCCACGTACCCATTCGCCTTTTCCTTAGGAGGACCCGTCCCATGGACGTATTAGTCATCGACACCCCTCAGCTCGGGGACCGCAGCTACCTGATCCACGACGGGGCTACCGCCCTGGTCATCGACCCGCAGCGGGACACCGACCGTGTCCTCGCCGCCACCGAGGCGGCCGGGGTCACGATCAGCCACGTCGCCGAAACCCACCTGCACAACGACTACGTCACCGGCGGCCTGCTCCTGGCTCAGGAGGTGGGGGCCACCTACCTCGTCAACGCGGCGGACCCGGTGACCTTCGACCGGACCCCGATCGCTGATGGGGAGACCGTCCAGGTCGGCGAGCTCCGGGTCAAGGCCGTCGCCACACCCGGGCACACCCACACCCACCTGTCCTACATCGTCACCCACGGTGACGAGCAGGCCGTGTTCTCCGGCGGCAGCCTCCTTTACGGGTCCGTCGGCCGCACCGACCTCGTCCACGCCGATGACACCGTCAAGCTCACACATGACCAGTACGCGTCGGTGCGTCGCCTGGTCACCGAGGCCGAACAGGACGCCGCCCTCTACCCGACGCACGGTTTCGGGTCGTTCTGCTCCTCAGGACCGGCAACCGCCGCCGCATCCTCCACCGTCGGTGAGCAGCTGCAGGCCAACCACGCGCTGACCGACCCGGACGAGGAGCACTTCGTGACGGAGCTCATCGCCAACCTCACCGCCTACCCCTCGTACTACGCGCACATGGGCCCCGCGAACACCGCCGGCCCGGGTCCGGCCGACCTGACGGTCCCGGAGTCCCTGGACGCGGCGGAACTGAGCCGCCGCCTCGAGGACGGCGAGTGGGTCGTCGACCTCCGCAACCGGGTCGCGTTCGCCAGCAACCATCTCCAGGGCACCGTTAGCTTCGAATACGGCAACGGCTCCAGCTTCACCACCTTCCTCGGCTGGGTCCTGCCCTGGAACAAGCAGCTCACGCTCGTCGGCTCCCGGGACGACGTGGAGAACGCGATCCGCGACCTCTCCCGCATTGGGATCGACTCCCCCGACGCCGCGATCGGCACCGACCCGGCCGAGCTGGCCCCGCAGCACGCCGTGGCCTCCTACCCGCGGGTCGGCTGGGAGGACACGCTCCGCGACTGGCCCAAGAACGAGACGATCCTCGACGTGCGGCGGATCGACGAGTACCGGTCCGCTCACCTTCCCGGCGCGGTGAACATCCCGCTGCACGAGCTCCTCTCCCGCATGGACGAGGTCCCCGCGGGCCGGCTCTGGGTGCACTGCGGCTCCGGGTACCGGGCCGGTGTGGCCGCCAGCCTCCTCCAGCGCGCCGGCCACGACGTTGTTCACATCGACGCCATGTTCGGTGAGGCCGAAACGGCCGGCGTCCCTCTCGAGAAGCCGTAACGCATCAGCCCCCGCGGGTAGGGCGGAAGGGAGGACCACTGTCCCTTCCGCCCTACCCGCTGCCATGACTCCTGTGAATCGGAAAGAGAACCTGGTGACCGATCCCACTGTCCCGAGCTCACGGTCGAGCAGCCGAGCACTCGTCGGCGTCGGTGTCGTCGTCGGAGCGCTGCACCTGGTGGGCTGGGGTGGCCTGGCGGTCTTCGTGCTTCCCGCCCAGCAGGCCGCAGGCGGTAACGCCGGCCTGCTTCTCGGTTTGGCCGTCAGCGCCTATACCCTCGGTGTCCGTCACGCTTTCGACGCCGACCACATCGCCGCCATCGACAACGCCACCCGGCAGCTCGTGGGCCGGGGACGGCAGGCCGGCACGACCGGGTTCTGGTTCGCGCTCGGTCACTCCAGCGTCGTGGTCCTCGCCGTACTCACGCTGAGCCTGGGCGTGACCACGTTCGCCAGCGAGCTCTCCCGCGAGGACTCCACTCTGCGGCAGGTTGCCGGTATCTGGGGTGGGACAGTGTCAGGAGTGTTCCTGCTGGTGGCGGGCCTACTGAATCTCCCCGCGCTGCGGAACCTGAACCGGATGCGAAAAGCGCACCGAACCGGCACTCCCGCTCCGGGCGATGTTGAGGTGGTCCTTGACCAGCGCGGCGTCCTGCACCGGCTGCTGCGCCCGGTGTCCCGCATCGTCAACCGCCCCACCCGAATGTATCCGGTCGGGTTCCTGTTCGGGCTCGGCCTCGACACCGCCGCATCGGTAAGCCTGTTCGTCCTCGCCGGCACCATGGGCCCCGGGCTTCCCTGGTACACCGTGCTCCTCCTCCCCGTGCTCTTCACCGCCGGAGTGACCCTGTTCGACAGCATCGACGGCATCATGATGAGCCGCGTCTACGCCTCCACGTCCCGCAACCCGCAACGCACCGTGCGGTTCAACCTGGCCACCACCGCGATCTCGGTCGCGATCGCCTTCCTCGTCGGCGGCGTGGGACTCCTCTCGGTGCTCACCGAATTGGTCGGCACCACCGCCTCCCCCCTGCTCCTGGTGGGCACACTCGACCTCAACTTCATCGGCGTCACTGCGGCGGCCCTGTTCGCGGTCGCCTGGGTCATGGTGGCGGCGGGACGCCGTATCGCGGGGCAACCGGAGAAGCACCACCCCAGTCCCGTAGGCGGGTGACCACCTGATCCGCGCCTTCCCCATCAGGAGCGGCGCCATCCGGGCGATCACGGCGCATAGTTGGGGGCAGCCGGGTCCTGAATATGAACTCGACCCATCGATGAGGAGAGGTCATGACGGTTCACGGCGAGCCCAGGAAGCATGTCGTTGTGCACTGCGACGGCCCGGATGCAGTCAGCGTGATCGAGATCGGGATACGCGCGACAACGAACCTGGTGCGCTCCCTCGGACCCGATGCCGCCATCGACCTAGTGGTCATCGGACCAGCGGTGGTGTACCTGGTGACCGGGAGCGGCTACGACGAACGCGTCGCGGAGCTCAGCACTGAGAGCGGAACCGCGGTACAGATCATCGCGTGCCGCAACAGCATGCAATCAGCAGGGGTGCGAAGCAACGAACTGGCAACCGGGGTTCGCACAACGGCATGCGGTGTGGCCTACCTGACCGAACGGCAGTGGGAGGGTTGGGCCTATTTGCGGTTGTAGCTGGTGCAGCAACCCGGGATGGGAAACCCCGGCGTTTGCCTAGTCCAGATATCCATCGAAGGCAGGAAAGTGGAATGGTCCGTCCAAGTCGCCGTCATTGCGGGTGTCCTCGGGCACGGTTTCGGACTCGAGAATGATCGAAATTCCCGGTGCGACGAGGACGTCGAGTTCACGGTCGCCGGCCACGGTCACGATGTCGGCGCCGTCTCTGACCGCTTTCACGACGGCGGCTTTGATCGTGTTCCGGTCTTGACCCGGTGCCAGGAGGTACGACACACCGTCGACGTACATGGTAATCCGTTCCATGAGTCTCCGTCCGCCGTCTCTTCCACTCAACCAGCAGTTGCTACCCGGTGCCCCCCCCCCCCCCCCCCCCGGCGATGCCGCTTGTGCCGTCAATCGGTCGTGTCGGTGGCGGGTGGGGTGCTGCGGATGCGACGCCGGTTGACGGGCGGGACGTCAAGTACGGGTACTGCCCGTTTCATGAACTTGTCGAAGTCGGGCACAGTGAAGGCGGCGTACCCGTGTTCCGGGGTGTAAAGCAGTCCCATCTCGATCAGTTCCGCCCGGGTCGGACCGAGCTGGGTTGAGGTGCGGCCCATCAGTGCGGCGACGTCGGCGGCTTTCTGCGGCGCGGAGCCGAGCTCGGCCATGGCACGCATGTAGGCGGTCTGCAGCGGGGTGGCGCGGTCGAGGCGGACTCGGAAGAAGGAGCTGTCCAGTTTGGCTTCGTACGCGTCCCGGGCGAGCTCGATGTCTTCCTTGAAGATCCTGTTGTTCTCGGCGATGGTCCACACCTGGTAGCCCAGTTCCTGGATGAAGTACGGGTACCCGTTCGTGATCTGCACCGCCAGGGCCACGGCGTCGTCCTGGTAGGTGGCGCCTTCGGCGGCCGCGGGTTCGGTCAGCGCTGCTCGAGCGTCATCGTCGTTGAGCGAGTCGATACGAGGGAACTTGAACAGTCGCTCCGCGTAGGACTTCGCATCGCCAACCAGTTCGGCGATCTGGGGCAGCCCGGCGCCGACGAAGGTGACCGGGAGGCTGCGTTGCACCGTCTTGTGGATGGCCTGGATAAGGGCTTCCAGTTGGGGTGCGTTCAGGAACTGCACCTCGTCGACGAGGAGGGCGATGCCTTTGTCTTGCTCTGCTGCCGCTTCCCCAACCGCGACCAAGACGTCGGTTAGGTCCATCCCCAGGTCACCGTGGTCGGCCAGACCCTCGGTCGCGGGAACGTCCCAGCCGATCGACCAGGTGCCCTCGGCGTTGACGGAGAGCGCGAAGGAGCTCAGCACCTCCGCTGCTCGTCGGCCCGTGTCGGTCCACCGGGCGCGAGGGGATACCCGCAGGAGGGCCGCTTTGAGCTGTGAGGCGATGGTTTGGCGGAAGCGGTTCTCACCGTGCTTGACGGCTTCGAACTCGATCACTTCCCAGCCCTCTTTCTGGGCGATGGCCCGGAAGCTGTTCAGCAGTACGGTCTTTCCGACGCCGCGCAGTCCGGTGATGATCATGGACTGTTCGGTGCGGCCACGGCGAAGACGCTTCAGGAGGGTCCGGAACGCCTCGGTCTGCTCGTCGCGACCAATAAGGATCTCGGGTCGAGCGCCGGCGTTCGGGGTGTAGGGGTTGTCAACGGCATCCACGACTCGTACTTTACCCGTTTTAGATGACTTTATCCGTTCTAAATAAAGTCATCTAAAGTCCCTAACGAGAAGTTCCGGCGACGGCCAGCAGCCGTTGCGCGCCATCGCCGGTGCCGCCGGATCAAGAAGGAGTAGCCTTCCGAAACTGTGCGGCTGCATCGCCCCTTCGCGGGGTCCGCGGTTAGTTTGGTCGGCCTCCGAGCTCACCCTCGGTCGGTCGCCTCCTGCGGCGGGGAGACGAAGGGTTAGCGGCTGCGGCAGACCCTCGGCCCGGGTGCAACGAACGCTAGTTAACGGCGTCGAGCGGCGGGGGTGAGTTCGGTGGTGCCGTAGCTGTGGTCGTCGGGATTGATGGTCTCCCCGGGTGTGGTGATGGTGTCGATATGGTCGAGAATTTCGGGGCTCAGCGTGATATCGGCGGCGGGGAGCTGGGATTCGAGCTGTTCCATGGTGCGTGGACCGATGATCGCCGAAGTCACTCCGCGGTGGTGGATCACGAATGCGATCGCGAGTTCGATCATCGTCAACCCGGCGCCCTCCGCGACGGCGCTGAGTTGCTCGACGACCTCGAGTTTCCGCTGGTTTGCGGGGAGGGTCATGTCGAACCGGTTGGCGAGGCGTTTGCGGGCGGGCGAGGTCGGGGAGGAGTGCTTGGACCAGGATCCGGAGAGCCATCCACCGCTGAGCGGGCTGTAGGTGAGGGTGCCCATCCCGTGCCGGAGGGTGGTGGGTAGGACGTCCTGCTCGATGCCGCGGACGAGGATCGAGTACGGGGGCTGCTCGGTCACGAAGCGTTCGAGGTTCCGCTGCCGGGATGCCCACTGGGCTTCGACGATCTGCGACCCCGAGTACGAGGAGGAGCCGATGTAGCGGACCTTGCCCTGGCGGACGAGGTCGGTGAGGGCGCCCAGGGTCTCCTCGACGTCCATTGCCGGGTCCGGGCGGTGCACCTGGTACAGGTCGATGTAGTCGGTGTTTAGGCGGCGGAGGGAGTTCTCGACCTCCTGCATGATCCACCGGCGTGAGCCGCCGCCGTGGTTAGGGCGCTCGTCCATCGGTACGAAGAATTTGGTGGCGAGGACGACGTCGTCTCGGCGGCCCTTGAGGGCTTTGCCGATGATCTCCTCGGACACCCCATTGGAGTAGACGTCGGCGGTGTCGACGAAGTTGATTCCGGCGTCGAGGGCGTGGTGGATGATCCGGATCGAGTCGTTCACGTCGTCGTTGCCCCAGGGGCCGAACATCATCGTGCCGAGGGCGAGGGGGCTGACGGACACTCCGGTGCGTCCGAGCGGGCGGTAGTCCATGCGCGTTCTCTTCTCTGTGTAGGGCAGGCGGTGGCCGCCGACGTGCGGGTCGGCGGCCACCCGATGCGTCAGGCTTCGGGGATGTCGCGGCCGAAGTTCTCGAGGGTGATGAACTCGGGCTCGGGGCCGCCGCGGACCCCGGCCTCGAGGGCGTCGATCTGGGCGAGCTCGTCAGTGGTGAGCTCGAAGTCGAACACGTCGATGTTCTCCGTGATGCGCTCCGGCTTGGTGGACTTGGGGATGACCTGGCGGCCCTCCTGGATGTGCCAGCGCAGCATCACCTGGGCGGCGGACTTGCCGTACTTCTCCCCGATGCCGAGGATGACGGGCTCGTCGAAGCTACGCCGCCCGGAGTCGCGGTAGGAGGTGATCCCGCCGATCGGGGACCACGCCTGGGTGAGGATGCCGCGCTCAGTACCGAAGGCCTCCACGTCGCGCTGCTGGAAGTAGGGGTGCACCTCGATCTGGTTCACGGCGGGGACGACGTCGGTCTGCTCGAGCAGGGTGGTGAGGTGCTCGACCATGAAGTTGCTGACCCCGATGGCGCGGACTTTCCCGTCGGTGAGGAGCTTCTGAAGTGCCTTGTACGCGCCGATGGTCTTCTCGAAGGCGCTGGGCAGTGCCTGGTGCAGGATCAGCAGGTCGATCTGGTCGACGCCGAGTTTGCCGGCGCTCTTGTCGAAGGAGTGCAGCGTCTCGTCGTAGCCGTAGTCGCTGATCCAGATCTTCGTCTCGATGAACACGTCGGACCGGTCGACGCCGGAGTTCCGGATCCCGGTGCCGACCTCGCGCTCGTTGCCGTACGCGGCGGCGGTGTCGATGTGCCGGTAGCCGGCCTGCAGCGCGGCGGTGACGGCGGCGGTGGTCTCCTCGGGTGGGGTCTGGAAGACGCCGAGGCCGAGGGCGGGGATCTCGACGCCGTTGTTCAGGGTGAAGGTGTTCATGGTGTCCTCATCGATATGTGGGGTGGGGTGATGTTCCCACCGGGGTGGTGGGTGGTTCAGGCCTGGCCGGCGGGGCGGAGCAGGATCTCGTTGATGGCCAGGTGGCGGGGCCGGCTGATCGTGAATGCGATGACCTCGGCGATATCAGCGGCGGTGACGGTCGCGTCCGCATACAGCTCGTTGATGGCCGTGTTGGTTGCGTCGTGGGTGATGTGGGTGGGTAGTTCGGTGGCGACGACGCCGGGTTCGATCAGGGTCACCCGCACGTCGGGCAGGAGCTCCTGGCGCAGTGATTCCGACCAGCCATTGAGGCCCCATTTGGTGGCGGCGTAGACGCCGTTACCGGCGCGGGCGGTGCGGCCGGCGACGGAGGAGATGTTGACGATGTCGCCGCCGGCGGCGGTGAGCTGGTCGAGGAACACCTCGGTGGTGGTGATCGCGCCGAGGAGGTTGACCTCGATCATGCGCCGGTAATCCTCGCGCTGCCCGCTGGAGAACGGGCCGAGGAGCATCAGGCCGGCGTTGTTGACCAGCACGCTGGCATCTCCGAGCTCGGCCCGCACCCGGGCGGCGGCAACGGTGAGCCCGTCCCGGTCGGTGACGTCCGCTTCGATCGCCAGGGCGCCAGCACCGAGCTCTTCCGCGAGGGCTTCGATGCGGTCCACGCGCCGGGCGAGAAGGGCGACCTGGAATCCGGCGGCGTGCAGGGCACGGGCGGTGGCTTCACCGATACCGGAGGACGCTCCGGTGATCACGGCGACGCCGCGTGAGGGTGTGGTGCTCATGACTGGTCCTTCTCTGTTTCTTCGGCGAAGACGCGCTTGGCGACCTGGATGGCGGACATCGCCTTGGGCCAGCCGGCGTAGAACGCGAGGTGAATGATGGCCTCTTTCAGCTCGTCTTCGGTCAGGCCGTTCTCCTTCGCCAACCGCAGGTGGCTGGGCAGCTGCTCGACACTGCTGGAGGTGACCAGACTGGCGACCGTGATCAGGCTGCGGTCGCGGCGGGACAGCTCGGGCCGGGACCAGACGTCGGCGAAGAGAACGTTGTCGGTGAGGTCAACGAGCTTGGGGGCGAAGTCCCCGATCGCGCGCTGCGCCGGTGTGTGCTCGGTCATGCTGCTGGTTTCCCTTCCCACCACGGGGTGACCCCGTGGACGGTGATTGAGACGCACGGGTGCGCGAAGGTCTTACGCCGGGTCGTGCGTCATCCCGCGGGTGCGGTGACGGCGAAGGCGTATTCGTCGTCGGTGACGTGGGTGCCCCAGGTCACCGCTGGTGCATCGGTGGATGGCGGGGACGCGGATACGGCGAGGTGGCTCATGGCAGTGTCGGAGGCAGCGCCGTGCCAGTGCCATTGCCCGGGCGGGGTGTGCACCGTGTCGCCGGGGTGGGCGATGATCACGCCGTCCTCCGGCGAGACGACGACAGCGAGACCGTTCAGGATCCGGAGGGTTTGCCCGTGAGCGTGGATGTGCCAAGCCGACCGGGCTCCCCGCAGCGAAGTGCACCACCGCGGCAGTGACCGGCGCCCCATCGATGTACGGCAGCGTGATCGCCTCGACCCGTACGTCTCCGCTGAACCGTTCGGCGGAGCCTCGCACCGTCTCCTGCAGGGGTTCGATCTCCATGTTTCCCTCCGACGCACCACGACTCGTCCAGTGGCCTGATGTCGGCGCCACGGATCAATTCCACTCGCGGCGGCCGGGCGGTGGGAGTGAGAGGTTATCCGTGTACTGGCAGTACTCCTCTACTTCGGGATGCGCGTCGTACGGTGTCGGCATGGACAATCAGGCCGAAGTCAGCGAGTTCCTTCGCACCCGCCGGGACCGCCTCACCCCCGCACAAGCTGGCATCCTCGGCGGTGGGCGTCGGCGCGTGCCGGGCCTCCGGCGCGAAGAGTTGGCGGCGCTGGCGGGTACCAGCGTCGATTACATCGCGAAGATGGAACGCGGCAACCTCGCGGGGGTTTCCGCCGAGGTCCTCGACGCTGTCGCCCGGGCGTTGCAGCTGGACGACGCGGAGACGGAACACCTCCACGACCTCGCCCGCGCCTCCGCCCCGGTGTCGCCCAGGAAGCGTCCGAAGCCGCCGGTGACCACCGTGCGACCGACCTTGCAGCGTTTCCTTGACGCCATCACCGGCACACCGGTGTGGGTTCGGAACCACCGGATGGACTACCTCGCCGGCAACGACCTTGGTGAGGCCTTGTTCTCGCCGATCCTGCAGGACGCGGCGAGCCGCCGGAACAACGCTCTGTTCACCTTCCTCAGCCCTGCCGCCCGGATCTACTACCCCGACTGGGAACAGGGCGCGGACGGGGTCGTCGCGTCACTGCGCAGCCACGCCGGCCGCAATCCGCACGACAAGAGCCTCACCGACCTGATCGGAGAGCTCGTCACCCGCAGCGATGACTTCCGGTACCGCTGGGCCAAACACGACGTCCGGTTCCACCGAGCCGGAACCAAACGCATTCACCACCCCGCGGTCGGTGACCTCGAGTTCTCCTTCGAAGCTCTGGAACTTCCCGACAGCCCGGGACTGACCATGTTCGCGTACACCACCGAGCCCGGGTCAGCGAGCGAGGAACGGGTCCGCCTTCTCGGCAGCCTCGCCGCCACCACGACAGCCACACCGGTCGACGCGCAACGGCAGGGAAGGCCACGGGAATGACCGGGACAGGTGAAGACCTTGTCGCCCTGTCGAAGCTGAAGTGGGAGTGGATGTCGACCCGGGACACCGACCGGCTCGACGCCCTGTTCGCCGAGGACGCTGTGTTCGTGCACATGGGCGCCACCTTCTCGAAGGAGCAGGAGCTCGACGTGATCCGCACCGGACGGATCCATTACCGGGACGTGAACATCGAGGACGTCTCCGTGCGGATCATCGGGTCGACCGCGATCGTCCTGACCACACTGGAGCTGACCGCCGTGGTCAACGACGCCGAGGTGACCAACCCTTTCACCGTTACCGAGGCTTACGCCCGGGTCGGTGACGCGTGGACGCTGGTATCCATGTCGTTCACCCGGCTCATCAACCGCTGAACACCAGCACCGCTGGCTAGAGACGCTGCCGGTACCGGGAGACGGGACTGCCCTGCACGGGTCAGCCCTTGCCGATGTGCGTCGACTCTGCGGGTCAGACCGTGCTGATGGGGTGACTGCCGGTACACGGATAATCTCTCACTCCCTTCCCCACTGGTGTGGAAGTGGAATGGGTACTAGCCCTCCCCCCTAAAGCTGCGGCCGAACCGAACACGAGTGACTGACGGCTCCTGGCAGAGCCACCGGTCCGCTGTTCCGGTCCGCGCGCTCGGACTTGCGTATCTCCTGGGGTGGGTTCCCCGCGATTGACAGGAACATCATGAATGAGCAGTTGAGCGTCCTCGTTGTCGGTGCGACGGGCAGTATCGGCCGCCATGTGGTCGCCCAGACGGTGCGTGCCGGGCATCACGCCCGCGCCCTCGTCCGCGATGGTGCGCGTGCGGGCAGGCTCGACCCGGCCGCGGAACGTGTTGTCGGTGACCTCACCGACGCCACCACGCTCGCTGACGCCGTGGCCGGTATCGACGCGGTCATCTTCACCCACGGGTCCAACGGCGCCGACGCGGAACGGGTGAACTACGGCGCGGTCCGGAACGTCCTGCGTGCGCTGGACGGCCGACCCGTCCGTATTGCGCTGATGACCACCATCGGGGTGACCGGCCGGGTTGCCTCAAGCGACTGGAAGCGCCGCGGTGAACGCCTCGTCCGCGCCAGCGGCAACGACTACACCATCGTCCGACCCGGATGGTTCGACTACAACGACCCGGACGAGCTGCGCATCACCATGCTGCAGGGCGACACCCGGCACACCCGCACACCCGCCGACGGCGTGATTGCCCGATCCCAGATCGCCCGGGTCCTGGTCGACAGTCTCACCAGCGTCCACGCTAACCACCGCACACTCGAACTCGTCGCTGAGCATGGCCCGGAACAGGACGATCTCGACCCGGTCTTCGCCGCCCTCGATCCCGACCCGGCGGGATCGGTTGACGGTGTCCGTGACAGCGCGAACCTGCCCCTGGATCAGGAACCGCAGTCCGTGCGCGATGACCTCACCTGGGCCAGCAGGACGAGGCACACGAATGTGACGCATGACGACCGCTGACACGACTCAGCTGACCCGGATCCGCCTGTCCGATACGACGGCTTTCGTCGTTGTCGCAGCGAGCTTCATTGCGGTGTTCCTGGCCTCCGGGACACCGGTTCCGCTGTACAACACCTACCGTGCTGAGGACGGGGTCACCAGCGCGGGACTGGCGATCACCACCGTCGTGTATCTCGCCACCACCGCAGTGGCCCTGCTGACCACCGGCCGGTTGTCGAACCACCTCGGCCGACGGCCGACCGCGATCGCCGCCGTCGTGTGTGCCGCCGCCGGCTGTCTGGTCATGCTGAACGTGCACGACCTCGGTGCCCTCCTGGCCGGCCGGATGCTGCAAGGCATCGCCTGCGGGGTCGCGTCGAGCGCGCTGGGCTCCTACGTCCTCGACCTGACCCCGGCCCGGCCCGCCCGGCTGGGACCGGTGATCACCAGCAACGCCCCACCGTTCGCGATCCCGGTCGGGGCGCTGCTCTCCGGCGCCCTGGTCCAATACGAACCCGCCCCTCGCATCCTTACTTACAGCCTCATCGGGGCCGTACTTGTGGTGCTGGCGGTCCTCCTCGCCTTCTGCCCGGAGACAGTCACCCGCACACCGGGCGTGGTCGCGTCCCTCCGCCCCCGGGTGCTCGTTCCCGCCGGGAAAGGCCGCATGCTCTTCGCCGTAGGCGCTGGACTCGCCGCAACGTGGGGGCTCAGCGGCTTCTACCAGGCCTTCTCTCCCGTGCTGGCGGCGGACGAGTTGGGCACCACCAACGCCCTCGTCGTCGCGCTAGTGTTCTCCTCCATCGTGGTGCTGAGCCCTGTCGGAGGGTTGCTGACCGGCCGGGTCCGCGCCGTCACCACCGTCCGGTTCGGGCTCACCGCATTCGTGGCCGCCACCGCAGCGGTCCTCGTCGCCCTCAACATCGGCAACATTGGCTGGTTTCTCCTGGCCAGTGCGCTGGCGGGGATCGCCCAGGGTGCCGCGAACGCGGGCGGCATGCGCGCAATCCTCGGCGATGCAGCACCCCATGATCGTGCAGGACTGCTCGCCACCTTGTACCTGATCTCCTATAGCGGCGCCGCGGCGCCGGGCCTGATCGCCGGACAGCTCGCAACCTTCCTGCGGCCGAATCAGATCGCGTTCGGGTACGGCGGACTTGTCCTCGTCGCCGCGACCATCGCCATCCTGGCGCTCCGGTCCGGGTCTCGCCGCTCGGCCTGAGCGCGGTGGCCGGGAGGTCGTCCCGCAGCTGGACCCCTCAGCCCACGCCTCACCCCCAGCCCCGTCCACTATTTGCACCCGGAGGTAGCGGTATGGATCGCCGTTTTTTCCTTACCAGCACCGTTGTGCTGGGCGCCGGCCTCCTTGCCGGCTGCACCAGCAGTCAGGAGACCCCCGTGCCCACCCCTACCGAGCTGCCGGAGGAACCGGCACCGACCACGTCCGACGCGACCAGCCGCGTCCTGATGGTGTACTTCTCCCGCCCCGGGGAGAACTACTACTACGGCGACCGCATCACGCTCGACGTGGGAAACACGCAAGTGGTCGCGGACATGATCGCCGCCGCAAGCAGCATGGACGTGTACCGCATCGAAGCAGCTGACCCCTATCCGGAGGATTACGAGGAAACCGTTGCCCGCAATTCGCAGGAGCAGGACGACGACGCCCGCCCCGGGATCGCGAACCCGCCCCCCGATATGTCCTCCTACGACACCGTCCTGCTGGGCAGCCCGGTCTGGAACGTGCGCGCGCCGATGATCATGCGCACCTTCGTCGAGAGCGTCGACCTCACCGGCAAATCCATCTACCCGTTCGTCACCTACGCCGTCAGCGGCATGGGCCGCGTCGCGAGCGACTACGAAGAGTGGTGCCCCGACGCGGTCATCGGCGAAGGCCTAGCGGTGCAAGGTGAAGAAGCTACACAAGCTCAGTCCGACGTGGAGGCGTGGCTTCGGCAACACAACCTGTAGCCCCTGCGCGTCCGGTCTAGGAGCGAGAACTCGGATAAACGGGTGGGTGGCAATCGCCTGGGCGTGCGATCAGGTTCTGCCGTGCGGTGGTGGTGATCCTCGGCCGTTGGGCGGTCAGGTTCGGGCCTCGAGGGTCGGTGGCCGGAACTTGATCGACCGGTCGGCGACCTCGAGGGAGGGGAAGTAGCCGACGAGCTGCCGGTCTTCCGAGGTGGGCGCCCAGGTCACGACCCGGAACACGACTTGCCGGTTGAACAGGAGCCGGCGGATGACTCCGGCGGGTTCTGCGCGGCTGTCGCGCATGATGATCCACTCGTCATTGGTGATGCGGATGGGTGGCCACGGCGGATCCCAGGTCACGGCGCTCTCCTTCTGGATGAGGGGAGCAGCCCGGCCGCTGCGGAACCGATGCTACGACGAGCAGCCGACCCCGCCCACCGAAGATCAGCGGAGGAAGGTGCCAGGTTCGGGGGCGTCTCCTCGAGGAGTGAGCCTTCTCCTTCTCCGCGTTAGAGGAGGTCGATCCGTGTGGCAACCACTTGCTCGCCCTCGGAACGGGGAAGAGGTTGGTGGGATGCGAAAGCTTTTCTATGCGGGCGATCACATCCTCGTCGGCGACGGCACCTGTAAGGCAGTTCTCCGGTATTCCCGGGCATTGGCTAACGCCGGCCGATCAGATGTTGTGTCGGTACCGATGCTTGCCGAGGGCGGCGTACCGGTTTTGGCGCATCTGATCATCGGGCCGGCGAGCCAGATCTACTCCATCCCGGTGGAGCACGCGGCGACGGACCCAGACGACGCGACCATCATCGAGTAGCTCGAAGGGATGACCCGCGGACTGGAACCGAGCCGCCCGGCTTGGCCGCAAGAGATGCAGGAAATCCCCGACCTCAACGCGCTGGGCGTCTTCGACGAGTACTGATCGCCCTGTGGCGCCCAGCGCGAGTACTCGCATCATGCGGTCGCCACAGGAAAGTGACGGGCCGATCGGGGACGCGTGCACAGGCATCGCTGAAGCCGATGCGGGTGCAGGGACTGGATCGGCGAGGGACCGGCCGGACCTAGTCCTCGAGGAACTCGTGCGCTGCCCGTTCACGTAGGTGGGCCATCGTCTTGAGCTCCAGCTGGCGGATCCGCTCGCGGGTGACCCCGTAGAGCTTGCCGATCTGCTCGTAGGTCTTCGTCTGCCCGTCGCCGAACCCGAAACGCATCGTGATGATGTCCCGCTCACGGGTGGGCAGCGATGCGACCAGCGATGTGACGTGCTCGTGCATCATCGTGACGGACACGGCATCGAGCGGCTGCTCGGTGTCGGTGTCCTCGATGATGTCGCCGAACTCGCCGTCGCCCTCGTCGCCGAGTGCGGAGTGCAGGGAGAGCGGGTCGCGGCCATGGTCGCGGAGGTTCTTGACCTTCTCGACGGGGAGGTTGACCTCCTTGGCCACCTCCTCGATCGTGGCGTCGCGGCCGAGCTCCATGCGCAGCTCGCGCTCCATCCGGGCGATCTTGTTGATCAGCTCGACGGTGTGCACCGGGATGCGGATGGTGCGGGACTGGTCGGCCAGCGCCCGGGCGATGGCCTGGCGGATCCACCAGGACCCGTAGGTCGAGAACTTGAACCCGGTGGTGAAGTCGAACTTCTCGACCGCACGGACCAGGCCCATGTTGCCCTCCTGGATCAGATCCATGAACGGCATGCCGCGGCCGGTGTAGCGCTTGGCGATGCTGACGACCAGGCGGAGGTTCGCGCTGACCAGGTTCTCCTTCGCGACCGCGCCGTCGTGGGCGAGCCACTTCAGGTCCCGGCGCAGCTCCGCGTCCAGGTCGGTCTCGGTGTCGAGCTTCTCCTGCGCGAACACGCCGACCTCGATCCGCTTCGCGAGCGAGACCTCCTCCTCGGCGGTCAGCAGCGGCACCTTCGACAGCTGCCGCAGGTAGTCCTTCACCGGATCGAGGGAGGCCCCGAGGATTCGGGAGGCCCGGGCCTCGATGTCGTCGTCGTTGGTGGTGATGCGTAGGGCGACGTCGTCGTTGGTGGTTGTGATTCGTGCCGGTGCGTGTTCGATGAGCGTCATCGTCGTGTCCTTCCCCTAACCCCAGATGTCCAAGTAGCGACCCGACCGGACTTCTACACATGTCCCGGGGAGCGGGACTGTGTCACCCGTTCGGGGGTCACTGGTCCTCGACAGTATCCGTTGCCATAACGATCGTCATGGTCGGATTGAGGGGTTGACGATGGCGCCGGTCGGCGTTATGGGCGCGGGGTACGGCGGCAGCGGGCTTCTGCGCCAGCGAGGAGAGTTGTCGCCCGGTTCGCCGGCAGCACGGCGCTCCCCCGTTGTAGCGGGGATGGTGGCGCGAGCTAGTGGGGGTCCTGGTGGTTCTTGCTGGACCGGGCGTAGCTTCCGTCTTCGGCGGTGACGATGAGGCCGGTCGAGCTGCCGGCGGAGTTGCTGAGGGTCTGTAGCCAGTCGCGGCTGATCGTCGGCACGCGGGAGCCGTAGAACTTGAAGTGGACGGGCACGGTCGGGGTGAGCCAGATGGCGCTGCGTCCGTCACCGAGGGAGATCGGATCGAGCCACGACATCAGGAAGGCTTCCTGGCGGCGGAACTTCTGCACGATGACGATCTGCAGGTGTGCGAGGAGACGGTCGTCGAAGTAGACAGTCGCTCCGTCGTAGCTGATGCTGCCCAGGGGGTCTCCAGTCGGGTGGCGCCGCAGGGGGCGGATTCGGGGTTAGCGGGTTTCGGAATATTACGACATCAGCGGCGGGTCGGTGCCGTGGGGTCGTCGAGGTCTGTGCTCTCGGGATGACCGACGGGCATGCCGGCGTTGGTGATCGGTTCCGACGGGGGCAGGCGACGCTGGTTGCGGTGTCGGATCTCGTTGGCCGCCTCGTCCGTCGGCGCGTCGGGGAAGGTCTCGTCCACTCCCACGGACGCGATTTGGCTCGCCGGCCCGATCACCATCCGGACCTCCCGCTGCACGCCGCTGGAGTCGATCGCCGGGAACTCGATGATGTCGGCGGCGCCGACGATGGCCAGCGTCATCGCGTAGTCCACGATGGCATCAGCGACCGCATCCGTGGTGATGAACTGCTCACTGAGGTAGGAGATCCGCTTCATCGTTCCAGTCTTACGCGGTCGGGCACCTCATGTCGGCTGCGGGACAGGCACCGGCCAGCACCGCTCACTGGCCCTCCTGCTGCGACGGTGCTCTTCCTGATCCCGGGCTCGCGGCACCGCGCGGCCAGATCCAGCCCCCGTGCCGCGTGCTGGTCCCGGCGGCCTGGTCTTTCGTCGTCCCACTACGTCATCTGATCGGGGTCGGAAGTGTGCGCTCAGCGGATAGCGGACCGGCGATAAGAGCGACGCGTTCGCGTTGACTCTCCTTGACGAAGGAATAGGTCGGCCGGGATGTCTCCGGCTCGACAGGAAAGGCAATCATCGTGGCTCTTGCTACTGGCTTCCTCGGCCGCAGCTCTCGCTGGTCCTGGCGTGCTGAGGGGCGGCAGCGCAGCCGGGGGAACCGGATGCTCCGCGAAGCGATGACCTGTCCCCGCTGTGTCGTTCCGCTGGGCGAGGCTGGGCCGGCCGATCGACCGTATTGGGTGTGCCCGACGTGCGAGGGCGTCAAGCTGCACTGACGCCCAGAGGGCGCCAAGCCACTTCCGCGTCCGTCGAGCAGTGACGACTTCGTGTGGTCCACAGATTCAGCGAAGGCGCTGTACAAAATCCTGACCCGACGGGGACGGGCGCGATCAGTAGTCGAACTGCCCGCCGAAGGGTTCGAGGTTGTCCCCGGTGTCGCGCGGATCGAACTCCACGGTGTCGACGGAGAACACGACCTGGCTGCGGGGCGAGATCAGGACGCTGACGTTCCAATCACCGACAACAGTGAAGCTCACGAACTTGCCTAGTGTCGCCATGGCGGCTTCGATTCGGTGGCGGAGGTCTGCGAGTCTGGCCTTGAGTCAGGAAGGAGCTTCTGCCGTTGATGACGGCCTGTGTACGGACCACCGTATGCATGTCGCTCATTCCTGGACCGTACCCCTCCACCCTGTATGCAGGGGGGTTGTGGTGCCCGTCGGACTGTATGAGCTTGTGCTGATCAGCGATCCGTGCGTGCGTGCGTGCGGCTGCCTGCGCTCCGACGAGTGCAGGGGAAGCGGATACCGCACCCTCCCCGTCGGTTTCGTCTGCGAGGGTTCGGGACGCGTCCGGTGCGAAGGGGCTACTCACTCGTTCGCCGTGGTGCTCGGTCCGGATGCTGTTGCTCGGCCGGGTTCGTGGCGGATTGGTCGAGGGTGCGTTCCGAACGCGTCGACGGTTGACGGGTGGGGCCTGAAGCACGGGTACTGCCCGCTGCTACAACGTGGAGGACCGTTTCATCTCCTTAGTCCTGAATGCGCCGAGTTGTTGGACGAGTCTGGGAAACAGTGCGTTCAGTGGATAGCCGACCGCCACTGAGATCGACGTGGGAGAGTTACTTTTTGATCCTGCCGAAATCAGCACATGGTCGCAGCCCTCTTCCTGGACAGGTAAGGACACAGCTTTGGGACATCTCCTGTATGGATCTCCGCCCACCCAGCTGGAGATCGATGATCGGACACTCGCGCATCTGCAGATCGTGATTGTCGGCAAACTCCGCCGCAATGAATCGTTCACGCTTACCATCCCGGGGGACGACACGACAGGGATAGGTCGCCGGACTCTCTGGATGAACTGCACCATCCCGGTCCAGTTCTCCTATTTCGGGTCCAAGATGCCTGCTGTCAACAAGGAATGGATCATCGTTCTTGATCGGGCAGCGAGCAGTGGGCAGGGGCTGTTTCCGGTGAAGGAACCGGAACAAGAAGCGACAGCGACAGCGACAGTGGCGCAGCCCATCCGGGCAGCGTAAGCAGTCCGGACATCGCGTGAAGGTCCGTCGCCTCGGCGTCAGCGCTCGAGGGTGTGGGAGTGTTCTCTGCTCGAGGCGTGACCCGCCCAGCTAGCGCTCCGCCGTGTCAGTGCGCTGCCGGCTCCCCTGACCGCCGACTTGCAGCGGGTCCTGGTGGTCCAGGTCGACGGTCGGTTACCGGGAGAGGCCGTCGTGGTCTCGGCGCTGGGTGGCCCCAGGACGCGTTCCGCGCGGTCTCGGGGATCGGCTGGTGGTGGTGGCTACGGCTTCGCGGGGGTGCTTGGCGTTGCCGGTGTCCGCGAGGATCCGGCCATGTATCTCCTGCTCGGAGGCGGTGCCCGCAAGTGACTGCGCGAATGCTTCACGCCGTTCCGCGCTGTCGTACGCCAGGGCGTCTTCTGCCCGGTCGATGTCGGTTTGACGCGTAGCGTCCGCGGCCTGTGCGGGGATGGCGGTGTTCCGGTCGCGTGTGTCCGCGTTCGTGAGGAGGATCTGGCTGGCGGTGAGGTCCTCCCCCGCGCGTCGGCGTTCCTCGGCCGTCCGAGCACGGTCGCGTTCCGCGTCCTGGATCGCTGCGGCGACAGTCCCTGGGTCGGCGCCGGGGCGGTCGACGTCGATCCCGTACCGGTCGGCGACTTCCCGGCGGATCGTGTCGGCGGCGTCCATGGCGACCACGTCATGGTCCCGCCACGCGACCGCGGTCTCGTACAGGGCGCCGATGTTCTGGGGGGTGGCGTGGGTCCACCAGTCGGGCTGGGCGGCGACGGTGAGGTGGGCGCGGACGGCGCCGCGTTCGGCGTCGAAGCGGGCCTGCAGCTCCCGGGCATGTTGGCGGGCGTCGGCTTCGCGCTGCCGAGCGAGTTGTTCGCGGAGCCGGCTGATGCGTTCGCCGAACTGTGACGCGATCGTCAACGCGATGCGCAGCGCGTCGTCGAACGTCTCGGCTACCTGGTCGGTCTCATCCACCATGACGCTTCCTCGATCCCCTTCTAATGCCTCTATTACTGCTATTCCCTGCCCTGACCGCCATCACGATCACGGGACGTATCTGCCGTCGAGCGCGGCCGCGGCGTCAACGGTGTCGGCAGCGGTGACCGGGTGCCGGGGGCGGCGAGACCGCGCTGGGCGCGGCGCACCGCTTCCTCCTCCGCCGTCACCACCCGGCCAGGCTCAATCGCCTGCTCCTTCGCCGGGGTGGTGGGCAGGCGTTCCTGGATCGCGGCGAGGTTGTCGCGGAGGGTCTGAGTCACGTGTTCGGCGCGTTGGGCGTCGCCGGCGGCCTTGTGCGCATCAAGTAGCGCGACCGACAGGCGGCCGAGCTGCCGGAACAGGATCGCCTCCGCGACCGTGCCGCGCCCGGCGGTCGCGGCCTGCAGCAGGAGCATCGCCGCTCCGGACGCGGATCCCATCCGTACCGGTTTTGGTGCGGATTGGTGGGCGCGGATGTGGGCGCTGCGGGACAGCTCCCGCGCGGTGTCGGCGAGCGGCCCGGGGGTGGTCTCGACGCGGTGGGACCAGGCGGCGAACGCGCCGGCGGTCTCCCGGGCGACGTGCGCCCAGGTCGCCCGATCCGTCACCGGCACCTCCCGCAACTGGGCACGGAGCTCACCGAGCTCGCGGCTGTACTGCTCCCACAACTCCGGGTCCGGGGCGTACTCCTCCCGCCCCGGTGCGGCGGGCCGGTACCGCCACGGGTTCTTCGCGGTGGCCCGCCACTCCTCCACCGCAGCCTGCGCGGTCTGCGGGCTGTCCGGCCAGCCCTCCCGGAGACGGGGCAGGGTCAGGTCGCGGGCGAGCCGGCCTCCGCCGTACCAAACCGGGCGGTCCTGGCCGGTGGGGCGGAGGGCGATGGAGTAGCCGGCGACGACGTCGTCGCGGCCCGCCGCGTACCGGGGCCGGATCAGGACCCCGGCCTGGCGGAGGCGGCGGACGAACTCGCCCTCGTCCAGGGACGCGATCGCGGCGGCGCGGACGGTGCGCTCGAGCCGGTGCGCACCGATCTCCGTGCCGGTGCGGGCGGCGCGTTCCCGTTCGGCGGGTTTCACCCCCCGCTCCCCCAACCCTGTGCTGCGGGAGTCGAGCTGCTCGAGGCCGTGTTCCCGCTCGAGGGCGCGGCAGGTGTCTTGGGCGCGGGGGAAGTCGTTGTGGGTGCTGGCCTTGGTGCCGTCCTCGCGGACCAGCGAGACGGCGATGTGGACGTGGTCGTTGCCGTTGCCGGAGAGGCCGTGGCGGACGGCCACCCACCGGCACGCCGCCTTCCCACTGGTTTCGGTGAAGCCCATCCGGTTCACGAAGTCCTCGGCGATGGCCGCCCACTTCTCATCGGACAGCTGCCCCTCCTCCGCCCGCAACGACAGGGAGCAGTGCCACACGTGCCCACCCACCCGCGACACCGTCACAGCGCCGGTGTCCGGGTCGGTGACCCGGACGGTGCGGGTGACCTCGACACCGAACCGGGTGCGGGGCTCGTCCAGGTCGTGGGCGATCGCCACCGCGGTCGCCCGGTCCAGCTGGTCATACCCGTACATCGTCAGCACTGCCGCGTCGCCGGCGACGAGGTGCTGGTCGGTGTGCTCGTTGTGCCTGCCTTCCCCGGCCAGGTACACCAGCAGCCCGTCCATCCGGTCACCCCGGGTGATGTTCGGCATCACCGGGTCAGCCCAGCCGATCCAGGGCGGCCCGGAGGCGGGGCACGAGCTCGCGGTACTCCGCGACCGCGGCATCTGCTTCGGCGGGGAAGACGCCTTCGGTGTTCGCGTAGCGGGCGAGCTGGTTGACGTTGTTCGCCACGGTCGCCATCAGCCGGCGTACCGCGAACACTTCCGCCACCACTTCTTTGCGTTGCGTGTCCGTGACGATGTGCGCATCCAGCGCGGACTCGAACATGAGTCGCGGCACCGTCACCCCCGCCGCCCCGGCGCGCGCCCGCAACTGGGCGTCCTCGGCTGCGTTGACCTTCACCGTGTACCGGCGATCCCGGGCCACATCCGCGTTCGCGCGCCGCTGACGACCGAACAGACGACGCTCATCCGACTCCGTCACGACGCCCTCCCCTGCCCTTGTGGCCCAGCGCAGCGACCCCGAAACCTCGGGGACCATACGCCCAAGTATGCCAACGAAACCGCACCACAGGAAGGAGCCACACCGGGTTAGGACACCTAACCCTATAGCTTGCTCCGCCTTTCCTCCGTCAGGCGTGTTCTTCGCCTGCGTGGGGTTGCACTTCGCTCACGAGAGCGTCAAGGGTGCTCCGCAGATTCCTGCGGAATCCGGCCTCCGGCCCGCCCTTGACCCCCTCTCCGCTGCGCGCAACTCCGCGGGTACCAACCGATGGCAAGCCATCGGCTGCACAGCCGACAACAACGGAGATCATCAACCAGCACCCCTTCGGGTCCCCTTCTCCGTCAGCTCTTGACCACGCGATACGGAAAGGACCGGATCATGCACACCACCATCACCGTCCACAC
>CANKXX010000010.1 GCA_947487835.1 uncultured Microbacteriaceae bacterium
CACGCGTCGTCCATCAACGCCGACTCTGCTCCCGGAATCGGAACGTCTGGGTTCGCCGATAATATTGATTATGTCAAGTAACGGTTTCTCAGCGCGTTCATGAGCGCAAGTCACCGGCCTTGGCGTTGGGTTGAAGTTTCTCCACGCTGGACGTTTGCCCCGCGGAGGTCGGCATGCAGACTGGGGCTTACCAGTTCTGCGGCGCTGACGATCAGACTGAGGTCATGACTAGGTCACAGCTGGTCGCCACGAGCGCAGGGCCCGTGGAAGTCGTCCGGATTCCTGGGCCCCGCCCACCTGTTTTGTTTTTTCCCGGTGGTCATTGTTCTGCCCACTGTGATTGCGGGTGGAGCCTGTACACCGAGGCCGGCCATGGGGTTATTGCCTGCTCCCGTCCGGGATATGGCCGGACATGTGTCGGGTCGCTCGGTGCGGAGGAATTCGCGCTGCTCGTGAACGAGGTGTGTCGGCGACTCGGGGTTCGGGTGATCGCCGCTGCTGTCGGCGTTTCCTTCGGTGGTCTTCAGGCGGTGCACGTCGCCGGGCGTCGGGAGTTGGCGGTGAGGCGTCTCGTGCTGCATAGTGCTGCCCCCTCTGTGTTGCCCTACCCGGACTCCCGGGTGGAGGCGATTTTTGGCCCGGTTGTATTTTCTCCGCTGCTGCAGGGTCAGGTGTGGCGTTTGATCCGTCGCGTGGTCCGCTCAGAAGCCGGCCTACGCCGCATGATGGGGCGGTTGTCGACGCTTCCCGTTGAGAGTTGGTGGCACGAATTGAGCTCGGAGGACAAGGACGAGGCGCGAGGGTTGTTTCAGTCAATGCATTCCGATTCTGGATTCGCAATCGACCTCCGGCAGGGCCATCCCTCGAGGGCCGGTGTTCGACGCGCCGCGATGTCGAACGTGCCGTGTCCGGCGCTCGTCACGGGAACGCCTCATGATCGCGGTGTTTCCTTCGCGCATGCGGAGAACTTCGCCTCGACCATCCCTGATGCCGTGCTGCTGGAACTGGACTCGCCGAGCCATCTCTTTTGGTTGGGCCGGGAGCGAATGCGCCTGGTGTCGGCCCTCGCGTCTTTCCTTGGCGGCTGAGATCTCGGTGGACCCCTGGAGTATCCGTCGGAGGGGCTGACCAGCGGTACTACTTCTGGCGTACAGCTCGTCGGACCTCTGATGGGGGCACTTGGATCAGAACCTGCCCGGGGCGGCGTCCGAGTCGCACGACGTAGTCAGTACTTTGGGCGTGCTGGTGGATCGGTGAGGGCTTGCAGGTCGGCTGTGAGGGCGCGCCAGGCGGATACGTAGCGTGCCGGCGGCGCTGCGAAGAACGAAGTGGCGGGTTCCATGAACGAGCGCGGGTCTTGGCGGATCGCGCTGGTGTGTGCTTGTAACCAGTGGCGTGCCCGGTGGAATCTGAGCGATGGCGGTGTGTGTTCTGTCATGCCTAGCCAGGTGCTGCTTTGCAAGATGATGGGAATGTGTGGGGCTCCTTGTGGGACGAGTCGAACGATTTCGCTGAGGACTTGATCCGTGAGGGCGTGGCGCATGTCGGTGGAGAGCCGGTACGCGTCGTCAACGGCGAGGTGGGGCCAGGGCCAGGCGCTGTGGTCGCCTTCGATGTAGTTGAGGAGCCCGGCCGCCAGCTCAAGGGCTGGCAAGGGATCGCGTTCGGAGACCAGGCGGATGATGTTTCGGCCGAGGTGGACGCGGCGCATGGCGACGTCGTACCCGTACTCGTCGTACAGGCGGCAGCATTCCTGTATCGCGGTGAGGAGGGTTAGTTCAGCGGCTGCATGGTGACCGTTCTGGTAGCTGATGAACGCTTCCGCAGCGAGCTGGAAGGATTCCCCGAGGAGGTGCGCCTCTGCGCTGATCGGTTCGGTTTCGAGCAGGGCCCGGGCGGCCTGAATGAGCTGCTTGCCGTCGGCGGTGTTGCCTGTTCGTGCGCGTTTGAGGCCTTCTTCCCGTAGCTGCGTCGCTTGGCTGAGGACCTGCAGTTCCGCTTCGGTGAGGCGCCGTGCGGCGTCGATGCTGTAGCGGACGTCGACGATTTCTTCCAGGTTGCGAAGCGGTGGGGCCGGTGCTGCTTCTATGGCGCGCACCTGTTCGTGGAGCGCCGTCAACTGCTGTGACAGGTCGACTCTCGGTGGGGGCTTCTGCGTGTGGGTATCGGTCATCAGCGTTCTCACCCGAGGAGTAGTGGGGCCGACGGTGTGGTGGGAGCGTCCGGTTGAGCCAGCCGGGTGAGGAAGTGGACTACTCCCCCGCAGCCGATCATCAGGTCGGCTGTAGGGGTGTAGGGATTTTCGACTAGCCAGCTGGCGCCGGTGTCGTCGACTCGAGCCAGGGCGGTCAGGGTGGCACCGATGTGTTCTGCTCGCTCCAGCCATTCCGGTTCGGTGAACGCTCGATAGGCCTCGAGGTGTGCTTCGCCGAGTCCGGCCAGGCCGTGGCATTGGCTGAGGTTGGGGTGTCGTGGCTCGGGTGGGTGCGACCTCAGGCAGGCGCGGACGGTGCCCGCGTAGCGTTCGTCGCCGGTGGCCCGCCAGAGAGCGAGGAAGGCTAACGCGATGCCGGGAGCGCCGTGGCACCACCATTTCCAGACGGTGCTGTCGGTGTCGCTGACCGGAAAGCGGAGTGAGCGGTAGTTCCCGTCGGCGCTGGCCATATCGAGGAGCCATTCACCGGTGCGCACGGCCGCCTCTAGGGCCACATCTGAGTCGGTCCGTTCCGCCCATCTGGCCAGGAAGTACATGATTCCCGCGGCGCCGTGCGCGAAACCGGTGTACCGGCCACCGGACATCCCGAAAACTCCGGCGGGTAACGTCCAGCCGCCTTCCTCGTCTTCGGTGTCGAGGAGGTAGGCGGCACAGCGCTCGGCGGCATCCTGGAATTCGGGTTCGGCGAGTAGATCTGCGCAGGCCAGCGCTGCAACGCCTTGCCCGGCTGCGCCGTGGGAGAGGTCGGGCCAGTCCAGGGGCCCGGTGAGCGCTTGCCGGAGGTAGGGCTGTGTCCATGACCCGGCTGGCAGCATCCCCGCCGCGATCGTCTCGGCGATGGCGACGGCGACCCCGGCTTCACCGAAGTGCAGGCCGGGCATCTGATCATCGGGCGTGTCGGCGTGGCTGAGTAACCAGTCGACGCTCCGGTTCACCTCGTCCACCGCACCGTCGATGACGATGCCCATGCGGTGAAGGCGCGCGAGGACGTAGACGACGCCGGCGACGCCTCTGCTTGTGCTGCGGTACACGCGGAATCCGGTGGCGAGTTTGAGGCTGGCGTGATCGGCGGTCGCTCCGAGGTCCGGCGAGAGCCAGAGGCGGCTGGCGTTTCGGCCGGCGCCGTTGACAAGCCATCGTGCGCCTGACCGCGCAGCGACCGCGTACGGGCTCGCGTCGGTGACGGGGCTGATGTCGATCACCACGGTACAGCCGCCTGCTCGAGCAGAATGTCCACGATTTTCGTCAACGGGGGGCGGTCCGTTGCGTCGCTGGCGACGCAGCCCGCTGCCGCGTCGCAAATTCTCGCGGGGGCTCCGGAAAGGATTCGGATTTGGTCCGCCCGGTTCGTCGGGTTCGCATACAGGACGCGCTGCGGATCACACCCGGTCAATGCGCAGATCATGACGGCACCGAAGGAGTAGATGTCGTCTTCCACTTGCGGTGCGTGCTCGTCCAGCTGTTGCGGCGACACGAATCCGGGGGTGCCTTGGAAGAAGGGACGGCGCGGGTCATCGACATGATGCGCGATCTCGAAATCCAGCAGATGAGCGTCCTCATCGGGTCCGAGTCGCAAGTTTTTCATGCTGATGTCGCGGTGTACGACGCCTCGCTCGTGGACCTGTGTCAGCGCCGTCGCCGTCACAGCCAAGTCAGACAGCACCGTGTAACGCTCCTGATCGGTCAGCGCTCTGAAAGGTGCGGCATGGCGTTCACCGATGTCCCGGCCGGGAACGAAGGCGACGGGGAGGTAGCTGTTGCCGGCCACGTCGAAGACGTCGCCGGCTTCCGGCACCGACGGAAGTCCGGCGAGGACAGCGTGGATCGCCGCTTGATTGCGCAAGCGATCGCGGATGTCACGTCCGTCATCGTCTGACATGCATCCTCGTCGTCCTTCTTTAAGGATCACGGTGCGCACAGCGGCTTGTTCACGAATATCGAGCGCCAGATACACCGACCCCTTCGCGTGAACCTGCAGCGCCTGGAGAATGAGAAACCCCGCTGCCTGAACGCCGGAGCGCTGCCCGTCCTGCGCAGACTTATCCCGTGGCGGCAGCGTCCGGAACGGGCTGGCGATGTCCTGGGGCGGCAGGAAGGGTACGGAATAGCGGCCGATCTCTTCCCCGTCCATCCCCACGAACATGCCTAGCCGATTGCGCGACATTTCTGGGTTGAACGTCCCGTAACGGGTGTACACAGCGCCGCCGAGGTGCATGTCCGTGACGATGAGCGGGCCCTCGACCTGCAGCGGCTTAGTGACAGCGACGAGCTCATCGGCCAGCTCGACAGCAAGGTTCGCTGTGGGTGGGTAGATCGTCATGAACTTCCCCACCTGGGTTGCGCCGAGCACTCCCTCGTTGAGCATGCCGAGCATCTGGGAGTTGGTCGCAACCTTGAAGGAGTAACGGCCGCGCTGAAGTATGGGCAGCACCGCGTCCAGGAGTCGCGGCGCGTCTCGCTGTACCGAGGACAGATGAAGCTTCCACCCGTACTCGCCGACAGCTGATCCGACCGCCGCCCAGACACCGCGCTCCGACGGATCGAGACTCCGGTCTCTGAGCAGGTCTGCGTAGCTGACGGTCCCTGTTCGGCTTTCCGACGTCGAGGTGCCTGCATCACCGGGTGCGGTGGTTGTCATCGGTGGAAGCGCGTGTACGTCTTCCCTGCTTTCACCGCTTCGATCTCGAGCTTGATCGTCTCCGTGAGCTCCATGTACGGGGGCAGGGTTTCGTAGCCGATATCTATGGCAGCATCACCGGAGACTACGCAGCTCGCCGCGCAGCTGGCTGCGCAACTGGTGCCGCAGCTGGCTCCACAACTTCCGCCGCACGTTCCGGCACAGCTGCTTTCGCAGCTCCCGCCGCAACTTCCGCCGCAGCTCCCAGCACAGCTCGCCGCGCAGCTACCCCCACAGGAAGCGCCGCAGGACGCACCGCAGACTGCGGAAAGGTCGAACTCCTCGAAGGCCTCGCGGCTGACCAGGGCGGCTTTGCCCGGGTTGGACGCAAGTCCCACAACTAGGTCTTCGGGCTGCACCGCGAGAATGGACTCCTTTTGCGCCGGTGAGAGGTAATCCACCTCCTCGACGGCCCGTTCGGTGTCCCACACGAGCCGGTAGAAGAACTCCGGATTGCTTTTCGCCTCCGAGATGAGACGCTGAAGACTTGTTTCGTCGGGCACGGTGCCCCTCCTGATGCGACGCAATGAGATGGGCGCGGACACCCAGGCGGCGAACAGAAACAGCAGTTCCCGTTCTGCTCCCACCGGTTGGGCGGTCGCACGATTTCAGGCTCGGTTGATCATCCCGAACCAGTTGATCCGGCGTAAAGAGCAGAACTACCCGGCGGAGGTACCAGGACTACTGGTCCTGCGAGCTTCGCGGCTTGCTTCCCTTGTGTCATCGGCAGTGCCTTGCAATGGCACGTCGTCGCCGGTGCGCTCGTTGTGGCTGGCTAAGGCGTCGGTGGTGTGGAGATGTCGCGGGTAATGGGACCGGCGGTCGCGTTGGGGTGGGCCGGTGTCGGTGGTGGAGTTGGGTGAGGGGCTTCAGGGGGTGGTTTGGTCTCGCCGTAGGCGAAGGGCGATCCAGAGGGCGCACCGACGGCAGATAAGGGCCCCTGTGTCGCTCAACGCATGTAGGCGGTGGCGTGGGTATGGCCGGGCACAACACGAGCAGAGTAGCTGGGTCATGTCAGTTCCGAGCCGTTAGGCCCGCAAGTAGCTGCCTGGGTCGGCGCAGTTGCAGGACGGGAGGTGTCGTGTCGGCGGCATGCTGATGCAGGTGTCGTCATCCGGGTCCACCTCCGCTGTTATGGCCTCATGGTGCTGACGCTTCGCCAGGTGGCAGCGTCGGTATTGAGGGCTGGGTGCGACACGCCCATCGAACAGCTGATCATGTCGAAAATCAACCGGACGCCTCGGATGATTAGGGCGCAGCTAGGTTGGCGCGATCGCGGCTTACCGTTGCCACGCCTCGACCTCAACGCGGTCGTGGACGTTAAGATCGCGGTCGAAGTCCTTGCTGTCGGTCCCGGCCGTGGTGTGCACCTCAGGCGCTCCCCCGCTGCAGCGCCGGTCGTTGGCTGCCGCCTCCGTTCCTGAAGATCGGGTTCAGGCGGAAAGCATGGAAGGGCCTCGAAGTCGCAGCAACCCGAGGTCGGTCGGACTTCGTGCGCGAGCAGTAAGTAAATCGGCACGACCCTCCTCGTTCGTGCCCGCAACTGCGCGTCCTCGTCGCCATCGCTCTTCACCGTTTACCGACAATCCCTTCAAAGATTCGCGTCCACGCGTCCCTCCTGCAGGCGAGTACCGGTCCTGAGAAGCTGAGAAGCTGAAGCTCGAGTCGTCGCACGTTGCGGCTGCGCCTGCAGGCGAGCTTTCACCACCTACGGGGGTGTCCTCGGGTACTGAAATGAGGGTGGTGCGGTGGACTGTCAGCGGCGGTCCGGGATAGACCTGCCGGTGCATGGGGGGATTCTGCCGATCAAGGTCGCTGCGGCGTTTCGATCCACAGCGAGCCCGCAAGCGGGCGCCGTCGACCGCTCCTAGCCGGCGTGCTTCATGATCCATCGCCGATAGGAGTTGCATCTTGGATGGTCGAAGCTTCCCTGATCCCGCGAGCGGCAGGAAGATGCGTCGACCTCTCTGGGCCGGGTCGGTGATCGCGATCGTCGTGGCGTTGAACGGTGTTGTGCTTTCACCAGCGAACGCGTTTCCGCCAAGCCCGTGGCTTGCTCTGGGCTACTCCTCGCACGCGAGCATCACCGATGACGTGATCACTCGGCTGGATCGCGAGTTCTTCGCAGTTGCTGACACCAGTAGGACGATGCGCAAAGCGATCGAGGAGATCGTGGACGCGAACAAGGCTGTCGACGACGATCAGTTCCAGTCCGCGAAGCACTTCGATGGCGAGAATTTCGCGGGCGGCCAGAACCGTGTCGTCGAGCTTCGCGCGCAGGTGATCGCGGGTGTGCAGGCAGACGATGCTTCTTCCGCTCGGATCGCGCTCGGCAGCGCCCTGCACGGGATCCAAGACTTCTACTCGCACTCGAACTGGGTAGAGCTGGGGAACCGTGGACCTAGTTCCGATCTTGGCCGGCCCGGAAGGGCGCTTGGACCGGTTGCAGGGGCGGGCGAGGCGACGTGTGACGGCAGCAGGCTCATCACCCGGAACCTCACCAGCGGCTACTACCACGGTGAGGATCGCGACCCGGACAAAGCCGTCCGGGGGAAGTGCCGTCACGGAGGGCCGTTCGACTCTGGTTCACGACTGAATGGCATCAGCAAGGACTCCCCCATCGGTCCGCTCGCCCCTCACGCGCCCTTCCACACGGCCGCGAAAGCCGTCGCAGACGCCGCCACAGAACAGTTTCTTCGCGACATCAAAGGCGAGATCACTCCTCGCCAGCTTCGGTTGCTGCTTGGCGCAGGCCCGACACTTGCCATGGCGATCGACACCACCGGCAGTATGTCCGGCGCTATCGCGGGCGTGCGGGCGGAAGCAACGGAGATCGTGGACTCGCGGTTGGGCGAGGATGACGAGCCGGCGAAGTATGTGCTCTCGCCGTTCAACGATCCCTCGACCGGCCCGGTCAGGGCCACTACGGATCCTGACGAGTTCAAGTCCGGGCTGTCCGGGCTCGGCGCTTCTGGCGGCGGTGACTGTCCGGAGCTTGCGATGACGGGCACGTTGAATGCTCTTGCTCAGACCGATGAGGGGGGCACCCTCTTCCTGTTCACGGACGCGAGCGCGAAGGACAGCGGCCTGGCCGGGGCGGTGTCGGGGGTGGCGAGCTCGAAGGAGATCGCGGTCTATCCCATCCTGTTCGGCAGTTGCTCGCCGATCGACCCCGCCTACATCCGCCTCGCCTCGGATAGTGGCGGTCAGGTGTTCGAGCTGTCTCAGGACGACGCCGACTCGGTGACGGAACTTGCTGGACGTCTGACCCGGTCGGACTCCGTTCGTGTTCTGTCGGTATCAGGAGTTGCAGACAACGCTCCGCAGAGCTGGGACATCCCCGTTGACTCGGGTCTCACCGACCTCACGGTCGCTGCCTCAGGAGCATCTACGGTCGAGTTGCACCGTCCCGACGGCACGCTCGCCGTGGCGGGTGATCCCGACGTGTCTCTCACCACGCTCGGTAGCGGGAGCACGCAGGTCACACTTGCCACCGTCGCCGCGCCGCAAGTAGGTCTATGGACTGCGACGTTGGCCTCGGACGGAAGCCCCTTCTCGTTGAACGTGTTCGGGAGAAGTGCGCTCGACCTGTCATCGTTCGACCTGTTGACCGAAGTCACCGGCCATGAGGGAACCGATTACCGGCGCCTCGCCGGGCAACCCCTTTCTGGTTCGGCGGAGTCGGCGGGCGCCACGGTGACCGGCGAGCCCCGATCCGTCGCCTTCGACCTTCGCTCACCCGGCGGAGACGTGATCGCGACTCCTACCCTCAGCCCGCTGGCGACGGACGGAGCGTACTTCGGCCCTCTGCCGGTACCGTCCCAGCCATTCCGACCCGTGCTCACGGGAACGGATGCAACGGGAGCGGTGTTCCAGCGAGTCGCAGCGGGCGTCGTCCGGCCTCAGTCGGTCGTGGTGACGGCACCGGCTCGGACCGACCTGGTTCCCGGCATCCCGGTCACGCTCACCTTCACGGTCGAGAACCGCGGCGAGCCCGGCAACTTCACCGTGTCCGCCGCGGACGACACCGGATTCATCACCGCATCAGCCCCTTCCGCGATTGATCTGCCCACCGGTGGTAGGGCAAGCGTCGAGGTGGCCGTGTTGCCTCCTGCCGACACCGAAGTTGGACGGTCACAGACCCTTACCGTCGATGTTGCCCGGGCGGACGACGTCAGCCAGCACAACTACGCCGTACTGGTCAACCCAGTGGTAGCTGCACCACAGTTGCCACCCACCGCAGTGGCTGGTCCGGACCGCACGGTCGAGACCGGTGCCACGGTCACGCTTGATGGCACTGGATCGAGCGACCCGGAATCAGATCCCTTGACCATGCGATGGTCGGTGGTCTCGAGTCCCACCCCTGTTTCCCTTGACGCTTCGGCGCCGGTTCAGGACGTGGTGCTGCCGAATGCGGGGGCCTATGTGTTCGCCCTTACCGTCGATGATGGCCGGGGAGGCAGTAGCACTGACGAGGTGACGTACACCGCCGCGGATGCCGCCCCTGCCCCGCCCGCCCCAACTGCGACTCCGACTCCGACTCCGGCTCCAAGCGCATCAGCGGATTCGCCGGCGACTCCAGGACCGAGTGCACCGCCCCCGGCGAATCCTGGTGAGCATTCGGGCAGCCTGTCGAATACGGGCACCGACCCGACCGTCCCGGTCGCCGTGGGCCTCGCGCTCGTCGTGTTGGGTGCAGTACTCCTGCTCCTGCGGGCTCGAAAAGTGCCTCGTCAGCCGGGTGACCGCCACGGGTAGGGACCATCGTCTAGAAGCGATGACGTACCGCCGCCATGGTGGCGGCGGCGTTAGCCCTGACCGAGTTCCTCGACATACTCGACGACCAGGACCGGCGTGACTGGTACGGGGCGCGCGGTCACGCTGTCACGTCTGTCGCGGCGGCGGGTGCCGAGGTCGGGGAACGCGAGGGCGTCGACACTTTCACCGGGCCTGCCCCCCGGTGCAGTTACTCGCCCGAGCTGGTGGTGGGCTGGTCGACGGGAGCGCTTCGGACGCGTCGTCGGTTGACTGGTGGGACGTCAAGCACGGGTACTGCCCGTTTCATGAACTTGTCGAAGTCGGGCACGGTGAAGGCGGCGTACCCGTGCTCTGGGGTGTACAGCAGACCCATCTCGATGAGTTCCGCGCGGGTGGGGCCGAGCTGGGTTGAGGTGCGGCCCATCAGCGCGGCGACGTCGGCGGCTTTCTGTGGCGCGGAGCCGAGCTCCGCCATGGCGCGCATGTACGCGGTTTGCAGCGGTGTGGCGCGATCGAGGCGGACCCGGAAGAAGGAGCTGTCTAGTTTGGCTTCGTACGCGTCCCGGGCGAGCTCAATGTCCTCCTTGAAGATCCGGTTGTTCTCGGCGATGGTCCACACCTGGTAACCCAGTTCTTGGATGAAGTATGGGTACCCGTTGGTGATCTGTACGGCCAGGGAGACGGCGTCGTCCTGGTAGGTGGCGCCTTCGGCGGCCGCGGGTTCGGTCAGCGCGGCTCGGGCGTCGTTGTCGTTGAGCGAGTCGATGCGGGGGAACTTGAACAGGCGCTCCGCGTAGGACTTCGCGTCGCCGACGAGTTCGGCGATCTGCGGCAGCCCCGCGCCGACGAAGGTGACGGGGAGGCTGCGCTGCACGGTTTTGTGGATGGCTTGGATGAGGGCTTCCAGTTGGGGTGCGTTGAGGAACTGGACTTCATCGACGAGGAGGGCGACGCCTTTGTCTTGTTCTGCTGCCGCTTCCCCGACTGCGACTAGCACGTCGGTCAGGTCCATTCCTAGGTCACCGTGGTCGGCCAGGCCCTCGGTCGCCGGTACGTCCCAGCCGATCGACCAGGTGCCCTCCGCGTTGACGGAGAGCGCGAACGAGCTCAGCACCTCCGCCGCACGGCGGCCGGTGTCGGTCCACCGGGCCCGGGGGGATATCCGCAGCAGTGCCGCTTTGAGCTGTGAGGCGATGGTTTGGCGGAAGCGGTTCTCGCCGTGTTTGACGGCTTCGAACTCGATGACCTCCCAGCCCTCTTTCTGGGCGATGGCCCGGAAGGAGTTCAGCAGTACGGTTTTTCCGACGCCGCGCAGTCCGGTGATGATCATGGACTGTTCGGTGCGGCCCCGGCGAAGGCGCTTCAGGAGGGTGCGGAACGCCTCGGTCTGCTCGTCGCGACCGATCAGGATCTCGGGTCGGGCGCCGGCGTTCGGCGTGTAGGGGTTGTCGACTGCATCCACGGCGGCAAGTTTACCGACTTTAGAACGCTTTATCTTGTACAGATAAAGCGTCCTAAACGGGCTAATTCGGGTGTCAGGCGAGCGTCCCGCTCGCGGCCGACGTCGAGGAACTATGGCTTCTGACCGAGTATTGGTTTCGCGTATTCGCCCGCCACCACATTGAGGAGGACGCGCTCACCAAGCTCGTCTCCCTCTCCCAGGGCTACCCGTACCTGGTGCAGCTCGCCGGCGACTACGCCTTGCGCGATAACTTCACAGCGCCCACGATCACCTTCGCCGACGCCACCGTCGCTCATGACGAGGCCATCAAGCGGTCGAGAGTCGAGTCATCAGCCGCGTCTACGGCGACCTCTCCGACGTCGACCAGAAATTCCTCAACGCAATGGCCGAGGACGACGACCGCACGAAGGTCGCCGACATCGTCAAGCGGATGGGTCTCTGACGCGTACGTGCAGGTGTACAAGAAACGGCTCATCGACAGCGGGTACGTCCACGCTGCCGGACCCGGCTACGTCCAGTTCTCCCTGCCGCACCTCGGCGCCTACATCCGCCGCCGCCGAAGCGCGCGACAACAGCGGCGACGGCGGCTGGGACGCCTTCCCGGCGCCGGACCTGCCGTCCTGAGCTGACCGACCTGGTACGCGGTTTTCAAGAATGTCCCGCACGCTGTGGGACATTCTCGTCATCCGCGGCAGCAGGAGTCGTGCTGCGGTTCAGGTCCGTCGTGTGGTGGTGGTGAACCCGGCCGTTCGGTGGGCCGGTGCGGGCCTCGAGGGACGGTGGCCAGAACTTGATCGTCCGGTCGGCGACCTCCAGGGAGGGAAAGAGAGATGGGCGCTCAGGTCCCGACCCGAAACACTGCTTGCCGGTGGAACAGGAGCCGGCTGACGACGCCGGCGGTTTTGCGCGGTTGTCGCGCACGATGCCGTTCCTGATACTCGTCGGCGTCCGTTATTGCGCTTCCTTGCCGTTGCTTTGTTCGACTGGCCGGCGTCGGGAATCGATGACGGATGTGACTGCCCACAGCGCTATGCCGCAGGTGGTGAAGATGTCGGCGACGTTGAAGATGGCGAACCAGTCCACTGCGATGAAGTCGACGACATGGCCGCTGAGGGGACCGTTCTCGGCTCGGAAGATCCGGTCGATGAGGTTTCCGATGGCTCCTCCGACGGCTGCAGCCAGGGCGAGGGTGCCTAGCGCGGGCTCTTTGCGGCGGACACGGATGGTGATCCAGGCGATCAGGGCGGTCACGACGATGAACAGTGCCACCACCAGGGGGGCACCGAGTTCAGCTCCTAGTCCGAATGCCACGCCGGGGTTGAACACGAGCCGAAGCACCACGGTGGGGAGGAGCTCGACTGTGTGTCCGTCACTGAACTCGACGAGGGCCCAGGCCTTGCTGAGCTGATCGATGACGGTCGCCGCCACCGCCGTGGTGGCGGTGAGTCCGGTCAGGGCAGCGACGCTGAGTCGGGATCGCGGGACGGGAACAGCGGCGTGTTCGTTCACGCTCATGCCAGAACCTGGACGAGTCGCGGCAGGACACCGGATTCGATGATGATGTACAGCCCGAGGCCGATGAACACGGCTGGCATGAGCCAGTGCTCGACTCGCTCGAGCGTCTCGGTGACCCGCCGGTTGGTCCCGATCGCGCGGCCAATGGCGCACCAGACCGCGACGAGGACGAGGAACACGGCGATCGTCAGCACTGTGTCGGCCGGGTTCATGGTCCGGAACACTGGAGTGTAGAGGGAGATGTTGTCGGCGCCGTTGGCGATGGTGATCCCGGCAACGGCGAGCAGCCCACCTGCCTGGATACCGTCGTCGTCATCGTCCTGGCTGCGCAGGCCCTTGATCAGCAGGTAGACCCCGATCGCCAGTGGGATGACGCCGATGAAGCCAACCCACTCGTCGGGAACGATGGTCAGGCCAAGGGCGGCGATGACGCTGAGGGCAACAAGGGTGACGAAGCCGAGATACTGGCCGCCGACGATCTTCCAGCCGGGGATAGCGCCGCGGGAGGAGGCAACGAAGAGGACAGTGAGAACGATGATGTCGTCGATGTTGGTGGCGGCGAACAGTCCCATGGCCGCGAGGATCACCGTGAGCATCTAGTTGTCCTCATCATCGTCGTCGTCGTCGTCGACGAGCTCGCCTTCCCAGGCTTCGCGTCCTTCGTGGATGGCAAAGATCGCGATCACGAAGGCGGCGATCGGGTCCAGCCAGGCGGCGCCGGTGAGCATGAACAGGCCGACGCCGAGCAGGGTGGAGATGCTCAGCAGCACGCAGATTCGCGTTTCGGCAGCATCGGCGAGGATCAGGTTGTCGCCGAGCTTGAGTCCGACCCGCCGTTTAGCCGCGGCGAGGATCGGCATGATGATGATCGAGGCTACGAGCAGGATGATGCTCAGCGGGGACGCCTGGGGTGCTTCTGCGGCGAGTAGGTCGCGTATCCCTTCGAAGGTGACGTATGCCGCGAGTAAGAAGAAGGTGACGGCCACGAGCTTCAGCGTGCGGCGTTCCTTTGCTTCGTCGGCTTCGCCGTGGCGTAGCCGTGCGGCCAAGCGCAAACCGACGAGGACTGCGGCGATTGATTCGACTCCTGAATCGATACCGAATCCGATCACGGACACCAAGCCGGCGAGGATGCCGGCGGTGACCGCGACGACCCCCTCGATGACGTTGTACGCGACGGTGAATTGGGCGAGGCGTAGCCCGCGTCGTGTCAGGCGTTCGATTTCGGTTTCGGTCAGGGTGGTGCTGGTCATCGTTTCCGTGCCTCCGCACCGTAGGTGGAGCACAGGTCGACCCGGTAGCCGGTGGCAGCGAGCAGGGTCTCGGCGGCACTGAGCAGGTCGATGAGCTCGGGGTGAGCGAGGGCGTAGAAGACCTGGCGCCCCTCGGGGCGCCCGGCTACCAGACCGCAGTCGCGGAGGCAGGCGACGTGCTCGGAGATGGTGGATTGCGCCAGGCCTGTTTCCCGGACGAGGTCGCTGACGCGGGCTTCGCCGGAGGCGAGACGTCGCACGATCGCGATGCGGGTGTGATCGGCGAGCGAGTGGAACAGGGAGACGGCGGCCTGAGTTTCGGCCAGCGGGGTCATCGGCATATCCCGATGATACCGGTTCTGGTCGATGTTGCGCGGTGGCGGATGCCGCGAGGTCCAATCCTGGTGGACGCGGGCACCGAACCATTGGTAGCGGGGCATTCAGCTTCGGGTTGATGAGAAGGCATTTGATGACATCGTTTAGGGCACATCGCAGGTTCGTCGCGGTTTTCGGCGCAGCGGCGGTGGCGGTGTCACTGGCGGGATGTACCACTCCCCCGAGTGCCGCACCGGCTGCCGATGTTCCTGCGGTTGCCCGGACGGTGTCTCCGTTGTGTATGGAGTTGGCAGAGCAGTTGGAGGTTCTGAACTTTTTCCCGAACGTCATCGCGGGGGTGGACACCAGCGGCGCCCAGATGATGGCGGATGATCTGAAAGAACTGGGTGCCACCGCGCCTGCTGAGCTCGGTGCACCGGTTGCTGGGCTGAGCGCGGTCATGGACAGTGCGCTGCAGGACCCGGCGTCGTTCGACGTCGACGCGTTCGTGGACGCCAAGATCGCTGTCGAGGACTGGGGTCTGGCTAACTGCTGACGGTGCCAGAACGCCGGTTGCGGCTTCCGATCCGGTGGTACAGGTAGCGTTCCGGCGGCGCACTTAGGATTGTCATCGCCCCTGAACTAGCCCTATCGAGGCGAAGATGACGAGCACACCGGTGAGACGATGAACGAAGCAGCACGCTTCGTTCTTCGTCGTGTTCTGGTGGCTGTTCTGATGCTTGTGACCGCCGTGGTGGGTGTGACGGTTGGGCACGCGACCTCCGGTTCGGTGTCCACCGCAGCTGATGACGTCCTCAGCTCCTCGGCGATGGCGGTCAGCGACGCGCCGACGGGTGTGGTTGCCCTCCTCGCCGCGGAGGGGGTGACGCCACCTGGTGCGGAGGATCTGTTCGGCTGTGATGCGAGCTGTATTGCCGAGTGCGGGTTGCTCGGACTGACCTGTTCGGCGCTTCTGATCGCTCTCCTGGTCTTCGTTCGCGGGCCGGTGCTGGCGATGTCCTGGGGTGTGCCATGGCTGTCACGCGTCGGTTCGGTTAGCGGACCGCTGTCGCGTGCGACGCCCGACGTTCTATCGCTTCACCAGCTCTCGGTCAGCAGGACATAAACGGGACGGACGCGGGTGCGGGGCCCTTGTGCGGGTCACCGTGTCCGGGTGTGGAGGCCGGCACCGGCCTGTCCTGTCCTGTCTGTCTGAATCGAAAGTGGACGATCCTGATGTCGCCGTATTCCCGCCCGTTGACCCTGCTGGCCGTGTCGTTGGCCGCGTCGTTAGCCCTTGCCGGGTGCACCGCGGATGGGCTGGCGGACCAGTACAAGGCGGGCAGCGCGAAGAACTATGTCGCCGGGGACGGCAGTGTGACCGAGATCGCCGCGGAGTCCCGCGGCGCTGCGGTGACGTTCGAGGGGCAGGCCGAGTCCGGTGAGGTGATCCGGTCCGAGGATTACGCGGACCGGGTTCTGGTCGTTAATTTTTGGTACGCCGGCTGCCCGCCCTGCCGGTCGGAGGCACCGGACCTGGAGCGGCTGAATGTGCAGTTCCAGGATCAAGGCGTCCGCTTCCTCGGGGTCAACGTCCGGGATCAGGCGGACACAGCGTTGGAGTTCGCGGGGGCGTTTGGGGTGACGTACCCGTCGATCCTCGACGTCGACACCGGCAGCGTGCAGTTGGCGTTCAGCGGATCTGTTGCGCCGAATGCGGTTCCGACGACTCTTGTCCTGGATCGACGGGGCCGCGTCGCCGCCCGGGTTCTGGGCCGTATTGACGCGTCGATCCTGGAGACCTTAATCGCCGACGTCCTGGCCGAGGAGCCGCAGTGAGTCGGGGCCGCGTTGCGGCGGGTCCTGCGGATGCCAGGCGGGCGCCTGTCGGGATTGCTCGCCCCGCTGACCATGTCGACTCCCCCGACGGGCCGGGCGAAGGTGTTCCGGGGCGGGGTGGTTCCTGGGGGGTGCTGGAGTGGGGTCGGTGGTGTTGGCGTCAGGTCACCAGCATGCGCACTGCGCTTCTTCTGCTGCTGGCCCTGGCTGTCGCGGCGGTTCCTGGGTCATTGGTGCCGCAGCGCAGCTCGGATCCGAATGGGGTCACCCAGTACTTCGACGACAACCCGGAGCTAGCCCCGATCGTGGACTCGCTGCAGGGGTTCGACGTGTACACGTCGGTGTGGTTCTCGAGCATCTATCTGTTGCTGTTCGTTTCGTTGATCGGCTGTGTGGTGCCGCGCACCCGCCACCATTTGCAGGCGCTGCGGGCGGCGCCGCCCCGAACGCCGTCCCGGCTATCCCGGATGCCCGCGCACACCGTCCGCACAGTGACCGCGGCTGACGCACCGGATGGGGATGCTGCCGCCGCTGCTGTTGAGTCCGCTCGGGAGATGCTGCGGAAAGACGGTTACCGGGTGGTGGTGTTCGAGGGGTCGCGCCGGTCGGTCAGCGCGGAGCGCGGGTACCTGCGGGAAACCGGCAACCTGGTTTTCCACACCGCGTTGGTCGGTGTCTTGGTCACGGTCGGTATCGGGGGCGGTTTCGGGTACCAGGGGCAGCGGGTTCTGGTGGAGGGGCAGACCTTTGTGAACAGTCTCGCCGCGTATGACTCGATCAACCCGGGCCGGTTCTTCCGGGAGGACGCGTTGGAGCCGTACTCGCTGACCTTGGACCGGTTGGATGTGACGTACGAGAAGGAGGGCACAGCTTCTGCTGGGTTGCCGACCGATTACACCGCTTCGGTGAGTACGCGGCGGCAGAACATTCCCGGAGCTGATGACGCGACGGTCAAGGTCAACGAGCCGCTCAGTATCGGCGGGACCGAGGTGTATCTGCTGGGTAACGGGTACGCGCCGCGGATCACGGTGCGGGACCCGGCGGGGGATGTTGCGTTCTCGGACGTGATTCCGTTTCCTCCGCAGGACAGTTTCCTGACCTCGCTGGGGGTGGTGAAGGTTCCGGATGGTCTGGCCGAGCAGGTGGGGTTGATCGGTTTCTTCTACCCGGACCAGGCGAAAGGCGCCAATGGGGCGTACCGGTCGGAGTTCCCGGACGTCCGCGATCCGATGTTGACCTTGAACGTGTATCAGGGGGATCTGGGGTTGAACGGCGGTGTTCCCCGGTCGGTGTATGCGCTGGACACCAGCGGTATGACGCAGCTGGCCGGCGGTGACACGGGGGTGGAGGCGTTGGAGTTGCGGCCGGGTGAGACCCGTCCGCTGCCTGGGGGTTTGGGAACGGTTTCCTTCGATGGGGTCAGCCGGTTCGCCGCGTTCGACATCAGTCATGATCCGACGAAGGGGGTGGTGCTGTTCTTCTCGATCTGCATCCTGGCCGGGCTGCTGGCGTCGTTGTTCGTTCCTCGCCGTCGCATGTGGGTGGCCGCCAGGGTGGGGTCCGACGGGTCGGTGGAGCTGGAGTACGCAGGCTTGGCGCGCGGTGATGATCCTCTCCTCGACGCGGCGGTGTCCGGGTTCGCGGACCGTCACCACGCCGCCGTGACCGGGGGGCCGTCGCCGGCAGGGGTACCGGGTTTCAGCCGGTCCGCTGACCGGGCCGGGTCATGAGGAGGACCTCGAGGGTGAGGAACAGCACGCCGGCGCTGATCGGGATCCACTGCAACCCGCCCTCATGCACGACGAAGACGAGGATCAGCATGCACGCGACCACCCCGCCCCGCAGCCAGGGCACGATCCCGGGTTCCGTCTGCCGGGCGCTCGGGATCGGGGCCATGGCACGCCTCGTTTCTGCGGCGGGGGGATCCTGCCGTCTGCTGAACACTGTCGGTCAGCGCTGATGAACGGTTATCTCCGCGGTGATGTCGGGGCGGGCCGGTGGCCGTTCCCTGATGGCGGGCAGTCGGCAGCCGCACCGGTGACCCGGTTGTGGGTGGCGCTGCTGCTCGCGGTGGTGTTCGGGCCGGTCACCGATGCCGCGTTCCCGGACCGGGGGGTGTGGCCGCTCGCGTTCGTTGGGGTGGCGTGTCTTCTGGTGGCGTTGCTGGGTCGCGGGTTCTGGTCCGGGTGCCTGGTGGGGTTCGTGGCCGGGGTGTCGTTCTATCTGGTGCATATCTCGTGGGCGGCGTTGTATTTGGGGCCGGTGCCGTGGGTGGCGTTGTCTGTTCTGCAGGCGGTGATCTTCGCGGTCGGTGCTGGCCTGATCGCGGCAGTGTTCACCCGGGTCGGGTCGGTGTGGCCGACCGTTACCGGTCGGTTGCTGCTGGTGCCGGTGACCGTGGCCGGGGTGTGGTTGGGGCGGGAGGAGGTGGCGGGGGCGTGGCCGTATGGCGGGTTCGCGTGGGGTCGGCTTGCGCTGTCTCAGGCGACCAGCCCGTTCACCGAGCTGGTGTCCTGGGTCGGGGTACCGGGGCTGTCGTTCCTGGTCGCTGCGGTGTCCGCGCTGGGGGTGCAGTTGGCGCGGGAGCGGGCGGTGCCGTGGGGGAAGGTGACCGGAGCCGGTGCGGTGCTGCTGGTGCTGGGATCGGTGCCGGTGTGGGCACCGGCACCGTCGGGTGTCGCCCGGGTCCTGGCGGTGCAGGGCAACGGGCCGGCCGGGTACTTCTCGGCCCGGCAGCCCGGGGACCTGCTGCAGGCTCAGGTGCAGGCCACGTGGGCTGCCGGGCAGGCTGATGCGGACCTGGTGGTGTGGCCGGAGAACGCGATGGATGAGGATCCGTTTCGATCGTCCCGGGCGGCTGCGATGTTGGACACCGTCTCCCGGGAGCTCGGGGCACCGGTGGTGTTCGGTGCGATCACCGAACGGCAGGGCCGGTTCTACAACTCCTCCGTGCTCTGGCAGGCCGGGCGCGCAGCGACCGACGTGTACGACAAGAAGCACCCGGTCCCGTTCGGGGAGTATGTCCCGGACCGCTGGTTCTGGGAGCCTCTTGCCCCCGACCTGATCGGTCTGATTCAGCGGGAGTATCAGCCCGGCAGCAGGGACGGGGTGTTCCAGGTCGAGGATTTCCGGGTTGGGACCGCGATCTGCTTCGACGTCACCGATGACCGGGTGATGCGGGAGCTCGTGGACGGCGGCGCGGAGTTGCTGCTGGTCCAGTCGAACAATGCCGATTTCGGCCGCACCGATGAGAGCGTGCAGCAGGAAGCGGTCGCCCGGCTCCGGGCGGTGGAGAGCGGACGCACCGTGGTCAACATCTCCACGGTCGGGGTGAGCTCGGTGATCGCCGCGGATGGGTCCACTGTCGCGGCGCTACCGGCGCACCGCGCCGGTGCGATGGCGGTCGAGGTGCCGCTGGGGTCGGGGTTGAGCCCGGCCATCCGGTGGGGGGACACTCTGGCCGGGGGCGGTGTGCTGGGCGCTGCGGCGAGCCTGGCCGTCGCCGCCGTGCTGTCCCGGAACCGCGGGCTGCGCGCAGCGGTGACCCTGCCCGCTGATACCGGTCGAACTGCGGGCGTCCTGATGGACTCCCGTCGGTGACCGGACCGCAGCCGCTTCACCAGGTGGTGTGGTGGGTGGGCTTTGTTACGCTTCACTCGGGACGCGAACGGCGTGCTCGAGCGACGCGAGGTGGTGAAGTCGATGGGGAGTTCCGGTACACCCGGCCGACCCACTATCGGTGTGCTGGCTGCGCGGTTCGTGGTGGCGTTGGTGGTGATGCTCGGCGTCGTGCTGACGGTGCTGACCTTGCACACCGCCGACTCACGGGACCCTGTCCTGCAGACAAGCACGGCGTCGTTCGTGCAGGCCGACGCGGCGCCCACGCCGCAGGTTCCGGCTGCGGTCGAAGTGGCGGTCGACGGGCTTCCGACCGCGATCGGGAACACGGCCGGGGCGCTGTGCCTGTTGGTGGGGTGGGCGAGTGTCGCGATCCTGATGCTTCTGCTCGCGCACCGGATGATCCTGCATCCCGGCGGCATCACGGGGTTGGTTACCGCCCGGTTCCGGGCGGTACCGGTGGTCGATATGACCGGCACGGGCAGCCGCGGACCGGACCTGTCTGTTCTGTCCGTCATCCGCATTTAGTACTCCTGTTCCCGCGCACGATCACCGATCCGTGATCTGGGGTCAATCCGTGCGCGCTGATGAGAACGAACCGTCATGGAGCAGCAGTACGACGATGCGAAGAAGGTCGGATGAACCCGCAACACGTCCCGGTTGATTCCCTCAGCGAATCAGCACCAGCCGAAACCCGACGAACAGGTCCGGGGCGAGCGCAGATCGCGACCGCCGCGTTCTGCTTCGCGGTGGCGTTCGGTCTGATGGTGATGCTGGTTACGGTCCCCGACCTCGAGGGGGTGTGGGCCGTCCCGGTGGCCGCGGCCGCCTTCACCATCACCGGCGCGGTGAAGCTGCTGCCGAGAGCGACACGTCAGCCCGATCCCAGCGGCCCGGCAATCGAACCTGCCCCTGCCCCTGCCCCTGCCCCTGCCATGGTTCCGGTCGGGCCATCGACCGTCCCCGGTGCCCGGGTTTCTGGAACGTCTCTGATCGCGGTGGTCACCGTGGCCGCGGCGTCCGTCATCGGGGTGCTGATCGCCTTGGTCATCGGAGGTGGTGCTGCCGCCCAACCGGTCGAGGACCCCGGAGCGGTGGTGCGGTGGGGTCTTCCGCTGGCCGAGGCTGCGCAGACCGTGGCGGCGGCCGTGACGATCGGCAGCCTCGTCCTGGCGGCGTGCGCTCTGGCACCGGGGCACCGGGCGCACGACAGGGCGATGGATGTCGCCGCTGTCGCGGCGGGGGCGTGGGCCCTCCTGGCGGCCGTGTCACTGGTTCTGAGTTTCCTGTCCCTGGTACCCGGTGCTGCCGGTGACCCGCAGTTCGCGGAAAGCCTCGCCTATTTCGCCTCCACCCTCTCGATCGGTCAATCGGCCGTGCTGAGCATCCTCATCGCGGCGATCGTGACGGTGGCAGCCCTGCTGGTGCGCACACCGCTGCTGGTGGCCGGGGTTGCTGTGCTGGCGATCGGTGGCGGCCTGGCACCGGTCGCGTCCACCGGGCATGCGGCGGGAAGCGCCGATCACGCTGCCGCTGTCACCGCGATCGGACTCCACGTCCTGGGGGCTTCTGTTTGGGTGGGCGGTTTGGTCGTCCTGGCGATCCTGCGCCCGGTGTTGGGCGACCGGACGACAGCCGTGGTGACCCGCTACTCGGCCCTGGCATTGGTGTCTTTCCTGATCGTCACCGCCTCCGGGGTGGTCAGCGCGACGTTGCGGCTGACCGAGTGGAGTCAATTGGGCTCCCCCTACGGCGCCGTCCTGCTGCTGAAGACAGGTCTTCTTCTTGTTCTGGGGGCGGCGGGCGTCGTGCACCGCCGCCACCTGATCCGTGGTCTGGCCGCCGGCGGCCGTAGCGGGCGAACGTTCTGGCGGTTGGTGACCGGAGAAGTGCTGCTGATCGGGGTGGCGTCCGGGCTGGGCGCTGGACTGTCCCGCACTCCTCCCTCGGCGGAACCGGCAGCACGTCCGGGTGAGACGACAGCCGAACTGCTCACCGGCCGGCTCACCCCACCGACGCCGAGCCTGCCGGCGTTCCTGACCCAGTGGCAGGGCAACCTGCTGTGGGTCCTGGTGTGCGTGGCCGCGCTGGTCCTGTACCTCGCTGCGGTCCGCCGTAGCGCGGCGGCCGGCCGGGCGTGGCCGTTGAGCAGGACGATCACCTGGTGCGCCGCCGTGGTGTTGCTGCTGGTGATCACGAACGGGGCGGCTGCGGTGTACCGGGATTACCTGTTCAGCGTCGACGCGGTGCGTGTCCTGCTGTTGTTGCTCGTCGTTCCGCTGCTTCTTGCCCTCGGCCGGCCCGTCGCGCTGCTGATGGGGACCACGACACCGCGATCGGATGGCAGCCGGGGTATACGGGAGTGGGTGAGCGCCGCTCGAGGGAGCGCGGTGATTCGCCTGCTCGGTCAGCCGCTGGTGGCCGCCGCCCTGGCCGGGCTCAGTGTGATCATCTACTTCTTCACCCCGGTTCTGGAGTGGTCGTTGCGGGATCAGGTCGGCCGGGACGTGGTGACAGCGGTGCTGCTGCTGGTCGGGGCGGTGCTGATTCGCGCTCTGGGCCCGGGTCGCGAAGCAGGCCGGGTGGTGACCACGAGGATGCTCGCCGTTGTTGTGTTCGCGGTCGTCGTGGCCTGCGTTGCCGGGTTCCTGGCGGTGCGGCCGGTTCTGCTCGCCCCGGATTGGTACGGCGCCCTCGACCAGCCGTGGGGCGTGTCACCGCAAACTGATCAGGACATCGCCGCCATGCTGATCGACGTTGTCGCCGTCCTGTTCCTCCTCGTCTGCTCGGTGACGTTTCTGCGCCCCCGCAGAAACGTCCCGCACCGGGACACGCCGCCGACCGGCGCCGGTGAGAGCAATGATGCGGCGGCGGCGCCGCGGACCCGGGTGGAGGGGAGCCGACGGTGACCGCTCACAACCATTCGCACAGCGCACCGGGTACCGGCGGCGGTAACCGCACTCGGCTGGTCCTCGCCATCGGGATCATCGCGGTGGGATTGGTCGCTCAGTTCACCGGGACCGTGCTGTCCGGGTCTCTGGCTCTTCTCGCCGACGCGGGGCACATGTTCTCGGACCTGGCCGGGTTGGTGATCGCGTTGATCGCGACCATCATCGCGGCGAAACCGGCCACCGACCGGCGCACCTACGGGTATCAGCGCGCTGAGGTGCTCGCCGCGATGGTGAACGGTGTCGTCCTGACCGGGGTGGCCCTGTATGTGTCGCTTGAGGCGATCGGGCGGCTGATCAGTGCGGAGACCGAGCCGGTGTCCAGCGTCCCGATGCTCGTCGTGGCGCTGGTCGGCGGGCTGGCGAACCTCGCCGCCCTGCTCGTGCTGGGAGCCGGCGCCGGTGACTCGATCAACATGCGCGGAGCGTATTTGGAGGTCCTCGGTGACCTGTTGGGATCCGCTGCGGTGATCGTCGCCGCGCTGGTGATCCTCTTCACCGGCTTCTCGGCCGCGGACTCGATCGCGTCCCTGCTGATCGCCGTGATGATCGTTCCCCGAGCGTTCTCTCTGCTGCGCGATGTCTTCGCGGTGCTGTTCGAGTCGGTGCCGGCGGGCACGGACATCGACCAGGTCCGCAACCACATGCTCGACCTTCCCGGGGTGATCGGCGTCCACGATGTGCACATGTGGCAGATCACCCACGGTTCGGTTGTCTTCACCGCGCACGTCGTTGTCGCCGAGCCGACAGCGGCGTCCTGCGCGTCCGGTCAGCTCCTCGACCAGTTGGTGGACTGCCTGCATGAGCACTTCGACGTCGCCCACTCCACCTTCCAGATCGAACCGGCGGACCACGCCGACCACGAGAAAGCACGGCACCGATGACCCTTGACTCTTTGCCCACCGACACCGCGGGGAGCCGGAGAGGGCGGTGGCGTATGGTGCTGGCGGCCGGGCTGCTGGCCGCCGTGTTTGCCGTGCACCCGGTCAGCTCCGCGACCGCGCACGACTATCTCGCCGACTCCAACCCGCAAGACGGGGAGGTGATCCAGGGCGGTCTGGATGCGGTGTCGTTGACCTTTACGGAGGCGCCGCTGGCGAATTTGAGCGGCGCCTCCCTGGTGGCCGTCACCGGCCCCGACGGCGGCACCGTCAGCGCCGACTCTCCCACCTTGGATGGTGCGTCCTTGTCGGTTCCGGTCGAGTTCACCGGTTCCGGGACCTATCAGGTGGTGTGGCAGACGGTGTCCTCTGACGGTCACCCGATCTCCGGAGAGTTCAGCTTCCAGTGGGAGAACGCCGGCCCAGCCCCCACTGCCCCCGCACCCAGTGCCGAGAGCTCCGCCCCCAGTGCCGCAGCTCCTGCAACGGAACCACCGGCGGCAGCACCCACCCCGGAACCGGCTCCTGCCGCCGCGGTTGAGCAGCCCGGGGAGGTTCCGCTGTGGGTTCCGCTGACCTTCGGCGCTGTCGCCGTGCTAGTTCTTGGGACCGCGGTATACGTGGTGTCCCGGCCACGACGCGGCCACCAAACCACTCCTGGGCGCGGATAGGACGGCATGAATACCGACACACTGATTCTGCTGGTCAGCGCGGTCGTCCTGGTGGCGCTGGTCGGTGTCGGCCTCGCCGTCACCGGCGCAGCCGACTACCGCAAAGCACAACGCCGCATCGAGCGGCAGCGCAGTGTCACCGGGCCTGACTCCGCGACGGACAGCCCCCCAGCGCAAGTGACCCCCGTAGCGGTGAAAGAGACCGCAGAAGAACAGACTGCGGAGGGAGACGAGCCACGGTGAACCCGTCCGGCGATGACTGGAGCTGGGTACCGACCGCTCCCCCTGACCTGGCCGCGTTCCTTGCACCCGACCTGCAACCGGTCCCCGTCATCCCCGTCGTGGCGGTTGCGCTGGCTGTGCTCTACCTCCTCGGGGTAGTCCGGCTGAGGGTTGCCGGACGGGCGTGGCCGTGGTGGCGGACCGGATGCTTCCTGGCCGGGTGCATGGTGACAGCGGTGGTGATGGGGGCGGGGCTCGAGGGGTACGGGTACGTCCTGTTCTCGGTTTTCATGTTTCAGCAGCTGACCCTGATGATCCTGGTTCCCCCGTTGCTGGTCCTGGGTTCGCCGGGCACCCTGCTGTTACGGGCCACACCGCACCGCTACGGCGGCGGTTGGGTTCTCCGCGCCGCGCTCGGTGCTCTGCGGTCCCGGGCGGCGCGGGTGCTGCTGCATCCGGGGTTCATGATCCCGTTGTTCCTGATGACGTTCTACGGGATCTACCTCACCGGGATCGCTGAGGTGTTGCTGGCCAGTTGGGCTGGGCACGTCGGTCTCGAGCTGCTGTTCCTCGCCGCCGGGGTGCTGTTCACGGTTCCGCTGCTGTCGGCTGACCCGCTTCCGCGACGGCAGAGCCACCTGGGAAAGCTGCTTGACGTGTTCACCGAGATGCCGTTGCACGCGTTCTTCGGGGTCATCGTCATGATGGCCGTTACGCCTCTGGTGCCGACCTTCACCGCGATCCCGCCGGGGTGGGGTGTGGATGCGGTGGAGGATCAGAAGGTCGCCGGCGCGCTGGCCTGGTCCTACGGGGAGGGGCCGACGGTGATCATGCTGCTGGTGCTGATGTCCCGGTGGTACCGGGAGGACACGGTAACCGCTCGTCGCGCTGACCGGGAAGCCGACCGGGACGGAGGGGTCGCTTTGCAGGAGTACAACGCCTACCTGGCGGGGCTGGGGCGGGTGTCACGACCCGGTGATCAGGAGCCCCAGTAGCGTGACGTTCAGGATGACCAGGACGGCCGCGACGACCGCGGCGACGATGGTGGTGATCCGGCGGTTGACCGATCCGCCCATGACGTCCGGTCCGGCGGTGAGGACGACGAGGGGGATCAACGCGAACGGGATCCCGAAGGAGAGGACCACCTGGCTGACGATCAGGGCGCTGGTCGGGTCGATACCGACGGCGAGCACGACCAGGGCGGGGATGAGGGTGATCAGCCGGCGGGTCAGCAACGGGATCCGGACCCGGAGCAGCCCATGCATGATCTCCGCACCGGCATAGGCTCCCACCGATGTGGAGGCCAGTCCGGAGGCGAGGAGCCCGACCGCGAACAGGGTGGCGACGAGGGGCCCCATGGCGTCGCTGATCGCGGCGTGAGCTCCGGGAAGAGTGTCGGTTCCGGTGACTCCTTGCAGCGACGTTGCGGCCACTAGCAGGATCGCGAGGTTCACGGTCCCGGCCACACCGAGGGCCACGGTCACGTCGACCCGGGTGGCCCGCAGCACCAGGTCCCGGGGTGCTCCTGCGGTGACGAGACCGAACCGGTCCCGGGTCAACGCGGAGTGCGCGTAGATGGCGTGCGGCATCACGGTGGCTCCGATGATCGACGCCGCGAGCAGCAGGGACCCGGTGCCTTCGAACCGGGGAACAAGGCCACCGAGTGTTTGTTGCGGGTCGGGCGGTTCGACGAAGACACCGACGGTGAACCCGACGACGATGACGATCATCATCGTGACCACGACCCGTTCGAAGGGTTTGGCTCCGCGGCGGCTTTGCACCAGGAGGACGAGGACGGACACTGTCCCGGTGATGATTCCGCCGAGGAGGAGGGGGATGTCGAACAGGAGGTACAGGGCGATCGCCCCACCGATGACTTCCGCGAGGTCGGTGGCCATTGCCACGATCTCGGCTTGGGCCCAGTAGGCCAGCCGCAGCCACCTGGCGGTGAGGCGTTGGCCGACCAGTTCGGGCAGGCTTGCGCCGGTGACCACGCCGAGTTTCGCGGACAGGTATTGGATCAGCCAGGCGGCGAGATTCGCGACGACGACCACCCAGACCAGCAGGTACCCGTAGGTGGCGCCGGCGGTCATGTTGCTGGCGACGTTGCCGGGGTCGAGGTAGGCGACCCCGGCGACCATGGCGGGTCCGAGCAGGGGAAGGATGCGGTTCGCCGGGGAGGCGGGCCGGTCGACGTGCAGTGAGGTCATGGGGGTTTCACCGTCGAGAAGGGTGCGGCGGGCGGGTTAGATCGGGGTGACGAACCCGCCGATGAGGCTTTGCAGCTGGAAGATCCATTGTGACCATAGACCGGTGAGCATCAGCGTCCCGATGACGACGAGGCCGAGTCCGCCCGCGACGTTGATCCGGCGGAGGTTCCGTTTCAGGAAGGCCACGGAGCCGCTGGCCCAGTTGAGGCCGAGGGCGACGGCGAGGAACGGTAGCCCGAGGCCGAGGCAGTACATGAGGCCGAGGAGGGCTCCTCGCATCGGTGATCCGGCGCCGAAGCTGAGGGCCTGGATGGCGATCAGGGTCGGTCCGAAGCAGGGGGTCCAGCCGAGACCGAAGACGATCCCGAGAACAGGGGCGCCGGCTAATCCGGCGGCGGGCCGCCATCGGGGTTTGATGGTGCGTTGCAGGGCGGTGATCTGTCCGATGAAGACGAGACCCATCAGGATGACGATTCCGCCGAGGACCCGGGTGATCTCGTCCTGCCATTGCACCAGCCAGGATCCGGCGGCACCGAACAGGGCGCCGTAGGCGGTGAAGATGACGGCGAATCCGAGGACGAACAGTGCCACCCCGGTCAGGAGCCGGCGGCGGCCGCTGGGGGTTCCGGGGGTGGCGACGCCGCCGACGTAGGCGAGGTACCCGGGGACCAGAGGAAGCACGCACGGCGACGCGAACGAGACCAGGCCCGCCAGCAGGGCGATGGGGATGGCGAGGAGGAGTTGCCCGCCGAAGACGGTTTCGGCGAGGTTCATGATTGCCTCGCTGGAGCTGGTGTCGCTGCGGTGTCTCGCCCTGACCTGGGGGTCATTCGGCCAGCGCCGCTTGGATCGCCTGTTCGATGTCGTCGATCGTGGTGAGGTCGAGTTTCTCGTCGTTGATGAAGAAGGTGGGGGTGCCGCTGACTCCGAGGGCGAGGCCGTCGTCCATGTCCTGCTGGACCCGCTGCCGGGTGTCTGGGTGGGCGATGTCGGCGTCGTAGGCGGTCATGTCGAGGCCGAGTTGCTCTGCGTACGAGCGGAAGAGTGACGCCTGTGACTCTTGCTGCTCACCCCATTGAGGTTGGGTTTCGTACATGCGGGAGTACATGGCCTCGAACTGGCCCTGTTGCGCGGCTGCTTCGACCGCGAGGGCGGCGTTCTCCGCGTTCTTGTGCGAGGGGATGGGGAAGTAACGCACCACGAAGGTGACCTGGTCGCCGTACCGTTCGCGCAGCTCCTCAACGGTGGGGTAGACGGCGGCGCAGGATTCGCACTCGAAGTCGAGGAACTCGACCACGGTGACTTTCTCGTTCTCGGCGACCGTGAGGTGGTGGCTGTCTTCCCGGACTATGGGGGTTCGCCCGGCTTCGGCTGCAGCGTTGCCTAACGAGCCCATGTAGATCACCGCAACGACACCGAAGATTACGACGAAGATGAAGGCGACCAGGAGGTTGATTTTGGTTGTCGTTTTCACCGTTGCGCTCCCGTCCGGCCAAGAGGCGCCGGAACCGGTGCCGACGAGGAGGAGGGCGCGCAGCAGTCACAGGCCTCGGCAGTCGCCTCGTCGTCTCCGGGGATCAGCGTTTCGAGCGGGCTGCAGCAGGTTTCTCCGCGCCACGCCTCGATTCCTTCTCGCACCGCTACGACGGCGATGACGAGCGCGGCGACGGAGTCAGCCCACGCCCACCCCCACAGGCTGTTGAGCAGCAACCCGGCCAGCACGGCGGCGGAGAGGTAGGTGCACAGCAGCGTCTGCTTGGAATCGGCGACGGCGGAGGCGGAGCCGAGCTCCCGTCCGGTGCGGCGCTCGATCCAGCTGAGGAACGGCATGATCAGCACGCTGATCGCGGCGAGGACGATGCCGACCGGACTGTGTTCGGGTTCCCGGTCGCTGAGCAGAGAGAACAGGGCGTCTGCGGTGACGTAGGCGGCGAGAGCGAAGAATGCGACAGCGATGACCTTGAGGGTCACCTTTTCCCGGGACTCGTGGTCGGGGACGGAGAACTGCCAGGCGATGGCTGCGGCGGAGAGGACCTCGACGACAGAGTCGAGGCCGAAGCCGATGAGCGCGGCTGATGATGCAGCGACACCGGATGAGACGGCGACGATCGCTTCGATGATGTTGTAACCGATGGTCGCTGCGACGATCCAGCGGATACGTCGCGCGAGCAGCTTCCGGCGCTGCAGCGTCGGTGCCGGGGCTGCGGTGGTCACCGGGCGGCTCCGCAGCACAGCGGAACGTCGCAGTTCTCGTCCAGGCAGCCCTGCCCGTCATCGACGGCGAGGACGGTGTTGACCAGCGCGTTCAAGGCACGGGTGAGGTGCGGGTCGGCGATCTCGTACCGGGTTTGCCGGCCCTCGGGTACGGCCACCACCAACCCGCAGCCGCGGAGGCAGGCGAGGTGGTTGGACACGTTGGTGCGGCTGAGCTGCAGGTCGTGCGCGAGCTCGGCGGGGTGCCCGGGCTGGGTCAGGAGGCTGAGCAGGATCCGGGCGCGGGTCGGGTCGGCCATCGCCCGTCCGACACGGTTCATCACGTCCAGTTGAGAACTTAGGGTCAGCACCCGATGACTATACACCGCAGACTGACTAGTAGAGTTGGTGAATGCTACTTGCGGGGTCGGGCGGCTCCACGGGTGCGCCGGAACCAGAGCAGGCGCACCCAGAAGAGCACGGCACCTCCGACGATCAATCCGGTCACGGCACAAGGGACCAGGACGTCGGAGAATTGGTTCCCGGTCACCGCGTTGACCACCAGAGCGGCCAGGGCCACCCCGTTGAGGGCGAACGCGATCGTCGCCCAGGTCCGGAAGCTCCAGTCACGCACGGCGCATCCCCCTCCTCCGCACCCGGTTCGGGTTGCAGGGACCACTGTATGTCGGGTGAGGGGCGTTGCCTGGAGGAGTCCTGACGTGGCTGATGCCTCGCTTTGGGGGCACCTGGTGTTGGCGCTTTCTCACCCGGTTCGGGTACCGTCAGGGGGGCCGAACTGCGGATCGTGACCAAATCGTGAGGAGGAGCGCTTGATGTCATCACATCGGGTGCTGCTTCGCGACCGGTTCTCGAGCGCCCGTATCCGCCGCGTCCTGGTTCCGTTTCTGGCTCTGCTTGCGGTGGTCGTCGGTCTTCTGACGGTGCATTCCCTCCGCGACGCTCCGGTCCACGCCGGCAGTGTGGAGGCGGCGAGCACCGCGGCCGGGCATGAGCACCGTTCGGCGGATGGCTCAGCCCAGGCTGAGCTCGTTCAGCTGACCGACTCGGGCGCGTTGCCGGCTGCGCCGTGTCACGACGGTGAGCCGCTGGACTGCTGCGTCCCGCTGGCTGCGTGCGCGATAGTCCTCGCGCTTCTGTCGGTGTCCCTTGCCCTCGGCGGCAACCCGATCCTGCTGGGCATCGGCCTGGTTTTGGTTCAGGCCGGACGGATCCTCAACGCGGGGCTTGTGCCGGTCCGGCCGCGCACCCTCGCACAGTTGTCGACGTTCCGTATCTAAACCTCCTTCTGGTACGCGCTCCGCACCCTTTCCTGGGTGTGGCCCCTCCGTGCGCCGGACCGGCATGGTCTGCCGTGCGATGAGCTGACATGCGAATCGGAGAAGGAACGAAGATGCGATCGAGGAAAAACCCTGCTCTGCTCCCAGCAGGACCGGCACCGTCTAGGCGCCGCACCGCGCCGTGGCTGCTGGCGGTGGCCGCCTGCGTGACCATGGTCACCGCCGGCGGTGTAAGTACCGCACCGGCCTGGGCGGAGGAGGACTACCCGTCCTGGGCGGAGGTGGAGCAGGCCAGAGGAAATGAACAGGCCACGCAGGCGGAGATCCGCCGAATCACCGGGCTGATCGACACGCTCGCTGCTCAAGCAGCGGACGCCACAACCCTCGCCGAGACGCGTGGCGCCGAGTACCAGGAAGCCGTTGACCGGCTCGACGTGGCGACCGGCAACGCCGCTTCCCTCCGGGACGAGGCCGAGACGTCCCAGGCCGACGCCGATGAAGCCGTCCGGCAGGTGGGGCAGCTCGTCGCCCAGATCTCCAGGTCCGGTGGCGGTGACCTGACGATGTCGCTTCTGGTCAACGGAACCGGTGCTGATGACCTTCTGGCCAAGCTGGGGACCGCCAGCAAACTCACCCAACGCACCGATGACCTGTACGCCGAGGCGACGGCCGCGAAGAACCTCGCGAAAGCGTTGGGCGCGCAGGCCGACGTCGCACAGAAGGCGTTGACGGCGCTGGCCGACCGCGCGCAGCAGGCTCTGGCGGCAGCAACGGACGCCGCCGCCGCCGCCGAGGCAGCGGTTCAGCAGCAGCGCGAGAACGAGGACCGGCTGCAGGCTCAGCTCGCTGTCCTCCGTGACTCCCGACTGACCATGGAACAGGGCTTCAGCATCGGCGAACAGAAACGGAAGGAAGCCGAAGCAGCAGCCGCCGCAGCAGCCGCAGCAGCAGCAGCCCAGGCCGCCGGATCGGCCACCGCGGCGTCAGGCCCCGGAACGGGTCCCACCTCCGGTGGAGGCTGGAGCATGCCCATCAGCTCCTACGGCAGCTATCAGGCCTACGGGAACCGGGTGCACCCGATCGCGAAGGTGTGGCGGCTGCATGCCGGAGCGGACTTCGGGGCCGCCTGCGGCACCGGGATCTACGCCGCAGCGAGCGGCACGGTGACGTTCGCGGGCCCCTCGGGCGGTTTCGGCAACCTGATCATCGTCGATCACGGTGGCGGCATCACCACGGCCTACGCGCACATGTTCGCCGACGGTGTCCTGGTACGGGTGGGCGCTCAGGTGTCCGCGGGCCAGCAGATCGCTGCCGTCGGGACCGCGGGTCTGTCGACAGGCTGCCACCTGCATTACGAGTTGCGCCGAAACGGTGTCGCCACCGATCCCATCGCGTACATGCGCGCCAACGGAATGGGCTGATCTGCCGCCGCCGCAGCGCAGCAGGCAGATCTATCCTCTGCTCGGCCGCCCGGCCGGGCGAGGCCCTTCCCTCCCACCCAACGAAGGACAGCACCGTGCCTGAACAGGACAACACCCGCCCGTCTGACAGACAACAACCACGAGAGCGCACCATCAAACAAGAGCGCGAGGAGCGGCGAGCCACCAAGGTCGCCGCGCTGAAGAAGCAGCAGGCACGGCAACAGCGCAACCGCATCATCGGTATCTCGCTGGCCAGCCTGCTGTCAGTGGGGGTGGTCGCATTGCTCGTGATCTTCGTCATCGCAAGTGCCCGGCCCCCGATCATTGACCCGGACCGCGACCCGTCCGCCATCCAGGTGGAGGGTGTCGAGGAGTTCGCCGACATCACTCCCGACCATGTCGACCCGCAGCCGGTCGACTATGAGCAACGGTATGGAGCGACCCCGCCGGCCGGCGGCGCGCACTGGAGTCAGTGGCTGAACTGCGGCGAGTACGACCAGCCCGTACCGAACGAGAACACGGTGCACTCCCTCGAGCACGGAACCGTCTGGACCACCTATGACCCCGAACAGGTTTCCGGCGCGGACCTTGAGGCGCTGCGCGACAGACTGCCTGACACCTACTCGGTGCTCTCCCCCTACCCGGGGCTACCGGCTCCGGTGGTGATGTCGGCGTGGGGCGCCCAAATTCAGCTCACCGGCACCGATGACCCGCGGGTCGGCGACTTCTTGAACAAGTACTGGCAGTCCCCGGACCTCCCTGAAGCTGGGGCTGCGTGCACCGGCGGACTGGACGCCCCGGGGCGGGTGGCATGACCAAACCGAAACGCCACCCTCCCGAGCTGATTAGACCGGGGTTCCCGCCCGGGGTGCTCGGCGCGATCGTGTTGCTGGCCGGCCTCGCCGTGATCGGCGGGGAGTTCTTCGTCTATGTGCAGTACGCCGCGTGCATTCTCGCTCTGATCATGACGGTGTTCGCCGTTCAGGGCCGGAAGTGGCTTTGGCTGCTGCCCCTGATCGCCATCGCGGTGGTCTGGAACCCGGTATGGCCGCTGCGCCTCGCCGATGACCTGTGGTCTTCTCTGCACCTCCTCGGATGCGCGGCATTCATCGGCGTCGGCGTCTTCATGCGCACCCCGGACCACCAGTCCTCCTCAAGAGACGGGGATGGGAAGCGACGGTGACCCTGATACTTCCCGGGTGGCAGGTACGAGCCGACCGGGGTTACCACCACTCATAGACACCGGCGGGGATGACGTGTAAGCATCTACGCATGAATGCAGATACGCAGGCGCCGGGTGTTGGTGTCGACGATCAGTACGTGGAGCTCGCGGTGGAGGTGTTCGCCATGCTGGCCGATGCAACCCGGGTGCGTCTTGTCCTCGCCCTCGGTGACGACGAGCTCTCGGTCAACCACCTTGCCGACATCGTGGAGAAGACACCGGCGGCGGTATCCCAGCACCTCGCGAAACTGCGGATGGCCCGCATCGTCACGGCCAGGCAGCAGGGAACCCGGGTGTTCTACCGGTTGGCCAATGAGCACACACGCCGCCTGGTCAATGACGCGATCTTCCAGGCGGAGCATTCCGTGGGCGGCGCCCTTCGGCACCACCACCGGTCACCCGAGAACGATCCCGGGTCTGTTCCGATAGAGCAGAGCCAGGGACAGCGATGATGCCGGTGCTCGCACTGATCCTGGTCGTCGTCTGGCTGGTAACCGCCTTCGGCGTGCGGGCGATCGTGCATCGTGCCCGGACTGGTGACACCGGTTGGCGAGGCTTCCGGAAAGGTGTGCAGGGTTTAGAGCGGGTTGCCGGTCTGCTGTTCCTGGTCGCCGTCGTGGGCACACTGATCGGCGCGGCGGCGGAGGCGCTTGGCTGGGTGGGATCTCTTCGACTGCTGCAGCACCCCGTCCTGCAGGGCATCGGTGCCCTGGCGGCCCTTGTCGGCATCCCCGGCACGTGGGCGGCACAGGTGGCGATGGGTGCGTCCTGGCGGGTCGGTGTGGATCCGGACGAGCGAACCGATCTGGTGGTGTCGGGGCTATTCCAGCTGGTTCGCAATCCCATCTTCACGGCAATGATCCTCGCCAGCGGAGGGGTTGCGCTGATGATCCCGAATCCCATCGTGTTGACTGCGTTCATCGCCCTGGTCGCCGCGATCGAGCTGCAGGTGCGTCTGGTGGAGGAGCCGTACCTCCTCCGGGTACACCCGGAGAGTTACCTCGACTACGGGCGGCAGGTTGGTCGTTTCGTGCCACGGGTCGGCCGATTGAAGATGGCCGCCAAAGCACCTCGGCCGCACTGATGGAAAAGGCGGGACGCGCTCGACCCATTGCTCTCGAGGCCCGCGGCCCGCGCAGGGTGGCCGTCACCAAGCGGCGGCTGAGGCTGGGAAACCATCAGAGGAAGGTCACCGCCGGCGCCTCCGATGACGGCAGGAAAGGGCCGAAGAACACACGCTTCAGCTACCGAGGAGGGGGAAGCTTCTTCAGGAGGCAGCACGTAAGAGGCCGCCGTTCACCACTCGGCCGCCTCTTTCATAGTTAGGAACGATCACGTCAAAGGCGTCCAACCCTTCAAGTCGAGGGTCGCACCGGTCCACTGCTTTGCGGCGTCCGGCAGTGCAGGCACGGCGCACCTTGATGCTGCGTTCGCGCACCTCGCGCACGTCGGCGATGATCGTCACGTTCTCGTCGAGCGGGAGCTCGTCAAGAGCGCTCAAATCACCCCGCTTGGCGTACCGCCTGGGATAGTGGCTGAGCAGGGCGACGCGTGATGAGCAGCGAGGCCGGCAACAGCGCCGAGGCAATCCGCCGCCGCCTGGGCGCGTGCACCGTGAGGGCCGCGGACACCTCCGTCGACCAGGACACGAGCTCGCGGCCGCGCTGGGGCGTCACCGCCACGGAGGAACCCGGCGCGGCGAAACGTTCCCGCTCCAGCGCCTGCAGCAGGCCGAGCAGGGCGGCTCCCGCGCCCGCGCCATCCCCCACCCGCTCGCCGAGCTCGGCGGCGAAGGCGCGGGGCGTGTCCGTCGACCGCACGGGCAGCCCGAGGTCGCGGGCCGTGTCCTGCACCTCCACCCACGCGACGGATGCGGGCGCGCGGCCCCGCAGCAGGGCGCC
>CANKXX010000011.1 GCA_947487835.1 uncultured Microbacteriaceae bacterium
TCCCCGTTGATGACCCCGGACGAGACCAGCCAGCAACTCGGGCTCACGCCCGAACAACTCCGCACCGCCCGGGAACGCAACACCGGACCCGAGTTCTACACCCTCAGCCCCCACCTCATCCGCTACAACCGCGCCGACGTCCTCCGCCGCACCAGTTCCTCCGGAGGGGCATCATGCCGGCGCCCGTGATCACCGATACGGACGAACACCCTGTCGGTCCGGGTGACGAGGAGCGGGCGGAAGATGTTCCGCTCTGGGCCCTGACTCCGCACGAACGGGCCGTGTACGAAGCCGGTTTCCAGATGGGCTACGCCATCCGCGAGCTCGAGATCCAACAAGTGCAGGACGAAGCCGACCGTTACTACCGGGCGGCGTTCGACCACGACCACCATGACTGCCGCATCCACACTCCTCCCCGGCGCCGCTACTGACCTGCTCACGGCATCTTCTGCTCCCAGCCGGGTGTCTACAGTGGTGTCGTGCTCGCAGCGTTCGTCATCTTCTGGGGTCTGGTCGCCCTGGCCATGGGAAGTCTCTTCTTCTTCCGCCCCGACATACCAGCCACACGCGCCATCAAGCCACGCCACTTCCCACTGGGAGTAGCTCGTGCTTACTTCAGAGTCGGCGGCGCCATCTTTATCGTTGCCGGCGTAGCAGTGCCAATAGCGTTCTTCACCGGCATCCCGCAAGCCTGACCGTCACGGTCCCCATCCGGTTCAGCGTGACAGCGCACCTGTACCCTCGGGACCGATCACTCGAACACGAATGGATGGACCGCCCCGTATGGCACAGAAGGTAATCACCACCCTCGTCGACGACATCGACGGCACCGAGATCACCGACGGCGAAGGCCAAACCATCCGCTTCGCGATCGACGGCACCAGCTACGAAATCGACCTCACCACCGACAACGCCGAGAAACTGCGCGACGCCCTCCAGCCCTACATCGACAACGGCCGCCACACCCGCACCACCACCCCGCAGCCCAGATCGACCAGCACCTCGAGCACCAACAGCCGCCAAGAACTCACTGCCGCCCGCGAGTGGCTGAAAAGCAACGGTCACCAGGTCTCCGACCGCGGCCGCGTCCCCAACAAGCTCCTCGAGCTGTACCGCACCCAGAACGACTGACGCTCCCCGTTCTCCTCGAAGGTGAAGAAGAACGATCCTCACGCGGCCCACGCTCGAGCAGGACGGGCAGCCGCTCTCGCGCATCTGGCTGGGTACATCACCCTGCTGCTCCTCGTGTTCACCGTCGTATCCGGATCCACTGCGGCCGTGTTGTGGCTTCTCCTTGCCGGCGCCGTCACCACGGCAGCAACCATCGCGCACCTACGTTCAAGGCAACACATCGGCCCCGAAATCAGGAAGGCCAACATAGCGAGAGCAGCCGCCGACCCCTACGGGACGACACTGCTGGTCGCAGCCACCGACCGGCCAGCCTTTTACGTAGCGCGATTCTTCTCCGGGTTCTACGGCTTCTTCACCCTCAGCTCGACCGCCGCCGCCATCTGGCTCGACGCACCACCCGCCATACCGATCGCTTACGCAGTGAGCGCTCTGACCGCCCTCGCGGTTTTCCTAGTCGTACGACGGCGCGTGTAGGCAGAGGTCACACTGCCGTGACGCCCGGCGAGATCGGCGGCACCGAGATCACCGATGGTGAAGGCGAAATCCTCCGCTTCGCCATCACCGGCATCAGCTGCAAGATCTACCACCCCGCGACCAAGTCGACCAGCGCCTCAAGCAGCAACGGCCCTGAAGAGCCCGCCGCCCACAAATGCCTCGAGAACCACGGCTAGTAGGTCTCTGACCGCGGCCGCGTCCCCAACGAGCCCCTCGAGTTGTAACTCACCAAGGACCTAGCCACCTGTCACAGACGTGACGCGGCAGGGGAAGACCGAACCTCTGACGCCATCGATACGTCGACCGGATGGGTCCACCAGGAGGACCGCTCTCAGCGTCGGGACGGGACTTTCTCGCGTCTCTGAGGTACCGTCGGGGTGGCCCAAGCCCGGATCGTGACCAAATCGTGAGGAGAAGTATGAGCAGATCTGCTACTACGCTCCTCGGTGAACACGTCTCAGCTCATCGGATCTGGCAAGTCCTGGTACCATTCCTGGCTCTCATCGCAGTAGTTGTCGGGCTGCTAGCTCTGCACTCCGTCGGTAGCGCTGCACACGGTCGCGCAACTAACACCAGCACCGCGAGCCCGGCCGGGCACAGCCCCGTCGCCGGCGCCCCAGATGACGCGACGAGCACGAAGCATCACGAGGCAGCGGGAACGGTTCTGTCCATCGGCCCCGCCGGTTTGACTGTCCTGGATTGTCCTGAGGGCGGCGGCCTGGAGTGCTGCGTACAGGCAGCGGCCTGTGTCATGGTGTTGGCGCTGTTGTCAGTGTCGATCGCGATCGGCGGCGGTCCGCTCGTTCTGGCCGGTGCGGTGACGCTTCTTGCCATCGCTGTGACCTTCGCTCTCCGGGTGGCTCCGGTCAGGCCGCCGTCGTTGGCGCAGCTGTCGACCTTCCGGATCTGATTCGTTCTCTCTCCCATTCACCCTCCCCCGGGGGACGGCTTCACCGCGTCTGCGTTGGTGTCGCGCCCGGAGGGTCGTCCGTATGTGACTGAGAAGGACTTCGAACCTATGAGAACGAACCACAGATTGATCGTCCTAGCGTTGGTTTTGACCACAACCGCCGGCCTCGCTGCCTGCTCGACCAGCACCGGAGGGGATACGCCGAGTGCTCCCTCCGAAAGCAGCAGGCCGGCCGCTGCCGCGTACAACGATGCGGACGTGACGTTCGCGCAGATGATGCTGCCGCATCACTCGCAGGCGGTCGACATGAGCGGGATGCTCCTGGCCAAGAGCGGCGTCTCCGAGGAGGTCCGGCAGTTGGCTACCGATATCGCGGCCGCTCAGGGGTCGGAGATCGAACAGTTGTCGATGATGCTGGACGAGTGGGGTGAGGACCAGGAAACGCCCATGGCCCATTCCATGGACGGAATGATGTCCGAGGAGGACATGACCGCTCTGGAAACGGCCACCAGCGCAGAAGCCGAGCGACTGTTCCTCGAGCAGATGATTCAGCACCACACCGGCGCCATCGACATGGCGCAGACCGAGGTCGAGGACGGGGAGAACCCGGACGCGGTCGCTCTGGCGGAGAACATCGTCTCCACACAGCGGGCCGAGATCGACCAGATGGAAGATCTGCTCGGCGCCCGCTAGCTACCCCGCTCTTTTTTCTCGTACACCCGTGCACGTCACCGGTTCGCGGCAGTAGAAAGCCGTCCCGAACCGGGTGACGTGGAAAGGTTCCTCTCCTCCGTGCAGTACCAGCCCCAACCGACCCGCGACCACGCGTTGACCGCGGAACGTCTCACCCCGCTAAACCCCGCCACCCCGCCCCTACCGGTGTCCGCTCAACAGCCGACCCGATCAACCCCGTCTGTACCACACGGTCCCCGCGTCCCTCGTGACCTTGTCGCCGCCCGCCCCGTGGGCCCGCGTCGCTCCACCTACCGTCCCATCCCAGTCAAAGTTCTGGTCCGACAGCCGGGCCGGCACCGGTTCGCTCTAACCGGTCCACTGACCCTCGCCGCGATGATGTTCGCCAGTGGCCTCATCTTCACGAATGCTGTGCCCTCCTACGCCATTGCAACGGCCATGGCAGAGGACCCGGTCACAGTCCACGACACGGACACGCATCAGGTCCAGACCCTCACCGTGCAGGACGTGAACATCGAGACCTTCCAACGCGACGGATACTCCGTTGTGGCCCCACCGCCCCCGCCGCCGCCCATCCCGCAGGTGAGCGGCGTCGCAACGGCACAAACCGAGGCCACCGGTTCGGGCGGGTTCGACGTCCGGTGGCCGTTCGCCGCCCCGTCGCCGATTTCCAGCGGTTTCGGACCCCGGACAGCTCCGTGCGGCGGGTGCTCCTCCAACCACAAAGGCCTGGACTTCAATCCGGGCAACGGAACACAGATTCAGGCGATCGCCGGCGGCGTCGTCCGCTCCGCGGTGAGCTCGGATTCCGGCCTCGGCGTGCACGTCATCATCGAGCACGAGATCGACGGCACCAAGGTGACCAGCACCTATGCTCACATGCAATTCGGATCGGTACCCCTGACCAAAGGTCAAGTCATCGCCGCCGGTGACCCGGTAGGACGAGTCGGCAACACCGGGGCAAGCACCGGAGCCCACCTACATCTGGAGATCGCGGTCGCCGGGGAGCAAATCGACCCCTACGCATGGTTGAAAGCCTTCGCTGGCTGACCGCGGGATGGTGGACGCTGTGCGAACGACGAGCCCACCCTAGGTCGGAAGAACCGCAGCCCGGTCGGGTGTGAGCCTTGGGATCAGTCGGACGAACACGACCATGCCGAGGAGCTCCACGAGGGTTTGTGTCACGACAACGACAGGCGCGAGCGACAGTGACGCGGGAAGCGAAAGTGCGAGGGGAAGGACGACGAGAGAGTTGCGGGTCGCGCCGCTGAACACCAGCGCCCGTGTTGCGGAGTAGCTGAGGCGAAACAGGCGGGCCACCCCAATGCCGGCCACAGCCATGACGACGAGAAATCCGGCGTAGAGCGGCACCAGGACGAGCAACTGCTCGGCGGCAGTGCCAACGGCAGCAACTTGAGAAGCGACGACGACGAACAAGGTCGCCATCATCAGGGGAACCATGAGGCCGAGCATCATGGACTCGATGACCCGGCCCGTTGCGTGTCGCCGGCCGAGCGACTGAACGAGCGCGGCCGCCGTGAGCGGCACAACGATCAGCAGCAGAAACGCTCGCGCGAACGGGCCGACCTCGACCACGGCGACACCCCCCGGGCCGAGAAACAGCAGCAGATACAGGGGCAGGAGAAGGATCTGGGCGAGCATCAGCAACGGCGCAGCGGCGAGCAACCGGTCCGAGGCACCGCCGGCAAGACCGGCGAACACGATCACATAATCGATACAGGGCGTAAGCAGGACCAACAGCACCCCGAACAGCAGCGCCGGAGTGTCCGCCACAAATCGGGACAGGCCGTAAGCGACTACCGGCACGATCACGAAGTTCAGGACGCCGACCGCGGCAAGGAAACGGCCATCGCGCAGCGACCGGCCTATCGCGGCAAACGGGACGCCGAGGAACGTCGCGAACAGCAGCAGCGCGAGCACCGGCTCGATCGACGCCTCCAAATGGTGGGCGGCGGGTAGCAGCAGACCAAGCGCGGCACCGGCAGCAATCGCAACGAGGTAAAGAGGAACTTGACGGCGTTCGAGCCAGGCGACGACGGCGCTCACGAGCGCCAGCAGTAACAACAAAGGGGCACGGAGGGCAACGCTAAAGCCTCTAGTAGCTTGAAGGTCAAGTTCGGGTCCTAGCCGTAAGGTCGCTGTGTGCGAATTTCGGAGGTCAGCAAGCGCAGCGGCGTCTCTGCCACCGCGCTGCGTTACTACGAGTCGATCGGACTGATCACGCCTCGACGTAGTAGCAACGGCTATCGCGTCTTCGACGTCGACGTACTTGCTCGCCTCGACCTGATCGAGGCGAGCAAGGAACTAGGCCTTCCGCTCGAGGACATCGGCCAGCATCTCCGCATGCTCGACACCGCCTCGTGCACTGATGTCCGGGACGGTCTGCTGCCGATTCTGGCGGAGCGGGTGCGGCAGCTGGACGAAAAGCGCGCACGGCTCGATGCGCTACGCGCTCGCCTCGGTCGCGCCGATCACAACCTTGCAGCCTGCCCCGACCGTGACGAAAGGTGCTCCACTGAGTGCATCTTCCGCGTGAGTGAGCGCCACTCAAGGTCGGCGTAACCGTGGTGATGGACCATTGAGGTTATCGCCGCTTTGGGGTGCAGGGCGGCGACGTTGGGGCTGGAGGCTCCGGAAGGTGGCCGGGTCGCTCCAGAGGAGTCATTGGCGTGCACGGGAACAATGCAATAGGCCGCTGGGCTCGACGAAGACACTGTCGCGAGGCACTTCCCGCTCAAGCGCAGCCGTCCGACCCGGATCAAGCGATTCATACAGGCTAGGGAGAATCGACTATCCAAGCGCCACGTCCCCGAAGGGAGGCGCACGCGTGCAATCGTCCGACGGTGGTGTCAGTGGCCAAGGCGCCGGCGTTCGATGAGGATGGTGTCCCGCCAGGAGCCGGCTTGTGGGCCGTAGCTCATGTGTGCGATGCGTTCCCGTATACCGATCCGCCGGAAACCGGCACGGTGATGCAGGGCGAGGCTTGGTGTGTTCTTGTGTTCTCGGGGAAGATGCTGGCCTGAATGGTCCAAGATCCGGCGTCGTCTGCAGCATCGATTAGCTCCGTGAGCAGAGTGGTTCCCACCGCGCGGCCGCGCGCGGCGGCAGCGACGTAGACGGAGTGCTTGACAACCCCGCGGTACACCGGTCGGGTCGAAACAGGAGAGAACGCGGCCCACCCGATCACCTGGTCGCCGTGAACGCGACCAGGCGGCCGACGGTGAGCCTGCCCGTGTCGAAGGCATCCCAGGAGGGTGGCTCGGTTCCGAAGGTTGCGTGGCCGGTGGCGATGCCGTCGCGGTAGATCGCTTCGACCGCGGCCCAGTCATCGGGTTGCAGCGGCCGGACGGTCACCGTCATGAGCAGCAGGAGCCTGCTGCAGATGCGACATTGGTGGAGCACACGCCGGTCTCGGGGAGTACGAGCTGGACGCGGCGGGCGGCGTCGTGGTTGCCGGCGAGTTCGTCCGCGATGGAGCGGACCTGCTCGTATCCGGTGACCAGCAGGAAGGTGGGCGCACGGCCGTAGGACTTCATGCCGGCGATGAAGAAGTTCGGTTCGGGGTGAGCGAGTTCGGCGACACCGTGCGGGTATACGGTTCCGCAGGAGTGCAGGTTCGGGTCGATCAGCGGGGCGAGGGCGCGTGGTGCTTCGACGATCTCGTCGAGGGACAACCGGATTTCGCGGAGCATGTCGAGGTCGGGGCGGAAACCGGTGGCGTTCACGATGACGTCGGCCTCGATCGAGGTCCGCTTGCCGCGGCGGCGACCGGTGACAGCGACGCGGTTCCCGGTCGGCTCGAGGTGCTCGATCTCGAAGCGGTCCACGAGGGCGATCGCGCCGTTACGGACGAGGTCGTGGACGGTGCCGCCGAGCTTGCCGCGCTCTTCGAGCTCGTCATCGGTGGACCCGTAGACGCGGATTGGGCTGGTTCCGCGGATGGCCCAGGTGATCGTGGTGCCGGGCACTTCGCGGGCGAGGCGGGTGAGCTTGATGAGGGTGTTCGCGGCGGAGTGTCCGGCGCCGACGACGAGGGTGTGCTTGCCGGCGTACCGGTCCCGTTCCGCGCCGAGGACGTCGGGAAGGGCGTGGCTGATGTGGTCGCGGACGGTCTCCGCGCCGAGCGGGTCGAGCCCGTTGGAGGCGAGGGCGTTGGGGGTGGAGTAGGTGCCGGAGGTGTCGATGACGGCACGGGCGGTGACGTCCTGGATACCGTCTTGAGTGTCGAGGCGCAGCAGGAACGGGGTGGACCCGCGGTTGGTAGATCGGGTGCGGTCCATGCCCTCACGGCTGACGGCGAGCACACGCGAGCGGTACCGGATCCGGGGGGCGAGCTCGGTGGTGGCGGCGAGCGGGGCGAGGTAGTCGCGGACGAGTTCGTGCCCGGTGGGCAGCTTCTTCGCCGCCGGCGCGTTCCAGTCGGTCCGGTCCAGGAGCCGGGCTGCCGCGTCATCGACCAGGAACTCCCACGGGGAGAACAGGCGGGTGTGGCCCCACTGCTGCACCGCCGAGCCGGCGCTCGTGCCGGCTTCGAAGACGACCACGTCGAGTCCGCGCTCGAGCAGCTGCGCGGCGGCGGCCAGTCCGACCGGACCGGCGCCGATCACGGCCACCGGGAGGTCCGCGAGCCGCGGAGCGCCGACCGGTGCTGGGACGGTGAGGGTGAGTGTCATGGGGGTTCCCCTTCGTATATCGACATCCGTCAATGCGCTTTAGTGTTCCCCACCATATCGACGTTTGTCAATGTCTGTGTCAGAGTGGTGGCATGCCTGTTGCCGAGCTGCCGATCACCGCCACGGGTGGGTGCTGCGCTCCGGCGACGCGGGAGCCGCTGAGCGCGGAGAAGGCGCAGACCCTGGCCCGGTCGTTGAAGGCGATCGCGGACCCGGCACGGTTGCGGCTGGTGTCGATCGTCGCCGCCAGCGGTGACGGCGAGGTCTGCGTGTGCGATCTCACCGAGCCGGTGGGGCTGAGCCAGCCGACTGTGTCGCACCATTTGAAGGTCCTCGTCGACGCGGGCATCCTGCATCGCGAGAAGCGGGGCACCTGGGCGTATTTCTCGCTGGTGCCCGGCGCCCTGGATTCCCTGGCAGGGATGCTCTCGACCGTGTGATGACGTCTCTGGTCCCACCGACGGCGGCGGGACCAGAGACATTCCGCGGTGGCGGGTCAGACGGTGACGGTGTCGTCGATCTGCGCGGTTTCCTGTTGCAGGTAGGAGGCGAGGCCGTTGACGGCGAGGTAGTGCTCGGCGTCAGCGGCGGCGGCGCACCCGCTGCCGGCGGCGGTGATGGCCTGCCGGTAGCGGTGGTCGACCAGGTCACCGGCGGCGAACACGCCGTCCAGGTTGGTCAGGGTGGTGGGCGAGGCGACCCGGACGTAGTGGTCGTCGTCGACGTCGACCTGCCCGAGCACGAGTTCGGAGCGGGGGTCGTGACCGATCGCGATGAACAACCCTGTCGCGGCCATCTCGGACTCGGTTCCGGTGACGGTGTCGCGCAGGCGCAGGCCGGTCAGCCGGTCGCCGCCTAGGGCTTCGGTGACTTCGGTGTTCCAGCGGATGCGGATCTTGGGGTTTGCGAGGGCGCGGTCCTGCATGATCTTGGAGGCGCGGAGGAAGTCGCGGCGGTGGATCAGGGTGACGGTGCTGGCGAACCGGGTGAGGAACATGGCTTCCTCGAGCGCGGAGTCGCCGCCGCCGACGACGGCGATGTCCTGGTTGCGGAAGAAGAACCCGTCGCAGGTCGCGCACCAGGACACCCCGTGTCCGGTGAGCTGCTGCTCGCCCGGGATGCCGAGCTTCCGGTACGCGGATCCCATCGCCAGGACCACAGCGTGGGCCTGGTAGGTGTCCCCGTACCCGGTGGTGACGGTCTTGATCGGGCCGGTGAGATCCAGGGCGGTGGCGTCGTCGTAGAAGATGCGGGCGCCGAAGCGTGCGGCCTGAGCGCGCATGTTCTCCATCAGGTCCGGGCCCATGATCCCGTCCGGGAACCCGGGGAAGTTCTCGACCTCGGTGGTGTTGACCAGGGCACCGCCGGCTTCGACGGAGCTGGTCAGCACGATCGGGTTCAGGCCCGCGCGGGCGAGGTAGATCGCGGCGGTGTAGCCGGCGGGGCCGGATCCGACGACGATGACGTTCTCGGTGACAGGGGCAGTGGCGGTCATGACAGGGCTCCGGTGGGGGTGACGCCGAGGGTGTTCAGCATGGCCTCGACCTTGGCAGTGATCTGGTCCCGGATCGCGCGGACGTCCTCGACGGGGAGTCCGGCGGGGTCGGTGAGGTCCCAGTCCTGATAGGTCTTGCCGGGGTAGATCGGGCAGGCGTCGCCGCAGCCCATGGTTACAACGATGTCGGCGGCTTGCACGACGTCGTCGGTGAGGGGCTTCGGGAACGCTTCGGCCACGTCGAGGCCGAGCTCGGTGATCGCGGTGACTACGGACGGGTTCAGCTCGGCGGCAGGCATGGACCCGGCGGAACGGACGTGCACGCGCCCGCCGGAGAGGGCGTTGGTGATGACGGCGGCCATCTGGGAGCGGCCGGCGTTCTGTTCGCAGATGAACAGGACCTCCGGTACGTCGTGCACGATCGCGCCCTTGGCCTGGGCGAGAGCCGTCAGCCGGTCGGTCGCGAAGCGGACGGTCTGGTTCGCCAGGTGCGCCTTGACCTTCGAGGTGCGCAGCAGTCCGGTGTAGGACTCGAGGACGTATCGTTCGACGGTCTCGGCGGCGAAGACGCCGGTGAACTTCCGGCTGAGCTCGTCGGCGAGCCGGGACAGGTACGCCTCCGGATAGACCAGGCCCGGCAGGGCGCGGCGGGTGCTGAAGTCGGTCATGGCGGTCAGACCGTCGCGGGGAGCAGTTCGGCGAGGAGCGCCTGCACCCGGGCCTTGATGTCGTCGCGGATCGGGCGGACCTCGTCCAGGCTCTTGCCCTTGGGGTCGGTCAGCTCCCAGTCCTCGTAGCGCTTGCCGGGGAAGATCGGGCAGACGTCGCCGCAGCCCATGGTGATCACGACGTCGGACTCGCGGACCTGGTCCGTCGTCATCAGCTGTGGGACCGCCTGGGAGATGTCGATGCCCTCCTCGGCCATCGCCGCGATCGCCATCGGGTTGATCTGGTCCCCGGGCTCGGACCCGCCGGAGAGCACCTCGACGGCACCGGCGGACAGGGCGCGGGCGTATCCGGCGGCCATCTGGGACCGGCCGGCGTTGTGAATGCAGACGAACAGGACAGTGGGCTTGTCAGTCATGAGTGTTCCTTCCTCGAACACCCAAAGCATAGACCGGGGTCTATCGGTCGATCAAGCGTCTCAGGTCGAGGTTCATGCAGCGTTCACGTTCAGGGTGGCGAGGAGTGCGCGGACGCGGCCATCGATGTCGTCGCGGATCTCCCGCACCCCGGACAGCGGCAGGCCGACGGGGTCCTCGAGGTCCCAGTCGAGGTAGTTGCGGCCGGGGTAGATGGGGCAGGCATCACCGCAGCCCATTGTCACGACGACGTCGGCGGCGCGCACGACCTCATCGGTCAACGGCTTCGGGTACTCGCCGCCGATCGGGACGCCGATCTCGTCGAGCGCGGTGACGATGACCGAGCGCACCGCGTCGGCCGGAGCGGATCCGGCCGTGCGCACGGTCACCTGGTCGCCGGCGAGGTGACGCAGGATCGCGGCGGCGAGCTGAGACCGGCCGGCGTTCTGCACGCACACGAACAGCACCTCCGGCGTCCGGCTCGCGTGCGAGCGGTCGGTGGACGCGCGTAGCGCGTCGAGGCGGTCGGCCGCGAAACGCGAGGTCATCGAGGGCAGGTGCCGGGTGACGTGCGCACGCTCGGTAAGCAGGTCGTGACTCTCCTGCACATACCGCTGAACGGTCTCGCTGGAGAACGTTCCGGCAAATCGGGCAGTCAGGTCGGTGACGATCCGTTCGAGGACATTCCCATCGACCGGTACCTGCTCCGGCGTCACCCGGAGGTACTCGCTCACCCGGTCGAGTTGGTCCGGCGCGATGGAGTACCAGACGTTTCGGCCCTCCGGCTGACGGACGAGCAGGCCCTCCTGCAGGAGGGCGCGGACGTGATGGCTGACCGTGGGCTGGCGAAGCTCGAGCGCGGCAGCCATCTTCCCGACGAGCTGTCGACCGTCGGCACTGTCCAGGATCATCGACGCGATCTGCGCCCGGGTAGGGTCGGCGAGTAGCCGCAACGCACTCACTGTACCCACGCCACTCATAGACACAAGTCTATGCGATGCTTGGTGGGTGACCACTCTTCCCGCCGCTCTTCTTCGCCGTGTCGCCGCCGAGTTCCTCGGCTCAGGGGCGCTGACGGCCGTGGTGGTAGGGTCCGGTGTCGCCGCGACGACTCTGACCCACGATGTGGGCGTGCAGTTGCTGATCAATGCGATCGCGACCGCATTCGGGCTGTTCGTGCTGATCACGGTCCTCGGCCAGATCAGCGGCGCCCACTTCAATCCGGTCGTGTCCGGGGTAGATCTGGCCTTCGGTTACCGGGGCCCCAGGGACATCGCCCCGTACATCGCCGCGCAGGTGCTCGGTTGCATCAGCGGCAGCGTCCTGGCGAATCTCATGTTCGAGCTCCCTCCGGTGGCGTGGAGCACGACGGACCGGATCAGTGCCGGTCACCTGATCGCCGAAGTCGTCGCCACCGCGGGGCTCATCATCGTGATCTTCGTCCTGGCCCGCACCGGTCGTGCGGTTCACGCCGCCGGCGTCGTCGCCGCCTACATCGGCTCCGCCTACTTCTTCACCAGTTCCACCAGCTTCGCCAACCCCGCCATCACAATCGGCCGCATGTTCTCCGACTCCTTCGCCGGCATCGCCCCCGCGTCGGCGCCACTGTTCATCGGCGCTCAGATCCTCGGCGCCGCACTCGGCTACGTCGCCGTCCGCCTGCTCGTACCCCGGCGTGTGCCCGCTTCGTGAGCTGGGGACGATTCACCGCTCGTTTACCGCCGCGCACGACACTCGACACGCATCACCGCCCCCGGCATCTCGGCACCCATCCCGTCGACTGGAAGCAGCACCACTCATGAGCAAGCCCACCGTCCTCTTCCTCTGCCAGCACAACGCTGGACGCTCGCAACTCGGCGCAGCGCTCCTCGAGATCCTCGCCGATGACCGGTTCACCGCCACCTCTGCCGGCCTCTCCCCCGCCGAAGCCGTCAACCCGGCGATCGCCTCCACGGTCGCGGAGCTCGGCCTCGACATCAGTGCCCGGACTCCGCGCGCTGTAACCGTCGAGGACCTTCAGAACGCGGACATCGTTGTGGCAATGAAGCCAGGCCTCGCTCTCCCCGCGACACCGTCCGGCCGTTTCCTCGAGTGGAAGTTCCCCGACCCCACCGACTGGACCGCCGATAACGTCCGCCCGCTACGCGAAGCCGTGAAGGCGCGGATCCAGACCGAACTCCTCAGCTAACCAACGAACCAGCGTCAGGACCTGCCCGGTCGACGTAATTCCTCAAGGCGCACGCGGGCAGTGTCCGGCGAACGGTTCTCCACCCGGACGCTCAACTGGTGAGACTCGAGATCAGCAATCACCTTGAGCGTAATTTGCGGCGTTCTGACAACGTTCTATGTCGTGTTTCGAGGCAGGAGGTCTGGGGTCGGTTCGCTCGCTGGTAACTCGACCGGGCGCGTGATTCAAAACGCGGACAGTAAGGCTTGTCTACCGTCCGGGCGGCTTCTGACTGTCGTTGTGTAGGCGTAGCGCTATCCAGAGGCCGCAGCGGCGGCACACGTATGCGGTGCCGCCGTTGAGGGCGTGAACGTGGTGCCGGCGGCGGGTTTTGCCGCAGCAGGAGCAGACAACGAGGGAGTCAGCGGTCACGCGAGCCGGTCAAATCAATGAGGTTACTGGACCTGCTGATTGGGCCGGGTGGGTCCGGCAGATGAGAGTTGTTGTGGGTCTCTCCCTTCCCAGGAGCTCGACTGTCATGTTCTGATCATCCTCCCGCTGGGGGGCTGCTGCTATGGTGCGGCGCTCCGCGCGGATGAGCTTGGCCGGCTCGTTAGAGCATGGATCCGAGGTCGGAGCCGATGGAGGGGTAGGTGGCGGTCATGGATTTGAGCTGTCGAGCGGTGAGTCCGAGTTTGATGGCGAGGCCGAAGATGTTGATCAGTTCGGAGTAGCCGGGTCCAAGTAGGTGCGCGCCGAGGATCGCGTCGGTGGTCTTGTCGATGATGATCTTCGTGGCGGCGGTTGTCTCGCCTATCCGGTAGTTGGAGTACCAGCCACTGGTGTCGAGATGACGCACGGCGATGTCTGCGCCGCTGTCTCTCGCCTCATGTTCGAGGACACCGACGCGGTTCAGCTCCGGGATCGTGAACACGGTGGTGGGCACGGCCGTGTAATCGGGAGTTGTGGTGGTGCCTTTGAGCATGTTGGAGGCCGCGACCTTGCCCTCGAACACGGCGACCGGGGTCAGGGGTCTACCTGGCGTGTCCGCCGCGTCGCCGGCCGCGTACACGGCGGGATTCGTAGTGCTTTGCAGGTGCCCGGCGACGGTGACACCGCGCGGGGTGAAGGCGATGTTCGCAGCGTCCAGATCTAGACCGTCGAGGTTCGCGACGCGGCCAGCGCCATGCACTACGAGGTCGGCGCTGATCACGGAGGTCTTCCCGCCCTGCTCGAGTGTGACGTTCAATCCTGTCGTCGTGGGCGCGACACTACGGATCGTGGTGGCGAGCTGTACGGAGATTCCTGTGTGCTCGGTTCGCTCGACGAGCAGGTCAACAAGGTCCTTGTCGAACTCTTTCAGAGGCCGGTCGCCGTGGTCGATGATCACGCAGGTTGTTCCCGCGCGGGCGGCGATGTGTGCGAACTCGAACGAGATGAACCCGCCACCGATGAACACGATCCGCTCCGGGAGCCGGTCCAGGTTCAGGAAGTCGCTGCTGTCGATCAGGTGCTGCTGGCCGGGGAACGTCAGCGGGCGCGGGCGCGCGCCGGAGGCGATGAGGAACCGTTTCGCATGGTGCTGCGTCCCGTCGATGTCAATCTGGTTTGGTCCGGTGAAGCGGGCGCTGCCGTGAAATGTCGCTACTCCGTTGCCGACAAGCTCGTCCTCCATCCCATGCGGCACCCCATCGGTGAAACCTCGTTTGTGAGCCATCAGCGCCGGCCAGTCGATGGATACCGTGCCCTTGGTGATGCCCTTGCCCCGCATCAAGTGGGCGGCGTCGATAACTTCCGCTCCACGTCGAAGAAGCTTCTTCGGATCACAGCCCCGCAGCGCGCACGTGCCTCCGTAGGGAAGAGCATCCACGATGCCGACATGCCAGCCCTGAGCGGCGCACTTGTTCGCGGCCGTCGTGCCGGCCATCCCGGCACCGATGACGAACAGGTCGAACTCCTCGCTCATCGCGCGTTTTCCTTCCCGCCCGCATCCACGCCGACCGTGCTCGCCTCTCTCAAATCTTCCGCACTCATCCGGTCGAGGAGAGCGGACCGCAATTGGTCCGACGTGGGTGAGCCGGCGAGCCCGTCGGGCGTGGCGTAGATCCGGCAGGCGAGCCCCACCGGGGCGGCCGGGTCGGGGAACAGGTCTGCCCCGTTAACAAGGATGCTGGGTGAACCGCGGAAACCGATTGCTTCCGCCTGCTCCGGGGACTCCACCAGAAACGGCGTCACTGTCCTCTCAGGTCGATCCTGGGCAAGCTCCGCCAGCCGTGCCGCAGCGACCGTCCAGTTCGGGCATCCATCGAAATACTGCAAAGTGATTTCCACGCCCTGACCGTAAACCCTGTACCTCGCTGCAAGGTCAAGTGGTGGAATGAGAACATGCAAATTGGAGAGCTCGCCCTTGTCGCCGGCGTGAGCGCACAGACGATCCGGTTCTACGAACGCCGAGGCCTCCTGCCCACCCCTGAGCGGGAGACGAACGGGTACCGGCAGTACGACGGCGCGACCGCCTCACGCCTACGATTCATCCGCGCGTCTCAGACCGCTGGGCTGACGCTCACGGATATCAGCAGCGTCATCACCCTCCGAGAGGCGGGAGAGATGCCCTGCGAGCACGTTACAAATCTCCTCGCCGCCAAGCTCGATGACGTCCGCGCCCGGCAACGAGAACTCGCACTTCTTGAAACCGAGCTGAAGAACGCCCTCGACGCCGCCCGTCAACTCGACCCCGCGGACTGCACGGCCAGCACCGTGTGCCAGATCATCGCGAGTCCTCGCCAATGAGCCGAGGACATCGTGCCCGCCGGTCCTCCTGCGCACCTCAGCTAGGCCTCGCCCGACCACGCTGACACTCCCCCGTGCCGACGGCACTCGCAACCGTGAGCCAGGATTGCTTTCGTCGATGGGTCCGGATCTCAAACGGAAGACCTGCGAGCGGCAGCTGCACGAAATGGCCACGCTCGTGCTCGGGTAAATCATGCTCGAATCACGCAGCTTGGTCGACAATCGCCGAGACCGCGACTTGCTACGCGCCGGCCGCGTGTTGCCCCGCACGATTCGGCTCGACCACATCCCAAGGACCTCGAGAACCCGCCCTGTAGATGGCGGACATCATCTGTGGCACCGTCGCCCAAAGCCGGCTGCGAAACCCGGGGCCATCGACCGCGCTGGGTGAGGGCCGGATCGTCTCCATCGGGCCTGCTCTCAGCAGGAACTGTCGAGGGTCACTTCTAACCCCACCGTGATGGGGTGACTCCTCGAGTACCTCACGCCCCGTCGGCAAGTCAACTACCTGGCCCCAGCAGGCGAGGGCGTCGGACCGACGATGCTGCCGCAGCTGTCTCGTGACCTACTGCCGACTGCGGCAACGATCCTCGAAGTTGCGGAACATAGCTACGAGACATCACTCCCTCACGGCTTCGGCAGAACCCGTCGCCATCGTTGCGACGTCTCGCAACCCAAGGGATACGCGACGCTCTCAGCGCGGGTTGGTCGCTGCTAGAGGAACGGAAGCGTAGTTGCTCGCGGGATAGCGGCTCGCGACGAGTCCTGTGACGTTTGCTTCCGAGAGACGGGAGATACTGCCATTTATTGCCGCCCGGGTACTATCGTCAACCCGCAGCGCGGGCAACTCCAGAATGAGCGCTCTCCTCGCTCGTCGGTCTCGCAGTGAACGAAACAGCGTGGGCAGCTTGGTGTCGAAAAGACATCATCGTCAGTCATCGCATCCCCATCATCGCGGTACGTGGTCTTCAACGGCACCTCGGGGGCACCTTCGCCGGCGCGCTCCCTCGTCCACCGGTACCCGTGCCGGGCTGTGCCGCTAAGACGCCGGGGCTAGCCGGTAGATGTGCGCTGCCGGTCCGCGCGCCGGTAGTTGAACGTCGCTGGCTCCGACTGCTGCACCGCGTTCACCGAGGAGGGGAGACAGGTGGGCTACCGATTCGATGCCGAGAGCCTGCAGGGGCAAGGTCACCGGTGAATGGTCTGCACGGGCGGCATGTACGAGGATGCGCTCGTCGGCGTTCTCGCGCAGGAACGTCATCGAGTCGTCGCCGACGTGCACCCAGCGCAGGCCCCCGTGGCGCAGCGCGACATGTTGGTGCCGCAGCGCGATCCAGGCCCGGTATGCATCCAGGGTGGGCTCATCCCACTCTTCACGACGGTGCCAGGGGAAGGGCGTGCGCGAGTGCTCGCCATCGACGCCCGTGAGGCCGATCTCATCCCCTGCGAAGATCGACGGGACGCCGGGCATTGCGAGTTGCAGTGCCAGCCCCACGAGGTGTTTCTCGCGGCCTCGCCGTGAGATGTTTCCCGACCCGTCGCCCCCGGTCGCCGTTCTAAACCGCGGCAGGTCGTGGGAGTCGAGGTGGAGGGTGGAGGCGGCCTGCGCCCGCCACGGCATCTCGGCGTGCACCTCGCGCATCCCGTTGACAACATCGGTGCCGCTGAGGACCGGTGAGGCTGTGGGCTGGCCGAAGAACGGGCGGGTGGATGCCTCGGCTCCGCCTAGCCAGGTCCACACCGGTCGGGTGAATCCGGCGTAGTCCATGGTGCCGTGCCATCCGCCGCCCTGGAGGTCTGGGCCTGCGTCGTGGCCGTGCTCGGCGAGCACCCACACGTCCGCCTTCTCGTCACGAGCCGCGGTAACCATCGTGCGGGCGACGTCGTGGGCGAGGTCTTGCGCACCGTGCCTGCCGGTCATGTTCGCGACGTCGATCCGCCACGCGTCGAGCCCAGCGCGGAGCCAGTGCGCCACCGTGGACGTCGGCCCCTCGTACATGCGCCGACGCAGTGCCGGCGAGGAGTGGTCGAGCTTGGGTAAGGACGGGATGCCGAACCAGCAGGCGTACTGGGCGGGGTGTTTCTCGAAAAAGTAGTAGTCGGCTTCGGGCGCGTGGGCGTCGGCCTGGGCGGCGAGAAACCACTCGTGGGAGTCTCCCGTGTGGTTCGTCGTAAGGTCGCCCATCACCCGCAGGCCGCGATTGTGCGCCTCCCGCACCAGGTCAGCGAAAGCTTCGTCGCCGCCGAGCAGTGGGTCGACGTGGTCGAAGGTGGATGCGTCGTACCGGTGATTGCTGTGCGCCGGGAAGAACGGTGTGAGGTACAGCACGGTCGCGCCGAGCTCGATGATGTGGTCGAGGTGCTCGGCGATCCCCGCTAGGTCTCCGCCAAAGAACTGCAGCGGGGTGTCCGGACCCTGGTGGACAACCGCGTCGTCCCAAGCCGCGGGCTTGGCCCAAGCGGGCAAGGCCCGGTCGTCGGCAGCGGTTGACCGGCCGAATCGGTCGGGGAATACCTGGTACACCACGGCGTCGGTGACCCAGTCCGCCACCGGTGGGTGCGCCACCGCTCGGAAGTCGGCGGTGTCGGTGACTTCCCGATGATGCACCCCGGTGGCGTTCAGCCAGGTGTAGGCACCAGCGGTCGAGCCCGCTGGGCCGGTCAGGAGGAACCGGTACCGCGTCACCGGGTTGACCACCTGGAGGGATGCCCGCCACCACGTTCCGGCGGCGTCGCTGGCTTCCTCTTCGGCGGCTTCCAGGTGCGGCTCGCCGTCGTGCACTGCTCGTAGCGTGACCGACGTGGCTCCCGGTTCCCCTTCGGAGTCGTGCGGCACGAAGAGGCGCACCGGGATCACGTCGCCGAGGCCGGGTGCCCGCACCGGGACGTACAGCTCCGACCCGTCGTGGTGCGGCTGGTGAAGCAGGTGACCGGGTGATGCGGGGGTATCAGTGCGCGCTGGCTTCAGCACCATTACCCCTTCACCGAGCCGGCGGTGATGCCGCCCACGATGAACTTCTGCAGGTACTGGAACAGCAGGATGACCGGGATGGAAGTGAGCACGGCCGCCGCGGCAAAGATCCCGAGGTTGTTGGTTCGGTCGGCGTCGAGGAGTCCGTACAGTCCGACTGCGAGCGTCTTAATCTCGTTATCGCGCAGGAAGATCGACGCGAGGATGAACTCACCGAGGACGCCGATGAAGGCGAGCAGCCCGGTCACGGCGAGAATCGGACGTACCAGCGGCAGGATGATTTTGAAGTACAGCTGGGTATGGGTGGCGCCGTCCATCACGGCGGCTTCATCCAGCTCGCGCGGGACCGAGTCGAAGAAGCCCTTGATGAGCCAGACCTGCCCCAGTGCGCCGCCGAGGAGGACCAGGATGTATCCGGCGATCGTGTCAAGGCCGATGGCCGGCAGGACGTCACCGATCGATGTGAACAGGATAAACAGTGCTGCCGCCGCCAGGAACTGCGGGAACATCTGGATCAGTAGCAGCGTGAGCAGGCTGCCGCGACGGCCCTTGAAACGGAACCGGGAGAACGCGTAGGCGGCCAGGGCGCTGCAGAAGATCGACGTGACCACGACGATGATCGCCACCAACATCGTGTTCAGGAACCACCTCGCGAACGGGCGGTCCGGGTTGGTGAAGAGAGCGACGTAATTGTCGAGGCTGAACGTCTGCGGCAGCACGGACGTGGCCGACACGCTCCCGACCGGATTCAGTGACGCCGACAGGATGTACAGGATCGGGATGATCGCATAGACGATCGCGATGATGCCGACGATATGGCGCCAGCCGACCTCTCTGAACCATCGGCCGAAGGACATTTTGTTGCCCGCCGGAGAGTTTTTGGACGTCTCTCCGCGCTGGGCGGGATCGGTGAGGTCGGACGGCGACGTCACTTGTCCGGCCTGCGGATTGACCTGTGTCATGTCAACCAACTTCCTCGAGTGTGCGGGTGGCACGGAACTGGATTGCGGCGAGGACACCGGTGAGGACGAATAGCACCACCGAGATCGCCGAGGCGAAGCCGATCTGCTGTTCGGCGCCGCCGAACGCCAGACGGTACGTGTAGCTGATGAGGATGTCGGTGCCACCGGCGGTTGGGTTGTCGGGGCTGAAGGGCCCGCCTTCGGTGAGCAGGAAGATCGCATTGAAGTTGTTGAAGTTGAACGCGAAGGAGGAGACCAGCAGAGGGGCGATCGCGACCAGAAGCAGCGGGAAGGTGATCTTCCTGAAGTTCGTCCAGCCGGTCGCGCCGTCCAGCGAGGCGGCCTCCTTGAGATCGGCCGGGATCGCCTGCAGGGCGCCCGTGCAGACCAGGAACATGTATGGGAATCCGAGCCAGAGGTTGGCCAGCAGGACGGCGACCTTTGCCCAGAACGGGTTGCCGAGCCAGTTGATGTCAAGGTTCAGCATGTTGTTTATCAAGCCGAACTCCGAGTTGAAGAAGCTCGACCAGATCAGCAGAGCGATGAATCCCGGGATGGCATATGGAAGCAGCAGGATCGAGCGGTACGCCCGCTGACCCCGAACCCGGGCGTCGTTGAGGACCGTGGCGAGGAAGAGTCCCAACACGAAGGTTGTGCCCACGGAAAGGACGGCGAACGCGAGAGTCCAGGCGAAGATACCGACGAAGTCGCTGCTGATCCGTGGGTCGGTGAACGCGCGCACATAGTTGTCGAGCCCGACGTTCTCGCCCCAGGACTGGTCGGAGAGCCGTTCTCCATCTGCGTTGGTGAAGTACTTGCGGTCACCGGATTGGACCGGTGTGTACTTGGCGCCGGTGTTGACGTTCGTGATCGTGTCCGTCGTCTCGTCGTATTCGAGCGGCGAGGACAGTTCGACGGCGCTAAAACCCTGGGCAGTGATAACACCGTCCTCTGTCGGCACGGCGAACCCCTCGAGCTCGCCGCCTTGCTGGCTGAGCTCGTTGACCTGGCGGCGGTCGAGCAGGGTGTATCCCTCCGCCGCGGTGATGACACCGTCCTCCACCGTGATCGTGTCCGGGTCGAGCTCACGGATCCCGTCCGGCGTCCCGGCAAAGATATCGCCGGTCCCGGTGTCCATGAGGAGGAAGGTGTAGGGGCCGGAGGTTGCCGTTCCCTCGCTGCCGACTGAGAGCTCGAAGGTTCTGGCGCCCTCGACCTGTTGCGCGGCGGACCCGATGATGCGGGAGATCGTCACCTCCTTCGTGGTCCGCGTCCCGTCCCCATAGTTCGTCGTCGAGAGCTGGAACGTCATGAGGATCGGGTACACCACGAACAGCACGAGCAGGAGCGTGCCCGGCACGAGGTATTTAGCGGGGACGAATCGGCGGGTTGCATATGTCACCGCAAGGACGGCGACGATGCCCCAGAGGACGATCAAGAACGCCCACTGCTGGGTTCCCACCAGGGCCGGAGTCAACATGACGGCGAGGCCGACAATCGTTCCGAGGGCGACGACCTTGACCAGCGTTCCGGCGACGCCGCCCGATCCTCCCCCGGTGCCGGCAGGGTCGCCCCGCCCTGCCCTGCTTGCTACGCGCTGTTCCACGCGATCACGCTCCAATTCGCTCCGAAACCCTTACGGGGCAGGTGAGTGGGGACGCCAATGGTCCCGGGTCCCTGGGACCGTGCCAGGCGGCACGGTCCCAGGGGGGTCGCTAGCCGGCGATGGCCTGCGCGATCGTCTCGTGGGTCTGGTTCATGGTTTCGGTCGGGTCGGCGCCGCCGATGATCGCAGACCACGCCTGCCCGAGCGGGGCGAAAACCTCAGCCATGGCGGGAATCGCCGGCATCGGGGCGCCCTGGTCAGCTGCGGTGGCCAATGCCAACACGTCCTCATCCGTGATGCCCTCACGGACCGAAACCATGGCCGGCGGCTGATTACTCAGCTCGAACAGCTGCGTCATCGACTCCTCGCTGTTGACGCCGTTGGTTACGAACTCCTGAGCGAACGTCTTGTTCTTACCGTTCGAAGCGACCATGAATCCCTGGCTGCCCATGAACGGTTGTGCCGGCTGCATGCCCGCGAAGCCGGGGACAGGCTGAATGGAGTAGTTCTCCCCCAGCGCCTTCTTGACATCCGGCAGCGCCCACGGACCCGAAACCATGCAACCAGCTCGGCCCTCGGTGAACAGTGAGAGGTAGTTGTCACCGCTGATGGACCGTCGAATGGTGTTCGCCCCCGTCTCACCGAGTGAGGCGATCTTCTGGGCGGCCGCGATCGACTCCGGCTTGTTCAGACCGAGATCGGTCGGGTCATAGTTCCCCTCGGCATCGCGGCCGAAGACGTACCCACCGCCCGATGTGAACAGCGGCTGCATATGATACGCGTCTCCCAACTCGCCCTGCTGCAGGATGAGAGGGACATCCAAGGTGCCAGCATCCACCGCCGGCTGGCTTGCAGCGATAACGTCCTCGATTGAGGCGTAGGTGCCCGGCGCGTACTCCGTATTGCAGTACAGAGCCACGGACTCCACCGCGTACGGCAACGCGTATAGCTGGTCCTCATATGTCGAGGCCTGGACCGCTGTGAGCGAGTACCCAGCCAGGTCGTCCGGTGTGAGCTGAAGTGGCTCAACGGCGCCGTTCTGGACAAGTTGCCCGATCCAGTCGTGGGCGCCGGCAATCACGTCCGGTCCGTTGCCCGCCGAGTTCGCGGTGATGAAGTCAGCTCGGGTGTTGACGATCCCCTGGACACCGACCGTGATGCCGTTCTCCTGGGCGAAAGTGTCGGCGATTTCCTTGATGTACTCGATCCGGACCGGATCGGCCCAAATGATGAGATCCTCGTCGCCTCGAACGGCGGGCTGCTCGCTGCTCTCCTCAGTCGGCTCTTCCGCGGTCTCCGCGGCGCCACCACCACTGCATCCGGTGATGAAAAGCGAGAGGCCGACTATGACGGCTAACGATGGGACGGTGTTGCGCTTGGTGCTGTTGCGCATGGTGCTCCTCACGGCTGACTCGGTTGGCGCGGGCTCCGATCGTGGGGAGGCCGCTGCGCTGCGGACGGGTCGACAATAGCGGGTCATCGACCGAGATGGAAGCGCTTGCGGTAACGGACTCGTAAAGGTCGGTTCTGGAGGCTCCCGATGCAGCATTCAGGTAGGGTGTGATTCGTCAGTGACGATCGAGCTGGCGCCGAGTTTCAGGACAAGCCGGGCTCGACATAGTCACATCTGCCGCTGGGCGCCAGCGTTCAGCCACCCGTACGGGCCGTTCTAAGTGGAAATTGCGACTGCGTCGGATCCGCCAACAAGGAACTGGTGAGCGGGCAGACCGATCGGCTGGTTCGAAAGCAACCGTCGGGTCCGGAGGTGGCCTGTGGGCCAGCGTGCGCGTCCCCGTCGGCAGTCGACATGGAAGCGGTTCCATTTCGAGGCTCAAGTAAGTACACTCGCCGTCATGTCCCAGGCAGTCACCGTTGAGTTGAAAGAGCGTCGCCCCGCTCATGTCGTCCATCTGTCGAACGAGGAATCGCATCGCGGCGATGAATGGTGGCGCTCCTCGGTGATCTATCAGATCTACCCCCGATCGTTCCGTGACGCGAATGGTGACGGCGATGGGGACCTTGAGGGAATCACGGCGGAGTTGGCCAGCATCCGGGAGCTCGGCGTCGACGCCATCTGGTTGTCGCCCTTCTATCCATCCCCTCAGCAGGACGGAGGTTACGACGTCAGCGACTTCCGCGATGTGGATCCCATGTTCGGCTCGCTCGACGACTTCGATGCGCTGATCGCCCGCGCCGACGAGTTGCGACTGCGAGTCATCGTCGATCTGGTTCCCAATCATTGCTCGTCCGAGCACGGACTGTTTCGCGCTGCGCTGGCCGCCGGCCCGGGAAGCACTGAGCGGGAGGTGTTCATCTTCCGGGACGGCAGGGGCGAAGGAGGAGAGCTGCCCCCCAATAACTGGCAGTCCCACTTCGGTGGTTCCGCATGGACCCGCATCGATGAGGCAGACGGCAGGGCGGGTCAGTGGTGTCTGCATCTCTTCGACTCGTCGCAACCCGACTTCAACTGGCGCTCCCCCGTGGTGCAAGAGGAATTTGAACAGACGCTCCGATTCTGGCTCGACCGTGGTGTGGCCGGATTCCGCGTCGATGTCGCTCATTCGCTGGTGAAGCATCCGGACCTGCCTGACTGGGGTGGACGGGCGGACGGGGGCGACTCCGACGGGTATCCCGGACACGAAGCACCCATGTTCGGTCAGCCCGAGCTGCACGATATTTACCGCCGTTGGAACGCTCTACTTCGGGAGTACGACGGCGAACGAGTGCTCTGCGCAGAAGCATCGATATCTCCGGTCGAACGGCTTGCGGAATGGGTCCGGCCGGACCAGATGCAGCAGGCCTTCAACTTCGCATTCCTCGGCGCCGAGTGGGAGCCGGAATCGCTCCGTTCCGTGATCGAGACTTCGCTGCGCGGCTTCGATGCCGTCGATGCGCCGACCACATGGGTGCTCTCCAACCACGATGTGGTCCGCCACGCGACCCGGTTCGGTTATCCCGACGGCGGACGGCCGGATGGCACGCGACGAGGAGATGGAATCGGTCCGAACGATATTCAGCCGGATGCCCGCCGTGGCCAGATGCTCGCCCGCGCTGCGGCAATGCTCATGCTCGCTCTTCCCGGTGGGGTCTACCTCTATCAAGGTGAGGAATTGGGGCTTCCCGACCACACCGGGTTGCCCGAGGCGGCGCGACAGGATCCCACGTTCAGACGCACGTCCGCGGAACGTCTCGGCCGGGACGGCTGCCGTATCCCTCTCCCCTGGACTCAGCACGGTCCCTCGGTCGGCTTCAATGACACAGGCGCTTCGTGGCTTCCACATCCAGTGGGGTGGGGCGGCTATGCCCGATCGGTGCAACATGCCGATCCCTGCTCTACCCTCTCGCTCTACCGTGCCGCACTTGTACAGCGGAAGGGTCTCAGTTTGGGGTCCGGGTCGCTGTCCTGGTACGACGGGTTGAATGACGATGTCGTCGCATTCGTGAATCGTGATGTGCTAGTGCTTCTGAATCTCGGAACCGACGATGTAACTCTTCCTGAGTTGGCGGTGATCCTCGACAGCGTTGATGTGACCGGGAGCACCTCCGGAGCAAGTCATACACTGGTCCCCGACCAGTGCGTTTGGCTGCGATATGAGCCCACGTCGCAGTGAGTGACGGCCGGGAGGGAACGACGCCGTGCTCGGCATTAAAGATGTGGCACTCGCTGCCGGGGTCTCGCAGGCAACGGCGTCCCGGGCATTAAGTGGACGCGGGAGCGTGTCTCAGAGCACGCGAGAGCGTGTCAGGGCCGCGGCGGCTGAACTTGGTTTTCAGGTTTCCTATCACGCCTCGAGTCTTGCCACTGGCCGCAGCCGCAACATCGGTGTCGTTCTTCCTCATGTGAATCGCTGGTACTTCTCCACCGTCCTCGAAGGCCTCACGCGGCAACTGATTGACGCCGGGTACGACCTCACCCTGTACGACTTCCAGGGTGATCGGCACCGCAAAACCGTACTGAACGACTTCCTGCTGAGGAAACGGCTCGACGGGGTGATCACGGTCGGTCTTCGGCTAGGCGATGAGGATGCCACCAGGCTCCTCTCGCTAGGTATCCCCTTCGTCAGTATCGGTGGATCAGTTCCCGGCATCACTTCGTTGCTCGTCGACGAGCACGCCATCGGACGACTCGCTGCAGAGCATTTGATCAGCCTTGGTCACAAACGTATCGCCCACGTCGGCGGCGAACACGAGTCCAAGTCCTACTTCCAAGTCTCCCGATCGCGACGGGAGGGCTACCAGGCGGCAATGGAATCTGCTGGCCTCGAGCAAAGACCTGAGTGGTCGGTTCTCAGCGACTACACCGTGAACGGGGCCTATACGACGGTGAAGTCACTGCTCGGCGACCCGTACAACCGGCCAACCGCGATCTGCTGCGCCTCAGACGAGATGGCCATCGGCGTGATCCTCGCCGCTCGCGACCTCGGCCTCCAAGTCCCGGAGCAGCTATCGGTCATCGGCGTGGACAAACATCCTCTCGGCACGGTCTTCGGACTGACTACAGTCGACCAATTCGTAGAGGACCAAGGGAGACGAGCAGCCCTAACTCTCCTCGACGCGCTTAGCGCGCCACACATAGATGACAGTATATCGCTACCGGCTCCGATCGAACTCCCTGTCCGCATCGTGGCTCGATCTTCTACTGCGGCTCCCAGCAGCAGTCCAAATCCCACATTCCACTAATCTTCCAGGCCGCGGTACATCACGGTGAGAGGCGCCAGTCGAAACACCCTTGCCCAGCGCTGATCAATCGGGTATCGCGGTCGTGGCCTTCACCTGCTGAATCCCGCGTATACGGCGGTACAGGGTCGGCCGTGACATACCAAGGTCGCGAGCGACCTGAGCGGCCGGCTCCTCGGCATCAATCTGCCGGACTGCGTTCGCGCTTCACTGTTGGTGAAAGACTAACGCCGGCCGCCGAGGTCCTTGTCCGCTGCCCGCCGCTTCGACACCGAGTCAGTGATGCGCTCTCGCTTAATCTCGAGTTCCATCTGCGCAAGGGCTGCCATGACGGTGAACAGCATCGATCCCATTGGGAGTTGCTGTGTTCACGTCTCCCCCGCCGAGGTTCAGCACCCGGAGTGAGGCACCTCTCCCCCCGCAGGTTTTCGGCCAGGGCGAACAAGTTCTGCGTCGATCGCCCCAGACGGTCCGAAACCGTGATCACCAGTGCGTCCCCGTCGCGCAAGGCACGAAGCGCTCCACCGAACGCCGGCCGGGTTGCTCGAGCGCCCCGAGAACCCCCGGTCCACATACAGGTCGTAATGGGCTGACACCCGCGCGTACCCGATGAGCTTCTACACGATAACCAACCTGTCTCGCAACTGACGATGACTACGGCCAGTCGAGCCGCGTTGCAGCACATGGCGGGACACCTGCGACAACGAACCGCCGCGAAGCTCAGAGCTAACACGAGACGTCTCGCAACTCAAAGGATACGAAACACTTGCCGCCTGAGACGCGTAGCTCTCAACGTGCGCCTCGCATCTGCGTAATTGCATGCTGAGTCCGGCAGGGGAACGTGATGAACCCAGCGATCCGCCCAGTAATCCAGTGGAATCCGGATGCCCTGGATGTCGGAACCTCAACGTACGCTTTGAAGGATGCAGGCAATCGGCCGAGAGGAAGTCAGACATGATCGAGATTGAGTTCATCCCGGTGGGGGAAAAGACGGATACCGGAGATGCCATCCTGTGTCATTTCACCGAGCCGGTCACGGGTACACAACGCGTGATGCTAGTGGACGGAGGTTTCACTGACACCGCTGACGCGATCGTCTCGCACGTGCAGCATTACTACAACACTTCTCGGATCGATTTGATGGTCTGCACCCACCCCGACGATGACCACATCAATGGCTTGTTTGGTGTCCTCGAACAACTGCAAGTGGACAGGCTTCTGATTCATCGACCCGCTAGCTATGGCCACACGTCCGACGACGTGAAGGCCGACAAGGTCGACGACCTCATCGCGCTCGCACGTAAGCAAGGTGTCACCGTCATCACCAACGCATTCACCGGCGCGACTTTCTTCGAGGGCGCGGTGATGATCGCCGGGCCCGACGAGAGCTTCTACGCCAGCCTCCTCAACGAGGACGACCCTTCCACTTCGTTCTCGGGCCGGTTCGGCGCGGTCCTTCGCGCAAGCGCGCAGGCACTGAAGAATGTCTTGAGGCCACGAGCAACAGATCCCGGCGAGGGGGATCTAACCGATGGCGACGGCACTACCGCCCGGAACAACACCAGCATCATCCTCGACGTGCAGGTCGACGGGTACCGCGTGCTACTCACGGGCGACGCAGGTGTTCCCGCCTTGACGCGGGCGGCAGATCACCTAGCTAGGTCAGGACGCAGCGCCGTTCGCTTGCCGGACCTTTTCGACGTCCCGCACCACGGCTCCCGGCACAACCTCACGACCGAGGTCATGAATCGACTCGCTGGGCCTGTCATCGGGGACACTGGGGCTCGGACTGCCTTTGTGAGCGTCGGCAAAGAAGCCGAGGATTTTCCGCGGCCAGAAGTCGCGAACGCATTCACTCGGCGTGGGTACAAGGTCTGCTCCACCCGGGGCCAGACTATCCGCTGGCACCGCGGCACCGTGAAGCGGCCAGGCTGGACCAGCCTAACGCCGCTGCCTTGGCTGGAGCCTGACGCGTAACCAACTCCATGGATCATTCTTACGAGCGAGCCACTCAGCTCCTTCCTGCAGGCACCGTCCTAGCACCGGTTAGCATCTTCGCAGTCGCGATCATCCGCACCGGAAACATTGAGGACCTGCTCCGGTCGGGGTTTGGGATCGCGATCGCCGCAGGTCTGCACTTGATCGTCATGCGCACTGTTAGAGACCGAGGCAATGTTGTTGAGCGGCGCCTTTGGAAGGACTGGGGCGGCAGCCCCACCGTGCAGCGGCTTCGCTGGGCCGGCCAGCCCTCGAGAACCGTCGAGCGGCTTCACCGACGTGTGCAGTCGATGACTGGCGTCACGTTGCCGACCGCTGCTGTGGAGCAAGCGGACCCGGCAGACGCAGACGAGGTGTACGAGGACGCCGTTGCGCGGATGCGAGAAATGACACGTGACCACGCTCAGTACCCACGCGTCTACTCGGAGCTCGTGCAGTACGGCACCGCTCGAAACCTCTACGGTGCCAAACCCGTCGGGGTCATGCTCGCTACCTTGCTACTCGCCGCCACCGGCGTCCTCGTCACGCTCTCCATGCTGCAGGTGTTCACGTTGAGCTGGTGGTCGATCGCCTTCGTAGGTGTCGGTGCGATCGCTCTCGAGTTGGTGTGGCTGTTGCGTGTCACTCCACAGTACGTACGGACAGCAGCAGATCGTTATGCTGATGCGCTCCTAGCAACAGCGAACGAGCCCGGAGCGCGACCTTGACTGGCAGCAGGCGTTTAATCAGGCGGGAATCCGGTATTGGCGCACCCCAGTCGGCCACTCCCCCACAAGACCACGTGCGACCCCGGCTTGTGGCCGTGCTGCTCGAGGACGGCGCGTGACGGACATCCTGTGGTCGCGACGATGTTGACTCGGCGTTCCGAAATCATGTTGTCGATCGCCCGATCAACTTCGTCCGCTACGGGCCTAACGTCCTCTAGTAGACGCGTCAGTTGCTTCTCGATGCCGAAGTACTCCGCAACCGCAACAGAAGGATCGCCATCTGCTCCGACCCCGCTCACCTCAGTGCGCCAGCGGGCAACAAGCTCGGGAGGAACCCGGACCTGCGCCTGACGCGCCGCAGCAACGTCCGGCCAGGGCTCGGACATCTGGACGAGACGAATCACATCATCCGTCGTGACCAACGGCAGCCCGCTGTTGATGAACGACTCAACTTCTGCAACTTCCGCATCGAGCACTCTCAGTTGAGCAGTCAGAGCTTCCTTCAGCGATTCGATTAGCCGGCTGACGTCGAGTTGAACGCCCGCATCGAGTGCGTGAGCTATATCAGCCAGACTGGGGAGCCGACTACCGTGTGATGACGTGATTGGAACGCCTACCTGGGGCCGAATCGATCGAGCCACCCGCGCAAGTACCGTGAGTTGCAACTGGACCAGGCTAGCCAACGTGCCCCCGTGTGCGTGGTTATGGTGGTAGGCCCGGTTGCGGTAGTGGTGCAACGCTTTCAGGACCATGCCATCCTCGGTTGAAATAGTCCCAAAGAACACGGCCATGTCAACGTTGGAGTCGAACTCGTAGAGCTTCTTACGCTGAGTGCGAGAGAGGTGGACGTAGGTTCCCTCCGACAAGTCCGCGAACGTCGTCGAGATCGGAAATGTGAGTTCGTACAACTCAAACGGCAGCTCGGTGCCATCCTCGCCGTTCTCAGCGATGATCCGAGCCGCTGTGCGGCCGATCTGCAACCACACCTCTTGCTCGTCGCTGTTAAAGCGGAGCAGTGTCTCCGCGAGTCCGTCAAGAACGACGAGGGCGAGGCGCAGCTCGGCCGGTTCTCCTCGGTCATAAAGACCCCGTCCCGTCTCGGCAAGGAGGTGGGCGTGCGGCGTGATGTCCTGTAGGAGCGGCATTTGGGCCTCCTGTCACTCAGACTATCGCGACGACAAAAATTCACGAAGTTACAGAGTTACGAAGTTCACTTTCAGTTGCACCAGCGAGTTCGTCAACCCGCTCGAACAGCAGGTCAATTGCGACTCGAATGAGTGTGTTCTCGGTGATCCGCTCTCCGCCCGTTCCTTTGGCCTTGTTCAGCCGGCGTGCCTCTTGGGTAAGTCGCGCGTATTGATCCGCACGAAGTCGCGTCTCTTTCCGCTCGAACGATAGGTATCCCCCACCACTGGCGGGCGTCGATCCTTGAGCGGGTTTAGTTGGTGCGGATGACCCGTCCGACTGCGCCAGAGCTGGAGTCGCGCGCGCTGGACCGGTCTCCACGTTCGGGGCCGCGTCGACAGCCGCCGCAGCCGGTTCCGGGTCGAGCCTTTCGAGCATTGCGGTCAGGTTGGCGCGAGCCATCAGACGGCCTCCAATCGCTGCGGTTCATTGGCCCAAATCGCCATGAGCTCCATGGCGACGTGGGTGTAGTCGTAGATGGCATTGGCGTTCTGGCGGGTGTCCGGGTACTGGGTTACGACGCGCCCGGTCAGGGGCGCGTCGGCGTGGGCGGCATACAGGCGGATGTATTGGCGGAACCGGGGCATTTTCAGCCCCTTGTCGATGAGCTGCTCCCAGTCCTCGAGTTGGCCGGCTCGACGACGGTCGATTTTGCTGAGTAGCACGCGGTGTGGGATCCCGCGCGGTGCGACGTGTTGACGCACCGTGCGCATCATCGCCGGCGTGTTCAGTGGTTCCGGGTTGAGTGGGAGGATCACGAAGTCTGCGACATCGAGGACCGACGACAGCACGCGGGTGTCCTCGAGGCTGCCGGGAGTGTCGACGAAGATCGTGTCGTAGTTCAGTTGGCGTAAACGAGCGAGGTTGTTCGGATCAACGTCGGCGGCGAAGTCGAACGGCAGGCCCTCCCCCGCGTTTTCTGCCCACCATGTTGTGGACTGTTGCGGGTCGACGTCGACGACGAGCACACGCGAGTGTTTCGCCATGACTGCGGCGAGATTCATGGTGGTGGTGGTTTTGCCAACCCCACCTTTCTGACCGACTAGCGCCACGATTCGCATATGTTCATCACACCTCACCGATGGCAGGAACCAGCGCAGGTCGCACGGCATGTCTGTAACTCCGTAACTTCGCGATTCGCTGTAACAGCGCTCCGCAACGAGCCGCTGAGTACGTCTCACCAACGCCCGCACGTCATCTCCTTCCAGCCGAGAATCTCATGGCTCTCCTCGGTGGCGAGCCAGTAGAGCCCCCAGTCGATGAGTCTGGAAGTCCGTAGGTTCCTAACTCCGTGGATCCATGATCACGCCGTCTGCGTATTCGGCCGTCTGTATGTTCGGCCAGTCTGTATGTTCCGGAGGCCGTATGTCCCGTAGTCCGTATGTCCCGGAGTCCGTATGTCCCGGAGTCCGTATGTTCCGGAATCCGTATGTCCGGGAAGTCCGTACTTTCTGGAGTCTGTATGTCCGGTAGTCCGTATGTCCCGCAATCTGCATGTCTCGCAGTCTGTATGTCCCGCAGTCTGTATGTCCCGCAGTCTGTATGTCCCGCAGTCCGTTTGTTTCGGAGTCTGTATGTCCGGCAGTCTGTATGTCCGCCCTGGGTTCTAAGTCCTAATGTCCGTGACCCGGGGCAACGCGATCGACAGCGGTGTTACGGGTGGCGCTAGTCGGGATATTGCTGGGTGGGGGAGTGGATCTCGGCGATGCGGTGGGCGGCGCGGAGGACGTGTTCTGCGGTGGTTTTGATGGTGGTGGTGTCGTCGGTCCAGGTAGTGATGTAGCCGATGCTGTAGGTGCTGGTGTCGAAGCCGGTGAGGCCGGCGACGATGTAGGCGACGCTTTCGGCTTCGACTTCTTTGAGTCCGCGGTGCTCGAGGTACGTGCGGGGGTTCTCGTCGGTGTGGCCGAGGAGGATGTGCGCGGTCTCGTGGATGGTGGTCTTGGCGGCGTGTGCGGGGGAGAGGGCGGAGTCGATCACGACCCGCCGGGTCGCGGGGTCGACGTACCCGTTCACGTTCCCCTGGATGTGCTCGCGGCTGACGGTCCACCCTTGTCTGGTGAGGTAGGTGGTGAGGGTGTCGGTGATGCCGTGGTCGTCAGTGCCGGTGAGGCGTTGGGCGGGGGAGGTGTGGTCTTCGGTGCCGGGGAGGGGGTCGGTTTGGGTGAGGTCGAACACGGACAGGATCGGGTAGCGGGGGATCCGGCGTTCGGTCTCGGTGCCGGTGTCGTCCTGCTCGGTGATGGTCTTGGTGGAGTAGCCGAAGATGCGGATGGCTTTTTCGCCTGTGCGGACCTGGCGGCCTTTGGTCTGCCATTGCCGGAACCCGGCGACGGCGGTGGCGGTCGGGTACTGGGCGTGGATGAGCAGCAGGTTGTT
>CANKXX010000012.1 GCA_947487835.1 uncultured Microbacteriaceae bacterium
GGTGGTGTGCCGCCGGGGTCTGAGGCGTTCACGACGGTGCTGTCGTATGTGACGTACATCGGCCTGGTTTTGGTGGTGTTGTCGCTGATCGGGTTGGGGGCGTTGATCGCGTTGCGGTCCCGCCGCGGTGACGGGGTCCGGAACGCGGGCGCGTTGGGGGTGCTGCTGGTCGCGGTGCTGCTGATCTCGGGTGCGTCCGCGCTGGTGGGTGCGTTGTTGGGGGTGGCGGCGCCGGAGCAGTCGTCGACGACGGTGGGGTTTTTGCAGGGGTCGTTGTGGTTCTACGTCGGTGGTTTGGCGGTGTTGTCGGTGATCGTGGGTGGGATCCGGATGGCGTGGGAGCAGCGCGCGCATCCGGGGAAGGAGCTGATCCAGTCGCTGATCACTTTGGTGGTGGTGTCGGGGACGGGGATCGCGGTGATCGGGTTGGCGACCGCGGCCGCGGACGCGTTCTCGGTGTGGGTGTTGAACGAGGCGACGAACTGTGACGTGTCGGTAGCGGGGGAGTCGAACTGTTTCGGCACGAACCTCGCCGGTTTGGTGGCGATCAGTGCGACGTCACCGATCGGGATGATCGGGGTCCTGATCCTGGGGTCGATCGCCTTGTTGATGACGTATGTGCAGGTGGCGTTGATGGTGGTCCGCGGTGGTTTGTTGGTGGTTTTGGCGGGGGTGCTGCCGTTGACGGCGTCTTTTACGAACACGCAGATGGGCAGGCAGTGGTTCGGGAAGGCGGTGGGGTGGACGATCGCGTTCATCTTGTACAAGCCGGCCGCGGCGCTGGTGTACGCGGCGGCGTTCAGCTTGACCGGGACGGATGCGTTTCAGGATGACGGTGGCGGGGTGTGGTCGATCCTGACCGGGTTGGCGTTGATGCTGATGGCGTTGATCGCGTTGCCGGCGCTGCTGCGGTTCGTCGCCCCGATGACCGGCGCCGTGGCCGGGGCCGGGTCGGCGGGGATGGCGACCGCCGCGATGGCCGGCGCGGTCGGCGGCGAGCTCGCCACCGGAGCGATCCAACGCCTCAGCAGCAACACCTCCGCCATGGGACGCATGGGCGGCAGCCCGGCGATGGGGATGCCGACCGGCGCCGCACCGACCGGAACCGGAACCCGCACCGCAGCACGATCCACGGGTGCGCCGTCTGGGGCGACCGCACCGGCAGCTCGAGCAGCAGGAGGCGGTGCGGGTGCGGCGGCGGGTGGTCCGGCGGCGCCGGTGCTGACCGGGGTGCGGATGGCCGGACAGGTCGCGAAGGGCGCGACGACGTCGGCCCGGAGCGCCGTGCGATCGGCAGCGGATGACACGACCCGGACTGGTGATGGGCCGGAGGGTGGGTCGCGGTGACGAGCACGCAGGTGGGGCAGCGCAGCTACGGGAACTGGACGAGACCGAAGACGGCGGGGTTGTTGGGTTTGGGGTCGATCGGGACCGCGGTCCTGTTCGTGGGGGCCGGGTTCAGTGTTCTGGTGACGATGGCGTCGAACATCTTCACCGGCATCGCCACCGGTGTCCTGTTCGGTCTGTTCCTCTTAACTGTCGCGGTTCGCGACAAGCACGGCCGCAGCCTGCTGATGCGTGCCGTGACCCGGGTGGGCTGGTGGTCCACCAAGACCCGGGGTGCGCACTTGTACCGGTCGGGGCCGTTGGGTCGGGCGGAGTGGGGCACCGTGCAGCTGCCCGGCCTGGCGGCCGGGTCGAGGTTGACGGAGTGGCGGGACTCCTACAACCGGCCCTTCGCCCTGGTCCAGGTCCCGGCGATGGCGCACTACACGGTCGTGATCGGCACGGAACCGGATGGTGCTGCGTTGGTGGATCGGGAGCAGATCGACGCGTGGGTGTCGGAGTGGGGCATGTGGCTGTCCACCCTCGCCGACGAACCCGGGATCGAGGCGGTGTCGGTCACGATCGAGACCGCACCGGACACCGGAACGAGGTTGCGCCGGGAGGTGACCAGCCGTATCGACCCGGCGGCGCCGGAGTTCGCGCGACGGTTGTTGTCGGATCTGGTGGACCGGTACCCGGCGGGGTCGGCGACGATCAAGGCGTACGTCGCGATCACCTTCCACGCCGCGCCCCGTACCGGCGGCCGCAAACGCAGCCCGGATGAGATGGGCCGCGAGCTCGCCTCCCGCCTCCCCGGCCTGACCCAAGGGTTGGCGGGGACGGGGGCGGGAACGTCACGGCCCTTGAATGCGCAGCAGTTGTGTGAGGTCATCCGGATCGCCTATGACCCGGCCGCGGCCCGGCTGATCGATGAGGCGAACGCGGTAGGGGAACCGCCGGAGCTGTACTGGCCGGAGGTCGGCCCCACCGCCCACCAAGCCGGCTGGGACTCCTACCGGCATGATTCCGCGACGTCGGTGACCTGGATGATGTCCGGCGCACCCCGCGGCAACGTGCCCTCGTCCATCCTGTCCCGGCTGTTGGCCCCGCACCGGGATGTCGCCCGGAAGCGGGTGACCTTGCTGTATCGGCCGATCGACGCGGCGAAAGCGGCCGCGATCGTCGAAGCGGACGTGCGGGCGGCGTCGTTCAACCTGACCACCTCCACCAAACCGACCGCCCGGAACATGACCGCCGCCCGCGCAGCGGCGGCGACCGCGGCGGAGGAAGCCGGCGGCGCCGGGCTGGTGCAGTTCGGGATGCTGGTCACCGCCACCGTCCTCAACGGGTCGCAGGAGTCGGATGCGAAAGCCGCGATCGACAACCTGTCCGCCACCGCCCGGCTGCGGTTGCGGGTGGTGCACGGCTCCCAGGACTCCGCCTTCGCCGCCGCCCTACCCCTGGGCCTGGTGCTGCCCAAGCACCTGCGGGTGCCCGGCGAAGTCCGGGAGCAGCTCTAATGCCCGCCCTCGAGCAAGGTCGGCACCGCCGGGCCCCCAAGCACACCCCGGCCGCCCTTCCCGCCGAGAAGGCGGCACAGCCAGCGAAGGAGAAGAGGCCCGAGATCCGTCGTCCTGGGCCGCGGGGCTGGTTGGGGCGCGGCCGCGGTGAGGTGAACGTGGTGGATCCGGCGGTGGAGTGGCGGGGGACGACGGTTCAGGTGTGCGGGTTGCACCCGTTCTCGGTGGGCACCGGAACGCCGATGATCGGGGTTCCGATGGGGTTGCAGCTGTTCACCGGCGCGACGGTGTGCGCGGACCCGATCAGCTGGTTCCAGGACGCCGACCTGATCTCCAACCCCTCCATGTTCCTCCTCGGCCTCCCCGGACTGGGGAAGTCCACCTACACCCGCCGCACCGCCGCCGGTCTCGCCGGCCTCGGCTCCCTCCCCCTGGTGCTCGGGGACCTGAAACCCGACTACGTGGACCTGATCCGGGCCCTCGGCGGGCAGGTCATCACCCTCGGCCGCGGCCGCGGGCACCTGAACATCCTCGACCCCGGCGATGCCGCCCACGCCGCCGAACGGCTGCGGCGGGCGGGGAAGGAAAAGGAGCGGCAGCAGGTCCTCGCCGACGCCCACGGCCGCCGCCACACCATGGTCTCCGCCCTCCTCACCATCCTCCGCAAAGAACCCCCGACCGACCGGGAAGAGTCGATCATCGACCGCGCCCTCCGCGTCCTCGACGACACCCACACCGGTGTCCCGGTCCTCGGCGACCTCCTCCGGGTGATCCAGGACGCACCGCAAGAGGTCAGGGATGTGGCTCTGGATCGGGGGGATGACACCCGGTACAAGGCGATCACCGAGAACCTCGAAGCCTCCCTGATCAGCCTCACCTCCGGCGGCCGGCTGGGGGAGACCTTCGCCCACCCCACCGATGTCCCGATGCGCCGGGACCGCCCCGTCGTCTACGACGTGTCCTCGATCGATGACTCGGACACGGACATGCAGGCCGCGATCCTGCTGGCCTGCTGGTCCGCCGGGTTCGGGACGGTGAACGTCGCCAACGCCCTCGCCGACGCCGGCCTCGAACCCCGCCGGCACTACTTCGTCATCCTCGACGAGCTCTGGCGCGCCCTCCGCGCCGGCCGGGGCATGGTCGACCGGGTCGACGCCCTCACCCGGTTGAACCGGCAACGCGGCGTCGGCCTGGCGATGATCTCGCACACCATGAGCGACCTCCTCGCCCTACCCACGGATGAGGACCGAATGAAAGCGCGCGGGTTCGTCGAACGCGCCGGCATGGTCGTCTGCGGCGGCCTCCCCGGCGCCGAAATGAGCATGCTCACCAGCGCCGTCCCCCTCTCCCGCGCCGAACAGGATCTCCTGACCTCGTGGCAGGACCCCGGCACCTGGGACACCGGCCCCGGCTCGGAGCCGCCGGGGCGGGGGAAGTTCCTGATCAAGGTCGGCGGGCACCCCGGCATCCCGATCAAGGTCGAACTCGTCGAAGCCGAACAGGCCATCAACGACACCAACAAGCTCTGGCACGCCACCCCCGCCTTCCCCGACCCCGACGAGTCCAACCCGATGATCGGCCTCGACCCCGCCGAGCATGCTGCTCATGAGCTCGCCACCGGAGCAGCGGCCGCGGTCGTGCTCGAGGAGGGTGCCGCGTGAGCGCCACCAACAGGCACGGTCAGGGCGTCGACGGGTCGACCATCGCCGCCCTGACCGCGATGATCGCGGCGTTCGTGGCGGTGGGGAGTGTGTGGGCGGCGGTCGCCCTCGGCTCCCGCCTCGACGGGCTCAACGCGGGGCGGACGAGAGACCCGTTCCAGGTGTTCTTCGGGGTCCTCCGCGGCACCGTCACCTGGCCCACATCGGCCACTTGGATCCTGACCGCCATCCTCGCCACCGTCGTCGCGCTGACAGTGGTGGCAGGAGTGTCGGTGCTGCGGGGACGTCGCCGGCGCACCGCCGTCGACACCGCGGCCGCGCACATGGGCAAGGGCCGGCAGCTGCGATCGGTGTCTGCAGCGGGGGCGCGGCAGACGGCGCAGCGGCTCGGCGTCCAGGACTGGGTCGGGATCCTCATCGGGATCACGGTGGCGGGGCGGAAGCGGATCTACGCGTCACCGGAGGACATGGTGACCCTGATCGCCGGGCCCCGGGTTGGGAAGTCCACCGCCTACGTCATCCCCGCGATCGCTGACGCGCCGGGTGCGGTGTTGACGACGTCGAACAAACGCGACGTCCTCGACGCCACCCGCGACCTCCGCGCCCGCAAGGGGCGGGTGTGGGCGTTCGACCCCCAAGGCGTCGCTCTCGAGGAACCGACCTGGTGGTGGAACCCGCTCAGTTATGTCACCGACGACGTGAAGGCGGCGAAGCTCGCTGCGCACTTCGCGACCGCGTCCCGTGCCGGTGACAGCCGGGGGGATGCGTATTTCGACAACGCCGGTCAGGACCTGTTGGCCGGGTTCCTCCTCGCCGCCGCCCTCGACGGTCTGCCCATCACGACCGCGTTCTCCTGGACGACGATCCCGGGGGAGGACGAGCCGGTGCGGATCCTCCGCCGCCACGGGTACGAGCAGATGGCCGACGCCGTCTCCGGCCAGGTCAACGGCGAAGCCCGCCGCCGCGACAGCGTCTACGGCACCGCCGCCCAAATGGCCTCCTGCCTGAAGGTCCGCGCCATCGCACACTGGGTCACCCCGACCGGTGCCGCGGATGGGCGGCCGCAGTTCGACCCACACGCGTTCGTCCGCAGCACCGACACCCTCTACAGCCTCTCCAAAGAAGGCCGCGGCACCGCCGGCCCACTGGTCACCGCACTCACCGCCGCGACCGTGGAAGCGGCCGAGGAGTACGCCACCACCCAACCCGGCGGGCGGCTCGGGACGCCGCTGCTGGGGGTGTTGGATGAGGCGGCGAACGTGTGCCGGTGGCACGACCTCCCCGACCTGTACAGCCACTACGGCTCCCGCGGCATCGTCCTGATGACAATCCTGCAGTCATGGTCCCAAGGCACCCAGGTCTGGGGCCGCGACGGCATGCGCAAACTCTGGTCCGCCTCCAACATCGCCATCTACGGCGGCGGCGTCAAAGAACCCGAGTTCCTGAGCGAGCTCTCGCAAATGATCGGCGACTACAACCGCACAACGACGTCGACGAGTGTCGGCCGCGGGAACCGCTCCACCTCGCACGGGATTCAGCGGGAGCGGACGCTCGATGTGGCTGATCTCGGCGCGTTGCCCCGCGGCCGTGCGGTCGTGTTCGCCTCCGGTACTCCGGCGACCCTGGTCGAGACGGTGCCGTGGATGACCGGCCCGCATGCGGCCGAATTGCAGGCATCGATCGCCGCGCACGATCCGTCCCAGGCGATACCGGGGGAGCGGGACCGGTGAGCGACGGGCTCGACGGCTTCCGCGAGGACGACGACGTCGCCGCCGGCGGTGAGGTGCCGCAGCTGGTGTACGGGTCCGTCGACGAATTCGTCCGGGAGTACCTGCGACACATGTACAGCCGCCCCGTCGGTGCTGGCAACGCGCGCTTTCGATGGGCCGCCGCGTGGTGGAAACACCCCGAAGCAGTGGCGCGCCTTGAGGCGCTGTGGCGGGCTTGGGAGCACCTGCGCCAGGACCCAGGCATCGGCTCAAGCATGTGGTGGGCCCAACACGCCGACCACCACATGCTCATCCTGCTCAGCCCCGACGGGCCCTTCGCCCGCTCCAAAGACACATGCGAACCGGGCGAACCGCTGCCGTACACGGAACCGCCACCAGGCTGGTTCCCAAGTATGCGCACTTAGCCCGGCGAGAACCACCGTTACCCGCAAACGGGCCGCGATCATGGTGTCGGTTAGTTTCACGCGCGCGACACTCGCCGGGAGCGGACCCTCGACGTCGCTGACCTCGGCGCCCTGCCCCACGGCCGCGCCTTCGTCTTCGCCTCCGGCACGCCGGCAACCCTCGTCGAGGCGGTTCCCTGGATGCGCAGCACGCACGCCGCCGCGGTACGTTCCTCCATTTCAGCTCACGACCACGCCCACCGGCCTGGCGCAACTCCAGCCGCAGCGGGGGAGCGGACATGACCGACCTCAACGCCTCCGCGATGACGACGTCGACGATGAGGACGACGAACCGCAGCTGTTCCATGGCTCCGCTGACGAGTTCATGCGTGAGCGACTGCGCTACATGTACGCCCGCCGTGTCGGCCCAAGCAACGCATCCTTTCGCTGGGCCGCACGCTGGTGGGAGTACTCCGAAGCCCTCGCCCGAATTGACGCCCTCTGGCGCGCTTGGGAGCACCTCCGACTCAACCCCGCCACGGGCCCGAGCATGTGGTGGATCGTGCACGCCGACCACCACATGCCCATCCTCCTCAGCCCCGAAGGGCCTTTCACCCGCTCCCAGGACCGGAACGATCCCGGGGACCCGTAGCCGTACGAGTCACCACCAGAGGGCCTGTTTCCCAAAATGCGCACATAACTGATCGCCGCCCTGGGACCGGTTGAGAGCTGCACGCAGTAGTCGGACTCGGGGTATCCAGACAAGCGGTATCACAGGTTCTTCTATTGGGATACCTAGAACGGCAATCCGGTGGACGCTTTCCCTCGACCGTTACTAGGATTCAGATGCGCGCTGCACTAGCGGCGTGAAGTGAGCTCGGCAGCCTTCCGGACGGTCGGTGAGCCGAGCTTCGCGTTTTTAAGGAGCGGCGCATCCACTCGGGTGAGCGGCTGAACGCGCCGCCTCCAGTCGCCACCCTTGGTGTAGCCCCAAGCGATGGCATCTGCGATCCACAGCAGCGGTTCCTGGTGAGCTTGTTCATGCTCGTACGTGAGCCTTCCCCGTAGCCCGTGGTTTTCGACCTCCCGGTACAGAATGCGTCGGTCGGCCTGCTGAACGGAGTCGTCCCGCTCTAGGACCATCCGCTCGTGGTCGTGCACCGCTGCGAGGGAGACAAGTCGGACCAGGCAGTCCTCGCGCCCTACTGCGTCCCTCGTGGCGTTCGACTGGACGATGTGCGCTTCAACACCAAAGCTTGTCAGGGCGGAGAGGATGGCTCGCTTCCTTTGGTCGTTCTCCTTGGTGAAGTGAATGCGCCGCTGCCCGGGCAGGACGAGGGATCGCACGTCTCGGCGAAGCGTCGCCATGTCTGACGGCGCCACGACCGCAGCCACCATCGTGTAGCCCTTTGACTTGGACTCATCAACGAACAGGACGCTCATGTGTCGCTCCCATCCGTGAAGAAGACCCTGCCCCGGGTAGCTGCCGCCTTCTCGACGGCCGCCAACGAAAACGGCCCGAGGAGTGTGTAGGTAAACTCCTGCATCCATCCGGTGGGCGAGCGCGGCGACGGTACGAACGACGACCAGGCCCTCAGAAGCTCCTTGTCCTCGAGCCCGCGGAGCCCCCGGCGTGCGGTCGCCTCCGAGAGCCCGTACCACTTCGAGGACTGGTTTAGCGGGAGAACGAAGTTCTCCTGTTGGTCGAGCGCGATGAGTAGCATGAGCTTCTCGGGGTGGGACAGCGAGGCGTCAAACCCGTCGAGCCAGTACGAGTACGGCAGCCGCAACCAGTGTCCGTCGGCCCCCTTCCGAGGCCGGGTGTACTCTGCGCCGTCAGCTGCTTCATGGAGCAGCCGGTACTGGACGTCGTTACCCTTACGCTCACGCTCAACTAGCTTCAGTGTCACAAGCTTGCTGACCACCTTCGACCACCGAGACTTGGCGGCGTCGAAGGTCGCTGCCTCATCCAGGCGGGCGAGCTGGGTCCAGGTTGCCGCTGGGTAGTGAGCGACGTACGGCTCGCTGCTGGACGCGAGAGCGTGGATGAGTAGATAGGCGTCGAGCGCGGAGCTGTCGCGGGCTAGGCGCGCCATCGCGGCGTCACGAGGTCCTTTAGTCCCAGGAGGCTTCTGCAAGAACGCGCGACGGACGGGCACTGCACCTCGGTGAGTGCCCTTGAGCATTGGAGTGAGAAGATCTACTCGAGGCGGCCGCTCGCTCGGAGCGGCTGTCGCCCCGAAGGTCGGGCGGTTCGCTGTGGTCATGCGGGTAACATTACCGAAAAAGCCCGTTTGAGTCGCCGGAGCTTCCCTTACTGGCTTGCCGTCTCGGGTACCCCAGTATACGAGTCCATTCGATGCCAGATTCGATACCGAGTCGATGCCCAGTGCGATATCCATAGCGGTTTGCCGCGGCGGCGGCTCGATGTAGGTGAGTTGCCGACGGGAGAGCGACGCCGAGGCACGAGAGCGTTTGCCGTTTTCGCACCTCACGTCCAGCACGGCCGGACGGACGGCAACTCAGCCTGGGCGCGTCTGAACGGCCACGTTCGGGTCGGAGCGGTCGGTGCCCTCGAAAGGGATGTTGGGCAAGAGCTCCTTGCCATACCCCTACGAGATGATACGAAGCGCCTGTGCCGGCGGAGGCCCCTCGACCTTCATACCGACGGTGGTGCATGCGGCAGGGCCCGTGAGGTGGATGGCCTCCGTGAAGTCGGCGGAGGCCGGGGGAGCACCGGCGTTGCCGAAGAGCGCGTACGCACTCGCGCCACCGGTTGTGTATGCGGATCCGTAGAAGATGCCGTCGAAGCCGGCATCGTCGAAACAGGCTGCCCAAGCCTGCGGCACGGAGTAGTCGCTCATCGTGACCATCTCGCGAACGACCAGATAACGAGCGGCTTGAGTGGAACTGACCGCGGCGCACCGATGAGGGAGCGGGGCCGACACCGTCGAGACAACGAAGGATTCCGCGAAAGCACGGGAGATGAAACCGGTGGAAAAGATCTCGTCGCGCACCCGCTCCCGTACCGCGGTGTCCACGCTGGTCGACGTGCAGCAGGTGCCTCGAGCGCCATGCAGGTTGAAGCGCCCGCCGTCGCCGTTGTCAAACCACCAGGCGCCGCGGCCGGAGCTGTGTGCGCGGTACATCTGGTCGCCAGCAGCGACGATCTCCTTGGGGAACTCGGTGTAGTCAGTTGCGGGATCTGGCGGCCGCTGCGTCGCGGTCATGCGGCCCATGCCGCCGCGGCCTGCTTGGCCGCGGTGACCACCTCATCGATGTCTCCGTCGATGAGCTCGTCGATGTGGCGCCGCCGCTCCTCGCCATCGCGCCCCTGGGGCTGCGCCGTTAGCCACTGCGCCCACGTCCAGGGATCGTTTATCCCCTCGCGGAGGGCCACCAGCACGTCTTGGAGTCCGGGAACGAGCGCGCCGTTGCGTACCTGGAAGGACGGATAAAGCGTTTGGTGGTCGGCGGTTTCCAGGCGCAGTGCACGGAGCTCGCTCACGGCCTTGGAGAGTGCGCCGCGGCCGCGGTCGATCTCTCGCTGGAGTGCACCGCTCGTGTAGCACGGGCCGACGATGTCGCTCCATGGGGTGATTGCGACGGGCAGCTTTTCGATGAGCGCCGTCGCCACAGCACTAGCAGTTCCAAGTGCGGTCAGCTGGACGCCCTCGTTGACAAGATCAAGCAGGCGCGCGTGAAAGGCGTCGGTGATGCTCTCGGCGGCGCGCTCCTGCGTCTGACGACGCTGCGGGTCCATAGGCGCGATAGTGCTCATCAGCCTCACCTTATGTCTACTGTGTCTACCAGTATCGGCAGGCATGTCTACCATGTCAACCCTGAACTAGCAGCCTGTTGCCGTTGCCCATCCACCAGTCGGGGGGCGTCCCGCCGCGCGCCCGCCAGCGAACACGAAGGTGAGCATCCGCTCCCACGACGACAGCAGAGAACAGTCTTGAAGCGGCCTAGGGCAACCGCGAACGTCCACGCGCTCATCCTGGCGAACGCGCACTGGTGTTCAGTCTGAGTTGCGACCCGTCCGCCACGACCCTGGTCTCCCGAGCCGGCCGCTCTGCCAGCTCAGCAGTGAATAGCTCATGCATAGTTGACAGCCGGAAATTTATAGGGCAGTGTTGCTTCATGCTCGACGAACTGATTCCGCAGCCAGAGGCGGAGCGCATCCTCAGCCCGCATCTTGAGGCGATCCAAGGCGCCATCGAAGGCGGTTGGGCCGACTGGATGGAGGCGGTGGCTGCGGCTCCCAAGCTCGCCACCGCGCGTACCACGACGCGGGCCAACGCCGTGTATGACCGGATCACCGAGCGGGCAGAAGAATACTTCGAGTCCGCTGGAGTACCGACGACGCGCAAGCGGCAGATGCTGACGGTTTCGCTTGGTGAGGGATTACTCATCCTGCGCTTCAAGAAGTTCCGTGGTCGATCACTAAGAACGAGCGGGGTTCCCACGCAGCAGCGACTGGAGATGGAGGCGCAGCAGGTCACTCTGGACGGAGTTCACGCAACTTACGTGGTCGCCGGGTACCTGCCCGATGAGCTCGGCCTCGGCCTCGACGTCCTGGCCGTGGTATGCAGCTACAACGGTGTGATCGTGTGGCGCATTGCGCTCGGAACGGATGGCGGCGATGGTAGCGTGCGCCCGATTTATGCCGTACCCCCTCAGGGACCGGTAGTCCGCAGTGCACGCCGCGCGCAGGAAGAAGAAGTAGAAGGGCGATGATGATCCCGCGCATGTTGACCCTCTTGCGCGAATCACGAGGCTATAGCGGTGCTCAGCTCGCGAAACTGAGCGGCGTTCCTCAGCCGACGCTATCGCGGCTAGAGAACGGGATGGCGACTATCGACCGAGCGCGGCTAGAACGCATCGCTGATGCTCTCGGGTACCCAGTCGAAGCGTTCGAGTGGGAGGACCCGGTGCTGGGATTCGGCAGTTCTGCTTTCTACCACCGAAAGCAGCAAACACTTCCTCAGACTGTACTGCGCAAAGTGCAAGCTCAGGTCAATTTGACCAGGATGCGTCTGGAGCGTCTACTCAAGTCGATCGAAATTGAACCGCGATACGCACTGCCTGTCATCGACGTTGAAGAGTTCGGATCTGCATCCGAAGTAGCCCGAGCCGTTCGGGCTCTGTGGAAGCTTCCGATGGGGCCGGTCGATGATGTAGCAGCGGCCGTTGAAGGTGCTGGAGTCATCATTGTCCGCGCAGATCTGGAATCCCCGAAAATATCGGCCATCAGTCTGGATAATGTGGGTGGTTACCCAGCGCTCATCTTCGTGAACCGAGCTCACCCTGCAGACCGAGAGCGCTTCACAGTCGCGCACGAGCTCGGCCACCTGGTCATGCATAGTGATCTACGCGCTTCTGAACAGGCGGAGGCAGAAGCCGATCAATTCGCTGCTGAGTTCCTCATGCCTGCGGCGGATATTCGAGTTCAACTGAAGGCAATCACCCTGCAGCGCGCGGCCCAGTTGAAGCCGGTCTGGCGGGTGGCGATGGCCGCGCTCATTCGCCGCGCTCGAGACTTGAATCTCATCGACGACAGTCGGTTCAGAAGCCTGGTCGTATCGATGTCGCAAAAGGGTTGGCGCAAGGTGGAGCCAGTTTCGATCGCGGCCGACCGACCCACCGTTCTGAAAGAGGCGCTTCGCGTGCATCTTCAACAGCACGGCTACTCGCTCCCAGAACTCGCTCAGGTTGTCGCTATGCGTCCAGATGAATTTCGCGCACGGTTCGATGTTGAGCAATCAGTTGCTCGGCAGCGCCCCGATGTGACTTACTTGCGCCCGTTGAACTGAAGAGAACAATAGGTAACTGTGCGGACGGTGTGGATACCCACCTCCCTCTTCACGCGCGAAGCCGCGCTCCTCAACTATCGCCCGCGCTGTTGCCGACACTCAAGCCGCTTATCCCGTCATGTCGCCGGGGAACTCGACCTGGTCGGAAGGTCTGGAAAACCTACTCCGAAGGCTCACCCGTCTCCCCATTGGAGAACGGTTAACTCGTGCACCTGCGCATGAGGATCCCATTCGCCTTTGCCGTCTGTGTCGAAACCCGGGCGTTCGGGCACTATGCGGACCACCTTCGTGCTCGAAACTCCGGAGGCGGGCTCGAGCACAGTCCCCAGGCGCGGCTTGCGGACGTATTTACCGATGAGGCGGAGATTCTCGCCCACTGTGGCTTCCCATACCTCCCTGTTGTGCTCGAAACGGGCCTTCAGGGCAACTCGAGTCGCCATGTCAATCCTCTCGCCTGGGGGCTTTCAGCCGACGAATAGCACGGGGCCGGCCGGCCAACGCGGGATACGGAACTTGTAGTCGTGGCCCGTCATCCTCTCGTTGTCCGCTACGACGTTACAACTGATCGGCCCAAACGCTCAGCAGCGAACTGATCTGCTGACGGAAGATGCTCAGGACCGCCAAACCGCCCACCCTGGCGCAGTGGCCGACGATCCATTCAACTTGAGCTGGGTGGGCGCGGTGCTTATCTCCAGCAGCCTCGACGAGGGGGGGTGGTCGGGTGAGCTGAACAGGATGCACAGCGGCGGACTCGCATGGCCTTTAGCCCAGGGCTGATTTCCAGGAACTCCCAGCGACCAGCAGATACTTCAGTTTTCCTCCACCTCCTGCTTTCTGCCGATAATCTACCTTATGTCGAGTCGCGGTCGCTGTAAGCTTGTTTTCAAAGCCGCGACGTTCAGCACCGAAGTGTCGTCTTGGCGAGGAGGCGCCGTAAGCCAAGCTTCCGACCGCTAGCGGATGGCCTCGTTTGTTTGCGGATGCGAGCCTAAAACGGCGGGAGTTTGACGAGGTTGTTTGTCTGCTTCCCATGGAAGTAGGTACGAAGGTAGGGCTCGCTCAATGCCGGCTTCACCACTCCTACGTCGGTGCGGTTCACACCACTGCCTACATAGGCTCTGTTGCCCTTGTCGATCCACTCGACAAGGGTCGGTTTGTCACTCTCCCCGATCTGGCCGTTGTCTAGTCCCAGCCATTGGTAGCGGACGATTGCGTCTTCCGTCTTCCTGTTGCCTCCGAACCGGACGGCCGTGATTTCGATTGCCATCGTTTCCTCCGTAGTGCCACGTCGTGGCGATATCGGTGAGGTTTCGGTGCTATCAGGAATACAAGGTGGTAATGGGTTTGAAAATTTCGGGACGCCTGGTGAGAAGTTGGTCAGGTGGCGTGGGTCGTCAGGAAGGGATGTATTAGTGTCTCGAACCGTGAGGCGCAGGTTCTTACGACGTCAGTGGGGTTCCGGTTCCAGACGTCTTCGTTGAAGATTTCCACTTCTACGTCGCCGTTGTATCCCGCTTCTGCGACTGCGCGCGTGATGGGTTCGAAGTTGATGAAGCCGTCGCCCATCATGCCTCGGCCAAGTAGGACGTCGGCTGGTAGCGGGAGAATCCAGTCGCAGACCTGGTAGCTGGCGATCCTGCCGGCAGCGCGGGAGATGACGTCGAGCACGGCGGGGTCCCACCAAACGTGGAAGGTGTCGACCACGATTCCTGCTGCGGGTCCGACGCTTTCGGCTATCTCTAGCGCTTGGGCGAGAGTGTTGATCACGGCGCGATCGGCGGCGTACATGGGGTGCAGCGGTTCGATGGCGAGGGTTACGCCCACTTGATCTGCGTGGTCGGCCAGGTCACCGACCGCGTCGCGTACTCGCTCCCGGGCGCCGATGAGATCGCGGGATCCGTCGGGTAGTCCACCGGCGACGAGGACCAGCGCGGGTGCCCCGATGGTTGCTGCCTCGTCGAGTGCGCGCCTGTTGTCGTCGAGAGCGGTGGTGCGGGCGTTGCCCTCCTCGGCGGTGAAGAACCCGCCTCGGCACAGGCTGGATACTGACAGCCCCGCGTCATCGATGATGCGTCTGCCGGCGCGGGCACCTACTTCGCCAAGCGGTTCCCGCCACACACCGATGCTGCTCAACCCGGCCTCGGCGATAACGGTCACTGCGTCGACGAGTGTCGCGTGCTTGATGGTGGCTTGGTTGATCGAGAACCGTCCGGCCATCAGGACAGCCCGTTCAGGCGCAGGAGCTGATTCCATCGCTCTTCCGCCAGTTCGGGTCGTTCGAGAGCCCCAGCGTCGTCGGCGAGGGCGACGAGGGTCGCGAGATGGACCAGGCTTCGTGCGGCGTGCATTCCTCCTACCATTGCGAAGGCGCTTTGGTGACCGTTGAGCCAGGACAGGAATGCGATGCCCGTCTTGTATGAGGGGGTGGGTGCAGAGAAGATGTGCCGGCTGAGCGCTTCGGTGGGGGCGAGTAGGGCACGGTAGTCAGCGACATCACCGCGGTCGAGGGCCTGCAGGGACATCGAGGCGGTAGGTGCGATGGCGGCGAAGGCGCCGAGCAACGCGTGCGAGTGTCCGTGCTCGTCGCCTTCGATGAGGCGCACGTAGTTATAGTCGTCCCCGGTGAACATGCGGACACCGTCGGGGAGCGCGGTTCGCACGCGGATCTCGGCGTCGGGGTCGAGGGTGGACATCTTGATCCCGACGACGAGGGGACCCGCGTCGCGGATGATGCGGCCGACGGTGTCCTCGGCTTGGTGTGGGTGCGGAGCGCCCCAGTATCCGGTCAGGTTGGGGTCGAATGCCGATCCCAACCAGTGCAGGAACACGGGGCGTGATGCACGCGCCAGCACGGCCTCGTAGACGCGCCGGTAGTCGTCAGCGCCGCGCGCCGCGCGGGCGAGGTGTCGGCTCGCCATAAGTACGACGCCGGCGCCCGAGTCCTCTACGAAGTCCAGCTGTTCCCGGTAGGCGTCCACGATGCGATCTAGCGGCAGGTGCTCGTCGAGTACGTGATCGGTACTCACCCCGACTACGAGGGCTCCAGCTACGGATTCCGCTTCGGCAGCGCTCCGGCGGATCAGTTGCCGGGTGGCCGTCCAGTCCAGTCCCATGTTGCGTTGGGCGGTGTCCATGGCGTCGGCGACGCCGAGTCCCCAAGACCAGAGGTGGTGCCGGAAGGCGAGGGTCTCGTCCCAGTTGATATCGGCCGGGGCACCAGGAACGTTCTCGGCGAGCGTTCGGGGAACGACGTGAGCGGCCGCATATGCAATCCGGGACGAGATCGGGTTGGTTGGGCGCGAGCGTGCCGGGGCGTCGTTGAACAGCGGTTCGGGGAGTAGGGGTGGGTTCGCCGTCGTGGGGGTTTCGGTTCCCGGCGTCACGCGTTCTCCTCCTGTAACTCGTTCACCGGGACCACCAGCTCGGGTAGATCGAGTCGCCGGCCGATTCGTGAGCTCTCGAGGCCGAGCTCAGCGAGCCGGACGCCGCGTGCTCCGGCGAGGAGGTCGTACGGGTGGGGTCCGTTCTCGACGACGTGGCGGATGAACTGTTCCCACTGCAGCTTGAAGCCGTTTTCCGCTGGGGCGTCGTCCGGTACCTGCATCCAGTCGGAGCGGTAGGAGTGGGTTTCGGGGAGGTCCGGGTTCCAGGTGGGGCGCGGTGTGACCTCCCGCGGCTGGATGCGGCAGCCGAACAGCCCCACGACGGCGCTTCCGTGCGTGCCGTCGACCTGGAACTCGACCAGTTCGTCTCGATTGACGCGGACGGCCCAGCTCGAGTTGAGTTGCGCGATGATGCCGCCGGTCAGCTCGAAGATGGCGTATGCGGCGTCGTCGGCGGTGGCGGGGTAGGTTTTGCCGTGCTCGTCGACGCGCGTACCGATGTGGGTGACAGCGCGAGAGTAGACGGACTCGACCCGTCCAAAGAGGTTCTCGAGCACGTAGTTCCAGTGGCAGAACATGTCTGCGGTGATGCCGCCCCCGTCTTCGCTGCGGTAGTTCCAGCTGGGGCGCTGTGATGGGCGGCCGTCGCCCTCGAAGACCCAGTAGCCGAATTCTCCTCGCACGGAAAGGATCTGCCCGAAGAACCCGGATTCGACTAGGCGGCGGAGCTTCAGCAGGCCGGGCAGGAAGAGTTTGTCGTGTACGACACCGTTCTTGACCCCGGCATTGGTGGCGAGCTGGGCGAGTTGTACGGCATCGTCGAAGGTCTCGGCGGTGGGTTTCTCGGTGTACACGTGCTTGCCTGCCGCGATGGCGGCACTGACGGAGCTGTACCGGGCCTGGGTCACCTGGGAGTCGAAGTAGATCTGCCAGCGGTCGTCGGCGAGTGCCGAGGTCAGGTCGGTGGAGATGTGCTCGAGGCCGTGTCGGTCGGCGATTTCTCTGAGTTTCGATTCGTTTCGCCCGAGGAGGAGCGGTTCGACTGTGACCCGCTGGCCATCGGAGAGCGTGACGCCGCCCTGCTCGCGGATGGCGAGGATCGACCGGACGAGGTGCTGGCGGTATCCCATTCGCCCGGAGACGCCGTTCATGATTACACCGATTGTCTTCGTTGACATGCGAATCGTCCTTTTTACTCGTCAGGCAGGATCGCCCGCCTGGCCCGTCAGTGACCTACCGAGAGCCGGAAAGCGCTTACCAGGGCAGCATACGATTGGGGCTGCGGCTGGCGCAACTGATCGACAGGTCGTAGCGGGGCGGGAGTTGGAGGCGCTATCGGCGCCCGGGTGTGCTATCGCGGAGGACGACGTCGGCGGTGACCGGCGGGGGAGAGGTGATCGCATCCGTCGGTGCGAACGCGAGTTGCACAGCTCGCTGCCCGATTTCCTCGAGGGGAAGGTGGACCGTGGAAAGACTGGGGGTGATGTCGCGGAGGTTGGGGATGTCGTCGAACCCTGCGACTCCGACGTGGTCCGGGACGCGTACTCCGCCGGCCCGCAGTTCCGCCATCGCCCCTACCGCCATGACGTCGCTGGCGGCGAAGATCATGTCGACGTCCTGGATCGGACCGGCAATTAGCTCGCGGGCTGCGTGCGCGCCTCCGTCTCGGGTGAAGTCTCTCCGGAGGAGCAGCCGAGGGTCGAGGTTGATGCCGCGTTCGGTGAGCCCTTCGAGGAATCCTTCCTCGCGGTCTCGTACGGTCAGCAGTGCAGATGGCCCCATGACCAGGGCGAAGCGTCGGTATCCGATGTCGGCCAGCGCAACGGCGAGTCGCTTCGACCCTCCGCGGTTGTCAATGGAGACGGAGCGGAATGGCAGATCGTGCCGGCCGATGAAGACGGCGTGACCTCCTGCCTCCTCGTAGGCGGAGAGCTCTTCGATCAGGGCGGGGGTTTCGTCCGCGTCGAGGACGCGGCTGCCGGCGATGATGATCACCTGTGGGCGCTGTCCGCGAAGTGCGCGCACGAGCTGGACTTCCCGTTCCGGGCGCCGGTCGGTCATTCCCATGGTCATGATGAGGTTCGCCTGCCCCGCTGACCGTGCCACCCCAGCCGCGATGGAGGAGAAGTACGGGTCGGCGATGTCGCTGACGAGCAGCGACACGGTGGCGGATCCCCCGCGGGCGACGGCCTGCGCCGGGAGGTTGGGGGTGTAGCGGAGCCGTTCCGCGGCCTGCAGCACCTTCTGCCGGTAAGACTCGGCTACTTTCCGGTTGCTGCCATTGAGCGATCGGGAGGCGGTTGCCAGGGACACGCCGGCCTCGCGAGCCACGTCGTCCAACGTCGCCGGCCGGGGCTTTGCGTCGTTCATGAAGTCTCCCCCGGGGCCGCTTGAGCGGGTTTCCTGATGTTCGCAGAAGCATATTCCCATGGCGTACTGAGGGGGGCGGGGCGCATCGCCGTGATGTGGGAAAGGGCTTTCCGCGAGCCCGGGCAGTCGTTAGCGTGGTGTTTCATCGCCCTTGACCGACAAAGGAGTCCCATGTCAGCCCCTCGCCTCGTTCTGGATTTGCCCGCCGAGCAGGAGGCGCCGCTGTTCGCCCCCGACTTGATCGAACGGCTGGAACGGGTCGCCGTTGTGGAACGCGGCCGGCGGGAGCCGTGGCTCGGGGACGCGCGTCTGGGCGCTGATGTACTCATTACGGGCTGGGGTTCCGACCGTCTGCCCGAGGAGCGCGGCGACGGGCGGCTGCGCCTGGTCATGCACAGCGCAGGTACGATCCGGCAGATTGTGCCGAAGAGCCTCCTCGGCGAGGGCGTGCGCCTCAGTCAGGCATCGCTGGGCATGGCACGCTCGGTTGCCGAGCTCGCGCTTTTCTCCACGTTGGCGCTGCTGCGGAACTTGCACGGCGTCGACCGGATGATGAGGCAGCGGGACTGGGCGGGGGCTTCTGCGTTCGGTCTGGGTTCGACGGTGGACACAGCACGGGTAGGTGTGATCGGTGCAAGCAGGGTTGGCCGCATCTACATTCAGCTTGTCCAAGCCCTGGGGGCGGAGGTGAGCGTGTATGACCCGTACCTCTCCGAGGTTGAGGCTCGAGGCCTCGGCGCGCGGCTGGCCGATCTAGATGAGGTCCTTTCAAGCAACCGGGTAATTGCTGTGCACGCTCCCGTTACCGAGGAGACGAGTGGATTCCTCACGGCGGAAAAGCTCGCGCTGATCCCCGATGGAGCCGCCCTCATCAATACCGCGCGGTCGGCGTTGTTCGACTCGGCGGCACTGGAGCGGGAGCTTGTGAGCGGCAGATTCAATGCGGCCCTCGACGTGTTCGACGTCGAACCGCTTCCTCGGAACAGTGCATTGTGGAGCCTGCCCAACGTGGTGTTGACGCCGCACATCGGAGCCGTGACCGCTCAGTCCCGTCGCTCCCAGGGCTTGTTCGTGGTTGAAGAGATAGAGCGCTTCCTCAGCACCGGCGCACTGCTCGGCGAGGTCACCGCGGAGAGCTACGGTCGGCTCGCCTGATCGTCGAGGGGGAGCTCGGGAGAGCCGGGGAAGGCGAGGGTGTACCGGACGATGACCGCCGGCACGAGCCCTGAGCCGACCAGCCAGAGCGTCGGTAGGTAGGCGAGCGTGACGAGCCAGCAAAGGAAAAGGATCGTGGCCCACAGGCCGCGTAGCGGCACCGTGACGAGATGCGCGAGCGCCACGGTGAACCAAGCCCGCCAGGCCTGGTCCCGTTGCCGGCCCGCTGCGCCGAGGAGTGCGAGGTAGATCGTGCTTGTCAGGCCGGCCAGAAAAACAAGCACGCCGAGGGCCGCGATTCCGGGCGGACCAGGTACCGAGGACCAGAAGGCGATACTGACGACGAACCCCGCCGTCAGCACGGGACCGACGATCCCGAGCAGCCAGCACTGCCACCAGGCGCGCGTGAATGCGCGCAGGAAGCTCACCGTGCCGGTGGCCTCACCGAGGAGGGCATCGGTGAACTGGCGCTGGAGAGCGACGGCCGCGGGTACCGCCGTCACCAGGCCGAGGCTCAACACTGCGAACAGCAGTTGAAGGATGAGCACGGTTCCGACGGTGTCAAGGAGCCGCACAATGCGCACAATGGTGCCCTCTTCCTGACGTCTGGCGCGTCGTAGCGCCGCTTGGAATGTTCCGTTGCGCAAACCCTAGTCCGCGGCTATCGTTTCGGAAAGCGCATTCCCAACGGGTGGATGCGGTTGACAAGGAGGTCACTATGAAGAGAAACCTGACCGTCGCAGCACTGTTCACCGCTACGGCATTTCTCGCCACTGGCTGCGCATCCGGAGGTGGCTCTGGGTCGAGCGACAGTGGGGGAGACGCCGGAGAGGCCACGGGAACGCTGCGCGTTGTGGTGCCGAACTTCTCGGCCGACAACGAGGGTCAGGCCGTGTTCCAGTCCATCGTCGACGTCTTCCACGAGACCTACCCGAACATGGATGTACAGCCCGACTTCGTCCCCTACGACAACCTGAACCAGAAGATCTCCACCTCGCTGGCCTCCGGTCAGGGTTACGACGTCGTGTCGGCCGGTGTGGGCTGGGTGCAGCCCCTCGCCGATCTTGGCGCCCTTCAAAGTCTCGATCCGATGGGGGTCACCCAGGACGAGCTGGAGGAGAGCGTGTATCCGTCGTTCGTTCCCCCGGTGCTTTTCGACGACGAGGTGTACGCGATCCCGATCGTCGCCAACCCCCGCCTCCTCGCCTACAGCAAGAGCGCGTTCGAAGCCGCGGGCCTTGACCCGGCGCAGCCGCCGAAGACCCTCGAGGAGCTGCGCGAGTACGCACAGAAGCTCACGATCCGTGATGCGTCGGGGAATATCACCCAGACGGGTTTCGACTTCTGGGCACCGCCGAGCAATTATCGGCAGCAGTTCGTGAACTTCTTCGGTTCCCTCGGCGGGCAGATGTTCGACGGCGAAGAGCCCACGTTCAATACGGACGCGGGCGTTGAGGCGCTGACCACCATCAAGGAGATGGTGTCGGACGACAAGACGTCGCTGTACGGCTTCGAGAACACCGCGAAGACGTCCCTGGTGAGCACCGGTGAGGCCGCGATGGGCTTCGCGAGCCCTTACGTTGACTGCACAGACGCCGGGATCGGCGCCAAGTGTGACGACCTTGAGTACTTCCTGCTGGAGGACCCCGACGGGGAGCCGGTGATGTACACGGGCGGCCGCGTCGCTGGCGTCGGCGGTGACACCGAGAACCCTGAAGCCGCGCTGGCATTCGTTCGTGCCATGCAGGACCCGTCGGTGCAGGAGAAGATCTCGGCCATGGACGTCGGCGTGCCGATCAGTATCGATGCGGCCGACTCCGACTTCGTGAAGTCCAACCCCGCGAGTACGTTCGCGACTGAGCACCTCGGGAACACGGTGTCCGAGTACGGCGGCGCGACTTTCCTGGACTTCCGCGCTGAGTTCGGTCCGTCCCTCGACGCCGTCATCCTCGGCGATCAGACGGCTGAAGATGCCCTCTCGGCTCTCGAGCAGGTCGCTCTTCAGTAGTTCCCGCTCCTCGCTCTCTCCTTAACGTGACCTTCGGAGGTCCTCAGCTGTGACAGCAATCAAGGAGGCCCCCGCCTCCCGAGGGGCGGCGACCAGTCGTCGTCCCTCGGGCGTGGAGCGGGCCAAGTCTCGAGCCGGGTGGATCCTGCTCGCGCCGGCCCTCATACACTCGTTCATCTTCATCGCGGTCCCGGCGATCATCGCGGTGGTGCTGAGCTTTACCGATGCGCGCATCGTGGGCCGTGGCGGATTCATCGGCTTCGATAACTACATCGAGCTCGCGGGCGACACCAAGTTCTTGCGGGCCCTCGGCAGCACGCTGATCTACACCGCCGGTGTCGTGCCCGTGGGCATGGCCATCGCCATTGTGATAGCCCTGGCGCTTAACCAGAACATCCGTGCCCGCGGATTCTTCCGTACGCTCTTCTACGTTCCCGTGGTCACTTCAACCGTCGCGGTGGCCGCCGTCTGGTTGTGGATCTACAACCCTTCGGCGGGTCTCGCGAATCAGGTCCTTGCTCTGTTCGGGTTGGAGCGCTCGAGCTGGCTCACGGACCCGGACATCGCTCTTCCCGCTCTCATCGTGATCGGTATCTGGCAGGGCCTTGGGGCAAAGATGATCATCTACCTGGCGGCGCTGCAGGGGATCTCGGAGGAACTCATCGAGGCGGCACGCCTTGATGGGGCCAGCCGCTGGCAGATCTTCTGGAATGTCACCTGGCCGGGCCTGGCCCCGGCACACTTCTTCGTCCTCGTCACATCGATCGCGAGCTCCTTCCAGGTCTTCGACCTCGTGTTCGTGACGACGGGCGGAGGACCGGCCAATGCGACCAATGTGCTCACGTTCGATATCTTCACGAACGCGTTCCAGCGACTGCAGAGCGGATACGCCTCCGCCGAAACCGTGATCATGCTGATCTTCGTCGGCATCCTGATCTACCTGGGACGTCTGAGCCAGCGCGAGACGAAGGACAACTGACATGGCAACGTCCCTCGACCCCGTTCAGGCGCCTGCTCTCACGGCGGGCGCCGTCGGCCAATTCGCCGACCCCACCGCTTCCTCGCCCCGACGGCGGCTTCCTCAGCTGGGGCGTATCGCCCTGTATCTGGTGTTGTCCGTGGGCGGCTTCTTGATGGTGGTGCCGTTCCTCTGGATGTTCTTGACGTCGCTGAAGTCCCTATCGGAGGTCAACACGTTCTCGCTGCTGCCCGAGGGGTTCCGGTGGCAGAACTATGTGGACGCCCTGAATGCTGCTCCGTTCGGGCTCTACTTCCGCAACAGCTTGATCGTGGTCGTGGGGCAGACCCTGCCGACTCTCGCCATCGCGACGGCCGCCGGCTACGCCCTCGCTCAACTACCGATGCGCGGCAAAGGAAAGATCCTCAACTACTTCATCGCCCTGCTGGTCGTTCCGTTCCAGGTCCTGATCGTGCCGCTCTTCCTCGTGGTCCGGGCCATTCCCCTCGCGGGCGGGAACGACATCCTCGGCCAGGGAGGTACGGGATGGATCAACACGTGGTGGGCGCTAATCATCCCGTTCATCTCCTCGCCCCTCTTCGTGTTCCTTGCCCGCCAATTCTTCGTGTCACTGCCTGCGGACCTCGCTGACGCAGCCCGGGTTGATGGCGTGACCGAACTCGGGATCTTCGTGCGGATCATGGCACCGCTTGCGAAGCCGGCCTTCGTGACGATCGCCCTTTTCAATGTCGAGTCGGCGTGGAACGGATTCATCTGGCCACTCGTCGCGACAAGCGATGAACGACTACGGCCCCTGCAATTTGGTTTGGCGACCTTCGCGCAGGGCGCGGGAACGATTCAGTGGCCGCTCCTCATGGCCATGTCGACGCTCGCAACACTGCCGATGATCCTTCTGTTCGTGTTCGGTCAGCGGTACTTCATCGCCGGGCTCGCCAACACCGGGATCAAGGGCTGATGGGGATCCGCCTTGCCTATTCCACGTTGGGTACACCCGGCGCCACTCTCGATGACCTGCTGCGCCTGTCAGCAGCTTCGGGTGTCCGCGCCGTGGAGCTGAGGGTGGGGGAGGGGGAACTCGTCCGCCCTGACATGCCACTGACGGAGGCGTCCGCAACTGGGCGGCGCCTCCGCGACGCGGGCATCACCGTCCTCGCCCTCAGTTCTTACGTGCGCATCTGCGCTACCGCTGACCCGGACATGCCGGTTCCGGTCGGCGGAGACGCAGTCAGCACCGACCTGGACCGTCACCTGCGCCTCGCGGCAGCGGTGGGGGCCGGTGGTGTGCGCGTCTTCCCTCAAGACGACACCCCGGCTGCACCCGCCAGCGACGGGTCGCCGGTCGATGGCGGAACACCGGGGGAGAAGCGCGCGGCGGTCCGGCTCCAGGCGGTTCGACCCACCATTGGTGAGACGGGCGTGAACGTGCTCGTGGAGACACACGACTCACACCGCACGGGCAAAGACCTTGCCCGTCTGCTCGACCTCGCCGACGTGCCGGGCGTCCTCGCGCTCTGGGATACCGCGCACAGCTGGGCCGCGGGCGAAGCCCTTGCTGACACCTTCGATCTCCTCGCCCCCCGCCTGGCGCACATACAGATCAAGGACGTCTCCGCGGGCCAGGACCCCACGCCGTTGCCATTGGGGACCGGGAACTTCCCGATCAACGACCTCGGCCGGATGTTGAGCGCAGCTGCCTGGAATGGCTGGGCGAGCTTGGAGTGGGAACGCGCGTGGCATCCCGAACTTCCGCCGCTTAGTGATGCCCTCGCAACCTTGCCGCACTGGGCCGGCTCGCTTCTCGAGAAAGAAGGACCCCACTGATGACGCAATCACTCAGCTATCCGGCAGCATTCGACGTCGATCGGTTTCGTGCAGCGATCAGTCACGTGCCCGTTCCGGACGAAGACTTCCACCTGAGCCCGTATACCGGCCTAACTCGCGCGCACTGGGTCGCGGCCGCGGATGACCTTCTCCTGTCGGCGGCTCGGTTTCGGTCGCCGATGGGTGCTCGTATCGACCTGCCGGGACGCCCCTCCCAGCAAGGGGTACGCACGGACGGGCTGGAAGGCTTTGCACGCACGTTCCTGCTTGCGGCATTCCGAGGTGCGGGCAGCACGGACCCCGTCGCCGCCGAGCACCTCGCACGATATCTCGATGGGGTCGTGGCCGGCACCCGCTCGCCCGGCCGCGACGACGCGGAGTCGTGGCCCGTAATCGGCCATATTGGCCGGAGCGGTCAAGCTCACGTGGAGGCGGCGTCGATCGCACTGAGCCTGCATCTGACGAAGGCGCACACGTGGGACACTCTCTCCTCCGACGAGCAGGACCGGGTTGACTCCTGGCTGCGCTGGGCCTTGCGGCACGAACCCTCGTCGAACAACTGGTACCTGTTCCCGCTAACCATTGCCAGCTTCCTGGAGGGTGTCGGCCGTGGGGACGACGAGACGGCATATGTCATCGCTCGTGGGATCACTCTCATCGACCTCTGGTACCGGGGTGACGGCTGGTACAGCGACGGGGACGGGCGAGCATTCGACCACTACATCGGTTGGGCGCTGCACCTCTATCCGCTGCTGCATGCGAACCTCCGGGATGACGGGGAGCTTGCGCGTCGGCTCGGGGAGCGGCTTCGCCTATTCCTGGAAAGCTTCTCGCTGACGTTCGACCGCAACGGTGCACCCCTGTACCAGGGCCGGTCGATGACGTACCGGATGGGCACGCTCGCGTCCATTGCCATGGGGGAGGTCACCGGCTACACGCCGCTGGAGCACGGCGAGTCTCGTCGCATCCTGTCGTCCGGTCTTCGTTACTTCCTGGAGAACGGGTCGACGCATGAGGGTGTCCTGACCCTTGGCTGGCACGGTCCGCACGAGCCGACGGTGCAGCGGTACTCGGGTCCAGGCTCGCCGTACTGGGCGTCGAAGGGTTTCGCCGGGCTCATGTTGCCGGCCGAACATGCACTATGGACGGACGTGGAGCGGCCCCGCGCGGTGGAGAACGAGGACCGTGTACGCACCATCGGGGAGATTGGGTGGCTCGTGCAGACGACAAGTAGCGATGGGCTTGTGCGGGTGCACAATCACGGAAGCGACCACATCAAGCCTCACGAGGCGGACGCGGGGGCGCCGGATCCGTTGTACTCCCGGTTCGCCTACGGGACACGCACCGGACCCACCGCATTGCACAACGCTTCCGACAACGATGCCCAGGTGCAGTACCGGGACGTGTGGAGTGTGCGCCGGCGGATTCATCCCGCGGGAAGCGGACCGAACTGGGTGGCGTCGTGGCACGCACCTCGATTCCCGTTGTACTCGCCGTTCGATGCCAGCCCAGGCGCGGACGGAGGACCGCTTCTGCCCTCGGTGCGCGTGGAGAGCGTGGTCATCGCGCGGGGCAGAGCCGAAGTGCGAATCACACGTTTCGTAGGTGTTCCACCACACAGTCCCGTGCGTTTGGCGGGATGGGCGTTGGCCGGCTCCGGTCCCGAGCATCTTGACTCCGAGATCACGGGTGCGGCAGTGTCCGTGCGAAGTGGTGACGCTGATCTCAGGTCCGAACTCATCGGCCTCGTGGGCTGGGACTGGGCGGCCACCGCGATTGCCCCGTACGGCACGGCCTTCGGCCCCTGGGCTGTGGTGCCCGAGCTGCGCGGAAACACGGACGGTGGTGTGCACGTGGCATTGGCTTCCCTCAGCTCCGCGGAGGAGACCGACGAGCTGCGCTCACTTGTGAGCGTGGGGGTGCAGGGCTCGGTTGTCAGCGCAGCGTGGGCCGACGGACACGAAGACCAGGTTGATCTTGACTTGCTCGACTGGAATTGACGTCGTGGCGGGAAACAGCCGGTTCCGTCCTCGGGCCGGTACGTGCGTGGCTGCGCGGAGTCGCATCTGAGGGTGATCCGCTGAGGGTTCCTTCTGTTGAGTCGAAAAGCGGCCTCTCTGGCGCTCGTGGCGAGATGGTGCACTTCACAGGCCGCGTCGTCGGCGCTCCTCATACACTTCGGCGACCAGTGCCGCGGCGGTGATGCGGACACCGGAACGGGCTGCGAGGTCCTGAAGTAGGAGGATGGCGGTGATGAAGTCCTTGTTGTATTCGTTGACCATGAGGGCTGATCGTTCGGTCAGCCCGACCACGGGGAAAACAGCTTGGCCGAGACTACTCACGGCGAGACTGAGGGCGGGTGGAACGGTGCCGTTGGCATCGGCCGTCGCGGCCCAGGCATCGACTACAGCGCGGACGCTGGCTGCGACACTTCGTTCGACGTCTCCTGGTAGCGCCACGGTGCGTCAGCCGCCGAGTCGCCCGAGATCCTCGAGGTCGCGTAATCGCCCTTGACGGTCACGGCCCCCGACGAGACGGAACTCCCGCAAGAGGCGGGGACCTTCGGGATGGTTGCGCAGGAGCCGTGCGTAGTCGTCCCAGCTGAGTTCACCACGTCGTCGTGCCGCGTCAATCTCGTCAACCGTTGTCGCTGCCATCGCTGCCTCCTCATTGAGAACCCCGATGGTGGTGAGTGTATCGACTTCCGGGCCGGCCACCAGGAGCATATTTCGGCAACCGGCGGGCAGGCGTAACTCCCATGCCGGCGGTCTGGCCCTCCGAGATCACCGGACGCACTTCGTCCAATGTCTAAAGTGGTAACTTCGCCCGCGGGTGCCTGACGCTCCCTTGCGGTGTCGATCCGACCATCACGCGTCGTCCATCAACGCCGACTCTGCTCCCGGAATCGGAACGTCTGGGTTCGCCGATAATATTGATTATGTCAA
>CANKXX010000013.1 GCA_947487835.1 uncultured Microbacteriaceae bacterium
TCCGGCAGGATGCGCTCCGGCGCCCAGGTGCGCCCGGTGAACCGGGAGAGCGTCGCCAGCTTGAAGTAGAGGTCCTCCTCGGAGTCGGTCGTGTAGCGGAGCGCCTCGGTGTTGCCCGGACGGCGCAGGTCGTCGCCGAGATTCAGGATGGGGTTCACCCGGCCGCTGCTGATCCCGCCGCCGCCGCCGCTGCCCGCGGCCGCGGAGAACCCGCTCACCGTGAAGGCCGGCACGACGTTGGGCACGACGAGGGCGACGACCACCGCGCCGGCCGCGAGCGCCGCGGCGCGCACGCCAAGGCGGCCCACCGCTGGCCCGCCGGAGCCCGCGGAGTCCGCCCGCCGCGTCGGCCACTCCTCACGCTCACGCACCCGGATGTCGGCCCGCAGCAGCCAGAAGTAGAGCACCACGAGCATCGCGAAAACGGCGACGTCGAACTCCGTGAACAGCACGGCGCCCGGGATGGCGAGAAGCACGATCAGGGCGACGCCCGTGAGCGCGGGGACGCGGAGCGCGAAGACGAGGATGTCCTGCACCACCGCGACCGCCGCCATGCCGCAGACGACCAGGAAGACGAGCTCGGGCACCGGGGTGGCCGGGGCCCCCTGCACCACCACCTGCACCGTCCCCTGCTGGAAGACGCGGGCGAACAGCCGGGCGGTGTCGAGCGTCGGCACGACGCCCAGGAAGGCGGTCGACTGCCCGAAAATCAGGGTGATGAGCAACAGCCCGGACCCCGCCACGGCGGCGCTCCCCAGCAACACGTGCCCGCCGAGCCACCGGACGACGGCGCCCACCCCGAGCATGACGGCGACGACGAGCAGGGACAGCGGCAGCCAAGCGCCGAACCGCAGCACCGGGGTCAGGGCCCCCACACCGACGGCAAGCGCGAGATAGACCGGCAACAGCAGGCGCCATCCACCGGGCACGGTGCCCTGGGTCACGCGGGAGGACGAGCGCCCCGGTGCCGCGGCCACCGGGCCACCGTAGGCCGTCACGCAGCGGCCCCAACCCGGTCGAGCGAGACCCAGGCCGCGCCGAGCCCGGACGGCAGCAGGCCCGCGCCGCAGAGGGTCGGCCGCGGAACGCGCCAGGTGCGCCGGGTGATAAGCGCACACGCGGCGCGGCGCGCGTTCTGCACGGGATTGTGGCGGGCCATGCGCGGGATTCTAGGCGGCTCTGCTGAGGCTGGGTCCCGACGGGAGCAGAGGGGCAAGCAGGAGCGCGGTGCGAGGTGCAGGACGGGCAGCCGGAGGTCGTTCCCCGGCATCGCTGTCGGTTCCGTGCTGCTTCTCCTCACCGGCTGTCTGACCGGCGGGCCGGACGCAGTGCCGCGGCCGTTAGGGGACGCGCTGACATCCAACATGCACGGAGTGGGCGGCACTCCAGCTGGCGTAATCTACCTGGCCACCCATGACGCCTTGTACACGGGTGACGGTTCGACCGCGCGAACCGTCGGGGCCGGCGATCGACTTGATGTGCTTCGCCGTCGCCGGGCCAGGTCGCTTCCTCGCCTCCGGGCATCCGTCACCCCAGACGGGTTTGCCCGATCCGGCCAGCTGCTTGAGTCCACTGATGGTGGTGCCATCTGGCGGTCGTTGTCCCGACGAGGGATCAGTGATGTCCACACGTAGGCCGCGTCTGGCAGCACCGTGATCGGGTTCGACTCCACCCTGGTCCGCAGCGGTAACGGGAAGACCTGGGAACACTAGACGGCAAGTTCCTCCCGTTCGCACCCGCGACCTCGCCCTCCGGGCAGACGGTTCTCGGCACGACCGCTGACGGAGTACAGCGCCCGAGTGATGGCGAGTCGACTTGGGCACTCGTGACTCCCCCGGTACTCCTCCTGGTCGATCTCGTCAACGAGACAACAGCGGTGGGGGTGGCACCGGACGGTGAGGTGCAGATCAGCCGGGACGCGGTTCGCAAGAAGTGACCATCGGATGAGCAGACGGCCATAGCGCTGACCTTTCAGCTGGGCCCGCGGTGACGAGCAGCCCTGATGAGGCGATGACGCGTCAGCTGTTGGGCGCGGACGTTCTGCGGCCGTGAGAGGTTTTGCCGGCACGCTTTCCCTCGGCCACGACTTTGGTAGGACGCCGCGCGCCGGACGATGAGGTAAACCGGCCCGCGTCAAGGTCATCCTTGATTCGCTTGCGCAGCTCGCGCGCAGCAAGCCGGGCCTCTTCGCTATACACGTTGGTCATCGTCACTCACCACCTTCCGGCTGTCCTGCTGGCGTCGGAAGGTCAATGATCTCCGAAACCTCGATGGCCATTCGAGCATCTTCCTCCGTAGCAAGGCTAGGGATCACTAGCGCGTTGAGCACCTTCAAGCCGACCACCGACGTCTTGGGGTCGCCTTCTCTGTTGCCCAGGTGAACCGGTCCCACCACTGCGACCGTTGCTCCGTCAGCTGTCTGAACTTGCGGTCCTCGGCGGAGTTATGCCAGGATCACCCGCCCGCGGCGCGCTTCTGGGCCTCTTCTACTGCCTGGGTTTAGGTGTTCCGTTCTTGCTGGTCGCGATCGGATTCGGCTGGGCGAGTGTGGCGGTCGGTTTTCTTCGCCGGCATATCCGCGCGATCAACATCGCCGGTGGGGTGATGTTGATCCTCATCGGTGTCCTCATGGTCTCTGGTATCTGGACCATCTGGATCTACCAGCTGCAAGCCCTGATCGGCGGTGTCACCTTGCCGATCTGAGATCGCGGGGATGCGGGCATTGAAGGCGCTGGTGCCGCGACTGCGAGGGTGCGGTCAGCTCGACAACGGTGCCGCCGGCACAACGTTCATGTTGCCCTCGGCACCGGCGGGCAGCGCGAAGGGCACCACTAATGTGTGTGTACTGGTGTCAGTACTCGGTGGGGATGTCGGGGGCTGGCGACCCGGAGGGAGCAACCCGGTAGGTCATCAGCACTTGCGACATGATCTTCTGGAAGACAGGAGCGGCAGCCGCCGAGGTCTTGATCGTGGTCGGGTTGGCGAGGCTGATGGTGACCACGTACTGGGGGTCCTCGGCCGGGGCGACGCCGGCCATCGACACCAGGTAGTTGGAGCCGTACGCGCCGCTGCCATCCGCTACCTGCGCGGTGCCGGACTTCGCTGCCACCCGGTAGCCGGGAATCTTCAAGGTGTCACCGAAGTGACCATCGGTCACCACGGTTTCCATCATGTTGACCGTCTCGGCAGCTGCGCGCGGGGAGATGACCTGGCGTGGTTCTCCCCCGGGTTGGCGCACCCAGGTGCCGTCTTCGGCCCGGCAGCCCTCGACCAGACGCACCGGAAGGCGGACTCCCCCGTTGCCGAGCGTCTGATAGATGCTGGTGATCTGGGCGGCGGTGGTTGCCAGCCCCTGCCCGAACATCGTCGCGTACCGGGTTTGGCTGTCCATGCTGGTCGGGTCGGGCATGATGCCGGATTCCTCGCCGGCGAAGCCGACTTCGGTGGGGGCACCGACACCGAAGTTCCGGATGTAGTCGAACCGCTTTTGAGTGTCGAGGCGCTCTCCGAGGATCGAGATGCCGGTGTTGGAGGATTGCGCGATGACACCGGCCAGGGTCAGGGGCAGGTCGGGGTGCCCGAAGCTGTCGCGCAGGTTGGCGCCGTTCTTGGTGAAGCGGTACGGCGCGAGGACCGGCGTGCGGGCGTCGGCGACACCGGCATCAACGAGAGTCGCAGCGGTGAGGGATTTGAACGTGGAGCCGGGCTCGTACGGGGAGTTGAAGACGCGGGAGCCGCGGTATTGCTCGTCTGTGAGGTCGACGTCGTTCGGGTCGACCGACGGGTAGTCGGCGACGGCGAGCAGCTTGCCGGTCTTGACCTCCTGGACGACGGCCACACCCCAAGGCGCACCGATCGCTTGGGCTTGCTCAGCGACTGCTTGTTGCACGAACCATTGCAGGTCGCGGTCGATGGTGAGGACGAGGTCGTTGCCGTTCTTGGCCTGCTTGGTCGTCACCGTACTGCCGGGGATCCGCACACCGTCGGCACCCCGCTCGAAGGTTTCGAACCCGTTGGTCGCGTTCAGGCAGTCGTTCTCGGTGTACTCCAGGCCTGCCTGCGGGTCACCGTCGGATCCGACGAAGCCGACCAGGTTCCCGGCTACCTGACCGTTGGGGTAGGTGCGGCTTTGCACCGGTTCGAAGTAGATGCCGGGGATCGCGAGGTCGACCAGCGCCTGGTAGGCGGTGGTGTCGAGTCCTTTGGCGATGTACGCGAAGTTCGCCTCGGGGTTCTTCTTCAGTGCGTCGGCGATGATGGCGCGGATCTCGGCCGGCGTCTGACCGGTGTGCTTGGCCAGTTCTGCTGCCGCTTGCGGCCAGGTGACGTCGACGGTGGTGACAGTGCCGTCGGCGTTGTCGACTGTGCGGGTGAAGTCGGTGATGTCTTTCGGGGACGCTGTGACGTTGTAGCGCAGCACACTGTCGGCGAGCGGAACACCGTCGGCGGCGACAATGTTCCCTCGGACACCGAACGTTGTTGAGGGGATGGAGCGCTTGTCGAGGGCCTGCAAGTTGATCTCCGCCGCTCGGACCACCTGGATGTCGATGAGCCTGACGACGAAGACGGCCATGATCGCGGCGATGACCAGGACGACGCTGGTGATGCGTAGGCGGGTTGATTTCGCTGGCATGAGGAGAGCTCTCTGAGACGGGCACCGACGGCGGCGGACGGTCGGGAGGAGTGGATTGACCGTGACGTTAGCGCCATCACCAGGCATGCCGGCGACGGCACGCGCGCGGCGACCAGGATCCCCAGGGTCGGGTGATCTGGCGAGATCAATTCCGCCTGGGGGTCGGCGGACTCTCCGTGACAGGCGTGGGGGTCGGCACCCCACCCGGGTATCCTGCTGGTTCCGGTGCGGTGAGAAGAGGTTGACGTGAAGCGGACCCGCCAGTTGCGTCCTGTTGTGCTTGCCGGGTCCTTGTCCGTGGCATTGCTGTTGAGCGGATGTGTGACGGATACTCCGTCGGGCACAGCTGCTGCGACGCCGGCCACGGAACGGCGCACGGAGCCGAGGGGCGATGTTGTGGCGGACTCGCTGAGCCCGTCCGAGCTGTCCGTCAGTGGTGGGACGGCGGTGACGATCAGCGGCTCGAACCTCGACGAGGTCACCGAGGTCACCTTCAATGGCACCGCTGGGACGAAGCTCGAGGCGACAGGTGATTCGGAGCTCACCGTCACCGCTCCTCGTTCAGGCGAGTTCCAGCCCGGGCCGGTGGCCATCGAGCTGGTCACCGCTGATGGTGTTGTCTCCGCGGCGGGACCGGTTTCGTACGCTGTTCAAACGCCGGTGGATCGGCAGCTGAGTTATGCGCTGGCGCACTGGGACAGCTACAACACCGCGGAGTACGGGGATATGAACCCGATCGGCGGGGATTGCGTCAATTTCGTCAGCCAGACGCTGATTCAGCGGGGCTGGACGATGACTGATGAGTGGTACAACCGGTCCGGCGGCGCCGAGTGGACCTACCCCTGGATCCACGTGCCGACCTTCGACCGGTGGCTCGGCGCCAACGCCGACGCCCTCGGAGTCACGCCGCTGACCGTCGAGCAGCGCGACCAGGTCAAGCCGGGTGACATCGTCGTCTTCGACTGGGACAGAAACGGATCTTTGGACCACACCCAGGTGGTATCGGCCGTGGATGTCATCGACGGTGAGCAGCGGATCCTGATGGTGGGCCACAACCTGGACGACGACTTCCGGGACCTCGATACCACGATCACGGTCGACCACCCGGACGGCTACGTAGCGTTCTGGAGCGTCGCCTAAGCCGCGGTTCCGTCACCGTCCGCTTCCGCTTCCGCTTCCGCGACAGCAGTAGCCGCTGCCCTGGAAGGGGTTGCCGGATATGCGGCCGGCTGTGGGCGGCGCGGAGCTCCGGTCAGTGGCAGGCGACTCCTGGCTCGTGTGACTCGTGGGCTGCGGCAGAAAGCCCCTAATCTGACCAGCGGCCGGCTGGTGATCGGTCTACCGTCGAAGCTGTGAGGGCTTCCGCTGAGGTGTCCCCCGCCGACCGGTATGCCGCTGGTCGGCCGAGCGCCGGTGTCCTCCTTTTCCTCACCGTCGTCGCATTTCTGCTGAGCATCGCGGCCGTGCAGGCGATCTCCGCTGACCAGGCGCACAGCCACACCGGTGGGATCCCCCACAGTGCCGTCACCGAGGCAGGCGCGAGCCTCGTCCAGGTACTAACCACACCGGCAATCACATCCGGTGTGGACGGCGGGGTGGTGGAAGCGGACTGCCACTTCCTCGGGCTGGTATGCGCCTTCGGCTTCATCGCACTGGTCACGCTGGCCATGACGCAGAACACGTTGCGGCGGCAGATGAGGGCACCAATGGGTGAGCGGCATCACCAGCTCGCCGCGTTCCGAACGCTCGTTCCCTGGCTGACCCCCTCTTCTCTGGTTCTTCACGTCATCCGTAGGTGACGTCTTCCAGTCGGCCGGCCATGCCTCGTGTGCATGGTCACCGGTCCGTGCCGCGTCGCGGTCCCCCTGAAAGGCTCCCCTCCCCCCTTGTGAAGAAAGAAACAGAGCTATGACTTCAACGTTCTCCCCGCCCCGGCGCGTCGCGGCAGCAGCCGCCATCGCCGTCGCGGTTGCCCTAACTGGCACCACTGTCGCCTACGCGTCAGCACCGGCCGCCCCCGCCGCAACCAGCGACTCGGCCATCAAACACACGCCGAGTAAGCCGCCGTCGAACCGGGTGGAACCCACCTCTCCCACGGCGTACGAGTTCGGGCAGACCCTGGCAACGCTCGAGGGCGAGCAACTCGAGATCACCTTTATGGCGGCGATCATCCCGCATCACCGCGCCGCGATCGAGATGTCTGAACTCGAACTCGAACGAGGACAGAGCCCTGACATCCGCACTCACGCCGAGAACATCATCGCCAACCAGCAGCATCAGATCGAGCAGTTCACCCGCTGGCTGGAGGAGTGGTACGGGCTGACACCGGAGGAGGCGATGGCGCAGGCTCCCGGGGAAGCACGCGCGGAGATGGAGACCATGGATGCCGAGACGCAGGCTGACCTCGCGGAGCTCCGCGAGGTCGACGCGGGCAAGAAATTCGATGTGGCCTTTGTGCGGATGATGATCCCGCACCACCAGGCCGGCATCATCGAGTTCCTCGAACCGCAGTCCCGGGCTGATCACCCTCAGTTGAGCGTGGCAGCAACGGCGGGCATCACCACACAGGAAGCACAGGTCGCGGACTTCCGCACCTGGCTGTCCGCTCGTCTCGAGAGCCGGTGAACCTGAACACGAAACGTCGTGACGGACATATGCGGTTGAACAACAGAAGAGGAGAATCTGAAATGACGACTACGACGGACATGCTGAACACCTACCCCAAGGACCTCGGCGGCGTCGATACGGCTGCTCTCGCGGCATGCATCGATGCGTGTTTCGAGTGCGCGCAGGTGTGCACGGCCTGCGCGGATGCCTGCTTGAGCGAAGACATGGTCGCGGAGCTGACCAAGTGCATCCGAACGAACCTGGACTGCGCTGACATCTGCGGCGCAACCGGAGCCGTGCTGTCCCGGCACACCGGTTACGACGCGAATGTCACCCGGGCGGTTCTGGACGCATGCCGCGCCGCCTGCCGGGCGTGTGCAACGGAATGTGAACAGCACGCCGAGATGCACGACCACTGCAAAGTGTGCGCGGAGGCGTGCCGACGCTGCGAGACAGCGTGCGAGACCCTTCTGGCTGCGCTCTAACCCGGGGACGGGTGCGGGACCGGAATCACCCGGTCCCGCACCCGTCGCCATTCCTGCGCGGAACGCCCTGCCCAGGTCGGGATTCGCCTCCCGGCGAGGCCACCGGTAGCGGCGCTTCCCAGAACGAATCGAAGCGCGCCTTTCTTTCTTCTCCCCCCTTGACGCATACCCCAGAGGGGTATAGTTTTCGGGCATGAGCACCTCACCTGCAGGACACGACGGGAATCGGCACACGCACGGCGCTATGACGAATCCCAGTCCGAAATCCGAGCCACTGGCTCACGAGTCTCTTGATCGCGAAGCGATGAGAAGCGGCATGGCCACTGCTGCCTCCAGTGCCCATGCCGACCACGGCGGACACGAGCAGCACACTCAGCACACTCAGCACGGTGGGCACGGCGGGCACGGCGGGCACGGCGATCATGTGGGCCAGTTCCGCCGTTTGTTCTGGATCATGCTGGTGCTCGCGATCCCTGTGGTCGGGTTCAGTGCCATGTTCGCGATGATCCTCGGCTACCAGCTACCGGACGTGCCGGGGCTGGTCTGGGTGTCCCCCGTCCTCGGTACGGTGATGTACCTGTGGGGTGGGCGACCATTCCTGACCGGTGCGGTGGATGAGTTGAAGGCGCGCAAGCCGGGCATGATGCTGCTGATCGCATTGGCGATCTCGGTGGCGTTTGTTGCGTCCTGGGCCGCGAACCTCGGCATCGTGGACCATGAGCTCGACTTCTGGTGGGAGCTCGCGCTCCTCATCGTGATCATGCTCCTTGGCCATTGGATCGAGATGCGCTCCCTGGCCCAGACGTCATCGGCGCTTGAGTCGTTGGCCGCGCTGTTGCCTGATGAGGCGGAGCGCGTCGAGGGCGACCAGGTGATCACAGTGCCCCCTTCGGATCTGCGGGTGGGCGATGTCGTGATCGTGCGGCCGGGTGGTCGGGTACCGGCGGACGGCCGGGTCGTTGAGGGTACCGCCGATGTGGACGAGTCGATGATCACCGGTGAGTCCCGGCCCGTGCGCCGGGGAGTCGGTGACACCGTGGTGGCCGGCACCGTCGCGACGGACTCAGCGCTGCGGGTGGCGGTGAGCGCGGTGGGGGACGATACCGCGCTGGCCGGGATCCAACGCCTCGTGACCGAGGCCCAGAATTCGTCGTCGCGGGCTCAGCGCATCGCGGACACGGCGGCGGGTTGGTTGTTCTGGTTCGCCCTAGGGGTCGGCGTGATCACCGCGGTGGCCTGGACGCTGTTCGGTAGCCCGAATGACGCGGTGGTGCGGACCATCACCGTGCTGGTTATCGCCTGCCCGCACGCCCTCGGTCTCGCCATCCCTCTTGTGGTGTCTATCTCCACGGAACGGGCGGCGAAAGCGGGCGTGCTGATCAAGGACCGCCTGGCACTGGAGAGCATGCGCACCGTGGACACGGTGCTGTTTGACAAGACCGGCACTCTGACGAAGGGGGAACCGGTGGTGACCCGACTGACGGTGACCACCGGTAGTGAGGAGGACGTCCTCGTTCTGGCCGCGGCGGTCGAAGCCGATAGTGAGCATCCGTTGGCCCGGGCCATCGTCGCGGAGGCGAAGCGGCGTCAGCTGACCGTGCCGCGTGCCAGTGACTTCCAGGCTTCCACCGCGGTCGGGGTGACCGGCACGGTCGACGGGCGCCGGATCAGCGTGGGCGGACCGGGGATGCTCCGCAGTCACGGCGCAGACCCGCTGTCGGGTGCGCTGCCCTGGCAGGAGGAGGGCGCCATCATCCTGCACGTCCTGGCCGACGGGGTGGTGATCGGGGCGATCGGTCTGGCTGATGAGATACGCCCGGAGTCGCGGCAGGCCGTGGCCGAGCTGCACGCCCGGGGTGTTCAGGTGGTCATGATCACCGGGGACGCCCAGGCCGTAGCCGAATCGGTGGCCGGCCAGCTCAGCATCGACCGCGTGTTCGCTGGAGTACGTCCGGAGGACAAGGCAGCCAAGGTCGCTGCGCTGCAGCACGAAGGCCGCAGGGTCGCGATGGTCGGTGACGGCGTCAATGACGCCCCCGCCCTCGCACAGGCGGACGTGGGCATCGCGATCGGCGCCGGCACGGACGTGGCGATCGCCTCAGCGGGAGTGATCCTCGCCAGCGATGACCCCCGCTCGGTGCTCTCGGTGATCACCTTGTCGCAGGCGAGCTACCGGAAAATGAAGCAAAACCTGTGGTGGGCTGCCGGTTACAACCTGATCTCGGTTCCCCTGGCTGCTGGGGTTCTTGCCCCGGTCGGGTTCGTGCTGCCGATGGAGGTGGGGGCGTTGCTGATGTCACTGTCCACGATCGTGGTGGCACTGAATGCGCAGCTGCTTCGCCGGTTGCAGCTCACCCCCGCCGGAACGGCGGCAGAGGACACCGACCAGCGGCAGGCACCCCAGCACGTCCATTCGTAGCGCGGTGAGGTACGCGATCGGCTCCCGGCCACAATGTGTCCGGGAGCCGATTCGTGTGTGGGTGGGTCACAGGGTGGTGAGGATGTCCTGCATGACGGTGATCTCGTCGGTCTGGCTGCGCACGATCTCCTCGGCCATCGTGATGGCGTCCGGGTTCTCGCCCTCCTCGACTTCGGTCTGTGCCATGTCGACGGCACCTTGGTGGTGCGCGATCATCTGCTCGAGGAACAGGGTGCTCGCGGTGACGCCGGTGGCCTCCTCGAGGGCGGCCATGTCTTCTTCGGACATCAGCCCGGTCATTCCGTGAGCGCCGTGGTCCATGCTGCCGATGTCTTCGGCACCCCATGCGGTCAGCCACCGCTGTAGTTGCGCGATCTCCGGCTCCTGGGCCGCTTTGATGGCGGTGGCGAGATCGGTGACCCGGGGGTCGATGTCCGGCTTCGCCAAGATCACCTCGCTCATCTCCACAGCCTGCTCGTGGTGCGGAAGCATGCCCTGAGCGAAGATGACGTCCGGATCGTTGTAGGTCGCTGCGGCGTCGGCGGTGGGTGATGCAGACGGGGCAGCACCATGGTCCATACCGGGCATACCGGCCATGCTCGAGCAGGAGCTGAGGGTGAGCATTGCGGCGGCGGCGATAACGGCGGCGATGTGCGGGCGGAAGCTGTTCACGGCTCTCTTTCTCTTTCCCAGTACTTGCGGGGTGGTGATGCGAACAGCGGTCACGCTGGCTGCGCGGCCGTGTTCCGGCTCTGTGGTGCGGACACGGTTTCGCTGGTGTCCGGAGTGACCAGCGCGGTGAATCTGCGCAGCCGGAGACTGTTGCTGACCACGAACACGGATGACAGGGCCATGGCAGCGCCGGCGACGAGGGGGTTGAGCATCCCCAGGGCGGCGAGCGGAAGGGCGGCGACGTTGTAGGCGAACGCCCAGAACAGGTTCCCCTTGATGGTGCGCAGGGTCCGCCGGGACAACCGGATGGCGTCGGCCGCAGCGAGGAGATCGGTGCGGATGATGGTGAGGTCGCTCGCTTCTATGGCCACGTCACTACCGCTGCCCATTGCGATGCCGAGGTCAGCCGTTGCCAGGGCGATTGCGTCGTTGACGCCGTCGCCGACCATGGCGACCGTTCGGCCTTGCTGTCGCAGGCGTGTCACGACGTCGGCTTTGTCCGCAGGGAGGACATCGGCGATGACTTCGGTGATCCCCACCTCGGCGGCGATAGCATCGGCGACGCGGTGGTTGTCGCCGGTGAGGAGGATAGGGCGCAGCCCGAGGTCTTTGAATGCGGAGACCGCTGCAGCACTGGTCGGCCTGACCGTGTCGGCCACCGCGAGGACCCCTTGTACGGCACCGTCCCAGGCGACCGCGACGGCGGTGCGGCCGGCCGCCTCCAGCCGGCGGCGGGTGTCTTCCAGGTCTGCCGGGAGCCTGATCTGCCACTGTTCGGTCAGCCAGCTGGGGCGGCCCACCAGCACGAGGTGCCCGTCGACGAGAGCCTGGACACCCAGCCCCTGCTGCGAGGCGAACGCCTCGGATGCGGGTAGTTCTCCGACCTGTGCCGCGGCTCCGCGGACGATCGCCGCGGCCACGGGATGTTCGGAGTTCCGCTCGGCGGATCCGGCCAGCCGCAGCAGCTGGGTCGTGGTCACGCCGTGAACGGGGATGGTGTCCGTCAGCGTCATCCGCCCGGTGGTGATGGTGCCGGTCTTGTCCAGCACGATGGTGTCCACCTGCCGGGTGGATTCGAGTACCTGGGGTCCCTTGATGAGGATCCCGAGTTGGGATCCCCGGCCGCTGCCGACGAGCAAGGCTGTGGGGGTGGCGAGGCCGAGGGCGCAGGGGCAGGCGATGATCAGGGTTGCCACTGCCGCGCTGAATGCCAACTCCGGGCTCGCGCCGAGCAGCAGCCAGCTGGTCAGGGTGAGGACGGCGATGCCGATGACGACCGGAACGAACACGGCCGAGACCCGGTCGGCGAGGCGCTGGATCTCCGCTTTCCCGGTTTGGGCCTGCTCGACCAGGCGCGCCATCTGTGCGAGCTCGGTGTCGGAGCCGACCCGGGAAGCGCGGACGGTCAGCCGGCCACCGGAATTGAGAGTGGCTCCTACAACGGTGTCACCGGGTCCGACCTCGACGGGGACACTCTCCCCGGTCAGCATGCTGACATCTACTGCGGAGTTCCCGTCGACGACCTGTCCGTCGGAGGCCACCTTCTCACCGGGCCGGACAACGAACAGGTCACCGACCTGTAGGGCAGAGACGGGCACCCGGGTTTCTTGTCCGTCAACGAGGACGGCGACGTCCCGGGCCCCCAGCTCGAGCAGGGCGCGCAGGGCTGCGCCGGAGCGGCGCTTGGCTCGGGCTTCGAAGTATCGTCCGGCCAGCAGGAACACCGTCACGGCGGCCGCGACCTCGAGGTAGATCTCCGCGGCACCGGAGCCGGGACTGGCTGTGAACGCGAAGGTCATCGTCATCCCGGTGTGTCCGGCCATACCGAAGAACAGCGCGTACAGCGACCAGCTGAAGGCAGCGAGGACACCGACGCTGATCAGGGTGTCCATCGTGGCCGCGCCGTGCCGGGCGTTGATCCACGCTGCCCGGTGGAAAGGCCAGGCTCCCCAGGTGGCGACGGGCGCGGCCAGGGTCAGGGTGAGCCATTGCCAGTTGGGGAACTGCAGTACAGGGATCATCGACAACACCATGACGGGTAGTGCTAACGCCGCCGAGATGAGGAGCCGCTGCCGTAGCGTCACCAGTTCCGGGTCCTGCTCACCGGATTGCTCGTCGGTGTCGTGCGCGGCCGGCTGGGGTGCGGTGGCGGTGTATCCAGTGTTCTCGATCGTGGCGATCGCCTGTTCGATCGTGGTGTCTGCAGGAAGGGAGACGGTCGCTTTCTCGGTCGCGTAGTTGACCGTTGCCTCGACGCCCGGCATCCGGTTCAGCTTTTTCTCGATCCGCGCCGCGCAGGAGGAACAGGTCATTCCACCGACGAGGAGTTCGACCGTCTGGCTGCTCATCGGGCGGCCGGTACCAGTTCGTATCCGGCCTCGTCGATCGCGGACGCGACAGCGTCGGGGTCGACAGCGGTGGCGCTGGTGACCGACACGGTGGAGGTTCCGCCGGCGACCAGGTCGACAGTGACATTGGTGACTCCGGCGAGCTGGCTGACCTCTTTGGTGACACTGGCGACGCAGTGACCGCAGGTCATTCCCGCGACCTCGAAGCGCGTGGTGACCGCGTTGTCGGTGCTGCTGTGGTCAGCGGGGGAAGTGGCTGCGTTGCTTGCGCTTGAGCAGCATGCGCAGGATGCGTCCGCGAGAGGGAGGTTTGACGCTGAACTGGGAGCACACATGATGTTTCCTTTCGGGGCTGTTCGGCGAGCACCGGATGGTACCCCCACCCCGTACCTTACCCCCCGGGGGTAGCAGCAGGCAACGCGCTTCCGTTCTCCCTGACGGCCCTGATACCATCCCAGGGTATCCCGAGATGATCTTGGTGCTTGGACTGAATGAGGGCGGATCGATGGACGAGGCGGGGACGACGGTGGACGCAGACACGGCCGTTGCGTCACATGGCTACATCTCCAACAAGGACAACTACCTCAAGCGGCTTCGCCGGATCGAAGGTCAGGCGCGTGGCCTGCAGGGCATGGTCAGCGATGAGAAGTACTGCATCGACATCCTCACTCAGGTTTCCGCGATGACCAGCGCCCTGGAATCGGTCGCGCTCGGCCTGCTCAACGACCACTTGACGCACTGCGTCGTCGAGGCTGCAGCTGCGGGCGGGGACGAGGCGCAGGTCAAGATAAAAGAAGCATCAGACGCGATCGCCCGGCTGGTCCGGTCATAACCAGCCTGCACGTCCCCGGGACTGGGGTTGCCGGCGTCTGAAGCAGAAACGGGACTTTTCGAGCATGTTCCGGTACCGTCATGAGGTCTCCGTGACCAAATCGTGATCAAACTGTAAGGAGGATGAGTGGACATGTCCCGTTCACCCCTCCTCAGCGAACGCCTCTCGGCCTACCGACTCAGTCGGGTGGTGGTGCCGTTCTTCGCGCTGATCGCCGTGGTGTTGGGACTGCTGGCGCTGCACTCGTTGGGCAGCACACATGTTCACGCTGCTGACACCGCGATGTCCGGTCCCGCTGTTCATCAGCACACCGGTGATGCGAACCACCACACGGCTGGCAGTACACCGAGCCAGGTCAGCGACAGCGTTGCGGTCTCCGGCCCCGGCGGGTTCGGTGCCTCCGATTGTCCCAGTGACGGTGGGATGAGTTGCTGCGCGACCATCGCAGCATGCGTCATGGTCTTGGCACTGCTATCGGTCTCGATCGCCATCGGCGCTGGTCCCGTGAGTGTCTTCGGTGTCGCAGCGCTCAGTATCGTCGCGGCGATCATCGCGTTCCGGCAGGCGCCCATCCGACCGCCGTCGCTTGCCCAGCTCTCCACCTTCCGCATTTAAACCGTCCTTCATCACACCCACCCCCTCGCCGGCGGGTGAACGCGCTTCGTCGCGCTCCGCCTCCGCGAGATCCCATCCATGTGATCGAAAAGGACTTGAAAGCAATGCTTAAGAAGAGCAACAAACTATTCGCCGTCGGGATCGCCCTGACCGCATCCCTCACCCTGGCCGCCTGCTCCAACACCGGAAGCGCCGGCGGCAACGCGACCCCCTCGGCCGACGCCTCGGCCAGCAGCACCCCGGCAGCCGCGCCGCACAATGAGGCGGACGTAATGTTCGCGCAGATGATGATGCCGCACCACTCCCAGGCCGTGGACATGAGCGAGATGCTCCTGTCGAAGGAGGGCATTTCGGAGGAGGTCACGACGCTGGCCACTGACATCTCTGCCGCTCAGGGACCCGAGATCGAGCAACTGTCGATGATGTTGGAGGAATGGGGCGAGGACCAGGAAGCGGCCATGGATCACTCCATGAACGGGATGATGTCCGAGGAGGAGATGTCGGCCCTCGAGGGAGCCAGCGGAACGGAAGCCGAGCGGCTGTTCCTTGAGCAGATGATCGCGCACCACACCGGAGCCATCGAGATGGCACAGACCGAAGTCGAGGATGGGGAAAACCCGGACGCGCTCGCCATGGCGGAGAACATCGTCTCCAGCCAGCAGAGCGAGATCGACCTGATGGAAGATCTGCTCGCCTCCCGCTAGCGGATCTCTTTTCCCTGACCCCGTGCACGGCACCGGTTCGGGACGGCGTGACGCCGTCCCGAACCGGCATGCCGTGGAAAGGCCCTCTTTTCCCAGTGCAGTACCAGCCCGATATGACTCGCAGACAAGCGCTGCAGGCGGAACGTCTCGCCACCCCCACCCCCACCCCCACCCCTGCTCCCCGACCGGTCCCGGCCCCCGTTCTGGCCAGCGCATTCCGGACGGCCGAGCTGGGTTCACGACAGCCCGTGCCACCGGCGCCGACCCGTTCGTCGGGTCGGCGGCGTTCTACCTATCAGGCCGTCCCAGCCACCGTCTTGGTGCGGCAGCCCGGCCGGCACCGGTTCGCGCTGACCGGCCCACTGACTTTTGCAGGGATGGTGTTGACCGCGTCGCTCACCCTCACCCACGCTCTTCCCTCGTACGCGGCACCCGAGAACACGGACATGGACGCGAATGCGGAAGCGGCTGCGGGTGCGGGTGCGGTGCAGGATGGGGACACCGCCGAGCCGCAGGCCCTGACCGTCGATGACGTGAAAATCGTCACGTTCCTCCGCGATGGGTACACCGTCGTGGCCCCGCCACCACCACCTCCGCCGCCCGCACCGGTGCCGACGGCCGCGCCAGGGACCGCCAACCAGCAGGTGACCGGCGTGTCGTCAGCTGAGGCAGACTCCAGTGGTTCGGGCAGTTTCGACGTCCGGTGGCCATTCGCTTCCCCGTCGCCGATTTCCAGTCGTTTCGGGCCGCGGACGGCTCCGTGCGGCGGATGTTCGTCCAACCACAAGGGACTGGATTTCAACCCCGGCAACGGGACCCAGATTCAGGCGATCGCTGGCGGTGTGGTCCGCAGCGTGGTGAGCTCGGACTCCGGTCTGGGGGTCCACGTGATCATCGAGCACGAGATCGACGGCGCCAAAGTGACCAGCACCTATGCGCACATGCAGTTCGGATCACTGGCGGTGACCAAAGGCCAGGTGATCGCTGCAGGAGATCCGGTTGGCCGGGTCGGCAACACCGGGGCGAGTACCGGCGCCCACCTGCACTTCGAGATCGCGGTCGGCGGAGAACAGATCGACCCCTACGCATGGTTGAAAGCTTTTGCAGGCTAAGCGCCAGCGGCGGTCATGGATACTGATCGCCGCTGTGGGAATAGGTCTCCTCGCGGGCCCCACTGTCGTATCCGCTCCGGTCCAGGCGGCGGAGGACTACCCCTCCTGGTCGGAGGTTGAGCAGGCGCGCGGCAACGAGCAGGCGAAGCAGGCCGAGATCACCCGGATCACCGGGCTGATCGACAGCCTCGCCACCGCCGCGACAGATGCCAACGCCGTCGCCGCCACACGCAGCAGTGAGTACGAGGAGGCGGTAGACGTCCTGGACACCGCAACCGGGAAAGCCGAGCGGCTGCAGTCGGAAGCCGCCTCCGCCCAGAGCAAGGCGGACGAAGCGGTCAAACAGGTCGGTCAGCTGGTCGCCCAGATGGCTCGTTCCGGCGGCAACGACCTGACAGTGTCTCTGCTGATCGACGGCCAAAGCGCCGAAGACCTGCTGACCAAACTCGGCACGGCCAGCAAACTGGCCGACCGCACCGATGACCTCTACACCGACGCCACCGCAGCGAAGAACCTCGCCAAGTCGCTCGGCGCCCAGGCCCAGGTAGCGCAGGACGCGTTGGCCGAGCTCGCCGCGAAGGCACAGGATGCTCTGACCGCAGCGACGGAGGCCGCAACGGCTGCCGCAGCAGCGGTCGAGGAGCAGCAGGCGAACGAGGCCCGGCTGAAGGCACAGTTGACGGTCCTGACCGACGACCGGATGACGGTCGAGCAGGGCTACGCCATCGGCGAACAGAAACGCCAAGAACGCGCAGCGGCGGCCGCAGCGGCAGCGGCAGCTGAGGCGGCAGCGGCAGCGGCAGCGGCTGAAGCCGCTCGCGCCGCAGCAGCCCCGTCATCCGCGGCGTCACCGGCGGCTACCGCTGGCGGGGCAACCTCTGGCGGCGGCTGGACGATGCCGATTCGCTCGTACGGCAGCTACCAGGCTTACGGCAACCGGTTGCACCCCATCGCCAAGGTGTGGCGGCTGCACGCCGGTGCTGATTTCGGTGCCCCCTGCGGTACCGGTCTCTTCGCCGCCGCAAATGGCACCGTCACCTTCGCGGGACCATTCGGAAGCTACGGCAACCTCATTGTGATCGACCACGGCGGCGGTATCAGCACCGCTTACGCCCACATGTTTTCCAACGGGGTGCAGGTGCGGGTCAGATCGCAGGTCGTGGCAGGACAGAAGGTTGGCGAGGTCGGTAACGCCGGCCTGTCCACGGGCTGCCACCTCCACTTCGAACTCCGCCGTGGTGGGGTTGCCACCGACCCCATCGCGTACATGCGTGCGAATGGAATGCGGTGACCACAAAACAGATCAGGACATCTCCGCGGTTCGGGTTCAGACACGGCATCGCTGTCGGTTCTGTGCTGCTTCTCCTCACCGGCTGTCTGACCGGCGGGTCGGACGGAGGGGCGCAGCCGTTAGAGGACGCCCTGGCATCCCACGTGCACGGAGTGGGCGTCAACCCAGCCGGCGGAGTGGTCTATCTGGCCACCCACGACGGCCTGTACACCGTTGACGGTCCGACCGCCCGACGCCTCGGACCGGCGATCGACTTGATGGGGTTCGCTGTCGCCGGGCCTGGTCGCTTCCTCGCCTCCGGGCATCCGTCCCCCCAGACGGGTTTGCCCGACCCGGCCGGCCTGCTCGAGTCCACTGATGGTGGTGCCACTTGGCGGTCGCTGTCCCGGCAAGGGATCAGTGATTTCCACGCGTTGGCCGCGTCTGGCAGCACCGTGATCGGGTTCGACTCCACCCTGGTCCGCAGCGGTGACGGGAAGACCTGGGAAACACTAGACGCTGGTTTCGTCCCGTTCGCACTCGCGATCTCACCCTCCGGGCAGACCGTTCTCGGCACAACCGCTGACGGTGTACAGCGCTCGAGTGATGGCGGGTCGACCTGGGCGCTCGTGACTCCCCCGGTACTCCTCCTGGTCGATTTCGTCGACGAGACGACAGCTGTGGGGGTGGCACCGGACGGTCAGGTGCAGATCAGCCGGGACGCGGGACTGACCTGGACGTCGGAGAGCCGGCTTGATGGTGAACCAGAGGCGATGACCGCCCTGTGGGGTGAAGAGGGGGCTGTGCGGGTTGTCGCGGTTACCTCTACCGGGTTGCACGAACTGACCATCGGATGAGCAGACGGCTACAGCGCTGACGTTTCAGCTGGCCCGGCCCGTCGCTCCCGTGGTCTCGAGTAGCCCTGGTGAGGGCTACTGCCGTCAGCGTCGGTGACGGGTCAGCTGGTGGGAGCGGACTTGCTGCGGCCGTGAGACGTCTTGCCGGCACGCTTTCCCTCGGCCACGACTTTGGTAGGACGCCGCGCGCCGGACGATGAGGTAAACCGGCCCGCGTCAAGGTCATCCTTAATTCGCTTGCGCAGCTCGCGCGCAGCAAGCCGGGCCTCTTCGCTATACACGTTGGTCATCGTCATTCACCGCCTTCCGGCTGTTCTGCTGGCGTCGGAGGGTCAATGATCTCCGAAACCTCGATGGCCATTCTCGCATCTTCCTCTGTAGCAAGGCTAGGGATCACTAGCGCGTCGAGGACCTTCGAGCCGACCACCGACGTCTTGGGGTCGATCGCCTTCTCTGTTGCCCAGGTGAATCGGTCCCACCACTGCGACCGTTGTTCCGTCAGCTGTCTCAATTTGCGGTCTTTGGCGGAGTTGTGCCAGGCGATCCCGCCCGCTATTCCGGCCGCGAGGACGGCCGCGGTGCCACCGAATCCGGGTGACGTGAGGTAGGTGGCCCACCACTGGCCGTCAGGGATCGGGGGCGGCACCGACCGGCCGACAACGACTCCTACGGCAAGTGGCACCAGAACAGTGGCCCAGGACCGCCATGGTGGTCGCTGGGCTGACTGCGGAATCTCGACCGGCTCGGGCTTCACCGGGACAGGCCTCCGCGGTCACGTTGGTGGGTGGGCCCGCCACGGGTTCCCCGGGGTGTCGGGGATGGTCCCGACTGGGTAGTCACGGCTTCGCGGGGGTGCTTGGCGTTGCCGGTGTCGGCGAGGACCCGGCCGTGAATGTCCTGCTCCGTCCCTGTCCCCTCCAGGGAGCGCGCGAATGCCTGGCGACGCTCCGCGCTGTCATACGCCACCGCGCTTTGGTCTCGGTCAACGCTCGCATCCGCGACGGCTGGTGCCGCGTCCGCCGCAGTGATGGCGACGTCGTCCCGGTCGCGTGTGTCCGCGCGGGTGAGGAGGATCTGGCTGGCGGTGAGATCCTGCCCCGCGCGCCGGCGTTCCTCGACAGCCTGGGCATGGTCGTGTTCCGCTTCCTGGATGGCTGTGGCGACGGCGCCCGGGTCGGCGCCGGGGCGGTCGATGTCGATCCCGTACCGGTCGGACACTTCCCGGCGGATCGTCTCTGCGGCGTCCCTGGCGACGGCATCATGGTCCCGCCACGCGACCGCCGTCTCGTACAGGGTGCCGATGTCGTGGGGTGTGGCGTGGGTCCACCAGTCCGGCTGGCCGGCGACGGTGAGGTGGGCGCGGACGGCGCCGCGTTCGGCGTCGAAGCGGGCCTGGAGCTCGCGCGCTTGTTGGCGGGCGTCGGCTTCACGCTGCCGAGCAAGTTGCTCGCGCAGCCGGCTGATCCGTTCACCGAACTGCGACGCGACCGTCAACGCGATCCGCAGCGCGTCATCGAACGTCTCGGCTACCTGGTCAGTCTCATCCACCATGACGCGTCCCCGATCCCTTCCAATGCCTCTATTACTTCTATTACCTGCCCTGACCGTCATCACGATCACGGGACGTATCTGCTGTGGACCGCGGCCGCGGCGTCAACGGGGTCGGCAGCGGTGACCGTGTACCGGGGGCGGCGAGGCCGCGCTGGGCTCGGCGGACTGCTTCCTCCTCCGCCAACACCACCCGGCCCGGCTCGGTCCGCTGCTCCTTCGCGGGGGCGGCGGGCAGGCGCTCCTGGATGACAGCGAGATTCTCGCGGAGGGTCTGGGCCATCTGTTCGGCGCGTTGGGCGTCGCCGGCGGCCTTGTGCGCGTCAAGCAGTGCGACGGAGAGGCGACCGAGCTGCCGGAACAGGATCGCCTCCGCGACCGTGCCATGCCCTGCGGTCGCGGCTTGCAGCAGGAGCATGGCCGCCCCGGACGCGGACGCCATCCGCACCGGTTTCGGCATCGACTGGTGAGCGCGGATGTGCGCGCTGCGGGACAACTCCCGTGCCGTGTCGGCGAGCGGCCCGGGTGTGTTTTCGACGCGGTGGGACCAGGCGGCGAACGCGCCCGCGGTCTCCCTTGCGACGTGCGCCCAGGTCGCCCGATCCGTCACCGGCACCTCCCGCAACTGGGCACGGAGCTCGCCGAGCTCCCGGCTGTACTGCTCCCACAACTCCGGGCTCGGGGTGTGCTCTTCCCGGCCGGAGGCTGCGGGCCGGTACCGCCACGGGTTCTTGCCGGTGGCCCGCCACTCATCCACCGCAGCCTGCGCGGTCTGCGGACTGTCCGGCCAGCCCTCCCGCAACCGGGGCAGGGTCAGGTCACGCGCCAGCCGGCCTCCGCCGTACCAAACCGGCCGGTCGTCGCCGGTGGGTCGGAGGGCGACGGAGTAGCCGGCGACGACGTCGTCCCGGCCCGCTGCGTACCGGGGACGGATCAGGACCCCGGCCTGGCGGAGGCGGCGGACGAACTCGCCCTCGTCCAGGGACGCGGTCGCGGCGGCGCGGACGGTGCGCTCGAGCCGGTGGACACCGACCTCCGTGTTGGTGCGGGCGGCGCGTTCCCGTTCCGCGGGTTTCACCCCCCGCTCCCCCAACCCGGTGCTGCGGGAGTCGAGCTGCTCGAGGCCGTGTTCCCGCTCGAGGGCGCGGCAGGTGTCCTGGGCGCGGGGGAAGTCGTTGTGGGTGCTCGCCTTGGTGCCGTCCTCCCGGACCAGGGACACGGCGATGTGGACGTGGTCGTTGCCGTTGCCGGACAGGCCGTGGCGGACGGCCACCCACCGGCACGCCGCCTTCCCACTGGCTTCGGTGAAGCCCATCCGGTCGACGAAGTTCTCCGCGATGGCCGCCCACTTCTCATCCGAGAGCTGCCCCTCCTCCGCCCGAAGCGAGAGCGAGCAGTGCCAGACATGCCCGCCCACCCGCGAGGTACTCACGGTGCCGGTGTCCGGGTCGGTGACCCGGACGGTGCGGGTGACCTCGACACCGAACCGGGTGCGGGGCTCGTCCAGGTCGTGGGCGATCGCCACCGCGGTCGCCCGGTCCAGCTGGTCATACCCGTACATCGTCACCACTGCCGCGTCGCCGGCGACGAGGTGCTGGTCGGTGTGCTCGTTGTGCCGGCCCTCCCCCGCCAGGTACACCAGCAGCCCGTCCATCCGGTCACCCCGGGTGATGTTCGGCATCACCGGGTCAGCCCAGCCGATCCAGGGCAGCGCGAAGCCGGGGCACGAGCTCCCGGTACTCCGCCACCACCGCATCCGCCTCGGCCGGGAACACGCCTTCGGTGTTCGCGTACCGGGCGAGCTGGTTCACATTGTTCGCCACCGTCGCCATCAGCCGGCGCACCGCGAACACCTCCGCCACCACCTCAGCCCGCTGCGTATCCGTCACAATGTGCGCATCCAGCGCGGACTCGAACATCAACCGCGGCACCGTCACCCCCGCCGCACCCGCCCGCGCCCGCAACGCCGCATCCTCGACCGCGTTGACCTTCACCGTGTACCGGCGATCCCGGGCAACGTCCGCGTTCGCGCGACGCTGACGACCGAATAGACGACGCTCATCCGACTCCGCCATGTCGCACTCCCCCGCCCCTTTTGGCCCAGCGCAGCAACCCCAAAACCTCGGGGACCATACGAGAAGTATGCCGACGAAACCGCACCACGGGAAGGAGCCACACCGGGTTAGGACACCTAACCTTATAGCTTGCTCCGCCTTTCCTCCGTCAGGCGTGTTCTTCGCCTGCGTGGGGTTGCACTTCGCTCACGAGAGCGTCA
>CANKXX010000014.1 GCA_947487835.1 uncultured Microbacteriaceae bacterium
CACCTCACCGACCAACGCCACGACCTCTTCACCCGCGCCGGCCTCGGACACCTCGCCGGAAAGGTTTACGCCCTCCTGCGACAGCACCCCGCCCTCACCGTCGACAGCGCCGCTAGAACCCTCGGCGTCACCCGACGGCACACCACCACGATCCTCAGCCGGCTCCGCCACCACCGGCTCATCGTCAAACACCGCGACGGGTGGGCCCGAGCCAAGCAAGACCTCCGCGACCACGCCGCCCGGATCCTCGGCGTCGCCGGCACCCTTGCCGACCGCGCCCGCCGCTACCAAGCCGAACGAGACGTATGGACCTGGTGGCAAACCGAAGTCACCACCATGACCACCGCCCCACGAAACCGCCCCCGACGCCGCCACATCACCAGCCGGCCCCTGTTCGAAGCGAGCACACCCGGTGAGCGAGTCTGGCCCCGCTACCCCCGCTCACCGGATCAACGCGGCGACCATAAAGCAGCCCGGCACCTCGTTCTCGCCGGCGCCCTCAATCCGGAAAGCCGTTGGCAGTATCTCGGCGAGGCGGCCTAACCGTGTCAACCGATCACGGCTACTTCGGATCCTCGAGTCGGGTTAGCCAGAAAGACCCCAAAGAATCCCTCCACCTGCCGTGACGAAAGCGACCGTTATCGCAGCCCACGCCCACCGCTCGGCTGACGGGTCCGGCGGCGTCCTCCATAGTGCGCCAGCGCGAGCGGCCTTTACGAAGCCCACCGCCGCCAGTACCACGACAGCGACGCCGCCCAGAAAAAGCAGACTAATGACGGTGCTGGTGGACATGACGAAAGCGTAGCGACGACGCTGCCGTGAGCATTCTCGTCTCGACAGCCGCTGGCAGTACCTGGGCGAAGCCGCCTGACCTTCACCCCGTTCATCGCCGCCCAGGTTGGCGAGTAGCGTCGCCCCGTGGCCGCTTTTCGGGTAAGCGACTTCACCTGAGGAAACGGGGCCTGGGTACCCCAGCTCCTCAATGCCCCCCTCGACCATCGAGTTGAGGGGGTGTCCCGGGCGGTCACGGTCTTTCGTCCGATCTGGCACTGTTGTGCGCCGTGCTCGAGGGAGTAACGTCACCGGCGCGGTAGTCGGGTTCCACAGCGACATCAGCGGAAGAGTCGGACTGGGACCCGGCTCTCACACCCCCTCGGCTCCACAGGTAGCCGAGGGGGTCTCCCGCACACCGGCTCCGACTCCGACATGCGCCACAGCACCGTACGCCGAACGACGGGCGCTACGCGCCGCCATCGGCTCTCAGTCCAGAGCCGGAATATCCGGTTCTTCGTAGAGCCGCACACCGGTGAGCCGCACGGCTACCAGGAACGCCTCAAGGCGCCGGGAGTAGGTCGAGACCGAAGCCACATCACCTTCCCAGAGCACCCACTGGGCCCAGGTAGTGGCGGCGTCCGCGAACACGGCGGCCGCATAGCGGGGATCCGTGCAACTACTCGCGAAGCTGTACACCGCAACGGACACCGCTCTCGGGTCGGCGCCGGCCAGCAGCAGACTCGCGAACCGGGCCGAATCAGCCCGGAACACTGCCTCATCCAGGATGATCGCCCCCGCAAGCTGCCGCCGGAACGCTTCAGCTGCGGCATCGATGGGGTCAGTCACCGTCACTCCTTCAGCTGCTAATGGAAACCGGGTGGCGGGCGCCGCCATCCTGCGGGTAACTACTCCACTGTTCTCTCTGATCCGAGCTGCTGTAGAGCGGAAGAAATGGGTGCCCCCGCCGAGGCGAGGGGGCGCCGGGCAGGGGTAGGTTGGCCCGGACGTAGACCCGGCAAGGGTGAGGAGATTCCCCGTCACGACCAGCATCTACTACGGCGACAGCCGCTACGACGCCAGCGTCGAAGACGCCCCATGGCTGGAGAAGATGATCAAACACATCGTCGCCAGCAGAGCCACCGAATGGCTGCCCCTGATCGGGAAGACCTCCACCGGGGAGTTCCAGGCCATCAAACTGCTCATCACCCCCGGCGTCCCGATCTACCTGATGACCACCGAGGACACCCAGGTCGATGACCAGCTCAAGACACTGAACGACAAATACATCACCGGCTGGGACGCCCCCGACGAATAGCGGCCGGCCCAGCCGGCACGCGCGTTCCGCGCTGCCGCAAGTGCGGCGTCAGCGACGCTGACGCCGGTCAGAAGCGGCGCCGCTACCCCTGCCCACAGGCGAAACAGCGCGTACACCGCTGTCAGTAGGCAGCGTTCCCTGAACGGGTTCTGCGACATAGCTGAGCCCGGGCGCACTATTGGCCAGATCCATCAACGCAAGAAGCCACTCCCGACTCAGCGGCACACGGCCGACGGAGTCGTAACTGAACACCGCCGGGATCGCCGGATGCATCCACACAGACACCCGCCCGCTGCCCTTGCCCCGCGAATGCGTCCAGCTGAAGAAAAAAGACTCCTTCCGCTGAAACTTTGCACCGATCACCGCCTGCATGTGCGCCAACGCCCGGTCATCCATGCTGACCACCGAGCCGGCGTACTCGAAAGAACCCACTCAGGTGCCCTCTCGCCGCATCGTCCCATCCACGACAGCGAATCCTACGTCGAACAGGTGCGACCCAACCCGGCTGCTGCGCGAACGGCCCCGACAGGGTGCAGCCTCTTCTCCGGTCTAAATCACGCTGCGGCGTGCGCCTATGGTGCGGCGGGCCGCAGCCTGGCACCCCGTGACGTTATGCGTCGTCGTCGACGAGGCGCGGCATCTCCAGCTCATCGATCGCGCTCCACCCTGTCGGCACCGACACCGGCGAAGGCTCCTGGTCGACGGTCGCCTGCAGGAGCTCGAGCAGGTCGATTTCGGAGTACACGTCGTGGAGCATGCGTAGACCCTAAACGGCCGGTCCGGTCACAGCGAGATGGTTGACAACCATCGCACCGACAACACTCAACGCGTGAAGACGCGAAGGCGAACCCGAACGAAGCCCGAGCGAACCGCGAACTGCGCGGGATCGTGGGTGGCGACTCAGGGTTCGAGCGAAGTCAGCCCCTGCCCGGTCGCCGGATCCCAGGGAACGGATTCGTGGTCGTGGACGATCCTCCAGCCGTCGTCGACGCGTCTCCAGACCAGCGTGGCGCGCACCCACATCGAGATCTCATCGCCGGAGTGCAACGTCCCGCCCACGTGATACAGGAACGCCGTCGACCCGACGCCGCCATCAACGTCGATCTGGAGGTCGTGGACGGAGTACTCGGGGCCGGACGCGTACCCGTCGAACCAGGCCCGGGTCTGCTCCGCGACCTCGGCGGAGCCGCGAAGCCGCAACGGAGGCAACACGTTGAAGGCGAGCACGTCGTCCGCCTGCACATCGGCGAGATACTGCGCATCACGCGCGGCGATCGCGCGAACCCGCTCGTCGACCAGGGCCTGAAGTTCCTGCACGGCAGTCGCATCGCTCACCCGCCCAGGATCCCACCAACCATCACCACCGCCTAGAGCACTTCCTGACACCATCACGACCGGAAGAAACCGAACTGAATGGAGCCGCTGCGCGGCCAGCAGCTGGCCGGGTGGTTGTGCGTCTGTCTGGCTGCCGAATCGTAGTTCGCTTCGCCGGCTGCCGTGCGGGGCTTTCGCGGCATATCCTCCCTCGCTCCGCTTCAGTCCGGTATTCCACGACCCCGCACTCACGCCCGCTCCCGCTCTCACCCGATCCTCTCGCCAGACAGGCACCCAACACAGTTGATCGGAAAGCGAGAACATCATGACCGACACCACCACCGGCACCGTGGAACACCTCGACCCGCACACCCTCACCCTGGAAACCAACGTGCGCCCCAGCGCACCCCTCACCCCCGGATTCGTGCAGTCCATCCGCCACAACGGGGTCCTCACCCCCGTCCTCGCCCACCGCACCCCAGACGGCACCATCCACGTCCGGGCCGGACAACGCCGCACCCTCGCCGCCCGCGAAGCCGGTATCGCGACCATCCCGGTGTACATCGTCGACGCCGACCCCGCCGTCACACAGCGGATCATCCAGCAGATGATCGAGAACGACCAAAGAGAAGCGCTCACCGACGCTGACCGGGCAGCCGCGTTCCAACAACTCACGTTCGAAGGCCTGGACGTGCCCACGATCGCCAAACGCACCGGCACCACACCCAAGGACATCAGCACCGCCCTGACCGTCGCCGGAAACGAGGCCGCGACCGCCGCGATCCAGGAGCACGCGCTGACCCTGGACCAGGCCGCGGACCTGATCGAGTTCGACAACGACGAGGAGGTGCGGGCCGACCTGATCGAGGTCGCCACCCACGACCCCGCCCAATTCGCCCACGCCGTGCAACGCGCCCGCGACGAACACACCCGCGCCCAGGTGAAAGCCGACACCGAAGCCGACCTCACCGCCCGAGGGTTCACCATCCTCGACCGGGACCGCGGCTACTACGACACCGACTACACCCCGCTCCGCGACCTCGTCACCGCCGACGGCGACCGCGCCACCCTCGACCACATCCAGGTGGACGGGCGGGCGGCGTTCGTGCGGATCTCCTACACCGGTCACCCCGAGGTGATCTACTACTTGCCCGACCCCAAGAAAGCCGGACTCCGCAAAACGAACGGCCAAAGCAGCACCGGTGGGCCGATGACGGACGAGCAGAAAGCCGAACGCCGCACCCTGATCGCCAACAACAAGGCGTGGGCATCCGCCGAAGTCGTCCGCCGGGAATGGCTGACCACCTTCTTGTCCCGTAAGACCCTGCCCAAAGACACTCCCGTGGTGATTGCCCGAGGCCTCACCATCCACCGGCACGCCGTCAGCGCCGCGACCCGGGACGGCAACCCCCTCGCCCACACCCTCCTCGGCATCGACCCGGCGGGTACTGGGACGCCGACCGGCTGGCCGCGTTCCTCGAGCAGGCCCCAGCGAAGGCGCTGCACATCGTCCTGGCCGTGGTCCTCGGTGCCGCCGAGAGCGCCACCAGCAAGCAGACCTGGCACACCCCCTCCCCCACCGACCGGGCCTACTTCACCCAAATCGCCGCCTGGGGCTACACCCTCAGCGACGTCGAACACCTCGTCACCACCCCCGACACCGCCAGCAGCGCAATCGACCCGGGTAACGGTGACCCGGGTAACGGCGAGCTGGGTGACGGCGACACCAGTCACGACGACGAGGAGTGATCAACCGGAGGGGCCACACCCGTGGCCCCTCCCCCATCTCGCCACCAACCCGCAAAAAACGATCTGGGCCCGGTACCCCCGCTCACCGGACCAGCGCGGCGACCACAAGGCAACCAAGCACCTCGTCCTGGCCGGCACCCTCAACCCCGAAAGCCGGTGGCAGTACCTCGGCGAAGTAGCCGCTTGATTCTGGTTGAGCCGCTTTCAGGCTCGGATGAGCGTTACCTTCACCACATGGTCCACAACGTTCACGAGCGATCGATCGTCGCGCCGGTCGACGACGTAGGACAGCTGATCGATTCCCTATCCAGCAAGAACGATCGCCTCTGGCCATTGGACCACTGGCCAGCGATCCGATTGAACGGACCCCTTCGCCCAGGCGCTGCTGGCGGACACGGGCCCGTCCGGTACGTCGTGACCCGGTACGAACCCGGACGACGTGTCGATTTCCGTTTCACCAGGCCGACAGGATTCAACGGGCAGCATTCCTTCACCGTCACCAGCCACACGAAGGACTCGACACTTCTCCGGCACGAGCTGACCATGTCCCCCACGGGTATGGCGATGGTCACGTGGCCGCTCTTCTTCCGTCCCCTGCATGACGCCCTGATCGAGGAAAGCCTCGATCGTGCTGAACAGGAGTGCACCGCCTCGCTCAGTCCCCGGCACCGCCGATCCAGCTGGGTGAAACTTCTCCGCGCATCCTTCTTGATACGACAAGCCGTGCAAAGAAACGGCCGGTGAAGATCTTCAAGAAGAGCACCAGCTGATCCTGTGGCCGTATCAGCACCTACCGACCGCCATCACGGTCGGCCGGCACACCAACCCGCCGAACCGACCGGTCCCGTGACACGAAGCGGCGGCCGCGACGAACGCCAAATGCGTTGCGCTTGTCGCCGACGGATCATCCCGGTTGTGTCGGCATTGTGTCCAGTCCCCTGTTCTAGGGGCAAGGGTACTGACCCCGCGGGTCTAGCCTGAGGCCTAATTGCTGGTGCCCCCCGCCCGGCGAGGTTATATCTGTGACAGCGACTTTCTGCTCGCCGCTCAGGTACACACAAGAAAGAGCGCGCAGCACCTTCTCGTGCTGCTGTGCCTTGGCGGCCCAGTCCCTTTCCCCCAAAGGGCTGGGCCGTTTCTGCTTCCTTCGAATGTCCTCTAAAGCGCCGACTGGGTACCCGGCGGCGACTGACATATCGTCAAAGGGCCGGTGTTCGGGGGAACTGCCGGCCGGGCGAGCACCGATTCCGGGCTCGACCACCTCCGGGGCATTGGAGGGCTGGTAGGTGTCGGGGGGGCGCCGTGATCAGCACACCTCGACTTCTCACCGGCGCACCGGCTCCGCCGCATCCGATCGACCGCGCCGTTTGCCGCGTCAAGGGGGGCGGCGTACCGTAAACCATGGTTCGGGAATGAAGCATCTGACGTACGCGGACAAGTCCCTCCTGGTTGGGGACGAGGTCGCGGACATGCTGCTTTCGTACACTGCCCGAACGCATCCCCGCTGTCGTCGCGGCCGCGCCCGACGCTGACACCACCGTCCTAGCCAAAATTCGCTCACGCTACCGCCCCCCGCCCCCGGAATGCGGGCACGCCACTCACCCCTGAAACTGCTCTCTCTTGACACCCGCGTAATGTGAGTGTTTGATCAGTCACATGCCTTCTACTGGAGCCGCGATCCGTTCCACCGCCGAGGCGCAGCGCGGCCGCATCACCGCGGCCGCGGTGCGGGTCTTCGCCCGCACCGGCTACTTCGCCACCCCGGTCGCCGACGTTGCAAGCGACGCGGGAGTATCCCCGGCGTATGTGTTCCGGTTGTTCGGCAGCAAGCTTGGGCTGTTCATCGCCGCGACCGCGCACACCTACAGCCGGGTCGCGGACACCATGACCCAGGCCGGCGAGCAGTGCCCCTCCCCCCAGCCGGATGATCGGCTCGATGCGATGACAATGGCATACGTCGCGTTGATCGAGGACCGGAACCTGATCCTGATGCAGGCACACGCGCAGAGCGCCGCGAGTGTGCCGGAGATCCGGGACGCCGTGCAGGCCGGCCTCGGTGAGGTCGTCCGCGCTGTCGCCGTCGTCTCCGGCGCCCCAGCCGAGGCCGTGCAGCGATTCATGGCCTACGGGCAGCTCTGCCACCTCATCGTCCAGACCGACCTTGGCGCGGTGCCGGCGTCCTGGGCGAAATCCATCACCGCCGGAATCCAGCACCACCCCTAACCACGCCCTATCCCTCGCATGCTGGCCCTTCGCCTGCCCGCTGTTGTAACTGACCAATCACAAACCTGGAGGACTCCATGACCGAAACCCGAACCATTCCCGACAGCACCGTATGCGTCACCTTGCCGGGCATCGTCGAACCGGACGGGCTGATCGTGCACGACGTGCCCGTCGGACAGCCGGGGACCGGCGAGCTGCTGGTGGCCGTGGAGGCGACCGGGATCTCCTACGCCGAGCAGGCCATGCGTCACGGCCGGTACTTCATGCAGCCGAAGTTCCCCTTCACCCCGGGGTACGACCTCGTCGGCACCGTCCTGCAGGTCGGACCCGGTGGTGATAAGGCGCTACTCGGGCGCCGGGTGGCGACGCTGACCAGAACCGGCGCGTGGACCGGACACGCGATCGTGCACGCCCGAGACTCGATCCCGGTGCCGGACGGGGTGTCCGCCGAGGACGCCGAAGCCGTCACCGTCAACGGCGTCACCGCCTGGCAGATGCTGCACCGTGCCGCGCGAGTCCGGCGCGGGGGAACGATCCTGGTCTTCGGCGCCAACGGCGGCGTCGGCGGCCTGTTGATCCAGCTCGCCCAGCACGCCGGCATCCGGGTCATCGGTGCCGCCTCACCGCGGCACCACGACGCCCTCCGCGACATCGGTGTGAACCCGGTCGACTACAACGACCCCGACCTGACCGGAACCGTCCGGACCCTCGCGCCGGGCGGAGTCGACGCCGTCTTCGACAACGTCGGCGGTACAACCACCCGCGCCGGCTGGGGGCTACTGGCGCCAGGCGGCATTCTGGTGTCCTACGCCATCATCGGAGCGGTCAGCGGAACCGGTAACCTGTGGCCGCCGTTCCTGAAGCACATCACCCGGATTCGCACCTGGAATGCCCTGCCCAACGGCAAACGAGCCGTGTTCTACGACCTCTGGGCCGGCCACAACACGACCAAGGCCCGCTACCGCCAGCACCTCGAAGACGACCTCACCCAAGTGTTCGAGCTCGTCCGTGCCGGCATCCTCACCGCGAACATCGCGGCACGATTCCCGCTGACCCGCATCGTCGACGCACTCCAGCTCGCCGAGTCACGCACCCTCAACGGCAAAGTGCTCCTCCTCCCCTGACCGGCGGGCCCTGCCGGTGCGCTCAGCGAAGCGCCCGCCCGAAGACCTGGATGAGCCGCTCGACCAGCAGCGCCGGATCGTCCTCGCCGGCGGCGTTCTGCAATGCGCCATCGCGCACCAGCGCGACCAGGCCGTGCGCGAACGCCCAGCTCGCCAGGGCCAGTTCCGGTGTTTCCTCCGTCACCCCGGTGCCGGACTCGGCCGCGACCGCCGTGCTCAGTAGCCCGATCGCGTCCGCCTGCGCCGCCCGCAGACCAGGGTCGTCGGGGTGGAGCTGGTCCGGGCGGAACATGAGCTCGAACAACGCCCGGTTCGCCAGACCGAACGCCACATACGTCCGCCCCAACACCCCCAGCGACAGCTCCCCCTCCGCCGCTGTCGCGGACCGCAACGCTCCGGCCAGTTCACCGAAGCCGGTTGCCGCTACCGCCGTCAACAGGCCCGCCCGATCCCCGAAGTGATACTTCGGTGCCGCGTGCGAAACCCCCGCCCGCCGCGCGATCCCCCGCAGACTCAGCCCGGCCGAACCGTGCTCGAGTAGCTCCGCCCGCGCAGCAGCAAGAAGCCGCGCCCGCCCGCCGGCCTGATCCTCGTTCGCACCGTCCGATGTCATGGAGGCGAGCTTTCCCCAACAACTTGACAGTGTCAAATCGACTAAGTCATACTCGACCTACTTGACAGCGTCAACCCACCTTCGACAGGAGCTTCACTATGACCGACACCACCTCCCCCACATCTGCCGACTCTTCACGAGCCGGCACCCGCTCCATCTCCTCCGTCGCATCCACGAGCTCGATCGCGTCCGCGGCCAGTGCCGGCTCGGTCGCCTCGGCCGCCTCCTTCGGATCGGCGTTCAGCGCCGCGTCCTTCGCCAGCGTCGGTTCCTTCGCCTCTGCCCTGTCCGTGGGGTCCGCGCTGTCCATCGGGTCGGTCGGCTCGATCCTTTCCATCGGTTCGGTAGGCCGGTTCGGCGCCGTCTTCGGCGTCCCCGTCCTGCCCGTGCTGCTGCGGGCCCTGCTGCAGCGGATCCTCCGCCGCGCCGCCTGACCCGCCCGCTACCGGGAGTCAGCCCATGTATCACGCGTTCGTGAAGCGTCTCACCGCCCGGAACTTCACCTATGTCAACACCCAGGACTACGACGCTCTGGTCGCGTCCTGCGTTCCGCACGTCCACCACCGATTCGGTGGCGACCATGCCCTCGGCGGAGAACGACACGACACCGTGGCGCTCCGCCTCTGGTTCGACCGGCTCGGCCGCCTCGTACCCACCCTGCGCTTGCAGATCCGGGACCTCTGGGTCACGGGCATGCCGTGGAACACGGTCGTCATCGTCCGCTGGACCGGCACCGCCGAGTACCCCGACGGCAGCCCCTACGACCAGCACGGCGTTCACGTCATCACCCTCCGCTGGGGCAGAGTCACCTCCATCGACGCCAACGAGGACTCACAGGCCGTCGCCCGCATGATGGCCGCCCTCGCCGCCATCGGCGTCACCGAAGCAACCGCAGCACCCATCACCAGCTGACAACCGGGCCTCCCCGGCTCGAGCTCACAACGGCAGCTCCCCAAGCCGGTGTATCCGTCGCCGTCGCCAGATGGTGCTGACTCCCTCTGCGACCGGCGGATCCCACCGCGCTTACCGTCTCCCACACGCACGGGCGCTGACCCCACGGACGTTCTGCGTTCAGCCGGACATGTACTAGATGTGACCCGAAACTCGAGGAGAACGTCATGACTGCACATCCGGACCGCGAACGTCTCGATGACCTGCTGGACCGGTCCGCTCCGCCGGCACGAATGATCGCCGGACCGGTGTCCGACGAGCTCGAACAGCTGCAGATAGCGGCACGAGACGCGGTGGTCGACGCGGTTCCGCGGAGGACGTGGGCTAAGCCCGCGGTCGCTGGCCTTGCAGCCCTGTTTCTCTTCGGCGGTGCCGCGACAGCGGCGACCGCGACCGGGCTCTGGCAGCCGCCGTGGTGGGCAGATCAGGCCCTCACCTCGTTCACGTACACCCTGCCCAGCGGCGCAGAGTGCAGCCACATGGTCGGCGTCGTCGGAGGCTCCGATCCGGAGTCGATCGCCGTCGTCGAATCCTTCTACCGCAGCACTGACATCGGCGCCCTGCTCAACGACGACGCGATAGACACCGCCATCGCGCAGATCCGTTCCGAAGAGAACACCGTCATCACTGACGACGGATCGATAGAGCCCGCCGGCTGGGGAACGGTGCACTACAACGCCGACCAGGAATACGACTCCGCCATGTCCCGCATCCTCACCAACGCCATCAACGCGAAGCTCGACAGTGAAGGTCTCCGGGGTGCCGATCAGAACCTCAGCTACCTCGGCAACGTCAACTGTCCCGGAGCGGACTGGTGACACGCCGCAGCGACGGCCGGACAGATGACCTGTCGGACGTGCTCTCCCGCGAACGGGACAGCCTGCTCCGTTACCTCGAACGACGCCTCGGCCATCACGACGCCGCCGACGCTCTCGCAGAAGTCATGCTCACCGCCTGGCGCCGATCCCACCTGCTCCCCCGCGAGCCGGAGCCGGCGCGGATGTGGCTGTTCGGCATCGCCCGGAACGTACTGACCAACAGCGAACGCAGCGAACGCCGCCGCCACAACCTCGCCGACCGCCTCCGCGGCGCTCTCGCGACCGCCCCCGACGAAGTACGACCCGCGGACGACGGAGCCGAGGTACGAGACGCCATCTCCCGCCTCCAACCCGCCCAGGCGGAGCTCGTCCGCCTGATCCACTGGGACGGATTCACGGTCGCCGCCGCAGGAGAGCTGCTCGGCATCAGCGCGTCGACCGCGCGGACCCGATACCTCAAAGCCCGCATGGACCTCCGCGCCGCCCTCACCACACCCACAACAACCCCTCTCCCAGGGCAGCAGTCGACCTCCGGCGACATCACCCCAGCCCAAACAGGAAGACCATGACCCCCGCACACAACACCCCCATCGACCCGGCCGATCTATCGCTACCGCCCACGGAGCCGATCGACATCACCGCCTTAACCAACGACTGGCTCGAAAAGGAGTACTAGCCGCTCGCCACCAGGGAGGTTGAGAGTGGTTTTTCTTTGAGATTCCCGACCCCACGCACAGCTGACGGGTCAACAATTACGCCCATGAGGAATGCGGACCTTGCCTACGTACGCGAGGCGCTGCGCACTCTCTCCCTACACGAACACGATTTCGCAGACACCGACTCCGGACTCGGCCGGGTGACCACCTTCAACCAGGCCGTCCGGAAACTCGACCCCCACGACGAGCCCTGGCTCACCGAGTGGCTGACCGCCGAACACCTGAAAGCTGCGATCTTGTACGGCGCCGCGCACATGAACTGGCGCAAAGAACACGCCGACGGCACTGACGCGACCTTCAACGCCACCACCCGCGCGACCCTCATCCACCGCTTCAACGACTGGGCAGTACAAGCCCGGGCACGACTCGACCAGTACGAACAGTCCAGCCGCACCGCCGGCGACGTCGCCCCCTAGCGGATAGCCCTCGCCCAGTTCCGCGACGACCCCGCAAGCGACCAATAGAGAAGGCAGGGCGGCCCGCCCCCGGGCCCTACCGTCGGCTCGTCACCGACTGACGGGCGCGAGGGGGACGGCCCCCTCGCGCTCCCCCACCCCGGCGAGCTCGAGCTGCCGAAAGACAGGAGCCTGCGCCGGCACCACGGACCCGCGATCTGGAATGTGGAGCCGCGTGCCGCGGCGCTGTACCCGCCAGGGGCATTTGTGACCATTCCGGCCGGTCATCGTAGATCGCTTCGCCCCTTACCGTTCCCGGTCAGCCCGGACGCGCCCTCCGGGCTTATTTCGCCCGCCCTGACCGGGCACTCACGGGACTCCCGCTCTCAATCGATCTCTCTTGCCGGAAGGCACAAAAACAAGTCGTCCGAGAAGAAGACAAGGGAGAGACCACCATGAGCCACCACCGCACCCCACACACCACCACCGCACCGACTGTCGCCACGTTGCGGGCCGTGCGCATCACCGGCACCACCCTGGAGGTGATCAGCATCGACCGCACCCGAACCGTCACCGCGCTGCAGCAGGGCATCGGCTGCCGGAACTTCGACGTCCTGTCCCTGCCCGACGACATCGACCTCTACGTCGACGACGAAGGAGCCATCAACGGCTCACCCCTCAACCTGCCGCTGACCATCATCGCCCACACCCTCGGCACCCCCGCCGTCCTCTTCGGGACCGCTATCGCCCTCGGCTGCAACCCCCACACCGGAGACAGCACCAGCCTCACCGACCACCAACTCCACCAGCTCACCACCGCAGCCAGCAGCACACCCACACCCGACGTGATCGACCGGCTCGCGATCAGCCTCGCCCCACTCCCCCACATCGTCGCCATCCTCCGCACCATCTAACCCGAGGGCGGTTGGCCTGACTCCACCGGTCAGGCCAGCCGTGAGGGGGACACCCCTCACACTCCCCCACCACTACAAACCGCAGGTGGACTCACTCACTCCGCCTTGCGGCGGCGTAGCGCTGAACCGCAACCTCAACCCGCTCGAGCATCTCCTCGTACACTTTGCGGTCCTCCCGGCTCATGACATCACCACCTGCGCCGAGGTAGAAAGCATTCGCCTCGTGCGTTGCCGCGAGCCACCCCTTCCGCTCCGCTTCCTCACTCACACCCATAACGCTTTCCTACCCTGTCTCTCGCTCCGATCGTTCCCTCGAGGGCATACGACGTGTCGGTGGCAGTCGCCACACTCGGGACCCATGGCACACACCTGGACCCCGATCCGTGAACTGACCCCCGACCTCCGCGGCGGCTGGATCATGCGCGTCCGCGGCCGCGGTGACCTCGGCCACATCACCCGCCACCCCGGGCCCCGCTCGACCACCTACCAGTGCACCGGTAGACAGGACACCGACCTCGGAAGCACGAACAGCCTCACCGACGCCGCGTGGCGGCTCTGGCGCCAACACCCCTAACCCCGTCGTCCCAGCGGTGTCGCGCCGAGGTCGCAGACCGGGCACACCAGCACCACCGCCGGTCCCCGCCACAACCGAAGCAGCTGCAGCACGAGCTCACGCCCACACCCCGGACACTCCTGCAGCTCGTCACCGAACTCGTCGTCGTCCATACCCCGGGACGATAGGCCGGCCACGCGGTGCACGGCCGAAGTTATCCCCAGCGGAGCCGCCTCCGGCGGCACTCCCCCGACCAAGTGCCCTTGTGTGACCTGTCCGGCTGCCGATCGTAGCTCCCTCCCGGCCTCCCGCTCCCCGGGCTTTCGCGGCATATCCTCCC
>CANKXX010000015.1 GCA_947487835.1 uncultured Microbacteriaceae bacterium
ATGCCGGCGCCCGTGATCACCGATACGGACGAACACCCTGTCGGTCCGGGTGACGAGGAGCGGGCGGAAGATGTTCCACTTTGGGCCCTCACTCCGCACGAACGGGCCGTGTACGAGGCCGGCTTCCAGATGGGCTACGCCATCCGCGAGCTCGAGGTCCAACGCATCCAAGATGAAGCGAACCGGTACTACCGGGCCGCATTCGACCACGACCACCACGACTGCCGCATCCACACCCCCACCCGGCACCTGCAGCACTAGCGCCCGGCCTCAGCTAGTCGGTGATGCCACACCTGTAGCGTCGAAGACGATCCATCCGTACTCGAGAAAGCAGAACATATGGCACAGAAAGTAATCACCACCCTCGTCGACGACCTCGACGGCACTGAGATCACTGACGGTGAAGGCGAAACCATCCACTTCGCGATCGACGGCACAAGCTACGAAATCGACCTCACCGCCGGCAACGCAGAGAAACTCCGCGACGCCCTCCAGCCCTACATCGACAACGGCCGCCGCGCCCGCAACACCACCTCGCAGCCCAAGGCGGCCAGCACCTCCAGCAGCAACAGCCGCGAAGACCTGGCCGCTGCCAGGGAATGGCTCAAGAACAACGGGCACCAGGTCTCCGACCGCGGTCGCGTTCCAAACAAGCTCCTCGAGCTGTACCGCACCCGAAACCGCTGACGCGAGATACCCGAAAACCAAACACGGGAAGGACATTCAGGCGCACATCCCAGCTAATTGGCCGCACGTTCAGACGGCTCACCACGAGACAGTTCCGTGAACATGCTTACGGGTGGTGATAAGTTTCTGTCCACCCGAACTCAGAGCGGTGGCGTCCTCGAAATGAGGGTCATGAACATTCGTCTCCACGAACTTGCCGCCGAGCTTGGACTCCCGAGTCGGCGGGTACTTGAACTCCTGCGGAAGATGGACGTTCCTGTCAAAGGGCCCAGCAGCGCCCTCTTGGACGCCGACGCCGACGCCCTCCGGCAGGCGCTCCGCACAGATCCGTCGCTTCGTGTCGATGGGCCCGTAAGTAGGGGTCCGGCCGGACGGCGGATCAACGAATGGAGAATGTTCGAGAACAGCGGTTTCGCAACATTTGCGGAGTGGACGCTGGCCCGCGCTGCTCTCGCCGTCAACATCGAGAGCAGACGCGCAGCCGCAGCGCAATCGCAAGCGATCTGGGAGGCGAAACAGCGAGAACGACGGCGTGAAGGCGATCCCGCTGCCCGGCCCTCGCGTCGAGCCGAGCCGCGCTTCACGTTTGTGCAAGGTGGGGCTCCCGGACTCGGGAAGCGCCGCTAGACGCGAGCCTTCCTAGGGGCCGGCGTCGAGCAACTACTACCCACCACGACGACCACCATCGTCGTCGTGGTGGGAGAAAGCAGAAGAGGCTAGCGCCGACTGACCAGATGTGTCTCGACGAGTGGCCCCCTGCACGGGACGCGCTCGCGAACAGATCCGAACAGAAGCGCCCCGATGTCATCGACACCGTTCTCGCTGAGCATGCGGCAGTGTATGAGTCGCCCACCGACGAACCACCGATTGTGTTCGACGCGCAAGCCACGCGAGATCCCGAGCAGCTCCGCGTCACTGCACGCGCCGTACTCACAGCACCGCGCTCCTAGGACGGCCCTACCGTCCCAATAAGGGATGGTTCGCCGGACACCAGGGCCCACGTCCGTTATCCGCTGGACGCTGTTTCAACAGCCGGTTGAAGTACCTTCGCTACTGAAGTTTTCAGCTCGACGCTGACCTCTCCAATTTCGTTGCGGTTGTTCTTCTCGCAGCCACGTGACTTACTTTGGTCATGGCAGGAGCAGAACGCGTCGTCCTCACGGTCACGTGTGCCGCGGTGCTGGCGTTGACCGGATGCGCGGTCGTCGACCATCCCGCATCCACCTTGCGGGACGTAAAGGTGGTGTCGACCGGTCTCGCTACACCGCCGTTACCGGCCCACGCGCTCGAGGATTGGTCCAAGCCCTACTACCTGCGCGGACCGGCTGATGGGCAACTGACCCTCGTCCTCCCAGGGAGCGGATGCGAGACGCGCCCGCGCTCCTTCGTCGTTGGCGCGCCCTCGAACAAGCTCGAGATCGTGAGCGAAGTGCAGGGCGACGCATGTGACGCGATCGGTATGCGCTGGACCAGCATCATCGAAGTTCCCGATGACTACGTCGCATTCGAGTCCGTGGAAGTCGACAACGTGCCGGCCGAGCCCGTGTCGGCGAACCAATAGAGGTGTCCGTCAGCCGGTCCCTACCCCGACATCGAACCGCACCCGTGGTGCCTATCGGCAGGGGGCCGGTTATTTGAGGGGCATGTTCCGGGGCGCTGTACCTTGCGAGCGGTTCGCTTTTACCGGGTTCGTGAGCTGGTCGGTTGTCACGGGGCTCTGCTGATGGTCTCGAGGAGGGTGTGGCGAACCGATGTGATTGTGGTGCGCCGTAGCCCCTCGTCCGGGCTGGCGTGGGTCATCGTGTGCAGCATGGTGAGGAGTCGTTCACACGCTTCCCACCCTGCGCGGCGTGCGCTGAGGGCGGGGACGTCCTCTGTGTCCTTACCTGCGGCGCGCATGCCGGTCACGTAGCGGGTGATGAATCTTGTGATGAGGTCTTCGCTCATGGGTGCGTAGTCGGGGCCTCCGTAAACAGTTCCCCCTATGTAGGCGAGGTCCTGGGCGACGTCGCCGAGCTCTGCCCATTCCCAGTCGATGAAGCCGACCTGGTCACCGTTCAGTACGACGTTGCCGACGATGAGGTCGCCGTGGATCAAGCTGAAACGGGTGGCCACTCCGCCGGCTTGCTCGCAACGCTGCACATAACTCCGTACCTCGGGGAGCAGACCGAGGACAGCAGGGTCATCGAACAGGGCGGGGTGTTCGTTCCACCACCAGTCGAGGCCCGCTTCGAGATGTTTGACAAGGCTCACCTGTTCCAGTTCAGGCGAGTGCACAGGTCCGGCCAACGGTTCATCGACCAGGTGCAGTCGGGTAAGAGCGTCGGCCAGGTGATCAAAGTCTCGGGGGGTCCACCCGTCAGCGGGCCTAGTGTCGCCCGGCACGAACGTTGTCAGCAGGTACCGACAACCTAAAGGGTTGTCGTTGGTGTCGTCGAATGCGATTCCCCGGGTACCGACGCCGTCAGGAACCCGAGTGAGAGCAGCGAACTCATCCACCATCGGTCGAGGGGCTTCATCCGCGGACCGGTGCGGAATCCGGAGCAGGAAATCCGCTGTACCTGAGCGGATCCGCCAGGCGGTGTTCGTCGCCCCGTGCCCGAGGTGACGAACGCGAACCGGGTCGCCTATCTGGTGCCCGGGAATGGGTACTGCCCCGGCAATCAGCAGCGCCGCCAACCTGTCCGCCTCTACCGCTTCCTGGCCCTGACTCGCCATGTGAACCTCCGAGATCAACGCTAGGTCACCGCCTCCTATATCCAACCCTCCCAGGGTCGCTTAACCATCACCTTGCGAACGCCCGTGCACGTCCGGGCAGCGGTCCCTACGCGGACGGGGGCGGTACCGGGAGTCAGCAACAGTTCTCTCCTAGGTTCCTTATCCCGAGGAAGGCCGCGAGCGGCTTCACGAGCAAAATCTCGCCGAGCTGGTAGTCCCTGGCTTGCACGGTGCGCGCCGCAAGATCAGGGCGCTGTTTCCACAGGTAGGCACGTGCCTGCTCCGCGTATAGCGAGTTCGATGCGAACTTGATCGTGTCGAACCCCTCCAGCAAGGTGACCACGTTCTCGATGTTCTCCCACGTTGTCTGACTGTCACTGTCCAGCCGCGCGGCCCCTTTGTAGCCGCACTCCTTGGCAGCACTTCACAGAACCCTCCTGCCTGCCACCGCGGATGGGGACACTGCAGCTCGGGGGCCGAGAGTCTTCGTCAGCAACATCTCAGACAGAGTTGCGGCACGGGTGTAACCAAATGAGCGGATCGGACATCCTATTGACATGGAGCAGTCATCAGTCACAGACGCCGTTCTGTGGGGCCGCAGCTTGGAGGGCGACGGGGCGGCGTTCGGTTCGCTCTTCGACCGTCACCGCGACCGTTTACTGCGCCACGCCTACAGGCTGGTAGATGGGCAGGCAGACGCGGAGGACGTGACAGCGGTTGCGTTCCTCGAATTGTGGCGCTGTCGTCACCGTGTGCATGTCGTGAATGAGTCGGTCCTGCCGTGGTTGCTAGTGACGACGACGAATATCGCGCGCAACGCCGTGCGCGGCCGTCGCCGATACGAGCGTTTTCTTGCCACGCTTCCGCCGCCGGACACTGAGGCGAGCGTTGATGACGCGCTCGTTCAACGACTCGACAACGAGGAACGCTCAAGTTTCCTCCGCTCGGCGCTTACGTCACTGTCACCTCGTGACCAGAACCTACTACTGCTAACCGAAGTCGAAGGCTTATCGATACGTGATGCTGGGGAGGCGATGGGCATCACCTACGGGGCAGCAAAAACTGGTCTTTCGAGAGCAAGAAGCCGACTCCGCAATAAGTTCGCCGGCGTCACTCCCGTCGGCCTCGAAGAATCGAGTGTGTCATGATGTCACATCAGTTTTCGTCTGGTCGTAGCGCACTGGTTCGCGCCGAACTCGTGCGTCGGGTCGAAACCACCGAACACGTGAGGGCTAATCCAATGCGGCGGCGCTGGGTAGCTATCGCGAGCATCATCGCTGCTGGCGTGACGGCCGGAGGGGCGATGACCGCAGCCGCTAGCGCGGGATGGGTGTGGCCAAATTCTGATGTTGCTCCATTGCCAGGGGCGGCAGTATCGACACCGTTATCCGAAGCGGGAACACTGACCGGCTCGGGCGACGGCATGCTGAACTTGTCTGACGCGCCAGACGGCTCAACTGATTTGAGCGTCGTGTTCACGTGCGGCGCGGCTGGTTCTTACGGGTGGGGGACTTCTCCTGAGGAAATCGCCCCACTGCGCTGCAGTGCGGGTGACACGGTGAGCAATAACTTCGCACTGGCGCCGGACGTCGAGGAACTGCTGATCCAAGGGGATGCCGATAATTCCTGGTCGCTCGCATGGCGCTTCGTCGAGACGAAGCACCAGCCGCTCTCCACCAATGCCAGCGGAGAAACCCTTGGAGTCTCTGATGGGGAAACGACCGAGGTTCCCGATCTCGTCGCCGTGGTCGGTCGAACTGATACAGGCGAACTAGTCGATGGCTATTCCCGAGCCTCGGACCTGGCGCAACCGAATCCCGCCCCAACATCGCCCGAGGAAGCCCTGCGTTTTCAAGAGGAGAACCGCAAGAACTTCCCTGAGGGACGCGAGGTCCCGGTATACAAGTCGGACGGAGCAACACGGATTGGAACCTTCACCGTCCAGACGCACTAGTCGATCTCAGCCTCCGCGCGCAACCACAAAGGTCAGGAGCCCGTTGTCGAAGCTGATCCGCGGTGTCGCCGTTGCAGCAGGTGTGTGCCCATCGGGCGCAGGGCCGACTCGACGATGACGACGTCCTTGCCATACTTGGCGTCTGCCTCCGCTTGTATAGTGCGTCGTCGAAGATCACGCCGATCTCGGCGCGCCCGTTGCTCTCTCCGGTGTAGCGCAGGTCATCTCTGGTCTGCCACATGTCGTTGTACTCCGCCAGGGCGCGCGTCACGGTCGCCTGATCTGCCGGCTTGTCTGCCGGTGGTCGTGGTGATGCCACCGCAGTCCGTGATGTTGCCACCTACCGGTGGCCGGGTAAGGGCGAACGTTGTGCCGTCCCACGTGCCGACGACGTCGTACCTGCCCCAGGTGACGCCGACTGCAGTCTCCTCGTCGCTCACCGTCGACCACTCCCAACCACGCAGGACCGGCCCGCTGCATTGCGGGGGCAGAGACTCGGCGATCCCACCGAAACAGAGCATCGCCCCTTCGTCGGCACTGCGTTGCAGGACGGTGGCCGACGCGGTGAGCTCCTCGCTGGCGTCGCGGGTCGTGGCTTGGCTCACTTCGGTGACACAACCGGCGAGAGCGAAGGTTCCCGCTGCAAGCACCACGACCGTCATCCGGGCCCTGACGTCCCCGGCGCGTCAGGTCTACAGGGCTCCTGCATGTCCGTTGAGGGGTGGCTCACCGGACACCTCGGGCATCAACTAAGACCACCCCGGAGGCCGCTCATTGCTTTCATGGACTGCGGTCATGTTGATGGAAGCGCAGACACCCGCACGCTCCTCGACTCGGCGCGAAGAATCTCTCAGACCTCCTCAGGCCGAGTGACCATTGCCAGCTGCCGAAAACCACTGTTCGACGTCGTAGTTGCCGATCAGGTGCGCGAGACCCCGGGGAGACTGGCCGTGCTTGTTCGTCACGTCGGGGTCAGCGCCGCTGCTGAGAAGCAACGTGATCAACTCACCGCGGCCGCGAGACTCGAACACCGCGGTGAAGAGAGAAGTGTTCCCGTGAACGTTTTGGGCGTCGACAACAGCTCCTGCCTCTAGGAGAGCTTCGGCCACTGACAGGGCATGCTCCTGCGCGGCGAAGTGGAGAGGAGTGAAACCGTTCGAGTCGGCGGCATTCACGTCGGCTCCAGCGGCGATCAGGCTACGTGCCTCAGCGAGGTCGCCCTCGAGAGCTACGTAGTGCAGGTCTGTTCGTCGCATCCTGTCCATCTGTTTCGCTCCACCCCTAGTCGCAGCCGATAAGGCACACGGGTCTCAACAGACCCGTCCGGCAAAGAGTCCGGTGAAGGGAGGCTAATCGAGACACCCCGTCAACTCTTGATCGCGGCGGCCGCCTCGGCTTTCTGGATGTCCCGGAGTCGCCGGTACAAGGTCGCTCTGGACATGCCCAGGTCGCGAGCGACCTGGGCGGCCGGCTCGCCGGCATCGATCAGCCGTGCCGCATTCTTCACCTGGCTGTCAGTGAAGGCTTGGCGCCGGCCGCCCAAATCTTTGCCCGCAGCACGCCGCTTGGACACCGAGTCCGTGATCCGTTCCCGCTTGATCTCGAGCTCCATTTGCGCGAGGGCTGCCATGACGGTGAAGACCATGGATCCCATGGGGGTCGCGGTGTCGACGTCTCCCCCACCGAGGTTCAGCACCCGAAGCGACGCACCCCTCCCCCGTAGGTCCTCCGCCAGGGCGAGCATGTTCTGCGTCGACCGGCCGAGCCTGTCCAGCGTCGTGATGACGAGGGTGTCTCCATCATGCAGTGCGCGCAGCGCCTCGTCGAACGCAGGTCGGGACGCTCGAGCACCCGAGACACCGTGATCGACATAGAGATCGTCACGCCTGATGCCGGCCGCAAGGAGGTCCATCGTCTGCCGATCCGCGTCCTGTCGACGCGTCGACACCCGGGCGTATCCGATGAGCTTTCCCACGACGACCGACCTATCTCGCAACCAACGATGGACACGGCCAGTCAAGCACCTACTTGCAGTACATAGTTACGTGACACTCCCCCGCCAGGAACTACCAGCGCTTCGCAGGCGGCTCACGAGACGTCTCGCAACTTAAGGGCAACGAGACACTCTCGTTGAGGCGTCCCGTCACGCTCCCAGCACCCGCACGCCGTGAACTCGGCGCAGGGGCTCACTCTGTCTAGATACCACTAGAGCGTCCGACACGGAGCGTATGGGGTGTGAAACAGTCACCGGGTCGACAACAATTAACCGTCGAACGATTGACCGAGAAGGTGAAAACGGTGAGCGATCCTGTCGAGGCGAACCTAGATCAAGAGATGGGGGGCCTCCTATTCGAAGCATGGCTACAACGGATAAGCCGTGAGCAGCTAGGTCTCGAAGGAGGTCAAGTCAACTTTGACGGCATCACGCGAACGGTGATATGCGGCAATCCCGGAGGTACTCACTTCTCTGTGACGCACTCCGCGTCTTTGATGGACATCAGTAGCCTTGCGGGCGTCACCGAGTGGGACGCCCGCCGAGTTATCGAAGCCGCATTGGTGAAGGTAGTGACTCGCGACTTCGGGAACATCATCGTCTATCAAACCGTATTCTCCATCGACGAATTCGATTTTTCGTCACCGATGCACCTCATGCGAACCCTCGGCGACCAGAGGCACATCGAGGGCTCCGGGCGGCTTTCCGGAATGGCGTTACTCGATTTCCAGAAGACTCTTCCGGCCGAAGCACCAACTGAACTAATCCTGCTCCCCACCAGCGAGGTTACTGTCACACTGTTCGTAGACGGTCCTGCGGAAAGCACCCTCACCTCATCCCTTGCAGCAGGACTCACGGAGGTGGTTGCAGCGATCTGTGCGTTCGCGACGGGGCGCCCGGTGAAGTACAACCCGCCCCTGTTCGCACTGGAGGCCGATGAAGCTCAGGTTGCCTTGACGCGTAGAGCCGATGTGTCGCTTCCAACTCTCGCACGAGACTCCGTGTCGCTCGACATCTTCACCGATCTTGGAAACCTCGGTGGCGCCGACGCTCAGTTCAAAGCACGGGGTTTTCTCCTCGCTTATCACGCCGCGCTCAATCAGACGAGCCCCGATGTCGCAGTAATGCTTCTAGTCACCAGCTTGGAGGCGCTGATCGCGCCGCGACAGCCCTGGGGCAAGAACAGGGTTACACCACGCTTCATCCACGCAGTGATCGAGCTCTGCCCGGATGCAGTGGATGCGCTCATCGATCACCAGAATGTAGGTCGCGCATTTGGTTACGTCAAGAGGGGCGGTACCTCTAGGCAAAGAAGGGACATTCTGGAACGAGTCTACGAGGCGCGCTCGATACCCACACATACTGGACTTTCTCTAGCTGGCTCCGGTTTCTTCGACATGGCGTCGAGTGGGTATATGCGAGTTGCTTTGCTTTCAGAGCTGGCGCGAGCAGCGCTGCTCGCGTACCTACAAGCACCGCGATCATTCATCCTGGGCAATCCAGTTCTGGCTCAGCGCAACGAATCACTGGCTGACGATTCCGCGCCCTGCGGAAACACGACCCAGTAATCGCGAACTCGACCCTCTACGACCTAAGGATCGGCCTGACGTGAACTTCGACATCTAGCGGCAGCATGATCGCTCTCAACTCAGCTAGCCCAACGGTCGCCCTGGTCGCAGCCGAGAGGTGTCGGCTTCATAGCGCTCCCCCGCATTGTGCGCTGCCTCACGTCGGATAATTTCGGCATGAATGGAGCGCTCGACGAAGTCCGAAAAGGTTCGGTCGTGCTCAAGATGGCTCGTCGCTCGGTAGGTGGCGCGTGCCCTCTCGAGTGTGTCCATGCTGAGGTAGGTCGAAAGTCGACCGGTTCGCTCCGATTCGACCTTGGGCGCCGGTCGGCCGGCCGCTGCGTCCGGCGTAGCCGGCTGCTCCTGAGTCGGCGCGGAAGGGGTATCGAGGTCTCGAACCTGCTCCCCCGCAGAGCTCGAGATGGCGACTGCCGGTTCTTGCGCAGCGGGTGCCGTCGCCTCTTGCCCCGTCGGTGGGTTGCGGTTGCGCCGTTGCAGTCTGCTGAGGTCAGGGCTGCCGGATCGGGGCTTAAGGCCGCTGATAGTGCGGACAGGTGCGTCACTCACGCCGTCTCCTCCTCGGTCTCCGCCGCGGTGATGCGCTCGACTACCTCTTGGGTGATGGCTTGGAGGTCGTCAGCCACCGACGAGGAACTCCGCGGCGCAAGGGTTTGCGCGGTGGCGTGACCGCGGCGGATGTCGTACCACTTGGGCCCTTTCCGGACTTGCTCATCAAGCTCGTAAACGAGAAGCCCGCGTTCCCGGGTGGCTTGGGCGGTGGCTTCACTGTGCCGGACGGTCGCCTTGAAGGTGACGCTCTCGTCAGCATTGAAGAGCTCAGCGATGTGCTGGCGGGCGTCGCGCTGTACAGCGTGGGCGGAGGTGCCGACGTCGACGAGGACGACGCCGAGGAGGTCGAGGGTGGGGTTGAGGTTGAGGACGGCGTCGAGGCGGGTAGCTACAGCCCCTAGGCCCTTTCGGCTGGACTTGTCGCTCTTCACCGGGACGAGGGCCCAGCGGGCGGCTGCGACGGCGGCGGTCTGCAGGGTTTCGTCGCCGGGTGGGCAGTCGATGAGGATCATGTCGTAATTGCCGGCGATGGGCTCGAGCAGGCGTGCGACGGCGAGTTTGGCGCCGTCGGGGTCGCGGTTGCCGAGCGCGGCCAGACCGGCGGTGGCTTGATCGAGCGCGGGTCCGCCGGCGATGACGTCGAGGTTGGGCCGGATCTGGGTGAGGGGTTCTATGGTTCCCCCGAACATGAGGCCCTGGGCTAGGGCGCGTCCTTCGTCGTCGCGGTCGGAGGCGGTGTAACCAAGGTCTTCGGCGAGGTTGCCCTGGGGGTCAAGGTCGACGAGCAGCACGCGGTAGCCGCTGCTGGCGAGCATGCCGCCGATGTTGGCGGTGAGGGTGGTCTTGAGCACTCCCCCTTTGCCGTTGATGACGGCGATGACTCGGTCGAGTGCTCGTCGGTTGAGTTCCTGGGTCTTCATGCTTCCTCATTCACAAAAATGACGTTATTGCTGGCATTCACGTCAATGCAGGCAATACCAGCATTGACGCTTTTGACGCGTTTGACTGCAATGACAGGTTTCACTGGAATGACGGCGTTGACGTCATTGCTGTGTTTACCTGCAATCCTGTTATTGACGTTATTTGCACCATTACTGCTGTTACCTGTAATGGCGTCATTGTTTCTAATCCGGTGGCCCGGTTGGGGACCTTGGCGCGCGTGTCGCAAACCACCAGGACCCGCGCCGACAAGTCTGGCCTCACCGGGCCGACGCGCCCGCTGCGCCGACCCGGTGTGGCGTTCTCAGGCGGAGTGGTGCTGGGTGGGGGAGTGGATCTCGGTGATGTGGTGGGCGGTGCGGAGGACGTGTTCTGCGGTGGTTTTGATGGTGGTGGTGTCGTCGGTCCAGCTGGTGATGTAGCCGATGCTGTAGGTGCTGGTGTCGATACCGGTGAGGCCGGCGACGATGTAGGCGACGCTTTCGGCTTCGATTTCTTTGAGTCCGCGGTGCTCGAGGTACGTGCGGGGGTTCTCGTCGGTGTGGCCGAGGAGGATGTGCGCGGTCTCGT
>CANKXX010000016.1 GCA_947487835.1 uncultured Microbacteriaceae bacterium
CGTTGCTGGGCCGGGGTCTGCTGAGTTGCGTCGTTGCTGGGCCGGGGTCTGCTGAGTTGCGTCGTTGCTGGGCCGGGATCTGCTGAGTTGCGTCGTAGCTGGGGCAGGATCTGCTGAGTTGCGTCGTAGCTGGGGCAGGATCTGCTGAGTTGCGTCGTCTGGCCCGCACGCAGCAGCTCTCGGACTGCTCATAACGAACGGCTGTAGGGTCGTTGCTCGTGACTTCAGCGCCCCCCAACGACCCGAACAGCCCCGACCGCCTCGACGCGGGCGACGCGACGCAGCCCGGTGGGGCCTCCCCGGCGTCCGCGTCCCGTGCCTCCCGCTCCTCGGGCATCCAGGGTGGCTCCGGCACTGCCCCGGGCCTCGAGGGTGGCGCCTCCGCAGCCATCACGGGTTCGCGCACGACGGGTCCGTCCCGCGGCCGAGGTGGCACCCGCGCCGCAGCACCGCGCTCGATCGCCGAGGTCTCCTTCGGCCGGGCGCTCGCCGCGTCCGTGCTCTCCGCCCTCGTGGTCGCGGCCGTGGCGCACGTCGTCAACGCGCTCGCCTACTTCGTCGGCGGGGGCAGCACCTTCCAGGTGCTGGCGCAGGTCAGCGCGTACTTCCTCTGGTCGAGCCTCTTCGCCTTCGTGCTGCTCGTCGCCTTCGCCGCGCTCGGCGGGTTCCGGCGCTGGCACAACGCCCTCGTCGTCGGCCTCGTGTCCGGCATCGTGGGCGCCGTGCTCGGCACCATCCTCACGGTGACGAACGGCGGCCAGCCGCTGAACTCCGAGGTGCTCGGCTTCGCGGGTGCCAGCCTCGTCGGCATCAACCTGATCTTCGTGCTCGCCTACGCGATCGCGACCCCGACGCTCGGTCGCCGGGTCTGGAACGCGATGCTCGAGGCCCGCTCCGCCAAGGACGAGCGGCCGCGGACGGCCCTCGTGCGGGTGCCCGCCACGACGCTCGCCGAGGGTCAGCTCACCCACCTCGACCGTCAGCCCATCGACCAGCAGCTCGCCGACGAGCAGTGGGAGCGCTACGTGCTCGCGTTCGAGGAGAACGGCTGGAAGACGCGCGAGGTGCCCGCGGCACCCGACTTGGCCGACTCCGTGTTCGTCGAGGATGCGGTCGTGCTCTTCGGCGACACCGCCGTGCTCACGAGCCCGGGCGCCCTCTCCCGCCGCGGCGAGATCGAGGGTGTCGAGGAAGCCGTGCGCGAGCTCGGCTTCGCGGTCGAGAGCATCCAGCTCCCCGGCACGCTGGACGGCGGGGACGTGCTGAAGGCGGGGGACAAGGTCTACGTCGGCCGCAGCGGGCGCACCAACGCGGAGGGCATCGCCCAGCTCCGGGCCATCGTCGCGCCGCTCGGCTACCGGGTCATCCCCGTGCCCGTCACGAAGACGCTGCACCTCAAGTCGCAGGTCACCGCCCTGCCGGACGGCACCGTGCTCGGTCACCCGGAGACCGTCGACGCGCCGGAGCTGTTCGACCGCTTCCTCGCCGCCCCCGAGCCGCACGGCTCGGCCGTCGTGGTGCTCGACGAGGGCACCCTGCTCATGTCGACCTCCGCGCCGGCGACCGCGGCCCGCCTCACCGACCTCGGCTACCGCGTGGTCACCGTCGACGTCTCCGAGTTCGAGAAGCTCGAGGGCTGCGTCACCTGCCTGTCCGTCCGCATCCGCTGACCGCGCCGGCCGAGGCGCGTGCACCGAGCAGGGACCGGTAGGCACCCGCTTCCGGATACCGGCCGCCGGATACCGGCCGCCGGGTGCCGACCGGGACGCTCCGCACGCGAAGGGCGAAGCCGGAGTGATCCGATCAATATCGCCGATTGTTTTCCCCATGTCATTGCGGCGTTTTCCCAGGGAGGGTTAGGGTAAAAGGCTGGTCGCGGCCGCCGGGGGAGTCGGTGGGTGCGGACGGCCTACGGATTCGACATACGCAGCCGAGGAGGACGTCATGATGACAGGCAACGCAACGGTGGACCGCGCCGGCTTGACGGCGGCCATCGGCGCCCTTCTTCCCCTCGGCCTTCCGACCTCTCCCCGGTCGCGCCGGTCCCGCTAGGAGGCACGGCCCCCGGCGCGTGATCGCCGGCCGGGCATCCTCCCCCGCCACCTCGTCGGCCCACCCCTCGCCGACCCTTCTTTCCGCGATGCCCTCCCCCGGGGGACGCCGCAATCCCAGCATCGTCGCTACCACTCAAGAGGATTTCGTTTTGCCTGAGTCCGACCGGACCACCAACCCCCCTACCGAACGCCGCGGGACCGTCGCCACGATCTTCCGGCTCTACCCGTACGTCAAGCCGGCGATGCCGCGCATCGTGCTCGGCATGATCGCCGCGCTCATCGGTGCCGTCGTCGCGCTCATCATCCCGCAGGTGCTGCGCGGACTCGTCGACGGCCCGCTGCAGGACGGCGACTCGGCCCAGGTCGTGCCCGCCGTACTGTTGATCCTCGCGCTCGGCGTGCTCGAGGCGGTCATGATCGCATTGCGGCGCTGGTTCGTGCTCACCCCGGGCACCCAGGTGGAGTCGCGCCTGCGCAACGACTTCTACCGCAAGTTGCAGGACCTGCCCGTCGCCTTCCACGACCGCTGGCAGAGCGGGCAGCTGCTGTCCCGCATGCTCAGCGACCTGAACCACATCCGGCGCTGGCTCTCGTTCGGCATCGTGCTGTTCATCGTGAACATCGTGACGATCGGCATCGGGTTCGGCTTCCTGATCAGCATCAATGTGTATCTGGGCGTCGGCTTCCTGATCTGCTCCATCCCGATCTGGATCTACGGCTACGTGTTCGAGAAGAAGTACTCGGTCATCACCCGGCGCAGCCAGGACCAGGCCGGCGACCTGGCGACGGCGGTCGAGGAGTCGGTGCACGGCATCCGCGTGCTCAAGGCGTTCGGCCGCGGCAAGCACATGCTGCGGAACTTCTCGAGCCAGGCCGAGGACCTGCGAGGCACGGAGATCGAGAAGGCGCGCGCCATTGCGGGCATCTGGCTGTGGCTGCTGCTCGTGCCCGACGTCACGTTCGCGCTCGCGCTGCTCGCCGGCGTGCTGCTCGCCTACAACGGCGAGCTGTCGGTCGGCGACCTCGTGGGCTTCTTCGCCACCGCGACCGTGCTGCGCTGGCCGATCGAGTCGATCGGCTTCCTGCTCTCGATGACGTTCGACACCCGCACGGCCGTCGACCGCTACTTCGAGGTCATGGACGAGACGAACACGATCGTCGACCCGGCCGAGCCGAAGACGATCGCCGAGCCCCACGGCCGGCTGACGTTCGACGGCGTGCACTTCCGCTACCAGGACTCCCCGGAGAACGTGCCCGATCTGCTGAACGGCATCGACCTCACGCTCGAGCCGGGCGAGACGATGGCGCTCGTCGGCCTCACCGGCTCGGGCAAGTCGACCCTGACCGCGCTGCCGACCCGCCTCTACGACGTGACCGGTGGTGCCGTGCTGCTCGACGGCGTCGACGTGCGGGAGCTGAGTCGCGAGGACCTGCGCAGCCACATCGCCATGGCGTTCGAGGACGCGACGCTGTTCTCGTCCTCGGTGCGGGACAACGTGCTGCTCGGGCGCCAGGAGTTCGCGGACGGCGGCCCCGGGGCCGACGCCGCGCTCGCCGAGGCGCTCGAGATCGCCCAGGCGACCTTCGTCTACGACCTGCCCGACGGCGTCGACACGAAGGTCGGCGAGGAGGGCCTCAGCCTGTCCGGCGGACAGCGCCAGCGGCTCGCGCTCGCGCGCGCCGTCGCGGCGAAGCCCGACGTGCTCGTGCTCGACGACCCGCTGTCCGCGCTCGACGTCGATACCGAGGCGCTCGTCGAGGCGGCTCTGCGCCGGGTGCTCGCGTCGACGACCGCGCTCATCGTGGCGCACCGGCCTTCGACGGTCATGCTCGCCGACCGGGTTGCGCTTCTGGAGAACGGCCGCATCACCGCGGTCGGCACCCACTCCCAGCTGCTCGCCACGAGCGAGCACTACCGATTCGTCATCTCGAGCCTCGAGGACGACCAGGACTCCGATCTGCGCGAGGAGGTGAACGCATGAGCGTTCACGGTGTGACCGGCGAGGAGCGCGACGACTTCACGCGCGCGGAGAGCCGTGCCATCCGGCAGCGCTCGACGCGCCTGCTGGGATCGGCGCTCAAGCCGCTGAAGAAGAAGTTCATCGTCACGGTCGTCGTCATCCTGGTGGCGACCGCGGCCTCGGTGGTCGGCCCGGCGCTCATAGCGCTCGGCATCGACCGCGCGTTGCCGGCCCTTCTCGAGCGCGAGGACTGGGTGCCGCTCGCCGCGGTGATCATCGGCTACCTGCTCGTGGGCGTGCTCGGCGCGTTCCTGGTGGCACGGTTCCAGGTGCTGTCCGCGGAGATCGCGCAGGAGATCCTCATCGACCTGCGCAAGCGGGTGTTCCTGCACACGCAGCGGCTGAGCCTCGACTTCCACGAGAACTACACGTCCGGGCGCATCATCTCGCGCCAGACGAGTGACCTCGACTCCATCCGCGAGCTCCTCGCGGGCGGCGTCGCGCAGCTCGTGCAGGGGTCGCTGTTCATGCTGTTCACGTTCGTCGCACTGTTCTCGCTCGACTGGGTGAGCGGCCTGATCCTGCTCGCCGCGCTCATCCCGCTCGCGTTCCTCACCCGCTGGTTCGCCCTGGCCTCGCAGAAGATGTTCCGCCGCACCCGCGTCGCCTCCGCCCGGCTGATCGTGCACTTCGTGGAGTCCATGACGGGCATCCGCGCGGTGAAGGCGTTCCGCAAGGAGAAGCGCAACGAGGAGGACTTCGCCGAGCTCGTCGAGGACTACCGCGACGCCAACGCGAAGGTCATCCAGCTGTTCGGCACCTACGACCCCGCGCTCGTGCTCATCGGCAACGTGACCCTCGCGGTCGTACTGCTGGTCGGTGGCCTGCGGATCGCGCAGGGGGAGCTCGCGATCGGCGCACTGCTCGCGGTGCTGCTGTACACGCGCCAGTTCTTCGGTCCCGCGCAGGAGATGGCGATGTTCTACAACGGCTATCAGTCGGCGTCCGCCGCGCTCGAGAAGATCTCCGGCGTGCTCGAGGAGAAGCCGGGCGTGCCCGACCCGACCACGCCCATCGACCTGTGGGAGGCGCGCGGGCACGTGCGCTTCGACCGGGCCGAGTTCTCCTACAAGGAGGGCCGGGTCGTGCTGCCGGAGTTCTCGCTCGACATCCCGGCCGGGCAGACCATCGCCCTGGTCGGCTCGACGGGTGCGGGCAAGACGACGCTCGCCAAGCTGATCTCGCGCTTCTACGACCCCACGAAGGGCTCGATCACGCTCGACGGCGTGGACCTGCGCAAGTTGCACCCGAAGGACCTGCGCCGCGCGATCGTCATGGTGACGCAGGAGGCGTACCTGTTCTCCGGGTCCGTGGCGGACAACATCGCGATCGGCAAGCCGGACGCGTCCCTGCCGGAGATCGAGGCCGCCGCCCGAGCGGTGGGCGCGGACGAGTTCATCCGCACCCTGCCGCAGGGCTACGACACCGACGTGAACAAGCGCGGCGGCCGCGTGTCGGCGGGTCAGCGTCAGCTGATCTCGTTCGCGCGGGCGTTCCTCGCGAACCCGTCGGTGCTCATCCTCGACGAGGCGACGTCGTCGCTCGACATCCCGAGCGAACGGCTCGTGCAGGAGGGACTGCAGACCCTGCTCGCGGACCGCACGGCGATCATCATCGCGCACCGCCTGTCGACGGTCGCGATCGCGGACCGCGTGCTCGTGATGGAGAAGGGCCGCATCGTCGAGGACGGGGCGCCCGAGCAGCTCATCACGGGCGAGGGCCGGTTCGCCCAGCTGCACGCCGCCTGGCGCGACTCGCTGGTCTAGCCCCGGGCGCGGTCCCTGTTCCTGGTCCAGGTCCAGGTCCTGGTCCGCCAGGAGCGCAATTCAGCAGAACACAGACGACACGCCGCCGCGGAGGTCCCGCGAGCGGCGTGTCGTCCTGTTTCTGCTGAATTGCGTCGTGCGCGTTCACGGGTGGAGGTGGATCTGCTGAATTGCGTCGTGCGCGTTCACGGGTGGAAGTGGATCTGCTGAATTGCGGTGGATCTGCTGAGTTGCGTCGTGCGGGTACCGGATCCGCCCGGGTCAGGCGACGGGCTGGGAGCGCGCCGCCTCGCGCAGGGCCCCGGCGGGGTGGCGCTCGGGCAGGAGGGGGCCGCGGCCCTCGAACAGGCGCTCGCGCAGCGTCTCGCCCGGACGGTACTCCGTGCGGTAGCGGCCGCGCCGCTGCAGCTCCGGCACGACGAGGTCGATGAAGTCCTCGAACGTGCCGGGGGAGAGGTACTGCACGAGGTTGAAGCCGTCCAGCCCGATGCCGTCGGCGAGCTCCTCGATGCGGTCCGCGACCTGCTCGGGCGTGCCCCAGACGAAGAACGGGTCGGCGAGCGGGTTCTCGTAGTGGTCCACGACGTCGCGCACGCGCTTGTCGGCGAACGCCTTCTCGGCCGACTGAATGTGGTCCCGCGCCTTGTACTCGATGTACTCCTCGGCGCCGGCCGACGCCAGGTCGATACCGCTGCCGCCGCCGAAGTGCACGAGGTAACCCACGATGTCGCGGTACGGCAGCAGCTCCTCGAGCTTGGCCCGTGCCTCCTCCTCGGTGCGGCCGACGATCACGTTCAGGCCGATGAGGAAGCGGATGTCGTCCGCCTGCCTGCCGAGCTCGACCGCGAGGCGCTTCACGTCCTGCACGACCTCGCGGGCCGCCTCGACCGTGCGTGCGCCGACGAAGATCGCCTCCGCGTGCCGCGCGGCGAACACGCGACCGCGGTCCGATGCGCCGGCCTGGTAGATCACGGGCGTGCGCTGGGGCGAGGGCTCGGAGAGGTGCGGCCCGTTCACCCGGAAGAACCGGCCCTCGTGCCCGATCTCGTGCACCTTCGACGGGTCGGTGTAGCGGCCGGTCTCGGCGTTGCGCTCCACGGCGTCGGCATCCCAGGACGTCTCCCACAGCTTGTACGACACCTCGAGGAACTCCTCGGCCACGTCGTACCGGTCGTCATGCCGCACCTGCTCGCTGAGGCCGAAGTTCTTCGCCGCGTCGGGCAGGTAGCCGGTGACGACGTTCCAGGCCACCCGGCCCCCGGTGAGGTGGTCGAGCGTGCTGAACCGGCGGGCGTTCGGGAACGGCGGTTCGTAGGTCGTGGTGAACGTCACGGCGAAACCGAGGTTCTCCGTCACGGCCGCCATGGCGGGAACGAGCAGGAACGGGTCGTTGTTCGGCGTCTGGATGCCGCGCTCCACGGCCGGATCCCTGCTGCCCTGGTACACGGTGTATGTGCCGACGACGTCGGCGAGGAACAGCGCGTCGAAGAGGCCCCGCTCGAGCAGCTTGGCCGTCTCGGTCCAGTAGGACAGCTCGGTGTACCGGTGCCGGTTGTTCTCCGGGTGCCGCCAGAGGCCGTGGTTGATGTGGCTCGGGGTGTTCATCTCGAAGCCGTTGAAGTGCAGTTCTCTCGACATGCCCTCAGTCTGGAGGCCGCCCGCGCCCGGCGACAGGGCATGTGTCGTCCTGTGACACAGGGCGGGCACGGGACGGAGCACGGAGCGGCAGGGGACGGAGCACGGAGCGGCAGGGGCTGAGCGCAGGGCGCGCCACGGGCTGAGCGCGGGGCGTCCGCCGCTTCATGACGCGGCGTTACGCCCCGCTACGTCTCGTGACCGAAGGGGCTGTCGGTCCCGGCGAGATCGTCCCTACTGTCGGGACCCACATTGCATCCGCCCTTCCGACAGGAGTACGACCCATGCCGAAGAAACGCACCGCCCTCGCCCTCGCCGCCGCGTCAGCGGCGACGATGATGGCGCTCGCGGCCTGCTCCGGCGCACCGGCCGGACCCTCGGCCGACGCCGAGCCCATCGCCGACGGCACGATCGAGTACGGCCACCAGCAGGAGCCGGCCTGCGTCTTCGGCGGCTGGATCGAGCAGGCGTACCTCTCCTACCAGGTGCTCGACAACCTCGTCTCGCTCGACGAGGACCACCAGGTCGTGCCGTGGCTCGCCGAGTCCTGGAGCGTCTCCGACGATCAACTGACGTGGACCTTCACGCTGAAGGAGGGCGTCACCTTCACCGACGGGTCGCCGCTGACGGCCGGGGTGGTGGCCTACAACTTCGACCACTGGCTTGCCGGCGGCAACAGCACGGCGCAGGTCTGGCTGGACGGCTACTACGCCTCCTCCCGCGCCGTCGACGACCGCACCCTCGGGGTGTCGCTGTCGCGGCCGTATCCCCGGCTCGCGGACACGCTGACCCAGGGCTACTTCGGCATCCAGTCGCAGCAGGCGCTCGAGACCCGCAGCGAGGAGGAGAACTGCGCGAGCCCGATCGGCACGGGCGCGTTCGTGGTGGAGGAGTGGAATCGCGGCGAGAACATCGTGCTCGCCCGGAACGAGGACTACACGTCGTGGCCGGCCAACGCGAAGCACGAGGGCCCGGCCCGCGTCGAGAAGGTGAACTGGCGCTTCCTGCCCGACCCGACGACCCGGACCGCGTCGCTCAAGTCCGGCGAGACCGACGCCGTCTACGACGTCCCCGCCATCGAGTGGGCGACCGTCGACGCGGGCGGCTACGGGCTGCACAGGTACGTCACCCCGGGGCGCCCCCAGCAGCTGACCTTCGACACCGTCGACGGTCCCTTCGTGGACGAGCGCGTGCGCAAGGCCTTCGCGTACAGCCTCGACCGCCGGTCGCTCGTCGAGACGATCGGCCGGGGCGTGATCCCCTACGAGGGCAACGGTGGCGTGAGCCGCACGACCCCCGGCTGGAGCGAGGACGCCGCCGAGGAGTACGACCTCGACCTCGACGAGGCGAACCGACTTCTCGACGAGGCGGGCTGGATCCGCAGCGGCGACGAGGGCGTGCGCGCGAAGGACGGCGAGCAGCTGACCGTCGTTCTGCCCTACGGCGCCGGCTCCATCATCAACAGCGACGGCGCGTCGATCCTGCAGGGCGTGCAGGAGCAGGCGAAGGCGTCCGGCTTCGACGTGGAGCTCGTCCCCGTGCCGCAGAGCGCGTTCTTCTCCGGGGCGTACTCGACGCCCGAGGAGAAGGACATCTCCGCCGGCTACTGGACCAGCGTCACCGCGGGCATCCTGCACATCAACTGGCGGCCGACCACCCCGGAGGCGCCGAACTACAACAACGACGCCTTCATCGCCGACCCCGTACTCGAGGACCTCATCCTGCGCGCGAACTCGGCGAGCGACCTCACGGAGCAGAACGCCCTGTACGGAGAGGCCCAGGACTACATCGCGGAGCACGCGCTCGCCATCGGTCTCTACGACCGGCTGAGCACGCTCGCCGTGTCGCCGTTCCTGAAGGGCGTGTGGCAGGAGAACGCACAGGGAGGACCGGTGTTCCATGACGCGTACTTCGTCGAGTGACCCGGGCGTGACGGCCGCGCCCGTCCCGCCGATCGCGCCTGTTGAGTTCACCGGGACCGGCAGCGCGCCTGGTCAGTCCACCGGGACCGACAGCGCGCTGCCGCGGCTCGGCGGGCGGCTCGGGCTCGTGGGCGGCAAGGTCGCCGGCGCGGCCGTCGTGCTGCTCGGTGCCGCCACTGCCGCCTTCGCGGCGCAGGCCGCGCTGCCGGGGGACCGGGCAACAGTCATCCTCAACGTCCGGGCCGGGCAGGCCATCCAGCGCACGCCCGAGGAGCTGGCCGCCATCAACGAGGAGTACGGGCTGAAGAACCCGCTGCTCGTGCAGTACCTCGACTATCTCGGCGGGCTCGTCCGCGGCGACCTCGGCACCTCGTACCAGCAGCACCGCCCGGTCGCGGCGCTGATCCTCGAGCAGCTCGGCCCGACCCTGACGCTGACCGCGACGGCGATCGTGCTGGCCTGGCTGCTGATGGTGACCTGGGTCACCCTCACCGCCGGCCGGGGCCCCGCGCTCCGGGCGATCGGCGAGGCGGTGGACACGACGGCGGCGGGCCTGCCGCACTACTGGCTGGGGATCCTGCTGCTGCTCGTCTTCGCCCTGACCCTCGGCTGGTTCCCGGTGATCGGCGGCAGCGGACCGGTGGGCCTGCTCCTGCCCGCCCTGACCCTGGCCATCCCGCTCGCCGGGTTCCTGGGTCAGGCCACGCGGGCGGAGTTCGAGCGCTCGCTGGCGCAGCCCTTCGTGCTGTCCGCGCGGATGCGCGGCATGGGCGACGCGGGCGTGCGGCTGCGGCACGTGCTGCGCCACTCCGTGCTGCCCGCCGTGACCCTGTCCGGCTGGGCCCTCGGCGCCACCATCTCCGGCGCCGTGGTGGTGGAGACGGTGTACTCGCGGGCCGGTATCGGCACCGTGCTCGTCTCGGCCGTGAACGCCCAGGACCTGCCCGTCGTCACCGGCGTCGTCGTGCTGATCGCGGCGCTCTACGTCGTGGCGAACCTGCTCGTCGACCTCGCATACGCGCTCATCGACCCCCGATTGAAGGACGCATGACCCTCCTCGACCGCCGCCCTCGCCCCGAGCGACATGGGACCCTCCCGGACCGCCGCCACTCCCGCTCCGAGCGACGCCCCACCCCTCTCGACCACCCAACCGGATCGGAGGACGCATGACCCTCCTCGACCGCCGCCCTCGCCCCGAGCGACATGGGACCCTCCCGGACCGCCGCCACTCCCGCT
>CANKXX010000017.1 GCA_947487835.1 uncultured Microbacteriaceae bacterium
GCCTCGGCCCACCCGCCAAACCCCCCCTGGCCCGGCCCCGCGCCCTCCCCCCCGCTCCGGCACCCGGGCGGCGCGCACCGCAGGCCCCCCCCCCCCCCCCCCCCCCCGAATCCCAACACAGGCTCCCCCACAGGGGCAGGCGCTGTACTAGGCGGGGCTCGGCCTCGTGCAATGCACCAGAGCCTGCACTGCGTACATGCCGAGCCTGTGTTGCGCCCCGCCACCGAATGCAATTCAGCAGATCCGGGTCACCTGCCAACGCAATTCAGCAGAACCGGCACCCCCACCCGACGCAATTCAGCAGATCCGGGACGGCGGTCGGCGCGTCGCCCCCGCCGAACGGCGTGTCGTCCGGGATCTGCTGAATTGCGTCGATGTCCGTGCTTCTGCCTGGGCAGGATCCACTAGGCGGAGTCGGTGTCGCGCGCCTGCCTGGGCAGGATGCACCTCACCACGGCAAGCAGACCCCCAAGCGCACCCGCACCCCCACCTACACCCACACCCGCACCCCCACCCGCACCCCCACCCCCGCCCGCACCCGCACACCCACGCGGGCGCCCACTAGCGGCTGAGTGCCGTCGCCGTCTCCACCAGTTCGCGGGCGTGAGCCAGCCCGCTCTCCGAGTCAGGGAGCCCCGAGAGCAGGCGCGCCATCTCGGCGATGCGGTCCTCCCCCTCGAGGCGCTGCACGCTGCTCGTCGTTACGGCGCCGTCGTTGCCCTTCGCCACCCGCAGGTGGTTCGTCGCGAAGGCGGCGACCTGGGCGAGGTGGGTGACCACGATCACCTGGGCGGACTGCGCGAGCCGCGCCAGCCGGCGCCCGATCTCGATGGCGGCCGCGCCGCCGACGCCGGCGTCGACCTCGTCGAAGATGAACGTGGGGACGGGGTCGCTCGCCGCGAGCACGACCTCGATCGCCAGCATCACGCGGGAGAGCTCACCACCGGAGGCGCCGCGACCGAGGGGCCGGGGCTCGGACCCGGGATGCGGTCGCAGCAGGATGCTCACCGCGTCCCGCCCGTGCACGCTGAGCTCGTCGCGCGGCTCCACCGTCACGTCGAGCGACGCGTCCGCCATCGCGAGCGCGCCGAGCTCCTCGGTCACGAGGCGGGCCAGCTCCTCGCCCTTGGCGGCGCGGATCGCGGAGATGCGGTCGGCGGCGTCCCAGGCGGCTTTCTCGTCGTCGGCGACGAGGGCCTCGAGCAGGTCGATGCGGTCGGTGTCACCGTCGAGCTCGAGCAGGCGGGCGCTGCCGGTGTTCAGGTAGGCCAGCACGTCGTCGAGGCCGGGGCCGTACTTCCGCTGCAGCGACGACAGGGCGGCGCGGCGGTCCTGCACCGCCTCCAGCTCGCGACTGCCGTCCGAGTCGAGGCCGGACACGTAGCTCGCCAGGGAGGTCGCGACCTCGGACACGAGGAAGGATGCGCTGCGCAGCGACTCCGCCACGGCCTCGAGCTCGGGGTCGTGCGACGACACCCGGTCGAGCTGGCGCCGCGCGGAGTCGAGGAACGCGAGCGCGTCCGCGGCCTCGCCGACCTCCTCGCTCGCGAGGTACTCGTGCGCCTGCCCGGCGGCGAGGCGCAGGTCCTCGAGGTTCGTGAGCCGGTCGGCGCGCTCGGCGAGCTCGGCGTCCTCGCCGGGCTGCGGGTCGACCTTCTCGATCTCCTCCATCGCCTCGCGCAGCTCCGCCGCCTCGCGCTCGCGCCGGTCGCGGTCGCCGACCAGCGTCTCGAGCTCGGACCGGTTCTCCTGCAGCCGGCGGAAGACGGCCTGGTACTCGGCCAGGGGGCCGGCGATCTCCGGTCCCGCGAAGCGGTCGAGCGCCTGGCGCTGGGCGGTCGCGGAGCGGAGCCGCAGCTGATCCGACTGTCCGTGCACGACGACGAGCTGGTGACCGATCTCGCCGAGCACGCCGACCGGGGCGCCGCGGCCGCCGACCGTGGCCCGGCTGCGGCCCTCCTGGGACACCGATCGACCGAGGAGCAGCTCGCCGTCCTCGACCTCGCCGCCCGCGTCACGCACGCGCTCCGCGACGGGCCCGTCCTCGGCCACGACCCAGCGGCCCTCGACGATCGCGCGCTCGGAGCCGGAGCGCACCGCTCCCGCATCCGATCGCTCACCGAGAAGCAGGCCGAGCGCCGTGACCACCATGGTCTTGCCCGCGCCGGTCTCGCCGGTGAGCGCCGTGAAGCCGGGGCCGAGCGGCAACGTCGCCGATCCGATGACCCCGAGGTCCCGGATGAGGATCTCCTCGATCACGCGGACCTCGCCGGATCGACCGGACCGCGCCACCCCTCGACCGGGAGGGCGAACTTGTTGACGAGGCGGTCCGTGAACGGCGCGTGCCGCAGGCGGGCGAGGCGCACGGGCACGTTGGAGCGTCGCGACTCGATGCGCGCGCCCGGGGGCAGTTCGGCGGTGCGGCGGCCGTCGCACCAGAGCACGCCCGTGCCCATGGTGCGCTGCAGCAGCTCGACGGCGAGCACCGAGTCGGGACCGACGACGAGGGGACGCGCGAACAGCGAGTGGGCGCTGAGCGGTACGAGCAGCATCGCGTCGACACTCGGCCAGACGATGGGGCCGCCCGCGGAGAACGAGTACGCGGTGGATCCGGTGGGCGTCGACATGACGACGCCGTCGCAGCCGAAGGACGACAGCGGCCGGCCGTCGACCTCGATGATGACCTCGAGCATGCGCTCGCGGCTCGCCTTCTCCACGGTGGCCTCGTTGAGCGCCCAGGTGCGGCGAACTATCGTGCCGTCGACGGTCACCGTGACGTCGAGGGTCATGCGCTCCTCGACGGTGTACTCGCGGGACAGGGCGCGACTCACGGTCTCGCTGAGGTCCTCGCGCTCGCTCTCCGCGAGGAAGCCGACGTGGCCGAGGTTGACGCCGAGCAGGGGCACGTCGGTGCCGCGCACGATCTCGGCGGCGCGGAGGATGGTGCCGTCGCCGCCCAGCACGATGACGAGCTCGAGCTCCTCCGTGCGCACCTGCTGGCCGAGCACGTCGATGTGCGGCAGCTCCGGGCAGTAGCGGACGAGGTCGTCCTTCTCGTCCTCGCGCAGCACGGGCCGCACGTTCGCCTCGAGGAGGCGGGTGATGACGCTCACGGAGGCGTCCATCGAGTCCGCGCGTCCGGTGTGCGAGACGACGAGGATGTGCCTGGCCGGATCGGTCACGCTCGCTCCACCCTCACCATGTCGTTGATTCGCTTCAGCCATTCTGTCGGATTGACGCCGAGAGCGGCGTTCAGCCGGATGAGGTACTCGTGATTGCCGGCGCCGCCGACGATCGGAGAGGGCAGCACTCCCGCCGTCCCGAGTCCGAGATCCCACGCCGCCCACAGCACGCGGGACACGGCGTCCGCCCGCAGGTCGGCCGACCGGACGATGCCCTCGCGGATCCCGCCCCGGCCCACCTCGAATTGTGGCTTCACAAGCAGAACATAGTCGGCGACGAGCCCGACTGCGGAGACGAGGGGCGGAAGCACGAGCGTGAGGGAGATGAAGGACAGGTCCCCGACCACGAGCGAGGGCGGCTCGGCACGGCCGGTATCCGCGGCGAGGACCTCGGCGGTGAGCTCCCGCACGTTCCTGCCCTCCACCACGATGACGTCCGGATGGGCGCGGAGCTCCGGCACGAGCTGGCCGTGTCCGACGTCGAGGGCGACAACGGATGCCGCCCCGCGTTCCAGCAGCACCTGGGTGAAACCGCCGGTGGAGGCGCCGACGTCGAGGGCGTGCGCCCCGGCCACCCGGACGTCGGGGAACGCGTCCAGCGCGCCGATGAGCTTGTGCGCACCCCGGCTGACGTAGGAGTCCATCCGGGCGACCTGGATGTCCGCCTCCGGCGTCACGCGGAACGAGGGCTTCACGATCCACTCGCCGTCGACCCGCACGAGGCCGTCCGTCACCAGCTTCGCCGCGACGGTGCGCGACCTGGCGAGGCCGCGGGACGCGAGCGCGGCGTCCAGTCGCTCGTCAGCCACGGGCGGCGGCCGCGTCCCCACCCTCGAGGCGGGTTCGGAGCTCGTCGTGCAGCTCGGCGAGTGCGGCGGCCCGCTGATCGAGCGGCCGGGCCTCGATCTCCTCGAGCCGAGGCAGGAGGGCGTCCGCGGCGAGACCGTCCGCCGGGCCGCGTTCCGTCTCGTACTCCACGCCCTCCACGTTACAGCGCCGTGTAGAGCGACTCCGGGACCTCGAGGCCGTAGATCGCGCGCCCGGAATTCCAGATCACGGCGCAGCCGGCGCGCAGCAGGTCGATGCGGCTCTTGCCGCGCTCGATCACGTGCACGCGGTCGCCGCGGATGCCCACGACGGCCCTGTTCACGGTCGCGGTCGCGCCGTCGTCAGAGAACCGCGTCTCCGGGTAGGGCTCGTGCAGCTGGCGCAGGTCCTCGAGCAGGTAGGTCGGACGCGACTGCGCGTCCGCCGCCAGCGCCTGCTTCGCCCGGTCGATGCCGGTGAGCACGAGCACGGACGGCATGCCGGCCCGGTTGGCGCCGAGGATGTCGGTGTCGAGGCGGTCACCGAGGAACAGCGGGGAGGTCGCGCCGAAGCGGCGCGAGGCCTCCTCGAAGATGGGCACCTCGGGCTTGCCCGCGACCTTCGGCAGCCGGCCCACGGCGGTGTGCACCGCGGAGACCAGCGTCCCGTTGCCCGGGGCGACGCCCCGGCCCACCGGAATGGTCCAGTCGGTGTTCGTGGCGATCCACTGCACGTCGGCGTTGTGGAGCGCGAACGACGCCTCGGCGAGGTGGGTCCAGCCCACCTCCGGCGCGAAGCCCTGGATCACCGCGGCGGGAGAGTCCTCCGCGCTGCGGGTGACGACGAAGCCGGCACGCTCGACCTCGTGCACGAGACCGTCGCCGCCGACGACCAGGATGGTCGCGCCCGCGGGAACGGCCTCCGCGAGCAGCCGGACGGCCGCCTGCGGCGAGGTGACGACGTCGGGCGGCGTCACGCTCAGGCCGAGCGACGACAGGTGCGCCGCGACGGTGGCGTCCGTGCGCGAGGCATTGTTCGTGATGTACCCGATGCGCACGCCGGCGTCGGAGGCGGCGTTGAGGCTCTCCACGGCGTGCGGGATGGCGGAGTCGCCGCGGTACACGACGCCGTCGAGGTCGGCGAAGATCGCATCGACGCCATCGAGGGGGCTCGCCCCGTTACTTCTCCGTCGGAACATCCGTGTCTCCCTGCTCGTCCTGGTCGGCGGGGTCGGTGCTTTGCGCCCCGTCCTCGTCGTCCTCGTCGTCGATTCCGACCTGATCCGCGATGTCGTCCGCGGTCCCGTCCTCGACGAGATCGTCGAGGTCCGTTTCCACGTCGTCGTCGTCGGAGTCCGCGACGGGCTGTTCGGCGTCCGCCTCATCAGCGTCCCCGTCCAGGTCGTCCCCGTCCAGGTCGTGCGCGTCGAGGGCGTCGTCGTCCGGGTACTCGGTCGGGTCGTCGACCTCGATGATCTCCACGGTCTCGTCGGCACCGACATCGAAGCTGTCGTCCAGCGCCTCGGCGGCGGCGACGGCGCGGTCGCGCCACACGTGTGCGTCGTCCTCGCGGCCCAGCTCCTCGAGCACCTCGGCGTAGGCGTCGAACAGCGCTGGGCTGTAGGAGAAGGCACGGGAGGGGTTGAGTTGCGGGATCTCGAGCTCCGCCAGGGCCAGCTCGGGCTGATCGAGGTCGAGGCGCGCGCCGGACATGGCGATCGCCACGGCCACCTGCACGGGCACCGGAAGAGTATCGCGCGGCACGGACCGGCCGAGCTCGAGCGCGCGCTCCGGGCGGCCGACGCCGCGCTCGCTGTCCACCATCAGGGCGAGCTGGTCGTTCGATCCCGAGATGCGACGCTGCGTCCGCAGCTCACGAAGAGCGAGCGCGAAGTCACCGGTGGCGTAGGCGGTGATCGCGAGGGTCTCCCGCACGACGGCGATGCGGCCGGCGCGACGGGCGGCCGACACGGCGTGCCGGTGCGCGAGCGCGGGGTCCTCGTCGATGAGCATGGCCGCCATGGCGAGGTGCCGGGCGACGCCGTCCGCGTTCTCCTTGCTGAGCGTCTTCAGCTCGTTGCGGGCGACGCGCTCGAGGTCGTTGGGCGTGACCGACTCGGGGATCTCCGGGTCGTCGTGCTCGGGCCGCACCGAGCGGAGCTCGCGCTGACGCAGCTCCTCCTCGGTGTACTGGCGCTCGGCGCGCTGCGCATCGCGGTCACCGCGGGCCGGTGCGCCGCGGTGGGTCCACAGCTTCTGGTCGCCGTCGCGGCGACCGCGGTCGCCGCCATCGCGGGAGTACGGCTTGCGCTCTCCACCACCATCACGCGAGTACGGCTTGCGCTCCCCGCCGCCATCACGCGAATACGGCTTCCGCTCCCCGCCGCCATCACGCGAATACGGCTTGCGCTCAGCGGCACCACCATCACGCGAGTAGGGCTTGCGCTCAGCGGCACCACCATCGCGAGAGTACGGCTTGCGCTCCCCGCCGCCATCACGCGAATACGGCTTCCGCTCACCTCCGCCATCACGCGAATACGGCTTCCGCTCGCCACCGCCGTCACGCGAATACGGCTTCCGCTCTCCGCCCCCGTCACGCGAATACGGCTTCCGCTCGCCACCACCATCACGCGAATACGGCTTCCGCTCGCCACCACCATCACGCGAATACGGCTTCCGCTCCCCCGACCGCTCAGGGCGGTCCGAGCTCGCACGGTAGGGCCGGCCCTCACTGGAGCCACCGGCGGATCCGCCTGGGCGGGAGTCACGCGACCACGGGCGCCGCTCGCCGTCGCGGGACGCCCGGTCGCTCGGTCGACGATCGGCGCCACCGCGCTCCGGCCGGCCCTGACGCGGCGGTCGACCGCCGCCTCGCTGCTCGCGGTCCTGTCTGTCGTCGCCTGTGTCGCTCACGGTTGTCTCCGGCCTGATGCTGATGCGCTCTGTGAAGGTCTCGTCCGCACGCTCGGCTGGGCCGGTGCGCGGGTTAAACAACTATGGCCACCCCGGGTTCGGGGTGGCCATAGCCTGTGTTGCTGAAGTTAAGTCCGGCGGTGTCCTACTCTCCCACAAAGTCACCCTTGCAGTACCATCGGCGCTGAGAGTCTTAGCTTCCGGGT
>CANKXX010000018.1 GCA_947487835.1 uncultured Microbacteriaceae bacterium
GGGAGGATATGCCGCGAAAGCCCGGGGAGCGGGAGGCCGGGAGGGAGCTACGATCGGCAGCCGGACAGGTCACACAACAGCACTTGGTGGGGGAGTGCCGCGGATGCGGCTCCGCTGGGGATAACTTCGGCCGCGCAGCGCGGGGCCGGCCTATCGTCCCGGGGTATGAACGATGACTTCTTGGGTGACGAGCTACAGCAGTGTCCGGGGTGTGGGCGTGAGCTCGAGCTGCAGCTGCTTCGGTTGTGGCGGAGACCGGCGGTGGTGCTGGTGTGCCCGGTCTGCGACCTCGGAGCAGCACCACTTGGGCGGGGTTAGGGCTGTTGGCGCCAGAGCCGCCAGGCGGCGTCGGTGAGGCTGTCGGTGCTGCCGAGGTCGGTGTCCTGCCTGCCGGTGCACCGGTACGTAATGACGCGTGAGCTGGTTTCGCGGGTGATGTGACCGAGGTCGCCGCGGCCCCGGACTCGCATGATCCAGCCGCCGCGAAGGTCGGGGGTGAGTTCGCGGATGGGTGTCCAGCTGTGTGCCATGGCATGTGAGTGTGGCCGACGCCACCGACACGGCCTGGCATGAGCTCGACGGGACATGCGGACCAACAGAATGAGGTCTTAGGGGGTTGAACATGAGTGAGGAAGCGGAACGGAAGGCGTGGCTTGCGGCGAAGAATGAGGCGAGCGCCTTTTACCTCGGTGCAGGTGGCGAAGCGATGAGTTCCGAGGATTACCGGGTGTACGAGGGGATGCTCGAGCGAGTTCGTCTCGCGGCGCAGTGCTACGCCGCCGTCAGGCAGAGCGACTGAACTCACCCGGTGTCGGGACTACCCGCACGGCGTGGGCGGCTGCCTACCGCGGCGGCTGGTGCCGGTCGTGCTGCCCAGGGGCTCGGGGGAGTGTGAGGGGGTGTCCCCCTCACGGCTGGCCTGACCGGTGGGGTCAGGCCAGCCGGCACCGTCTCACAGGGTGCGGAGGATGGCCACGATGTGGGGGAGTGGGGCGAGGCTGACTGCGAGCCGCTCGACAACGTCGGGTGTGGGTGTGCTGCTGGCGGCGGTGGTGAGCTGGGCGAGTTGGTGGTCGGTGAGGCTGGTGCTGTCTCCGGTGTGGGGGTTGCAGCCGAGGGCGATGGCGTCGCCGAAGAGGACGGCGGGGGTGCCGAGGGTGTGGGCGATGATGGTCAGCGGCAGGTTGAGGGGGGAGCCGTTGATGGCTCCTTCGTCGTCGACGTAGAGGTCGATGTCGTCGGGCAGGGACAGGACGTCGAAGTTCCGGCAGCCGACGCCCTGCTGCAGCGCGGTGACGGTTCTGGTGCGGTCGATGCTGATCACCTCCAGGGTGGTGCCGGTGATGCGTACGGCCCGAAACGGTGCGAGGGCGGTGTTGGTGTGTGGGGTGCGGTGGTGGCTCATGGTGGTCTCTCCCTTGTTCTTCTCGGACAACTTGTTTTTGTGCCGTCCGGCAAGAGAGATCGATTGAGAGCGGGAGTCCCGGGAGTGCCCGGTCAGCGCGGGCGAAATAAGCCCGGAGGGCGCGTCCGGGCTGACCGGGAACGGCAAGGGGCGAAGCGATCTACGATGACCGGCCGGAATGGTCACAAATGCCCCTGACGAGTACAGCGCCGCGGAACGCGGCCACACCCCGATCGCGGCTTCCATGGTGCCCCTGCAGGTGCCTGCCGGTCGGCAGCTCGAGCGTGGCCCTAGTGGGGGAGCGCGAGGGGGCCGGCCCTCTCGCCGCCGGTCAGTCGGCTGGCGGCCGACAGTGGGCCCCGGGGCGGGCCGCGCTGCCTTCTAGTGGTCGCTTGCGGGGTCGTCACGGAACTGGGCGAGGGCGTTTCGCCAGGGGGCAACGTCGGTGGCTGTGCGGCCGGACTGTTCGTACTGCTCGAGGCGTGCCCTGGCTTGTGTTGCCCAGTCGTTGAAGCGGTGGATGAGGGTCGCTCGGGTGGTGGCGTTGGAGGTTGCGTCAGCGCCGTCGGCGTGTTCCTTGCGCCAGTTCATGTGCGCGGCACCGTACAGGATGGCTGCTTTGAGGTGTTCCGCGGTCAGCCACTCGGCGAGCCAGGGTTCGTCGTGTGAGTCGAGCGTCCGGACGGCGTGGTTGAAAGTGGCAACCCGGGTGAGACCGGAGTCGGTGTGGGCGAAGTCGAGCTCGCGGAGTGAGAGGTCTTGAAGCGCCTCACGTACATTGCCGAGGTTCGCGTTTCCCATGGGCGTCATCCTTGCCCGGTATGGCTGTGGGTGGGGTGGGCAAGTGTGATGAGTATCCCCGCATCAGTTGGGCCGGAGAACGTGGGGGGTTGGTGTTAGAAGGGCATTCGGCCGGGGATCGGGGCGCCGATGAGCCCCAGGACGAACAGGACAAGACCGATCACCGCTGCGACAGCGTGGGGAAGGAGGACCCAGGACATCCCGCTCGCCCGGCTGAGCAGCCTGTCCACGTTGGCGGCGGTTCTGCGTTGCGGCTTGTCAACGCGACGGCGGGAGCCGTCGAACCCCCACCACCAGTCGATCTTGGGTGACGAGAAGTCCTGGCCGCCAAGTGGTTGATGGTTCAGGTCGAAAGCTGCGGCTTCAATGTCTCTCATCCGGGCGTAGTACCGGAGTTGGTGCTTCTTCATCTCGGCTTCGACCCACCAGAACCCAGTGGACGACAGGGCGGCGACGAGAAACAGTCCGTAGTGCTGCTCGATGAGGCCGAGGCCGAGTGCAGCCAGGGACAGGGTCACGGACCAGCCCTTGATCAGCATGAATCGGCCGTCGAAGTCGCTGACGACCGTGACGATTGCCTGGTACTCGGCGGTAATCGCCGTACGAAGATCGCCCGCAGCATCTGACGGGGTGAGGGGAGCGCCCATGGCCGATGGTATCCCGGCGACCACCGCCCACCGGAAGAATTTCGGCGGGGAGAAGGGGCCACCGGTGTGGCCCCTTCTCAGTCGGTCACTCCTGGTCAGCGGTGACGTCCTGGCTGTCGGTGATGACAAGATCACCATCACCATCACCATCACCATCACCATCACCGTCGTGGCGAGTGGTGACGAGTTGTTCGACGTGGCTGAGGGTGTAGCCCCAGGCGGCGATCTGGGTGAAGTAGGCCCGGTCGGTGGGGGAGGGGGTGCGCCAGGTCTGCTTGCTGGTGACGCTCTCGGCGGCACCGAGGACCACGGCCAGAGCGACGTGCAGCGCCTTCGCCGGAGCCTGCTCGAGGAACGCGGCCAACCGGTCGCTGTCCCAGTACCCGCCGGGCTCGATGCCGAGGAGGGTGTGGGCGAGGGGGTTGCCGTCCCGGGTCGCGGCGCTGACCGCGTGCCGGTGGACGGTGAGGCCTCGGGCGATCACCACGGGAGCGTCTTTGGGCAGGGTCTTGCGGGACAGGAGGGTGGTCAGCCATTCCCTACGGACGACTTCCGCGGAGGCCCACGCCTTGTTGTTGGCGATCAGGGTGCGGCGTTCGGCCTTCTGCTCATCCGTCATCGGCCCACCGGTGCTGCCTTGACTGGCCTTGCGGAGCCCGGCCTTATTGGGGTCGGGCAGGTAGTAGGTCACCTCGGGCTGACCCGTGTAGGAGATCCGCACGAACGCCGCCCGCCCATCCACGTCAGCGATGTGGTTGAGGGTGGCGCGGTCGCCGTCGGCGGTGACGAGGTCCCGGAGCGGGGTGTAGTCGGTGTCGTAGTAGCCGCGGTCCCGGTCGAGGATGGTGAACCCGCGGGCGGTGAGGTCGGCTTCGGTGTCGGCTTTCACCTGGGCTCGGGCGCGTTCGTCGCGGGCCCGTTGCACGGCGTGCGCGAACTGGGCGGGATCGTGGGTGGCGACCTCGATCAAGTCGGCCCGCACCCCCTCGTCATCGTCGAACTCGATCAGATCCGCGGCCTGGTCCAGGGTCAACGCGTGCTCCTGGACCGCGGCCGCCGCCACCTCGTTACCGGCGACGGTCAGCGCGGTGCTGATGTCCTTGGGCGTGGTGCCGGTGCGCTTGGCGATCGTGGGCACGTCCAGGCCTTCGAACGCGAGTTGTTGGAACGCGGCGGCCCGATCCGCGTCGGTGAGCGCCACTCGTTGGTCGTTCTCGATCATCTGCTGGACGATCCGCTGCGCGGTCGCCTGGTCGGCGTCGACGATGTACACCGGGATCGTTGGCACCCCGGCTTCCCTAGCGGCGAGGGTGCGCCGTTGCCCGGCCCGCACGTGGACGGTGCCGTCCGGGGTGCGGTAGGCGAGGACGGGGGTGAGGACCCCGTTGTGGCGGATGGACTGCACGAACCCGGAGGTGAGGGGTGCGCTGGGGCGCACGTTGATTTCCAAGGTGAGGGTGTGCGGGTCGAGGTGCTCCACGGTCCCGGTGGTGGTGTCGGTCATGATGTGTACTCGCTTTCCGATCAACTGTGTTGGGTGCCTGTCTGGCGAGAGGATCGGGTGAGAGCGGGAGCCGGCGGAAGTGCGGGGTCGTGGAATACCGGACTGAAGCGAAGCGAGGGAGGATATGCCGCGAAAGCCCCGCACGGCAGCCGGCGAAGCGAACTACGATTCGGCAGCCAGACAGACGCACAACACCTCCAGCCCGCTGCGCCGCGTAGCGGCTCCATTCAGGTCGGTTTCTTCCGGTCACGATGGTGTCGGGAAGCGCTCTAGCCGGTGGTGATGGTTGGTGGGATCCTGGGCGGGTGAGCGATGCGACTGCCGTGCAGGAACTTCAGGCCCTGGTTGACGAGCGGGTTCGCGCGATCGCCGCGCGCGATGCGCAGTATCTCGCCGATGTGCAGGCGGATGACGTGCTCGCCTTCAACGTGTTGCCTCCGTTGCGGCTTCGCGGCTCCGCCGAGGTCGCGGAGCAGACGCGGGCCTGGTTCGACGGGTACGCGTCCGGCCCCGAGTACACCGTCCACGACCTCCAGATTGACGTCGATGGCGGCGTCGGGTCGACGGCGTTCCTGTACCACGTGGGCGGGACGCTGCACTCCGGCGATGAGATCTCGATGTGGGTGCGCGCCACGCTGGTCTGGAGACGCGTCGACGACGGCTGGAGGATCGTGCACGACCACGAATCTGTTCCGTGGGACCCGACCACCGGACAGGGTTTGACCTCGCTTGAACCATAAGTCGGCGACAGGGCGGAGCTGTTCGCTCAGCCCTTCTCGGAACTCTCTTTCGCGTCTTCAGGCGCTGATCGTCGTTCACCGCTGAAGGGGGAGGTCTGGAGTTCGTTGGCTTGGCCGACCAGCATGGGGAGATGAGCAGACTCATCGTCTCGGTCCTGACCTCTCTTGACGGTTACTACGAGGGTCCGGGCCATGACCTGTCCAGCATGCCGTTCGAGGACGCGTTCAACGATCACAACCTCGAGCTGTTGCGCGGCGCCGGCACTTTGGTCTACGGGAGCCGGTGGTTTCGTCAGAACTGGGACACCTGGAGTGCCGTTGCCGATGACGACACCGCAAGCGATCGCGACCACGAGATCGCCCGCCGGGTCACCGCGCTCGACGCCCTGGTCATCAGCGACTCTCTAACCATCGGTGCCGACGCTCCCTTTGCTGGTACGACGCGGGTCGTGTCCCGCGACCGGGGTCCGGCGGAGATCGAGCGGCGGAAAAGGAGCGGGGACGGCGATCTGGTGATGTTCGGCAGCGGAACCACGTGGAACCCGCTCCTTGCGCACGGTCTCGTCGATGAGCTGATCGTGCTCGTCGGTGCCGGTCTCGCCGGCGGCGGTTCACCCTTGTACTCCGGAGGACCGGAATCCGGGCTGCGGTTGATCGACGCGGCCGTGCTGCCGGGATCCGAGCTCGTCCGGCTCCGCTACGACACCAGCAGTGCGGGCGTCACCAGCTGACCCAGTCCTCGATCACCCCGGTCGGTGGGTGCATCTTTCGCGCGGCGTCCCACCGGCTGGGTTCAGCTGGTGATGGGTGCTGCGGTCGCCTCGCTGACGCCGGTGGCGGCGAGAGCGGCCATCATCCGGGCGACGGCCTGGGAGTCCTCGCTGGCGTCGATCGTGGTAGCTCGAGGTGTTCCTGGTCGCAGTTCGGATAACCGGTGTCCGGCTGCACGACGGCCCCGCTAGCTCGACTCAGAACTGACGGGGATAACGGCACCGCAGCGCCTGTCTTTCGCGCACGATGGTGCAGCGCATGTCAGAGACGCATTGGGCGGGAGGCCCCCTCGGCTACCTGTGGAGCCGAGGGGGTTTGAGAGCCGGGTCCCAGTCCGACTCTTCCGCTGATGTCGCTGTGGAACCCGACTACCGCGCCGGTGACGTTACTCCCTTGAGCACGGCGCACAACAGTGCCAGATCGGACGAGAGACCGTGACCGCCCGGGACACCCCTCGACTCGGTGGTCGAGGGGGCATTGAGGAGCTGGGGTACCCAGGCCCCGTTTCCTCAGATGGAGTCGCTTACCCGAAAAGCGGCCACGTGGCGACGCTACTCGCCAGCCTGGGTGGCGATGAACGGGGTGAAAGGTCAAGCGGCTTCGCCCAGGCACTGCCAGCGGCTGTCGAGGAAGCAATGCTCGGCATCATCGTCGCTACGCTTTCGTCATGTCGACTGGCACCGTGCTTGCCCTGCTGGTTCTAGGCGGCGTCACTGTCACGGTGCTGGTAGCAGTGGCCTTCGTTAAAGCTGCTCGGGCCGGCGCACTGTGGAGGACACCTCCAGAGCCGTCAGCTCAACCGTGGGCTTGGGCTGCAATAACGGTCGCCTTCGTCACCGCAGCTGCAGCGATTCTCTGGGGTCTCTCCGGCTGAGCGACTCGAAGACGCGAGGCGGTCATACGCGGTCTTGCACGCTTAGGCGGCCTCTCCGAGGTACTGCCAGCGGCTTTCGGGGTTGAGGGCGCCGGCGAGGACGAGGTGCCTAGCTGCTTTATGGTCACCACGCTGATCCGGTGAGCGGGGGTAGCGGGGCCAGACTCGCTCACCGGGTGTGGTCGCTTCGAACAGGGGCCGGCTGGTGATGTGGCGGCGTCGGGGGCGGTTTCGTGGGGCGGTGGTCATGGTGGTGACT
>CANKXX010000019.1 GCA_947487835.1 uncultured Microbacteriaceae bacterium
ACAATCGACGGCATCGTCTGGTTGTGGAAAGAATTTCGGTTGGGGATGGACTCGCGGCCTATCAGGTTGTTGGTGAGGTAATGGCTCACCAAGCCTACGACGGGTAGCCGGCCTGAGAGGGTGACCGGCCACACTGGGACTGAGACACGGCCCAGACTCCTACGGGAGGCAGCAGTGGGGAATATTGCACAATGGGCGCAAGCCTGATGCAGCAACGCCGCGTGAGGGACGACGGCCTTCGGGTTGTAAACCTCTTTTAGTAGGGAAGAAGCGAAAGTGACGGTACCTGCAGAAAAAGCACCGGCTAACTACGTGCCAGCAGCCGCGGTAATACGTAGGGTGCAAGCGTTGTCCGGAATTATTGGGCGTAAAGAGCTCGTAGGCGGTTTGTCGCGTCTGCTGTGAAAACCGGAGGCTCAACCTCCGGCCTGCAGTGGGTACGGGCAGACTAGAGTGCGGTAGGGGAGATTGGAATTCCTGGTGTAGCGGTGGAATGCGCAGATATCAGGAGGAACACCGATGGCGAAGGCAGATCTCTGGGCCGTAACTGACGCTGAGGAGCGAAAGCATGGGGAGCGAACAGGATTAGATACCCTGGTAGTCCATGCCGTAAACGTTGGGCGCTAGATGTAGGGACCATTCCACGGTTTCTGTGTCGCAGCTAACGCATTAAGCGCCCCGCCTGGGGAGTACGGCCGCAAGGCTAAAACTCAAAGGAATTGACGGGGGCCCGCACAAGCGGCGGAGCATGCGGATTAATTCGATGCAACGCGAAGAACCTTACCAAGGCTTGACATATACCGGAAACGGCCAGAAATGGTCGCCCCGCAAGGTCGGTATACAGGTGGTGCATGGTTGTCGTCAGCTCGTGTCGTGAGATGTTGGGTTAAGTCCCGCAACGAGCGCAACCCTCGTTCTATGTTGCCAGCACGTAATGGTGGGAACTCATAGGAGACTGCCGGGGTCAACTCGGAGGAAGGTGGGGATGACGTCAAATCATCATGCCCCTTATGTCTTGGGCTTCACGCATGCTACAATGGCCGGTACAAAGGGCTGCGATACCGTAAGGTGGAGCGAATCCCAAAAAGCCGGTCTCAGTTCGGATTGAGGTCTGCAACTCGACCTCATGAAGTCGGAGTCGCTAGTAATCGCAGATCAGCAACGCTGCGGTGAATACGTTCCCGGGCCTTGTACACACCGCCCGTCAAGTCATGAAAGTCGGTAACACCCGAAGCCAGTGGCCCAACCCTTGTGGAGGGAGCTGTCGAAGGTGGGATCGGTGATTAGGACTAAGTCGTAACAAGGTAGCCGTACCGGAAGGTGCGGCTGGATCACCTCCTTTCTAAGGAGCATTTGGACCGCCCGTCTGTATACAGCGGGGTTTCCGGTTCCAGAGCCATAGCCGAGGCGAATGTCCTCGGATGGTCAGCTCATGGGTGGAACATTGACATTGGTCAGGCGTAGTGGTCGCCGGCAGTGAGTACAGCTTCTTCGGGAGCAGGGAAAGCTGCGGGTGATCGAGAAAACGTCTGGCGTGCACGCTGTTGGGTCCTGAGGGACCGGAACATTCCACGCCTTCGGGTGTGGGTGGACTGAATCCTCTGGACCTTTTTCTTGTCGGCATCGCTTGCCGGTGGGAGGGGGTACCGCCCGTATTTTGAGAACTACACAGTGGACGCGAGCATCTTAGATTCGAGTCAAATTTTTTTTGGCTCGGGTCACTATAAGATTTTCACCCCTTTAGCGGGGGTGACGATCTGGTCAATCTCGCACCGTATGGTGCGCGATCGATTCGAACTCATGTGATTTCAAGTTTCTAAGAGCAAACGGTGGATGCCTTGGCATCTGGAGCCGAAGAAGGACGTATAAATCTGCGATAAGCCTCGGGGAGCTGATAATAGAGCTTTGATCCGAGGATTTCCGAATGGGGAAACCCCGCTGGGCGCTGCAAGGTGACCTAGTGACTCCCGCCTGAATATATAGGGCGGGTAGAGGGAACGTGGGGAAGTGAAACATCTCAGTACCCACAGGAAGAGAAAACAACAGTGATTCCGTCAGTAGTGGCGAGCGAACGCGGATCAGGCTAAACCGGGCGTGTGTGATAGCCGGCAGGCGTTGCACGTTCGGGGTTGTGGGACTTTTCGTATCATCCTGCCGGATGGTGAGGGTGACGGCGCAGCATAGACGAATGGTTTTGAATGACCAGTCAGAGAGGGTGCGAACCCCGTAGTCGAAATGCTGTGGCTGGCCCGAAGAGTATCCCAAGTAGCACGGGGCCCGAGAAATCCCGTGTGAATCTGTCAGGACCACCTGATAAGCCTAAATACTCCCAGATGACCGATAGCGAACAAGTACCGTGAGGGAAAGGTGAAAAGTACCCCGGGAGGGGAGTGAAATAGTACCTGAAACCGTTTGCTTACAAACCGTTGGAGCCTCCTTGTTGGGGTGACAGCGTGCCTTTTGAAGAATGAGCCTGCGAGTTAGCGATATGTGGCGAGGTTAACCCGTGTGGGGTAGCCGTAGCGAAAGCGAGTCTTAATAGGGCGATCCAGTCGCATGTCCTAGACCCGAAGCGAAGTGATCTATCCATGGCCAGGTTGAAGCGACGGTAAGACGTCGTGGAGGACCGAACCCACTTCAGTTGAAAATGGAGGGGATGAGCTGTGGATAGGGGTGAAAGGCCAATCAAACTTCGTGATAGCTGGTTCTCTCCGAAATGCATTTAGGTGCAGCGTTGCGTGTTTCTTGCCGGAGGTAGAGCTACTGGATGGCCGATGGGCCCCAAAAGGTTACTGACGTCAGCCAAACTCCGAATGCCGGTAAGTGAGAGCGCAGCAGTGAGACGGTGGGGGATAAGCTTCATCGTCGAGAGGGAAACAACCCAGACCACCAACTAAGGTCCCTAAGCGCGTGCTAAGTGGGAAAGGATGTGGAGTTGCACAGACAACCAGGAGGTTGGCTTAGAAGCAGCCACCCTTGAAAGAGTGCGTAATAGCTCACTGGTCAAGTGATTCCGCGCCGACAATGTAACGGGGCTCAAGCACGCCACCGAAGTTGTGGCATTTATATTTTTGGTAGGCCTTCGTGGTCCAACCGTATGGATGGGTAGGAGAGCGTCGTGTGGGCTGTGAAGCGGCGGGGTAACCCAGCCGTGGAGACTACACGAGTGAGAATGCAGGCATGAGTAGCGAAAGACGGGTGAGAAACCCGTCCTCCGAAAGACCAAGGGTTCCAGGGCCAGGTTAATCCGCCCTGGGTAAGTCGGGACCTAAGGCGAGGCCGACAGGCGTAGTCGATGGACAACGGGTTGATATTCCCGTACCGATGAAGAACCGCCCACGCTAATCCAGTAATGCTAAGTGCCTGAAACCATTGGTTTGAACCCTTTCGAGGGTGATGACTGGTGGCGTAGCGCATGACCCTGGCTGGTGCGGCGAGCGTACTAACAGGTGTGACGCAGGAAGGTAGCTGAGCCGGGCGATGGTTGTCCCGGTGTAAGGACGTAGGGTGAGAGATAGGCAAATCCGTCTCTCGCGTGCCTGAGATCCGATGCGTATCCCTCACGGGAGAAATCAGTGATCCTATGCTGCCAAGAAAAGCATCGACGCGAGGTTCCATTCGCCCGTACCCCAAACCGACTCAGGTGGTCAGGTAGAGAATACCAAGGAGATCGAGAGAATCGTGGTTAAGGAACTCGGCAAAATGCCCCCGTAACTTCGGGAGAAGGGGGGCCTGAGGCGTGACGGACACTTGCTGTCCTGAGCGTTTGAAGGCCGCAGAGACCAGTGGGAAGCGACTGTTTACTAAAAACACAGGTCCGTGCCAAGTCGCAAGACGATGTATACGGACTGACGCCTGCCCGGTGCTGGAAGGTTAAGAGGAACGGTTAGCCGTAAGGCGAAGCTGAGAATTTAAGCCCCAGTAAACGGCGGTGGTAACTATAACCATCCTAAGGTAGCGAAATTCCTTGTCGGGTAAGTTCCGACCTGCACGAATGGCGTAACGACTTCCCAGCTGTCTCAACCGCGAACTCGGCGAAATTGCATTACGAGTAAAGATGCTCGTTACGCGCAGCAGGACGGAAAGACCCCGTGACCTTTACTACAGCTTGGTATTGGTGTTCGGTGTGGCTTGTGTAGGATAGGTGGGAGACTGTGAAGCCCGGACGCTAGTTCGGGTGGAGTCGTTGTTGAAATACCACTCTGGTCACTCTGGATATCTAACTTCGATCCGTGATCCGGATCAGGGACAGTGCCTGGTGGGTAGTTTAACTGGGGCGGTTGCCTCCTAAAGAGTAACGGAGGCGCCCAAAGGTTCCCTCAACCTGGTTGGCAATCAGGTGGCGAGTGTAAGTGCACAAGGGAGCTTGACTGTGAGACTGACAAGTCGAGCAGGGACGAAAGTCGGGACTAGTGATCCGGCAGTGGCTTGTGGAAGCGCTGTCGCTCAACGGATAAAAGGTACCTCGGGGATAACAGGCTGATCTTGCCCAAGAGTCCATATCGACGGCATGGTTTGGCACCTCGATGTCGGCTCGTCGCATCCTGGGGCTGGAGTAGGTCCCAAGGGTTGGGCTGTTCGCCCATTAAAGCGGTACGCGAGCTGGGTTTAGAACGTCGTGAGACAGTTCGGTCCCTATCCGCTGCGCGCGTAGGAAATTTGAGAAGATCTATCCCTAGTACGAGAGGACCGGGATGGACGAACCTCTGGTGTGTCAGTTGTTCCGCCAGGAGCACCGCTGATTAGCTACGTTCGGAACGGATAACCGCTGAAGGCATCTAAGCGGGAAGCCGGCTTCAAGATGAGATTTCCATCCCTTATGGGGAGAGGCTCCCAGCTAGACTACTGGGTTGATAGGCAGGATGTGGAAGCGAGGACTAAAGACTCGTGCAGCTGACCTGTACTAATAAGCCGATAACTTGATAACACACCGTTCGTATAGAACGGATGCGCCGCGTCCACTTTGTGGTTCCCGATATACGGTCGGGTTCAAATTGAACAGAGAACTTCACCACCACCACACCCCGTTACACGGGTTGCTGGTGGGTGGGTATGAACCGAGAAATATCGACAGATGTTTCGGCGGCCATAGCGAGAGGGAAACGCCCGGTCACATTCCGAACCCGGAAGCTAAGACTCTCAGCGCCGATGGTACTGCAAGGGTGACTTTGTGGGAGAGTAGGACACCGCCGGACTTA
>CANKXX010000020.1 GCA_947487835.1 uncultured Microbacteriaceae bacterium
GTGGCAAATATGGGCTGGTCGGCTACTATGGCGTTATCCGGTTCGTAGTTGGGATCGGGTACGACGAAGCCCCGGCTTGGTAACCGGAACTTCATCGGGATTAGCTCGAACCTCTTGGTCGGCAAACTGTTGAGGGTTTGAGCTACGAATCTTTGAGAGCCCGTCGCGAGAGCGACGGGCTCTTTCGTTTAAGCGACGTGTGAGATGGGCAACTCCTGGGTCCCGTTCGGGTTGAGGCGCGGTAGGGCGCCGTCCTGCATCGCCAGGCGGCTCAGCAGAAGTTCGATGTAGAGCGACTCCGAGAGACCGGAGTCCTTGGCGGCCGTCTTAGCGGCGACGTGCAGCGGGGTGGGAATCCACCACCGTGCAGGGGTGAGATCGTCACGATCGGCGACGCGGCGACGGCGCTGAACTCCCTTTGTGGCTGACATGCCGCAATCGTGCCTCTTAAATGGCCCCATTTAAGGCTCCTCCGTCGGCGTGTCGGCGGTGTCAGTCTCAGTGAGACGCTGGTTACTGGTTCTGTCGAGGAGGGGGCGGAGCTGAGCCTTGAAGATGAACCAGCGGTTTTCAGAGCGCGATGCGGGGATGACGCCGGAGAGTAGCCAGGAATAGATGGTCGGTTTCGTCTTGCCGAACAGGACCATCAGGTCCCGGTAGCTCATCTCTTCCGGGTAGCCGGCGAGGACATCGACAGGAGCTGGCGGTGTGGTTGGGGCTTGATTGCTGGTGGAGGCGAGCCAGGCGCGGATCTCGGCTTTGAACACGATCCACGAGTTTTCGATGAGGTGGCCGGGGATGGTGCCGCGTTTGAGGCGGGCCTGTACGGCGGGTCTGCCGACGCGGAGGATTCGGGCGAGGTCCGTGGTGGTGAGGGTGTCCGGGAAGGCGGCCCAGTAGTCGTCGTCGGTCACGGACGCGGCTGTTCCGCCAGGGTGCCGAGCGAGAAGCGGGGTGTGACGGCCGCTGATGGAAGCGATACCGGTGGGAGCCTGGGGGAGACCATGCCCAGCATTATCCCAGCCGGGCGTTTCCCTACCGGTACCAAGCAGCCGTGCGATCACCCGGATGACCTGCTGCTTTCTTCCCGGGTGCAGTGGTGTGGCGGTCATCGGTACTGCCTTGCGCAGCTGGCGGGAGGGCAGAGGTCGATGCCGTAGAGGGCGAAGAACTCTTCCGGGTTTACGAACCCGACGGTCGCGGGTGGTCCGCCTTGGGTCTCGGCGGCGGGGAGTCCGGCGACGGCGGGGTTGGTGGTGCCGAGTTTGTTGATGCGGATGTCGAGATGGCAGCCGGTGGAGGGCCCTTCGTTGCCGACGAGCGCGATCGGGGTACCGGGGGTGACGGGGTCACCGACGGTGACGGAGACGTCGGCGAGTCTCATGTGCAAGTAGCTGACGGTGTGCCCGTCGAGAGTCTTGATGGTGACCTGGTAGCCGCCGACGTAAACGACGGTGCCGGCGCTGATCGAGTAGATCTGGTCCCCGCACGGGGTGGGGGAGTGCTGCAGGTCAACGGCCGGATGCCACGAGCTCGCCCCGGCCACCGGAGCTGAGCGAGGGCCATAGTCGCCGGTCATGTTGAACCCGGCAGACAGCGGCAGCACCACCACCCCTGACCCGCACCCTGCTGCAGCCGCGGGGGTGTCGGTGGCTGTGGTGGCGAGGTTGGTGACGATGGTGGTGGCGGCGGGGTAATAGGTCTCGTAGTGGAAGGGGTCGGCGTTGCCTTGCACCTTGTGCGCGGCGATCGTCGGCTCGAGCGTCTCCCAGTTAGGGACGCGGGTGAGGGCGGTGAAGAAGTTGGTGGCGCTGGTTGTGGGGTTCATCCGGTCGGCGTAGCTGCCCCAGGCGCCGTTGTCGCGTTGCTGGAACAGGCCCCGACTGTCCGGGCCGACTGTGTCGCCGCGGTCGAGGACCTGGAGGCTGGATTCGCCCATGGCCGTCATCACGCCGAGCACCTGGGCGTTGCGGCCGAGGCCCAACCCGGCGGCGGCGTTGATGATGTGGCTGGCGTTGACGAGCTGTTCGCCGGAGTACCCGGCCACCGCCCCGCCCGGCACTGCGTCCGGGTTCGCGCGGCCGCCGGGGCCGGTGCAGGCGGCGGCGGGGCTGCTGTTGGATCCGGTGACGAGGATGACCAGGAGAAAGAACACGGTCACCACCGTCAGCGGGGCACCGATCATCACCAGCGCGCTCGTGCTTCTCGTCTCAGCCATAGGGGTCAGCGTTCAGCGGGACGGATACGGTCAGCCAACCACGGGCTGCTGGTGGACGTGCGGGACAAGGCCACCGTGTAGGGGCCGGCGTCGGTGGGTACTTGGATGACGAGGGCGACCTCGGTCGACCCGTCCAGCACGGTGCCAGGACCGGTGACCTGACGGACGGGCACGGTTGCCGGATCAGTGCCCTCGTACGCGGCGGCACCGGCCTGGGACAGCAGCGGGTACAGGTTCCGGATCCAGGTGTCCGCTTCGAGGTCCGGCTGACCGAACACGGTCACCACCTTCTCCGCGGCCGCGATCGCGGCCGCGGAACTGCCGGTTCCGGCTTCGGGGACTGGTGCGACGGTGGCGTCGTCGTGCGGTGTCTCCTCATCCGACATGCTCGTCACAGGTCCAGTGGTGCTCGAGCTCGAGGGCACGGCCGGCGGCGGAGTGTCGGGACTTCCGACACAGCCGGACACGGTGAAGGCGGCCAGAACGATGACGACCGCAGACACGCCGCCTCCAGACCGCACGCTGGAGGTGACGACGCTCGCAGGAGCAGTCATAGCGCTTACGTGCGCCCTGGTCCTCGTCCTGTCCACGGATGCATGCTAACCCCGGCCATGGGAAAAACAAACCGGTTCTACTGCTTCTGACTCTTTCTAGGTAAAGTGGGTCAACACGCCGAGGCGGGAGTCTCGGTGGGGGACGGGGGATTTCCCGGTAGCCGGGGGAGCAGTTCCTCAGCGAAGAATGGTCATCTACGCCGGGAGGGGGAGGGCGCATGACAGACGCCAACCCGCAGCAGAGCAGCACCAGGTCTCACCCGGGCTCCGCCCTGCCCACCGCCACCCACCAGCCGCGCGGTGTTACACCCCGGCCGCAGGCCGGGGTTCCCGAACCGGATACCGCGGATCGTCTTCCCCGCCGGGTGACCGCGGAGACCGCGTCGGTGTGGTGGCTCGGCGTGCACGGGGGAGCAGGCGAATCCACCCTCGCCACCCTGGCCACGGACAGCAGGGCGGCCGGCCACGCCTGGCCCTACCCGGCGGACCCAGCGGCTGTGCAGCGGGTGGTGTTGCTGGCGCGGACGAACTACGCCGGCCTGGTCGCGGTGCAGCGGGCGGCGATCGAGTGGGCATCCGGCAGCCTCGGCAGCGGTGTCGAGCTCGCCGGCCTGGTCTTGATCGCGGATGCCCCGGGGCGGCGGCCGAAGCCGCTGCGCGACCTACAACAGGTCGTCGCCGGCGGCCTCCCGCGCGCCTGGGTACTGCCATGGGTCGATGACTGGCGTTACGGCCCACCCGACCCTGGCGCCCCGTTGCCGCGCTCGTTCCGGGACTTGTTCGCGGATCTTTCTCTGACGCTTACGAGCGCTTCCGCTCACAACCGAAAGGACAGCTGATGTCTCTTCTCCTGGCAGCCGCGGACGTACTCACCCTCACCGCCCACACCCTGGCCGGGCTCCCTGACCCGGACCCAGTCGCCCCGCCCGGGTTCGAAGCGGTCGGCACGATCCTGGCCTGGGCGAAGTGGGTCGGCCTGATCGCCGCGATCCTCGCCCTCATCGCCGTGGCCGTGATGTTCATGTTCAACTCCCGCCGCGGCGAAGGCGGCGAACACATCAAGACCTTCGTCTCCATCCTCATCGGCGTCATGGTCATCGGCGCCGCCACCGCCCTCGTCGGCTTCATCGCCGACGCATAACCGCTCGAGGACCTAACGTTGAGCGCTACCGGCACACCCAGTCCCTTCCGACGACGCGGCTTCATCCTCGCCGCCGCCGTCGTCGCGGTCATCATCCTCGCTGCCATCGTCGTGGCCGTCACCTCCCTCAGCCGAGGCTCCACCAACCCCACAACCGCCCCCACTACACCGGCGCCGTCCGCGTCACCGTCCGGTGACGCGGGGGACGAGAGCGTCTGCGGGCTCCCCGGGTTTGAGACTGAGAACACCCTCACCAGTGCCCCGGAGACCGATTGGGAACTCGTCGGCACCGTCGCCGCTCCCACCGACCCCACCGAGTCCGGTCCGGGTGTCGTCGATGACGGTGGCTTCCGCAGCTGCTACGCCCACACCGCAGAAGGCGCCCTCTACGCGGCCGCCAATTTCGCCGCCATGGGTAGCGATGCCACTTTCAGTTCCCGGCTTGTCGAGTTGGTGGCCCCGGGCCCGGGGCGAGACAGGTTGGCGTCCGCGACGACCACATCCTCGTCTCCCACGCGAGCGCAGATCGCTGGATACAGCATCGGCGCGTACTCCAGCGGTGCCGTGACTATTGACCTCGTACTGAACTACGCAGACGGCCGGCTGGTGAGCATCCCACTGAAGCTTGTCTGGGCGGAGGGTGACTGGAAGATCTTGCTCACCGACACAGGGGAGTTCCCTCTCGCTCCCGCCGAGATCGAGAATCTGGGCGGCTACACACCCTGGGCGGGGGCGTAACCCTTGTCCGCGATTACCGCCGCCGGTGCAGGTTGCGCGCCCTTGGACGTCATCTGCATGGGCGGCGAGACGGTCAGCGGGATCGTGTCGAATGCGGCGAATGATGCGGTGCAGCAGTTGACGAATCATGTGCTGGAGGGGTTTGGGAAGGCGCTGGCGAGTATCGGGACGATGTGGGTGTCGGTGCCGACTCCGGTGTTGACGGCGGGTCAGGGTACGACGGCTGCGGGTGGTGTGCCGCCGGGGTCTGAGGCGTTCACGACGGTGCTGTCGTATGTGACGTACATCGGCCTGGTTTTGGTGGT
>CANKXX010000021.1 GCA_947487835.1 uncultured Microbacteriaceae bacterium
GTGGCAAATATGGGCTGGTCGGCTACTATGGCGTTATCCGGTTCGTAGTTGGGATCGGGTACGACGAAGCCCCGGCTGGTAACCGGAACTTCATCGGGATTAGCTCGAACCTCTGTGCCTGGAAGCTGAGAGGGTTTGAGCTACGAATCTTTGAGAGCCCGTCGCGAAAGCGACGGGCTCTTTTCGTTAAGCGACTTGGCTGATCGGCAGCTCCTGGTCCTGAGCGTGGGGGATGGTGGGCGCGTACTGGGGCATGCCGAGTTCGCGCGCGAGGATGTCGGCGATGTAGTCGCCGTAGCTCATTCCTGCCGCGTGTGCTCGCTCCCGGATGGCGTCTCCGATCGGGCGGGCAGGCTTGGTCATGAATGCGTCACGGTCACCTTTGCTGGGGCGACCAATACCGTTGCGAGCCATGGCCCCATCCAATCGATCTTTCGTTAAATGAAAGGGCATTGCGGCGGCGTGTCGGCGGCTAGTCGTCATCGCGCACCTGATTGCTGGTCTTGTCGAGGAAGGGGCGGAGCTGGGCTTTGAAGATGATCCAGCGGTTGGCGGCGTGTGATGCGGGGATGACGCCGGTCTGAAGCCAGGCGTAGATGGTCTGTTTGGTCTTGCCGAACAGGACCATCAGGTCCCGGTAGGTCATCTCCTCTGGGTAGGAAGCGAGGACGTCCACGGGTGCTGGTGGTGTGGCGGGGGCTTGGTTGCTGGTGGAGGCGAGCCAGGCGCGGATCTCGGCTTTGAAGATGATCCAGGAGCCGCCGATCTGGTGCCCAGGGATCGTGCCGCGTTTGAGGCGGGCGAGGACGGCAGGTCTACCGACCCGGAGGATCCGGGCGAGGTCGGTGCTGGTGAGGAGGTCCGGGAAGGCGGCCCAGTAGTCGTCGTCGGTCACGGACGCGACTGTCCCATCCATCGCATCACTGCGCCGCCGGCCAAGGAGTGCGGCGAGGCGGTCACTGACGGTGGGGGGAGCCTGGGGAAGACCATGCCGAGCATTATCCCAGCCAGCCGTTTTCGCGCCCGCACCGGCCAGCCGGGCGATCACCCGGATGACCTGCTGCTTTCTCCCCGGCTGCAAGGGCGTGGCGGTCATCGGTACTGCCTCTGACAGCTGCCCGCAGGGCACAGGTCGATGCCGTAGAGGGCGAAGAACTCTTCCGGGTTCACGAACCCGGTGCTCGCAGGCGGGCCGCCTTGGGCCTCCGCAGCGGGGAGTCCGGCGACGGCGGGGTTGGTGGTGCCGTGTTTGTTGATGCGGATGTCGAGGTGGCAACCGGTGGAGGGGCCTTCGTTGCCGACGAGCGCGATCGGGGTTCCGGGGGTGACGGGGTCACCGACGGTGACGGAGACGTCGGCGAGTCTCATGTGCAAGTAGCTGATGGTGTGCCCGTCGGGGGTTTTGATGGTGACCTGGTAGCCGCCGACGTAGACGACGGTGCCGGCGCTGATCGAGTAGATCTGGTCCCCGCACGGGGTGGGGGAGTGTTGCAGGTCGACGGCGGGGTGCCAGGAGCTCGCACCTGGCACCGGGGTGAGGCGGGGGCCGTAGTCGCCGGTCATGTTGAACCCCGCGGACAGCGGCAGCACCACCACACCGGACCCGCACCCTCCAGCAGCTGCTGCGGCGGGGGTGTCGGTATCGGTTGTGGTGGGGGTGGTGACGATGGTGGTGGCGGCGGGGTAGTAGGTCTCGTAGTGGAAGGGGTCGGCGTTGCCTTGCACCTTGTGCGCGGTGATCGTTGGCTCGAGGGTCTCCCAGTTGGGGACGCGGGTGAGGGCGGTGAAGAAGTTGGTGGCGCTGGTGGTGGGGTTCATCCGGTCGGCGTAGGTGCCCCAGGCGCCGTTGTCGCGTTGCTGGAACAGGCCGCGACTGTCCGGGCCGACCGCGTCGCCGCGGTCGAGGACCTGGAGGCTGGATTCGCCCATGGCGGTCATTACGCCGAGTACCTGCGCGTTGCGGCCGAGGCCCAGCGCGGCGGCGGCGTTGATGATGTGGCTGGCGTTGACGAGCTGTTCGCCGGAGTACCCGGCCACCGCTCCGCCCGGCACTGCGTCCAGGTTCGCGCGCCCGCCGGGGCCAGTACAGGCGGCCGCGGGGGTGTTACTGGATCCGGTGGTGACGAGGATGACGAGGAGAAAGAAGACGGTCACCACCGTCAGCGGGGCGCCGACCATGACCAGCGCGCTCGTGCTTCTCGTCTCAGCCATGGGTGTCAGCGTTCGGCGGGGCGGATGCGGTCGGCCAGCCACGGGCTGCTGGTCGACGTCCGGGACAAGCTGACCGTGTAGGGGCCGGCGTCGGTGGGTACTTGGATGACGAGGGCGACCTCGGTCGACCCGTCCAGCACGGTGCCGGGGCCGGTGACTCGGCGGACGGGCACGGTGTCCGGGTCGGTTCCCTCGTATGCGGCGGCACCGGCCTGGGACAGCAACGGGTACAGGTTGCGGATCCAGGTGTCCGGGTCGAGGTCCGGTTGACCGAACACGGTCATCACCTTCTCCGCCGCCGCGATCGCGGCCGCGGAGCTGCCAGTTGCGGCTTCGGCGACCGGGGCCACAGTGGCGTCATCGTGCGGTGCCTCCTCATCCGGCGTACTCGTCGCCGGCCCGGCCATGCTCGAGCTCGAGGAGGGGACGGCGGGTGAGGGAGTGCCTGTGTCTTCGACACAGCCGGACAGGGCCAGGACGAGCAGACCGGCGCCGACGGGCAGCAGCCCGCCCGCGATCCGCATCCGGTGTGTCGTTCTGGTCACGGCAGCATGCTAACCCCGGATCAGGACAAATAAGAAGCGGTATGCGCTACTTCTACTGTTTCAGGTATATTTGTTCAACACCGTGAAGGCCGAGTCTCGGTGGGAGACGGGGAATTTCCCGGTAGCCGGGGGAGCAGTTCCTCAGCGAAGAATGGTCATCTACGTCGGGAGGGGGAGGGCGCATGACAGACGCCAACCCGCAGCAGAGCAGCACCAGGTCTCACCCGGGCTCCGCCCTGCCCACCGCCACCCAGCAGCCGCACGGCGGCACACCACGGCCGCAGGCCGGGGTTCCCGAACCGGACACGGCGGATCGTCTTCCCCGCCGGCTCACGGCGGAGACCGCGTCGGTGTGGTGGCTCGGCGTCCACGGGGGAGCAGGCGAATCCACCCTCGCCACCCTTGCCACGGACAGCAGGGCGGCCGGTCACGCCTTGCCATACCCGGCCGACCCCGCGACTGTGCAGCGGGTGGTGTTGCTGGCGCGGACGAACTACGCCGGCCTGGTCGCGGCGCAGCGGGCGGCGATCGAGTGGGCCTCCGGCAGCCTCGGCACCGGCGTCGAGCTCGGCGGCCTGGTCCTGATCGCGGATGCTCCGGGGCGGCGGCCGAAGCCGCTGCGCGACCTGCAACAGGTCGTCGCCGGCGGCCTACCCCGGACCTGGGTGCTGCCGTGGGTCGATGACTGGCGCTACGGCCCACCCACCCCGGACACGCCATTGCCGCGCCCGTTCCGCGAGCTGTTCGCGGATCTTTCTCTCACGCTTACGAGCACTTCCGCTCACAACCGAAAGGACAGCTGATGTCTCTTCTCCTGGCAGCCGCGGACGTGCTCACCCTCACCGCCCACACCCTGGCCGGACTCCCGGACCCGGACCCGGTCGCCCCGCCCGGGTTCGAAGCCGTCGGCACGATCCTCGCTTGGGCGAAGTGGGTCGGCCTGATCGCCGCGATCCTCGCCCTCATCGCCGTCGCCGTCATGTTCATGTTCAACTCCCGCCGCGGCGAAGGCGGCGAACACATCAAGACCTTCGTCTCCATCCTCATCGGCGTCATGGTCATCGGCGCCGCCACCGCCCTCGTCGGCTTCATCGCCGACGCCTAACCGCTCGAGGACCCATCGATGAGCGCTACCGGCACCCCCAGCCCCTTCCGACGACGCGGCTTCATCCTCGCCGCCGCCGTCGTCGCGGTCATCATCCTCGCCGCCATCATTGTGACCGTCACCTCCCTCAGCCGAGGCTCCACCAACCCGACAACCGCCCCCACCACACCCGCACCGTCCGCGTCACCGACAGGTGACGCGGCGGACGAGAGCATCTGCGGGCTCCCCGGGTTCGAGACCGAGAACACCCTCACTAGTGCCCCGGAGACCGACTGGGAACTCGTCGGCACCGTCGCCGCTCCCACCGACCCCACCGAGTCCGGTCCGGGTGTCGTCGATGACGGCGGCTTCCGCAGCTGCTACGCCCACACCGCAGAAGGCGCCCTCTATGCAGCCGTCTCGTACATCGCGCTGGCGTCTGATGGTCGCAACCTCGAACGACTTCCGGAACTAGTGGAGCCTGGGCCCGGTCGAGACGCCGCTATGGCGCGAGCTACTGAGGCTCCGGCCGTCTCGTCGACGCGCCTCCAGGTGGCCGGCTTCAAGGTGAACTCGTACGACGCTCAAGAGGCCGTCATCGACGTCGCCTGGTCTGTCACATCAGAAGGTGGGGCTCTCGTCAGCTTCCCTACTGTCCTGCACTGGACAGACGGCGACTGGAAGATTGCGCTCACCGACGATGGCAGCTCGCCGTTCAGCTCGTCCTCCTTAGAAAACCTCGGTAGCTATATTCCCTGGGCCGGTGTCTGACGTGGCCGCAGAGAAAGAGGACTGCAATCTTTTGGCCGACCCGCTGGGCTGTGTTGCCGATGGCGTTGGTCAGGTCGTGTCGAATGCGGCGAATGATGCGGTGCAGCAGTTGACGAACCATGTGCTGGAGGGGTTCGGGAAGGCGCTGGCGAGTATCGGGACGATGTGGGTGTCGGTGCCGACTCCGGTGTTGACGGCGGGGCAGGGCACGGCTGCTGGTGGTGTGCCGCCGGGGTCTGAGGCGTTCACGACGGTGCTGTCGTATGTGACGTACATCGGCCTGGTTTTGGTGGT
>CANKXX010000022.1 GCA_947487835.1 uncultured Microbacteriaceae bacterium
AGGAGGGCGTAAACCTTTCCGGCGAGGTGTCCGAGGCCGGCGCGGGTGAAGAGGTCGTGGCGTTGGTCGGTGAGGTGTTCCTCGAGAGTGGCCACGAGCTCCGCTCGTTGACTGAAAAGTTCGGTCGGGGGGCGGGGGTTATGTATTGGTTGTGACCGGACTGGTCCTGGGGTTGTGGAAAAGTGCGAGGTTAGCTGCCATTCCGCCGCGTTGCCGCCGTCACTGCCGGTGACCTGGGTAATGAATCCGGCCGCGTTGAGGGCGCGGAGGGCGTCTGCTGCGGTGGTGCGGCCGAGCCCGGTCATCAGGGCCAGGTCCCGGATCGACGCGGCCACGACAGGTTTGCCGGTTTGCAGGGTGAGGTAGGCGACGGCGGTGAGGATGCTGCGCTGCGACTGGGCCGCTTCGGTGGCGCCCCACCGGCCGGGGGTGACCCGGAACCGGGTTACCAGGTCCTCGACCTGGTGCACGATGCCGGTGAGCTCGGTCAGGTCCCGGGGTTCCCGCGTTGCTGGCAGGGGCCGTTGTACGGCGGCGTACTGGACGGCTTTGGCCCACTGGCGTTCCAGCCGGCCCTGCGCCTCCTGAGGGGTGCGGGGGCGGCGTCCGCCGCGGCCAGTGTTCTTGGTCCGGTAGTGCTCCATCCCCGGTGCGGTGCGGGCGGCGTGCTGGACGTCGGGAAGGGTCCAGCCGGCGGACGCGGCGGCGAGGAGGCACATGAACCCGGTCCAGGACGGGTTGGTCCCACCGTTGATGGTGGCCATGTGCGCGGTACCCCAGGCGGTCAACGGCCGGTGCGCACGATGCTGGGTGTCGGTGGGGCCGGACGGGATGCTGTGCTCGGCCCGGGGCGCCGGCGTGCGGGCGAGGAGCGCTGCGGTGAGCGCGTGGAGCTGCCCGATCGTGGTGGTGGGGGTGAGGAGGGTGTCTGTGTGTCCGCGGAGGATGGTGGAGGTGCTGCCGTCGCGGTGCGGGGCCAGCGGGGGGCGGGCGGCGCCTTCGGCTTTGTTCAGGAGCATGCCGTGGTCGAGGGTGCGGTAGTTGCCCCGCGCCGCCCTCGCGACTGCGGCGACGGTGTCGGCGGGGGCGCCGCCGGCGATGGCGGCCCAGATGTGGCGGCCGCCGGTGCGGGAGGACTGGCACACCAGGTGCGGGATCTGAAGTTCGGTGAGGAGTCGGGAGAGGGCGTCGCAGTCGTCGACGGCGCGTTCCATCAGGTCAGGGTCGACGCCGTGGCTGTCTTTGCCGTCGAAGTCGAAGCACAACAGCCGGTACCGGCCGGTCTCGTCGGCCAGGCGGATGCACCACGGCGTCGTAGGCGCATCCGGGCTGAGACGATGGAACAGCGGGTAGCTGTTCTCCTCGAGACGGCCGTAGGCGTCTCGTTTCATCACCCGGACCCGGTCGCGCGGGCTGATCCGGCGCGTCAAATCCCAGGCTGTCCACCCGTTCTGGGGGACGCCTGGAAGACACTCCCCAGGCATGGGGGTGGCAAATATGGGCTGGTCGGCTACTATGGCGTTATCCGGTTCGTAGTTGGGATCGGGTACGACGAAGCCCCGGCT
>CANKXX010000023.1 GCA_947487835.1 uncultured Microbacteriaceae bacterium
ACTTTCTACCTGGTAGAATGTGTGCTATGAGAAACTCGGCGACGACGCTCCTCAGCACAGCGGATGCAGTCGCGCGCCTGGGCGACTCGCCCGCCGCCTTCGCGCCGCTTCCGAAGCAGGACCTCGTGGACGCGCTGCACGCTATCGCCGACCTCAGACAGTGCTGCGACACCTTCACCGCCTGGATCGCGGGCGAGCTGGACCGGCGCTCATCGACCGATCTCGGCTCGGCGGGCCTGGCGCAGCAGGAGGGCTACCGGACGCCTCAGGCGATGGTCGAGGCGGTGACGGGAGTAACCAAAGGCGGCGCGGTGTCGATCGTGGAGGTGGGCAGGATGCTCGCCGAGACGGACGCGGTCGAGGCCCTGCAGCGCGAGCACCCGGAACTCCCGGCACCGCCCACACCGTGGCGGGCACCCATTGCTCACGCGGTGACTGACGGGCGGATCTCGATCGCGCAAGCGGACGCCATCCGCGCCGGGCTCGGCCTTCCCACTGAGGCGGTGTCACCGGAGGCGCTGCGGGAGGCGGCGTCGGAACTTCTCGGCGACGCGACCACCCTCACCGCAGGCCAGCTCCACCGCCGCGCGCGGCAGCTGCGCGACGACCTCAACGACACCGAGGTCGCGGATCGCGAGAAGGCGCAACTCGAGCAGCAGCACCTCAAGGCGTGGAAGCGCGGAGACAGGATGGTGGAGGGCAGGTTCCTCTACGCACCCGAGCCGGGAGCATTCCTCCTGTCCGTGCTCGACGAGCTGACCACCCCCCGCCGAGGCGGGCCGCGGTTCGTCAAGGAAGAGGACCGCGCACGCATCGACGCCATCGCGGCAGACCCGCGCTCCACCGACCGCCTCGCCGCCGACGGATTCCTTGAACTCCTCCGGATCGGGGCTGACGCCGACCCCGGCCAGGTATAGGGCTCACGCCGACCGGCAGTGCGGGTGATCGTGACCAAGGAGTCACTCCAGACGGGCGAGGGCCACGG
>CANKXX010000024.1 GCA_947487835.1 uncultured Microbacteriaceae bacterium
AGCCCGAGGTCGCGGGCCGTGTCCTGCACCTCCACCCACGCGACGGATGCGGGCGCGCGGCCCCGCAGCAGGGCGCCGCGGCGGCGGGACCGGCGCAGCGCGCGAACAGCGGCGGGCGTGAGCAGCACCAGCAGCAGAAGCCCGGCGATCACCGCACCCGCGGGCACGCCGCCGTCATCGACGGCCCCCGTGGCCACAGCGCCCGGGTCGTTCTGGGCGGGGTCGACGGGCGTCGCCGGCGCGACGGGCGCCGCCGTCGTGGGGGCGGCGGTCGGCTCGACGCTCGGGCCATCGACCGGCGCGGGCGACGCGTACTCGGCGAGGTCCCCGCGGCCGGGCGTCGGCTCGAACTTCAACCAGCCCGCGCCCTCGAAGTACAACTCCGGCCAGGTGTGCAGGTCCTGCGTACCCACCTGGTAGACCGCCCGGTCGCCCTCCGTGCCCCGCCGGTCACCGGACAGGTAACCGAGAGCCACCCGTGCCGGGATGCCGAGCGTCCGCGCCATCACCGCCATGGCCGACGCGTAGTGCACGCAGTAGCCCGCCTTCTCGTCCAGGAAGCGCACAATCACGTCCATGCCGTTGCCGTCATAGCCCTCCTCGACCGGCGCCTCCTCGGAGTAACGGAACTCGGACGAGCGGAAGTAGCCCTGCAGGGCGAGCGCGCGCTCGTAATCGCTCGTCGCCTCCGCCGTGACCTCCGCGGCGGTAGTCCGGATCACGACGGGCAGGTCCACGGGCAGCTCGAGGTTCCGCTGCAGATACGGCGACGGGACCGACGGAGCGACAACGCCCGCGAGCTGCTCCCG
>CANKXX010000025.1 GCA_947487835.1 uncultured Microbacteriaceae bacterium
GTACGTGCGGGGGTTCTCGTCGGTGTGGCCGAGGAGGATGTGCGCGGTCTCGTGGATGGTGGTCTTGGCGGCGTGTGTGGGGGAGAGGGCGGCGTCGATGACGACGCGCCGGGTCGCGGGGTCGACGTATCCGTTCGCGTCACCGGGGATGGGTTCGCGGCTGACGGTCCACCCCTGGCTGGTGAGGTAGCGGGTGAGGGTGTCGGTGATGCCGTGGTCGTCGTGCCCGGTGAGGCGCTGGGCGGGGGAGGTGTGGTCGTCGGTGCCGGGGATGGGGTCGGTTTGGGCGAGGTCGAACACGGACAGGATCGGGTAGCGGGGGATCCGGTGTTCGGTCTCGGTGCCGGTGTCGTCCTGCTCGATGATGGTTCTGCTGGAGTAGCCGAAGATGCGGATGGCTTTTTCGCCTGTGCGGACCTGGCGTCCTTTGGTCTGCCATTGCCGGAACCCGGCGACGGCGGTGGCGGTCGGGTACTGGGCGTGGATGAGCAGCAGGTTGTT
>CANKXX010000026.1 GCA_947487835.1 uncultured Microbacteriaceae bacterium
GCGACGGAATGCGGATGGTGCCGCCGCGAATCGGTGGCCGTTCCGCAAACGGTCACCACGAGCGCCACGGTCACCACAGTCGCAGAGCCCACACGGTCGCTGAGTTCGTCGAAGCGACGCGGGCCGTTCCCGGAGGCCCACACGGTCGCTCAGCTTGTCGAAGCGACGGGAGGCGACCTCGCTCAGCCCGACAAGGGCTCAGGGACCGGGTGGCTGGCCTTTCCTCGTGTAGTCGCGGCTGGGGCATGGTCAGCCGCCCGGTGACGCCGGCTCGGGTGGGTGGGCCGGGTGTCGGTCGCGAAGGCGGTGGCGGCGGGCGTTCCAGTCCTGGACGGCTCGGCTCTTCGTCACGAGATGGCGGCCTTCGCGGGTCGGGCTGATCGACCTCGGCGGGATCAGCGTGTAGGTCCCACCAGCCCGGGTGATGTCCCAGCCGCGGTTGTGCAGCAGCAGGTGATGGTGCTTGCAGAGCAGCACGCCGTCGGCGATGTCGGTCTTGCC
>CANKXX010000027.1 GCA_947487835.1 uncultured Microbacteriaceae bacterium
GGTCCCCTTCTCCGTCAGCTCTTGACCACGCGATACGGAAAGGACCGGATCATGCACACCACCATCACCGTCCACACACTCCCCTCCTGCATGCAGTGCACCCTCACCAAACGAGCCCTCGACAACGCCGGCCTCCCTTACAACGTCATCGACCTCAGCCAGGACGACATCGCTGCCGAGTACGTGCGGAGCCTCGGCCACGCCACAGCACCGGTCGTCACCGTCGGGGACGCGCACTGGTCCGGGTTCCGACCGGACCTGATCGCCGCGATCGAGGCGGCAGCTCGAGGCACCGCCACCGAGAGCCGGCCGGCGATGGCCAGCGGTCCTGAGAAGGGGTGGTCGGAATGAGCGACGACGCCACTCCCCCGGTGTCCCCGTTGATGACCCCGGACGAGACCAGCCAGCAACTCGGGCTCACGCCCGAACAACTCCGCACCGCCCGGGAACG
>CANKXX010000028.1 GCA_947487835.1 uncultured Microbacteriaceae bacterium
CCTTTGGTCTGCCATTGCCGGAACCCGGCGACGGCGGTGGCGGTCGGGTACTGGGCGTGGATGAGCAGCAGGTTGTTCAGGCTGTACGGGTGGAAGGACTGGGCGAAGTCGAGGAACGCGCGCCACTGGTCGGAGTGGCGGAGGGCGTCGACCTGGTCGCTGATGCTGGCGTGGAGGGCTTCTGCTTGGGCTTTGCGATGCTCGGGTGTGACGTGAGGTGCGGTGCATGGGGTGGTCATGGTGATGTTCTCTCCTTCGGGGTCAACCGTTTTTGTGTGCCGTCCGGCGAGAGATTCGATTGCGACCGGGAGCGCCTTAGAGCGGGTCCGGGTCGTGGAATACCGGAGTGAAGCGGAGCGAGGGAGGATATGCCGCGAAAGCCCGGGGAGCGGGAGGCCGGGAGGGAGCTACGATCGGCAGCCGGACAGGTCACACAA
>CANKXX010000029.1 GCA_947487835.1 uncultured Microbacteriaceae bacterium
TCAAGCTGGCGACGCTCTCCCGGTTCACCGGGCGCACCTGGGCGCCGGAGCGCATCCTGCCGGACGAGCGGAACACGCTCGACGGGATCGCCCCGGCGCCGGGGCTGTCGGAGGACACCCCGGTGACCGAGGTCGTCGTGGACGTGCAGGTGCAGGCGTCGAACACGCGCTGGCTCCCGGTGCCGTATGCGCCGTCGGAGGTGGCCGGGCTCGACGGTGACTGGTACTGGGAGGCGGACGGTATGACGATCGCGTCGTCGAATGCCTCCACCCGTGGCCAGGACTATCGGGTCACCAGTGTCGTGCCGCAGCCGACGCGGGAGCAGCTCGCGGGCGTTGTCGCTCCGTCGGTCCCGTCGCCGTATCTGCAGCGGAACCTCGAGCTGCCCGTGGA
>CANKXX010000030.1 GCA_947487835.1 uncultured Microbacteriaceae bacterium
GCGGTTGTGCAGCAGCAGGTGATGGTGCTTGCAGAGCAGCACGCCGTCGGCGATGTCGGTCTTGCCGTGGTCTCGTTTCCACTGGTTGATGTGGTGCGCCTCACACCAGGACGGCGGACGATCGCAGCCCGGCCACATGCAGCCGCCGTCCCTCACCGCGAGCCCTATGCGCTGGCGGGCAGTGAAGAGGCGCTGCTCCCGTCCGACGTTCACGCACTGGCCGTCGTCATCCAGGACCACGGCGATGGTGCCGGTCGCGCACACCTCGCGGCGGATGGTGTCGATGGACACGGCCTCGCCGGTGTCCTGGATGGACCCGTGGCCCTCGCCCGTCTGGAGTGACTCCTTGGTCACGATCACCCGCACTGCCGGTCGGCGTGAGCCCTATACCTG
>CANKXX010000031.1 GCA_947487835.1 uncultured Microbacteriaceae bacterium
TTGTGCACGCTGTTGAGTTCTCAAGGATCGGACGCACCCGGATCCATCCCTATCAGGACTTCCTCCGAGGCAACTTCTCTATCTTACATTGTTCTTCGCTGCTGTCAAGTCGAGGTTTTTCGCGATCCGAAGATGCGAGACACTCGACCGATCCGCAGGAGGAACGGTTGTCCATCCTAGCCACACGTTCGGGACATCTTCAACAGACGTTCACCGGAGTGATGAAAAGGAGGGGGTGGCCCCCACTTGAGGCCGGGAAGCTCAGCGGCTTTCCCGCACCTTTGGGGTGACAAGTAAGTACTTTACGCAGC
>CANKXX010000032.1 GCA_947487835.1 uncultured Microbacteriaceae bacterium
TGCGCCTCGCACCAGGACGGCGGTCTGTCGCAGCCCGGCCACATGCAGCCACCGTCCCGCACGGCTAGGCCGATGCGTTGGCGGGCGGTGAACAGTCGGTGTTCGCGGCCGACGTTGACGCACTGGCCGTCGTCGTCGAGGACGACGGCGATGGTGCCGGTGGCGCAGATCTCACGGCGGATCGAATTGATACTCAGGGCCTCGCCGGTGTCCTGGATCGAGCCGTGGCCCTCGCCCGTCTGGAGTGACTCCTTGGTCACGATCACCCGCACTG